>CAVUWL010000015.1:0-473836 GCA_963745305.1 uncultured Solirubrobacterales bacterium
ACTCCCTGGAAGCGTGGGAATCAGAAGCGCCCGATGGGAGCGCTTACCCCAGCCCATGCGATCCTCAACTACCTCTACGCGATTCTGGAGGTGGAGACGACGATTGCCGCACAGCGGATGGGATTTGATCCCTCGCTGGGGTTGATGCACACCGATCAGCGCTACCGAGCCTCGCTGTCTTCAGATCTGATGGAGCCGGTGAGGCCGGTGGCCGATCAGATCGCGATCGAACTGCTTCGGGGTCGCAAGCTTGCCCGAGGCGAGGTGCTCGAGACTCGCTAGGGCGTCTGTAGGCTTGGTGCTGACCTTGGCGCGGGAACTAGCGCAACATTCGCAGGCTGTGCGTGGGGCGGTCGGGCCGCACGCGGAGCGGTTGGCGCGGGAGCTGCTGAAGGCGCCGGATCATCCGACGCCATTGACGCGGCGCAGGCGAGGGGGTCGCGTTGGTGCGGCGGGCTCCAAAACACTTTGAAAGTGGCAAGGCCGCACACCGAAACTGACCATCCTTGACGATCCGCTTTCGGTGCGGCCCGTTTGCCGAAGCCCGCGGCCCCGAACATGCAGTGGCATAGCCTCCCTCGGCCCTATCGAGTTCCCGCTTGAACTTCTTGTTGTCGATCAGTTGATTTCTTGCCCCATCGAATTTTCGGCGCACGAAGGCGAGCGAACATCCTGCG
This sequence comes from uncultured Solirubrobacterales bacterium, assembly GCA_963745305.1. Classification (GTDB taxonomy): domain Bacteria; phylum Actinomycetota; class Thermoleophilia; order Solirubrobacterales; family 70-9; genus CAVUWL01. Next base: position 678 of record CAVUWL010000015.1, read on the forward strand.
CGCAGTCGATTCCATCCGACTTCCTGGCAATTCAGTTCCTCGCGCCCGCCAGCATCGTGGGATGATCCGCACACATGGCAGCCGAGGTCGATCCGGCGGAAGAATCGGTAGTCCTCGCTAGCTTCGCCAGCCGCCGGGACGCCGAGCACATGCTGGCGTCCCTCGGGCGAGCGTTCCGAAAGACGGCACGTAAGGGGCACGCGAAAGCTCTCGTGGTAAGTGCCAATTCCGACGGTTCGCTGAAGCTCACGCAATCTCGGGTCGTGACCGCAGGTGCTGTCGCATCCACCCTCATCCGCGTCTCCCTCCACTTGGCGGTCGGGCTGATCGGCGTGATCGCGCTGCTGAAAGGTGCACAAAGCGGGGCGCACGCCGCCCACCTGCACGAAGCTCACGTCGAATCGGATGAGCAAGCTCTCCACGCGATCCTCGCTCGCGCTGGGACGAACGCCGCCGCCGCGCTCGTTTGTTGCGACGATCGAGAAACGCGAGACGCGGTCGCGACCCGCGCCGCGGAGCGAGGAAGCTACAGCTGGAATGGCTCGCGCACGGCGTTCCTCGCCGGCCTCGACCCGGGCAGCCAGCACGACTGGGTACGCGCCGCTCTTGGAGAGCCGGCAAGCACGAACCGCTAGGTGGCCAGCACGCGGCCCCTCGGCGTGATCTGATCCGGCCCTCGCTCACCGTCCTAACTCAACCGACCGTAAGGAGGTCACGAAAATGACCACACCCGAAGCGAGATCGACCGCTTCCCCGCCGGCTCATTCCCGCGGAATGAAAATCCTGTCGCGCAAGCCACTGACCATCGCGCGGGCGGCGCAGATCATCGCGTCCGTCACGGTCTCCATAACGATCATTAGCGGTGTGCTGATGCACTTCACCGACCCGAAGACCTACCCCAACATCGGCGACGGTCTGTGGTGGGCCATACAGACCGTCACAACCGTCGGCTACGGGGATCTCGTGCCCACGAGCACGACGGGGCGGCTCGTCGCCGCGCTGGTGATGATCGTCGGGATCGGCTTTCTGACCGTGATCACCGCCGCGATCACCTCAGCGTTCGTTGAGTCGGCTCGGCGCCGCCTGCAGGGCACCGAGACCGACACGCTCGCCGCAAAGCTCGATCAAATCGCCTCGCGTCTGGATGCGATCGAAGCGGGGCTCAAGAACATCGGCGGGCGGCCCTGATGCCTGCATAGTTAGGACGACCAGCGAAAGCCGGATCGCGAATTGACTGGTTGCTCCTTTGACTCAAGAGCGGGAGCGTCCCTGGGGTTAAGTCAGCAGCATTTGCTCTAGCTCAGAGTCTTCAATTCCTTGATCAGCCCGATCAAGTGCAGCTTGGCAGCAGCGCTGAATCTGGCTTCTCCGCGGATCGCATCGCCACATCATCCGAAGCCGTTGCCCGAGAGCGAGATCGCCGTGCCAATTCGGCGTGACCCAACTGGCAGGACCCGATTGCGGCCCGCTGCGATGTATCTTGGCAGCCGTGGACTGGGGCCTCGCCACGCTCGGGCTTACGCTTCTGCTCCTCGCCGGGGTCTCGCAACGACTGTCCAGCACCCCGATCACGCCGGCGATGGTGGTGGTATTGGTTGGCGTCTTAGTGGGTCCGCTTGTGCTCAACGACCTCACATTGGGACCTACCAGTTCGACGGTTCGAAAGCTTGCCGAAGCGACGCTAGCCGTTGTGCTGTTCTCGGATGCGTCGCGTATCAACCTCCGGGCCCTGCGGCGCGAAGCTTCCCTGCCTGGGCGATTACTCGGCCTCGGCTTGCCGTTAACGATCGCGCTGGGGGCAGCTATTGCGCTAGTTATGTTTCACTCGTTTTCGCTCAGCGAGGCGCTGATTCTCGGCGTGATCCTCGCGCCCACCGACGCCGGGCTCGGGAGTGCAGTCGTCACGGACACAAGGCTCCCACAGCGTGTGCGCCAGTCACTCAACGTCGAGAGTGGTCTCAATGACGGGATCTGCGTTCCGCTGCTTTTGATCGTTCTCGCTGCATCCTCTGGCGGGGCGCCCCACGCAGCACAAGTCATCGGTGAAGAGATCGGCTACGGGCTGATCGGCGGTTTGACAGCGGGAGCGCTCGCCGCCTGGATCGTGATTGCCGCTGGCGCAAGGCGCCTGATCGATGATTCCTGGCGCCAGATCATTCCGGTGGCCGCGGCCGTCCTCGCTTACGGCATCGCCGAGGCGCTTGGCGGGTCGGGCTTCATCGCCGCCTTCACGGCGGGCGCGCTGTTTGGCCTGCTCGCCCACCACGATGCCGATGGGATGATGCGATTCACGGAGGAGACTGGGGCATTACTGGACACCACGACCTTCCTGGTCTTCGGCGCCGTGCTGCTTGGCCCGAGCCTTGAGCACGTGAGTTGGCAGATCGCGCTATATGCGGTGCTCAGTCTGACCGTCGTGCGGATGGTGCCAGTTGCAATCTCGATGTGGGGCACCCACGCGCGGGGTCCGACCGTGGCTTTCATCGGCTGGTTCGGTCCACGTGGGCTCGCATCGATCGTCTTCGCGGTAATCGTCGAGGACACCCATCAGGCTCACGGGGCCGCGCTGCTCACGGCCACCTATCTGACCGTCGGTCTGTCGGTCCTTTTGCATGGGCTCTCAGCTTCGCCGCTGGTGAGTCGCTACAGCAAGTGGTATCGAGCAGTTGGTGATGAGAAATCTCCTCCGATGGAGGGCAAAGCAACCCACGAGCACCGCGCCCGAGGGCCGAGCGCGGTTCCGGTCAGCTAACCGCTAGCCCTTATGGCCCAGACAGAGCGAGCTATATCTACATGGCGGATAGCTGAGAGTCTTGCTGTGATCATCTTTCCTGGCGCTTGCCCTGTAAACCGATCCCCAAGGGAGGTTCACTGCCATGACCACAACCGATGGAGGCGAGATCGCTCCCCCGCGACTCCCTCCCGCGCTGTGAGAGTCCTCATGCGAAGGCCGCTGACGACGGGACGCGCCGCGCAGATCATCGCATCGGCCACACTCCTAATAACGATTTTCAGCGGAATTCTGATGCACTTCACCGATGAGAGGACATACCCCAACATTGGCGACGCCTTTGGTGGGCCATTCAGACCGTCACGACGGTCGGCTATGGGGATCTCGGCCCGTCCAGCACGCCCGGGCGGCTCGTCGCGGAGTTTGTGATGATTGTTGGGATTGGCTTTTTAACTGTCATCACCGCCGCAAATACCTCGGCGTTCATCGAATCCGCCCGACGTCGCATCGAAGGTTCGCAGACCGACACCCTCTCGACGAAGCTCGACGGGATCGGCACGCGGCTGGACGCGATCGAAGCAGGGCTTAAGGCAATCACCGGGCCCAAGCACCGCGACGCTTGGTCTAAAGGGAAACGTCGCAAAGCCTTCGCTATATAGTTCCGGCTTCGTAATCCGTTGCGGGTGCCATGATTGCCCCAATGAGCCTTAGGAAAGGAAGGACAATTCCGACCCAGAATAAAAAGTAGTGATGCTTGCGCAACGTGATCACTCCAAGGGTGACCGCCAACACGAAATAGATCACTCCACCGAGTATGAGCATATTTTGCCAACTAGATAAATCACAGAGCTAGGGCGGGGCCCCCTAAGTCCAATGGTGTAATTCTCGATCTGTTGACACAGATAGATGCTCGACCACTTCCACGTCATGAAGCAACGTACAGATGGGCGAAACAAAGTCGCGATTGCACAACACTGAGGCTGCGGCCGGGGTTCGACCACAGCCTCGGCCCGAATCCAACCTAGGCTACGGCGTACTCCTTCTCCGCCTTGTCGAGTTCGCGTTTAAACTCCTCGCGGTCGACGTCCATTTCCTTCTCGATTGACTTTTCTGCACGGGTGAGAACCTTGTCAAGTTGTTCTTCAGCCCGTGACTCCCCGATTACAAAAAGAGTTGCCTCTCCTGCTTCAATCAGGTCGCCTAGTTCCTTGGCGGCTCCACTTGGGATGCCCTTCCGGAAATGCCCACCGAGGCCCCCGATCACGCCGCCAAGCAACGCAGCGGGGATTACCGCTGGCGCGGCTAGAACGCCCACTGCCGCTCCGACGGCGATGCCTCCCCAAGCGCCGTGTTGGGTCGGCTTCTCGTGCTTCTCGACGTGGACCTTGCCGTCAGCGTCCTTGGTCACCAGCGCGACGTCATAAGTGCCCACGAGCTTCGCCTCGTGTAGCTCAAGCAGCGCGTCATAGTCAGCCTCGGCACCGGCGGTGTCGGGGTAGGTTGCAGCGTAGATAAAGACTGGCTTGTCGCTCATTTGATCTCCTGTCCGAGTTCTCTCAGGCGCGCATTCGCGTCATCTTGCGTAATGTGAAGTGAGCACGTAGGACAGTCGGGACTGTGCAACGCTGGGCGCCTCGTGCGTTGCGAGATTGCGACGCGCTAAGAGCCCGCTCACTAGCAAGCAAGAGGCTAGTCCTACGGGGGAGTCTGACGCAACCGTAGTTGCCCGCAATCGCTTCGGTATTTTGGCGTCGATGCGCACTAGCGGCCTGTTGATAATTCATCACCTTCAGTATGGTGCTTGTATTACGTCGCTCGTCATCAGCGTGCTGAGTTTCGTGCCCGTTGCTTCCGCGAGGAGGCCTGAGGGAACCGTTGCCGGTGTCAAGTAAGACAGCCACGGCAGCTGCTGGCGGTGTTTTGCTGACCCTGTGCGCGGGTCAGTTTTTAATGATGCTTGACAGCTCTGTGATGAACGTGTCGATTGCAACCGTCGCGAAGGACGTCGGCACCACGGTCACCGGGATCCAGACCGCGATCACGCTCTACACGCTGGTGATGGCCGCGTTCATGATCACCGGCGGGAAGATTGGGCAGATCATTGGCCGCAAGCGCGCCTTCGCGATCGGGTGCGTCATCTACGGCAGCGGCTCCTTCATAACGGCAATCTCGCCGAGCCTCGGGGTGCTTCTGCTCGGATGGTCTTTTCTTGAGGGCATCGGGGCAGTGATGATCCTGCCGTCGATCGTCGCGCTCGTGGCTGTGAATTACGGGCCCTCCGAACGGCCGCGCGCCTACGGGCTTGTCGCCGCAGCTACCGCAATCGCGATTGGGGTCGGCCCAATCGTCGGTGGCCTGTTCACCACCTACCTCTCATGGCGCTGGGTGTTCGCGGGCGAGGTCGTGATCGTGCTGGTGATCCTTACCCTCGCCCGTCGCATACCCGAGGGGCCGCGTGAGAAGTCTGGGCACCTCGACCTGGTCGGCACTGCGCTGTCGGCGTCTGGCCTCGGGCTGATCGTCTTCGGAATCCTCCGTTCGGGCGTGTGGGGTTTCGTCAAGCCCAAGCTGGGAGCCCCCGAATGGATCGGACTCTCGCCGGTGATCTGGCTGATGCTCGCCGGCGCTCTCTTCATCTATCTCTTCATCGAGTGGGAGAACCGGGTGCTCGCCCGGGGGGGCGAACCGCTCATCGACCCCAAAATCTTTCAGGTTCATGTATTGCGCGGCGGGCTGAACTCGTTCTTCTTTCAGTTCTTCGTGCAGGGCGGGGTTGCCTTCGCGATACCCCTTTTCCTCTCCGTCTCCCTCGGGCTTTCCGCGATCCAGACAGGGGTGCGATTTCTGCCGCTATCAATCGCCCTGATCATCGCGGCAGCGGGAATCCCCAAGTTGTTTCCAAAAGCATCGCCGCGCAGAGTGGTCCAGCTCGGTTTCCTCGCGCTGTTTGCCGGTCTCGTGATCTTGGTTGCTGCGCTCCAGGAAGGTGCGGGGGCAGAGATAGTGACCTTTCCGATGCTGCTCGCCGGCCTCGGAATCGGGGCACTGTCCTCTCAGCTCGGCAGCGTCACGGTTTCTTCCGTTCCTGATGAGCAAAGCGGCGTGGTGGGCGGGCTGCAGAACACAATTACGAACCTCGGCATCTCAATGGGGACGGCCCTTACGGGAGCAATCGTCATAGCCGCGCTGAGCACGTCGTTTCTGACGGGAGTTCAGCAGAACCCCGCCGTTCCTGCATCCGTCAAATCACAGGCCACGACCACGCTCGCCGGTGGCGTCCCATTCATCTCCGACAAGGAACTAAAGAGCGCTCTAAACAAGGCGCATGTGCCACCCAAAGCCACAGATGCCATCGTCGAAGAGAACACGAAGGCGCGCCTCTACGGGCTGCGCGCAGCCCTTTCGGTACTCGCCATCTTCGCTTTGATCGGGCTGCTTTTTAGCCGGCGGATCCCTGCCGAGCAACCCGGTTCGTCGAAGCAATCGGCATCCGCAACCGCTAAAGGATCGGCAGCGTGACTGGCCCTAGCGCGCCCGCTCGTGTGCCGAGCCTTGCCAGCCAGGATCGAGCTATTGATTGGCGAGAAAGCGGCATAGGGGACAAGGCAAAAGTGGCTGCAGTTGACCAGCACTCAGATAGGTTGAAGAAGTGAGTGCGACCGACGGTACGCCCGCTGATCAGTCCCCGCAATCGACGGGGCATGTCAAGCGGCAAGCCGGCGACTTGGCGTCGGATGGCGCGACTCGCCTACCGCGACCCTGAGCACGTTTGCGAGCGGCTGACACTCTTCGGTTCCCAACAACTCGGCGAGTCGTCGCTGGAATGGGCGAAGCGTGTCCGCGAGGAGCAACCGGACGCTCCGCCCGCGCTGATCGCCGAGGATCTCCGCAAGGAGACCGCGCGCGTCGCTCAGGGTTGACGGCGCCGTCGCCGGTACGCCCTTCCTGGTTGGGCTCGTACCCGGCTACCTCGCCTATCTTTGGCAGGAGGGGGTGATGGAGCGGCGGATCGCGGCGCTTTACGGCCACGACCCCCGGGAGCTTGAGACTGGGGCGCGGGTGCTGGCGCTACGTGGCGTCCACCCGACGGTCGATGCCGCCCGCGAGGCCCTGGTCAAGGTGCTGGAAGCGTCCGTTCCAGAGAAGCCCGACCGCACGACGCCCGCTGCGCGTCTGGGTTCGCAGCGTCTACCTCCTGCTGGTCTTTGGCGGATTCATCTCGGCCTCGAGCGAAGAAAGCGAAAAGTACGCTCACTGGCGCTTGCGTGCGGCGCTCGGCTTCCTGATCGGGCTCGCTATTTGGGTCACTACCTGGGTTCTTCCCGTCAGCTTGATGATCGCAATGGCCTGGGGTTGTGAGAGTCATGCACGAAAGCTGGGCAGTCGCACAATGAGTCTCTACGGTGGACAATCCGCCAGACGAGGCGGCGATCGCAGCCGCTGACCGGCACGAAGATCGCGACCGGACCAGGCGCGACCTTCTGCGAGGACTCCTCATCGTTCTTTCCGTGGCGGTTCCGATCGGGTTTGTTGCCTACGCCGATCACGTCCGCCAGAGCACTGGCGTGAACTGGCTCGGTGCCCTCGGCGCTCTTGTTGCGGTTTCCCTCGTCATTGCCACGACAGTGGTTGCCAGTCGCCGGTAGACCCCGCGCCCAGCTGGAGCCCCCCACCCCCACCATGCCCATGGGTTGGGTGGAGCTAGTGTAGTGTCTTGTAAATAAGTGGGGTTTGTGGTAGGGTGGCGCATGCGCCGTCCCACAGCTCCCATGCCGCTGGCGCAAAGCCAGAGAGAAGTGCTCCATAAGCTCTCCCGTTCGCGCAGCGCCAAGCATCGCGATGTGCAGCGAGCACAGGCGCTGCTGCTTGCTTTCGATGGTGTTGCCAACACTCGGATTGGCATTGAGGTCGGCGTCTCCCCGACTACGGTCGCGAATTGGCGGAGGCGGTTCGCAGAGGATGGTCTGGGCGCATTCGGCCCGGTTCGCCAGGGCCGCGGGCGCAAGCCGTCGATCCCGGCGGAGAAGATCGAGGCGATCGTGCACGCGACGCTGCACGAGAAGCCGCCTTCTGAGACGCACTGGAGCTGCCGGTCGATGGCCAAGGCGCAGGGTGTCAGCCCCGCGACGGTGCAGCGGATCTGGTCGGCGCGCGACATCAAGCCCCATCGGGTGAAGACGTTCAAGCTCTCAAACGACCGCCACTTTGAGGAGAAGCTCGTCGATGTCGTCGGGCTCTACCTCAACCCGCCCGAGAACGCGATCGTGCTGAGCATGGACGAGAAGAGCCAGATCCAGGCACTCGATCGCACCCAGGCCTCGCTGCCGATGAAGAAAGGTCGTGCCGGAACGATGACCCACGACTACAAGCGCAACGGCACCACCACCCTGTTCGCCGCGCTCGACGTGCTCAGCGGTGCAGTTATTGGTGAGTGCCTGCCGCGCCACCGCCACAGCGAGTTCCTGAAGTTCCTGCGCACGATCGACCGTGAGGTTCCAAAGGGCCTGCAGATCCACCTGATCCTCGACAACTACTCAACACACAAGCACCCAAACGTGAAGAAGTGGCTCGCCAAGCACCCCCGCTTTCACCTCCACTTCACGCCGACCTCAAGCTCGTGGCTGAACCTGATCGAGCGCTGGTTCGGCAAGCTGACAGACAAGGCAATCCGCCGCGGCGTCTTCCACACCGTCCCCGACCTGATCACAGCGATCGACACCTACCTCAGCGCCAACAACCAAGACCCCCAACCCTTCATCTGGACCGCGACCGCCGAGCAGATCCTCGCAAAGGTAAAACGCGGACGGGCCGCCCTCAACGCAATCACCAACTAAAACGGAGACACTACACTAGGGACTTAGCTTGGAAAGGGCAGGATTGGGCCCCGCTGGGCCCCCCGCTAGGCACGCGGGCCCGTTTCTCTTCGCAAACCTGTCGGGCCTCTGCCCTGGCTCGGCTTACTGGCTCGGATTTGTGCCTGGATTTGGAAAAATTCGGGGCTTGTGCAAATCGGAACTATTGTTCGGTTTCAAACCCCTTCATCGCCTAACTCCCCAAACTGCTGGGGGGTTAGGGGATAGGGGACATGGAACTTCCGGTGGTCAGCCACCGCTCGCCCGCGCCACTCAGCGATATCGCCAACCGCAAGCTTCCTGCGATCTGCGTATTAGGCGCTTGAATGAGTTCCGCGATTCTGCAAGGCCTGGACAGTCGTCCCGGAGAGACCCCGTCCAGTTATTCCGAATGCTTGAGGGTCACGGTGGCGGCGGCCTGCATGCTGAGCGGTTGGCTCGGGAGCTGCTGAAGGCGCCGGATCATCCGACGCCGTTGACGCGGAGTCGGCGGCGCATCACGCGAATGTCTTTCAGGTAATGAAGCGGTGGATGGCTTCGTTGGCGTGGTCCTGAAACGACGGGTTGGCCAGATCGGTGAAGATCTCCGCCTGGTCGACCAAGGGACCCTTGAGCTTGTTGGCCTCGCTGGCGTAGAACACGCCGCTGGACAGGGTCGGGTCGGTGACGCCGTCGACCAGTCGCTTCGCGCCCACGTCAAGCTTGTGGGAGATCCCGAGGGCGGGCATGATGTATTTGGCCGCGATGCGCAACGGTAGGGCAATATCTTTGGGGGCTTGAGTGCCGGTGGTGGCGCCGGGGCTCACGGTCACGAAGCGGCGGTCGGGGTGTTGGCGGGCCAGGTAGGCCATCCAGAGGGCGCCGATGTACTTGGCCTGCCCGAAGGCTAGGTTGAAGTCAGTTTTTCTGCCTGCGAAGTAGCTTCCGTCGATGGCGGTGGCGAGCTCGTCGGCTGAGGTCGAGACAAAGGACGGCCGCTTCATCCCCAGCTTCGGAAGTCCCCGGGCTGCCTCGCTTCCAGCGAGAACCGCCACCTCGTCGAGTCGGTCCTCGGCCAGGAGCGCCTCGAGGAGGACGACGTGGCCGAGGACGTTCGTCGCGAACACGGTGGTGACCCCGTCAGCGGTCAAGTCCATCGATTGCGGGCCGATGACACCAGCATTCATGACCAACCCGTCGATGGATCCGTCGATGCCAGCCACGCCGGCGCGGACCGAGCCGAGATCGGCAACGTCCATCAGAACGATGTCGAAGATGGTCCGGCCGGTCTCCGCTTCGAGCTCGGCATGTGCGGTTCTCGCCCTGTCTTTATTCCGGCACGCCAAGTAGATGCGGGCAATCTCCGGACGTAGAGCCAGTTGCCTGGCCACGTCCTTGCCGATCCCAGCGTTGGCGCCCGTGATCAACACGGTCTTTCCCGGGGTTGTGCTCATCAGAGTTCTCTCTCACCTTCTGTAGGTCCAGCCAGGGTCGGCCGAATGGTGTGGTCGGATTGCCGGGTTGGTACGACGGCGGCCCTGCTCGGCCTTGTCCCGGCACGGCGGTTTGTTGCTTCCCGGCGCTAGCAGCCCCGAGGTTGTTTTGCGAGCCCAGACTGGCATGCTCGATCCACTTTGTCAGATATCTTCTGGCATGTCAAAGCCAGTTTTGTCGATATACTCCCCCGATGTCCTCAAGTAGTCTTGGTCGGCCGCGGTTGACGCGCAGGGGCGCCGAGACGCGCGCGCGGATCGTCGACACCGCTGCCGAGCTGATCTTTCAGCAGGGCGTTGCCGGAACGACGATCGAGGAGGTGCGCGACGGCGCACAGGTGAGCAACTCGCAGCTCTACCATTACTTCGCCGACAAGCCATGCCTGGTCCGCGCAGTCATCGAGCGCCAGGCCGACAGGGCCATCGGCACGCAGGAGCGGTTCGACCTCAGCAGCCTCGACGGCCTACGGGAGTGGCGCGATTTCGTCGTCGATCACACCCGCGATACCGGGGGGCGCGGCGGTTGTCCGGTCGGCTCGCTCGGTTCCGAACTCGCCGAGACGGAGCCCGAGGCCAGGGCGATGGTCGCGGGGTCCTTCAAACGCTGGGAGGCCAGCATCATGGCCGGTCTTCTGCGGATGCACGCGCTCGGCCGACTCGCGCCGGAGGCCGATCCGCGCCAGCTCGCGCTTGCCATTCTTGCCGCGCTCGAGGGCGGCCTCCTGCTCGCTCAGATCCAGCGCGACCCCGAGCCGCTCGCGGCCGGGCTCGACGCGATGCTCACGCTCATCGCCACCCTCAGCAGCACCACGAGCACCTCGCTCGACCGCTAAGCCCTCTCGGACCGACGACGAGGGAAGCCGTCCCGGAGTGCGTACCGCGGGACCGGGATCCGCTCATATTGGAATGCTTGAGCCAGTTCTGTTAGGTTTGGCGCAGCAAGAGTGGCATGAGTGTTCCAACTATCGAAAGGATGTCGACGATGGATCTGAAGGACAAACGAGCTTTGATCACGGGTGGCACGTCCGGGATGGGTATCGCCACCGGACTGGCGATGGCAGAGAAGGGCGCGACCGTGATCCTCACCGGCCGCGACGAGACTCGCGGCGCGAGCGCCGTAGAGGAGATCCGGGCGGGTGGACACGATGCGCAGTTCATCGCCGCCGATTTCTCGGAGCTGTCCGAGGTGGGCCGCGTCGCCGAGGAGGCAGGCGAGATCGATGTCCTGGTCAACTGTGCCGGCGTTGCCGGCCTCGCAACGACGGCCGACACCGACGAGGCGACGTTCGACAGTCAGTTCCGCATCAACGTCAAGACGCCGTTCTTCCTCGTCGCCGCACTCGCCCCGAAGATCGCCGCCCGCGGCGGCGGATCGATCATCAACGTCTCAACGATGGTCGCGAGCTACGGCCAGCCAGGCGCGGGTGCCTACGGCGCCTCGCGCGCGGCGATCGAGCTGCTCACCAAGGCGTGGGCCGCCGAATACGGGCCGCAGAACGTCCGGGTCAACGCGGTCGCTCCCGGTCCGACGTTGACGCCGGCGGTGGAGCCGAGGTTGGCGATGGCCGAAGAATTCGCCAAGCAGATTCCGCTCGGCCGGGTCGCTGACGTGCACGAGCTGTCCGACGTCATCACGTTCCTTGCGACTCCCGCGGCCGGCTACATCAACGGCGCGATCATCCACGTCGATGGCGGCCGCACCGCGGTCTGAGAGGAGACGAGATGATCCTGGCCACCAATCCCGGCAACGTCGGACACGAAGCCACTCGGCTACTCGCTCACGATCCTGCTCGCCCGCAACCCGGCCAAGGTCGCCGGGTTGCGGGCCGGTGGCGGAGATCGCAGCCCTGATCGACGCCGGCGAGTTGCGCCTGGACATCAGCGAGCGGGGGGTTCTGTTGGACGCCGCGGCGATCCACGAGCGCGCCGAAGCCGGCGACCTGCGCGGCCGCGTGGTTCTGATCCCGGAGGGCTGAGTGAAGGAACGACCAGCGCTCGGATCGCAATCTGTTTCAGTGGCCAACCCTGCTCGGGGTCGGCGCAGGCCTTTGGTTTGGCTTGACATTGACGTAGGCCCTCCTTCTGTTGCTGAGCCCAGCTTCTGCTGCCCTCGGCTCCCCCCGCCACCTTCCTCGGCCTCGCCCGAATGCCACGCTCCGCCTCCTCCGACGCTCCCTGTGCGGCCCGAAATATCGGTCGAGACCCCAACCGTAGGCCAAACTATTACCGCCTCTCGTCTTGTCGCAGCTGCGCCGGCCGTCGGGACGGATTAGGATCGACATGAGATTCATGACGGAGAACCGCAACCCCTTAGCGCGGCGATCGCCTCCCGTGCGAGAAGCCAAATGTGCGCCCAGAACATCATTCAAATGGGTGCATCACTCAAGGTTTTTCGCCCCCCTTATTGTCGCGGCACTTCTGGCCCTCGGGGCCCCCTCGGCGCTTGCCGCAAACGCGATCTACTGGTCTAACGCGAGAAATAATTCGACGCCAGTCTCCTACGCCAACCTCGATGGATCCGGCGGTGGCAACCTAAACACCACCGGCGCGACTGCGGACTGGGCCCGCGGTGTGGCGATAGATGCCGCCACCGGCAAGGTCTATTGGGCCAACCAAAACAGCAATTCGACGCCAATCTCCTACGCCAACCTCGATGGATCCGGCGGTGGCAACCTAAACACCACCGGCGCGACTGCGGATTCTCCGGCTGGCGTCGCGATAGACGCCGCCACCGGCAAGGTCTATTGGGCCAACCAAAACAGCAATTCGACGCCAATCTCCTACGCCAACCTCGATGGATCCGGCGGTGGCAACCTAAACACCACCGGCGCGACTGCGGATTCTCCGGCTGGCGTCGCGATCGAACTCACCTCGGGCAGGATCTATTGGGTCAACAAGGGCAGCTCCGAAGAAAGCGACCAGATCTCCTACGCCAACCTCAACGGATCGGGTGGTGGCAACCTCAGCACGTCTGGCGCTCTCTCATATGTCGGAGAAGGCCCGACGATAGACGCCGCCACAGGCAAGATCTATTGGACCGAGTTGTTGTTGGGCACGGAAGGGAAGCAGATCGCCTTTGCCAACCTCAGTGGATCGGGTGGTGGCAATCTCAGCACAAGTGGTGCGACCGTGGCAGGTCCGGCCGGGGTGGCCATCGACCCCAGCGCAGGTAGGATCTATTGGGCGAACTACGGCACTAAAACGACGCCAATCTCCTATGCCAATCTCGACGGATCTGGCGGGGGCGGCAACCTCAATACAGCCGGTGCGACTGCGGAAGGCGCGAGTCTTCCCGCCATCGGTGAAAGCAGAACGGGCTCGACAAGCGGAACGGGCTCTGCGCCTTCAAATGCTTTCAGCTTCTCCGGAAGCAAGCTGAAGTTGAACAAGAAGAACGGAACGGCGACCTTGACATTGACCCTTCCCGACGCTGGATCGCTCCAACTTTTCGGAAAGGGTTTGCGGACGGTGAACGGACAATCCAGCGGCGCGAGCAGCGTTCCGCTCCAGATAAAACCGATAGGCAAGGCGAAGAGGAAGGAGCACAAGCGTCACAAACTCAAGGTCCAGTTCTCTGTCACGTTCACCCCTACGGGCGGCAGCGCGAACACTCAATCAGAGAAAGTGACGCTCAAGCTAAGGAAAAGAAGGGGAAAGCGGTAGCTAACCGCGTGTCCTCGCAGCTGGTCGAGGCACAGTGGGTGGCCCGTGAACGCAACCGCGAGCCGTGTCGTTGCGAGCAGCCGCCCTACTCGATACTCACCCGAGAGATCGAGCTCTCCGATGAGGTTCTCGATCGGATCGACGAGATCTCCGCCCCAGGTGTGACCATCAACCCGGCCGACAATGCCTGGGTACCGCCGTCGTTGGAAGCAGCAGCACGAAGGCGGTAGAACCAGGGAGCTAGAACACATCATTTCCGTGTCCGGTTTCGGCTGGGTTCTTCTCCTCTCCCCCCAAACTGCTGGGGGGAGGGAGGAAAGATAGAGGGTCTCCAAACGCAAATAGCCGTGACAAGGCTGACCGCAGGAGATAAAGAGGGCCCCCTGGGAAAACCGGTGAGCCAGGCCGGTTTCCACGGAGACTCCGTAACCAGGATCTTGTCCTGGGGAATGGAGAATCTCCTGAGTCATGTCACGACCGAGGAAGTACCCAGAGGAGTTGTTGGACCGCGGTGCCCGGTTGGTCTTTGATTTCGGCCGCCCAATCGCCCACGTAGCCCGTGATTTGGGCATCCCCGCCGAGACGCTGCGCAGGTGGGTGCGCCAAGCCGAAGCCGATCTTGGCAAGCGCGAGGAGTTGTTGGGCAGCGAGGATCGAGAAGAGCTGGGCCGCCTGCGCGGTGAGGTGCGTGAGCTGCGCCGGGCAAATGAGATCCTCAAGGCCGCTTCGGTTTTTTCGCAACCGAGCTCGACCCACACCGACCGAAGTGAGCGCGTTCATCGACAGCCATCGCGAGCGCTTCGGAGTCGAGCCCATCTGCGCCACCTTGGAGGTGTCGGCCTCCGCCTACTACCAGCGCGCCAAGGGTGAGCGATCGGCTCGCTGCCTGAGCGACGAGCGCCTGCTTGCCGCCATCACAGAGATCCACGAGCGCAACTACTGCGCCTACGGTTACCGGCGGATCTGGATCGCCCTGGGGCGCGAGGGGGTGAAGGTCGGCCGCGGTCGAGTGCAGAGGCTGATGCGAGAGGCGGGGATCTGCGGCGCCAAGCGCCGTGGGCGGGCCTGGCGCACGACAAAGCCCGACCCCCAGGCTCAGCGCCGCCCCGACTTGGTGCGACGCGACTTCAGTGCTGCGGGCCCGAACCGGCTCTGGGTCGGGGACTTGACCTATCTGCGCTGTTGGGAGGGCGCCCTTTACTTCGCCTTCGTGATCGACGTCTTCTCCCGCCGGGTGATCGGCTGGGCGCTCGCCTCCCACATGCGAACCGATCTCGTCCTCGATGCATTGCGGATGGCGCTCGGGCAGCGCGAGAGCGGTGCTGACTTCGAGTTGGTGGCACACACCGATCGCGGCTCCCAATACACCGCCGCTGACTACACCCAGGAACTCGATGACCATGGCGTCCTGGCCTCGGTCGGCGATGCCTATGACAACGCGATGGCCGAGAGCTTCGTCGACACCTTCAAGACTGAGCTGATCGCCGATCGCGCCTGGCGTTCCCGATCCCAGTTGGAGCTGGCCATCCTTGAGTACATCTCCTGGTTCAACAACGACCGCCTGCATGAATCCCTGGGTGATCTCTCACCCGCAGAGTTCGAGGACCTATACGTTGCTCGGGGAGGTCAACTGATCTCCCTCTCATGAAAGAAGGACCCAACTAATCTAAAACGGTCTCCGTGAAACCTGGTCCGGGTCACTAGCCCGACAGGTGCCGAACAAAAACGGGGCCCAGCGCACCGCGGTGCCCCTCGGTGCCCAGTCCTGCCCTCGCCTCGCCAGGTCCGCCGGCGCCACCCAACCCATGGGCATGTCCAGGGCAGGGACTATGCAGCAAGGGCCCTTCGGCCAAGTGCGTTCCACATCGATTCAAATTGGCTCTTCGACCATATCAATCGTTGGCCTGAAAGGGGATCATTGACTGTGACGGACGCCTCACTAGTTCCCGAGAGCACAACCGCATGCTCGCCGTAATTGACGCGGATGACCTTTCCGCCTGGCGAGTACCAGCTAGCGTAAGGACCTTCGGAGAGGGCGACCCATACCATCACGGGCCGGCCTGAAAGGAGGGTACGGTAGACCTCCTCGGGTCTCTTTCCACTCAAGTCGTACAGGGGATCCCCGTGCCGGCGTGCAAGTGCGTCGATTGGACCCTGATACACACCAAATCCTCCGGCGGCGCCCCCGCCGCTGGCATTGCCTACGAACCCACGACTTGGATCCCCCCAGACCTCGCCGTTAGGGCCTTGCTCGGGATCGAGTGGACCACTTCGGGCAACCTGGTCTTGAAGAGTGATCTGGTCGACTTGTTTGCCAGCGAAGTTAAGCATCATGGAAAGTGATGTCGCCTCGCAGTCGTCTTGGAGCGTTTGCTTGATCACCGGCAGCCGGATGCTGGACGCATAAGGTTCCTGCGGTATGGCGATCGTCCCACCACCGGCAGCGACTACACGACTTATGGAGCGGACCAGCTCCTCGCGCTTCGTTCGCCAATGTATCTTCGCGCGGCCTATTGTCAAAACCCCGGCCGCCGGCGCCTTATTGGCTAGGGCGACTCGTGATCGCAGTTGGCCCAGGCGGCTCGTCGGCATTTCGGCGATCCTTCGACCGTGGAGCTTGAGGCGAAGCACGCGCTCGAGTGTCTGAGCCGATTGTGCTGGGGTCGCTGTCCCCCCTGAACCGCCCGTGTAGGAAAAAATCAGTATTCCGAATGCCCCGAGCGCAATCGCAATCCCTACCGCCGTCGCACGGCGCCGCCGAACTGCGCCACGAGCGGGCGGCTTTTTAGGGCTTGCCAACCGCCCTGTCTGCCGGCGGGACGATCCGCTCCTTGCACGGAGCCCTCGATCGTGAACACTCATTCCGGCATGCGGGCTGACGCGATCCCACCCTCGTGCGTTAGCGGCTCAACAACAATGTCGACAAACCCAGCCTCTTCGAGAGTCTTGCGCCACCACTCGGTGGGGGCGGGTCGCTCACCGCTGAAAGTCAAAATCCTAAGTGCCGCCTTTACCAACCGCCAGAAGCCTCCTGGTCCACGCCTGAGTAACGCGCGGGCCTTGCTCGCTATCACGCGGCGATCGCGCTGATTGGACGGCCTGAAGGCGAACATCATGTCCGCAAAGACTAGACGGCCTCCCGGTTTAATGACCCGATAGAGCTCGGAAACCGCAGCCCGCTTCCCGGTTTGGCCCAGATGATGAAAGCAGTAGTTGGAGACGGCCACGTCAATCGAGTCGTCTGCAAGAGGAAGCATAGTCGCCGAGACGACCGCGGTCTGAATATTGCCTAGACCAGAAGCGAGCGCTCGAGAGCTCAAACATTCGATCATCGCCGGAGAAATGTCGATAGCCCAAACCCAGTCGGCCTCTTTTGCGAGCGAAATGGCGAGGAGACCCGTCCCGGTTCCCACGTCTAGGACGCAATCGCTGCCGCTCACCTGGGCTTGATCGAGAATGACATCGCGTAGGTGCTGAAAACCCGGTGTCCGGGATAGCTGGTCGGCATGAGCGACGTGGCGATCCCAGTCCTTTTGGAGTCGCGGTAATGACCACCTCCGAGACCGCTGCTCCTTGGTCGATCCTTTGGCAGTGGAATCGGAGACGGCTGATTGCGACTCGACTTGCTCCATTGTCCGAAAGGCTCACGCGCGCATCTAACAGTCAGGTCAACCGTGTCTTTCGCCGAGGTAATAGCCTGCTTAGAGAGTTCTTACTCTTTAAGAGAATTCTTACAATACAAATCACTTGGAAAACGATTTCAAAGCCTGGTGATCGCCATATGCTCAAATCGGGGAAGCCGACCTCAGCTGGTTTTTCGGCCACCCAAACGGCCCAGCTGTTCATCAGGATATTCTTACGATTGGCTAACCCTGCACTAAGCTATCGCTTCAATAATTGGGGCTGTGCAAGGACAGCAAACGTCTCTATCAGATCCGCGAGTGGCGGCCCGGGATGAAGGACTAAGGCGGGTCGCCAAACTCACAAGCTTGCTGGGGATCGGAGCTCTGACGCTCATCGGTGCCCTTGGATGGTTTGTCTCCCAAGCCAAACCGGGACGCTCGAGTTCGCAACCGAGCACGATCGCGGTAACCCCATCACCTACTAACAACAGCGAAGCTGTTTCCTCCACGCTCGCCCCGCCAGCCGAAGCGCCCCTGCCTTCCAATGAAGTCCCACAGGTTGTCTCCGGCGGTTCCTAAGGTGGTCCAATCCGCAGCATGGCCAGCGCTTGGTACCACGGCGGAGATTTTGGTATCCAGGCCCGCAAACCTGGACTCTGCGTGCGAATTGCTCGGGCAAGAGCTCGACTCAATCGACCTAGCGTGCAGTCGCTTTCGCTCGGACTCTGAGCTTTCTCATGTCAATCGCGCATGCGGCCAAAGTATTGAAGTCAGCGAGCTATTGTCGGCGGCATTGTCGGCGGCACTTCGGGCGGCCCGCCTTACCGACGGCGCGGTGGACCCAACATTGGGTATCGCACTAAAAGCAATTGGCTACGACCGCGATTTCGGGTTAGGCCAGTCGCACCCTTTGCCTTTGGTCAGGGACACCACGGAAGGTTGGAGATCAGTCCGCTTCAATTCTGCCACCCGTAGTGTGAGCATTCCGCCCGGAATGGAACTGGACCTCGGCGCTACGGCCAAGGCACTTGCCGCAGACCGTGCCGCACGGCGAATTGGAGATGCCCTCAATTGCGGGGTCCTCGTTAGCCTCGGCGGCGACATCGCCGTTGCCGGACCTCCGCCCAGCGACGGCTGGCAGGTTCAGTTCAGCGATGAACATAGCGCCAAGCTCGATCAGCACGCAGCCTCAGTTGCGATTCGCTCCGGTGGTCTAGCTACCTCCAGCACCACGAGAAGAGAGTGGAATAAGGGTGGCACTCGTTATCACCACATAATCGATCCTGCCACCGGAGCTAGTGCCGATGTCGTGTGGCGGACGGCGAGCGTGGCTGCTGGAAGTTGCGTCGATGCCAATATTGCCAGTACGGCCGCAATTGTCTACGGCGAGCGAGCACCAGGGTGGCTCAGCAACCTCGGCCTTCCGAGTCGTCTGGTCAGTGTCTCCGGTGAGATAACCATTCTGGCTGGCTGGCCGGCGGAGCAGCCCGAGTGGTAGTACTCCTCGCCAGCACTAGCCCGAGCGCTTGGTGGTACCTGACTCGCGGTGCCGGCACCGTCTCACTGCTGCTGCTTACGGCAGCATTGTTACTGGGTATCATAGATCTGAGTCGATGGCACAGCGAGCGCTGGCCCAGATTCGTCGTCGATTCTCTACATCGAAATATCTCCCTTCTCGCTCTGGCGGTCCTCGTCGTGCATATCGCTACGGCCGTCGCCGACAGCTTTTCCCCGATAACGCTTTTGGATGCGGTCGTTCCGTTTGTTACTCCCTATCGACCAATCTGGATTGGATTCGGCTCGCTGGCGTTCGACATCTTTTTAGCAGTCGCTATAACCAGCATGGTTCGGCGACGATTGGGGTATCGAGCATGGCGTACCGTGCACTGGGCTGCCTACGTGTGCTGGCCCTTGGCGTTTCTGCACGGCCTTGGCAGCGGCACCGATACGCAGGAACCGTGGATGCTACTGCTGAGCTTCAGCTGCCTTACGGTCGTACTCGTGGCGGCCGGTCGGCGGATCTTTTTGGGTTGGCCGACCTATCCCGGCCGGCGAAAGCTCGCGGCGAGCCTGCTTAGCGTTGCACCGCTCGCGCTGCTTTTCTGGTTCATCGGTGGGCCGCTAGCACCCGGTTGGGCTAGTAAGGCTGGAACCCCTCCCTCGCTTCTTGCCTCTGCCCACGGGCCGGCCGGGGCAACGCCCCGCCATGGTCACCTTCAAGTTCCATTCAGTGCGCGACTTGATGGTTCGATTCGACAGAGTTCCGCCTCATCGGCGAGCTTGGCGGCGGTTCAACTCTTGATGAATATGAACTCCGGCGCCTCCGGACAACTCGACGTGCACATTGTCGGTCAGCCGCTCCCCGGCGGCGGTGTCTCGATGCGGAGGAACTCTGTGTCGCTCGGTCCAGTTGGAGATCCAACCCAATACCGAGGGCACGTCGTCTCCCTCAATGGAACCCGAATCGCGGCAAAGGTGTCAGCCGGCGAAGGCGCCGCAATCGACCTGAATATTGCCGTATCGGTCAGCGAAGCCACAGGGACCGTATCTGGAGTGGTACACGGCCAAGCCGCTGGGGAGGTCGCCAGGTGAGCGCCACGGTCGCCGGTCCCGCGGGATTCCCGCGCCTCCTTACTGGGATACGCCGCGGCCGATCGATCGATTTTGACGAGCATCTTGAGCGTCTTGGTCCCCTTCCCGATACCCAAAACACCGGCGCCGTGCAAGCCCTGCTAGAGACGGTGGAACAAAGTGGGTTGCGAGGGCGAGGGGGGGGCGGCTTCTCCACCGGTAAAAAGATGCGGGCCGTCATCGCAGCCAGCCCAGGCCGGTCGTTTGTAGTGGCCAATGGAGCCGAGGGGGAGCCAGCGAGCCGCAAGGACGGACTTCTGCTGAGCGGTTCTCCCCATCTGATCCTCGACGGCATCGCCCTTGCAACTGCGGTCGTGGAAGCAGATCAGGCATTCCTTTGTGTAAAGCAAGATTCAGTTGATGCCGTAGCCGCCATCAACTTCGCTTTGGAGGAACGTGAGAGAGCTAGAGCAGATGAAGTTCGTCCCGACCTTGTCGAGATACCGGGTGGATACATCGCCGGGGAGGAGAGCGCACTGATCAACTACCTAAATGGCGGCGCCAGCAAGCCGAGTTTTGTGCCACCCCGGCCCTTTGAGAGTGGCGTCGCGGGGCAACCTACGCTCGTCCTGAACATTGAGACGCTGGCCAGTCTGGCCCTCATCTCTCGATATGGGGAGAGCTGGAACCGCAGCGTTGGAACTGCTGATGACCCCGGCTCTATTCTTGTCACAATGGCCGGAGCTGTGTCCTCACCGGGGGTTTATGAGATCGCCGCGGGAACTCCGATCTCCAAAGTGCTCAAAGCGGCGGGTGGACCGACGAAGGAGCTTCAGGCGTTCTTGATCGGCGGCTATGGCGGAACGTGGCGGAGCACTGAGTTCGCCTTGAGGTTATCCGTCGGGCACACGGCGTTGGCCGCAGTGGGCACCAATCTAGGCCCCGGCGTGATTGTGGCGTTGCCCTCGACGGCTTGTGGAGTGATTGAAATGGGTCGGATTTCGCGTTTTCTGGCCGATCAGTCCGCCGGCCAGTGTGGGCCTTGTCTCCACGGTTTGAGGGCGATTGCCGACGTTCTTGAGAAGATAGCTGGATGCCGAGCCAACCCCGGCGCTCACACGCGGATTGAACAGTGGGGGGCAGAAGTGGTGGGACGCGGCGCGTGTCATCACCCAGATGGCGCTGTGCGCTTCATCTCTAGTGGTCTTGCGGTATTTGCCGATGAGATCGAATGCCATGAGCGTCAGGGTCGTTGTTCGGTTGAGCTAGCCGCCAACGTACTTCCCTTGCCGGCTCAGAGAGGGCTCGAAACGGAACCAGTGTGACTACTGAGTTGCAGATTAATCCAATTGCCTGTGAGGCCCACGGGCTATGTGCTGAGCTTTTCCCCGAATGGATTGTCCTCGATGATTGGGGTTATCCGATCATCGACAATCGACCCATTCCACCTGATCTACTCCAACATGCGCGGCGAGCGACCGCCGCATGTCCGACGCTTGCTCTGCGTCTTCGGGCAGATCGGGACCTCGACTGAGGTCGCGATACTCGCATCAATCCGCTGGGGCACCCCTGGTCGACCGATGCTCAACTCTCGAGTCGAATAGGCGAAGGTTGGTGATCGAGAGCCGCGATCCTAACGTGGGAGCGCCCGCCCCCTGCCTGGTTAGAGTTATCTTCGCCTGTCTTTAACCCCCTTTAACGAGTCCGCAAAATGCTCGCCCAATGAGCCGCAGCTCGGGCCAACCATCTCCCAGGCATCGCCGCCAGCGGGGCCTCACGGGCGCGCAGCGCAGGCGCCGGTTCGTCGGCGCTGCCGCCTTGATCGTGGTTCTTATTGGAATCATCTCGTTAGTGAGCCGAGGCGCCGGCGGTGGAAGCGCCAACGGCAAACCAACGCCAACAATGCGAACGACTCTGGTTATCGGCCTCGCGCGAACCTCCCTATCGACCCCGATCTCTAGCGAGACGGTCGTCTCGGCGGCGGCCGGGCCTCTGATTCTCGGCGGACTAGATTCCTCGAGCGCCTCGGTGAGTGGCGTCTTCCAGTTGAACTCGGCGAGTGGGCAGCTGCGAGAAGTTGGCGCGCTCAGTGGCCCCCTGCACGACGCAGCCGCGGCAAACGTCGCCGGCCAAGTGATCGTCTTTGGCGGCGGCACCGCGACAAGCAGCGACGCGGTTCAGGCCCTGGCGGCCCCGGGCGGGGCGATTGTGCCGAGCTCCACTGCTCACGAAGTAGGGCACCTTCCGACCGTTCGCTCCGACCTCAGTGCGGTGACCGTCGGGGGTCGCGCATACGTACTGGGCGGCTATGATGGCAGCACACCGATCGCCTCTGTGTTGCAGACGATCAACGGCAGCTCCTTTAGCCAAGTCGCAAGACTCCCCGCTCCAGCCCGCTACATGGCCGTGGCCGCCCTGGGGGGGCGGATTTATGCGTTCGGAGGCGAGACTGCAACCGGCGGCCAGAGTAACGTGATCCAGGAAGTCAATCCAGCGACTCGAGGGGCTCGCGTGGTCGGTCGCCTGCCCCAGCCGCTCTCCCATGCCAGCGCCGTCGTTCTCGGCGGATCCATCTACGTCCTCGGCGGAAATCTTGGCGTGGCACCGACAAACGCGGTCTGGCGCTTTATTCCAAACCGCGGAGCTGTGGTTCGGGCCGGCAGGCTTCCCTTGGCTGTGGCTGATGGCGCCGCCGCCACGACTGGCTCAAAAGCGTTTCTGATAGGTGGAATCGGAACCGGCGGAGCCCCTCTGCGAACGATCGTGACCTTGGGAGTTCGCCGCGAAACGATCCCGACAAAGACGGCGACGATACCGAGCTCGCCGAGCCCTTCGATGCCCAATGGCCTCTACCCGTTTGCAGGTCGGATGCTGATTGCCGACCGAGGCAATGACCGGCTCATACTCGTTAACGCCCAAAAGAAGGTTCTCTGGACCTTTCCCTCTCATGCACATCCAGCGCCGCCGGGCGGTTTTTACTTCCCCGACGATGCATTCTTTACCCACCATGGAACAGGGATAATCTCCAATGAGGAGCAAAATGAGCGGATTGTTCAGCTCGCTTTCCCGTCGGGCAAGCTCGCCTGGTCCTACGGTCATGCGGGAGTCGCGGGCTCAGAACCCGGTTACCTGCACGAGCCTGATGACGCCTACCTCTTGGGCAACGGGGTAATATCCGTCGCAGATGCCCAGAACTGCCGTGTGTTGATCATCTCTGATGCAAAGAAAGTATTGAAGGAAATAGGCACGCCGGGCGTTTGCCAACACGAACCCCCTCACTATCTCGGATCGCCAAATGGGGACACGCCGCTACCCAACGGCAATATTCTGATCTCGGAGGTCAACGGCTCCTATATCGACGAAATCACCAGAACGGGGAAACTAATCTGGAGCGTGCATCTCCCACTATCCTATGTCTCCGACCCCCAGCCGCTAGCGCCCGATCGCTACTTGGTCTCAGACTATTCCACCCCAGGCGGGATCTACGAATTCAATAGCGCTGGCAAGATTCTCTGGTCCTACCATCCCTCATCCGGTAACGCGATGCTCAATCACCCCAGCCTTGCCGAGGAACTTCCCGGTGGCTTTATCGCGGCCAACGATGACTATCGCGATCGGGTTGTGATTATCGACAAGAGGACCAAGAAGATCGTCTGGCAGTATGGCCATACCGGCATTTCAGGTCGCGGCCAAAATTACCTACATATCCCGGACGGATTCGACTTGTTGGCCCCAAACGGGACCACGCCCACTCACCCATTTACAGGTTGAGCCATAGATGTCTAACCGCTCGCCCTGAGCGCAGGCTGACTCCTGGCTATCGATCGCCAGCCACCGTAATCCCATCCGAACATTCGCTGGGCCACCGCAACTAGATTATGAGCCTTGCTTTGACCGTCTCTCTGTGTCGCGCCCGCATCAACGGCGTGGGATGATCCGGCGCCTTCAGCAGCTCCCGTGCTAGGTGCTCAGTGTGCGGACCAACCGTCTCCCGCAAAGCGTCCGAATGCCTCCCGAGCTCACGAGCCAGTGCCGGCCCAAGCCGGCAAACGCCCTTCCGGGTCTCGACGACCTCGCCCGGGCAAGCTTGCGGCCATGAAGCAACTCGGTCGCAATCCGATCGATGACGGGTTAAGTAAAGAGCTTAAAGGTACGAAACCGCGAAGTGGATACCGAGTGCACGCGATTGCTCTTCCGACAACGAAATCGAGATACAGAGCGCGGGTTACAAGGAAGAAGAAGGCGCCGTGACGTCAGTCCCTAGCTCCGAAATCCATTTCTCCTTCGTCATCATGGCCATTAAGCCTGTGCCGCCGGCTCCAACGGAGACGGCTCACGGTCACTGAGCAGGCGACGGGCGGCAACCCCACGCCTGGGCACACCTGCGCCCCGCTCGCGGTCTCAAAACGCCGAACCCGACGCATTCTGCTGGGGCTACCTCACGACGCCTGGCGATTTGGGCTGTCTCCGGCGCCGTTTCGACCCTGGATGCGCCTTCGCTGAGTGCATCCCGCGCCTCATAAATAAGACGAGATTGAGACGAAGACCTGTGCCGTGGAGGTCGGTTAGCAAGGCCCCAAACCAAACAAAAACCCCGTCTGAGCGGGGCTTTTGTCAAATGCGGCTGAAAGGAGTCGAACCTTCACGAGCGCTAGCTCACACGGACCTGAACCGTGCGCGTCTACCAGTTCCGCCACAGCCGCAGGGCAGGCAATTTAGCGGTTGCTGACCAGGTACCGATTAGCTGCCTGCTCTCGCTAAACTTCGCCACTCCTGCCGCTATCGTCCAGGGGACTAGGACGCCGGATTCTCAGTCCGGAAACCGGGGTTCGAATCCCCGTAGCGGTACTCGCAAACCGGCACTAACAAGCCGTTTGCGCCTCTCGTAGGCCACTCATGGGCCACCCCACGGGCCAGTCCGCACCCCAATTCCGTTGCTTGGGATTGCGTCTGCGTTCCCCCTGCTTAGCGGGGATAGAGCGTTCCTAGACTTGATTTAGAAGGGTCAATTCGCGACCAAGCCAAACCGCAAAGAGGAGCGCGAGCTAAAGCAAATGAATGACGAGACGACTCTCGGCCTCGCTGCCGGTTCAGATGGCTTGCCGGCCCGAATCGCCGAATACGCCCGCAAGGTAGCCAAAACAGCTGCCGAAACAAATAGGGACGGTTTCCTAACCAAACAGATCGAGTCCCTCGGCACCGCCGCCGAGTTCATTACGAGCCGAGGTCGTTTCGATCCCCGCATTTACGGCCTATGGGCAATCGCCGGCTGCTTCGGAGACGCCAACCATTTCGAGCCGCGTCGCGGCGGCAAGCAGGCGCATCTCTTTCAGCAGATTGGAACGATTCGCGGGAGGCCTGTGCCGCTTCCTGAAACGACGCTCAACGAGCTTCTCGCTGCCAGGGTTTTCGACCTGATCGAACACTTCGCCGCGATCCAGGCTGAATCACACACCAAGGTGGACCAGGCGCTGAGGAAGCAGGAAGCAGCCGAGGCCGCGCAGACCGGAGCGCTGGCCGATGCGGAAGAGCTTCAACGTGTTAGCGATGAACTAGGAGCCTGGGTCGGTAACGGGTATCTGTGCAGGACGATTGAGGGCACCTCCGAAGTCAAAACGGCCCCGATCGCGATGAAAGCGCCACGGGTGGTGAGAAAAGCGAGTCTGGTTCTGGCTGGTCAGGCTCCCCACAGGTC
Source organism: uncultured Solirubrobacterales bacterium (assembly GCA_963745305.1). GTDB lineage: Bacteria > Actinomycetota > Thermoleophilia > Solirubrobacterales > 70-9 > CAVUWL01. Next base: position 26,285 of record CAVUWL010000015.1, read on the forward strand.
AGGTTGCCCAGAGGAGCGCAAGTCCGCCGGCCCGGTGGAGCTTCAGCAGGTTGTGGACCGCGCATTGAAAGCGCCACTGGGCGCGGGCCGCGCCCTTGCCACGCAATAGCAGCCGGCGGGCGCTTTGGACGGTGTCGATCTGGCCGAAGACCGGCTCGACGATCGCCTTGCGCCTGGCATAGACGGCATGACCCTCCTTCGCCCTCAGCTTGCGCGCCATGCGCTGCTTGGGGGTGGCGCCTGTGGGCAGCGGGCCGCGCGGGGCCGGAGCCTGGGGCTCTGAGTGCTTGAAGCGCCCGGTGGCGATATGGGGGTCCAGCCCGTGCTGGGCGGTGATCGCGACGTTGTGCTCGGAGAAGTAGCCGGCGTCGGCCGTCAAGGCCGCCTCGTCGGGCAGCTCGGCGTCGATCGCCTCCAGGTTCTCGGCGAGCTGCTCGAGCGCAGGCTCGAGCTGAGGCGCGTCGGGCGCTTGATCGGAGAGCTCTGCGGCGAGGATCACCTGGGCCGTGGAGTCGACGATCGCCTGGCCGTTGAAGCACTGGTGGAATGAGCCGTCGGAGGTCTTCATGATCTTTGACTCGGGATCTGTGAAGTTGCGCTGGGTTTTGGGCTTGGGCGCGAAGGGGTCGCGCCCCCGCGGCGGGCGGCGCGGCTTCTTGCCTTCCTCCTCCAGCTCGGCACGGCGTTTGGTCTCCTGCTCGGCGGCCTCTGCCTCAAGTGCCGCCTTGGCCTCACCGATTGCGGCCAGGCGCCCCTCGCGGCGGCGCAGCTCGGCGGGCAGCTCATTGCCGCGGCAATCAGCCCCGAAGCGCTCATCCTCCTCGGCGTCGGTGCGCTCAGCATCGGCCAAGAGCGCCCCGACATTCTTGCGCAGCGCGGCGATCTCGGCCTCAAGCTCAGCCTCCTTCTTTGTCATCCGCTGATAGCTCATCGCCTTGTGGCGGGAGGCGTTGGCGCGCAGTTTGGTGCCGTCCAGGGCGAGCGTCCCCAGGCCGACCAAACGGGCCTCACGGCAGAGCCGCAGCGCCTGCACGAAGAGCTCTGAGAGCGCCTCCAGGTGGCGCTTGCGAAAGCGCGCGATCGAACGGTAGTCGGGGTGCTGGTTGGCACACAGCATCCGCACCGCCACGTCGCGGTGGGTTGCCGCCTCCAGCTTGCGCGAGGAGATCACCCCGTTGGCGTAGCCGTAGATCAGGAGCTTGGTCATCAAGCGCGGGTCATAGGGCGGATAGCCGCGCTCCTCTTCATAAGAGGCATAGATCGCCGCGAGGTCCAGAGCGGAGTCGACCAGGTCAGAGACGAAGTGGGCGAGGTCGCCCTCGGGCACCCACTCCTTGAGCACCGGGGCCATCAACAGGACCTGGTCGGGGTCATAGGGACGGAAGGTCTTCTCCTCCCCTACGGGCGAGGGCTCTGCCCGCTTGGGTACTTCGCTTGTGACCTCCACCAACCGCTCCTGCGCCACCGTGGCCGACATGACAACCTCCGCGTCGTGGACGCACAAATGGTCTTAAACCAAGCGGACGGGTCAGCTTTGGTTACTGACCCAGGCTCCTAGCGACGGCCGAAGCCTCCTTGGTCAGCAAAGAGGAGCAGCTAGACCACCTGAATGGAGTGCTGCGGACTCAGCTGACTAAGGAGGCAAAGGCCAAGGGCAAGCCACGGCGTATCAGCCTTGAAGAGCACCCGGGTATCTACGTGAGGCCCACCCCGGAGGGCGACTTGCCGCGCGAGGACGAGCGCATCTTCGAAATCGGCTTTCCAGACGACAAGGGAAAGCAGAAGTGGAAAACCGTAGGCACCGACCTCAACGAGGCGATAGCCCTGCGGAAAGAGCTTGCCGGCAAACCCTATGAGGCAAAAGAGGCGGTGATCGCGTGACCGAATGGCAAAACTGGGAGGAAGTAAACGCTGCCATCGCCGGCGAGTACGGCGAGGAGCTCCGAGCTGAGGCCGTCGCAGTAACCGAAAACTACTGGGCCGAACAGCAACAGGCAGAAAACCAGCAATGGGAACAGCAGTTTGCCAGAGAGTCAGAACAGCTCGAAAAACGCCTCAACCGCGAACTCAACACCAAGGAGATCGACGCCCTGGTCAACGACCAGTACGGAACTGGTCGCGACCTCGATCTCACGGAGGCCTATGACCGAATCAACGGCCGGGACATGAGCAATCCCGACGACCGCCGAGCGTACGCGGGCGAGATTTATGACGAGCTTGAGGCCGAGAAGGAGTCTGAAGGGATGGGAGCAGAATGAGCTACGACCCCGAAGACAACGGCGAAATCGACAACGCGACGCTGATCGCGATCATTCGCGGCGACTACGGCCCCGAAGCGCAGGCCGCAGCTCTGGAGGCAGCCGGCTTGCAGGTCGACGGCGATCCCCAAACCCAAACCGAAGCCGGAAACGATCAGGCTGCGGACGCTTGGTTGCCGCAGTTTCTCGCCCAAGCAGCACAGCTCGAAAAGAAGATCGGACGGGAGCTGACGGGCAAGGAGTTCAAAACCCTTGAAGAAGATCAAGCTATGAGCGATCCCCCCAACGTGATGGAGTCCTACGACCGCACAATTGGGCGCAACACGAGCGACAATCCTGATGACCGCCGCGCTGTCGCTGCTGAGGTCTACGACGAACTTGAGGGCCTGAAGCAGTTGGAGAGCGAAGGCTACGAAAGCGAGCCATTGGAGGCGGTCGAATGATCCCGATAAGACTCAACCCTCCACGCCCCGGGCAGCCTTTCCCGCAGATGAGCGAAATCGCCGCAAAGGCTGCGCGCAAGGGGCCCTCGTTCATGCTTCAGCGCAAATACCTGCGCAATTCAAAACTCAATTCCGGCAGAGGGCTTGAGCAGACCGAAGCCAAACTCGGCCAGACCTAAGGACTGAATATGCCACCCAAACGAGCGATTCCTGTATTTCGTGCCTGAGAACGTAATCGACTACCAGCGCAACTGATCAACCTGGTGCATCGCTGCTTTTAGAATGGGTACGCAAAACAGCGTCATCGTCGTCATCAGCGTCATCGCTTGCCGACTCAGCGTCTCACGCGACTGGATGCAGCGGTTCACGTTCAAGACGCAATCAGACGTTGACCAGCGTTCAACCATCGTTTGGCATCGACATCGTTTGGGTCCTGCAATTCATTCATTTGCAATCCAAAAATTGGATTGCTCAAAAAAAGAAATCCAAAAAAGTTTTAGGCACTCCTTTTCCGCGTGACGGGATATTTTTCAGCCGCGAAAATTGCGTGCGCGTGGCGCGGGGAGGAGCGTCTGCGTTACGCGAGTTCGCGTAATCGATTCGGGTCCCGCTCTTACATTTTGCTCAGCAAACGCGCAGCTCTCTCAATCTCTGATTGAGCCTAGCTTCTTTTCTCACGCTCTCAACAGCCGTTCTAGCGCGCTGCGCGCGATATAGATGCGGGGCATAGGCTGGACGGTTCATTCAGCCACTAAGGGGAGATCCCGCGTGAAATCGATCAGCAGCAAACTGACCTATGCCAACGTGATGGCGACCATCGCCGTCTTCATTGCCATAGGGGGAAGCGCTTACGCTGCAACCCAGCTGAAGAAGAACAGCGTCGGGACCAGGCAGCTCAAGAAGAACTCAGTCGTGACCTCGAAAATCAAAAACGGCTCAGTCACTGGCACGAAAATCCAAACCAACAGCCTGACCGGAAGCCAGGTCAATGCCTCAACCCTCGGCACGGTGCCCGGAGCCCAGGTTGCAAACTCAATCATCGCGCCGGAAGACTGGCACGAAGTCGGGAAGCCAGGTCAGCCAGAGATTCAGAACGGATGGGGGAACAGTCCATTGCCTGAAGCGGAGTCCGTGGCCTTCTACAAAGACCAAGAAGGCGTCGTTCATCTCAGGGGATTTGTCGTAAACTTAGGAGGAGGGAGACCATCTGAAACCATCTTCCAACTTCCGACGGGCTACCGGCCAGCCAACGGCAAGGAACTGGTATTTCCGGTTTGGTGCTATTGCAATATTCGGGGACAACAAAGTTTCACAGGTCCCCTGGCGATTTTCGGAACAGGCACTGCCACGGGAGGCGGAGAAGGCGACGTGTTGGCTGGAGGTGCCACTTTAATCTGGCTTGACGGGATTACGTTTCGGGCTGAAAGCTAATTCGCAAGCGACTGGACCCGGATGGCACCACGGCTGTCCGGGCCTTGTTCTCCCTACATTTTTGGAATCAAACGCGGGAACTTCGCTGCCTCTGTCGAAGCCCAAGCGGTCCTCTCGCGGCCGCAGTGCCGTTTCAGGGGCATTTAGCCACCACGACTGGGGAGATCCCGCATGAGAACGATTCGCAGCAAACTGACCTATGCCAACGTCATGTCCTCGATCGCCGTATTCCTTCTGCTCGGCGGTGGAGCGGCATTTGCAGCCACCAAGCTCGCCAAGAACAGCGTTGGAACTAACCAGATCAAGAACAACGCCGTGACCTCGGCCAAGGTCAAGAAGGGCTCGCTGCTCGCCAGCAACTTCGCGGCTGGTCAGCTCCCGGCTGGGCAGACAGGCGCTCAAGGGCCAAAGGGCGAAACTGGAGCATCTGGGGCCAAAGGTGAACCCGGTACGCCTGGTAAAAATGGAGAACAGGGTGAACCCGGTGAAAAAGGCGAAGCGGGAGCCAAAGGCGAAGCGGGTGAACAGGGACTGAAAGGCGAAAAAGGGGACAATGGAGAAAAAGGAGAAAAAGGAGAAGCAGCAGCCGTCACTACACCGCTGAAGAGCGGCGAAACGATGACTGGATTCGTTGGGGTCGAGCAGCACACCCCCCTCAAAGAATACGTAGGCACCTACGCCAGCTTTCCGACTCAGCCTCCGAACCCAATACCGTCGACGGACTCGCACATCGTTGAAACCGCCACGGGTGAATGTCCCGGAATTGGTGAAGCCGAACCGGGTGATCTGTGCGTCTATAAGACGTTTTCGTTGAATGTGGTTTCGGGGTCGCCGATGCTCTTCAACGAATTCGGGGCCACGGGGGCCACTCAGCACGGCTTCGCGCTGCAGCTTAACGCTGAAGAAGAAGGCCTCGTTATTTACCTCGCCGTATGGGCCTACACAGCGCCCTGACGGTCTGATTGGGCAATCAACTCGCGACTTGGCCCGGATGGCACCACGGCTGTCCGGGCCTTGTCGCCCTCACGCATCCCAGCCAACAAACGCGCGACCTTTCATCCCGGCTCCCTCAGACTGCCTCTCTCGCTCTCAGCACTTGTTCTAGGGCGCCTCAGCGCTCTCCAAGGCTTCGGCATAGGCTGATCGTTCAATCAACCTATTGGGGAGATCCGATGAGAACGATTCGCAACAGACTGACCTATGCCAACGTCATGTCCACGATTGCTGTTTTCCTCCTGCTCGGGGGTGGAGCTGCTCTAGCTGCAGGGAGGCTCGGCAAGAACACGGTGGGCACCAAGCAGATTAAGAACAACGCAGTCACGGCCGCCAAGATCAAGAAGGGCACGATCACGGGAACCCAGATCAATCTTGCCAAGCTTGGGACCGTGCCGTCAGCCACCAATGCAGCTACCGCAAACGCAGCGACGACCGCCGGCACGGCCAATGCCCTTGCGCCGATGGAACCCAGGCACATTATTGGCGTCTCCGGCCAGCCGCCATTCTTGGACGGCACTAGCAATTCCCTTAGTTCGCCATTCAATATCCAACCAGCCAGCTTCTACAAGGACCACGACGGCATCGTTCACCTCAATGGCTATGTGAAGACCGGCAAAGGGGAAAAACCCGTCCCAGGCATGATCTTCCAGTTGCCCCCCGGATTCCGGCCGGCCAGCGGGGCTGAGGAAGTCCTTTTCGGTCCCGAAAGTACGGCCGTTTTCATCTTCGGGTCGAATGTAGTCGTTGAAGGGATAGAACTAAGTGGTGACGTTTGGTTTGTCGGGGGAAAAGAAAAAGCGGTGGACTTGAGCGGTTTTTCGTTCCGGGCTGAAAGCTAACGGACGACGCGACTTGGCCCGGATGGCACCACGGCTGTCGGGGCTTTTCAACCCAGGTGGCTGGCCCAGACTACGAACCTGGCAGGGCAGTATGGACCGTTTCAAGCTGGACTCGCGGGAGCCATAGTCAGCGATAACCAGGAGGGGCGCCACCTGAGCGCCCCTCCATCCTGACCATCGAATCGCGCCTAAGATCCTTCCGCGGCGCATTCGGTCAAGCCGATTTTCACTGCAAGTGCGTGGCTCGACGCAAAGAGACCTTTCGTCTGTAGCAGGGACGGCTTTGCCTTCACTTCGTTAAGAGTGGCCTGGGCCGTTTTGACGAGTTCTTTTTGGGTGGCTTCATATTCAGCCGGAGCCCGCAGCGCAGCGACTCCAGCGATCTGGGTTTGGATGTTGGGGATCTGCGAACTCGTCGCATATTGTTCGATTTGAGCCTTTGAAGGGTTATTTCCAAGGGCTTTACCCTCTTTTTCGCCGACCATATTTCCCGTTTTGCAGATGGCATTGCCACGGGTGGCGAATTCAGCCTTTGTCAAGGCCGCCGTCGTTGCTGTTGTGCTGCTGCTGCTGCTGCTTCCACAGCCCGTCACCAACAGGCCGGTGAAGAAAAGGGCGCCAATCGAAGCTACGCCCAAAAGTTTGCGATGCATGATTCCTCCGTTTCGTTGACCCGGTTACACGGTGACCCTATGCGTCCTTCGGCATCCGGGGGTGCCAGAAAGTCACGCAGGCCCTCTCAGAAGCTCCCTAACGCTGCAACAGGTTCCCGCACGCTCAATACCCCGTCCTCGATCCACGAGCCCTTAAACGGGCTTATATGCGAACATGCGTTCGTGCCGGGGATGCATTGCGATCACTGCGGAAAGCTGCTGGTCTACTGGCGGGAGATCATCGAGGTATCACCAACCTCCGATGGCCTCCGAGCCGCGAGGGTCGAAGAGAGTACCCGCGACAATCGAGAGCAGCCAGCACCGACCGGGAAGTACCACCCCGAGTGCTACACGGCGGCCAATGAGAGCGAGGAAATGCTCCCGGAGGTTGGCTGAGCCGCTAGCGCGGAATGTCCGTGCGGTTCAAGACCGCCTCAGCGCTATCGACTAGAACCTCATGCTGCTGCTTGGCAAGCACGATGTAGTCGCGCTTTCGAAGCTCGTCGATGAGAACGTCGGTGAAGAACTGAGAGGCGAGCTGGCGCTGCTCGGACTCGTTGGGGTGCTTGGTCATGGAATTACAGCGTAGTAGGGAGCGCGAATCACAATCGTCGCACCGCATTCAAGTGGGACAACCAGGGGGGCTAAGCTTTGGCCGTGCTTCGACTGCGGCTAATCAAGCTGATGCCGTTTCTCGGCAGATACCTTGAGATGACCTCGTCCTGCTGTGGCGCTTGCCCGACCTGCATCGGAGTGGCGGCTACTGGCCTCACGATCGAGGCTGTGCGGTCGAAGCCTGACAAGGCCGAGCGGGATGCGCGCTGTGCGATGCGACCCGCAGGACAACCGCGGGGGTAGCCGTTTGCTTACCCCTAAGCAAAACCAGTCATAGGAGTTGATGCCGCCCGAAGAACAACAGCGGATCAACGAGGCTCTAGTCGCCCTCCAGCGCGTTACGAGGGGCTGCCCGAACCTATTACCTCGCCACGCCCGGCGCGTCCTGGAGTCCATTGAGAAACTCCTTGAGCGCCATGGAGCCGAGGTACCCGGGGCAACACTGGAGGTGGTCTGAGGAAAGCGATCAGGAAAGAGCTGGCGCCTGAGGCGCCCTTACCATCCATTTTCCTCTAGCGCGAGGGCGTCGTCGATAGCCTGTGGCTTGAGGGTTCTTGGTCGAAACCTTGGAGGGTCGGCACCTTTGCTTTGGGGGTGCCGGCCCTTTCCTTTTTTAGCGGGGGGAATACGCCGGGCGAGCGTTTACGCTGCTTCTTGAGATCAGCTCTTTGCTGATCCAAGGAATTTCGACCAGCAGTAAAAAGGACGTTCAAATGAACACCAAAGCAGCAGGAGCGCGAGAGAGAGCGCCAGCCCAAAGCCTTCAACTGAGGCGCAATCTGAGCAGTCACGAGCAATTGTCAAATGTTGTGGATGACGTCATGTGAGAACCGTCAGGCGGCGACCTTCTCGTCATCTTTCTCGTAGTCGGTGTTCTCTACCTCGATTCCATCCTTGAAGGTGACTCCGTCGAGCACGTCGGCGACGAGCTCGTGGCGGTTGATCCGCCGCCAGCGTTCCTGGGCGGCGTCGAGCAGCTTGTAGGCCATCCCCAGCCCCGCCTTCTTTGAGCCGGCGCCCTTGGTCACCCGGGTGCGCAGCTTCACGGTCGCGAAGCTCGACTCGATCGGGTTGGTGGTCCGCAGGTGGCGCCAGTGCTCGGCGGGGAAGTCAAGGAACGCGGTCAGTGCGGTCCAGTCCTTGTCGAGCTTCGCCACTGCCTTGGGGTACTTGGCGTCGAACTCCTCCCGGAAGCGCTCCAGCGCAGTTCGCGCCTCGGCGCGGGCGGGGGCCTCGGCCATCCCGTGCAGCAACGTCTTCGCCCTGGGCTGCAGCCGCTTGGGGAGCGCGTCGAGGACGTTCGCGGTCTTGTGCACCCAACACCTTTGCTCTTTGGTCTGGGGGAAGACGTCGCGCAGCGCCGCCCAGGCGCCGAGCGCGCCGTCGCCGCTCACCAGCTTCGGTTCGTTCATCCCGCGATCGCGCAGGTCGCGCAGCACCGCCGCCCAGGAGTCCTTTGACTCGCGGTAGCCGTCCTCGACCGCGAGCAGCTCCTTGGCGCCGTCCTCGCGCACCCCGATCACCACCAGCAGGCAGAGGCGGTCATCCTCGCCCAGCCGCACGCTCATGTGGACGCCGTCGACGAACAGGTAGGCGTAGCGGTGAAAGCGCAGGCTGCGCGCCTTAAACGCCACGTGATCTGCCTCCCATTGCTTCGTCAGCCGAGCGATCGAGGTTGCCGAGAGGCCCGAGGCGTCCTCGCCCAGCAGGTCTCGCAGCGCCGGCTCGAAGTCGCCGGTGGAGAGGCCGCGCAGGTAGAGGATCGGCAGCACGTCGGTGACCTTCGGCGAGCGGCGTGCGTAGGCCGGCAGGATCTTCGAGCTGAACTTCTTGCGCTCGCCTTCCTCATCGACGCGCTAGTCGTTGACGCGTGGGGCACGGATCTTCACTGTCCCCGAGCCGACCGTCAGCCGCCGCTCGCGGCCCCGGCCGTTGCGGACCACCAGACGCTTTCCGTCCTCGTCAAGCTCCTCGGTGAAGGAGCCGACGTACTCCTCGACCTCAACCTCAAGGGCCGTGGCAATCATCCGCCGCGCGCCTTCCCTGGCCAGGTCATCCAGCGTGACCGCGTCCTGCTCAGTGCGACCTCCGTCGATCCTGCGAACATCTCCCATGGCGTGCCTTCCTTTCCCGCCTTGCGGCGGTCGGTCTTGATCAACCGGGAAGGTACGCCGCCTTCGTTCTCAGGTCCATCCACAACATCTGGGTATAGCTCCCGTCACCAAGCCGGATGCCGGTCAGAGTCAGACGCACGCTGTAACTGCAAGCCGTCTTTCCGCGTTCGGGTGTGGTCGAACCGCGAGCAAAAGCGAATCCGCAAGACCTTCAAATCGCTCACCGAGGCGAAGACCTGGCGCGCTGATGCGCTGGTCTCGCTGCAAGCCGGGACACTGCGCGCACCCGACCCTCGCACCGTGCGCGAGGCTGCTGAGGAATGGCTCGCAGGCGCGAGAGCAGGAACTGTGCGCGATCGTTCTGGACGGCAGCTCAAGCCCTCAACGCTTCGCGGCTACGCCGGCAAACTGCATGGCTCGGTGTTGCCGGAACTCGGTGATTTCAGACTCAGCGAGCTTCGCCGCCGCGACGTGCAGGACCTGGCCGACGAGCTGCTCGGCGAAGGGCTCTCACCCTCAAGCGTGCGAAACACATTCGACCCGCTGCGTGCGATCTATCGGCGGGCAATCCAGCGCGAGTTGGTCGCCACGAATCCGACGACCGACCTAGACCTACCGTCTTCCCGCCGCGCGCCTGTACGGATCGCTACCGCAACCGAAGCTCGCGCGCTGCTGGAAGCGCTCAAGGGCTCAGAGCGAGCGATCTTCGCGACCGCGTTCTATGCCGGACTTCGACGAGGCGAGTTACAGGCGCTTCGCTGCTCCTCGATCGACCTCGGCTCATCCACAGTCCGTGTCGAGCGATCATGGGATCAATCGGCGGGTGTGATTGACCCGAAGTCGGCGACAAGCTCGCGCACGGTCCCGATGCTGTCCGTTCTGCGTGATCATCTTGACGAGCACCTACTCAGCACCGGACGCAGCGGTGACGAGCTGGCGCTCGGGCGCACAACTTCTGACCCGTTCGTTCCATCGACTGTCCGCACCCGGGTGATCGACGCTTGGGAAGACGCTGAGTTGGATCCGATCCGCCTGCACGGCGCTCGGCACACTTTCGCCTCGCTGCTGATCTCCGCTGGAGAGAATCCGAAGGCAGTTCAGGAGTTCGTGGGCCACGCCTGGATCACGATGACCTTCGATCTTTACGGGCACATGTTCCCCGGTAGTCGCGAGGAGGCACGAGCGCGAATGGACGCCTACCTAGAGAAAATGGATGAGGCTGAGCCGGTGGCAAATGGGCCAAAGATGGGCCAATGACCCAGCGTTACCACGACTCGATACGACCTGAGACGACCACTCAAACCGCCAAGACAAGCCAAATCCCGCTTGTGAAGCCAGCGACTACGCGTTTCGAATCCCCGTAGCGGTACTCCGACGCATCTGGCGCAAGCTTTTCGAACGAAAATCTCGACAATGACTCAGAAGTCATTTGAGGGGCTCGTATCCGATCTGAATCTCCCTGGCGGTATCGCAGGTCAGAGCGCCACGACGGTCCCGAAACCCGTTCGAACTCGGTCGGGTTGGCAGTTGCGACGTCCATGCCGTGACTGACGGCGGTCGCCGCGTTCCACATGCCGTGGGCCCCGATCACTTGACCACCTTGCCTCAGCCAGCTCAAATCTCAGCGTGCTCACGGGCGTCCCGGGTTGTGATCGGCAGGGGCTGGATCGAGGAGATCAGGGGCTCGACGAAGGCCTGTCGCCGCTTGCGAGCGCGATTGTCGGTCGCACGGTGAACGCCGTGTAGCAGCTCGCTGGCGCTGATCGCGCGCTCCTCTCTCCCGATGGCCTGTTCGAGCGATAACCCGCGTCTCTCTACGTTGATCAAAACCGAGGTATCGATCAGGACGGCCAAACAGCGCACGGCGGACCGATTGGCTTTGCGCCCCGATTCGATGTCGCGCTCGAAGTCCTCATCGATCGCCGGCGCGCTATCCATCAGCTCGCGCCAGCGCGCCGGAGTGCGAAAAAAGTGCCGTCTCGGCGCCAAAAGCTAAGGAGTCTGGATCTCCGGCCGAAACGGATATGCAAGACCACGTTTCGATCCGGCGAATAGGGGATATTCAAGAGCCATGTTTCGGTGCGACCAATGTGCAACGGAGTTCGGCGGGATCCGTGGGGTGAGCGGCGATACCTGCCCGCGGTGCGCGGCCAAGAGCGGTCCGGTTCGGGAGAACCGAGTTCATTCGGCGACCTGCTCATCGAAAGACTGGCGCACCCGTATGCCCAGCTCGAACTTGTCGCTCCTCGCCTCCTCGCCGGCCCGCTAGCTCGATTCGCCCTCCTGATGTAGGCACCCGGATTCATCCGGGCTCAATCGCGGCCCTGATATGGCTGGTGAGAGCGCCACGACGGTGGGCCTGGGACCCGTTCTCGCTCGCTTTTATTGGCAGTCGCGAGGTCCACGCTGTTGCCCCCGATGGTCGCCGCAATCCTTGAGTCTTCTGCGCCGATTTGTTTGCCGCTCCGCTCGAGTCTGATCCAGATCTCGGCGGGAGCGCTGGCGCCTGGGGATCGCGCTGGCAGCGGCTCGATCAAGGAGATCAGTTGCTCGGCGAGGTGCAGCCCCCCCAGGCGCGAGCACGATCGTGGTGGGGGTGATCCCCGTGCAGTAATTCGCTGGCGGTGATCGCCCTGATTGCGCGTTCCCGCTCACCCAAGGGGCCGCTTCAGCAGCAGCTCGCGCCGCTTGACGTTGATCAGCACCGAGGAGTCGATCGGATGGCCAAGCCGCACTCGGCGACCGATCGTGTCGCGCCAGGTTTCGATATCGCACTCAAAGTCCCCGTCGAGCGTCGGCGCCCTGTGGATCAGTCCACGATCGCGACGCGGATACGGTTGGGGAAACCCCGAGTGGGCTCATATGCACGGGTTCGTGACGCCGTTGCGAAAGACCTCCATCTTCTCGCCGGCGCCCACGCAATTGACCGGCCATGAGAACTTGCGGGCGACTCCCGCGGCAGTGAAGCGAGGCGGGAGCCTGCGGACGGCCGCAACGTGATCGATTTGGGCTCGACACTTTTGGTGGGGGTTAGGCATAAGCTGACCCTTCTCGTCAACTACATCCAGGGGGACGTATGAGAACGATCCGAAGCAAAATGACCTACGCGAACGTCATATCAACGCTGTGTCTTTTCCTGCTAGTCGGTGGCGGAGCTGCTCTGGCCGCGGGCAAGCTTGGCAAGAACAGTGTCGGCACCAAGCAGATTAAAAATGGCGCGGTTACTGGAGCCAAGATCAAGAAGGGCACGATCACGGGTACCCAGATCAATCTTGCCAAGCTGGGGACGGTGCCCTCTGCCAGCAATGCCACCTCGGCGACAACGGCCGGGACGGCCAACGCGTTGACGCCGCCCGAAGCGATTCGTTTGGTTGGATCACCGGGCCAGCCATCGTTTCTGGATGGGACCGTTAACTATCCCCCGCAATCTGGGGTGACGTTTCGATCGGTTGGCTTCTATAAGGACCATGAGGGGATCGTCCACCTCGAAGGCCTGGCGAAGATTGGGAAAGAAGAAAAACCAATCGGTGGTTTGGTCTTCATGCTGCCCGCCGGATACCGGCCCGCAAGTGGAAGCGTGCAAACCTTTCCCAACGCCGAATCGGAAGGATCGGTTGTCGTCTTTGGATCAAACGTGACGTATGAAGGTCAAAATCTCGAAGGAGATGTCTATGTCACGAGTGGGACCGAAAGCACAGCAAACCTGAGCGGAATCACATTCCGGCCAGAAGGCTAACCGCCCAAAAGCACTTGGCCCGGATGGCACCACGGCCATCCGGGCCTCGTCGCTCAAGGGACTTGAGAACCAGCGGGAGGCGCTCAGGCGCTGCCTTGCTGAATGGCTTGGATTCGGCGATACTGTCTCCGCCCCATCCCCGAGACTTCCGAGGAGGCAGCTATGCACCAGGGAGAGTCCGTTCTGTGACTGTCGATCGATCGGCGCGGCGCAGCCTCCTTCCCGCTCTGCTTGCGTTCAGCGTTTGCGCGCTCCTTGTCGGGCCTCTGAGCGCCTCGTGGGCATCTGGTGCTTCGGCGAAGGAGTCAAGCGACACGCTGGATCTGACGGGCGTTGTCACGAAAGTCCAGAAACCCCGAGTCGAAGAAGAAGAGACCGAAGAATTACACTCGACCATCGAGCTGACGTCTGGGTCCAAGAGCGCGGGAACGCTGGATACCGAGGACTGTAGTGACCTAGCCATACATTTCCTGATCTGCTCGGGAAAGGCTTCGATCGAGGATTATGGTTCCGATCTCACCTTTCACGTCGAATGGCCGTGCGTCGAGGGGGCCAAAAGCGTAAATTGCTCCTCCGTTGGGGATGGCATTGTGTCCAAGGGGGAGAAGACCGTTGCGACAATCAAGGTCAAGACGGCGTATTCCAATTTCATGAAGCTCCACGAGAGATTCTCAATCCAGATTCAAAAGGGAGCCCCTAGGGTTCCCTAGCCCAAATCCCAGATGGAGGCAGTCGAGTTGGCCTCCGAAGGTCCGTTCTTGGAGGCCATGTGTCTGTGATTCTCCCCACCGGCGAGTGCCTGCCCTCACCAAATCAACCAGACGTGGGAGTCACCCACTGATTCAAGATCGGGCTCTTGAGAATAGGGTTTACCGTTGAGTCGGCGGGAGACGACGAGCAGGTTGGGGGCTCCGGGTTCGCCGCGGGTTTGGGAGAAGGGGTATGTCGACGCCGGAGCATGGTCGAAATGCAATGCCGAGTTCAAACGGCTCAGCCTCGACGGAGCTCTGGCTCTCGGTGCCGAGGCGAAGCTGTCTTTAGCTTCGGCCTGCGACTTCGATTTAGATCACGCAGTGGCCGTGCCTACGCCTTGACCTTGACCGAAACCTCGTATTTATCCACTCCGACTCGCCGACCCATCCCGCCATCAGTGGGAGGGCTCATCGAGTTGAGTTTTTCATCGCCTTGGCGATAGTCATCCTCAGTCTCGAAAAGAGTGACGGCTAACGCGCGACCGTTCTCCGGATCGCTTAGTAGGAGGAGCTCCTTTGCGGGAACGCCCTCGGGTGGGCCCGACTCAGATTCGGACCGGTTGCGGATCTCGGCTGCTGTTTGCCTCAGCGTCTCCGCATCGGCGCCTTCAAAACGTGCGACTCGTGCATACATTGCGATTCTCCTGATTCCGGTGAGGTTGGCGAGCCTAGATCCCCGTAAGAGCTGAATATCCGGGGAAGGGTGAGCTGCCTATTTTGTTAGGGGTGGGCGCTGCTCTCAAGCGATTCCGACGCCTATGCCTGCTGGAGATTTGCAACCTCAAAGGCGGTTTGCTGCGGTTGGCCCTCAAAGGCTCCATCAGCATTTTGCAGCCCAGGAAGCAGATCCTCATCACGAAATCGCTCCCAATCATCCTTTGAATTAAAGACCGCAACGATCATCCAGCCATCCTCGGTTGGGCCGGCCGCGTGATAAGTCTGTCCAGGGGGCAGGCTTCCGTCTGAGGGATGAACGCTTGCCAGGGCTGCCTGGTACTGCTCTTCGTTGCCATTGGGGAAGTGGTGGGTTATGGCGTAGGCCATCTCGTTCTCCTTCGTGGGGTTGTCGGGCAGGTGGTGGTCCAACCTACCCCACCCTGGTTCGATTGAGCAATCGAGGCGATTGCGACCTGCCCGACACGATCGCGTTAGCCTCGAAACGCTGCCAGGTGGCGATGCTTGCGGAGTAGCAGCGCTGTCCAGGGCCGTGACGCTTGCCGTTTTAACAACATTGGAGTTCCCGAAACCTTGAACGAGTCGTCGCCAAACCGCTCCCCCAACGGCTCCTGACGAGACCCTTAGGGACGCCCGAAGGGGGCGCCATCGGGAGAAATGGACCGAATCGAACCAGCGCCAAGGGTGTTACAAAAGGCACATGACCCGCTATGCACTCGATGACATCCTCGAGTATGCCCTCACCAGGCGAGGCAGGGAGAACGTGACGCTGGCGCTTATCGCCGCAGGGTCACTTGCGGGCATCTTTGCAATCCGGCGCCATTAACGGTCGCCCATAACGAAAAGGCCCCTTTACCTCCGATATGCCGGAGGGTTAAGGGGTGCTGAGATCGAGCTATGGCCGATGGCGCGCGGCCTCCCTTCTCTCTCTTCACGGTTTTGGAGTCGCCCGGGACGAGTGAAGCCGTAGTCAAGGCGAGCTCTCACGGCGGCATCTGCGTATGACAAGGGACCTTCTGGGGCTGCGGGCAAAGGCAGCGGAGTAAACGAGCCCCTAAGGGGCCGAAGGCCCTATGGCGTTGCTCCCGCCGGTGTTTGGCTAGGGCTTTGGCCCAGGTTCGGCGGCTCGCTGCCCGCTCTGCGGCGATTTGAACACGCTAACGATAAGTGGAACCGAGACATCATCACGCAGCAGGCAACGCGGGCAGTACCCGATGGTTGCGGCTCGGACGGCGCTGAATATTCCCTCGGCCGCGTGGGCCGAAACATCGGCCTCGCCCGAATGCCTCCGAGCCCCGCGTTTCGGTCGGGCGCCCTGGAGATCGCCGATTGCACAAAAAACGTGGGTGCGCTGGAGACCCGGGTCGGGGCTCAGCCGTCTGGGTGGATTCGCCAGATTTCAGGGAGCGATCGAACCGATCTGGCGCCGGGTTCGAGGGTTGCCGAGGTCACCCGATCTCACGAGTCGCTTTCGGGTCCAGAGGCGCCGCTCTCCAGCTGTGATGCCGATCTGTCGATCACTTCGGTGATGGCAAAGTCTGAGCTGGAGCCAAAGAAGGCAAGCTTGTCCCAAGGCGCTGCCGCGCTGTCGCTCGGCGACGAGGCAATCGGTGAGCTCGATGGGCTGATTTCGGTCAAGGAGCTCGAGCGCACGCCGAAAGAACGCAAGCGGCTCTACGTAGCGCTTCATCTGAAGCTGGCGATCGTGATCGCCGTTGCGCTCGCCTGGGCCGGTTTCTCCCTTTGGCTCTCGATCCCCTGGATCGAAGCCCTTGGCCAATCAATCACGATCCCCGTCGCGGTTGCTGTGATCTTTGGAATCGCCATCATCCCCGGCTACCTGAACGCCAATCTGATCACCTCGCTCTTGATCGATCGGCCCCCGCCACTTCGCTTCGACCTCGAGTTCCCCGCGCTCACGGTGGTGATTGCCTGCTTCAACGAGGAAAAGACGCTCAGCGAGACACTTGATTACGTCGTCAAGCAGAAATATCCCGGCGAACTGCGGATTCTCGTCGCCGACGACGGCTCAACCGATCGGACCGCAGAGTTGGCACGCAAATGGCGTGCAACCGATCGCCACCTATCCGTGCTCACCTTCTCCCACGGTGGTAAGGCAAACACTTTGACCGCTGCCTTGAAGCGGGTGCGGACGCCGTTAATGGCGACCGTCGATGCGGACACCCTTTTGATGCCAGATTCCCTCCGGCGGATCGTCGCTCGCCTCGCCATCTCACCACCCGACACCGTCGCCGTCGCCGGCGCGGTCTTCGTCCGCAACTCGCGCAACAACTTCATAACCCGTGCCCAGGAGTGGGACTACTTTTTAGGTATCGCTTCGGTTAAGCGTCAACAGGGGCTCTTCCAGGGAACGATGGTCGCCCAGGGAGCCTTCAGCGTCTACCGAACCAAGGCGTTGAAGCACGCGGGTGGTTGGCCCGATCGGATCGGCGAGGACATTGTCCTCACCTGGGCGATGATGCGCGAGGGGGGTCGGGTTGGATATGAGCGCACCGCGATTGCCTTCACCGGTGCGCCCGAAGACGCTCGATCATTCGCTCGGCAACGACGCCGCTGGGCGCGCGGGATGATCGAGGGGCTGCGCGAGCATGGCGGCGCGCTTCTGGCCGAGGGTCGCTCCAACATTCACGCTGTCCTCGTCAATTTCATCTTCCCCTACATAGATCTCGTTTACTCGATCGCCTTTCCGATCGGAATCATCCTGGCTCTGTTTGGCAATTTCGCGATCGTCGGGCCGATGACGCTCGCAGTTTTGCCGCTCAATCTGATTCTCGCGGGAATTATGTTTCACTTCTCCAGGCAGGCCTTTGAGCAGGTTGGACTCAAAGTGCGCCGCAATCGGCTCGGCTACCTCGCCTACCTGCTCACCTACCAGCTGTTCATGTCGCCGGTGTCAGTAGCCGGCTATCTGCAGGAGTTATTCGGCGCGGCGCGGCGCTGGTGAGGCGGCAGATCGGTCCGCTCTTGACGATCCTGAGGTCCAAAACACCGGCCCGTAGCCACGTTTCTGGCAGGACCCGGGCAACAACCAGATTGCCGAAAAGCGGGTCTCGGCTCGAGCTCGATCCGGAAACCGGCGGCAGAGACAGCTCGACGGCGGCGGGGCGGTAGGGGTGTCAAACCCGGCCCTACCGAAGGACCACTCCGGACTTCCGGCGCTCAAAAGCCGCGCAGCAGATCGCCTCTTTATGGTCGCTGGTGCAGCGCTGGCGATCGAGATCGCGCAGCTGATCGTCTCCTCGCCCTCGCCCGCCGGCCTGCTCACCCAGGTGATGGCGACCGCCATTCTGACCCTGCCGGTCCTGGCATATTTTCTATGCGCGCTGAGGCAACCCGGTGCCCGCCTCGGTTGGTATCTGATTGGCGCAGGCCTGGCCTCCAACTCCATCGGTGAGGCCTATTTCTTCCTCTCGCAGCGCACCGTGACCGGTTTTCCGGCGGTCGGTGATTACTTCTGCTTGGCGCTTTTTCCGCTGCTGATCGCCGGGGTGATTCTGTTGATCCGCGAGGGACGGGAGCGCATGCGCCTCTCGATCGGGATCGACGGTGCGGTGATCGCCCTCGCAATCGGTTCGCTGGCCTACGAGCTGATCTTTAACGCGCTGCTGCCGGGGTCCTCGGTCTCTCGACTGGTCGGCGGCGAGCTCGCCTATCCGATCCTCGACCTGGCGGCGCTGACGCTTTTGGCGGTCGTTTGCATTCCCAGCCGCTTCCGCGTCGGTGCGGCCTACTTCTGGCTGATGGCCGGGATGGCGATGCTCCTGATTACCGACGTGATCAATCTGAAGGCAACTGTTGACGGCATCGATGAACCCAGCACGACGCTTTATTTTGGTTGGGCCCTGGCGATCTTTTTCCTTGCGGCCTCATCGAGGTTCAGCGCGTCTCTGAGCCGCTCGGATGCTTTCCGGGGTCGCCTCCTTGGCGTCGCCCTGGGTGGCGCCATGCTGCTCTCGCTGGGGCTGCTCGTGCAGCAGTCCGCAACTGATCAAAACCTAACTGTGATGGTCTCCAGCGGGGCTGCATTGCTGCTTGGCCTGGCGCGACTATTTCGGACCCTTGCCGAAAACGGCCAGCTGATCCGCGAGCGCGACGGCATCATCGCCAAACAGCTCGATATGCAATCGCGGCTGCGCTATCAGGCCGACCATGACCCGCTCACAGGGCTTTGCAACCGGCGTCGCTTCGCCGAACGGCTCGAAGAGCAGCTTCGCTACTCGCGTCGCTACGGCCATAGCGGCGCCCTGCTGTTCATCGACCTCGACTCATTTAAGTTCATAAACGACTCATTCGGACACCCGGTCGGCGATCAGGTGATCTGTCGGGTGGCTGACGCGATCAGCGACAGCCTGCGGGTCACAGATACGGCTGCGAGGCTGGGGGGAGATGAGTTTGCCGCGCTCCTCCCCGAGATCGATGAGGATGGCGCCCTGCAGGTTGCCGAGGCGGTCCTGAGCGCGATTGGGGCGGATCAGGATCCGATGGTCGGAGCGAGCGCCGGGGTCGTGGAATTTGGCGCCCAGAGCAAGCTCGACGTCGAGGACCTCCTGATCGCTGCCGATATCGCCCTCTATGAGGCCAAGGGTGCGGGGCACGGTCGGGTCAGGGTGTATCGCGGCCAGAGGGGGATGAAGCTCACCTGGGTTGATCGCATCCGCGAAGCGCTGCGAGAGGACCGATTGGTCCTGCGAGCCCAGCCGATCGTTGACCTGCGAAGCGGTGAGGTGGCACGCGAGGAGCTGTTGGTGAGGATGATCGACGGCGAGGGTGCCGAGGTACCGCCGGGCTCCTTTTTACCCACCGCCGAGCGTTTTGGATTGATCGGTGAGATCGATCGGTTTGCGGTTGCTCGAGCGATCGAGCTGGCTCAGCAGGGCCGTGCCGTCGCGGTCAACATCTCCGGCCCGGCCCTCACCGATCGCAAGCTGGTGGCCCAGGTTGCCGAGGCGATCCACGCTGGAATGGACCCCCGCATGCTCAGTTTCGAGCTGACCGAGACGACCGGGGTCGCAAACATTGATGCGGCGCGGCGCTTTGCCGGCTATCTGGAGAACCTCGGTTGCGATCTCGCGCTCGACGATTTCGGGACTGGACTCAGTTCCTTGGGCTACCTCAAACACTTTCCGATCCAGACCCTGAAGATCGACATCGAGTTTGTGCGCGGAATGAGCGAGAGCACATTTGATCGCTACTTGGTGCAAACGATCGTCAGCCTGGCTCATCGGTTGGGGCAAACGACCGTTGCCGAGGGGGTCGAGGACGAGGCGACCCTTACCTTGGTAAAGATGTTTGGGGTCGATTTCGCACAGGGGTTCTTGCTGGGTCCACCCGCTCCGATCAACGCCGCCGGCCCTCACCAAGTCGCTTCGTCGCTGCGCGGTGTCCTGAGCCGGGAGCGGGAGCCGGTGCCGTTGCGCCCTGAGTCCACCCAGGCTTGAGGGGCCGCCACACAGACCGGGCGGCATCAAAGCCCCGCCGAAGCGCTCGACGCCCTCGCCCCACTTCAGCGCGGTTGGCGGTGCGCTTCGGCGCTCGCCCAGCTGGATCGCGATCCAGCTGCGGGGCCTTCCCGCTGGTCGATCAGAGCGGATCGCTAGTTTGTCGCCAATGGCGGAGAGCTTTGAGATTGGGAGGCGCTATGAGCGGCCGCCGTCTGAGCAGGAGTCGTGGTTTCACGACGTTCTCGAGCTAATACGCAGCAGCCGAGATGGAGACGTGCCGATCCGGCTTGAGGCGACAACGGGTCATCGGGTCGATGGGCTGCTGATCGAGGAAAACGAGGCCATAACTTCCGGGCCGCACGGAAACGTGAGCATCAACTCTCACGGTGAGGACTTGGTGATCGCCTCTGAGAAAGTCCAGGCCTTCACCCTGCTGCCGGGAAGGTCTGTCGATCGCAGCGCCCAAGGCGGCTGAGCCAGCTGGGGGGGTCTGAAAGTAACCCCGACCCGGCGCTTCGATCGCCGCGGCGCGTCCACCAATAGCGAGGAAGCCCGGGCTTTGGTAGCTGCTAGGTTCTGCCCCCGAAGCCCGATCGGCGCTTTACCGCCAATCGATTACTCGCCGGTAAGGCGCGACCTGAAGGGGGTCTCATTGCGTCATCCAGTTCGAAGGCCTGCTCGGGTCCCGCGTTGGAGGTTTTGCCTCGCTCCCCCCACGGCCCAGAAGGCCGCGGTTCTGCTCGCTGCCGTCTGGGCCTGCGGGCTATTTGTCTGGAGCGCTCCGGCCGCCGCCAATGACCGCTTCGTGCTCGATTCTCAGGCCACCTCTTCGGGGCATCTGGTCCAGGATTCCGCCGGCAACGCCTACGTCGGGTGGACCCATAGGTCCGCCGAAGCCGATGTCGCCGATGCGCCGATGTTTTGCAAAATTCCGGTCGGGGGCACCTGTGCCCATCCGATCACGCTGCCGATTCCAGGCGGGTCCGAAACAACCGATGAGGTAAGCGGCGTTTACCCCGTGCTCGGCAGCGGCGCGATCGTCTACGTCGTGGCGCCGCGCTACGTCAAAAACGATGTCGTCATCTGGGAGTCGACCAATGGCGGGGAAAGCTTCAACGCCGGCACCATCACCACAAGCGGATACTCGGGCAAGTCAAATCCGAGCAACGTGCTCCTGTCGGGGTCGAGCCTGCTGATCGGCGCCTACAACCCCGGGCTCGGCTTCAGCAGCGCGCCCGCCGCGGGGGGCACGGGTGGAGGATTCAGCTTCGAAACGATCGGTACCGGCGGCGTCGACGGATCAAGTCTCGGGCTCGACAGCTCCGGTCAGCTGGTCGACACCTACTGGGAACTCACAGAACCGGATTCGGTCCACTTCTACCGCTACAAGGGTGCTTCGGTCTCGAATGAAACCGAACTTGATTCTGAAGCCAACTGGGAAGGCCCCATCGCGGTCACAAATGGCTATGAATCAAAGGTATCGGGAGGTAGCGCGGGGCTCTTCTTGGTCTCGGAAGACTTCGGTGGGGGGAGCAGCTATCCCAACGTGGTTAACGTGCGTAAATACAACGGAACGAGTTTCGGCGCCCCCCTGACCCTTGCCAGCGGTCCCTCGTTCGGCCTCTTCACGGGTGGGGCGATCGCCCAGTCTCCTGACGGTTCTCGGATCGCCGTCGCCTGGCCGGCCAGCAGCAACGAAAGCCCCGACATGCGCCTCTTCACCTCGACCAATGGCGGAGCGAGCTTTGGATCCGCGACCGATATCGCCCATATCGGCGATGCCTACGCCGGCTTTGACAACGCTCAGCTCACGATCGGCAACGGCGGCCAGGGTTGGCTCACCTTCATGGATTCCAGTGGTCTGCGCGTCGCCGATCTGGCGCCGGTTGCCAATTCGGCGCCGCCACCGCCGCCGGCGCCGCCGAAAACACCGCCGACCTACAAAGGCAAAACGCACACGAGCACCGCTGCGGTTGAAGGCAACCTGCTGACCCTGAAGGTCCCGGGGATGTGCCTTGAGTCCGAGCAGCCCTTCTACGTCGGGGTGGGCAAGAAAGCCCGCCACCGCGTCGCCAAGGCGCTTCGGACCAAGATGAAGGTAGCCAAGGTCACCTTTTCCTTCGACGGGATGAAGAAGACGCTGAAGAAGAAGCCGTTTCGGTGGTTGATCACGCCAGGTCCGCTGACGCCGGGCAAAAAATACACCGTCAAGGCCAGGGTCACGGCGGTGATCCGAAAGCACGGCCACAATAAGCGCGTGGTCAAGACGCTCAAGGGCCAGGTCTCAATCTGCTGAGCTTGGTCGCTGTCTGACCGAGTGGCTTAGCTTCGGTGTGCTCTTGAGCGCTGCTGGTCGCGGTCTGGTGGCGATCGGATTAAGGGTCGCCGTTGGGAGGTTCAAGCGGCGGCCAAGCGCCGGATTACTCTCCACCCGGTCGTGCCTAGGGACCCCCGCTCCCGTTGTCCTCACTGGAATGAATTACCGGCCGGAGAACCTCCATTGCCGATCGCCTCGTCGCAAGACTCGACCGATCGGCGCTCGGATTCTCAAGCTGGCGAAGGCGGGTACCTAGCAGCGATAGGCGCGGCTAACCGAGGTCGCTCGGTCGACCCAGTTGCCGTGCGGCCCAAGGGTTTCACCGAGCGCCGTGGTCCGCCAAATCCCGCTGACGCAGCCGGGTACCGTGACCTGAGCCCGGACCGCCTGGTTATTGGCGCTGGCGCTGGCGCAGCGAACGTCAAAGAGACGGCGTCCGTAGCGCTTGCGCAGGCAGACAGTCACCCTCACAGCTCGGCTCGGAGTGGCGCTGCGATATCCGCCCGCCCCGATCAACTCCAGCGCCGAGCTGTCGAAGACCGGCCTTCGTGCGCGGGCTTCGAAGCCGCCTGCCGCGAACGCGGGCCCGGTGCAGGCCAAAAGTGCCACCAGCACGACCGCGGCACCGCAGGTATAGGTGCGTGGGAAGACTGGCCCATCTGTTCTGGTTCGGTTCATTTCTCGGTCTCCACGGAGCTTGCCTGCGAGCTGGGCGCAAATCGCTTGGGTCACAGCCCGCTTCAGGGGTACGAACACCGCCCGATCGTGTTTGTCCCGGTTAGAGATGTCTGGGGATCGTCTTGGCGAGGAATCGGTGCAAAACGGAGGGGGCGACACCCCCCCTGTGCTCGATCTGCAGCTGACCGAAACTCAGCATCAGATCCTCGAAGCGCTCTGCCGCCCGGCGATGAGTGGCAATCGCTACGCGACCCCGGCGACCAACCAAGAGATTGCGGCCGAGGTCTTCCTCAGCGTTGACGCCGTCAAGGGTCATCTGCGAGCCCTCTACCGCAAGTTCGGGGTAGAGCCGCTGCCGCAAAACCAAAAGCGGGCCCGCCTGGTGGAGTTGGTGCTCAAAGACGCCCAACTCGGTGCGGAGCAGAGCCTCACAGAGCGCGGCTCGACGCCCAACCGCGGCAACTCGGGATTGCGTCGCTGGCTTTTGATCGGAGCGTTGGGCCTGCTTGTCCTCGCGCTGATCGGGCTCGGGCTGGACGGCGCCTTCTCCGGTGAGGGGCCGCGAACAAGCAGCCCGCTTGCCTTTAAGGGCGCCCTTCGTTCCTACTGTCGATTGGCCTTGTCCGGGGAGCAGATTCCGGTCGGGGGGACCGTTTCGAGACGAGCCGCCACCTACCTCGAGGTGATCGAGACAATGCGGGGTCGGTTCGAATCTCTGGCGGCGCCGAGGGCTCCAAATGGCTTTCTCAATCGATTTGGCAACGGCCTGACTCGGGCAGCCAACTTCACCGCCAGGGTCGCTCAGGGCTCGCCTGCGCCGAGTGGACAGGCCGCGGCGGATGTGGTTGCGGAGCTGACCCTGGCTGCCGGGCAGGTGCAGGCTGGCGCGCTCGGCTACGGGCTTGGGCCGAAGTGCGTGGCGATTGGGGACCTGATCGCGAGCTCTGCTCGCAATGCCGCCCGGGTTCCTTGAGCGGAGGCGGGAGGGCCCTCCTCCTCGGCGCCCTCCCGCCCGCCCTTTGCCAGGGAGAAGCAATTCGGTCTGACTAAAAGCCCGCTTCTTCGGCTGCTTCGGCGCCCGGTTCTTCGGCGCTAGCTTCCCCCGGCTTGGGGGCAGCGATCAGCACCCGCTCGCAGTCACGGCTGACGATGTCCTCAGGGTCCGCGAAGACGACATCGAATCCGCTGCCACAGTTGACGATGTCCTGCTCGCCGTCGCGGACGTAGATCCTGTCGTTGCCAGGACCGCCGAATACCGTGTCTCCGCCCGGAGTCGAGAGATCCACCCTGGCACGAGCAAACATCACGTCGTTGCCGGGACCGCCAACCAAGGTATCGACTCCTGCGCCGGCGAACATCACGTCGTTGCCGGGACCGCCGAACTCATGGTCATCTCCGCTGCCGCCGCGGATCAGATCGTTGCCGGGACCACCGAAGAGGCTGTCACTGCCGGGCCCGCCAAGAATCTCATCAGCACCAGGTCCTCCCGCGATCGCGTCTTCGCCTTCTCCACCGGCGAGGCGGTCTTTGCCGGGGCCGCCGTCGATCCGGTCGTTGCCGGGGCCGCCCCGGACGATGTCGGGACCAGCCAACGCGGTGACCGTGTCGTTTCCGCCTTTGGCATCGATTCGATCGGCTTGTTGAGTGCCGATCAAGACGTTGTCGCCTTCATCGCCGATGATCGTCGCGGCGCTTGCCACACCAGCTGCGATGGCAAGCGCGAGCAGCGCCAAAAATGCAGCCCCCAAACTTCTTCTCAATCCCATTTCCTGCCTCCTTGGTCGGGCCTTTGAACCAACCTCTGCCCAGCAAAGCTCGACAGAGCGATTCCCGCAAGGGACCCAGGGGCTTGATCGTGCCCACCCTAGGTGTGGACCGAAGGAATCCGTGCCTGCCGGTGGCCATCACCTTGCTGAGGGCGGCGCTGTCGGGCGCTTTGGGACCCAGATTGCCCTCGGCGTGGCATTCTGTGGCCGATGATGCGGTCGAA
This sequence comes from uncultured Solirubrobacterales bacterium, assembly GCA_963745305.1. Classification (GTDB taxonomy): domain Bacteria; phylum Actinomycetota; class Thermoleophilia; order Solirubrobacterales; family 70-9; genus CAVUWL01. The sequence continues at coordinate 51,244 of CAVUWL010000015.1, forward strand.
AGCCCGGCGGCGGCCTTGGGAATGCAGGCCGCGGTCGTTGCCCGCGATCACGGAATCGAACTGAGGTCATCTGTCTGAGCTGAGCACAATTGCCGAGATCGGGACGGCCGTTGGCACCTTGTTCTTGGGAGCGGGAACGTTTGCCTCGGTGCGATCGGCAAATCGGGCTGCCAGGGTCGCCGAGCGCTCGCTGCTTTTGGGCTTGAGGCCGGTGCTGATCGCCTCGCGCCCCGAGGATCCCGACCAGGAGATCATCTACGGCGACGGTCGGACCTTTCGGGTCCGCTCAGGCACAGCCGTGGTCGAGGAGATCGAGGGCGTCATCTACCTCGCAATTGCCCTTCACAACCTCGGATCGGGCCTCGCGGTGTTGCAGAAGTACAGCGTCATCGCCGAGAACCCCCTGCACGGCGCCCACCGCGCGCCCGAGCGGGGGTTGCATGATCGCCGCACCCGAAAACACGCGCCAATCGAGATGTTTCGAAGTCAGCAGCGCGACCTCTACATCGCAAGCGGCGACATCGGCTACTGGCAGGCAGCCCTACGTGACCCAACCGATCAGCTCTTCTCAGAAGTCAAAGAGGCAATCGGGGGTGCTGCAGAGCCGATCTCCGTTGACCTCCTCTACGGTGATCACGAGGGTGGCCAGTTGACGATCAGCCGTTTCAACCTGGTCCCGGGCGAGGCGGTCGAGTGGTCGAGCTCAGTCGTCTTTCACTGGATCCTGCAGGGCACAGATCCCCGCGAGCTCGACTGAAGCCGCCGCCGATCCCGGGCCCCGGGCTGGTTGGTCGCTGGCTGGGGCTCGGGCTCGCCAGCTCCCCCGTTTCACTGGGTCAGCTGAAACCCGGTCAAAAGGGCGCCGGCCGGGACTTCGCCAACCTCGAGAATGTTGATCGCCAACTGGCTGCCCGCTGCGATCGCCGGCGTGGCGGTGGTGTTGCTGCATGAGTTCTGCCCTACCTCGATCAGGCAAGAGAGACCAACCGGGGCGCCGTTGACTACGAGCTGCACTTCCACCCCGTTTCCGGTGCTCGGTGGTTCGGTGAGCTGGGCGGAGAAATTGCTCGCCTGAAGCGCGATGCTAGGCGAGAGACTTGCCACCGCAGGAGCGATTTTTGAGGCAATCGCAACCCCGCCGACGGGCCCGTACAGATTGGCCGCGCCGCTGACTTTGGCCAGCCCGGAGGTCTGGCCCGAGAGCACCGCGCCGAATTCACTCGGGGTGTGTCCACCAAGGCGGGCTGAGTCGGTCGCCTGGGATCCGGCGCCGAGAAAGTCCGAAGCAGGATGGCCCTGCAGGGCAGCTGAGTTCGAGGCCTGGGCGGCGTTTTCGGCACTGCTCGCGTGGGAGGCATTGGGGACGAGACCGAGGCTTGAGCTGTTGATGTCGGCCCCGCTGAGCGAGCCGTCCTTGACCTTTTGCCCGGTGACCGAGTTGTTCTTGAGCTGCTTGGTCCCGACGCTATTGTTCTTGAGCTGGGTGGCGGCGTAGGCACCGCCCCCGAGCGCTAGGAATACAGCGACGGTCGCCATTACGTTGGCATAGCTCAACTTTGTGCGCAGACTTCTCATCTTCCCTCCCTGGGTATTCCCTCGTTGCCTTACAGCTTAAGACCCGGCGACCCGCGGTCAAGCGGGCTTGAGGCGAGCTCGGCCCAAGGCCCCGATCCCGCGCTGTCCTCTAGCCGTGGCTTCGGGGGGCGCGGGGAGGGGGGTCTGGGAGGCCGAGACGGATCCGAGCCTGGGCCACCGCCGAGGCTGAGGACCGACATGCCTTGGCGATCGCGTGGTTTGCGTGGTCTGGCGTGCGGCGCACCTCGAACTCGATTACCGCGGCGCGGCGCAGTCGGACGCGAGCGTCAAGCGGTCCGTCGCTGGGCACCGACTCAAGCGCAGCGTTTCCGGCCTGCTCGCGCCTGCAGACCAGGCACAGATCGCCCTCGCTGGAGCTGGTCCAGGTCTCGGGAAGCCCGGTCGGCTCGCCGTCGATTCGGCTTGTCGATACCCCGCAGTTGTTGCAGGTCCATTTTGTCGCGGTGATCGTCTCGGGCCTCATGCGTGCACCTTCCTTCGTGTCCGACGCCGCCGCGCGCCTGTGGTCTTTTGAGCCGCAGCCTTTGGCCCATCTCTGCGGCGATCCTTGTTGAACTGGTTGGCCAGTCCAAGGTCATGAGCTATGCGCCCGAGCTCGCCCACCTGATCGGCGAGCACGAAGCTGATTCCGGCCCCGCGCGCCCCGGCTCGGCCGGTGCGGCCCACCCGGTGCACGTAGGAGTCGCGGTCCTCGGGGGCGTCGAAGTTGATCACGTGGGTGATATCTGCGACGTCGATGCCCCTGGCTGCGACGTCGGTTGCGACCAGGGTGTCGACCTCGCCGTTCTCAAAGCGGGCCAGGGCTCGTTCGCGCTGGCGCTGACTCTTGTCTCCGTGCATCGCGACTGCCTCCAAGTTGCGGTCGCGAAGTCGCTTGACCAGTCGATCCGCGCCGCGCTTGGTGCGCACGAAGACGAGGGTGCGACCGTGGCCGCCGCTTCGAAGCCGATCGGCGAGGTGATCGAGCTTTGCTCCCTGGGAGTGAACGTGTACGAAGTGATGCTCGATGTCTGTCTCCTCGCGATTGGGCGCTGCCAGGATGTGCTCGCTTGCGTCTCGGGTGTAGGCGGCGGCGAGCTCGCCGGTTGCGCCCTCCAGGGTGGCCGAGAAAAAGAGGGTCTGGCGCGTGCTCGGCGTCTGGGCAACGATCCGGCTGACCGCTGGCTTAAAGCCCATGTCGAGCATGCGGTCGGCCTCATCGAGGACCAAAATGCGGACCTCTTGCAGCGAGATCACATTGCGAGCGAGGAGATCCTCGAGCCGCCCCGGGGTGGCGACGATGATGTCCGCCCGTCGCGCTGCGCTGATCTGGGGTCCGAAGCCAACGCCGCCATATACCGCCGCAATCTGAAGCTGGTGGGAGCGGGCGATCGATCGCAGCTCATCGACGATCTGGCTGGCCAGCTCCCGAGTCGGCGCCAGCACGAGCGCTGAAAGGTTGCGAGTGGCGGAATCCAGGCGGTCGACCATGGGTATGCCGAAGGCAAGCGTCTTACCCGAGCCGGTTGGAGACTGAACGAGCAGGTCATGGCCGGCGAGTGCATCGCGGATCGCCATCTGCTGGACCGGAAATGGTTGAGTGATGCCCCGCTCAGCCAGCGCTGAGACGACGCGTTTTGAGATGCCGAGATCGGCAAATGACAGTTTGATGCGAACTCCTTTTTGAGCAATTCGGGGAGATCCAGCGGCCCCAAAACGCTCAGAAGCGCGCGGAGGAAACGGAACCTCTCGGGTGGCGAAGATGCCGAACCCGACCCAGATACCGTAGCAGTCGCCGCTTCGCCAACCGCCCGCCAGCTACCGCTGCGGCCGATTGGCTGGGCGGATTCTCGCCCCGTCCGAAGGCTCAATTGCGATCGAGCTTCGCGCACCCGCTTTGCTCTTTTGGTCGAAAGACAGACGCCGCCGATGCCGCCTGCAGAGTCCTCGCCACCCGCGCGACTGTCGGCGGCGGCTGAGGGTGCCCGGCTCGGATCGGGCGATTTGGAGGCCAGTCGGGGAGGAGCGGCTCCCAGGTCAGCAGACCCGATCGGCTGGCTCGGCACCGTTTAGCACCGCGAGCGCATTCTCGGCGACGAGCAGCGACATCGAATCGCGGGCGCGGGTGGTTGCCGAGCCGATGTGGGGTAAGAGGACGCAGTTGGGTGCATCGATCAGCTCCGCGGGGACCGCGGGCTCATCCGCGTAGACGTCGAGGCCGGCGGCGCCGATCGTGCCCTGCTCTAAGGCCGCGACCAGCGCCGTGGTATCGAGCAAGATGCCGCGGGCCGTGTTTATGACAATCGCGCCGGCCTTCATCTGCGCAAACTGCGCCGCTCCGATCAGGCCATCTGTCTCAGGGCCGGCGGGCAGGTGGAGGCTGATCACATCGGCAGCGGCGATCAGCTCCTCAAACTCGACGTAGGAGGCTCCCAATCTGCGCTCTTCCTCAGGCTTTGGGCCACGGGCGGTATAGAGGATCTTCGCCGCCAGGGGCCCGACCAGCTCCGCGTAGCGGCTGCCGATCCGACCAAGGCCGACCACCCCGAACACCAACCCGCTGAGCTCGCGGCCGAGGTGGGCCGTTGGATCAAATCCGCTCCAGTGCTCGGCCCGTAGGTAGGCCTCGGCCCGGGAGATCTGACGGGCAGCGGCGAGGGTCAGCGCCAGCGCCAGCTCCGCCGTCGCGTTGGTCAGAACCCCGGGGGTGTTGGTCGCGATTACGCCTCGTTCGCGGCAGGCCTCAAGATCGATGTTGTCGTATCCGACCCCGAAGTTTGCGATCACCCTCAGCTGCGGCCCGGCGGCCTCCAGCAGGGCCTGGTCCACGCGGACGGTTGGATCGGCGATGATCGCAACCGAACCCGCAGCAAGCTCTCGCAGCTGGCGCGGGGTGGCGGTCGTGCCTCCCTCACGGATCTGAAAGCCCTCGGCGAGGCGCTTCAGTCCGGCCTCGGGCAGGCTGCGAGCGATGAGCGCGGTGGGCGTCGGGGCATTCATTTGGCTCGATTCTTGCGGCTAAGCTGGCAGCTCTGTCGATTCGGGGGCATTCCGTTCGTCTCAGGGGCAACAAGACTCCAAAGGAGGAACGATGAAGTACATGTTGCAGATCTTTTCCGGCGAAGCGATCGCGGAGTTCGAAAAGCTCAGCGAGGATGAGCAGAGCGCGATCTCCGGGGAGTACTACGCAATCTCAGAGGAGCCCGGAGTCAGCGGTGGCGACCAGCTGCAGCCGGCTGCGAGCGCGACCACCGTCAGGGTCAAGGACGGCGCGGCGCTGATCACCGATGGACCGTTTGCCGAGACCAAGGAGGCGCTCGGTGGCTACTACCTGCTCGAGGCGCCCGATCTCGACGCGGCGATCGAGATCGCCGCCCGAATTCCGGCCGCACGAATGGGGGGCGCGGTCGAGGTGCGACCGGTGGTGGAACGCTGATCGAGCAGGTGTTTAGGCAGGAGTGGGGGCGAGTCTTCGCCGCCTTGGCAGGCCTCCTCGGCGATTTCGACCTCGCCGAGGAGGCGGCCCAAGAGGCGTTCACGATTGCGGCCGAGCGCTGGCCCGAGCACGGGGTGCCGCGCAATCCGGGTGCCTGGCTGATCACCACCGCTCGCAACCGGGCGATCGATCGGCTCCGGCGCGACCGCAACCTCGCCGCCAAGACGAGGCTGCTTGAGATCTCCCGGGTGATGGACGAAGCGCCCCCAGATCAGGTCTTTGACGACGAACGCCTGGAGCTGATCTTTACCTGCTGTCATCCGGCGCTCTCCAGCGAGGCTCAAGTGGCGCTCACCCTGCGCACCCTCGGTGGACTTGGCACCGATCAGATCGCGCGCGCTTTCTTGGTTCCAAAGGCGACGATGGCGCAGCGCATCGTCCGCGCCAAGAAGAAGATCAAGGCGGCGGGGATCCCGTTTCGCATTCCACCCGAGCACCTGCTGCCCGATCGACTCGCCGCCGTGCTCGCGGTCGTGTACCTGATCTTCAACGAGGGCTATGGGGGTCGCGGCGAGTTGGCGCTGGAGGCCATTCGATTGGGCGGGGCGCTGGCCGAGCTGATGCCCGATGAGCCCGAGACGCAGGCGCTGCTGGCGCTGATGCTCCTCCACGATTCCCGTCGCGCGGCGCGCTTTCGTGACGGCGAGCTGGTCTTGCTCGCCAACCAGGACCGAGGCCTTTGGGATCAGGAGCAGATCACCTTGGGCCGCGCCCGCCTGCGGCAGGCCGTGGCCCTGCACGGCCACGGCCCCTACTTCCTGCAGGCCCAAATCGCCGCCCAGCACCTCGAGGACGTCGCCGATTGGGAGCGAATCAGCGGCCTCTACCGAGAGCTGATCTGCCTGACGCCCTCACCGGTGATCGAGCTAAATGCGGCGGTTGCCAGGGCAGAAACCGACGGACCGGGGGCCGGTTTGGAGGCGATCGAGGGTCTGGAGCTTGATTCTTACCCCTACCTTCACGCAGCCCGAGCTGATTTTCTGCGCCGACTGGGGCGAAGCGCCGAGGCCCGCGCCGCTTATCAACGAGCGCTCGAGCTAGCCCACTCCCCGCCCGATCGTCGCCTCCTCTCGCGCCGCCTTACCGAAGTTCGCTAAACGGGGCCCCTCGCCAGGAACTTGCAGCGGCGAAACGTAGTCAGCGGGCGGGCCGGGGGGCGCTCTTCCTACACTTCGACGATGCCTTTTGATCCTGAGGCTGATTCGACCTTCACCCTCTATCGACGCGGGATCGAGCTGCTCGAGGACGGTGACTTCGCACAGGCGACGGTGCCGCTCGCAGCGGCTGCCCGCCGCGCCCCCGACAAGGCCTCGGTGCGCGAGGCGCTGGGCCGCGCCTACTTTCGAAGCGGACAGTTCGCCAAGGCTGCGGCAGAGTTTGAGGCGGTGGTCGACGTCCACGCCGTCAACGACTACGCGCACTTCTGCCTCGGTCGCGCCCTGGCGAAGACGGGGCGGACCGAGCGCGCCCGCCACCACCTTGCCCTCGCCTCAAACCTGCGCCCCGACCGAAGCGACTACCGCTATTACCGCGAACATTGCGAGCTTTGATCGCGAGTCGCGCCCTCCTCTCGATTGAAGCGGTCGCCGCCCTCTGGACGCCGCGGTTCGCGCCGGGTTCGGATCGCCGCCAGCGGTGGCCGGATCCGGCCTTGCGCTAGCGCCGACGGCGAAGCGCCTTGGCCGCGGTTAGACTGAGGGTAAGTTCATACGGTCGGTGGTCAAGGGAAGTCCGGTGAGAAGCCGGCGCGGTCCCGCCACTGTGACCGGGTAAGGAAGCCGCAGGCGCCCAGGCGCCAACCACTGGGGAAGACAAGGTAACCCCGGGAAGGTGCGGCGGAGACCCCGGAAGCCAGGAGACCTGTCCCCGGCCAGCCAACACAACCCTCGAGGAAGGGGTGGCTTAAATGCCTAGATTGATCGATTGCCGGCCGCTAGCTGTGTGCGTTTTGGGCGCGGCCTTGACTCTCCCAATGGCGGTGCCCGCCGGCGCCAGCGAAGCCGGCGTCCGCGCCAAGCTGCGGGTGCTCAGCAGCGGCGGGCGGGTTTTCGCCGAAGAGACGCTGCGCACCGGCACCACCTCCGTCCCCACCAGCTCCAGGGCGGTTTGCTTTGGGCCGGGAACCGGTGGCAGCGGCAAGGCGGTGCGGATCACCGGGGCTACGCCGATTGGTCTGCTCGCCGAGGCCACCGAATCCGATTCATCGCTGCGGCCGCTGCTCGTGTCCGATCACTTTAGCTTCGGCCTGGCGCTGTGCGGAGTCGGGGGAGCCGTTGCCAAGGCTGCGGGCCCCGGCTTTTGGTATCTCACGGTCAATCACAAGAGCCCATCGCAGGGTGGCAGCAAGGTGAAGTTGCAGCCCGGCGATGAAGTCCTTTGGTACCTGACCGGCGCCAACCCCCAGCCCGAAGAGCTGGCGCTCAGCGCGCCGCGGACGGCGATCGCGGCAAAGCCGTTTGGGGTGCGCGCCTTCATCTATGACGAAAAGGGCAAACGCCGCCCCGCCGCCGGGGTTTCGGTCACCGGCGCCAGCGCCCCAACCAACGCCAGCGGCAGGGCCACGGTCACGCTTCGAAAGCCAGCGCGACTGCGCGCCAGCGTCGCGAGCGAGATTCCATCCAACCGGGTGCCCGTTTGCATCGGGGGCAAGTGCCCGGGCCTCAACTAGGTGAGTCAGCGCCGTGTTTCGGCGGCTGCGATCGTGCTCAGCCTGGGAGCGCTGAGCACGGGCTGCGGCCTCGGGCCAGGGAAGGGCCTGGGCGATGTGAGGCTGACCGTCACCCATGACTTCGGCTCCCAGCCGGTGTTTGAACGCGCGGTTGGAGGCGTCACCGAATCCGACACCGTGATGCGGGTCCTGGAACGATCGACGAAGCTCGCGACAAGCTACGGGGGCGGCTTCGTGCAGTCGATCGATGGGGTCGAAGGGGGGACCCGCGGCGCTCAGAGCTATGACTGGTTTTACTACGTGAATGGAATCGAGTCGCCAATCGGTGCGGCCGCCTACGCGCTCGCGGGCGGCGAGGCGATCTGGTGGGATTACCGCGATTGGTCGGCGGCGATGGAAGTGCCCGCCGTGGTCGGCTCTTGGCCCGAGCCTTTCAGTGGAGGCTATGAAGGCCACCACCACCCGGTTGCGATCGAGTGCCTGGGAGGGGGGAGCGCCTGCGGGAAGGTGCGTGCTGAGCTTGTCGGCGCCGGCGCCTCGGTTGTCGGCGGCTTGCCCGCGGCGGCGATCAGGGTCCTGGTCGGGCCCTGGGGGCGGGTGCGGGCGGACCCCGCCGCGGCCGAGATTGATGCGGGGCCGCAGGTCAGCGGCGTCTTCGCCGAATTTGGCCGCGAGGGGAATCGCTATCGGCTGCGGGGGCTGGCCGAAGACGGCGACCCGCAGCGCTCCTTCGGCGCCGCTGCTGGCCTGATCGCCGCGACTCGGCGAGGGGAAGCTCCGCCCACCTGGGTGATCACCGGCACCGATTCCAGCGGCACCGACTCGGCGGCCGCCCTCCTAAACGGCGCCGATCTGCGCGACCATTACGCGGTGGCCACAGAAGGTGCAAAGGAGACACCTCTTCCGCTGCGATGAGGTCGCCGCTTGCCTACACGCCACGGCCGGGCCCGCTGCAGTCCGCATCGCCGGGCGCCGCGGTCGCCTATCTCGGCAGCTACGTCGCAATTGCCTTGCTCTTCTCGACACCGCTCGTTTTGATCGCCGTGCTGATCGCCGCGCTTTTGGCCGGACTGCTCGCCGGTGCCCGCGAAGCGGTCGCGGTCGCGCTGCGGATGGGTGCGATGATCGTCGTCATGATCGTCGCCGTCAACGGGCTGCTCAGCAGCCGCGGCGACACCGTCCTTGCCCGCCTCGGCGAGTGGCCGCTGCTGGGGCGAGTCGACATCACCGCGCAGACGCTTGTGGCCGGTCTCTCCCTGGGGTTGCGGGCCCTCGCGGTGATGGTTGCGTTTGCCGTCTACTCAGCCTGCGTGGATCCCGACCGGGTGCTGCGTGCGGTGCGGCCGCTCGCCGCTCGCTCGGCGCTTACCGCGACGTTGATCTGTCGCCTCGTCCCGGTCGCCGCGGCCGATTCCGCCCGCCTCAGCGAGGCCGCTCGACTGCGCGGCCCCGGCGCCACTTCGGTTGGGGTGGGAGCGCTCGCCCGACGCCTGCTCGCCGGCTCGCTCGATCGCGCCGTCGATGTGGCGGCGACTCTGGAGCTCCGCGGTTATGCGCTTCAGGGGTCAAGAGCGCGCCGCCGCACCCAGCGCTCCCGCCACGATTCGCGCTTCTATCTGAGCGCCGCGATCATCCTGATCGCGGCAATCACCGCCAAGCTCTTGGGTGTCGATGGCTTTCAGCCTTATCCCAACATCGTCTGGGGAGTTGGACCCCCGACGCTGTTGCTCTGCACCTTGATCCTCGCAAGCGGTCTAGTCCCCTGGCAGCGGCGCCGCCCCAGCCCTTCGGGGGCACGGCCGCGCCCAGCTCCCCGCGCTTCAGCCGCGGTGCGGATTGCCAAGGCATCCGGTGCCTGAGCTGGCCAGCGCGATCCGAACGGCGCCAGCCCTTGCGATCGATGGGCTCAGCTACAGCTACCCCCGCAGCGAGCCCAAGGCGCTGGTCGACGTCTCTTTGCGCCTTGACCCGGGCGAGTTTGTCATCTTGGCCGGGCGCTCGGCCTCGGGCAAGTCGACCCTGATCCGCGCCGCCTGTGGCCTGGTTCCCCATTTCCACGGCGGTGAGATCGAGGGCGAGATCGAGGTCGGGGGCCTCGATGCAATCGAAGCTGGACCAGGTGAGCTGGCGGCGGTCGTCGGCTATCTGGCTCAAGATCCCGAGACCCAGATCGTTTCAACCACCGTCGCTGCTGAGATTGAGCTTCCGCTTGAGATGCGCGGCGATTCGCCGATCTCGCGCGCCCGGGCCGTCGAGGAGGTGGCCCTCGCCCTTGCCGTGCCGCACCTTCTCGAGCGCAGCGTGGACACCCTCTCGGGAGGAGAGCTGCAGCGGGTCGCACTCGCCGCTGCCCTGGTAACCCGGCCGCGCCTGGTGCTGCTCGATGAGCCAACCTCCCAGCTTGATCCCGTTGCGGGCGATGAGCTGATCTGGCTCCTGCGCCGCCTCAATGAGGAGTGGGGGGTCGCGATCGTGCTCGCCGAGCACCGCCTCGAGCGCTGTCTGGCCGCCGCGGATCGGGTCATCGTGATGGAGGCCGGTTCGCTCAGCTTCGACGGAATACCCCGCGATTTCTTGGCCCATACCCAACGCCGTGACCCGGCCCTAAGCACCCCAGCGGCGCGCCTTTTCTCACTGGCTGGTATCGAACCGCTGCCGGTCGGAGTGCGGGATGCGAGGGCGCTGCTTGCCGGCACCGAGACCACCGCTGGGCTCGGCAGCGCGCCCGCAGAGCGGCTCGCCTCGCTGCGCCGCTGCCGCCACGAGGATCGGGGCAGGGGCGGCATGGATCGTGGTCCGGCGCCGGGGTTGACCCCCGATCCAGCCCTCTTGAGCCGCGATCTCTGGGTCGAGCTCGGCACCGCCGCGCAGCCGCGAGACGCGCTGCGGGGAATCGATCTGCGCCTCGATCGCGGTGAACGGGTGGCGCTGATGGGTCGAAACGGGGCCGGCAAGAGCACCCTGCTGCGCGCCGCGGCGGGCCTGCTCGAGCCGGTGCGGGGTCGGATCGAGGCCCCGGGGGGGATCGCCCTGCTGACCCAGAACCCAGGCGACTACCTGGTCCGCGAGCGAGTCGGTGAGGAACTAACCGGAGAGAGCGGTGCTGCGGCGCTGCGAATCGTTGGCCTTGAGCACGCGATCGACGCAGACCCCCGAGACCTCTCCGGCGGCGAGCGCCAGCGGCTGGCCTTGGCGATCGCCCTGGCGGGGCGGCTGCAAGGGGAGCAGGTACCGGCGCTGATCGCCCTCGATGAGCCGACGCGGGGGATGGATCGCGCCAGAAAGGATGACCTGGTGGAGCTGGTGCGGGGGCTCGCGAGTCGCGGTGCCGCGACCCTGATAGCCACCCACGATGTCGAGTTTGCGGCTGCGGTTGCCGAGCGCGTTGTGCTGCTTGGTGATGGCCTAACGATCGCCGACGGTCCCGCCAATGAGGTGCTCTCCGGCGGTTGGTATTTCGCCACGGAGGTTGCCCGCATCCTCGATCTGGGCGGTGTGGTCTTACCCGAGCCCGGCGCCGTCTTGCTCAGGGGGGAGGCTCTGCCATGAGTTGGGAGCTGGCCAGCTTTTTGCTCGTTGGCGTGGTTTTGATCGGCGGATTTGCCTGGTATGAGCGCTCGGCGCCGCCCTCACAGGTGGTTGCCCTGGTCGCGGCGCTGGCGGCGCTGGCGATCGCTGGTCGGATCGCCTTCGCAGCTTTCCCAAACGTCAAGCCGACCACCGACATCATCATCTTTGCCGGTTATGCCCTCGGCCCCGCCGCCGGGTTCGCGGTTGGCGCCCTCTCGGCGCTGGTCTCTAATTTCTGGTTCGGGCAGGGTCCCTGGACGCCGTGGCAGATGGCGGCCTGGGGGCTATGCGGGGTGATCGGTGCCGCGCTGGCCCTCGGCGTTCGCAACGTCGGTCGCTTAACCTTGGCCGCGGTATGTGGAATCGCCGGGCTCCTCTACGGAGCTGTTATGAACTTCTCACTGATGGCGACCTACGGCGGCGAACTCTCGCTGCGTCATTTCCTGCTGTTGGAGGTCCGCGCGGTTCCATTCGAAGCGGCGCACGTGAGCGGAAACATCGTCTTTGTGCTGCTCGCCGGACCGGCGATGGTGAGGATGCTGGTCCGCTTTCGCGAGCGGTTTGAATGGGGTGATGTGTCCCGAGGCCGCTCGACCCTGCCTGCTGCGCGCATTCACCGGGACCTCCGCGGTGGCGGGGTTGCGATGGTTCTGCTCGTCGCGGCCGCGGTCGCGATCGCGCTGCCCAGCCGTGCTCAGGCTTCCGAAACGGCGCGCGCAGCAAGCTGGCTTGAAGGCGTCCAGAATGCCAATGGCGGCTACGGTGCTGCTCCCGGGGAAGGCTCAAACGAGGCGATGACCGGATGGGCGATGCTCGGTTTGGAGGCGGCCGGGCGCAATCCGCTGGATGTTTCAAGCCACGGTCACACCCCGGTCGATTTCCTGCGCTCTGCGCAGGCCCAGATCACAAGCACCGGGGATCTGGCGCGGACGATCCTGGCGCTCGGGGGAGCGGGAATCGGAAGCCGCTCCTTTGCCGGTCGAGATCTGGTCGCCGAACTGGCCAAGCGCCAGCACGAAAACGGTTCCTTTGAAGATTCGCCAAGCCAGACCGCCTTCAGCGTTATCGCCCTGCGCAGCGCGGGCGCAAGCGGTGGCCTCGAACGATCGGTCGAATGGCTGCGGGACATCCAAAATAGCGACGGTGGTTGGGGCGACACCCCCGGCGTGCCCAGCACCGCCGATAACACAGGCGCGGTGCTGCAGACGCTCGCGCAGGGGTCAAAGGCTGCCGATCGCGGGCTCAGCTTTCTGCGTGGCGCCCAGCAGAGCGGCGGCGGTTTTGCGATCCGTGCCTCGGGTGGGGTCAATTCCCAGTCAACGGCCTGGGCGATCCAGGGAATCCTCGCGGTCGGGGGCGACCCGAGCTCCTACCGCCGCGGTGGCGTCAGCGCACCCGGCTACCTCTCCGCCCAGCAGGAAAGCGATGGCCACTACCGCTATTCCGGTTCCAGCAATCAGACGCCGATCTGGGCCACCGGACAGGTGCTGGTGGCCGCGGCCGGGGACTCTCTGCCCGTACCGGTGGCGCCGCGAGCGCCCGAACCGGCGCCCAAGAATCCGAGCGCTCCAAGCACCAACCTCAGCCCCGCGGCCACGCCACAGTCCTCTCCCTCTGCTCCGCTCTCACTCCCCAAAGCTCTCGGTCAGGCTGGGGCGGCCGGCTCTTCCTCGCCATCGCCGAAGGCACCCTCGGCCAGCGGGCCCTTTCCAAGCAATTCAAAAGGGGCGCCGAGAGCGCCGAGCAGCATCCTGCCCCCGAGCGGCACCACCGTCCCGGCGGCCAGCGCGATTGAAGGCAGCGGCAGCGCCTCGCCGTGGCCGCCGATCCTGATCGGCCTGGCCACCGGTTCGCTGGCGCTGGGGACGACCTGGTGGCAGGTTCGCCGCCACGCTTGGTAGTCGTCCGGCGCGGCCCCGATTCGCCTCGAAGCGCCACTTGGGGCGGATCTGAGGTCGGCGCCCCCGGTGACTATCTTGGGGGAATGGAGGTTGAGGCCGCGATCCGCACCCGCCGCACCCACAAGGCGTTTACCGATCGGCCGATCCCCAAAGAGCAGCTCGATCAGCTTCTGGAGCTGGCGAGCTGGGCCCCCAACCATCACCTCAGCGCTCCCTGGCGCTTCCGCGTCCTCGGTCCCCTCGCCCTGGCGCGTTTGAAGCAGACCGGTGAGCCCAAGGACGCCGCCAAGCTCGAGCGCTGCAAGACGCTTGTGGTCGTTTCCTGCGAGCTGGCGGGGGAGCCGACTCAAGAGGAGGAGGACCTGCACGCGACCGCGGTCGCCGCCTACATCATCTTGCTCGCCGCCCATTCCCGAGGCCTCGCCGGCTACTGGCGCACCCCCGCGCTTCTGCGCGGCCAGGCGGGGCAGAGCGCGATCGGGCTGGGTGACTCAGAGCGCTTTGTGGGGCTGATTCATCTCGGTTATCCGCGCCAGCGCCAGCCGGCTCCCGAGCGTCCGCCGCTGGCGCCGCGGACCACCTATTTGGACTGATGCTCTCCCGCGCCCAGGCAGCCGAGGCGATCGCCGGCGAGCGCTTTGAGGTGGTGGTGATCGGCGGCGGGATAACCGGCGCGGGCGTCGCCCTCGACGCCGCCTCGCGCGGCTACTCGGTGGCCTTATTGGAGCGCGATGACTACGCAGCCGGGACCTCCAGCCGCTCCTCGAAGATGGTCCACGGTGGCCTGCGTTACCTGCAGAATTTCGATCTCGGCTTGGTCCGCGAGGCGCTGCTTGAGCGCCAGCTGATGGTGCGCCTGGCTCCGCACCTGGTCTACCCAACTCCGTTTCTGGTCCCGGCTTTGGGTGAGGATCGCCGCGACCGAAGGGTCGGGCTGGGGCTGAATATGTATGACGTGATGGCGACCACAAGGGTCGGACGCAGTCGCCGCGAGATGCGCAGCGCCAAGGTGGAGGATGAGGACTACTGGTCCCCCGATCGCCACCGCACGATCGATCGCAGCGAGATCTTGGAGATGATCCCGGCGCTCGCCTCACGCGAACCCAAGAGCGCCTACCTCTTCTATGACTGCCAAACCGATGACGTGCGCCTCGTGCTCACCGTGCTCGGCGAGGCCGAGCGCTTCGGCGCGGTGATGTTAAACGGGGTTGAGGTGATCGAGGTGCTCGCGACCAACGGGCGCGCCAGCGGCGTCGCCTGCATCGAGGCCGAGTCGGGACAGCGCCTGGAGGTCGGGGCCGACAACGTGATCAACGCAACCGGGGTCTGGGCCGATCGCATCCGTCCCGAGGAGATGCTTGAGGAGGAGGACGTGCCGCGGATCGCCCCCAGCCGTGGAACCCACCTGATCCTCGACTCAGGCGATCTGGCGATGGAGCGGGCCGCCTGCATCGTCCCGGCCGCGGAGGGACGGGCGATCTTTGCGCTTCCCTGGTATGGACACACCCTGGTCGGCACCACCGACGGCGACTACGACGGTGACATCTCCCATCCCACCCCTGCTGCCCGCGACATCGAGTACCTGCTCGATGCGGTCAACTCCTTCTTCGGCCTCTCGCTGCGCTCTAGCGATCTGGCCGGCGCCTACGCCGGCGTGCGGCCCCTGATCTCAAGCGGCGACTCCCGCCGCTCGGTCGACATCTCCCGCAAAGCCGAGCTCTATGAGACCTCCTCTGGGATGCTGACGATTACCGGCGGCAAGCTCACCACCTGGCGGCGAATGGCGAAGCAGGCGGTCGATCGCCTGGTCGAGCGCGAGGGGCGCGAGGCCCCCTGCCACACCGCCGAGATACCGCTTGGCATGCCGGCTCGCGCCGAGGACCTCGAGGCGCCCGAGGGGGTCGGGGAGAGGTCGGTCTCCCAGCTGGCGTTTCGCTACGGGCACGCTGCGCGCGGCGTCCTTCAGCTCGCCCGCGACGATCGCCGCCTGGCGGGGCCGATCGTCGCCGAGCTGCCCGACCTCCTGGCCGAGGCGGCGATCGCGGCGAGACTCGAGCAGGCCCGAAGCGTCGCCGATGTGCTGTTGCGGCGCACCCGCTTGGGGATTCTCGCCGCGACCAAGCTGCGCAGCGCCGAGGCGGTGCGACCGGTCGCTGAGGCGATCGGTCGCGAGCTGGGCTGGTCGCGGCGGCGGATCAGGCAGGAGGCAGAGGCCTGGCCGCCCCTTGCCAGGCAGGAGGGAGTAGACCCCGCCGGCGCCGAGCCTGGGGGTTGAATAACCTGCCGCCTCGATGACGAAGGCCGAACTGCAGACCAAGCACCTCTCCGAGCTACACGCCCTGGCCGCCCAGGCAGAGCTGCCGCGCTACCGGATGCTGGCCCGGGACGAGCTGATCGAGCGGTTGAGCAGCGCTGCTCAACCCGAGACCGCCCAGCGCTCCCGTCCCCGTCGCAGTCCTGGCGCGGCCGTTCCGGCCGCTGGTTCCGAGGCGCCCACCCAAAGTGCGGCGGCCGAGTCGACTCCGGTTGCGCCGCGTCCGCGCCGCCGGCGCCGCCGGCGCTTCCGACGCCGCTCCAAGCAGGGGGTGGGCCTGCAGGATCTCCTCTTGCCGCCCGAGCGCGGCCGCCAGGCTCTGGTCTATGCCGAGACCCGCGATGGCTGTACGGCGCTCCTGCGCGAGCTCGCCGGCGAGCTCTCCGCGGCGCCAAAGGGCCCAGATCCCGTGGTATTGCTGATCGATCCCAGCCCCGAGGAGCTCGCCGAGTGGAGGCGCGAGGCACCCCAGGCAGAGATCGTCGCCGCCGGTCAGGCCCGCCATGCGGCCGATGCCCTCGCCCAGGCCGGCACCCGTGCCGGAGCCGGGGAGGACGTGATCCTCTTGATCGACTCGCTCAGCAGGCTTGCCGCTGCCTACGGCGACCACGACACCGCCAAGCAGTTCTTTGATTCCGGCCGTGGGCTCGCGGGCTCCGGCGGCGGTTCGCTGACGGTCGTGGCCGGGCTCGATCGGGCACCGCTGGACTGAGGTTCCAGCAGCCCTAGCGGCGGTAGGCGATGCGGCGCCAGGAGGGCTCCTTGGAGAGCTCGATCAGCTCGGAGCTTCGGTCTGGCTGAACGTAGCCAAAGGTCTGGGTCCGCCCGTCAAAGACGATGTCAAGCTCGCCCTCCTTGACCCTCTGATCGAGCCAGGCCCCGCGGAATACGAGGCGGCGAATCCAGTGCACGAGGCTGCGGTTGGCGGGCCCGACCAGATCCTCCCAGTTCTCGTTGATGTGCTCACCGAGGCGCGAGGTGGGCTCGGCGATCTCCCCGCTGACAGCCAGATCGAGCAGGTCATCGAGCTCCTCTGGGCTGAGGCCCTGCTCGACGAAGCCTAGCTTGACCGCCGCCTGCTCGACGCGCTGGCCGAAGTCGTCCTCGTTGAAGGCGAAGCGGAGCTCGCCGTACTCGAGCACGTAGTCGGATCCCGACTCGTAATTCCCTCTGCGGGTCGTCTTCTTATCCACGATTTGAAGCCCATCGCCTCCGCAAGCCCAGCGGGAGCAGGTGCGGATCATGCCGATCATCGTAATCCCATGCGCCCCGCCGCCGCGCCTGAACGGTGGTTTGCAGGCCGAGGCGCTGCGGCGAGGCGTGATCGTGGTGGTAGCGGGCTTCTCTGAAGGCGATCGACTTGCCTCGCGCCGCCGCGCCGACTAAGCTTGGGCCGCGGTCGCGTTGGGAAACGCTACGCGGTGGAAGGGAGGTTCTGGTCCATTGGCTGCAAGGTTGGGAGCGGTAGTGGTGGCGATCGCGGTCGTGGCTGGCCTGATCGCCTTCTACGTGGTCAACCTGACCAGCGCACCGCCAACGATCGAAGCGGTCCAGACCGCCAATCACAGCGCCCAGTTGACGCTTAAAACCGAGCCGGCGGTCGGCCCGCAGGGGGGCAATCCACCCTGGGTCTCCTACCTCGTTCAAAACCCGCAGGGCAAGTGGATTCACAGCACGATCTTCAAGGTTCCGGGGAACTCGCTCGTCCACGTCACCGTTTTTCAGTTTGACGGCGACAGTGGCCTGCGCAATCCATTCCTCTCCCAGGTCCACGGCACGGTCGGCAACACGATGCGTCTAAACGGCAAGGTGGTGCGCTCGATCCCTCCCGAAGAAGCCTCACATACCTTCGCGGTGCCCCAGCTTGGACTGCTCGTTCCCCTGCGTGGGGTGCCCGAAGAAGACGAAGCAACCGCATGCGAAGAAGGGCCCTGCTCGCTGAAAAAGAGCCACGAGACGATCACCTTCACGATCCACACCAAGGGGCCTGGGCGCTACCGCTGGCAGTGCTTCGTGCCCTGCGCGGCCGGCTTTCTGAACGGCTTTGGAGGACCGATGCAGACGCTCGGATACATGGACGGCTACCTCGAAGTGACATGAGAGCGCTGAGATGAACGAACCGAATCACCTGCGACGGATCGTGATCGCCTGGCTGATCCTCAGCGCGATCGCAACCCCGATCGTGGTCGCGGTGATCGCACCTACCCTGCCACCGGGTACCGGCAGCACCGCAGCCGCCGGGCAGACCCACGACAACACCGTCCTGCTCGGCATCGTGACCCCGATCGCGGCCGCGATCATCGCCTACTTCGCCTACTCGCTGGTCGTCTTCAGGCGGCGTGGGGGAGAGGGGGGCGAAGGCGTCGCGATCCGCGACGACAGCCGCGTCCACGTCTCCTGGCTGGTGGTGACGACGATCATCGTCGCCTTTCTTGCCACCTTCGGCACGATCGAGCTGTCCAATGCCGGCGCCGGCGGCGGACAGGGCCCAAGCCCTCAGTTCAAGCCCTCGGGCCCCGTGCTTCCCGTCCAGGTGATCGCCCAGCAGTGGGAGTTCACCTACCGCTACCCGAGCTTCGGGGGGATCGAGACCGCCCACCTCGAGCTGCCGGTCAACCACGAGGTCGAATTTCACGTCACCTCACTCGACGTCATCCACTCCTTCTGGGCGCCAAAGCTCGGGGATCAAAGCCGACGCCAATCCAGGTGTTGACAACATCGCCTACACCAAGCCGAACCACCGAACAGCCCTTTGAAGTTCACTGCTCTGAGCTCTGTGGCCTCTGGCACGGCTTCATGTTCGACACCGGCCAGGTCGTCAGCGACGCTTCCTTTCTGACCTGGATTCATCACCAAAAGCGGGTCTACGCGGCTGCCGATCGGAGCCTTCCCAAGTACGCAACGCACTACTTCCCCGAACCGGAGAGGAGGGGTGGATGAGCAACGAAGCTGCGGCCAGACCGCTCTGGCGGCGCCTGATCGGATTCAACCTGCTCGGCGGCATCGTGCTGGGGATCGTTGGCTTTTACTTCGGCTGGTGGCTGGGGCACCAGATCCATGCCGAAAGCCTCAACTACTTCGAAGACACAAACCAAAACGACGTCGCGCTGATGTCGGCTATCTGTTCTCGGTGATCGGCTTCTTGGTCGGGCTCGGCTTCGCCCGCTACCCGCTGGCGCGGATGCTGGGGGACGAACGCTCCCACTCTGAAAACGAGGAGGGCGGAATCGGCCGCTACTTCGGGCTCTGCACCGACCACAAGGTCGTCGGCATCCAGTACCTGTTCGGGATCGGCATCTTCTTCTTCATCGGCGGGCTGAACGCGATGCTGATTCGGGCCGAGCTGCTGCGCCCCTCCCCGCAGCTCTTTGGCGCCGGGCAACTACCTCACCCTGGTTGGACTGCACGGCACGATGATGATGGGAATGATGACCTCGGGCATTCTCGGCCCGTTTGCCAACTACTTCGTGCCGCTGATGATCGGCGCCCGGCGGATGGCCTTTCCTCGGGTCGAGGCGATCACCTTCTGGTTGCTGATGGCGGCCGGCGTGATCCTGATGACGACGCTCTTCTTCGGTGGCTTTCCGACCGGGTGGACGGGCTATGCGCCGCTAAACGATCCAGGCCAACTAGGGCATGGACTCCTACATCTTCTTCTTCGCCCTGGTCGGGCTCTCGATGATGCTGCTGGGTTTGAACATGATCGCCACGATCGTCTCGATGCGCGCCCCCGGCCTGACCTGGCGGCGCCTGCCGATCTTTTGTTGGGGAGCCCTGACCACCTCGGTGCTGATGGTCTTGGCGGCGCCGGTTCTGATCGCAGCGCTCCTGATGGTCGCCTTTGACCGCAGCGTGCAGACCTCGTTCTTCCTCTCCAGCGCCGGGGGCAGCCCCTATCTGTTCCAAAACCTGTTCTGGTTCTTCGGCCATCCCGAGGTATACGTCCTCGCCCTGCCTGGCTTCGGGATCATCCTCGAGCTGCTGCCGGTCTTTGCTCGCAAACCGCTCTGGGGCTACCGGATTGCCGTCGCCGGGATTTGTCGGCGTCGCCCTGCTCAGCTTCTTCGTCTGGCAGCACCACCTCTTCGTCAGCGGCCTCAACTCCTCGCTGCGGCCCTTCTACATGTTCTCCACCGAGGCGATCTCGGTGCCGACCGGGCTGATATTCCTGGCCGGGATGGCGACGCTTTGGAGGGCGCGGATCCGCTACACGGTGCCGATGCTCTTCTGCTTGGCCTGGTTCTTTAACTTCTTCATCGGTGGCGCCTCGGGGGTCTTTCTCTCCGACGTGCCCAGCGACGTGGCCACCCATGGCAGCTTCTTCGTGATGGCCCATTTCCACTACACGATCATGGGCGGGCTGGTCTTTTCCTTCTTCGCCGCGATCTATTACTGGGTGCCGAAGATGTTTGGGATGGAACTGAACGAGACTGCTCGGCAAGATCCACTTCTGGATGATGTTCATCGCCTTTAACTCGACCTTTGCACCGCTCTTTGCGCTCGGGCTGATGGGGCAGCCGCGGCGGGTGGTGACCTATCCGTCGCGCCTGCAATCGCTCAATGACTGGGTTTCGATCTCGGCTTTCGTCCTGGGCGCATCGATGCTGGTCTTCCTGGGTAACGTGGTCTACTCGCTGGTGATCGCGCGCAAGCCCTCGCCGGCGAATCCATGGGAATCGAAATCGTTGGAGTGGCAGACGCCGACCCCGGTTCCCGTCCACAATTTCGACCGCCCCCCGGTGATCGATTCCGATCCCTACGACTACGGCGTGCCGCCGGTGCCGCCGGCGCTGGGTCCGGCCGAGGCACCGGCCTCGGGTTAGGAGAAGACGATGAGCGATTCCGCCCCGGCAGCGGCTGAGCAGGCAGCGGCTGAGCCCTACGCCGAGACCCCCGAGCTTCACGAGCGCATCGATCGACTCGGCTTCGGCCTGATCGCGGGGGCGACGATCATGTTCTTCCTGGGCTTCGTCTTTGCCTACTTCTACCTGCGCTCGCTGAACAACAACGGCCTCTGGCGTCCGGCCGGGGTTCAGCCACCGAGCGGCTATGGGATCGTGATCGTCGCCGCCTTCGTGCTCAGCGCCGCGGTCTTCTATTACTCAGCCCGGGCGGCGCGCAACGAGCGCGGTTGGGTCGCGGCGGCGGGTCTGGCGCTTTTATTGGGACTGGTCGGCTGCGTGGCGCAGGCGATCGAGTACGCGCACCTGCCGTTTGGGCCGCAAAGCGGCGGCTTCGCGAGCGTCTTTTACGGCTGGACGATGTTCTACGTGGTCGTCGCGCTGGTGGCGATGTACAGGTTGGAGACCGTATTTGCCGCCGGCCTTCGCAACCGCGGACAGACCGGAGCGGCGATTCCGGAGGGTTTCATGCCGGGGGCGCTCTACTGGGCGCTTTTGGCCGGCCTCGGCGTATTCACCTGGATCGTCCTCTATCTGATCTGAGCGATGACCGCGGCGCTGACCACGCCACTTGATTGGACCGGCGCTCCGGCGCTGCTTTGGGTGCTCGCCGCCTTGGTCCTGTACTGGCTGGGGGGAAGGACGATTCGACGCCCAGCGCGAGCCGAGGATCGCTGGCGCGGCGCGGCCTTCGCCGCCGGCCTCTTGGCGATCCTCGCGGCGGTTGATTCGCCGATCGACGAACTCGCCGACCGGCTCTTTTGGGTTCACATGATCCAGCACATCCTCTTGATCGGGGTGGCGCCGCCGCTGCTCGCACTGGCAAGGCCGTGGAACCGGATGTGGCGTGGAATTCCGCTCCGATACAGGCGCCCGGCGGCGCGCGAGATTCGCAGCGGTGCGGGGTTTGCGCCGCTTCGCAGCGCGGCCAGGTTCGCCGCTTCACCGATCCCATCGTGGCTGATCTTCAACGTCACCTTCTGCGCCTGGCACCTGCCGGCGCTCTATGACGCAGCGCTTCGCTGGGAAGTTATCCACGCTCTCGAGCACTTCCTCTTCTTCGCCGCGGCGCTGCTCTTTTGGACCCGGGTGATCTATTCCCCGCCCTGGCGCTCACCGCTTAGTGAGCTCGGCAAACTCGCCTACCTGGGCTCGACGATGGTCGTCGGCTGGGTGCTGGCGATCATCCTGGCGCTGGCGACGACGCCGCTTTACTCGGCCTATGCCGAACAGGCCTCAAGGCCGGGTCACATCTCTGCGCTCACCGACCAACAGCTCGCCGCCGGGGTGATGTGGGTCCCCGGCTCAATCGCCTATACGATCGCAATCGTCGTGATTGCCTATCGCTGGCTGGAGCCGCGCGAGTCACGCCGGCCTCCGGGTACCCAGGCCAAGGCCCTACCGACAGGAGTTGGATGAGATGAGTCTGCTTTCAGAGCTATTCGCGACCGCCGGCTGGACGAGCTTCTCGGGGGTCTTCTCGACCGTGTTCCCGCTCGTCGTATTGATCGCCGTGCTCAGCTGCTACGCCTTTGCCAGCAGGAAGCACCCCTGAGGCTGAAGCGCAAGGGTGGCCCGCCGCAGGCGCCCTCGCCGCGCCTTGGTGATCGGGCCGGTTGCGCCTCGGGCGGGCTGAGGGCCAAGAGGGGCGAGCGGTGAAGGGGCTGCGGCGGAGGCCTCGGGACAGCGTCGGCCCGGGGCTCAGGGTGAGCTTGTGATCGATCTTCACTGCCACATTCTGCCCGCCCTCGATGACGGCGCCCACGATCTCAGTGACAGCCTCGCGATGGCCGCCGTAGCCGCAGCGGATGGGATCGAGCTGATCTGTGCCACCCCGCACCTGCGCCACGATCACGAGCTGGCGATCGAGCAAGTGGCGGAACGGGTGACCTTTCTCAATCAGAAGCTGATCGAGGCCCGCTGCCCGGTAACCGTCCTCGCGGGAGCGGAGGTGGCCGAGACCGAGGTCGAGGGCCTCGATGAGGAGAAGCTCTCTCAGCTGAGCCTGGGGGCGGGGCGCTGGATCCTCTTGGAGCCTGCCCCCGGTCCGCTCAGCGAGGGTCTGGTCGGGGCGGTCACAACGCTTGACCGGCGCGGGCACCGCTCGCTGATCGCCCACCCCGAGCGCCACGTCTCAGCGGATATGTTCGAGCGCATCGCCCAGCTCGTTGAGGCCGGCGCCCTAATCCAGGCAACCGCAGATTTCTTCCTTCGCGAGGAGAGCGCTGCGGGTATGGTTGCGCTGGCGAGCGCCGGGCTAATCCACGTCCTGGGCAGCGACTCGCACTCCTCCCGCCATGGCCGACCGCTGCGGCTGAGCGGTGCCCTGCGGCGGCTCGGCGCGGTCGAGCGCCTCGCCCCTCATCTGGATTGGATCTCTGAGACGGCGCCCCGGGCGATCATCGAAGGTTCCGGGCTGCGGCTACCGTTTGCGCCAGCTCCCTAATCAAGCGCCTCCAGCCGTACCTTTGAGGCCAGATCCTCGACCACCGCGTGGGCTCCGGTGCCGAGGCCGTGGCGCAAGAAATTGGCCGCCCCTGCGGCGGCGCCGACTCGCATCGACTCCTCCCAGCCGCGGCCGTTTGCCAGTGAGGCCGCCAGCGCGCCCATCATCGAATCGCCGCAGCCCTCACGCGAGCCACGCTCAAAGCGGGGAGGAATCAGCCAAAAGCCGCCCTCCTCGCTCAGCACCATTGCGGGCTCACCGGCCCGGGTCACAATCGCGGTGCCGGCACCGCGCTCGAGCAGCTGCTCGAGCGCCGCCCGCAGCCTGGATTCGGTATCGACCGGTCCACTGATGAACGCGGCGAGCTCCCAATCGTTGATCTTGACCAGGTCTGGCCCGCCCTCAAGGGCGCTGTCGAGGCGAGGTGAGGAGAGATCGACGAGGACCAGGGTTCCGTTAGCGCGCACGTCGGCGACCAGGCTCCCGTAGAACTCCAGCGGCAGAGCCTCGATCGGGAATGGATTGCAGACGACGAGGACCTCGGAGTCGATCCCGGCAGCGCAGCTGGTCGAGAAGAGATCATCGACCTCGTGGCGGGAGGCCGCAAGGCTGACACTCTGGGCGATCGGCTGGCGCTCGCCGCTGCGGCGGTCGTGGATGTAGGCGCCGCTGGCCTGCGCGGTCTCGACCATGCGTAGCTGGATTGGCAGCTCGGCCAGCAGTGGCCGCAAGACGGTGGCCACCTCGCCGCCGAGAAATCCGCAGAGAACCGGGCTCGCCCCCAGCTCGGCCGCCATTCGTGCGACCCAGAAACCCTGTCCCGCGGGGTGCAGGTGGATTTCATCGGCACCGCCGGCGCTGAGCGCCTCGATGGTGATCGAGAGCATCGGGTGGGGCCCGAGCACGGCAACCCGTCCGCCCGGGCTCATCGCCTCAGGACCTCCTCCGCGCCGGCGGCAAACTTCGCGAGCGCGGCCCCGATTACGGCCGGCCGTGCAGCAATCGCGCCGTCACCCCTTGGATCGTGCCGATCCCATAGCCCATGCTCGGGTCTCCGTCGGTCATCACCGCGATCGCAATACGCGTACGGGGGCGCTGCAGTCTGGCGATCTGGTGAACGAGCTGGCCCCTTCCAGTTTCGCGCCAGCCGCCCTTGAAAAAGACCGTCCAGCCGCGTGGGCGCGCCACGGCTGGAATGCCCCAGCTCTCATAGGCGGCGATGTGGGAGAGCAGGTGGCGGGCGAAATGGCGGAACTGGGGGGCAATCAGCCCTTCCATCTCAAAGAAGTAGCGAGCCTGATCGGCGGGGCTGATCTGGGCGTTGGCCCAGATGCCGCTGATCGAGAAGTCGGTCATTCCGGCGCGGCGCGCAAGCGCCCGCAGTCGTGCATCCCCAACCCTCGACCAGACCGCGGTCGCAGCGTTGTTATCGGAGACGTGGATCATCGGTTCAAGCAGGGCGCGGCTGCCGCTGTCGAGGCCGCGGTGCTCAGCTGCCAGCTTGTCCAGGTAGGAGACGAGGAGCATCGCCTTGACGACGCTGGCGCTGACAAAGGTGCGGTGCAGATGCCGTCCGCTGATTCTTCCCTCGCTATCGACCACCGCGAAACCCGTGTAGCCGCTGCGTCGATCCAGGTAATGCGCCGCGGCCGCCACCGCGCTCGGCGCCGGGTAGCCACTCGGCGCGACCCCGCTGCCAAGGTAGGGAGATCGGGCCGGGCCCCGGAAGCGATGGCGCCCGCACGGACCATGCGAGCTGGCGAGCCCATAGCTCGCCTGCATCGGGGCGCTGAAGCAGGCCGCAAATCGAAACGCTCCGGCCGCTGCAACGGTGACCGTGGCACTCATCCGAGTCACCCCGGGTTCGGTTTCGCCGGTGCGCGAGAGGGCGACTCGGCGCAGTGGCGAGCTGCCGCTGCCCAGGTACCAGTAGACGAGCCGCCCCCCCCAGGAGGCTTCGGTGGGGTGGCGGGAGATGACGCTAAGCCTGGCCCGTCCCAGCGACAGATACCTAACCGAGCTACTGACCTCCTCGTGGGTCGCGCCGCCGCCGCCGGGGGGCGCCTCTGAGCTACGGGCAGGCCCTGGCCTCGGTGAAGCGAAGTTCGGCGACCGCTGGCCTGCGGCGATCGCGGTGGGCACCAAACCGCAGGTTGCGGCGCTGATCGTCGCCAGCGCGAAGATCGGCCGCAGCCGCATTTTCATCGAGGCCCCGCGCAGCGAGACGGCTCGACCGAGCGAGGCACTTGGCGGCTGGGCGACTTCGGCATGGCGCGGATCCTAGCCCGGAGGGCCGCACCCGGCCGCTGAATTCGGAGCCGAAAGAAGGCAACGAGCGCACCCACCGGATCGGGGAACGGCCTGGAGCCGTGGTGCAAATGGGCTTGCATGAAGTGGTCGTGTTGCAAAGTGGGGGGAAGTGGGTTACAGTGGCGCGCGAGTTGAAGCCCAGGACCGGGGTGGTGAGGCTCCTCCCACCTCATCACCTCGGTCCTAACTCTTTCTGACCCTCCCGAAAGGAATCGACGCGGTGGCATTTCGGGGTATCTATGAGCACAGCCTCGATTCCAAGGATCGCCTCACGGTTCCCTCACGGTTCCGCGCCGCCCTCTCGGATGGAGTTGTTCTGTCCAAGGGCTTTGACCCCTGCGTCTGGTTGCACACAACCGCGGAGTTCGAGCGGCTCTCAGATCGCTTCCTCGCACCCCACAGTCCATTTGGGCGCGATGCCCGCCGCCTGCGCCGTCGCTTCCACGGCGGCTCCTTTGATGAGGCGCTCGACTCGGCCGGCCGAATCCGGTTGCCCAAGGCGCTGATCGAGCATGCCGGCCTGGAGACGACGTGCGCTGTGATCGGAGCGGGGGAGTACCTGGAGATCTGGAACGCCGAGGCCTGGGCCAAGCAGGAGGATGAACTCGATCGTGAGGCGCCGCAGATCGCCGAGGGCCTCGCCGGCGCGGGGGCCGCTGAGTGAGATGCGGGCACAGACGCTGCACGCGCAGACACCAGCAGCGACGACCGCCACCCTTATATATATGCCCGCCCCACATCAACCAGTACTTGCCGACGAGCTGAGGTCCCTGCTCGCTCCCGAGCCGGGCCAGACCGCGGTCGATTGCACCTTCGGTGCCGGCGGGCACGCACGGGCGCTTGCCGATCGATTGGGAGCGCAAGGGACGCTGATTTGCATCGACCGCGATCCCTCCGCGGCGCCCCGCTTCGCCGAGTTCGCCGCGGCGGCCCCCTGCCGGACCCGCTTCCTTGGCAGCGACTATGCGGAAGGGCTTCATACCCTGCATGGCGAAGGCATCCAGCCAGAGATGATCTACCTGGACCTCGGAATGTCTTCAATGCAGATCGACGCCTGGGAGCGCGGTTTCTCCTACGCCTATGACGCTCCGCTGGACATGCGGATGGATACGCGCCAGGCGCTCAGCGCAGCCGACATCGTCAACGAGTGGCCGCAGTCGCGGCTCACCCAGATCCTGCGCCGCTTTGGCGAGGAGCGATACGCGAGCGGGATCGCCCGCGAGATCGTGCGGCGTCGACCGCTGCAGAGCACCGCGGAGCTTGTCGCAGCGGTGAAGGCGGGGATTCCGGCCGCGGCGCGCTTTGGCCGCGGTCACCCGGCGCGGCGAACCTTCCAGGCGATCCGAATCGCCGTCAATGCGGAGCTCGATTCCCTCGACGACGCCCTCCCCTTGGCCTGGGAAATGCTGCCGCCGGGCGGCAGGCTGGCTGCGATCTCGTTTCACTCGCTGGAGGATCGCCGCGTCAAGCAGTTTCTGTCCGCCCGCGCCCGCGGCTGCACCTGTCCGCCGCAGCTGCCGGTTTGCGTCTGTGGCCATCAGCCCGAAGCGGAGTTGCTCACCCGCCGCGCCCTGACCCCCGACCCCGATGAAGTTGCTGGGAACCCGCGTTCTCGCTCAGCTCACCTGCGGGCCGCGATCAAGCTCTCCCCCGTCGCCGAGGGGACCGTGGGCTGATGGCGGTAGCGGCCCCGGCCCGGCGGAGCGCCCCGGCTCGAAAGGCAGCGCCTCAGCGCAAGGCGGCGGCCGCCGCCTTTCCCGCCGTGCGCCCGGCGCCGCGGCGCGCGCAGCCCAAACCGAGGCGCGCCTCGGGCGGCCAGCTGATCCCGATCGCGGTCGGCCGTACCGCCGATGTCGTCCGCCACCTCCCCGATTCGGGCCTGGTGATCCGGATGACCCGTGGGCGGGCATGGATCGGTGTCCTTGGCGTGCTGCTGGCCGGAATCGTCGCCCTCAACGTGATCACCCTCAGCTTTGCCGCGTCGACCGGTCGGATCTATCAGAACATCGAGGCGCTCGAACAGGACAACTCGATCACGCTCGGGCGCGACGCGGTCCGCTATGGGACCGCTCGGATTCGCCGCGAGGCGGCCGGCCAGGGCCTGATCATGCCCTCGGCCAGCCAGGTCCACTACCTAAACGCAAGCTCCAACGATGCCGAGATAGCCGCGCGGCGGCTGGCCCTCGCTGGTGCGGGCTGAGTCGGCGGCGCGATGCGCTTGATCGAGCGACGCATTGGGCTGCTCTTCGCCTGTTTTGTGCTCTGTTTCGTGGTGATCGTTGGTCGCGCCCTCTGGTTGCAGGGAGTGCAGGGGTCAAAGCTTGCCGCCGAGGCGCTCTCCCAGCAGACCGGAGTGATCACCGTTCCCGCTTTGCGCGGCAGCCTGCTCGACCGCCAGGGCAACGAGTTGGCCGCCTCTGAAGACGCCGCCGATATCTACGCGACCCCCTACCAGGTAAAAGACCCCCCACGCACGGCGCAGAAGCTGGCCGCGATCTTGGGGCTGGGGCGCGAAAAGATCCTGCGCAGCCTGACCGCCCATTCGGGCTTCTCCTACGTCGCCCATGACATCAGCCTGCCGAGCGCTGCGCAGGTGGCCCGCCTCAGGTTGGCCGGGATCGGGCAGCTTCCGGGCGCCCGTCGGACCTATCCGCAGGGAGAAGTTGCCGGTCAGGTGATCGGTGCAATCGGCTCCGAAGGCCAGGGCCTGACGGGCCTAGAAGCCGAGGAGAATCCGGTCCTCAAGGGCAGCGACGGCGAACGTCGCGTCGTCAAGGATGCACTGGGACAGCCGATCCGCCTGGAAACCGTGAGCCAGGCGCAAAATGGCGAAAACGTTCAGCTCACCCTCGATCCCGCAATCCAGGCGAAAACCGAAAAGGTGCTTGCCGGTGTCGGCGCGAGCTTCGCACCCAAGGGTGCGACCGCGATCGTGATGGACCCCCGCAATTCCCAAATCCTGGCGATGGCGAGCTGGCCGCCGGTCAATCTGAACGATCTCTCCCAGGCCAGTCCCGAAGCGCTCGAGAACCAGGCGACCGGTTTCAACTATGAGCCGGGCTCGACGTTCAAGGCGTTCACCGTCTCCGCTGGGTTGGAAGAAAAACTGATCACGCCTCAAAGCGAATTTACCCTGCCGCCGACAATCCAGGTCGCCAATCGCACGATTGAAGAAGCCGAGCCGCGGGGTACCGAAACGATGAGCGTCGCCCAGATCCTCGCTCGCTCATCGAACGTGGGCGCTGTGACGATCGGTCTGAAAGTCGGTGCGACGCGCTTCAGCCGCTGGATCGATCGCTTTGGCTTCGGTCGCCCGACCGGGGTTGCATTCCCCTCTGAGGAACGGGGAATCGTGCCGGCTCTCAAGGATTACTCGGGTTCGACGATGGGCAACCTGCCGATGGGGCAGGGGCTCTCGGTAACGCCGATGCAGATGATCACCGGCTACAGCGCGATCGCCGATGGCGGCATCCTGCGCCGCCCGCAGCTGATCGAGAAGGTCGGCGGCCAGCCGGTGCGCGAGCCGCGCGGGCATCGCGTCATCTCCCCCGGCGTCGCCTTGCAGGTGCGGACGATGCTTGAGGGTGTCCTCGCACCGGGCGGAACCGCCTCGGAAGTGAGCGTTCCCGGCTACACCCTCGCCGGCAAGACCGGGACGGCGCAGATTGCAGAAAACGGGACCTACTCCGAAACCAAATTCGTCGCCTCCTTCATCGGTTTTGCGCCGGCCCAAAACCCGCGCCTTCTGATCGCGGTGATCGTCAACCAACCCTCGGGGGGCGATTACTACGGTGGCTCGGTGGCGGCGCCGGCTTTCGGCAAAATCGCGGCCTTCGCTCTTCCGTACCTCGGCGTACCTCCCGGGTGAGGGTGAGCGGCCCCTCCGCCGCCACAAAATTATTATGCCGAGCGATGGTCCGCTGGGCTGGCTGATTGCCAACCTAAAATCGTCGCCATGAAGCTGCAGAAGATCCTCGCCGAGCTCCCCGGCGCCCAGATTCTCGGCGATCGGTACACCGAGGTCTCCGGGCTTGCCTACGACAGCCGTGAGGTGATCGCCGGGACCTTGTTCTTTTGCGTGCCGGGCGCGACGGTGGATGGGCACGAGTTCGCCGCTGCGGCCGTTGCGGCGGGCGCGGTGGCGGTGGTGGTCGAGCGAGAGCTGGCGCTCGGGGCCGAGACGGTCCAGGTGCTGGTCGGCGATGCGCGGGCGGCGATGGCCCCGGTCGCGGCGCTTTTTTGGGGAGATCCGAGCGGCGAGCTGGCGCTGGCGGGAGTCACCGGCACCAACGGAAAGACCACCACCGCGTATCTGATCCGCGAGATCCTCGAGCGGGCGGGGGTGCAATGTGGCCTGCTGGGGACGGTGAAGCAGGTGGTCGCTGGTGAGGAGGAGGAGGTGGAGCGCACCACGCCGGAGGCGATCGATCTGCAGGCTAGCTTTCGGCGCATGGTGGCGGGTGGCGATCGGGCCTGCGCGATGGAGGTCTCCTCCCACGCGATGGCGCTTCACCGCTGCGACTCGATCCACTTCGAGGTGGCGCTGTTTTTGAACCTGACTCGCGACCACCTTGATTTCCACGGTTCGATGGAGGCCTACTTTCGCTCCAAGCGCTCGCTCTTTGAACGCGATCCGGCGACGGCGATCATCAACGTCGATGATCCCTACGGTCGGCGCCTGGCGAGCGAATTCGCCGCCACGACCCTCTCGGTCCACGGCGGCGAGGCTGATTTCGTCGCCGAAGAGATCAGCTACGACGCGGGCGGGGCGACGTTTTGGATCAACGGACCGATGGGGCGGTGCAGGCTGGCGATCGCGTTGCCGGGTTATTTCAACGTCGCTAATGCGCTCGCCGCATTTGCCGCGGCGCTGGCGCTTGGGGTCGATGCCGAGCCCGCCTCCGCCGCGCTGGCGGGGGCCGCCCGGGTTCCAGGACGATTTGAGCCGGTGCAGGAGGGGCAGCGTTTCGCCGTGTTGATCGATTACGCCCACACCCCCGATTCGCTTGAGAACGTGCTGCGGGCGGCGCGGGCGCTGAGCGAGGCGCGGGTCATATCTGTCTTCGGTGCCGGCGGGGATCGCGACCGCGGCAAGCGTCCAAAGATGGGCCGGGCCGCAGCCGCGCACTCAGACCTGACGATCGTGACCAGCGATAACCCCCGTTCGGAGAGCCCCGAGCAGATCGCCGCCGAAATTATTGCCGGGATCGGGCGGGGGGCCGAGGTGGCGGTTGAGCTCGATCGACGCGCCGCGATCGCCCTGGCGCTGAGCAGCGCCTGCCCGGGTGACGTAGTGGTGATCGCCGGCAAGGGCCACGAGCGCGGCCAGGAGTTCGCCGGTCAGCGCAAGGTGCCGTTCGATGACCGCGAGGTCGCTGCGCAGGAGCTGCGCAGGTTGGCGGGGGCCGCGTGAACCTGACCCCCGAGCAGATCGCGGCGTCGATGGGAGCGGAGATCATCGCCGCTGGCGGGCCCGGATCGCCGCAGCAGGCCTCGATCGATTCCCGCCAGGCCGGGAGCGGCGCGCTCTTTTTCGGCCTGCGGGGTGAGAACTTCGACGGCGGTCGCTTTGCCGGGGAGGCGATCGGGTCGGGCGCCTGGGGGGTGGTCCTGGCTCCGGCCCAAGCGAACGACCTCGGTGGAGCCTGGATCTTCGCCGCAGCCGACCCGCTTGCCGCGATGCAGGCTCTGGCCCGCGCCTGGCGACGGGCGCTGGGTGCGAGGGTGGTCGGGGTCACGGGATCGGTCGGAAAGACCTCGGTCAAGGACATCGCGAGGGCGCTTTTCCCAGGCAGGGTTCACGCCAACCGTGCCAACTTAAACACCGAGATCGGGCTGCCCCTGAGCGTGCTGGAGGCCGGCGCCGATATCGAGTTGATGATTTTGGAGATGGCGATGCGCGGCGCGGGTCAGATTGGTGAGCTGGCGGCGATCGCCGAGCCCGAGGTCGCCGTGATCACCAACGTCGGACCGGTCCACCTCGAGCTGCTGGGATCGGTCGAGGCGATCGCGGCGGCTAAGGCCGAGCTGATCGCGGCGCTGCCCGCAGACGGGGTCGCGATTGTGCCGGCCCGTGCCGGCGAGCTGGAGGCCCACCTGGGCGGGGCGCCACGGCTGCTTCGCTTCGGCGCGGGCGGAGACGTCGAGTGCGCCGAGCGGCAGCGCCGCGATGGTGAAACCGAGGCGCTGATCCGGACTCCGGCCGGGGCGGCCCGATTTCGCTTCCCCTTCGCGGAGGCTCACAACCTGACCAACGCCCTGGCCGCGATCGCGGCGGGCGTCGCGCTTGGGGTGGATCTGGAGGAGATGGCCGAGCGCGCTGCGAGCATAGGATTCTCTCGTTTCCGGGGCGAGCGCCTCGAACTGGGAGATGGAATCGTCTTGGTCAACGACTGCTACAACGCCAACCCGGTCTCGATGCGAGCGGCGCTCGAGAATCTGAGGAGCCTGGGCGGGGCGCGCAGGATCGCCGTGCTCGGTGAGATGGCCGAGCTCGGCGCCGGCGCTTCTGAGTATCACCGCGAGCTCGGAGATCTGGCGCGGGCGCTGGGGATCGACCTCTTGATAGGGGTTGGCGAGGCGGCCCGCGACTACGCACCCGATGAGCTCGTCGCCGGTCCCTCAGATGCCGCCGAGCTGCTCGCTGCCCAGCTCGGGGCAGGGGATGTGGTCCTCGTCAAGGGCTCGCGCTCGGCCGGCCTTGAGGCGGTCGCCGAGGCCCTCGAGGCGCTGATCTGATGGGCGAAGTGCTGATCGCCGGGATGGCGGCGATGTTGATCTGCATTTTTCTCGGCCCCAAGTTCATCGAGTTCCTGCGGGTCAGAGAGTTCGGCCAAAACATCCGCGAGGACGGTCCCCAAGAGCACCATGCCAAGGCGGGTACCCCGACGATGGGGGGGCTGATCGTCTTCGCCTCGATCTGCGTTCCCTACCTCGTCCTCTCCGATCGCGACGCCCAGAGCCTGGCCGTGTTCGGAGTCGCGCTCGGTTGCGCGGCGATCGGCTTCGCCGATGACTTCATCAAGATCGTCAAACGGCGCTCGCTCGGTCTCTCGGCCCGCTGGAAGCTGCTCTTTCAGCTGATCCTGGCGTTTGGCTTGTGGTGGGTGGCGCGCCATGAGGTGGGACTGGAACCGATTCTTTACTTTCGGATCGGCGGCGGCAGCCTGGACCTCGGCCCCGTCCTTTACTTCGTCCTGATCTTTTTGGTGATCGCCGGCACTTCAAATGGTGTCAACCTCACCGACGGCCTCGACGGCCTCGCCGCCGGCTCCTGCGCGATCGTTCTTCTCACCTACACGGCGATTGCCTTCGTCACCGGGGAGCGCCAGAACCTGGCCCTTCTGTCGGCCTGTCTGGTCGGTGCCTGCATCGGCTTCCTCTGGTTTAACTCCTTTCCGGCGTCGATCTTTATGGGCGACACCGGTTCGCTCGGGCTGGGGGGGGCGATTGGGGCGCTGGCGGTGATGACCCAGACCGAGGTCCTGCTGATCATCATCGGCGGCATTTTCGTGATCGAGGCGCTCTCGGTGGCGGTTCAGGTCTTTTCCTTTAAGGCGTTTCGTCGCCGCGTTTTGCTGATGGCACCGCTGCACCACCACTTCGAGATGATGGCCTGGTCAGAGACCAAGATCATGCTCCGCTTCTGGATCATCGCGGCCGTCTGTTCGGGGATTGGCTTCACCCTCTACCAGCAATCGATCGGTCGCTGAGCCCCGGGACTCTCCGCGGCGCCAGCCGTCGGGAGGCCGCGCCGGCGCCGGGGGGCAGCCGATCCCCTCGCCGCGTACAGGGTCGGCCCGCTGTAGAGCGAAACTCCCCTAGATGAGCGTTGCGCCGCCAAGAAAACCACGCCCCGAGCTTCCCAAGGGCCCCTTTTTGGTGGTCGGTCTGGCCCGTTCGGGGTCGGCAGCTGGGCAGCTGCTGGCCGCTCGGGGTGAGCGGGTGAGGGGGGTCGACGTCGCCCATCCGAGCGCCGCGGCAGGTTTGGAGGGTGTCGGTGTCGAAGTTGTTCTTGATTCAGATGGAATTGCCCTCTTGGACGGGACGCGAACGGTTGTCAAGAGCCCGGGAGTGCCGCGGGAGGCAGCCGTGATCGCGGCGGCCCTAGATCGCGGCATCACGGTGATCGGGGAGCTCGAGCTCGCCTGGCGGACGATTCCAAATCGGTTCGTCGCGGTGACCGGTACAAACGGCAAGACGACGACCGTCGAGCTGCTCGGCCACCTCTATCGGGTTGCCGGGGAGCCGGTCGCGCTGGCCGGCAACGTCGGGCTCTCGCTCTCCCAGCTGGCCGGGGAAGTTGAGCCAGAGGTGACGGTGATTTGTGAGTGCTCAAGCTTTCAGCTCGAAGACAGCGTTGCATTCGCGCCCGAGTGCGGGGTGTTTTTGAACCTCGCCCCCGACCACCTTGATCGATACCCAGACCTCGATTCCTACCTGGCCGCGAAGCTGCGCATCTTCGCCAACCAGGGCAACGAAGACGTGGCCGTCTACAACGCCGATGATCCGCTGCTGGGCAAGATCGATCTCGGCGGCTGCGCCCGCCGGGTCAGCTTCTGTCGTGGCGGGGCCCCCGATTGCGAGCTCTCGCTCTCCGCGGGGATGATCTTTTATGACGGCGAGCCGCTGCTGGCGCTCAGCGAGCTCGAACTCCTGGGCGATCACAGCGCAGCCAACGCGATGGCAGCCGCCGCCGCGGCGCTCTCGATGGGTCTCGAGCGCGACGCCGTCGCGCAGGGACTTCGCAGCTTCGGCGGGGTACCGCACCGCCTCGAGCCGATCGCTGAGATCGGTGGGGTGCGCTTCATAAACGATTCCAAGGCGACCAACGTCGCCTCCGCCGTGGTTGGTCTGCGCGCCTTTGAGGGCGGCGTGCACGCGATCCTCGGCGGCAGCGATAAGGGTGATTCGTTCGCGCCGCTGATCGAGCCGATCAACGAGCGCTGTCAGTCCTGCTACCTGATCGGCTCCGTCGCCGAGCGAATCGCCGCCGAGCTCACGCCGCACCTGAACCCCGCGATTGGGCTGCAGCGCTGCGCCGATCTCGGTGATGCGGTGCGCCGGGCCGCCGCCGCCGCTCGGCCCGGCGAGGTGGTTCTGCTCTCGCCGGCCTGCGCCAGCTTTGATGCCTTCTGCAATTTTGAAGCCAGGGGCGAGGCCTTCCGCGAGATAGTCGAGGGCCTTCGGTGAGCGCCCGCGCGCTGGCCCTGGGGCGCTCGTTTCGCTCCCAGAAGGTCCAGCCCAAAAAAAAGCGCTCGCGCAGCGCCGCCGCATCGGTTGAGTACAACATGCTGCTGACCGCGACGTTGTGCCTGCTCGCATTTGGGGCGGTGATGATCTTCTCGGCCAGCTCGACCACCGAGGTGCTCGGCAACGGCGGCCTTTCCAACAGCGCCTACTACCTCAAACGCACCCTGATGTTCGGCGCCGTCGGACTCCTGATCATGCACCTCACCGCCCGCCACGGGCTGCGCTTGGTGCGCCGAATAACCCCGCTGATCCTGGTCTTATCGCTGTTGGCCTTGATCGCCGCTTTGGGGATTGGCTCCAGCGTCAACGGCGCCAGCCGCTGGATCGGGCCGAGCTTCCTGCAGCTGCAGCCCTCCGAGCTGGCCAAGGTGGCGCTGGTTCTATACGGCGCCGATCTGCTCGCCCGCAAGCCGAAGCGGGCGCGCACGATCGCCGGCTTCATGCCCTTCCTGCTGGTCGCCGCCTTCGCCTGCCTTTTGATCGTGATCGAGCCCGATCTGGGCACCGCGATGGTTGTCGCCTTCTCGGTCGGCGCGACCCTGATCGCAGCCGGGGCGCGGCCCCGCGATCTGGCCCTGATCGCAGCCGGCCTCGGGTTTATGGTCCTCCTGGTCACCGTGGTAGAGCCCTACCGGATGGCCCGCCTCACCGCCTTCCTGCACCCCGGAGCGGACGCCTCGGGCAGCGGCTTTCAGGCCGCCCAGGCAAAGATCGCGATCGGCTCCGGTGGGATCTTCGGGGTCGGGATCGGCAACGGCGTGCAGAAGGCTTACTACCTTCCCGAGGCCAATACCGACATGATCGCCGCGGTGATCGGTGAGGAGTTGGGGCTGGTGGGGATGATCGGGATCGTCGGTCTCTTCGCGATGTTCGGCTACGCGGGGCTGCGGGTTGCCCAGCGCGCCAAGGACAATTACGGAAAGCTGATGGTCGCGGGGCTTACCTCGCTGATCCTGATCCAGGCGACCCTCAACCTCTTTGCCGTGATGGGGCTGGCGCCGCTGACCGGGGTGCCGCTTCCCTTCGTCTCCTACGGAAACAGTTCCTTGCTCGCGACCCTGTTCGCGGTCGGCCTGATCCTCAACGTCGCCCGCGGCGGGACCGCCGGCACTGGCAAACTGCGGGTCCTCGAGGGCGGGCGTGCGCCGGCCCGGGGAAGGAGTCGATCCAGCAATGCCAAGAGGGCCCAGAGTTCTAATCGCAGCGGGGGGAACCGCAGGCCACGTCGTGCCGGCGATCGCGGTCGCCGACGAGCTTCGGGCTGAGGGAGCCGAGGTCAGCTTTCTCGGTGCCCGCGATCGGATCGAGGCAGAGATCGTTCCGGCGGCAGGCTATGAGATCGATTTTCTCAGGGTGAGGGGAATCGATCGCCACAACCCGCTGCGCGCCGCACTCGCCGTGCTCGAGGCGACGGTGGCGGTCGGGAGCGCTCAGAAAGTGATCCGGCGCCGCCACATTTCGGTTGTGATGGGCGGCGGTGGTTTCGTCGCCGGGCCCGCCGGTCTGGCCGCGCTTTTGGGCTCGGTGCCGCTCGTCCTGACCGAGGCAGACAGCCACCTTGGTCTCGCCAACCGCCTGCTCGCCCGCCGCGCCCGCCGGGTCTGTCTGGCCTTTGCGATCCCCGGTCGCAGCGGCGGGCGCTACCTGCTCACCGGGCGCCCGGTTCCGGCCGCGGTTTTGGCGGCCGATCGCGGTGCTGCTCGCGCCCGGCTCGGAATCGACGCCGACGCGCGCTGCCTTTTGATCATGGGCGGCAGCCAGGGTGCCCGCTCGATCAACCTCGCCGCGATCGAGGCATTTGCCGAGCGCGGTGGTCGCGACTTCGACGTCATCCACCTCGCCGGGCGCCGTGAATTCGATCAGCTGGCAGACCGCCTCGGGACGGCCGCACACGGTGAGCGCTACCGGCTGCTCGCCTACGTCCCCAACCTCGGCGAGGTGCTGGCGGCCTCAGACCTTGTGCTGGCCCGTGCGGGCGGATCGATCTTCGAGGTGACCGCCGCCGCCCGAGCGGCGCTGCTCGTCCCCTACCCCCACGCCACCGCCGATCACCAGAATGCAAACGCGGCATGGATGCAGGCGGCGGGGGCGGCCGAGACGCTTGCCGATCGCGACCTCGATGCCGAGCTGCTCGCCACCACGGTCGAGGCGCTATTCGCGCAGCCGCAGCGAGTGGCCGCGATGGCGGCGGCCTCCGCCGGCCTGGCTCGCCCCGACGCGGCGCGGCGGATCGCCGATCAGGTTTTGGCCGCGGGCCGATGAACGAGCCCGCCGATCGTCGCTTCTGCGCAAGGCGGCTGCATTTCATCGGGATCGGTGGCGCCGGCATGAGTGGGCTGGCGCTGGTCTGCGCGGGGCTCGGGGCAGCGATCAGCGGCAGCGATCGCTCCGACTCCACCACCTTGCGGCGGCTGCGCGCCGCCGGCATCGAGGCCGTGATCGGCCACGATGCGGCGAACCTTCCCGCCGCGGCCGAGGTGGTGGTCTCCACCGCAATCGGGTCCGATAACCCCGAGCTGGCGTTGGCGAGAGAGCGGGGCGCGAGGGTCCTGCATCGCGGCGAGCTGCTCGCCGAACTCTGCGCCGAGAAGCGCCTGATCGCCGTCGCCGGCACCCATGGCAAGACGACGACGACGGCGATGGTGGTCTGGGCGCTGCGAGCGATCGGCGCGGACCCCGCCTTTTTCATCGGCGGCGAGGTGCCCGGCATCGGCCCCGGTCAGGGCCCCGCAAACGCCGCCTGGGGGAGCGGAGAGTGGGTGGTGGCGGAGGCCGATGAGAGCGATGCGAGCTTTCTGGCGCTGCGCCCCGAGGTCGCCGTCCTGACGAATTTGGAGATGGATCACCACGCCCGCTGGGGCTCCCTCGCCGAGCTCGAGGGGGCCTTCGGGCAATTCGTCGCCGCGGCCCGCGCCGTCGTCCTACCAGCCGATGGCAGCCTCTCGGCCATGGTCGGGGACAAGGCGGTCCTCGGCTTTGATCAAAGCGCCCCCGGCCCGCCCGAGCTGGCGCTTGCGATCCCGGGCCGCCACAATCAAAAAAACGCTCGCGCCGCGATCGCAGCGATCGAGCTGGCGCTGGGCGAGCCTGAGCCGACGTCTTCTCGCCCCGACCCCGGCGAGCTGGCGGCCGCGGCGCTGGCCGATTTCCCCGGCGTGCGGCGCCGGCTTGAGTTCAAGGGGGAACGGGGCGGGGCGCGAATCTATGATGATTACGCCCACCATCCGACCGAGGTGCGAGCGGCGCTGTCGGCTCTTAGGGAGCTGTCCCCGGCGCGTCTGATCGCGGTATTTCAGCCGCATCTGTACTCCCGCACGAAGGTCTTTGCCGAGGAGTTCGGCGCTGCCCTCGGGCTGGCCGATGAGGTCGCAGTACTCGATGTCTACCCGGCGCGCGAGCAACCGCTCGGTGAGTTGGCCGGGGTCAGCGGGCTGCGGGTCGCGCAGGCCGCGGCCGAGCAAAGCGGCGGCGCCGTGGTCTGGTGGCTGCCCAGCCCCGAGCAGGCGGTGGCGGCGCTGGCCCCCCGCCTGGAGCCTGCAACGATTCTGGTCACGATCGGCGCCGGCGACGTCTTCAGGGTGGGTGAGGCGCTGCTTGCTCGCCAGGGAGGTTCGGGTTGAGCGCGCCGCCCCCGGGGGTGAGGGGCGATTACCCGCTCTCCCGCCTGAGCACGATTCGCACTGGCGGTCGGGCCAGCTTTTTCGCTCGCCCCCAAAGCGAGGCGGAGCTGGTGGCCCTGCTCGACTGGGCGGGGGAGGAGGAGCTGGCGGTAGGAACGATTGGATCCGGATCGAACCTGCTGATAGCCGACGATGGATTCCGCGGACTTGCGATCAAGCTTGACGGTGAACTCGCAACGATCGAGCGCGACGGCGAGCGGGTCATCTGCGGAGGCGGGGCGCGGCTGCCCGCAGCGGCGGCGAGGACTGCCGCATGGGGGCTCAGCGGGCTTGAGTTTGCGATCAACATTCCCGGCACCGCGGGGGGCGCGGTGAAGATGAACGCAAACGCCTACGGCGGGCAGCTTGCCGAGGTCTTGGACTGGGTCGGGGTCGCTTCGCGCGCCGGGCTCGAGCGCCGCCGTCCCGAGCAGCTTGGTCTCAGCTACCGCAGCTCTTCGCTGGGGGAGGGCGAGGTCGTCACCCGCGCCTCATTTCGGTTGCAAAGGGCCGATCCGGCGGCGGTTCGGGCTGGCCTCGCCGAGATGCGCGCGAGGCGCCGCGAGGCCCAGCCGTCTGGGATCAAGACCTTCGGCTCGACCTTCAAGAACCCCCAGGCTGAGCGGGCCGGGGGGCGCTCGGCGGGGCAGCTCCTGGAGGCCGCCGGCTGTCGCGGCCTGCACCACGGCGGTGCCAGGCTCTCTGAGAAGCACGCCAATTTTGTCAGCAACGACGGCAGCGCCACGACCGCCGACGTGTTGGAGCTGATGGCCGAGGCGCGCCGTCGCGTTTACGAGCGCTTCGGAGTGGTCTTGGAGCCCGAGGTGCAGCTGCTGGGCGAGGTGAGCTGGCCGGCTGGCTGGGAGCTGTGAAGCGCTGGGCAGCCGCGGCGCTCGTCGTGATCGTCTGCGCCGCGGCTGCCTATCAATTTCTGCTTCGCGCCAACTCGGTTTCCCCGCAGCTGCGGGCGGCGAGGCCGACCGCGGTGATCGGCAGCGGATCGGGCGCGGTCGGGGTCTCTCCGAGCGGCGTTGTTTTGA
Organism: uncultured Solirubrobacterales bacterium; assembly: GCA_963745305.1. Taxonomy (GTDB): domain Bacteria; phylum Actinomycetota; class Thermoleophilia; order Solirubrobacterales; family 70-9; genus CAVUWL01. The sequence continues at coordinate 90,376 of CAVUWL010000015.1, forward strand.
TCGGATTGCCGCTGCCGCGGACGGTCTCGCTGCCCCGGCTGCCGATCTCCACCGCACCCCGGAGCGGGCGCCTGGGAGGAACCGTCCTTGCCCAGGCGCGGGTACTGGGCGCCGCCCCGGGCCCGCTTCGCCCTTATCTGAAGAGCAGTCGCTACGGCGCCAGCGGCATCGACGTCGAACTCAGCAGCGGGGTCGAACTGCGTTTTGGCAGTGCCTCAGAGGCGCCGCGAAAGTGGCGGGCGGCCGCCGCGGTGCTCGCCGATCCATCGATCAGCGCGCTTGATTATGTCGACCTGCACGCTCCCGGAAGGCCGGCAATCTACGGTTCGGGGCACCCGCTGCCGCCCGCTCCCTGAGCCCTCAAGTATGGGGTTAGACTGGCTCTACTCTCAAGTTCGACTTGAGGGTTCCACTTTGCACGATGCCTCCCGGCCGTTTGACAGCAGCCCTGCAATGCCCTACGTTGAGCGCAATTTCCGCGGTTACATCGAGGCCCAGAACCCTTGAGCGTCGCTGAAGCCTCGGACGGAATAAAGGCTCAACTCAAACATTGGCTCCAGTGGAGCCGGTGATCTGGAGAAATCGGGAGATGGAATCCACTTACCTTGCGGTGATCAAGGTCGTCGGCGCCGGCGGCGGCGGAACCAATGCCGTCAGCCGGATGGTTGACGCCGGAATCCGCGGTGTCGAGTTCGTCGCCGTCAACACCGACGCTCAGGCTCTGCAGGCCTGCGACGCCGACATCAAGCTCTCGATCGGACAGGAGTTGACCCGCGGCCTCGGCGCTGGGGGCAACCCCGAGGTTGGGGCGGGCGCGGCGGCGGAGAGTCGCGATGAGATCAAGGAGGCGCTGAAGGGGGCCGACATGGTCTTCGTCACGGCGGGAGAGGGCGGCGGCACCGGCACCGGCTCGGCCCCGATCATCGCCGAGATCGCCAAGGAGGAGATCGGTGCGCTGACCGTCGGCGCGGTCACCAAGCCGTTTGAGTTCGAGGGCAAACGGCGCATGCAGCAGGCCCTTGAGGGCATTGAGAAACTCCGAAACAACGTCGACACCCTGATCATCGTTCCCAACGAGAAGCTGCTGCAGGCGGTCGAGCGTCGCACCAGCGTGCTGGAGGCCTTCCGCCAAGCCGATGACATCCTGCGCCAGGGCGTGCAGGGGATCACCGACCTGATCACGATCCCGGGCCTGATCAACCTCGACTTCGCCGACGTGCGCACGATCATGCGCGATGCCGGCTCGGCGCTGATGGGGGTCGGCGCCGCCTCGGGGGAGACCCGTGCCATCGACGCGGCCAAGGCGGCGATCACCTCGCCCCTGATCGAGGAGTCGATAAAAGGCGCGACCGGGATGCTGCTCAACATCACCGGCCCCGAGGACCTCGGGCTGTTCGAGGTAAACGAGGCGGCCCAGCTGGTCCAGGCCGAGGCTGATGACAACGCAAACATCATCTTCGGCTCCGTCGTTGACCAATCGATGCGCGATGAGGTTCGGGTCACCGTGATCGCCACCGGCTTTGAGGGCTTCGAGCTGCTTGCCCGCTCGCCCCAGCGGGTCCGCCGCCGCTATGAGAGCCGGCCGCGGATCTCGGCCGAGGACACCGATATCCGCAAACTGCGGGTCAGCGACGACGACATCGACGTCCCGCCATTCCTGCAGGACTAAATACGCTGCGCCGGTGAGGCGCACGCCCCTCTTTGAGCAACACCTCCAGCTCGGCGCAAGGCTGGTCCCCTTTGCCGGCTGGGAGATGCCGGTCTCCTATGAGGGGATCCTCGAGGAGCACGCCGCGGTCCGCACCCACGCCGGCATGTTTGACGTCTCCCACATGGGTCAGGTCGAGGTCGAGGGAGCCGGTGCCCTGGCTTTCTTGCAACGCGTCCTCTCCAACGACGTCGCCGCGATCGCGGCCGGCGCTGCCCAGTACTCCTGCCTTTGTGAGGAGGGCGGCGGTGTGATCGATGACCTCTTCGCCTATCGCCTCGGCGCCGATCGCTACCTGCTGATCACCAACGCCGCCAATCACGGGCGCGATCTCACCTGGCTGGGACGCTGGGGTCGAGAGTTTGACGTCGCGGTGCGAGACGTCGCCGATCGCTACGCGATGCTGGCGGTTCAGGGCCCCCACGCGCGCGCCGTGCTGGAGCCCACCCTGGGGGTCGAGCTTCCGCCCCGGATGGCGGTTACAACGGTCAGGCTCGGGCGCCGCCCGGCGCTGATCTGCGGCACCGGCTACACCGGCGAGGATGGGGTCGAGCTTTTGATCGACCCCGAGATCGCGCCGCCGATCTGGGTCGAGCTGGTCGAGGCGGGGGTGGTTCCCTGCGGCCTCGGCGCCCGTGACACCCTGCGGCTTGAGGTCTGCTACCCGCTGCACGGAAACGAGCTGAGCACCGAGCGCAATCCGATCGAAGCCGGACTGGGGTGGTGCTGTAAGGAGGCGACCGGGTTCCTCGGTGCCGCGGCGATCGCCGCGGCGCGCGCCGCCGGGCCGGCCGAGTTGCTCGCCGCCTTCACGATTTCGGGCGCCGGCATCCCGCGCGGAGGCAACGCCGTTCTTTATCGCGGCGAGGAGGTCGGGGTGGTGACCTCGGGCAGCTTCTCGCCCTCGCTTGCAGTTGGGATCGGGATGGCCTACCTGCGGGCCGATCTGGCGGCGCCGGGGACCGAGCTGGAGATCGAGGTGCGCGGCAAGCGGCGCGCCGCCCGGATAGCGTCCCGACCCCTCTACCGGAAGGAGCACTGACGTGGCCGATGCCAGCTACCCCGAGGATCTGCGCTATCACGACCAGCATGACTGGGCCCGGGTGGAGGCCGAGCACGCCACCCTGGGGGTCACCTGGTACGCCCAGGAAAGCCTCGGTGAGGTTGTCTTCTATGAGCCACCCGAGCTGGGCGCCAGCGTCGTCAAAGACTCTTCCTACGCCGAGGTTGAGTCGGTCAAGGCAGTCTCAGACGTGATCGCCCCGCTCTCGGGTGAGATCGTCGAGGTAAATGAGGCGCTTGCCGACTCCCCCGAGCGGATCAACCAGGATCCCTACGGCGAGGGCTGGCTGGTCAGGATCAGGTTGAGCGATCCGCGCGAGGCCGATTCGCTGCTCGGATCTGAGGAATACCGCAGGCTGGTGGAAAACGGCTAGTCGGCCCGGCCACCGGCTTGCGTAGCCTTAGGCCCGTGACCCGCTACACCTCAACCACGGCGACCGATCGCGCCGAGATGCTGGCGGCGATCGGGGTCGACTCAAGCGCGGAGCTGTTCAGTCAGATCCCCGAGCCGCTGCGCCTCGGGCGATCGCTGGCGCTGGCGGCGGGCGCCAGCGAGGCGGAGGTATTCGAGCGCCTCTCAGAGCTCGCCGCGGCAAACCTCGACGCCGAGCGCCAGGTCTGCTTTCTCGGCGCCGGGATGTATGACCACTACGTGCCGGCGATCGTCGATGCGATCACCCAGCGCTCTGAGTTTCTCACCCCCTACACCCCCTACCAGCCCGAGATCTCCCAAGGCGGCCTGCAGGTGATGTTTGAGTTTCAAACCGCGATCTCGGAGCTGACCGGGCTGGCCGTCTCAAACGCCGGCCTCTACGACGGGGCCTCGGCGTTTGCCTCCGCCGGCTACCTGGCAATCGCCGCCACCGGGCGGCGCCGCTTCGTCGTCTCGCGCGGGGTCCACCCCCATAGCCGCGAAACGCTCGCCACCTACGCCGAGGGCTTCGACGCAGAGGTGGTCGAGGTCGGCCTGCTCGATGGCCGCACCGACCCCGATGCCCTTGCCGATGCGATCGATCCAAAAACCGCGGCGGTCTTCCTGCAAAACCCGAACTTCCTGGGCGCGGTCGAGGACGTTGAGGCGCTCGGTCGGGCCGCCAAGGCCGAGGGCGCGCTGCTGGTGGCGGCCGTTGATCCGATCACGCTCGGCATCCTCAAGCCCCCCGGGGAGTGCGGCGCCGACATCGCCGTTGGCGAGGGCCAGCCGCTCGGCAACCGGCTCGACTTCGGTGGTCCCTCGTTTGGCATTTTCTGCGCTACCGAGGAGCAGATCCGCCGCATGCCCGGCCGCATCGCCGGCGAAGCCCAAGACGTCGACGGCCGGCGCGGCTTCGTCCTGGCGCTGCAGACGCGCGAGCAGCACATCCGCCGCGAGCGCGCCACCAACAACATCTGCACCGCGCAGGCGTTGAACGCGCTCGCCGCGATGGTCCACCTCGCCTGGCTGGGGCGGCGGGGATTTGTCGAGCTGGGCGAGCTCTTGGTCCAGCGCACCGAGTACGCGCGGCGTCGGCTCGCCGCGCTGGAGGGGGTCGAGCTGCTGCACGGGGCTCCGGTCGTGCGCGAGTTCGCGCTGCGCCTCGCGGCCCCCGTTGATCGCGTCCTGGAGCGCTGCGCGGAGTACGGCATCGCCGCCGGGTACCCGCTGGGTCGCGACTACCCCGAGCACGAGCGCGGCCTTTTGGTCGCGATAACCGAGCGCCGCAGCCGCGAGCAGATCGATCGCCTCGCCGAGGTTCTCGGCGCTGCGGTGGCCGCCGAGTCGGTCGGCGATCGGGTGGCGCTTCGATGAGGGAGGTGGAGGTCGAGGCGCCGCTGCAGCGCGAAGCTGTGGCGACGATCTTTGAGAAGTCAAAGCCCGGCCGCCGCGCCGCCACCCTGCCCGCGAGCGGCGTCCCCGAGCTCCCCCTCTCAGAGCTGATACCCGCCGCGCTGCTGCGCACCGAGCCGCCGCGGCTGCCCGAGGTCTCCGAGCCCGAGATCGTCCGCCACTACAACCGCCTCTCGCGGCGAAATTTCGATCTCGATACCGCGCTTTACCCGCTCGGCTCCTGCACGATGAAGCACAACCCTCGCCTCAACGAGCGGGTCGCAGCGCTGCCCGGGCACGCCCGCCTTCATCCCGCCCAGGACCCGCGCCATGCCCAGGGGGCGCTGGAGCTGATCTACTCCTTGCAGCAGGCTCTGGCTGAGATCTGCGGTTTGCCACACGTCAGCGTGCAGCCCTCGGCAGGTTCACACGGTGAGCTCGCCGGCCTGCTGCTCACCCGCGCCTACCACGCGGAGCGCGGGCAGCAGCGCACCAAGGTGCTTGCTCCCGACACCTCCCACGGCACGAACCCGGCCTCGGTGACGATGGCGGGCTATGAGGTGGTCAAGGTGGCGACCAACGAGCGCGGCGGGGTGGCGATCGAGGACCTGCGCTCCAAGGTCGGCCCCGACGTCGCCTGCCTGATGCTCACCAACCCAAATACGCTCGGGCTCTTCGAGGAAAACATCACCGAGATCGCGGCGCTGATCCACGATGTGGGAGGGATCCTCTACTACGACGGCGCCAACCTGAACGCGATCATGGGCCACTCCCGGCCGGGCGATATGGGCTTTGACATTGTCCACGTCAACCTGCATAAGTCCTTCAGCCAGCCCCACGGTGGCGGCGGTCCCGGCGCCGGGCCGATCGCCGTCTCGGAGCGAATCGAGCCCTTCCTGCCGCGCCCCCAGGTGATCAGGCGCGAGGGCTCAAACGGCGCCGGCGCCAGCTTTGAGCTCGACTTCGAGCGACCCAAGTCGATCGGGCGCCTGCGCGGCTTCCAGGGCAATTTCGGCGTCTTGGTGCGCGCCTACGCCTACATCCTCAGCCTCGGCGCCGATGGCCTCGCCGAGGCCTCGGAGGTCGCCGTTTTGAACGCCAACTACCTGAAGGCAAGGCTGGCCCAGGGTCGCGGCGGCGAGCTCCTGCCGGTCGCCTTTGGGCGCCACTGCATGCATGAGTTCGTGCTCTCGGGGAAGCCGATCAAACGCGAGCTTGGGGTCAGTACCCAAGACCTCGCAAAGCGCATCCTCGATTTCGGCTTTCACCCGCCGACCATCTACTTTCCGCTGTTGGTCGAGGAGGCATTGATGATCGAGCCAACCGAGACCGAGACCAAGGAGAGCCTCGACGCCTTTGCCGATGCGATCGCCACGATCCTTGAGGAGGCCGAGCGCGACCCCGAGGTCGCCGCCGGAGCCCCCTACACGACGGCGGTGCGCCGCCTCGATGAGGCCGGGGCCGCCCGCAATCCGGTCCTGCGCCAGGCGCTCGCCTAGAGCTCCGGCAGGGTCTGGCTTTGCTCCAGCACCGGGGCAAACAGATCGCCGTCGCGCTCGACCCGCTCCAGCACGGCCGCGGCCTCAAAGACGAGCGCGCTTGCCCGCCTCTGGTCGAGCGCGGAGACAACCTCATCCCAGCGCAGCGGAGTCGAAACGGTGGGCCGCTCGCGGGCGCGCAGCGAGTAGACCGCGATCGTCGTCTTGCGGCGGTGGTTTTGTGACCAATCGACGAAGACCTTGCCCTTGCGTTCGACCTTTTTCATCTTCGAGACGACCAGCTCGGGCGTCTGCTTCTCAAGCAGCTGGGCGATCGCGCGAGCGAACGGTTTGGTTGCTCATAGGTCGTTTTTGAATTGAGCGGCACGTAGACCTGAATTCCCTTTGAGCCAGAGGTCTTCGGCAGGCAGCTCAGCTCAAAGTGATCGAAGAGCTCGCGCAGTCGCAGCGCCACCGCGCAGCAGGCGAGCAGGTCGGCGGGTGGACCTGGGTCGAGGTCAAAGACGAGGAAGCTCGGATTCTCGGGGGCGCTCGCCAGCGAGAGCGAGGGGTGGAGCTCCAGCGCGGCCAGCTGCGCCATCCAGATCAGGGTTGGAAGGTTCTCGCAGACGCAGAAGTCGATATTCCCGGCGCGCGGTCCGGCCTGCACCGTAGCCGTCTTCACCCAGCTCGGTCGGTGCTTGGGGCAGCGCTTCTCAAAGAAGGCCGCCTCGGTGTCTGTGACCCCTTCGGGAAAGCGCCGCAGGGTCAAGGCCCGCCCGCCGAGGTGGGGGAGCAGGGCCGGCGCGACCTTTGCGTAGTAGTCAAGCACCTGGCCCTTGCTGAAGCCGGCCTGCGGATAGAGGACCTTGTCGAGGTTGGTGAGCTTTAGCTCACGTCCCTCGACCTGCACCTGGCGCTCCGATGGCACCGCTTATTTCGCAGAACCCGATTTGGTGCGGGCCGCTCGCGGTTTTGCCTTCGCCGCGCCGCGACTCGGCTTTTTGGCCTGGGCGCTTGGAGCCTTGGCCTTGCCTTTGCCCCTTGCTTTGCCTTTGTCCTTGGCCTTGCCTTTGTCCTTGCCGGTAACCGCCGCGATGCTTTGCTCCAGCGCGGCCATCAGGTCGGGCGCCTTGGTCGGCTCGCGCTCCTTTTTTTCTGTGGCGACCAGCTCTTTGCCCGCCGCCTTTTCTTCGATCATCCCCAGCAGCTGCTCGCGGTACTCATCGCGGTAGGCGGTTGGGTCGAATTGAGTGGTCAGCGAGTCGATCAACTTCTCGGCCATCTCGAGCTCGCGCTTTGCGAGGCGGGGCGCCTCGGTCGGCAGGGCGTCCTCGAGCTCAGCCGGCGAAACCACCTCATCGGCAAAGCGCATTGTGGTCAGGGTGAGCGCTCCTTGGGCCGGTCGAATCGCGGCGAGGTGCTCCTTATTGCGAAATACGAAGCGGGCAATCGCGACCTTGCCCGAGCCCTGCATCGCGCCAGCCAGCAGCGAGTAGGCCTTCTCGGCTCCCGCGGCGGGACCCAGGTAGTAGGGGCTGTCGAAATAGATCGGGTCGATTTCGTTGAGGTCGACGAAGTCTTGGACCTCGATCGCGCGGCTCTTCTCGGGGTCGAGCGAGGCGAGCTCGGCCTTGCTCAGTGCCACGTAGCGCTGCGGCGTGATCTCATACGCCTTGATGATCTTCTCGTAGGGGACCTCCTCCTCGCTGCCTTCGGCGACGCGGCGGTGGCGGATCCGAGCGCCATCGGACTCGCGGATCTCGCGCAGCGCGATCCCGCGGCGAGCAACCGCGCTGTAGAGCCGCACGGGCACGTTCAGCAGCCCGAAGCTGATCGAGCCACTCCAGATTGCTCTTGCCATCAGCAAATCACCTGGCCCGATTGTTCCAGTCGATCGCCTCCGCCGTCGACGCGGCGGCGGTCCCGGGATCCATCTTGCGTCGCGACGGCACCTAGAATCGAGAAGTGTCGGCTCAGCAGCGGCTCACCCTGGTGGCGACGATTCTCGGCTCGACCGTCGTTTTTTTGGATTCCACCGTGGTCAATGTGGCGCTGCCCTCGATCGGCAGCGGCCTCGGTGTCGGTCTGGCTGCTCAGCAATGGGTCGTGGAGGCGTACTTGCTGGCTTTGGTCTCGCTGCTCTTGGTGGGCGGCTCGCTCGGGGATCAGTTCGGTCGGCGGCGGATCTTCGTCTTTGGCCTGTTCGCCTTCGGCCTCACCTCGATCCTCTGCGCGCTGGCTCCCTCCCCCGGTGCTCTGATCGGCGCCCGCGCCCTGCAGGGAGTCGCTGGAGCCCTCCTGGTCCCCGGCTCGCTGGCGATCGTTGCCTCGACCTTTGAGGGCGCGGCGAGGGGCAAGGCGGTGGGAACCTGGACCGCCTGGACGGGGATCGCGACCGTGATCGGACCGGCTGGGGGAGGGGCGCTGATCGGGATCGCCTCCTGGCGGGCGATCTTTTGGGTGAACATCCCGCTGATCGCCGTGACCGTGGCGCTCACCCTGCGCGCCGTCGCGGAGAGCCGCGATCCCGATGCCTTCACCGGCATAGATTGGCCCGGAATCGGGCTCTCGGCGGCGGGCCTCGGGGGCCCCGTGTTCGCGCTGATCGAGGAGCCGACCCGGGGCTGGGCGGACCCGGTGGTCTGGTTGCCGCTGCTCGCCGGACTGCTCTGCTTTGCCCTCTTCATCTGGCATGAGGCGCACACCCGCCACCCGATGCTCGACCTCGGACTGTTTCGGATTCGCAACTTCGCGGTTGCCAACCTGACCACCCTTGCTGCCTACGCTGGCCTGATCGGGGGCCTCTTTTTCGTCGGCCTCTACCTGCAGCAAATCGTCGGCTACTCCCCCCTGCAGGCGGGCCTGGCGACGACCCCGGTCTCGGTCATCCTCTTCGTTCTCTCGCCGCGCTTTGGCCGGCTTGCTTCGGGGGTGGGACCACGAGCGCCGATGAGCATCGGTCCGATCGTCGCCGGCCTCGGGCTGCTCGGGATGCTGCGGGTTGGAGCCAATCCCAGCTACCTGACCGCGGTGCTGCCCGCGATCTGCGTCTTTGGCATCGGCCTCTCGGCAACGGTTGCGCCACTGACCGCCACAGTTTTGGACTCGGTCCAGGAGCGCCACGTCGGCGTCGCGTCGGGTGTCAATAACGGCATCTCCCGGGTTGCCGGATTGCTCGCGATCGCCGTCTTGGGCGCGGTCATCTCGGCTCACTTTGGTTCTGCGCTTGACTCCGAACTGGGTGGGCTGCCGCTCAGCCACGGTGCCCGCGAAGACATCTCCGCGGCCAAGGAACAGCCGCTGGGCAGACCGAAGACAGCCGCTCTGGTCCCGGCGCAGGCGGCCCGAATCGATTCAGCCGCAACCGCCGCCTCGACCGCTGCCTTTCACCTCGGGATCGCGATCGCAGCGTTGCTGATGGTCATCGGTGGGGTGGTGGCGGCTTTTGGAATCGAGGACCCGCGCCGCAGCGTTGCTGCGGTCCCGACCCGCGGCGCCGCCGCGGCCGGGGAGTGCGGCCACGGGGCGGATGCAGATTGCGCCGAGGTAGGGTCAGCAGCCGAGGAGGCGGCCGAGCCAGAGCCGGCATAGTCTGGGGGGATGGACGAAAGGCGCAGCGCCGTCGCGATTCGCACCGACTCATCGCGGTTTGCCGATTCCACGAGGCGGCCCCGATGAGCCCGGTGATCTTCTCCGGGATCCAGCCTACGGGGCGCAAGCATCTGGGCAATTACATCGGGGCGATCCGCCATTACGTCGAGGCCCAGGATCGCGGCTCTCCGGCAATATTTTGCATCGTCGATCTGCACGCGATCTCGGTTGCCTATGACCCGGTGGAGCTGCGCGAGCGGCTCTATGACACGACCGCGATCCTGCTCGCAGCGGGTTTGGATCCTGCTCGCTGCATCCTCTTTCGCCAATCCGACGTGCGTGAGCACACCGAGCTGACCTGGCTGCTCTCTGCGGTCACAGCACACGGCGACCTCAACCGCATGACCCAGTTCAAGGAGAAGTCCGCCAAGCAGCGCGAGCTCGTCTCTGCGGCACTCTTTCTCTACCCGGTGCTGCAGGCCGCCGACGTGCTCGCCTACAAGGCGACCGAGGTGCCTGTGGGCGAGGACCAGCGCCAGCACATCGAGCTGATGCGCGAGATCGCGCGCCGCTTTAACGAGCGCTTTGGTGAGACGCTGCCGGTGCCCTCGCACCGGATCGCCGCCCAGGGGGCGCGGATCATGGACCTGGCCGAGCCGAGCCGAAAGATGTCGACAAGCGGCGATGGCGATGCCGGCACGATTTATCTGCTTGACCCAGACGAGGTGATCGAGAAGAAGTTCGCGAGCGCGGTCACCGACTCCGGCCGCGAGGTCTGCCGCGGTGTCGATAAGCCGGGGGTCAGCAATCTGATCGAGATCATCGCCGCGGCGCGCGGCTGCGACGCGGCGCAGGTAGAGCGCGAGTTTGCGGGGGTTGGCTACGGTGATTTCAAGCCGGCGGTGGCGGCGGCGGTGATCGAGCTGCTGGGGGGGCTGCGTGAGCGCTACGCGGAGCTGCGCTCCGATCCGGGGAGGCTGGAGGACGCCCTTGCCGGGGGCGCCGAGAAGGCCGTGGCGATCGCCGCCCCGACCCTCGTGGAGGTCCGGGGGCGGATGGGGCTGGGCCCCCGCTAGGCGGCCTGGCGCTGAGTTGCCGGGCCGCGCGGCGCGATCGGCGCGCGGCACTTGGGGGAGAACGACCAAGCCGCCGCCACGTCGTCGGGGTTTCGAACTAGTCTGAGCGAGATGACCGTCGCCGAGCTCGACCTCGATCTCGACGTTTTCGCCGGCCCCTTTGACCTCCTGATCGCGGTCTTGTTGCGCGAGGAGGTCAACCTGCTCGAGGTCGAACTGGGCGAGATCGTCGTCGCCTACGTCGAGCACCTCGAGCGCCAGGGAGAGCTCGAGCTGGAGGTGGCAACCGAGTTCCTCGTCCTGATCGCGGCGCTTTTGGAGCTGAAGTCACGGCTGATGCTGCCGGGGGCTGAGGAGGACGCAGAGGAGCTCGGCCCCGAGGAGGCGGTCGAGGAGTTGCTGGCGCGAATGCTTGAGTACCGGCGCTATCGCGATGCCTCGGTGGCCCTCGCCGAGCGCTTCGAGCGGGCCCGCGGCTACCTCTACCGGGCGGCCCCGCTGCCCCCCGATCTGCGCCGCGTCGCGCTGGAGGCGGCTGTCGCCGTCTACGATCCCGAGCGCCTCGGCGCGGCGCTCGGTGACCTGCTGAGCACCCCGCCGCAGCCCGACACCAGCCACATCCGCGCCACGGTCTCCCTCGAGCGCCGGCTCCGCGCCCTGCGTGAGGCCCTGGTGGGGCGATCGAGCCTTGACTTCGACGAGCAGTTCGGCGGCGAGGACCGCCTCACCCAGGCGGTGACACTATTTGCCCTGCTCGAGCTCTACCGCAAGGGCGAGGTGACCTGGGTGCAGAATGAGCCGTTTGGGCCGATCGAGATCAGAAAGGTGGCAAAGGCGGATGGGTGATTTGGCGCGAACGATCGAGGCCCTGCTCTTCCTCTCCGCCGCCCCGCTGGGCAGCGCCGAGCTCGCCGAGGCCACTGAGGCGACCGAGGGCCAGGTTTCTGAGGCGATCGAGCTGCTGCGCGATGACCTCGCCGAGGGTAAGCGAGGGGTGGTCCTGCGCGAGGTGGCAGGTGGCTTCTCGCTCGCATCAGACCCCGGCAGCGAGGCCGCCGCCCGCCGCCTGCTCGCCAAACCGCGGACCCCACCGCTGACCCAGGCCCAGGCCGAGACGCTTGCGATCGTCGCCTACCTGCAGCCGATCTCGCGGCCGGAGGTGGCTCGTATCCGCGGCGTTTCATCGGAGTCAGCGGTGCAGACCCTCGCCGAGCGCGGCCTGATCGAGGAGTCGGGTCGCTCGCGCTTCGGCGCCGCGATCTTTACCACGACCGAGCTCTTTGAACGCCTCTTTGGCCTTTCCGGTCTCGAGCAACTGCCCGAGCCCTCGCGCTTTGATCCGAGCCCCGAGGACGAACGGGAGTTGCGCGAGCGGCTGCTGAAGGCAGGCGAGCAGCGCGCCGAGTAGCGCCGGCCGGGATGCGGCTCGCAAAATTCCTCGCCCACGCAGGCATCAGCTCGCGGCGAGCCGCGGAGCGAATCATCGCCGCCGGTCGGGTCAGCGTCGATGGCGCGGTGATCACCGATCCCGCCCGCGAGGTTGGCGAGGCCGCCGAGGTTCGCGTCGATGGCGCCCTCCTAAGCGAGGAGCCGCGCGAGGTCTGGGCGGTAAATAAGCCAGCCGGGGTGGTCTCAACCGCGCGCGAGCCGGGCAAGAGGCTCGCCGTGGTCGAGCTGGTTGACTCCGGGGCTCGCCTCTATCCGGTCGGGCGCCTCGATGCCGACTCCACCGGCCTGCTGCTTTTGACAAACGACGGCGAGCTCGCCAACCGCCTCACCCACCCCCGTTATGAAGTGCGCAAGGCCTACCAGGCCGAGCTGCGGCGAGCTCCCTCGGCGGCCGAGCTGGGTGCTCTGCGCGAGGGGGTCAGGCTCGCCGATGGGCGCGCCTGGGCCGAGGTGCGACGCCTTGGCTCGCGCCGCTTGGAACTGGTTCTGCGCGAAGGTAGAAACCGCCAGGTGCGGCGCATGGCCGAGGCAATCGGGCACGAGGTGATCGCGCTGCGCCGGGTCCGCTTTGGCCCGATCGAGCTGGGTCAGCTGGCCGAGGGCAGCGCTCGGCGGCTCTCGGCCGAGGAGATCGCCTCGCTCTGGGAGGATGTCCGAAGGTGAAGCCGGGCCCCGATCAAGTGCCAGAGCGACTCTTTGCGGTGCGCGGCGCCAGCCAGGCGCGTGCCAACTCCGCCGCGGCGATCATCGGCGCCGCCGAGGTCTTGATCGAGGCGTTGATCGAGCGAAATCAGCTCAGCGCGGAGGCGATGGTCAGCTGTCTGTTCACGGTGACCAATGATCTCGATGCGGAGTTTCCGGCCGTCGCCGCCCGCAACCTCGGCCTTGATTCGGTACCGCTTCTTTGCGCCCGAGAGATCGACGTCCCCGGCTCGATGCCGCGCGTGATTCGGCTCATGCTCCACTACTACGCGCCGCCCGGTCATCGGCCCGCTCACGCCTACCTGGGCGAAACCAAGCGGCTGCGCTCGGACCTGGAAGCTGCCCAGTGAGCGGCGCTCCGTCACAATCGGGGGAAGATGACCGTCACCTTCGCCGAGAAGCTCGCCCGCATCCCTGGCTATAGGCGGGCGTTCCCAGCGGCCAGGCGCCCGAGGCGATCGTCGCAGGCGAGATCGCCCAGCTCGCCTCAAACGAGTCGCCCTTCCCGCCCCACCCGCGCGTGATCGAGGCGATCCAAGCCGGCGCCGCGGCGATGCACCGCTATCCGGATCCCGAGGCGACCCTGCTTCGCCAGCGGATCGCCGAGCGCTATGAGACCGAGCCGGCCCGGATCGCCGTCGGCAACGGTTCCTGCGAGATCCTGCTGGCCGCCGCCGAGGCGCTGTGTGAGCCCGGCGATGAGATCCTCTACGCCTGGCCCTCCTTCTCGATCTATCCCTACCTGCCGCGCTGACCGGAGCTCGCGAGGTGCGCGTGCCGCTGACCGAGGGCGGGGTGCACGACCTCGAAGCGATGGCGGCGGAGGTGACGCGCCGCGACCCAGCTGCTGGTGATCTGCAACCCCAACAACCCGACCGCCACCTACCTGCCGAGCGCCGAGATCGCCGCCTTCTGCGAGCGGCTGCCCTCCCACGTGACGATCGCACTCGATCAGGCCTACATCGAGTTCCAGACGATCGATGATCCAGACGCGGCCCTGGGGCACCTGCTCGCGATTTCCCCAACCTGGTCGTCCTGCGCACCTTCAGCAAGTGCTACGGACTGGCCGGGGCTGCGGGTCGGTTACGCGATCGGCTCGGCGCGATTTCGGGCCGCGGTTGACGCGGTGCGCCAGCCGTTCAGCGTCAACGCCCTCGCCCAGGCCGCCGGCGCCGAGGCGATTCTGCACCAAGACGACGTCAGCCGCCGGGTCGAGAGCACGATCGAGCGAGCGGATTCGGGTCGAGGAGGGGCTGGCCGAGCTCGGCCTCCGGGCCACCCCCAGCCAGGCCAACTTCGCCTGGATCGAGCTCGGCGAGGACCGTCGAGGCGGCGGTGGTCGCCGGCCTTTGGCCGAGCGCCAGATCGCGGTCCGCCCGGGAGCCGCGCTCGGGGACCCCGGGCACATCCGCGCCAGCTTCGGAACCGGGGCGGAGAACGAGCGGCTTGCTGGCCGCGCTCGGCGATCTGCTCGACTGAGCGGCGCTCAGCTGCTACAACTTTCAGACAAGGTGAAGGCAGTCTGCCGAGATCACGAGCTCCACCGACGCCCGCGGCGCCGCGCTCGTGCCCGGCCGCTTCACCTATTGCTGGCGATTTAGCTAGGCGTCCGGCCTCGGCGGCAGCAGCCGCACTCAGAGCACTCGGACCGGGCGCCGACACTCAGCATCGCGTGAGCCACCGTGCGGATCGGCGGCTCGCTCCCCAGAAAGTAGGATTTTCGAGCTTTGGAGAAAGGCGACGACAAAATGATGATCGGGACCAAAGGGGCCGGCAGCGCCGATCGGGTGCGCGACCAGCGGATCGAGCGGATCGTCGAGCTGGTCGCGCCGCTCAACCTGCTCGGTGAGCTGCCGCTGGGTTCAGAGCGCGCGGCGGCGGTGGTCGCCGGACGCGAGGAGGTGGTCGCCGTCCTCGACGGCAAGCCGACGATCGCGCTGCTCGTCGTCGTCGGGCCCTGCAGCGTCCACGACCCCGCCGCGGCGCTGGAGTACGCCCGCCGGCTCAGCGCGACGGCGGCGGCCTTGGCCGAGGAGCTGCTGATCGTGATGCGGGTCTACTTCGAGAAGCCGCGCACGACGACCGGCTGGAAGGGGCTGATCAACGACCCTCACCTCGACGGCTCCGGCGACGTCAACGCCGGCCTGCGCATCGCCCGCACGCTGCTGCTCGAGGTCTTCGACCTCGGCCTGCCGGTCGGTTGTGAGTTCCTCGACCCGATCACCCCGCAATACATCTCCGATGCGGTCGCCTGGGGGGCGATCGGCGCCCGCACCACCGAGAGCCAGATCCACCGCCAGCTCGGCTCGGGCCTCTCGATGCCGATCGGCTTCAAGAACCGCACCGACGGCAACGTCCAGGTCGCGGTCGACGCGGTCCGCGCCGCCGCGGTCCCCCACGCCTTCGCCGGCATCGACGACAGCGGCGCGCCGGCGATCCTGCACACCACGCGGCAACCCCGACGGCCACGTCATCCTGCGCGGCGGTCGCGGCGCGCCAAACCACGGCGCCCGGCGGGGTCGAGGCGGCGCTGGTCGATGCTCGCCGCTCGCCGGATTGCCGCGAGCGGCTGGTGATCGATGCCTCCCACGACAACAGCGCCAAGGACCCCGATCGCCAGGCTCGCGGTCGCGGCGAGGTCGCCGATCAGATCGCCGCCGGCAACGAGGCGATCGTCGGCGTCATGCTGGAGTCATTCCTGGTCGGCGGCCGCCAGGACCTCGGGCGCCGGCGACCGCTCACCTACGGTCAGTCGATCACCGACGCCTGCATGGACTGGGAGCAGACCGTCGCCGTGCTGGAGCGGCCTCGCCGCGGCGGTCGAAGGCGCGGCGCGGCGCGATGAGGATCGCCGTCCTCGGGGTGGGCCTGATCGGGGGCTCGATCGGGCTCGCCGCGCGGCGCGCGCCTGGGGGCCGAGGTGAGTCGGCTTCGATCCCGACCCAGCAGACGCTCGAGCTGGCGACTCGAGTCGGGGGCGATCGAGCGCGCCGCCGACTCGGTGCGCCGAGGCCTGCGAGGGTGCCGAGGTCTGATCTTCTGCGCGGCCCCGGTGGCCGCCTTGGCCGAGCTCGCCGCGCGCCGCCCTCAGGGCCGCTGGCCCCGATGCGGTGATCACCGACGTCGGCTCGACCAAGCGCGAGATCGTCGCCGCGCTGGGCGCCGACCAGCGCTTCATCGGCGGCCATCCGCTGGCCGGGGCGGAGACCGCCGGCGTCGGCAACGCCCGCGCCGATCTCTTTGTGGGGGCGCGCTGGTACCTGACCCCAACCGAGCGCTCCGGCGGCCTGCACTACGACCGCCTGCAGCGCGCGATCGCGGCGCTCGGCGCCCGCCCGCAGGCGATCGAGGCGGCGACCCACGATCGCCTGATGGCGACGGTCAGCCACCTGCCCCACGTGCGTCGCCAACGTCTCGTCGCCCAGGCGCTGGGGGAGCTGACCCGCGATTCCGAGCGGATGCCCGAGGTCGGCCCCAGCTTTCGCGACACGACCCGGGTCGCCGGCTCCAACCCGGCGATCTGGGCAGACATCTTCTCGAGCAACCGCGAGGCGGTCGCCGAGGCGGTCGAGCTCGCCGCGGCGCGGCGCCTCGATGCGGCCGCGGCTGATCCGCGCCGGTGACCGCGAGGCGGTCGCCGCCTGGCACGCGCGGCGCCGCCGAGAGTCGTCGCGGACTGCTCGAGGCTGAGTCGAGCGGCGGCCCGCTGCAGCGAGCTGCGGGTCGGCGTCGCAAACCGGCCAGGGACCGTCGCCGAGCTGGCCCTGGCGCTGGGCGAGGCCGGGGTCAACATCGAGGACATGGCGCTTTACCCGGCGGCGGACATGAGCTCGGGTGCGGTCTCGCTCTGGGTGGCTGGCGAGCGAGCAGGCGCGCCGCGGCGCTGGCGCTGGTGCGCGAGTCTGGGCCACACGCGTCAGCGTGCTCGGCGAAGCCGGGGAGTAGCGATGCGCGATGACTCGCTTTGAGCCGAGCGGCCGCGCTGCGCGGGATCGCTGCGCCCGCCCGCGGATAAGTCGATCTCTCACCGGGCGGCGCTTGATCGCCGCGATGGGTGAGGGCGAGACGCGCGATCGAGGGCTACCTCGACGCCGCCGATACCCGCTCGACGCTGGCCGCGGTCAGCGGCCTTGGCGCCGAGGTCGCAGGCCGCCTCGCCGGCGGCGCCCGCTCGAGCGATCTCGGATTCGCGGCGTCGGCCTGCGCGGCGCGGCGCCGGCGCGCGATCGATGTCGGCAACGCCGGCACCCTGTTGCGGCTGCTGCCGGGCTGGCTCGCCGGGCAGGCCGGCGGGGCCTGGCGCCTCGACGGTGATCACTCGATCCGCCGCCGGCCGGTCGACCGGATCGTCGAGCCGCTGCGCGAGATGGGCGCGCGACTGCGCTGCCGCGATGAGCGATCTGCCGCCGCTTGAGATCGAGGGGGCGCCGCTGCAGCGGGATCAGCCTACGAGCTGCCGCGTCGCCAGCGCCCAGGTCAAGTCCTGCCTGCTCTTCGCCGGGCTGCTCGCCGAGGGCGAGACCCAGCTCAGCGAGCCGCTGCCCGAGCCGCGATCACACCGAGCGAATGCTCGCCGCCGCCGGGGCCGAGATCGGGCGCAGCGGCGAGCTGCTCTCGCTGCGCCCAGGCGACCGAGCTCGAGCCGGCACCTCGATCGTCGTCCCGGGCGATTTCTCCTCGGCGGCCTTCTTCGCTCGTCGCCGCGCTGCTGGTTCCCGGCAGCGATCTGATCCTCGACCGGGGTCGGCCTCAATCCGACCCGCACCGGGCTGCTGGGGATCCTCGAGCGGATGGGGGCCGAGCTCGAGGTCGAGCCGCAGGCGGCGAGCGCGGCGGCGAGCCGATCGGCGCGATCCGGGTCGCACGGCGGCCCGCTGCAGGGCGGTCGAGGTCGGCGGCGCCGAGATTCCGCTGGCGATCGACGAGCTGCCGCTGGTCGCCCTGGCGGCCTGCTTTGCGCAGGGAACGACGAGGATCCGCGACGCCGCAGAGCTGCGCCGCAAGGAGAGCGATCGGATCGCCACGGTGACCGCGGCGCTGCGGGCACTCGGTGGCGTGGTCGAGGCGAGCGAGGAGGGATCTGCGATCGAGGGTGGTCGGCGGCCTGCGCGGCGGCGTGGTCAGCTCCCGCGGAGATCACCGGATCGCGATGCTGGGCGCGATCGCCGGCCTCGCCTCCGCGCGAGGGCGTTGAGGTCGAGGGCATGGAGGCCGCCGCGGTCAGCTACCCGGGCTTTGAGGCCGACCTGACGGCGCTGTCGCGACGCTGACGTCCATACCCTGAGGGCATGGTGATCGCGATCGACGGCCCCGCCGGGGCCGGCAAGTCCTCCGTCGCCCGCGCCGTTGCCGCGGCGCTCGGCTTCACCTACCTCGATCCGGGGCGATGTATCGGTGCGTGGCGCTGGCCGGGATCGAGTGCGGGCGCGGACCTCGATGACGCCGAGGCGATGGCCGCGATCGCGTCGGCCCTCGAGATCGAGTTCGACGGCAACCGGGTCCGCCTCGGCGGGCGCGATGTCAGCAGCCGCGATCCGCGAGCCCGGAGTCAGCGCCGCCGCCTCGCGCGTCTCGGTCCACGCGCCGGTGCGGGCGGCGATGGTCGCCGCGCCAGCGCCGCCTGATCGCCGCCGGGCGCTACGTCGCCGAGGGCCGCGACATCGGCACCGTGGTCAGTCCCGACGCGCCGCTGAAGGTCTTCCTCACCGCCTCTGAGCGAGGAGCGAGCCCGGCGCCGCGCGGCGCAGAGCGGCGAGGACCCCGAGGCGGTGCTCGGCGCCCAGCGCGAGCGCGACCGCCGCGACGGCGACCCGCGAGCACGGCGCCCTGCGCGCCGCCGGCGACGCGGTCGAGCTCGACACCACCGGTCTCGGCCTCACCGAGGAGGTCGATCGCGAGCAGGGTGGTCGAGCTGGCCCGCCAGACGGGGCCTGCGCGTGAGCGCCCCTGCCAACGGTCGCCGTCGTCGGCTTTCCAAACGTCGGCAAGAGCACCCTGGTCAACCGCCTGGTCGGCGGCAGCGAGGCGGTCACCGCCGCCGAGCCGGGCGTCACCCGCGACCGCAAGCGGCTCGCCTGCGAGTGGAACGGGCGTTGCCTTCGAGCTGCTCGACACCGGCGGCATCGATCTCGAAGACGAGGCCGAGCTGGCCCGCGACGTCCAGAGCCAGGCGCGTCTGGCGATCGCCGAGGCCGACCTGGTGATGATGGTCGTCGACGCCCGGGCCGGGCTGCGGGTCGGGGACGCCGAGCTGGCGCGGACCCTGCGCGGTGCCGCAGGTGCCGGTCCTCGTGGTCGCCAACAAAGCCGACCGCCCCGGCGACGTTCACGCTCGCCGCCGAGTTCCACAGGCTCGGCCTCGGCGAGCCGCTAGCCGATCTCGGCCACCCACGGCCTTGGCACCGGGGATCTGCTCGATCGCATCGTCGAGCCGCTCGGCGAGCGAGCCGCCGCCGCCGCCGCCGACCGAGGCGACGCGGGTCGCGGTGATCGGTCGCCCAAACGTCGGCAAGTCCTCGCTGGTCAACGCCTTCCTCGGCTCCGACCGGGTGATCGTCTCCGGCCCAGTCGGGCACCACCCGCGATGCGATCGACACCGAGCTGGAGGTCGACGGACGCGCGCGTGGTGCTGGTCGACACCGCCGGGCTGCGGCGCCGCTCCAAGGTCGCCGGCAGCATCGACTACTACGCCCAGCTGCGCTCCGAGCGGGCGGTCGAGCGGGCCGACGTGGCGCTCGTCGTCTGCGATGCCACCGAGGGCCTCACCGCCGAGGACCTGCGCGTCGCCGAGCTGGCGATGCGGGCCGGCTGCGCGACCCTGCTGGCGATCAACAAGTGGGACGTGACCCGCACC
Source organism: uncultured Solirubrobacterales bacterium (assembly GCA_963745305.1). GTDB lineage: Bacteria > Actinomycetota > Thermoleophilia > Solirubrobacterales > 70-9 > CAVUWL01. The sequence goes on from CAVUWL010000015.1 coordinate 110,105, forward strand.
GACATCGACGACGCCCGCGCCCGGGTCGAGCGCAAGCTGCGGCTGCGCCCGGCGGTGATCACCTGCTCCGCGCTGCGCGGGCGCAACGTCGGCGCCCTGCTGCCGCGCGCCTTGAGCTGGCCGATCGGGCCGCCGAGCGGATCCCGACCCCGGAGCTGAACCGCTTCGTCGCCGAGGTCTGTCGCCAAGACGCCGCCGCCGTCCCGGCGCGGCCGCCGCCTGCGCCTCTACTACGCGGCCCAGGTCGGCGAGCGGCCGCCGCGGATCGCGATCCAGGTCAACGACCGCAAGCTGATCGAGCCGCGACTGGGCCTACCACCTGGAGAACCGGATGCGCGAGGCCTACGGCCTGGAGGGCGTCCCGCTGGTGATCGACTTCGTTCCCCACTCGGGCCGCGCGTCGCTACGGCTTTCTGCCATGAGTCCGACAGACCAAAGCCGCTCGCCGAGGGCGAGTACCTGTTCACGTCAGAGTCGGTGACCGAGGGCCATCCCGACAAGGTCTGCGACCAGATCTCTGACGGCGTTCTCGACGCGGTGATGGCCGAGGATCCCGAGGGCCGGGTCGCCTGCGAGACCCTGGTCAACACCGGGATGGCGGTGGTCTCCGGCGAGATCTCAACCGATGTCCACCTCGACGTGCCCGAGATCGTCCGCGAGACGATTCGCGAGATCGGCTATGACCACGGCGACTACGGCTATGACTGCGACCACATCTCCGTCCTCGTCTCACTCGACAAGCAGTCGCCCGACATCGCCCAGGGCGTCGACGCCGCCTATGAGACCCGGGTCGGCGGCTCCGATCGACGACGAGCTGCTGATCGCCGGGGCCGGCGATCAGGGGATGATGTTCGGCTACGCGACCGATGAGACCGAGTCGCTGATGCCGATGCCGATCCAGATCGCCCACCGCCTGGCCGAGCGGCTCGCGGCGGTCCGCAAGGACGGGACGCTTCGCCTACCTGCGGCCCCGACGGCAAGACCCAGGTCACGGTCCGCTACGCCGATGGACGCCCGATCGCGGTCGAGAAGCTCCTGATCTCCACCCAGCACGCGAGGGGGTCGACTCCCAGCAGACGATCAGGCCCGACCTCTGGGAGCACGTGGTGCTGCCGGTGCTCGAGGCAGAGGTTCCCGGGCTCTTTGACGAGTCCGAGCTGAGCGCGGGCTTCCTCGTCAACCCGACCGGCAAGTTCGTGATCGGTGGCCCGGTCGGCGACGCCGGCCTGACCGGCCGCAAGATCATCGTCGACACCTACGGCGGCATGGCCCGCCACGGCGGCGGCGCCTTCTCCGGCAAGGACCCCTCCAAGGTCGATCGCTCCGCCGCCTACGCGGCCCGCTACGTCGCCAAGAACGTCGTCGCCGCCGGCCTCGCCGAGCGCTGCGAGGTCCAGGTCGCCTACGCGATCGGCGTCGCCCACCCGATCTCGCTGATGGTCGAGACCTTCGGCACCGGCAAGCTCTCCGACGCCCAGATCTCGCGCCTGGTCGAAGCCGAGTTCGACCTGCGCCCCGGCGCCTTTCGCCGCTACCTCGACCTGCACCGGCCGATCTTTCAAAAGACCGCCGCCTACGGCCACTTCGGCCGCTGCTGATCCAGACTTCACCTGGGAGCTGACCGATCGGGCCGAGGCGCTTCGCAGCGCCGCCGGCCTGCAGGCCGCCGCCGCTCCGGCCTAGTTCGCCGCCCCTAAAGCGGTGGCTGGGCCTCGCCCAGCCCGTGTGATCCTGCAGCCTCGGCGCCGGTTGCCTGGTCGACCTGGTGGACCACGTTGCCGGGATCGGCGACGCCGACGAAGACGAAGTCATAATCGTCGCTGGCCGCGGTGTCGAAGTCGACGTCGCCGATCTGCATCAGCCGCTGGTAGACGGTCTGGCGGTAGTTGACGTTTTGGACCCGCTCGAGCCGCGTCTCCTGGATCTCGCGCGAGAGCGATGCCGCGACTTGATGTTGAGGCGGCGGTTGGTGATCGTGTAGGTGGTCGCGACCCGCCTGATGAAGCCGACCAGCAACGGTGAGCGCGATCAAGACCAAGACGACTAGCGAAGACGCCGCTGCTCCGGCGCCGAACAGCTTTGCGATCACGCCGATGATCGCCGCGACCAGGATCCCTTTGAGGTAGAAGCCGAGCAGCGCCCGCCAGGAGGGGTGGCCCTGGAAGATCACCTGCTCCCCCGGGCTGAGGTTGAGGCCACGGCGCAGCATAGCGCGCCGCAGCATACCCGCGGCGTCCGCCCCGCCCGCCATACCGTCAGCGCCGATGGCGATTGCCAAGGTCGAGCCGCTCACCACGGCCCGCGCTCTGCGCGGGCCCTTCGACTACCGGCTGCCCGCCGAGATGGCCGATCTCGGGGTCGGCAGCGTGGTCCGGGTTCCCTTTGGGCCGCGGCGGGTGCTCGGCGTCGTGGTCGAGCTGGCCGAGGCCTCTGAGCTGGCCCCGGAGCGCCTTGCCGAGCCGATCGAAGCGATGGAGACCGGGGTGCCGGCGGAGCTGGTGCGGCTCGGGCTCTGGGTCGCCCGCGAGTACTGCTCGACCCCCTCGCGCGGCCTGCGCCTGGTCCTCCCCCCCGGGGCCGGGGTGCGCAAGCCCCGCTCCCGAGCGCGGCCAGAGCATGCCGCTGGCTCGGGCGAGGGACGGCGGGCGCCCGAGCTCGTGCCCGAGCAGGCCGCCGCGGTCGCCACGATCAGCGCGGCGCTTGGGCGCGAGCGGACCCCGAGGCAGAGCTGCTCCTGCACGGGGTCACCGGCTCGGGCAAGACCGAGGTCTACCTGGCGGCGGTCGAGGCGGCCCTGGAGCTGGGAAGGGGGGCGATCGTCTTGGTTCCCGAGATCGGCCTCGCCCCGCAGGCGGTGTCCCGCTTTCGGGCCCGCCTCGGTGATCGCTTTGCGGTCCTTCACTCCGGCCTCACCGACGGCGAGCGCTACGACGAGTGGCGGCGGCTGCGCAAGCGGCGAGGCGAGCGTCTGCATCGGGCCTCGCTCGGCCGTCTTTGCCCCGGTTCGCGACCTCGGCCTGATCGTCATCGACGAGGAGCACGACCCCTCCTATAAGCAGGACGGCGACCCCTGCTATGACGCCCGCGCGGTCGCCGCGCCGGCGCGCCGCGGAGTGCGGCGCAGTGCTGGTCTGCCGGGACCGCGACCCCGCGACCGGAGATCATGGCTGGAGCTGCCCCGACTGGAGCTGCCGCGCCGCGTCGACGGCCGCCGCATGCCGCGCGGTCGAGGTGCTCGACATGCGCTCGCGCCGACCCCCGCAGCGGGCCGCTGCACACCGCAAGCTGGGAGGCGCTTGGAGGGGGTGCGGCGCGGCCGGGCGCCAAGGCGATCGTGATGATCAACCGCCGCGGCTTTGCACCCTGGCTCACCTGTCGCTCCTGCGGGCACCACTGGGGCTGCCCCAACTGCGACGTCTCGCTGATCGTCCACCGCGACAGCGGCCGACTGGTCTGCCACCACTGCGCCCACGCCGAAGCCGCTGCCGCGGTGCTGCTCGGAGTGCGGCTCGACGCACGCTGTCGCGCGCCGGCGCCGGCACCGAGCGGATCGAGGAGCTGCTGCGCGAGCGACTCTGGCGCCGATGCCGGTCTTTCGCCTCGACTCCGACACCGCCGCGGGGCGCGGCGCCCACGCTCGAGATCCTGGCGCGCTTCGGCGAGGCTCAAAGCGCGGTCCTGGTCGGCACCCAGATGGTCGCCAAGGGCCACGATTTCCCCGAGGTCACGCTGAGCGCGATCCTCGACGCCGATGCGACCCTGCGCTTCCCCGACTTCCGCGCCGAGGAGCGCACCTTCGCGATGGTCGCCCAGCTGGCCGGGCGCAGCGGGCGCGGCGCGGCCGGGGGAGAGGTGATCGTCCAGACGCTGGCCCCCGATGCGCCCAGCATCGCCCACGCCGCCGCGCCACGACGCCGCCGGGCTTCTTGGCCGGCGAGCTGGAGCGCCGCCGAGGCGCTGCGCTACCCGCCGTTCTCCCATCTGGCGCGGATCGGACTCGCCGCCGAGAGCGAGGCGCGGCTCGACGAGGCGCTGCGAGCGGCTCGGCCGCCGAGCTGCGTGACGCGCTGCCGGCTCGGACCGAGCTGCTCGGTCCGGCGCCGATGTTTCGGGTTCGCAATCGCCACCGCCGCCGCTTTCTGGTCAAGGCCTCCGATCGCGAGCGCGACGGTCGCGGCGATCCGGATCGGTGGTCGAGCGCCTCGGCGCCGACCGCTCGCTCCGCGAGGTCGCGATCGGCGTCGACATCGACCCTCAGTGAGGTGCCGGCGCCGAGTCCTTAGACTCAAGCCTCGATGAGCGAGTCGGTGTCGAAACCGAGAGCGGACGAGGACGCCAGCTCGAGGCGGAGCTGACTGGAGCGCCGCGAGGCGGCGCTCGCTCAGGTGGTCAAGTTCGGCGATCCGGTGCTGAAGAGCAGGGCCTCGCCGGTCAGCGACTTCGGCCCCGAGCTGCGGGCCGAGGTCGAGCGGATGATCGCGATCATGCGCGACGGCGATGGGCGTCGGGCTGGCCGCGACCCAGCTCGGCATCCTGCGCCGCGTGCTCGTCTTTCAGGCTGGCCCCGACAGCGAGCCGACCGCGCTGGTCAACCCCGAGGTCGAGTGGCTCTCAGAGGAGCTGGTCGTCGCCGAGGAGGGCTGCCTCAGCCTGCCCGGTGTCTCGATGGACGTCGAGCGTCCCCTCCACGCGCGGTTCGGCGGCCTCGACCTGAGCGGCGAGGCGGTCACGATCGAGGCCTCCGGCCTTGAGGCGCGGGTGCTGCAGCACGAGATCGACCACCTCGACGGGGTCCTGATCCTCGACCGCGCCCCCCGCGAGCAGCGCAAGGGTGCGCTGCGCGCGCTGCGCGAAGGCGGCAGCTACAGCCCCCCGGTCGAGGATGGGGAGGAGGCGGTCGAGGCGGGAGAGCATCGCGAGCCACGCCAGAACCGTGAGCGCTCCCCGCTTCATCGGGGGAGTCGGAACGGCCACGGGGCCGACCGCTCCCCCTCACTCGACGAGGCCCTGATGGCGTCGATCTACCTGGGCACCTCGGAGTTCGCGGCGCACGGTCCTGCGCCTGCTCTCCGCCTCCTCCCACCGCCCGGCGCTGGTCGATCACGCCGCCCGATCGCCGCAGCGGGCGGGGGCAGGCGATGCGCCCGCCGCCGGTCGCCGAGCTCGCCCGCGAGCTCGGGATCGAGCTGCTGCAGAGCTCGCGACGTCAACGCCGCCGAGAGCCTTGAGCGGATCCGCGCCGTCGGGCCCGAGGTGGCGGCGCTCTGCGCCTTCGGCCAGTTGATCGCGCGAGCCGCTGCTCTCCGAGCTGCCGATTCTGAACGTGCACCCCTCGCTGCTGCCGCGCTGGCGCGGGAGCGGCGCCGATCGAGCGCGCGATCATGGCCGGGGATCAGCGCAGCGGGGTCAGCATCATGCGGCTCGGCGCCGGGCTGGACTCGGGCCCGGTCGCCCTGCGTGAGGAGGTCCCGATCGGGCCCGAGGATGACTTCGCGGCGCTCTCTGACCGACTGGCGCTGCTCGGCGGCGAGCTCTTGATCAGCGCGCTTGAACAAAATGCGGCGGGGGCGGCTTCGCTTCGAGGCACAGGACGAGCGGGAGGCGACCTACGCCGAGAAGATCGACCCCGGCGAGCGCCGCCTCGATCCCTCCCGCCCGGCTGCGGAGCTGGCGCCGGGTGGTGCGCGCCCTGACCCCCCACATCGGCGCCTACCTGGAGCTCGCCGGCGGCGAGCGGCTTGGCGTGCTGCGAGCCCGAGCGGTGGAGGTCGGGGTCAGAACCGGTGAGCTGCGGGCTGAGTGGGGAGCGCTGCTGTTCGGTTGCGGGCGCGGGGCGCTGCGCCTGGAAGTCGTCCAGCCTCAGGGCGGAAAGCCGATGGCGGCCGACGCTTACCTGCGCGGCCACCCGCTGCCAAGGCTCTAGGTGAGGGGCGCGGGCGGCCAGGGTGCCGATCGGGGCTCGATCGCGGCGCCGGAAGCTTGAGATGAGCGAGGTTTCCGCGGTGCGCCAGTTGGCCTTCGCGGCGATCCGGGCGACCTTCGAGGATGGCGCCTTCACCGAGCGTCGCCTTCCGCGAGGCGGCCGCCGGGCCGCCGCCGCTGCGCGGTCGCGAGCGCGCCCAGGCGCAGCGGCTGACCTACGGCGCCGTGCAGCGCCGCGGCACCACCGACGCCGCGATCGAGCGGCTGGCCGAGCGCCCGATCCAGCGGCTCGATGCCCCGGTCTTGGCCGGATTGCGGCTCGGGCTGTATGAGCTGCTCTTTGCCGACGGTACTCCCGATCACGCCGCCGTCGATCAGGCGGTCGAGCTGGTCAAGCGCGGCGGCGGCGCCCACGCGCGCGGTCTTGTCAACGCGGTCCTGCGCCGCGCGGCGCGAGAGCGCTCAGCGCTCAGCGCCAGCCTTTTCGCCGATGACTCGACCCCCGAGGCGGCGGCGATCGCCCACTCGGCGCCGCTTTGGCTGGCGCGGATGTGGTGGCGGGAGCTGGGGCCGGCGACCGCGCGGGCGCTGCTTGCAGCCTGCAACGAGCCGGCCGAGGTTGCGATGCGGGTGAGCGTGCCGGCGCCGGAGGCACCCGCCGACCTCGGTGAGGCTGGCGGCTCGTTTGCGCGCCGCGCTGAGAGCGCCGCCGCGACGGCGCTGGCAGAGCTGGGAGCGGCTGGGGTGAGCGCGGCCGCCGCCGCGGGGGAGTGGCCGCTCGCCAGCCCCGAGTCGATCGTCTTCGCCGGCAGGAGCGGCGACTCGATCGCCGCGATGGTGGCGGCCGGTCGGCTCACCCCGCAAAGCCGCGGCTCCGCGGCGGTGGTCGAGGTGCTCGATCCCCGCCCGGGCGAGCACCTGCTTGACCTCTGCGCGGGCCCGGGGATCAAGAGCGGGCAGATCGCGGCGAGAATGGGCGATCGCGGCGAGCTGATCTCGGTCGAGCCCGACCGCGATCGGGCCGCCGAGGTGGCCGCGCAGGCCGAGCGCCTGGGACTTCGCAGCATCACGGTGATCGAGGCCGATGCGGCACCGGTTGAGATCGCCGCCGGCTTTGACCGCGTCCTGGTCGATGCCCCCTGCTCTGACCTCGGCGCCCTGGCCTCCAGGCCGGATGCTCGCTGGCGCAAGTCGCCGGCGCTGATCGAGCGCCTCGCCGCGATTCAGCAGCGGGCGTTGGCGGGAGCCGCCCGGGTGCTGCGCCCCGGTGGAATCCTGGTCTATGCGACTTGCACGATCTCGCGGCGCGAGAATGAGGACCAGATCGCCGCCCTGCTTGAAGCCGCCGCGGCCGGTACGGTGCCGCGCCTTGAGGTCTGAGGATCTCGGCGCCCGGGCGCCGGGGCTTGCCTCGACGCTCGATCGGCGCTGTTTGCAGCTGCGCCCCGACCGCGATCGGACGACCGGATTCTTCATCTGCCGGCTGAGGCGACATGATGGTGTCCTATGAACGAGGCCAGCCAGGGCGACAGCCCGCTGCGGCGGGCGCCCTGTCCGGGCTGCGGCGAACCGTGGCTGCGGCCCACCCAGCTGCCGGGGCGCTTTCGCTGCGTCTACTGTCTTTGCCGCTTTGAGCTGGTCTCCCAGTGCCCCAACTGCGGCGAACACCAAACGATCGCGCGGATGAGCCACACCGAGGACATGCAATGCCAGATCTGCGGCGCCTCGATGCTGCGTCCGGTCTGAGCTCCCCGCCGCGGCGCCGGCACCAGCGCGCGGTCGCGCAGCTCGGTCCGGGGCTTCGGTTAGGTTTTTCGGGGTGAGCGAGAGGTTGCGCGATCTGCTGGAGGCTCCGCGGGTGGCGCCCTCGATTCTCTCCGCCGACTTTGCCCGGCTCGGCGCCCAGATCGAGGAGGTGATGGAGGCCGGGGCTCGGGTGATCCACGTCGACGTGATGGATGGCCATTTCGTGCCGCCGATCACGATCGGGCCGCTGGTCACCGCCGCGATCGCCGATCAGGTCCACGATCGGGGTGGGGCGCTCGATGTGCACATGATGATCGAGATGCCCGAGCGCCAGCTCGAGGCCTTCGCCAGCGCCGGCGCGGACTCGATCACCTTCCATCTCGAGGCGACTCCGCACGCTAACCGCACGCTTGCCGCGATCCGCGATCTCGGCTGCCTCGCCGGGGTGGCGATCAACCCCGGCACCCCGGCCGCCGCGCTCGCCGAGCTGGCCGGCTGCGCCGATCTGGTTTTGTGCATGAGCGTCAATCCTGGCTGGGGCGGCGCAGTCCTTCATCGAGGCCTCGATCGAGAAGCTCGGCCGCCTTGGCGCGATCCTCGGCGCCGCCACGATCGAGGTCGACGGCGGCATCGACCTAACCACCGCCAGCTCGGGTGGCGGGCGCCGGCGCCTCGCTCTTTGTCGCCGGCTCGGCGATCTTCGGCAGCCCCGATCCGGCCCGCGCCTACGCCGAGATCGCCGCCGCCGCGGGGGCCGCCTAGCTCAGACGTTCTCGTCGACCGACCGCCAGGCGGGCCTCCAGTTCCTCGGGCCGAGCCCGGCCTGGGGTACGTCCTCGGCGCGCTCGTGGGGGCGGCGGTAGACGTAGTAAAGGAGCCCCAGAAGAGGACCCCGCGGCGAGCAGGAAGCCGATCTCGACGCGGCGGAACTCGTTGCTGACCAGCGGCACGAAGTTCCAGGCGATGAAAAGCGCCGCGCAGCCGATCCAGCGCGCCGCGGCGCGGCGCACCTGGCCCTGCGCGACGCAGGCCTGGTTGACGGTCACCGAGCAGAGGTACAGCCCCATCCCGAGCGTGACCAGCAGCAGGCCCTCGCGGTCGTAGGTGAACTTCTTGCTGAAGGCGATCTGCATCAGTTTCGGCCCGGCGATCACGACCACGACGAAGGACCAGCGCGGTGAAGGCGGCGATCCCCAGCAAGCACCATCCGCACCGTGCGCGAGAATTCCCGCTCGCTGCCCTCCTCGGTCGCTGGTGTGGAGGCTGGTCAGGTGGGGGAGGATGCTGGTCGAGATCGCCTGGAACAGCTGCAGCGGGGCGCGGGCGATCATCAGCACGTTGAAGATGTAGCCGGCCGCCGCCGCGCCCTGGAGGCCGCGGGTGATCAGCGGTCCGGCGTTTAGGAAAGCCTGTTCGCTGAACATGATCAGCAGCACCGCCGCGGCGAAGCCGCCGCCATGGCGAAGGAGAATTCCTCCGGTTCGCCTCCGCCGCGCCGCGGCGGCGGCTGGGCTGCGCTGCGCTGGGCGCGGCGGGCGAAGGCGAAGGGGACGACCATCAGGCTCAGCGCCGGGGCGGCGACGATCCCGATCGCGACCGCCGACTGGCCGCTCAGCACGCTGACCGCGACCAGCACCGCGAACATCGTCCGGAAGCACGATTCGGAGAGGATCAGCGCCACGAACAGGCCGAAGCGCTGCTTGCCGGCGAGGAAGCCGCGCGCGAAGTAGCTGGCCGCGTAGAAGAGGACCGACGCGAAGAAGACCCAGTAGAGGGTTTCGTTGCCCTCGAGCAGGCTGTTCTGGATCGGCCCGCGCAGGGCCAGGGCGATGACCGCGAAGAACGAGCGAGAGGCCGAACTGGATCGTCGCGGCGACCCGCATCGGCTGCCCGATCGGCTCGCCCTTGACCAGCCGCTCGGAGATGTGGCGCGAGAGCAGCTGTTCGATCGGTCGGTAGAGGGTTGAGATCGTGATGAAGACCGCCGACCAGAGCACCGTGATCTGGCCGTAGTCGGGCTTGGAGAGCACGTGGGAGGCGATCAGGAAGTAGGTGTAGGTGATGATCCCGGTGAGGCCGACCCCGACCGCGAGAAAGCTCGCGGTCTTGCCGTAGTCGGCGGTTGCCGACTCGCCATCACTGCCGTCGCTCTGCGCGCCCGGTCCCGATCTGGCGCGAAGGCCCATCAGGCGGCGGCGCGCCGCGCTCGTAGTGGGAGGGCTCGACGCCGAGGGCGAGCTCGACCCGCCGCACCCGCTCAAAGACCCGCTGCGTCATCACCCGCTGCCCGGCCAGCAGGTCGCCGATCACGCCGAGCGCGAACGAGCTGCACGGCGGCGATGAAGAGGACGGCGCCGAGGATCAGCGACTGGATGTGACCGTTGCTGTTGCCGTTGAGGATCCAGTCGAGCAGGAACGGCATCCAGGCGGCGATCGCCAGGACAGAAGACGATCAGGCCGGCGGTGGCGAACACCCGCAGCGGCTCATAGCGGGCGTAGATGCGCAGGATCGCGAGGCGCGTTGCGGCGCACGTAGGCGCCGGTCGAGTCAAAGAGCCGCGACTCGCGGGTCTGGGGGTTGGTCGCCGACCTCGACCTCGTCGACGGCGACCAGCATCTTGCCCGCCTGGATCAGGCTCTCCAGCGTGTAGGTGAAGTCGTCGACGACGAGCAGCTGCAGCGCGGCCTCGCGGTTGTAGGCGCGAAAGCCCGAGGTGGTGTCGGCGATCTCGGTCCCCGAGAGCCGCCGCACCACCCAGCTGCCCGAGCCGCTGCAGGATCTTCTTGGCACCGGAGAAGTGCTCGATCTGGGCGACCTGGCGGTCGCCGACCACCATGTCGGCCTCGCCGGCGAGGATCGGCGCGAAGAGCTTCGGGATGTCGGCGCCGCGGTACTGGTTATCGGCGTCGGTGTTGACGATCGACGATCGGCGCCGAGCTTGAGGCAGGCGTCGAGGCCGGCCTGAAAGCCGGCGGCGAGGCCCTTGTTGTTGGTGAGGCGGACGATGTGCTCGACCCCGTGGCCGCGCGCCACCGCGACGGTGCGGTCGGTCGAGCCGTCATCGATCACCAGCAGCTCGATCTGATCGACCCCCTCGATCTGGCGCGGCAGGTCGGCGATCGTCGCCGGCAGCGTCTTCTCCTCGTTGAGGCAGGGGATCTGGATGATCAGCTTCACTGGGCGGCTCAGGGTATCCGGGAGCTCGAGCGTCGGCCCGGGAGTAGAGATCGGGTTGATTGACCAGTCAATCGGTCCGATGAACGCTCTGCTCACAGACACCGAGCGCAGCCATCTGCGCCGCGCCCTGCGGCTTGCCGAGGGCGGCCGCGGTCGGGTTAGCCCCAACCCCCTGGTGGGGGCGGTCGATCGTCCGCGACGGCGAGGTGATCGGCGAGGGCTATCACGCCGAGCTCGGCGGTCTGCACGCCGAGCGGGCGGCGCTGGAGGACTGTCGCGCCGCGGGCCGCGAGGACGGCCGGGGCGACGATGTATGTGACGCTTGAGCCCTGCGCTCATCAGGGCCGCCAGCCGCCCTGCATCGAGGCGATCCTCGAGGCAGGGATCGAGCGGGTCGTGATCGCCTCTGAGGATCCGAGCGAGAAGGCCGCCGGGCGCGGGGCCCGGCAACCCTGCGCGAGCGCGGGGTCGAGGTCGAGTTTTGCCGACGGCGAGGAGGCGCTCGCGGCGCGGCTTCTGAACCAGCCGTTCCGCAAGCACGCGCGCACCGGCCTGCCGCTGGTCATCTTGAAGATGGCGATCTCACTTGACGGCCGGACCGCGGCGGCGGCGGCGGACTCCCCCTGGATCTCCGGCGAGCCGAGCCGGGCCCTGGTCCAGCGCTGGCGCGGCGAATCTCGACGCGGTGGCGGTCGGAATCGGCACCGTGCTCGCCGATGACCCCTTGCTCAGCTCGCGCGATCCCGATGCGGCGCGCCAGCCGCGACGGTCGTCTTTGACTCCCGCGCCCGCCTGCCGCTTGACTGCCAGCTGCTGGCGCACGCTCGGAGTGCTCGCAGGTGCTTGTGGTCAGCTCCGCCGCGGCGCCCCAGGGGCGCCTTGAGGCCCTGCGCGAGGCGGGGGCGGAGGTGATCCTCGCCGATCAGATCAGCTCCGCCCTTGCCGAGCTCGGCCGGCGCCAGATCACCAGCTCTTGCTGGAGGGCGGCGCCACGCTGGCCGCAGCCTTCACCGCGGCCGGCGAGATCGATGAGGCGCGGACCTTCGTCGCCCCGATCCTGCTCGGTGGCTCGGCGCCGCCGAGCGACCCGCCCCGGCCCTCCGCGAGCGGCCCCCGCAGGCTTGAGCCGCGTCGGCGAGGACACCCTGATCAGCGCCCGCTTTAGGGAGTGGTGATGTTCACCGGGCTGATCGAAGACGTCGGCAGGCTGGATTCGATCGACCCGGGGCCCGACGGGGCGCGGCTGCGGATCGCCACCGCGCTCGGCGCGCGAGATCGCGGCCGGCGACTCGATCGCCGTCGACGGCGTCTGTCTGACCGCGACCGAGGCCGATCGCGACGGCTTTGAGGCCGAGGCGATGAACCAGACCCTGCGGCTCAGCGCGTCGGCGCGCCTGAAGGCGGGCGCAAAGCTCAACCTGGAGCTGGCGATGCGACGCCTGCGATCGGCTCGGCGGCCACATCGTGCAGGGCCACGTCGATCGGCTCGGCGAGGTGATCGCGGTGCTCGGGGACGGCTTCGCCCGGCGACTCCGCGTCGGCCTCCCCTGCGACTCGATCGCGCTACGTGGTCGAGCGCGGCTCGATCGCGCTGGCGGGGTCAGCCTCACCGTCGCCGCGCTCGGCGAGGACTGGGTCGAGGTATCGCTGATTCCCGAGACGCTGCGAGCGAGCAACCTCGGCGATGCCTCGGCCGGGGACAGGCTAAACGTCGAGTGCGACATCGTCGCCAAGTACGTGAGCGGCTGGTGTCACCATTGCGCTGGAAAGGAGCGAGCGTGAGCCACATGACCGAGGCGCGAGAGGACAGAGGGCCCCAACCGGGCGACCGCACGAGCCCGTTCTCGGGGATCGAGGAGGCGATCGAGGAGATCCGCCGCGGCCGGATGGTCGTCGTCTGCGATGACGAGACGCGCGAGAACGAGGGCGACCTGGTGATGGCGGCCCAGTTCGCGACGCCCGGAGGCGATCAACTTCATGGCCAAGGAGGCGCGGGGACTGATCTGCCTGTCGCTCACCGCCGAACGCTGCGAGCGCGCTCGGCCTGAACCTGATGGCGGCCAAGAACGAGGCGCCGCTGCAGACCGCCTTCACGGTCCCGATCGAGGCCGCGTGAGCGGGGTGAGCGACCGGGATCTCCGCCCACGACCGCGCCCACACGATCCAGGTCGCGATCGACCCCAGCTCGACCCCGCATGACATCGTCAGTCCCGGCCACATGTTTCCGCTCAAGGCCAAAGACGGCGGCGTCTTGGAGCGCGCCGGTCAGACCGAGGCCATCGTCGACCTGGCCCGGCTCGCCGGCCTGATTCCGGCCGGGGTGATCTGCGAGATGATGAACGACGACGGCACGATGGCGCGGGTTCCCGACCTCGTTCCCTACTGCGAGCGCCACAAGCTGAAGATGATCACGGTCGCCGACCTGATCGCCTATCGCCGCCGCACCGAGAAGCTGGTCGAGCGGGTGGTGGCGACCGCGCTGCCGACCTCCTTCGGCGACTTCACCGCGGTCGGCTATCGCTCGCTGGTCGACGACAAACATCACGTGGCGATGGTCAAGGGAGAGGTCGACGGCGCCGAGGACGTGCTGGTCCGCGTCCACAGCGAGTGCCTCACCGGCGACGTCTTTCACAGCATGCGCTGCGACTGCGGCGAGCAGCTGGCGGCGGCGCTGGCGATGATCGAGGCTGGAGGGCCAGCGGCGTGCTTCTCTACCTCTCTCAGGAGGGACGGGGGATCGGGCTGCTCAACAAGCTGCGCGCCTACAAGCTGCAGGAGGAGGGAGCCGACACGGTCGAGGCCAACCTCAAACTGGGCCTGCCGGCCGACCTGCGCGACTACGGGATCGGCGCCCAGATCCTCGGCGACCTCGGCCTGAGCAGCATTCGCATCCTCACCAACAACCCGAAAAAGATCGTCGGCCTCGAGGGCTACGGCCTCTCGGTCAGCGAGCAGGTGCCGATCGAGGCGGCACCCAACGCCCACAACGAGGCCTACCTGCGGGCCAAGCGCGACAAGACTGGGCCACTCGCTGCATCACCAGGGCCTCGCCCTCGATGAGGAGATGATCCACGACGAGGGGGAGCGCGACTCGCGGACTCCGCGCCCGCCGAGGGCAAAGGCGCCGATGGCTGAGGCGGCCGCCTTCCTCGAGGAGTTCAGCGCGACGCGAGCGCGAGACCCTCGCTCCGCTGCGCTTTGCAGTCTGCGTCGGGCGCTTTTACGAGGACCTCGCCCAGCGCCTGCTGCGCGGCGCCGACCAGGGTTTTGAGGTCGCCGGCGTGCCGAGCCGAATCGATCGCCCATTTCTCGGTCCCCGGCGCCTATGAGCTGCCCTTCGCCGCCGAAGCTGTATGCGAGGCGGCGACTTCGCCGGGGTCGCCTGCCTCGGGGTCGTGATCCGCGGTGAGACCGACCACTATGAGTTCGTCTGCGCGGAGGCGGCTCGCGGTATTCAGGACGTGCAGCTGGAGACCGGGGTGCCCTGCGCCTTCGGGGTGATCACCTGCGACACGATGGAGCAGGCCCTGGCGCGGGCCGGCGGCGGCAAGCGCGACCAGGGTCGCAACGCGGCGCTGACCGTCGCCCGGATGGCGCTGCTGAAGCGCCAGCTCGCCTGAGCTGGCTACCATCCACGTCCGCGATGGCAAAGGTATGTCACAGCTGCGGCAAGGGACCGGCGTTCGGCCAGTCCCGAAGCCACTCGATGGTCGCCACCAAGCGCCGCTTCGATCCGAACCTGCAGAAGGTCCGGATCCAGGAGGGCGGCCGCCCCCTGCGCGCCTACGTCTGCACCCGCTGTCTGAAGTCAAACAAGGTCATCAAGGCCGCCTAGGGCCGCGCCGAGTGGGGGCGCCAGCGCCCTCGAGCGCCGCCTGCGGTTTCGACGCCCCCCGCCATCTGCCTCGACCCGCGGCCCGGCTCGGCCCGCCGCGATGGCGCCGCCGGGAGTCCTTGCCCGCGTCCGCAGCGGGCGGCTAGATTCCGAGCGATGGTCGATCCCTCGATAGAGCGCTTCCGCCGGGTCGTCGGTTCCGCCTATGCCTCACTTGAGGCCCGCCGCCAGGAGGTCAACGATCTCAACGTGTTTCCAGTCGCCGACGGCGACACCGGCGACAACATGGCGATGACGATGCGCGCCGTGATGGAGGAGCTCGATCGGCTCGACGGACTCGAGGTCGATCAGGTCGGCCGCACCCAGCTGGTCCAGGCGCTGGCGCGGGCGGCGCTGATGGGGGCGCGGGGCAACTCGGGTGTGATCCTCAGCCAGATCGTGCGCGGAGCTGCCGAGGAGTTGGCGAGCAGGCCCGGGGAGCTGGTCGACCCGGTGCTCGTCTCCTCGGCCTTTGCCCGCGCCGCCGACGCGGCCTATGAGTCGGTGCGCGAACCCGCCGAGGGCACGATGCTGACGGTCTTTCGCGAGATGGCGCACTCGATCGCCCGCCAGCTCGCCCACCTGGATGCCGATAAGCAGCGGCTCGACAGCGAGGTCAGCGAGGCCGAGCAGGACGCGATCCTCGCCGCCGTCTTGGAGCGCGCGATCGCTGACGGCGAGCGAGCCGTGCGAGCGCACCCCCGAGCAGCTCGACGTTCTGCGCGAGTCCGGCGTCGTCGACGCCGGTGGCTACGGCCTCGTCCTGATCCTCGCCGGCGTCGTCGCCGGCCTGCGCGGTGACGGCGCCGAGATGCCCGAGGTCTCTCGCCACGAGGCACCCCGGCTCAGCTCGCCCCCACCACGAGGACAGCCGCTTTCGCTACTGCACGAATTTCATCGTCTCCGGCCACGGCCTGATCGGGCGCGATTTCGTGCCGCGCGCTGGAGCGGCTCGGCGACTCGGTTCTGGTGGTCGGAGATGAGGTGACGCTCAAGGTCCACGTCCACACCGACGAGCCCGAGGCCGCCGTCTCGCTCTTCGAGGATGTCGGAGCGGTGACCAACCTCGACGTCGCCGATATGCGCGAGCAGATGGCCGCGCCGCCGCGCCCGGCTTGACGCGGGGCGCACCGGCGCCCTCGCGGTGGCCGCGGGAGAGGGTCTGATCCGCATCTTCGGTGAGCTCGGCGCCCACGTTGTGCCCGGCGGGGAGACGCTCAACCCCTCGACCTATGAGCTCCTGGCGGGAATCCACGAGGTGCCGGCCGAGGAGGTAATCGTGCTGCCCAGCTCCTCAAACGTGACGATGGCCGCAGAACGAGCCTGCGAGCTCTCCGAGAAGCCGGCATGGGTGCTGGCCACGACCTCCCAGCAGGCGAGCCTGCTCGCCCTGGTCGAGCTCGATTCTGGCGCCTCCGCCGAGCAGAATGCCGACGCGACTCAGCGCCAGCGCTCGCCGGAATCGCAAGCGGCGGGGTTGCGCCCGCGGCCCGCGATGACGCCCAGGGTCGCTTCCGTCGAGGGCGACGCGGTCGGCTTTGTCGGGACGGCGAGATCGTCGCCTGGGGTGGCGCCGGTTCGACCCTTGCCTCGACGATCGCCCACCTCGCCGAGGGGGCTGAGATCGTCACCGTGATCGCCGGCGAGGGGGCGCCGATCCCGCTCGCAGAGATCGATACCCACGTTCCCGACGGGGTCGAGGTCGAGACCCACGAGGGGGGTCAGCCGAGCTGGTGGTGGCTGCTCGCCGCCCAGTAGTGCGCTCCTTCGGCGGCGCCCACGAGCTCGACCGCGCGCAGCCTTCGCGCGGCCCCGATTCACTGGCCGCGGCCCGCGCGTCTTTGAGATGTCGCTGCGCACCCTTTCCGGAGTCGGCCCAAAGCTCGCCGAGGCGGCCAGCGAGGCCGGGATCGCCACCGTCGGCGATCTGCTCGGGCGGGTTCCCCAGCAGCCACCGCGAGCGCGGTGAGATCTGCAGCCTCGCCGAGCTCGCCCTCGGCCCAAGCGGCGACCGTGCTGGTCGAAGTCAAGGGGGCCAGATTGCGCCGCCCGCCGGGGTCGGGCGATGACGATCCTCGAGGTCAGGGTCAGCGATCAGAGCGCGCACGGTGAGGGCGACCTGGTTCAACCAGCCGTGGGTGGCCGCGGAGCGGATGACGCCGGGCACCCGTCTGCTTTTGGTCGGCCGGCTCGAACGGCGCGGCTTTCAGGTCTCTGAGTTTGAGTTCTTGGCGCCCGATTGGGCCGCCGATGAGCGCGGCGGCGGCGACACAGATCGCGCCGCGCGCCCGGCCTCGGGGACCGGGCCGCCGGGGGGAATCCACACCACGGGCTTGGTAGCGGTCCATCCGGCGAACGGAGCGGCTTGCGAGCGCAGCGGCTGCGCGAATGGGCCTGAGCAGGCCTGTGCGTATGCGCCGAATGCGATCGAGGCGCTGCCGGCCGAGTTGCGGGCGCGCCGCGGGCTCGCCCGGCGCCGCCGATGCGATCTGACGCGGTTCATTTCCCCGCCGACAATGCCGAGCTGATCCGCGCTCGCGCCAGCGCTGGCCTTTGAGGAGCTCTTTCTCTATCAGGCGCTGCTCGCGGCGCGGCAAGCGCTCGCGGCGCACGGCCCGACCGGCGCCGCGGCTGGGCCGCCCGGGATCGCTGGTGGGGCGCTGGATCGAGTCGCTGCCGTTTGAGCCGACCGCCGATCAGCGCGCCGCCTTCGCCGAGCTCGACGCCGACCTCGACTCGGGCGAGCCGATGGCCGCGGCTGCTGATGGGGGAGGTTGGCTCGGGCAAGACCGTGGTCGCCGTCTACGCGATGCTGCGGGCGCTCGAAGCCGGCTACCAGGCGGCGCTGATGGCGCCGACCGAGACCCTCGCCGAACAGCACGCCGCCACCCTCGATCGGCTGCTTGGCGTCCGAGCCGCTGCCCTTCGCGCTGCTCAGCGGGGCGACCCCAGCGGCGCGGCGCCGGCAGACCCTGGAGCGGCTTGGCAGCGGCGAGTTGGGCCTGGTCGTCGGTACCCACGCCCTGATCGAGCCCGCGGTGCGCTTCGCCCGACTCGGGCTCTGCGTGGTCGATGAGCAGCACCGCTTCGGCGTCGCGCAGCGCCAGGCGCTCGACGCCAAGGGGTCTGAGCGGGATGGCGCCACACGTCCTTCACATGACCGCGACGCCGATCCCACGGACGCTCTCGCTGACCGCCTACGGTGACCTCGACACGACCGCCTTGCATGAGCTCCCGCGCCGGCCGAGCCTCGGTCGAGACCTGGCTGGTCGAGGAGGACCGCCGCGCCGAGGCCTATCGAGTTCATCCGCGCGCGGCTGCGCGAGGGGCGCCAGGCCTTCGTGGTCTGCCCGCTGGTGGAGGAGTCCGAGAAGCAGCGGGGTAAGGCGGCGGAGGCGCGAGGCCGCGCGACTGGCAGGCGGAGGAGCTGCGCGGCTTGCGGGTCGGGGTCGTTCACGGCCAGATGACAGGCGGCTCGAAAGGCCGAGGCGATGGCCGCATTCGTCGGCGGGCAGACCGATGTGCTTGGTCGCGACCACGGTGATCGAGGTCGGGATCGACGTCGCCCAATGCGACGGTGATGATGATCGAGGGAGCCGAGCGCTACGGGGTCTCCCAGCTACACCAGCTGCGCGGCCGGGTGGGTCGCGGCGAGCATCGCTCCCAATGCCTGCTCTTCGCCGAAGGGGCGGGTGCGATGGCGCGGCGACGGCTCGAGGCGGTGGCCGCCGAGCGCGATGGGTTCAAGCTCGCCGAGGTCGACCTCGGGCTGCGCGGCGAGGGGGAGATTCTCGGCACCCGCCAGCACGGGCTGCCGCGCTTCGCCGTCGCCCAGCTGCCCGAGGACAGCCAGACGCTGATCGCCGCCCGCGAGGAGGTGCTGGCGCTGCTGCGCCGCTACGGTTCGCTCGAGCATCCCGCCCTCGGGCCGCTGCTTGAGGCGGCGCCGGCGGCGCTTTGGCGCCGGGCTCGGTCCGATCCGGTGGCGATTTAGCGATGCGGGTGATCGCCGGAGAGCTCAGGGGCCAGCGGCTGGTGGCGCCGCGCGGCTGCCAGGTCCGCCCGACCTCCGATCGCGTTCGCGAGGCGATCTTCTCCGCCCTCGGGGAGCTGGGCGAGGGCGCCCGGGTGCTCGATCTCTACTGCGGCACCGGGGCGCTGGCAATCGAGGCGCTCTCTCGCGGCGCCGCGCGCGGCCGTCTTGGTCGATCGCGACACCCGAGCCGCGCTCGGCAACCTCGAGCGGCTCGGTCTAGGCGGGCGCGGCGAGCTGGTCCGGGCCGAGGTCGGAGCCTGGCTGGCGAGCGCGGGCGGCCGCGACCCGGCTTTGACCTCGTCTTCGTCGATGCCCCCTATAGACTCGCCGCCCGCGTGGAGCCCGAGCTCGAACACACACCTCCCCGAGCTTCTGCTCCCAGGGCGGGCGCGGCGTGGTCGAGAGCGGCGCCGGCAGGCCGCTTCGGCTCGGGTCGCTTGGAGCGGCTGCGCCAGCGCCGCTACGGGGCGACCGACGTCTCCTTTTACCGCCGGGGATCCGCGGTGAGCGAGCCGCGACGGCACGGTCGTCTGCCCGGGCAGCTATGACCCGGTCACCAACGGCCACATCGACATCATCACCCGCACCGCCCAGGTCTTCGAGCGGGTCGTGGTCGGGGTCGTCAACAACCCACTGCGCAAGGAGAAGACGCTGTTCAGCGCCGCCGAGCGGGAGGCCTTCATCGGCGAGGCGACCGCCGAGCTGGCAAACGTCGAGGTCAAGATCTTCTCCAACCTTCTGGTCGAGTTCGCCCGCGATAACGATGCCACCGCGATCGTCAAGGGGCTGCGGGCGATCTCTGACTTCGAGTATGAGTTCGAGATGGCGCAGCTAAACCGCAAGCTCGACCCCGGCATCGAGAGCGTCTACGTGATCGCTTCTCCCCACTACAGCTTTCTCTCCTCCACCGGGGTCAAGGAAATGGCCACCTTCAGCGGCGATGTCTCCGATCTCGTGCCCGGCTCCGGTAGCCGCCGCGCTGGCACGCAGGCTCGGCGAGCAGGTAGGCTTGGCAGGCGGAGGGGCCGTGGGCGAGAGTTTGCAAAAAGCCGAGGAAATAACGGCTTCTTCACCAAAGATGGCGCTGACACGTAGGCTTACGGACTGCTGATGGACGTATCTGGTCCTCATAGACAAGCTGGACGACGTCGTCCACAACGCCCGACCCGTCCCGCTGACGGACCAGGTGCGCGTGGACCGCGAGGAGATCTATGACCTCCTCGATCAGATGCGCGCCACGATCCCCGAGGAGATCAAGCAGGCCCGCTGGATCGTCAAGGAGCGCCAGGAGATGCTGGCCGAGGCAAAACGCGAGGCCGAGCGGATCGTCCGTGAGGCCCGTGAGCAGCAGGCCAGGCTGATCTCCGACGAGGAGGTAACCAAGCAGGCCGAGCGGGCGGCGGATGAGATCGTCGAGGACGCGCGGACCCGCGAGCGCGAGATCCGCCTCGGCGCCGAGGACTACGCCGATGAGATCCTCAACACGCTCGAGGTAAACCTGCAGAAGTTCCTCGCCGCCGTGCAGCGGGGTCGGGACCGCCTCGCCGGTCGCGACGAAGAGCCGGCCGAGATCGAGCAGTAGCTCAGTAAAGCGCCCGGATCACGGCCAGCCCCTCGGCCCGCCAGCACGGTTCACCTCCCGACCACTCGAGGATCTTCGCCAGCCGCTCGGGTTCGATCGCTTCGCCGATCACCAACGAGCGCGACTGCTCACTGACCCGGCGAAGCAGGGCTCGGGTCTGCTCTTCGCTGAGCTCGCCGATCGAGAGGACCGAGATCACCAGGTCCCAGGGGCCGTCGGGCAGCGGGTCCTGCATGCGCGCGAGCTGCACATCGTCATAGCTCTCGCGAGCGCGGAAGACCATGTCGGGGCTGGAGTCCAGGCCGATCACCCAGGCATCGGGATAGGCCTCGATCAAGCGCCGCGTCGTCTCCCCGGTCCCCATTCCCAGCTCCAGGACCCGCTGCGGGGCGAAGGGAATCGCGGCCACGGCCTCGGCCTGCAGCTGGTCATAGCCCGCTAGCTCGGCGCGGATCCGCTCCAGGTAGATCTCTGGTGTCCAGTCGAATTGACCCATTTCGTAATCTCGTGGTGGAGATCTCCATCGTAAGTATCTGCCCAGCGGAGGAGTGAGATGACCCAAGCATCGATCACCGTTGTCGACCTCGCCAATATCTCACTTGCCCACGGCGAGGGAAAAAGGCTGCAGATTGGGGTCGGTTTTGAGCCGCTGCTGATGGGTGGCCAGCGCTACGCCGCGGAGCCCGAGGCGATCGAGACCCGCCTCGATATCTCCCGCCCCAGCGGTGGCTATGCCTTCCGCCTGCGCTTTGGGGTGAGGCTGGTGGGGCCCTGCATGCGCTGTCTTGAGCCGGCCTGCATTGAGCTCTCGATCGATAGCCGCGAGGCCGATCATCAAGGCAGCGAGGATGAGGAGTTTCGCAGCCCCTACGTGCTCGACAGCGAGCTTGATATCGGCCGCTGGGCCCACGACGCCGCGGCGCTGGCTCTTCCCAGCCAGATTCTCTGTCGACCCGATTGCGCCGGCCTTTGCCCGACCTGCGGCGAACCCCTAAACGACGCTGACCCCGCGGACCATCGACACGGCGGCGGCGCCGATCCGCGCTGGGCAAAGCTGAGGGAGCTGGAGCTGGAGTAGGATTTGGGCAGCGATGGCCGTCCCCAAGAAGAGAACCTCAAGCGCCCGCCGCGACAAGCGCCGCGCCACCCATACGCGCGCCCACCGCGCGGCTCAACCTCTGTCCGCGCTGCCATAGCCCACGCCTTCCCCACCGGGTCTGTCCGACCTGCGGCACCTACGCTGGGCGTGAGGTGATCTCCCACCGGATCACCGAGTCGCCGGCGACCCCCCCCGACGCTCAGGGGTAATGCCCGCAGCAGGCGGCGCCACGGTCGCCCTCGATGGGTTCGGGGCCGAGCAGGGCTTCGCCGCTATCGCGAGGGGCGTGCGGTTGGCCGCCGCCGACGGAATCGGGGTGCGCGTCTTCGGCCCTCCGGCCCAGCTCGACCTGGCCGGGGTCGCCGCAGTCGAGGTGATCGCGACCGAGGAGTGGATCGAAAACGAGGCAGAGCCGGTGGCCGCGGTGCGCGCCAGGCCCGAGCGCCTCGGTCGTTCGGGCCGCCGCCGACGTGGCCGCCGGGCGCTCCTCCGCCTTGGTCAGCGTCGGTTCGACCGGGGCGGCGATGGCCGCGGCCACCTTCGGGTTGCGGCGCCTGCGCGGCGTGCAGCGCCCGGCCCTGGCGGTGCGGTTGCCGCTGCCCGGCAAGCCGGTGCTCTTCCTCGACGTCGGTGCCAACGTCGAGGCCCGCGCTCAGCACCTGATCCAGTTTGCCTTCCTCGGCGCCAGCTTCTCGGCCGCCGTTTTGGGCGTCGCCAGGCCACGGGTGGCGCTGCTCTCGGTCGGTGAGGAGTCAGGCAAGGGTCGCGAGGAGGTGATCGCCGCGCACCGGGTCCTCGCCGAGGCGGACGGAATCGACTTTCTCGGCAACGTCGAGGGCCGCGATCTGCCCGCCGCGGTTGCCGATGTCGATCGTCACCGACGGATTCACCGGCAACGTCGCGTTGAAGTTGATGGAGGGTACGGCGCGCGCGGTCACCGCGGCGATTGCGCGACGCGGCTCGCTCCAACCCGATTTCTGTCGCCGGCGGCCTGATGCTGCGACCGGCGCTGGGCGGCCTGCGGCGCGAACTGCACCCTGACGCGACCGGCGGCGCGATCCTGCTCGGCCTGCGCGAGATCGCCGTGGTCGGACACGGCAGCTCGGGGGAGCTGGGAATCGCCAACGCGCTGCGCCTGGCGGCACGCTGCTGCGAGGTCGACGCGGTCGGGCCGTACGGCGGCGCTTTTGAGCGAGGCGGGGGCGACGCGCGGATTGCTCGCCTCCGACCGTGATAGGAAGGTGCGATGACCCACGACTGAAGTCCTCGAGATGGTCCGCAACCACCTCGCCGAGGAGCTCGAGGTCGACCTTTCGGCGATTTCTGAGCAGACGCCGCTTCAAGGAGGACCTCGACGCGGACTCGCTCGATCTCTATGAGCTTGTGATGGAGCTTGAGGATCGCTACGGGATCGCGGTCTCTGAGGAGCAGGCGGCGAGGATCAAAACGGTTGGGGACGCGGTCGGGTTCGTGCTTGCCCATGCCCCGGCCTGAGCCTGGGTCCGCGGCGGCGCCGCCGGTGGCGGCGCTCGCCGCCCTGATCGAGCAGCTGCCCGCGGCGCTTCGGAGCCAGGCGCTGACCCACTCATCCTGGACCGAGGAGCGGGTCGATTCCTTTGAGCGGCTCGCCTTTCTCGGCGACAGCGTGCTCGGGCTCGCGGTCGCCGCGAGCCTTTTCGAGCGGTTTCCCGAACTTGACTCCGGCGGTCTGACCAAGGTCCACAATCAGGCGGTCAGCGGCGTCTCCTGCTCCTCGGTTGGGGCGGCGCTTGGCGTGCCCGAGATGCTGCGCGAGGCAGAGCCCGTCGCCACCGCGGCGGCGATTCCCGCCGAGGTCCTGCTGGGCGGCGAGCGGCCGCTGCCGGAGGCGACCGAGGCGCTGATCGGGGCCTGCTTTTTGAGCCTTTGGCTTCGAGCCCACGGCGGCGGCCGTCGCGCAGGCCTTCGAGCTGCGGATCGCCCACGTCGCGGAGACCAGGATCGACTTCAAGTCGGCCCTGCAGGAGCTGCTCGCGCGCCGCGGCGCGCGCGTAAGCTATGAGGTGATCGCAGCGATCGGCCCCCCTCACCAAAGCGCACCTTCGAAGTGGCGGCGAGCGTCGACTCCGAGCGCCTCGGACTGGGCGAGGGTCGGAGCAAGAAGGCGGCCGAGCAGGCGGCGGCCGAGCAGGCGCTGAAGCGGCTTGGGGGCTGAGCCGGGTGGCGCACTTCGCGTCCGACCCAGCCGCGAGCCTTAGCGCTCGAGGACTGCGGACGAGATGTATCTGAGATCAATCAACGCTGAAGGGGTTCAAGTCGTTCCCCGAACGGGCGAGCCTGGAGTTCTCCCCCGGCGTCAGCGTGATCGTCGGTCCCAACGGCTCGGGCAAGTCAAACATCACCGACGCGGTGCTCTGGGCCCTCGGCGAGCAGAGTCCGGGGGCGATCCGCGGCGCCTCGATGCAGGACGTGATCTCGGCCGGGGGCAAGGGGGTCGGCCAGCGCAGCCGGGCCGAGGTCGAGGTCGTGATCGATAACTCAGAAGGCCGCGCCGCGACCGAGTTCTCCGAGATCGCCGTGCAGCGTAGCCTCGACCGCTCCGGCGATGGCAGCTACCGGCTGAACGGGGCCCGCTGCCGACTGGTCGACGTGGTCGAGGTCCTCTCCGACACAAATCTCGGTCGCGAGATGCACTCGGTGATCAGCCAGGGCCGGGTCGAGTCGATCGTCCACTCCAAGCCGCGCGAGCGGCGCCTCTTGGTCGAGGAGGCGGCCGGCCTCGGCAAGCACCGCAAGCGCCGTCGTCGCGCCGAGCTGAAGCTGCGAGCGGCCGCGCTACAACCTCGATCGCGCCCTCGACCTGGAGCGCGAGGCGCGAGCCCGCCTGCGGCCGCTAAAGCGCCAGGCACAGGCCGCCGAGCTCGGCGCTCGATCGAGCGTGAGGAGCTCGGGCTGCGTGCCCAGCTGGTCTCAGAGGAGCTGCGCTTCGGCGCAGATCGAGCCGCGGCGGCCGAGCGGGCGGCGGAGAAGGCACGCGCAGCGCGAGCCTCGATCGAGCGCCAACTCGCCGCGGTTAGCGAGCGCCGCCGCGAGGCGGAGGAGCGCTTCGCCGCTCGCGATCGCGAGCGCACCGAGGCCTGGGGGCTGCTGACGAAGCTGCGGGCCGAGCAGGAGCGGATCGCGGTGCGCGCGGCGAATCTCAGTACCCGTGAGGCGGAGCTGGTCCAGGTTGTCGAGGCGCTGCAGCGCCGAGCTCGGTCCACTGACCCTTGATCGTCGAGCGGCAGCGAAGCAACGGCCGAGGGCGGGCGCGGAAGCTGGAGGAGGAGCTGGCCGAGGTCAGCGTCGGCTTTGACCAAGGCCGGCGAGGCGCTTGGGCGGGCCCGTCTGATCGCAAGCACCCGAGCCCGAGCGGGAGGCGGCGCTGGGCGCGGTCCGAAGCGGCGCCGAGCGAGCGCTCCGCCACGCCCGGCGTCGCCGAGGGCCTGCTCGGCGAGCGCCATCGCGAGGCCCTGCGGGCGGCGGCTTGCGGGCGCCGAGGAACTGCTGGAGGAGCTCCGCGCCGCCGCCGCTTCGGTCGAGGCCGCGCGCACTGCGATCGGGGCCCGGGTCGAGCGGACCGAGGGCACGGTGCTGGGCGATGAGGGCGACGGGGATGAGATCGCCGAGGAGATGCGCGCCTGCTCTCAGCGCGAGTTCGAGCTGCAGGCCGAGATGAAGGCGGCCGCCGACGAGCTGACCAAGGCCGAGGTCGAGGCGGCCCACCTCGGCGATCGCCGCGCGAGGAGGCCGCAAGGGAGCTGGCGGCGATCGCCGAGCGCCTCGGCGAGGAGGTCGGCGGCCGCCGAGCGCCGCTGCGCGGAGGAGGAGCGAGGCGAGATCGACCGCCGGCTCGAGCGGCTCGAGCGCCGCCGCGCCCAGATCGGCCCGGTCAACCCACTGGCCGAGCGCGAGTACGAGGAGGCACGCGAGCACGTCGAGGGACCTGCAGGCCCAGCGCGAGGACACCGAGCGCGCGATGCGCGAGCTGGAGACGCTGATTCGCGACGTCGATCGCGAGATCGAGCGCGCCTTCGAGGAGACCTTCGATGCAACCGCCAAGAACTTCGAGGAGATGGTCGAGCCACCTCTTCCCCGGCGGGCGCGGACGCCTGCGCCGGGTCAGCCTGCATCCGGTCCGCGAGCCGCCGAGCAGGCAGTCGCGGAGGCTGAGGCGAGGGGCCGAGGATGAGGAGCGCGAGGAGCTCGGGGTCGAGATCGAGGTAACGCCGGCGGGTAAGTCGACCCGCAAGCTCTCGCTGCTTTCGGGGGGAGAGAAGTCGCTGGTCGCGCTGGCCTTCGTTTTCGCCGTCTTCTTGGCCCGACCCTGCCCCTTCTACATCCTCGACGAGGTCGAGGCGGCGCTCGATGACGCCAACATCGACCGCTTCTTGCAGCTTGTGCGGCGCTTCACCGACCGCGCCCAGTTCGTCATCGTCACCCACCAGAAACGCACGATGGACGCCGCCGACGTCCTCTACGGGGTGAGCATGGGCGGCGACGGGGTGACCAAGGTCGTCTCACGACGGCTGCCGCGCGAGGCCGCTGCCACCGAGGAGGCGCCTGGGGCAGGGCCGCCTCCCTTCGCCGGGATTCCACCCGAGTCCGCAGCCGAGGAGGAGGCAGACGAGGTCGAGGTTAGCGCCTCGCCGGGCTCCGCCGCGGCCGCCTGATCACGTGCCCACCTCCTGGCAGGAGAGCGTTGATCTCGGCGCCCGGGAGATCGCCGCAGCCGCGGCCTCGGGCGAGGTTGAGGTCGAGCGCGGTGGGGTCCTTCGCCGCCTCCGTGAGAGCCTCTCCAAGAGCCGTCGTGCGCTCAGCGAGGAGATCTCAGCAAGTTTCTTCGATCGGATCGACGAGGAGACCTGGGAGCGGCTGGAGGAGGCTTTGATCCTCGCCGACGTTGGCGCTCCGACCACCGCTTTGGTGGTCGAGCGCCTCGAGCAGGAGGTCGAGGCGCGCACGGTGCCAGCCGATGGCGCCGCGGTGCGCGAGCGTCTGATCGAGATCCTGGCGGAGGTCGCCTCGGTTGGCGCGGCTCCGATCGATCTCAGCGCCGATCCTGCAGTGCTGCTGATGGTCGGTGTGAACGGAACTGGCAAGACGACGACGATCGGCAAGATAGCCTGGCACCTGAGCAGGGAGTTCGGCCTCTCGGTGATCCTCGCCGCCGCCGATACCTACCGCGCCGCGGCGGTGGAGCAACTTGCCGACTGGGCCGATCGCGCCGGGGCGGAATTGGTTCGCTCCGAGCCCGGCGCCGATCCGGGGGCGGTTGCCTTCGATGCGATCTCCGCCGCGCGGGCACGCGGCGCCGACGTGGTCATCGTCGATACCGCCGGGCGTCTGCACACCCAAGGAAACCTGATGGATGAGCTGGCCAAGGTGCGTCGGGTGATCGCCAAGCAGATTCCCGAGGCTCCCCACGAGACCCTGATCTCGATCGATGCAACTACCGGGCAAAACGGTCTGCGCCAGGCCAAGGTCTTCTCCGATGCCGTCGGGGTCGACGGGGTCGTCCTGACCAAGCTCGACGGCACCGCCAAGGGTGGCATCACCTTGTCGATCGCCGACGAGCTGGGAATCCCGGTGAAGCTGATCGGAAGCGGCGAGTCGCTCGAGGACCTGCGCCCGTTCGATCCCGGTGACTTCGCCCGGGCCCTGCTCGCCGAGTAGACGCCATCTAAGCTGCATGCGTGTTCGACCAGCTCTCAGACCGCCTTCAGGCGACCCTGTCTGAGGTTCGCTCGCGCGGCAAGCTGGGCGAGGCCGACGTCGATGCGGCGATGCGCGAGATCCGCCTCGCCCTGCTCGAGGCCGACGTCAACTTCAGGGTCGTCAAATCGTTTACGGCGACGCTGAAGGAGCGCTGCCTGGGCTGGCGAGGTGCTGGAGAGCCTGGACCCCGGCCAGCAGGTGGTAAAGATCGTCAACGAGGAGCTGGCGAAGCTGATGGGCGGCGCGGGCGGCGAGCTGCGCTTTGCCGCCAGGGGACCCACCGTGATCCTGATGGCCGGACTGCAGGGCTCGGGCAAGACCACCGCCTGCGCCAAGCTCGCCCGCCACCTCGGCGAGTCCGGCAAGGACGTCGCCCTCGCCGCCTGCGACGTCTATCGGCCGGCCGCGATCGAGCAGCTGGTCACCGTCGGCGAGCGCGCCGGCGCCGACGTCTACCAGCAGGGCACCGACGCGCGACCCGGTCGAGATCGCCGAGTGGGCTCTGGGTCGCGCCCGCGCCGAGGACCGCGACGTGCTGATCGTCGACACCGCCGGGCGCCTGCACGTCGACCGCGAGCTGATGGACGAGCTGGCGCGGATTCGCAAGCAGACCAAGCCCGCACGACGTGCTCCTGGTAGTCGACGCGATGACCGGCCAGGACGCGGTCGGGGTCGCCGAATCCTTCGCCGAGGCGGCCGAGTTCGACGGCGTGGTGATGACCAAGCTCGACGGCGACGCCCGCGGAGGCGCCGCGCTCTCGGTCAAGGCGGTGACCGGCAAGCCGATCCTCTTCGCCTCGACCGGCGAGAAGCTCGAGGACTTCGACACGCTTCCACCCCGACCGGATGGCCTCGCGCATCCTCGGCATGGGCGACGTCCTCAGCCTGATCGAGAAAGCCGAGCAGCAGGTCGACGAGAAGCAGGCGCTCGACCTGCAGGAGAAATTGCGCCGGGACCAGTTCACCCTCGAGGACTTCCTCCAGCAGATGCGCCAGGTGCGCAAGATGGGACCGCTCAGCGGCCTGATCGGGATGATGCCCGGGATGGGGGCGATGAAACAGCTGAAGAACGCCGACGTCGACGAGGGTGAGCTCGATCGGGTCGAGGCGATCATCCTCTCGATGACCCCGGGCGAGCGCGCCGAACCCGGCGACTGATCAACGGCTCGCGGCGGCAAACGGATCGCGAACGGGCTCAGGGACCAAAGTCCAGCACGTCAATCAGCTGGTCAAGCAGTTCGACCAGATGCGCAAGATGATGCGACAGATGGCCTCCGGCAAGATGCCCGACCCGCAGCAGCTGGCGCAGATGGCGTCGGGCAGGTGGCGCGCCCGGCCGCAAGGTCGCGCAGGCGCTAATCTGACCTGCGCGTCTCATGGCAGTCAGGATCAGACTGAGAAGGGTGGGTTCGAAGAAGAACCCGATCTGGCGGATCGTCGTCGCCGACAAACGCTCGCCGCGCGACGGGCGCACGATCGAGACGATCGGCCAGTACAACCCGCAGACCGAGCCCTCGCTGATCGAGTTCGACGAGGAGCGCGCCCGCCACTGGCTCGAGCACGGCGCCCAGCCCTCGGAGACGGTCGCGGGCCTGCTGCGCACCAAGGGCATCGCCGCCTCCGGCAGCTAGGGCGAGCGATGACCGAGCTGCTCGAGTTCCTCGTCAGGGCGCTGGTCGAGGATCCCGAGGCCGTCGTCGTCGAGGAGCTCGAAGAGGACGGCGACCTGGTCTATGAGATCACGGTCGCCGAGGGCGACCTCGGCCGGGTGATCGGCAAAGGCGGCCGCGTCGCCAACGCGATTCGCACGATCGCCAAGGCGGCCGCGGTGCGGATCGACCGCCGGGTGATCGTCGACATCCTCGACTGATCTCGGCTCCGTGGGCGGACCGCTATGAAGCTCGACATCTTCACCCTCTTCCCCGAGGCCTTCGACTGGTTTCAGTCGCAGCGCTCGGTCCAGAACGCGCTCGCGCGAGGGCAACGAGCTGCGGCTGCTTCAACTACCGCGATACGACGCCGCTTGGGGCCGGGCAGGTCGACGACGCGCCCTACGGGGGGGGGCCGGGATGGTGCTCGCGGGTCGATGTGGTCGACGCGGCCCTGCGGGCCGCCTATCGGAGCGGGAGAGGCCGCGGGTCGTCCTGCTCTCGCCGACCGGGCGGCTGCTGGACGATGCGCTCGCCGATGAGCTGACCGCAGAGCCGCACGTGGCCGCTGCTCTGTGGGCGCTACGAGGGCTTCGACGAGCGGGTGCACGAGCACCTGGCCGACGACGAGGTCTCGATCGGGCGCTACGTGCTGGCCGGGGGAGAGCTGCCGGCGATGGTGATCGCCGACGTCGTTGATGCGGAAGTTGCCGGGGGCGCTGGGCCATGCCGACAGCGCCGTCGAGGAGTCCTTCAGCCGAGGTGCTGGAGGGGATGCCGGAGTACCCCCACTACACCCGGCCGCGCGCTCTACAGGGGCTGGCAGGTGCCCGAGGTGCTGCTCTCCGGCGACCACGAGCGGGTGCGCGCGCTGGCGGATCGATCAGAGCCAAGCCCGGGCCGAGCAGCTTCGACTCCGGGCGCGGAGTAGCTACCATTCCGCAACCGCGCGGCGTCCCGCACCTGGGTCCGGCGGTTTTTTCTCGCCAATGAGCAGCGTCATCGACAGCATCGAGCGTCGCCCAGCTGAGGAAGGGCCTTCCCTCCTTCGGCCCAGGCGACCGCGTGCGCGTTCACTTCCAGGTGTCGAGGGCACTCGGCGTCGCACCCAGGTCTTCGAGGGAATCGTCCTGCGCCGCCAGGGCTCCGGCGTCCGCGAGACCTTCACGGTGCGCAAGCAGTCCTTCGGCGTCGGCGTGGAGCGGACGTTCCCGCTGCACTCGCCGAAGATCGAGAAACTCGAGATCGCCGCGCGCGGCGACGTGCGGCGGGCCAAGCTCTACTACCTGCGCGGCCGGATCGGCAAGGCGGCCCGCGTCGCCGAGCGGCGCTGGGGGATCGACGAGGAGCTGGTCTCGGCGCCCAGCCGCGAGCCGGAGGATCGACGCCGAGGGCGAGCCAGGAGGAGTCGACCTCGAGCGCCGGCAGGCGGCCGAGGCAGAGCCGACCGAGGAGCCAGAGCGCCGAGGCAGCTGCCGAGAGCCCGAGGCGACAGTCCGAGGCGGAGGCAGGGGAGGCAGAGGACTGAGCCAGCGGCAGACACGGACGCCGAGGCGCCCGAGGACGGGGAGACCGAGGACAGCCGCCGCGGCGCAGGATGCCGAGGACGAGGAGCCGGCCGCAACGGCCGGCGACTCCGGCGAGGACTCGGCCTGAGACTCTCGATCCCGAAGCCGAAGAGCAGGGGCGGCGGGCTGATCGAGCTGGTCGTCATCGTCGCGCTGGCGCTTGGGCTGGCGCTGGCGATCCAGGCCTGGATCGTCAAGCCCTACCAGATCCCCTCGCAATCGATGGAGCCGACGCTCGACGTCGGCCAGCGGGTCCTGGTCAACCGCTTCCTCTACCACTTCACCAGATCCCGCGATCGGCGACATCGTCGTCTTCCACCCGCCGGCCGGGGCCGATACCGGCAGCGAATGCGGCGTTCCGCATCCGCGCCCGAGCAGCCCTGTCCGAAGGCCGACCAAGGCTGAGTCGAGCCAGAACTTCATCAAGCGGATCGTCGCCGGGCCCGGCGACACGCTCAGCGTCCGCGACGGCCACCCGGTGGTCAACGGGGTCGAGAAGACCGATGAGCCCTACACGACTCCCTGCGGTGACGGCTGCGGCCTGCAACCTGCCCAAGCCGATCACGATTCCGCCCGGCTATTACTTCATGATGGGCGACAACCGTGGGGCGAGCGACGACAGCCGTTTCTGGGGGCCCGTCCCCCGAAGCTGGATCATCGGCAAGGCCTTTGCCACCTACTGGCCGCCGGACCGCATCGGCCTCCTCTAAGTCGGCATCCCATCGCCGCAGGCTGGCGCGCAGCCGGCGGCTCTTTGCCTTCGACCGCGGGCTCGGCAGCCCGCTTGTCGCCGGTGCCGATGAGGCCGGGCGGGGCTGTCTGGCCGGGCCCCTGGTCGCCGCCGCCGTGCTGATCGATTACGGCGACGCTTCGCCCGCCGATCGCCGCGCCCTGGCCGGCCTGCACGACTCCAAGCAGATGAGCGCCGAGCGTGCGCGAGCAGATGTATCCCGAGCGTGCTGCGTGCCGCCGCCCGGGTCAGCGTCGTGGTGCGCTGCGCCGCGCGGCATCGACGCGCCGCGGCCTGCACGTCACCAATCTCGAAGCGCTCTCGCGGCGGCGCTGGAACGGCTCGCGGCTCCGGAGCCGACGACGATCTGCCTGGTCGACGGCTTCTCGCTGCCCGAGCTGCACGGTCGCCCACCGCGCCGTGATCGAGGGCGACGGCACCAGTGCCGCGATCGCGGCCGCCTCGGTGGTCGCCAAGGTGACCCGCGATCGCTACATGCACGGCGCCGCGCGGCGAGCATCCCGGCTGGGGCTTTGAGGAGCACGTCGGCTACTCGACCCCCGAGCACCGCGAGGCGATCGCGCGGATCGGAATCTCACCCCTGCACCGGCGCTCGTTTCGCTCGGTCGCCTACAGCCAGCTGCAGCTGACCGGTTGATTCGAGGTCGCCTGGAGCTCGGTTGGGTTCTCAATTCGGTCCCGCGATCGGTTCGAGTGCGCCTGGGGATTTAGTCTGGGTGGGTGTCAGCGCGACCGATTCCAGCCGTCCTATCGATCGCCGGCTCAGATTCGGGTGGGGGGGCCGGAATTCAAGCTGACCTCAAGGCCTTTGCCCGCTGTGGTGTGCACGGGATGACCGCGATCACCGCGATCACCGCACAGAACACGGTTGGCGTGGAGGCGGTCGAGGTCCTGCCTCCAGCGCTGATCATCGCCCAGGTGCGCGCTGTCTGTCGATGACATCGGAGTCGGCGGCGGTGAAGATCGGAATGCTCGGCACCGCGGAGACGGTTGAAGCCGTCATCGCGGCGCTCGACCTGCTTGGCGGTGCCCCTGTCGTCCTCGACCCGGTGATGATCGCCGAGAGCGGCGCGCCGCTGCTCGATGACGCTGCGCGTCGGGTTCTGGTCGAGCGGCTGCTGCCGCTGGCGACGATCGTGACGCCAAACATCCCCGAGGCCGAGAGCCTGACCGGGGCCCCAAACGGGACCCCGCAGGAGGATCTCGCCCGCAGGGTGGTCGGCCTGGGGGCGGCGGCGGCGGTGATCACCGGCGGACATAGCGAGACGCTAATAGACCAATTCTTTGACGGGCGCAATCTGGTCCCGATCGCGGGTGAGCACCATCGCGGTGGCGCCTCCCACGGTTCGGGTTGCACCCACTCCTCGGCGCTCGCCGCACTGTTGGCCCGCGGTCGATCGCCACTTGAGGCGGCGCGAGGGGCGCGGGAGATCGCTTCTGAGGCCGTGGCTTTGGGCCTCACTGAGATCGGCGCCGGTCCCGGACCGGTTGATGTCTTCGGCCTCAGCAGGATGGTTGGGTCGACGCCGACCTGTGCGGCTGACTAGATTGCAGAGCAGCCCCAAACCGAGCATCGATCAGTGAGGAGTCGTCCGCTGAGCAACCAGTCAAGCACAACGAAGAGCCTTCCCCGCCCCCGCTCAAGCGTGGTCTTTGACGGGCCCGACCGGGCGGCGGCCCGTGCCTACATGAAGGGCATCGGCTTTGGCGAGGAGGCGCTCAGTCGCCCGACGATCGGGATCGCCAACACCTGGACCGATGCGATGCCGTGCAACTTTCACCTCCGCGGGCTCGCCGAGCACGTCAAGGCCGGGGTGCGGGCGGCGGGCGGTACGCCGCTTGAGTTCAACACGATCGCAATCTCTGATGGGATCACGATGGGAACCGAGGGGATGAAGGCCTCGCTGATCAGCCGTGAGGTGATCGCGGACTCGATCGAGCTGATGGCTCGCGGCTATCAGTTCGACGCGATCGTGGCTCTCTCGGGCGTGCGATAAGACGATCCCGGGCTGTGTGATGGCGATGGCACGACTCGATGTTCCCTCGCTGATGCTCTACGGCGGCTCGGTCGCTGCCGGGCACTGGCGCGGGCACGACGTCACGCATCCTCGATGTCTTCGAGGCGATCGGGGCTCACGCCGCCGGCGAGATCAGCGATGAGGAACTGAGCGAACTCGAGGGAGTTGCAAGTCCCGGTGCTGGGGCCTGCGGCGGGACAGTTCACGGCGAACACGATGGCTTGTGCCTTTGAGGCGCTGGGGGTCTCCCCCGGCGGCTCGGCGATGGTCCCTGCCGAGGATGAGGAGAAGGGCACGGTCGCGGAGCGGATCGGCGAGATGGTGATGAGGGTCTTGGTCGAAGACCTGCGCCCGAGCCAGGTCATCACCCGTGACTCCCTGGAGAACGCGATCGCCTGCGTCTGCGCCTCGGGCGGTTCGACCAACGGGGTCCTGCACCTGCTCGCCGTCGCCCGTGAGGCTGGGATCGAGCTGGACATCGACGATTTCGAGCGGATCTCCCGCGCCACCCCGCTGCTTGCCGATCTCAAGCCCGGCGGGCGCTTCCTCGGCCCCGATCTGTATCGGGCCGGGGGCGTGCCGCTGTTGCTCAAACGCCTCGCCGAGGCGGGAATCCTGCACGGTGAGGCGATCACGGTGAGCGGGCGCACGATCGGGGAGGAGGCCGCGGCGGCTAGCGAGGCCGCCGGGCAGGAGGTGATTCGCCCTGTATCTGCCCCGCTAAAGCCCGAGGGGGGGCTCGCGATCATGCGCGGCAACCTTGCCCCCGAAGGGGCGGTGGTCAAGGTGGCCGGGACCGAGCGCAAAAAGCAGGTGGGCCCGGCTCGGGTCTTTGAGTCGGAGGGTGAATGCTTTCGTGCAGTCAAGGATCAAAAGATTCGCCCCGGCGACATCGTCGTTATCCGCAACGAGGGACCGGCTGGAGGGCCAGGCATGCGAGAGATGCTTCAGGTAACCGCGGCGATCGTAGGTGAGGGGCTAGGCGAGGACGTGGCGCTGCTCACCGATGGGCGCTTCTCCGGTGCGACCCGCGGGCTGATGGCCGGACACGTCGCCCCCGAGGCGGCCAAGGGGGGGCCGATCGCCGCGGTTCAGGAGGGCGATGAGGTCAGCTTTGACGTCGATGCCCGCCGCCTCGACGTCGCCCTCTCCGACGAGCAGATCGCGAGCCGCGTGGCGAACTATCGGGCGCCGGCGTCTCCCTACCTTGGCGGGGCGTGATGGCCAAGTATGCGGCGACGGTAAGCTCGGCCTCTGAGGGCGCCCTGACCGGTTAGTCGGCCAGCAGTTCCTCGAGCAGCGCGTTGAAGCGGGCTGGGCGCTCGAGCTGGGGAGCGTGGCCGGTGCGCTCGAAGATCTCCAGTCGGGAGCCGGGGATGCGACGGTGGTAGCTGAGCGCTGCCCCGACCGGGATCACTCGGTCATCGAGCCCCCATACCACCAACGTTGGGATCTCGATCTGGGCAAGTCTGTCGCGGAGGTCATGGTGAATAAGAGCCCCAATTGCAGCGGTAAAGCCGGGGCATCGCAGGCCCCCGTCCATCTGCTCCCAGAGAATGTCGGCTCGTATTTGCGCCGGATAGCGGACGACCGGACCCGCCACCACCTGGCGAACTCGCCGCCGTGCGAGAAGTGCTTTGGCGTGGTCGGCGACGGCCGGCCCGAGGGTCTTCCAGGCAAGAGCGGTTACAGATGCCCACAGCTCTGGGTTTGAGGCGTTGAGGATGCCCGCTGCCGAGATCAGCCCGAGGTGATCGAAGCGACCGGGCGCAGCGGTCACCGCCTCGGCGGCGATGAACCCTCCCATCGAGTGGCCGATGATCGCGGCTCCACCCTCGATCCCCAGCTTCTCGCAGAAGTCGTGGATCAGCCGGCCGTAGGCCGGCATCTCGATCTCCCAGCGGGGCATTGGACTGGAGCCAAAGCCAGGTAAATCAAGCGCGATCGCTCTCCTGGTCTGGCCGATAAGAGGAAGGTTTTCCAGCCAGTTCTGCCAGCAGCCAGAGATGCCATGAACGAACAGAACCGGCTCTCCTTCGCCGATCTCGACGTAGTTGACGAGCGCCCCAGGCAGCTCGATTTGGCGCTCGTGGGGGCGCCAGTCGATCTGTAGCCAGTCCGGGTTGGGGTTGCCGTAGTCGGCCCCGGAGGCGATCAGCGGGTTCTGAGCCATTTCCTAGGCGCTGCCCTCGTGTCGCGGCGGCGGTGCTCCGCGGATCATCAGCGCCGGTCTGATCGCGAGTGAAAGCCCCCACCTCATTAACGGCGAAACCCTATCCCGCGCCCGTACCGAAGGGGACTCTCCGCTGTTCTGTCGAGCTTGCGGGTGTCACTATGCCGCCTTAGATCCCTAAGTATTGACCACCGCCTTGAAGGCTGACGGCTCACCCGCGGCGAGGTCGGTCGCTGGTCGCCGACCAGGGGGCGAGTCGCTCGGGATTAGAGATTTCGCATTGAAGACAGTCCTAGCCAGTTAAGCCCGGTTGTTATCCGGCTGTTTTCGTTTCTGACTGGCGCACGACTGGTGCACGAGCGTGAGGTCCGAGCGCAAGCCAAGGCCATTACTTAAGGCTCGCCTCACTACTGTTGGGGAAGTAGTTAGAGCATCCAAAGGACCTCTCGAAAGCCCCGGTTGTTCTGCGGCGCTCACTCGGGCATCTCCTAGCCCTCCGATGGGCCGCTGCATGCTATGCACCCGATGCAAGCGAACGGGGACAATCGGGCGCAGGGGGGAGCAGCGATATGGGACGGCGAGTTGTTAACTTCGGGATCATCGGAGCCAACCCAGACGGGCTCCGCGCCTACCAACGGGAGTAGTTCGGCTGGGAGTTCGACTGCACTCGCCGGGCTCTCCGAGCCGGCTGGGCCAGACCAATTAATCGCATATGGCTCATCGCGGATCGGATTGCCTGTGAAGTGCTGCGGGATCGAAGGCGGTGGCGCCAGTGGTTCCATGGACCGACTTCGCGGCCGTCTTGGAGCCCTGGGCGCAACCAAACAGAGCGACGGTGGCCCAGCCGATCGCCAACAGAGTGGGTCCCCGCGTCCGCATCCAACCGGACCCACCTTTCCGTTTTCCCCATTGGATCCTCACAAACCAGACGGCGCCTAGGATCGTCAGCAGGCAGGCGACGTAGAAGTTCAACCGCAGGCCGAAGATGTAGTGGGCGGGATCGACCCGCAGGGTCTCCTCGAAGATGCGAAAGGCCGAGTAACCGGAGACGTAGAGGGCAAAGAGTCCGGGCGGCCTGATCCGGCGGTGGTGGCCCAGCCAGACCAGGAACGCAGCGAGGCTGAGGTCCCAGATCAGCTCGTAGAGGAAGGTGGGCTGGAAGGTTGCAAAACTCGCGTAGCCGAGGGGGCGGTGGGCCGGCGAGATCTGAAGGGCCCAGGGCAGATTGGAAGGTCCGCCAAACAGCTCCTGATTGAAGTAATTGCCGATCCGACCCACGGCTTGACCGACCAGCAGGGCTGGCGCCGCCGCATCCATGAACGGAGCGGGTCTAACCCCAGCCCGACGTAGCCGCCAGATCCCAACCGCTGCGCCGAGGGCGATCCCGCCCCAGATCCCCAGGCCTCCGTCCCAGACTGCGAACGGCCCCCACCAATGCGGAGGGACCAGATTGGAGCTGGTCAGGTCGAAGTAGATCCGCCCTCCGATCAAGCCTGCCGGAAATCCCCAGAGCGCAACGTCATAGACCAGCTCCCGCGAGCCGCCGGTTGCCTCCCATCGACGAACCGTTATGAAGACCGCCAAGACCAGCGCGATCACATACATCAAGCCGTAGACGTGGACCTCGAAGGGGCCCAGTTGGAAGCCGCTGGAGGATGGGCTGGAGATTGATCCAAGCACACCGGGAATTGTCCCTCACCGCTGGCGCTTTCGGTGTTGCCTCGCCTCAGCGGGCTGTGGCAGCCATAGGCGTAGAAACCAACGCTGGAGGAAGAAACGAACCCTCTAGCTTGACCCGAAGCAGGTGAACTCCTCCGCGAGCCAACGTGATCGAGAGCTCGCCTCGATGGATTGCGATGGAACATAGGCTCGATGAGCGTCGCCCTGACGCTCAAATCGGGATCGTGACCTCGACCGCGCTGACTCTGTTGGTCGGCGGTCGCCTACTTCGTGCGCGTCGCATCTGCGCGAGCCGGGGCGCTAGCAAAGCATTGCGCGCCAGGCCCAATCGGTGAGTCGAAACTGGTCCGCATTGCCCCAATGCGCACGCGCAGCAAAAGCGGCGGGGCTGGGCCCCGACGTTACCGAGGGCGGCAACCTGTGCCGCCTGCGCATTAACCGCGATGGCCGGAGCCTTCGGAGCCAGGTCCTGCATCGGGCTCACCACCCTTGGTGCCGACACCTAGGCCGAGGCGGCGCCCCTGCTCGACGCCCATTTTGAGCGCCGCCCGCGAGCCGGCTGTTAAGCCGGCCCGCGGTCTGGCTGGCGCATGAGTGGCGCACGGTGAGATCTCACGATCCGCTGACCGGTTGAGAAGGCCAATTATGCGTACCCCATGCGTTCCAGCACCGGGATCTCGCGAATCTGAGGTGGTTGGAGATGGTCCCAGAGAATGCCGCGGGGCCGCTCGTACTGGCGCTCGACCTCGATTACAGCACGTGGGGTGGCGATTAGATCGATCGGCAGGTCGTGGGCGGTCATCATCAGGTGTCGGCGCAGAATCTGGGTTGGATGCACCGTGGTCGCCACGGTGGTGTGGTCGTCGATCTTGCCCGCATCGATCAAGATTCCGTACTCAAGATCCGAATAACCGCCCCCTTTGCCGACCCGCGCTCCGCTCAGATTGACAGCCACCGATCCACACAGCACGAAATCGATCTCCGGTAGCTCATCAACCGCGATCACCCGCCCATGGCGGAGCGCCCCCTTGATCGTCGCTGCCTCCTTCACCGCCTGTTTTGAGAGCGTCTTGGGATCGAGCACCCGGAACGGATGGGGGTCGCGCAGGCGGGGAACCGCCATGATCACGGTCTTACCCTCCTCCAGGGCTATCCGGCGAGCGTAGGTCTGCGGTGAGTCGGGATTTGCCTTGATCGCTCGAGCCCGCTTCCAGAGGCGATGGCCGGCCAACTTCTCGGCGGCCAGCTTTGCTCCGGCAAAGTTTGGAATTCGTCCGTCGGCGCCGGGAAAGCGCGATACACCCTCGCGCTCCATGGCCCTCCAGACACCTTTGCGGACCTCATCCTTGGAGCGCACCGGCAAAAGCCTATCCGCAGCGGGGATCACGCATCGCCACCGGATCCTCGCGGCCGCCCAAGACTGCGATCGAGGTGATCCAGCCCTGCCCCGGCCGCCTCGATCTGAGTCGGCGGCCAGATTCGCTGAAGGCTCGCAGCGATGCGCAGCGAAACCTCCTCCATGAGGTGGAAATCGGCGATTGCCGAGTTTGATCGAGATCTGCTTGGGCGCGGCTTGGCCGAGCGCACACGGCGGGCCTACGCTGTTGACCTCAGCCAGTTCGTGGAATGGGCTGAGCGGCGCGACCTTGGCCCTGGCGATGTGCGCTACCGCGACGTGCGCCGCTTCGGAGCGGGTCTCTCAGAAAACGCTGCGGCGCCCGCCACCGTGGCGCGAAAGCTTGCCGCGATCCGCGGTCTCTTTGGCTTCCTCCTTCGCACCGAGCGCGTAGAACAAAACCCAGCCGACCTCGTCTCCTCTCCCAAGCGGGCCCAGAAGTTGCCGCGGCTGCTCTCAGAAGAACAGATCCGCGCCCTGTTGGAGGGGATTTCAGCCCAGACGGCCTTACAGCTGCGCGACAGGGCGATGTTCGAGTTGGCATACTCGTGTGGGTTGCGCTGTGAGGAGATCGTCAATCTCGACGATCGAGCTCTTGACCACGAGACCGAGCAATTGCGGGTCATTGGCAAGGCTTCCAAGCAGCGGTTGCTGCCGGTTGGAGAGCCCGCGCAGCTGGCCCTGCGGCGCTACGTGCAGCACGGTCGCAGTGCGCTTGCCGTCGATCCAACAGAGCGGGCGCTGTTTCTCTCCAAGAGCGGGCGTCGCCTCTCCAACTCCGACGTTACCCGCCGCCTCGCGCTTTGGACCCGGGAAACCGCGATCGCGGGCGGGGTCTCACCGCATGCCCTGCGCCACTCCTTTGCGACCCATCTCTTGGAGGGCGGAGCCGATCTGCGTACCATCCAGGAGTTGCTCGGCCACTCATCTATCTCCACGACACAGATCTACACGCGGGTCGATGCCTCCCGCCTGCGCGACACCTATGCCGCCAGCCACCCCCGAGCCTGAACCCGAAAACCCCCGCACAAGCCTAGAATCGAGGAATGGCCATGCAGACTGGCGTAAAAGAGGTGGAGCTTCGGGTCCTCTGGCGCCGTTATAAGGAGGAGGGTGACCCCTCTGCTCGGGAGCGGCTGGTGGTGGCCTACTCGCCGATGGTCAAGTTCGTCGCCGGTCGCCTTGGAGCCGGTCTGCCCTCCCACGTCGAAGACGCCGATTTGATCTCCTACGGGCTGATGGGCCTGATCGGCGCGATCGAGCGGTTTGAACCCGAGCGTGGGATCAAATTCGAGACCTTTGCGATGACCCGGATCCGGGGCGCGATCATTGACGAACTGCGCTCGCTCGACTGGGTGCCTCGGTCGGTCCGCTCTCGCGCCAGAGAGATCGAGGGTGCGCAGGCGAAGCTCGAGCACGAACTGCAGCGAGCTCCGACCGAGGCCGAGCTGGCGGCGAAGCTTGGCACCAGCGAAGAGGACCTGCAGTCCTCGCTCTTAGAAATCGCCAATTCCTCCGTTTACGCTCTAGATGAGCTGTGGACAGTCTCGGACTCCTCAGGTGATCAGATCTCCCTGCTGGACACGATCGCCGACCACGCCGCCGATGATCCGCAGGAAGCGCTTGCCAGTAGCGAGATCAAAGACCGACTGACCGAGGCGATTGGCTCGCTCCCGGAGCGCGAGCAGCTGGTCGTCGCCCTCTACTATTACGAGAACCTGACCCTGCGCGAGATTGGTGAGGTGCTGGGGGTTACCGAGTCGCGGGTATCCCAGCTGCACACAAAGGCCGTGATGAGGTTGAAGTCACACCTGCAACAGGTCTAGCCTCGTACTCAGCTGGCCGTCCAGGCCTGACCTGCTTACCGTGATCTCGTTCCAAGGCAGTAAAGCGAATTTTCGGCGGGGTCTGTTTTCCGCGCCTGCGGCGGCACGGGGGGTGCCACAGGGCGCTGCTAACTTGGCGGGATGAGCCCCGATAAGTCCTGCGCGGTCTGCTCCCGCACGATTCTCTCTGGGGAGCGGACCCGCGTTTACATGAGCTCAAAGAACGGATCTCAGTTGGTTTGTGAGCTCTGTCGCAGTCGGGCCGAGGCGCTTGGATGGGTTGATCCCGCCGCCCGGGGTGCGCGAACCGATCGAGCTCAACCGGTTGAGGACTCACCTCAGAGTCGCTTCGAGCAGGCGGTTTCGCGCTTTAATCAGAGCGAAGCCGCCCGCACCGTCGCCGGTCTGATGAGGACCCTGGGGGAGCCCTGGGTCTCGGTGGGTGCGGCGGCGGGATCACCCACCGAAGTTCGGGTTACGGTCGCTTGGGAGCTGACCTGGTATCAGTGGGGGATCGATCTAGCCGATCAGCTACGGGCCGTCTTTCCAATTGATGCCGGCAAGGAGATGCAGCAGCTGGATCAAGCCGCGCGGCAATGGAATGCGACTGCGGCCCTCGGTGGCCAGTTGCGCCTCGGCGGCCCCGCCAAGCCTCGTCGCGACGATGGCGAGCGGGTCGCCTGAGCAGGTGACCTCGGTAATCATCAATGTCGACGGCGGCGCCCGCGGCAACCCAGGACCAGCTGCGATCGGCGTCGTCGTACGCGATCATGATGGCGTCGTGCTCGAGGAGAGGGGGGAGCGAATCGGCCGAGCGACCAACAACGTCGCCGAGTACCGGGCGCTGTTGCTAGGAATCGAGCGGGCGATCGCGATCGGCGCCACCGATCTGGAGTTGGTCGGCGACTCGGAGCTGATCGTTCGCCAGGTAAAGGGGGAGTACAAGGTCAAAGATACGACGCTGCGCGAATTGCATCGAGAGGTCAAGGCCGCCTTGGTTGGGTTTGACAGATGGTCGATCCGCCACGTGGGTCGCGAGCAGAATGCTGCAGCCGACCGACTGGTAAACGAGGTGCTCGATGGCGGCTAGTCCAGGCCGGACTCGCTATGGTCAGCATGTTGTGGAGCTCAATTCTGAGGCGATTGATCCCGGCGTTGACATCGGTCATGTTCACCTCAAGGTCTCAAGTATTTCCCGCGCTCTGGACTTCTACTGCGGAGTGCTCGGTTTTGAGCTGCAGCAGCGCATCGGTGATGATGCGGCCTTCATCTCTGCGGGTGGCTACCACCACCACATCGGCTTGAACTCCTGGCAATCGAAGGGTGGCGCTCCGCCCCCAGCGGGGAGCACGGGGCTCTACCACTTCGCGATTCGCTATCCGAGCCGGCGCGCTCTAGCCGATGCGCTGCGGCGTCTTGGTGAGGCAGGAATTCCACTCGATGGCGCCTCAGATCACGGGGTCAGCGAGGCCCTGTATCTGCGGGACCCTGATGGCAACGGGATCGAGCTCTACTGGGACCGCAATCGCGAGGACTGGCCCGATCCCCAGCCCGGCCAGAGTGTTGAGATGTACGTGCGCCAGCTCGATCTCGGTGACCTCATGGCCGAGCTGCAGGCCTGACCAATCAATCCCGCTGGGTGTCCGCCGGGGAGGATTAGTTCTCAAAGCTCGCTGATCTGGTCCCCAATTAATGGACTGAGTTTGTGAGAGGGTGGGCGGCATGAACGCAAGGAGCCCTCATGCCGAAGTCCTACTTGCCGGAGTTCCGTCGTCGCGCTGTGGAGCCCCCCGCTACCCTGCAGCTACCAATGTGGATATGGGCAAGCGCAGGCGGGGTCTACGCAATGGTCGGTATCGCCGGATATATAGCCTCGGCGCTTATCGTCGTTGGGGTGTTCGTAGTCCATCGGTTGAGGCGTGAAGCGAAGCTCGCCCAGTTAGACGAGGAAAAGCTTTCTCCCGACCGAGGCGAGCGCTGATGGACGCGGAGCTGCGCTACACGCAGATGGGCTTTGAAGTTCTCGCAGCGATCGATCGGGGAGCGTCGCTGGATCCGGGCAAATTGCGCGAGCAGATCGACAATGGCGGCTTCTTTCAGTGGCTGCGGGAGAAGGAACCCGACATTGATCAAAGCCTCTACCTCGAAGAGGATCGAGCGGCCATGTTGAGGTTCTTTCAGCGGCGTGGCGACGTTGCCGATGCCAGGCGTAAGTACGGGGTCGAGGAGAACGGCCTTGGCATTTTGGCCGCCTACTGTTTTGAGGGGCTTGAGCACACGATTCGCGAGGGCTCAGGGGTCCAGTCGGTCGCAGCCGGGCAGCCGCACGAGCCGCCGCGGAGTATTCAGACAATCATTTGTGAGGGGTCGAATCCTGAAACGGTGCACGCGATCCTCAGGGATGTGGTGCTGTGGCCTGCGATCGGTTCGGTGGTCGAGCTAGATCCCGGAGTGACCGCGCTCGTCCGTAACGTGAGAATGCAGCTTGACCAAACTTCTGCCTCGATCGCCGTCGAAGTCGAGAAACAGCCCAAGGGAAAGGATGATCCCTGAGGAGGGACGAATGGCGCCCAATGAAGACAAGATCAGACAGCTTGCCGTCAGAGCGGGTATCTCGGCCGAGGA
Source organism: uncultured Solirubrobacterales bacterium (assembly GCA_963745305.1). Classification (GTDB taxonomy): domain Bacteria; phylum Actinomycetota; class Thermoleophilia; order Solirubrobacterales; family 70-9; genus CAVUWL01. The sequence goes on from CAVUWL010000015.1 coordinate 152,964, forward strand.
GCTGCTTGGGAGCGCGCGGCAATCCGATCTGAGCGATGCTCTGGAGGCCGCCGATGAGGCAAAGATTGGAGAGATGCTTGACGACGCCGAGGCCGCAGATCGGGCCGCGGAGCAGGCGACTGACCAAGCAGTCGCCCAAGCTTCCAGGGACAAGGCGCAGGAATTGAGAGCCGTCGCGCGTCTGTATCTGTTTCGGATGGCCGCGGCGAGAGAGGGAAACGGCGGGTAGGGACTCCCAAAGCCGCGACCATCAACAGGGAGCAGCGGGGTCCAGGGTCGGTCGGCGGGACGCGCAAGCGCTGGCGCGTGAGCAAAGGGCGGCGCAGAGCGATTTGGTGACCGGGGCGACCGCGGGCACGCAACATCCCTCAGCCAAGACCGTGATAGGCCAATCCACACTCCGCATCGTTGGCTGGACAAAGTTCGACCAGGAGCTTGCGGCAGTGCAGTTTTGCCATATGAATGAGGGGGCGTTTGATCGGTCACCGACCTTCGACTTGGAGGATTTTCGGATAGCGAGGCGGCCCCGTTGGCGCTCGCGCTGGCGCTGGCACCAGCCCTAAGCCCGATTCCATTCAAAGAGGCGCGGAAGACATCAGCGAAGAAACACCAGTAATGCTCAACTCCAATCGGCGGGCAAGCGGGCGATCAGGAAAATGAGTACCGAGGCGACTACAAAGCTCGCGATGATGAACACAATTGATGAGTCCACGGATACCCATTCGGCACAATCCCGACCGCGCTTAAGATTTGAATCGGAATCTGCTGCGGCAAGCAAGGCCCACGTTGGGTCATACGAACCCGCCCGCCCTCGCGGCGATGGAGCCGATCGGGTCAGATCGGGCCGTGGGTCAGCCGCCGCTTTAATGGGTGCACAAACCACCAGCTGGAGGATTCAAATACCGGCCGGTTGGCTTCTGAAGGTCCACATGGCATCGCCCACCCGTTTTAAGGACATTCTTCTTTGCGGACATCTGCTCTTCCCACTGCCTCACGCGGATCGTCTGGCCAACGGGTTTCTCTGTTCCTTCAACGTCAACGAAACCCGGAATGCATTCGTTTTTGCAAAAATGTAACTGGCCCGGCAAAACACGAATGAAGCGTGCTATGCGCCAGAGCCGAAGGGGAAGAAGTCACCGATGGGGCAGCACATCCTTCCTGGCGGGAAGTTGGCTTTCGAATGCGACTTGGCCCGGATGGCTCCACGGCCGTCCCGGTTCTAAGTCGTGTATCGACCTTCTTGTTTAGGGATCAGCCTGAAGTGCGTGCCGACCCGGCCTTGTCCGCGGTACAGCAGTCTGCGTGGGCCTCGACTCCCCATTTGGTGCAACAGGACCAAGGCGCATCCAAAAGGGCAAGAGGCGGAGCTAAAATCGCGGTACCAAAGCGGCGAGATCCCGGTCGGTTCGTCTGAGGGTTTGGAACCGGGGTCGTGCGCCGCTGCCCTCTTTTTCGGCCCCATCGGGGTTCAGCCTGGCCGTGATTTTCCGCAATTTGTCTCATCTTGGCAGCCTGCCAACATAAGACGCCGATCTCGATCGGGTCGCAGGGTCGCTGAAGTAGTTGTTCGGCTCGACTGTGACCTTCACGTCTTGCCACCTGGTCTTTCGGCCATGTACGGTCGACCGCCCCGCTCGGCCTCGAAGATGGGCCGAACGGTCGGGCGTCGTTTGAGTCAATTTTCGTTGACAACCGGTAGCCGTCCGTCGATCTCCCTGGCCGCCGCGTAACAGCAAGAGTGGTACTTGCCGCTCGATGCCGGCATCTCCCGGTTATCCCTGGTGCTCTCTTGCGTAATTGCTGCCTTGAGACCGTCAAGCGATGGCGAAACCTCGACGATCTCTCGCCAGTAGAGGAGGAGTTTGCCGCAGTAGTCGCAGTTCATTCCAGACACGAACGCATGTTCGCATATCGCGAGGGTGAGACAATTTAGGCTTGTGGACGTCGGGGGACTTGTAGGTCGGTAAAGCCAAACGACGACGGGAAGGGGCGAAGTTGATCTGGCGTCGGATGCCACGAGCAGGCGAGATGGAAGCCCACCCCCCGCACCAGATGATCCAGTCGGCACTTCCCTGAACGCTGATCGTGTCGTCGCCGGTCCAATAATCACCCACCTGGGCCGGTCGAAATCTCACCCACTCTGAGCGCGTAGGTCTCGTCCGGCAACGCTTCGACCCTCGCTCGGTCACGAAGACCGAGGCGAGGAGAAGGGAATGCTGGACGTGGAGCAGTGGGCGGAGATCAGGCGGATGCACGTGGTCGAGGGGCTCTCGATCCGCGAGATCGCCAGTCGCACCGGCCGTGACCGAAACACGGTTCGCGCCGCGCTTCGCTCGCCAGCGCCACCGCGCTATCGCCGTACCGCCCAGCGCTCCAAGCTCGACCCCTTCAAGGAGGAGATCGAACGGCTCTTGAAGGACGAGGCGACGCTCCCCGGCACGCGGATCCGCGAGCTGATCGAAGAAGCTCGGCTATCAGGGCGGCAAGACGATCCTCGATGACTACCTGCGCGAGGTCCGCCCCGCTATATGAGCCGCCCCGCACCTACCAGCGCACCGTCTACCGCCCCGGGGAGATCTGCCAGTTCGACCTCTGGGAGCCCAGCCGCGAGATCCCGGTCGGCCACGGCCAGACCCGCCATGGCTGGGTCGTCACCTGCGCCTTGGGCTACTCGCGGGCCGCCGCCTCGGCGCCTTGATCTTCTCCAAGCAGGCCCCCGACCTGCTCTGGGGTATCAGCCGCTGCCTCGGCCTTCCTCGGCGCCCTGCCCCAGACGGTCGTCTGGGACCGCGAGGCGGCGCCCTGCACGCCGGCGGCGGGCGACCGACCGAGGCGTTCGCCGCCTTCTGCGGCGCCCTGCCGGTCGGCTGGCTCATCTGCGAGGCCCGCGACCCCGAGGCCAAGGGAATCCTCGAGCGCCACCAGGGCTTCATGCGCACCAACTTCGAGCCCGGCCGCGCCTTCGCCTGGACCCGAGCACTTCCAGGCCGAGCTCGACAGCTGGGAGGAGCGGGTCGCGCGGGCGCCTCCTGAGGACGATCCGCGCCCGGCCCGCCGAGCGGCTTGCTGCCGAGCAGCGGACGATGCGCCCGCTGCCGGAGCAGATGCCCGAGACCGACCGCCGCTTCGTGATCCGGGTCCCGCCCCAGCCCTACCTGCGCTTGGACACCAACGACTACTCCCTCGACCCCCGCCTGGCCGGGCGGCGGGTTGAGGTTCGCAGCATCCCAGCGCCAGATCAGCGCGGTCGCGCTGGACAGCGGCGAGCTGGTCGCCGCCACCAGCGCTCCTTCGCCAAGGGCCTGACCTTCACCGACCCCGCCCACCAGGCGCTGCTGGAGGCGCTGCGCGGCGACCGCCGCCGCGGTCCCCAGGTCGAGGTCCAGCTGCGCCCCCTGGCTCGCTATGACGCCCTGATCCCGGCATGAGCAAGACCGCTGAGCTCACCTATCTCTTCCGGGCGCTGAAGGCGCCGGCAGCAGCCACGGGCGCTGCCCAAGCTCGCCGAGCGCGCCCGCGAGGAGGAGTGGTCCCACGAGCGCTTCTTGGAGGCGGTGCTCTCCACCGAGGTCGCCTCGCGGGAGTCCCACGGCGGCGAGAGCCGGATCAAGGCGGCTCGCTTCGGGGCCCGAAAGACTCTTGAGGAGTTCGACTTCACCTTCCAGCACTCGGTGAAGAAGCAGGTGATCGAGCACCTCGGCCAGCTCGACTTCCTGCACGGCAAGCGAGAACGTGGTGCTGCTCGGGCCCGCCGGGGACCGGCAAGACGCACCTGGCGATCGCTCTCGGCATCCGCGCCTGCCTCGCCGGGCAGCGGGTGGCCTTCGCCACCGCGACTGAGTGGGTGGCGCGCCTCGGGCGAGGCAAAGCGGGCGGGCAACCTCGAGGCCGAGCTTCGCCGCCTCGGCTTCGTGCCCCTGATCGTCGTCGATGAGGTCGGCTACATCCCCTTCGATCCCGAGGCGGCCAACCTGATGTTCAGCCTCGTCTCGGCGCGTTATGAGCGCGCCTCTTTGATCGTCACCTCGAATAAGCCCTTCTCGGCCTGGGGGGAGATCTTCGGCGATGAAGTGGTCGCCGCGGCGATGATCGACCGCCTGGTCCACCACGCCGAGATCCTCTCCCTGAAAGGCGACAGCTTCCGGCTGCGAGACAAGGATCTGGGCTCTCCCTCGCCCAGGGACTGAGCGCCCCCCGCCTCTCCCCAACCGCTCGAAGGCCCGGGGGGTGGGTGAATATTCAACCGGCGCAGGGGGGTGAGTTTTCAACCGGCCTTGACACTGATCGAACGGTCAAGCCCAATTTGATGCACATTGGCGTTTAAGGATTGCGAATATGACGCGCGGATTGGTCTTGTCGCATTGCGGGACTATGGGCGGCGATTTCTTGCGAGCGCGTGGCCCGGGAAGGCGTTTGCGTAGCGCAGAATCCCCGAAATTCGATTCAAGGTCTCCTACGTGAACGATCCGCAGCAAACTGACCAATGCCAACGCCATGGTCACGATCCTGGCCTTTGTCGTGCTTGGAGGCGCCACCGCCTTCGCCGCCACCAAGCTCGCTAAGAACAGCGTCGGGACCGCTCAGCTGAAGAACGGCGCCGTGACAGCAGCCAAGGACCAAAGCGGCTCGCTGCTGGCGAGCAACTTCGCCGCTGGGCAGCTTCCGGTCGGACCGCAGGGGCTAAAGGGCGAAGATGGCAGAGAAGGCCAACAAGGACGAGAAGGAACCGGAGGCCCACGTGGAGTCAAAGATGAACCCGGTCAAAAGGGCGAACAAGGTCTGAAAGGGGAAAAAGGGGACATGGACAGCAAGGGTGAACAGGGCTTGCAGGGTGGAAAAGGCGAACGGGGGAAAAAGGAGAAAAGGGCGAAGCCGGGGCCACGAACGTCGTCACTCGACATGGCCCCGAAAGAGGACTCCCTACGGGCGCTGCGTCTACTTCCTACGCCGCCTGTGAAACCGGGGAAGCGGTTACCGGTGGTGGCTTTGACTTTTCTGAGCCTCCGATCGGGTCGGAATACACCCTCCAGGCCGATCGGCCGAGGCTAGAGTCGATGATAAAAGGGACAGTCTATCCGCGCCCTGCCAACAGCACCGCGGCAACTGGATGGCTATTAGCTTTCGAAAACAACACCGGCTTGTCGTTCACATTCCGCTCCTACGTCATGTGTGCCTCGCCATAGGGCAGGCCGCAATTCGCTCCAGTGGCGGCCCGGATGGCACTACGGCTTTCCGGTCCTTCTCCCCTCCCACATTTCTGGAATCAAACGCGGCACGTCTCAGCCCAAACTTCCAAGATCGGCTCTCTCATGCTCTCGGTGTCTATATGAGGCCCCCTTGCGATCTGTCGGGGCTCCACCATAGGCTGCGCGGCTCTCGACTGCTAACAAGGGGAGATCCCGAATGAGAACGATCTGCAGCAAACTGACCTATGCCAATGTCATTTCGACCCTATGCCTGTTCTTGCTGCTCGGCGGGGGAGCTGCCTTCGCGGCTACCAAGCTCGGCAAGAACACGGTCGGGACCAGGCAGCTCAAGAACGGTGCTGTGACAGCGGCCAAGGTTAAGAGCGGCTCGCTCCTGGCGAGCAACTTCGCCGCTGGACAGCTCCCGGCTGGTCCACAAGGTGTAAAGGGCGAAACCGGTAAAGAAGGCGTCCCCGGTGAACACGGACAGCAAGGGAAACAGGGCCAAGAAGGCAATAAAGGGCCTGAAGGTAAAGAAGGTGAACAGGGAAACGAAGGTAAAGAAGGTCCTGAAGGTAAAGAAGGCAAAGCGGGCGAAAAAGGAGAAGCAGCGGCCGTCACCACGCCGCTGAAGAGCGGCGAAACGATGACCGGGTACATCGGGGTCGAGCAGCCTGCTCAGGCGGGTGGTTTCGTAGGCGCTTACGCGAGCTTTCCTACTCAGCCTCCGAACCCAATACCGAGTATCGACATACACATTGTCAGCGCGCCCACTATAGAATGTCCTGGGAGGGGAGAAGCCGAACCCGGCAATCTGTGCATTTTTCAGACCTTTGCGCTTAACGTAACACCAGCATCGGAGATTCTCTATAACGAATTTGGGGAGATCCAAGCCGTCCAGCACGGATTTTCGGTTCAGTTGACTGCTGAAAACGACTCAGTCATCGCTTACAACGCCATCTGGGCCTATGCAGCGCCCTGATCCCTTTCTGATTGACGATTGTTTGAAGGCGAGGCCCGGATGGCATCACGGCTGTCCGGGCCTAGGCGCTTGCTCACGGACCGGTAACCGTCCCCGCTTCGGCACAGATTACGTAGGCTGCGGCTGTCTGTTCTTTGGCCGTTTCGTTGTTGACGTATACGACCCATCCCGTGGTGCCGGATTCCCCTCTGGAGTTTGACGGAATGAGGAGTTCACATTCTCGCCAACTTCAGGGTCCTCACCAACAACTCCTCCCCCGACAACATAGAGCCCGGATTCGCATTCCACGATTACGTAGCGCTGCAGCGAACAAGACAATATTCGGCTGGCTCAGATTCTCGAAGTTGCCGTTGAGTACTGGCACATCGATCGCAATCCATCCGGGGGAAACGGCGTCGGGCAAAGCCGACCGAGCCGAAGCGCACTTGGGTCGAGCCCGAGCAGCTAATGGCGTCTATCGACGCGATCGACCACTACATGCGACCGATGATCGCCACGCTCGCGGGTGCCGGGCTGAGAATCGGCGAGCCAGTTGCTTTGAGCTGGCGGGATGTAAAGCTCTCGACAGGGGACGCTGGTCGTCCGGGAGTCACAGACGAAAGCGGGGGAGGGGAGAGAGGTTGATCTGACTGTCGGCCTCCAGGAGGAGCTGGCGACCTGGCGGGCGAGAAGCCCACGGGCGCGCCCGGCGATCCGGTGTCAGTGACTTGCGAACGCCATCCCAGCACGCGCGTCAGACTCCGCGCAATGTGCAGGCGCGACTCGCCACGGCTGTACAGGGAGCCAACGTCGAGCTTGCGAAGCTCGGCATCGAGCCAGTCGGCAAGGAGGCTCCGCACAGGCCTAGTTTCGGTGCGCGAACTGCGCAGCTCACACTCGGCGCACAGCCCGTTAGAAGCGCTCTCAGGCGTCAATCAGCGCTCATTTAGGCACTGCATTGGGCATTGGCGAGGTTTCGGACAACCTCGCCTTTGCCGCAGGCAAGCTAGCCAAGAATGCGGTGGGCACAAAAGCAGATCAAAAACCAGGCAGTGACCGCCGCCAAGATCAAGAAGGGAACGATCACCGGTACCCAAATCAACCTCGCGAAACTGGGAACGGTGCCATCAGCCACAAATACGGCCACCGCGAATACGGCCACCGCGAATACGGCCATAACCGCCAGCACCGCCAATGCCCTCGCGGCGATGGAACCCGTACGGATAGTTGGGGCGTCGGGCCAACCGCCATTTCTTGACGGTAGCTCCAACGCTCCGTCTGTGGGAGGGCTCACCTTCCAAACGGTTGGCTTCTATAAGGACCATGACGGAGTCGTTCACCTGAGGGGCATCGCGGAGCTAGGCAAAGAAGAAAAACCAGTCAAAGGCATCATCTTCCAACTACCCCCTGGATTCCGATCGGCCAGCGGAGTGCTCGAATCCTTCCCTGGGATAAACGAAACGGATATTTTCGTTTTTGGTTCGAACGTGGTAGCGGAAGGTAAAAACGTCGAAGGCGACGTGCTCTCCACTGGCGAAGAAGGCACTGCGACGGCGCTCGCTGGAATTACCTTCCGAGCGGAAAGCTAGCCCGCAAGCGACTAGGCCCGGATGGCACCACGGCCATCCGGGCATTCTCGTTCCAGCTCAGTTATCGGTCGGCGTTGTCACGCAGATTCTGTTTGCTTCTTCTGTGCTAATTACGCCTAGGAGCTCATGGCTTCCAGCGGTATATGTCAGCGCATAACTTGTCGTCCCATTCACCCAGAAGTCATCAGTCCAAACTGCGTAGATCGAGGTTTCGAGGGACTCGGCCTCCGACGGACTTGGCAGTCTCAGCCCGGCTTCGGCGCATTCCGCAAGGGCTTCGTTGAGGTTGACGTGACCTTCTATCGTGGTCCCTTCGCAAAGCTCCTGTGTCCTCAGTCGTGTCCCTGCGGGGCAGCTATCCCGATAAGCAGACGGAGGAGACCCATCGAGCTGGGAGGCGTTCGTCGCGGCTTCTGCGTGGCTGGCGTTGTCGGCGCTATTCGCGTGAGAGGCACTATCTGCGCTGCTCGCATGGCCGGCGCTGTCAGCGGTGCCCGAATGCGTTGCATTTGGCACGGTTCCTATCGATGCAAGGTCAATCTTGGACCCAGTCACGGCTCCGTCCTTCAGCTTTTCGCCCGTAACTGCATCATTTTTGATCTGCTTGGTACCGACGCTATTCGCCTTCAGCTGGGTAGCGGCGTACGCGCTGCCACCGAAAGCTATGAATACCGCTACGGTCGCCATCACGTTCGCGTAGGTAAGCCTGTTGCGTATTCGATTCATCCCCAACACCCCTCAGATAATGCTTCATTGGTGGCTGAAGCTACGCCGATCAAAGGGGGGATGCGGCGACCCTCGACGATCGGACGAGAGTGACGGCGCTTCTCCTGCTGCAACCCCCTGGTTGGCAGGGTCTCGCTCAGACGCTCTCAGCGCCTTCTCGCTGTGCAACAGCGAATCCCCCGTCCTCGATCCACAAGCCCTTAGAACGCCGCGTATGCGAACATGCGTTCGATGTCCTAGGTCGACCATCTGAGGACGTTTCAGAAGGCGATCGAGCGCTCCGATGCCCCAGCCGCGCTGAATGCGGCTCGCAAAATGCAGACCCTGGGCCTCTACGATTCGCTTTCCCTGTGCTGGGTCTTGGCGCAGGCTCACGATCCGCTGTTTGACCAAGCAGCCCGACGCTGGCTCATCAAGCTCGCTGGCGAAGACGGAAAGACCCTTGGGGACGTTGATCGGGGCCGCAGCGCTTGGACGCTCGTTACCGAGCCGCTGCCAGAGAAAGCTGTCGGGCGCCTACCTGGCGGCTTATGACGCGGCGTGCGTTTGGGCGCATTTAGGCGCAAATCGCGATTCTCGACAGTCCGTGCCCAGTCCGAGCGAGATTGTCGGGATGCAGGAATCCCCACTGCGAAGCTAGAATCCGCCACCGTGCGGCTGTAGCTCAGTTGGCTAGAGCGTCTGCTTGCCATGCAGAAGGTCGTGGGTTCGAGTCCCATCAGCCGCTTCGACAAAAATTCCCGCTAGTCGGGGGTTTTTTGTTTGGAGAGGTTGAGGGCGTAATCTCGTGGGCATCACATATGGGCATCAACTCGCAGGCGGGGTGGATCGAGCCGTCGTTGGATGACGCGAGCAGTAGCGCGTCCAGCGGCCAGCTGAAAACCGCCGAACCTTTAGGTGTCCCCCTGATGTTCCAGCGCCTTGCGCACGGACCGCGATCTCGGCGAAGACCGACAACCTCTTCTCCGAATATGGCCAGAACTGCCGTTCCTTGTCGAGCTGTCGGCCGAGATCACGAAACTCGTAAACCGCAACTCCGGATAGCTATATAGCCGTAGGAACGCCAGAGAGGTGATTTGTGGCTACATGAGTGGGAATGGTCGAGATCGGAAAGCGAGCGCGTAGCGCGAGCTGGATGGGTTAGCTAGCTGAGAAGCGGTTTGGAGACAGATCGCAGAGGTTCCCGCGTGTCCAACGCGTCTCACGCGCGCGCACGCACTGAGCCGGATCGCATGCGATCAACGCCGAATCCACGCCTGCTGACCACTAAACCCAGGTTTTGTGTACGCCAGGCACGTTTGGCGTGGCACATGTGCGTCAAACGGCATCGCTGAACGGATTGCTAGCCATTGCGACCATGGCTGACCATCTATCCATCAACTATTGCGATCGCAATGCGATTACGCGTAGGCAGGGTCACGAAAAAACGCATGAGGTTGCATGACGCACGGGGAGAAGAAAAATCGCAGAGAAAATCGTTTAAGCTACAACATTTTCCGGCAAGCATGCTCCGCTCACGTACACGCACATGGACGGAGTCTCAGATCTTGTGGGCACAATCTCGCCTATGTGGCATTCCGCTGCTATGGAGGCACCCGGAGTCCCTGACTGGTCATTCCATGGGGATCAGTGAAGGATCGCCGAGCGCCTGACGTCTGAGTCAGTCCAGGTCAGGGTTGAGTTGCGAAGTCTGAGAGAACGAGGGTCGATCCCCGCGCTCTGATCGACGACCGAGTAGCCGGTGGAATCGCCAATCTCGACCTCGCGAAGGACAAGGGAGGGGTTAGAAATAGGGGATGTCTCTTGTCCGATCCAGGCGACGCTGCCGTCTCCCTTCACTGCTATCTGGGTAATCCAAGTGGAAGGCGCGACGGACAACTTGCCTTCCGAGACGGCGGGATAACTGCGCCTGACACGGCCAGAGCGCAGACTCCACACGACGACCGACCCTCCGCCTTCAGGCGCAGATTCTTCAAAGGCGACCCAAGGAGAGTGAAGGGCGAGCGTCTTACTTACCAGAAACCTAAGGCCGTGTAGCGGTTCGAGCTGCCAAGAACGCCCCGTGGAAAACAGACATCCGTAGGTTGGGGTGCGGACCTTCACGAGTTTCGGCAGTGTGTAGACCCGACCGCCCTGGTCGGCGACCAGCGTCTTGCCCTTGGCCGGCCCACAGCTCGATGACCTGGCGGTGCTCGCCAGTGACGAACCATTTGGAGTCGCGCCAAGGAATAATGCGCAAGCAGAGGCTGTTGCGATCACCGTCAGTCGGATCACATGGCGCGACACCCATCCATTGAACCACCTGTCGGTCACGCCGGCAACGGAACGTCATTTCAGACCCTCCGGAGTCCCTGGCCTGAATCCGGCTAGCGCTCCTGCGAAGGCAATTCATCCGGAGTCCCGCTCTCCGGAGTCCCTGGCCTGGTTTACGGCGGAGTCCCAGCCTTCCGGCTCATTAGGGTTAGAGAGAATGCGTCCCGAAGCGCTCTATCGCGACGAAAACGGCTAGAGCGAACAGAATCGCGTTGAGGGGCAGTCGCCCTCGTTCACCACGCCGCACAAGCGTGGCCGCGGCCTCGACCATGACCAGCGCTAGCCCCACAGCAGCGATGGGCGTGAGGACTGGGAGGATCTTCAATGCGGCTGGTAGGACGACCCCAATTGCGCCCAGCACCTCAACCGCGCCGATTGCCTTGACCTCTCGGTCCGTGAGGTCCTCGACAAACGGCATCCGCTCTTGGAGGGTCGAACGGGGAAGCGCCAACTTGGGAACCCCTGCAGCGAGGAAGACAATCGCCAGCACCACCTGGGCGATCCAAATGACCGTGTTCAATGGATCGGTACGCCGACGCTCACATCGATGATGCTAGTGGCTAGCTCTCAAGGACGGATGACGGGCCGGCTGGGCATAGGCTGGCCCCTCTCGACTCATCTACCACGAGGAGATCCCGCATGAGATCCATCCGCAGCAAACTGACCTATGCCAACGTCATGTCTACGATCGCTGTTTTCGTCTTGCTCGGAGGCGGTGCAGCTTTAGCAGCGGGAAAGCTTGGCAAGAACAGCGTAGGCACAAAGCAGATCAAGAACAACGCGGTGACCGAAGCCAAGATCAAGAACGGCTCAGTTACTGGCGCCAAGGTTAAGAATGGCAGCTTGACCGGCACCCAGGTGAACGCCTCGACACTCGGTACCGTTCCTAGTGCAACCAGCGCGACAACTGCGACCAATGCGACCTCCCTTGGAGGCAGCCCCGCCTCAGCGTTTCAGCAAAGCGCGAATCTGCTGAGCGCCGTCGTCACCAATGACGGGACTGCCACCTTGGTGCGAGGGACTGCCGGCGCCACAGTCGAGAGAGTTGGCCCTGGAGAGGTCGAGGTCACGTTCTCACGGGATGTCTCCCAGTGCACCTGGGTGGCGGATCGCGGCGAGCCCGGCCCCGAGCTTGTGGCCAACGGCGTGGCAACCGTTCGCGGGGTGTATCAAAAGCCCAACACGGTGGAAGTTGTGACCTACAGCGTTGAAAAACCGGGCGAAGTGGAAGACATGGACTTCCACCTGATTGTGCTCTGCTAGACCCAAAGCCCGGATGGCACACGGCTGTCCGGGCCTTGCGGCACCCCTGCATTTTTGAAGCCAAACGCGCGCGACTTTCGCAACACGTCCACTGCCATACCCAACCGTACAGTCCCTACCTCAGGCCATACAGCCGGGCACAGCTTCGGACTACGGCAGGATGTAGTTGAAAGTCAGATTGGTCGGCGAGGCTTCGCTTTTGCCCGTCGGTTTCGAGCTGAAGTTGCCAACAGCGCCGTTGTACTTGCCGGTTCCTCCGATGATCGAGCCGGAGACTCCGCCGCCTTCGAGGACGCCTTTACCACCTACGTTCAACGCGAATGAGCCGCTAGGCACCGTCGCCGTTGCAGTGCAGGTGCCGGCGCCCCCTTCTTTGGAGGCCTGCGTAGCGATGCAAGCGACGTTGAGTTCACCCACGGTCTTTTTTTCTGAGTTCTGGAGGGGGCGGGAAAACGCGAGGCCGCTGCCTGGAGGGATGCCTTTTCAGTCACTTCCCAATTACTCCAAAGCTCCCGCTGTGACCACGGGTTGAGTCAGCTTGACAGTTGCATCTTCGCCGTGGGTCTTCGACGACCCACAACCTGCTATTGCGGTGAGAGCGACAAGGGCTCCCAACGCGAGTACCGCGATCCGAGCGTTCTTCATGCTTCTCCTGTTCTGTGCCAACCCTGGTGTCGACAACCCATCGCCCAGCGCCCCCTGTCGGCGCGCCTGGTCATGCCATATAAGCCCTCTCGCTGCCTCTCAACGGTCGTTCTAGGGCTTCCCCCCCGCGATCTCTGGGTCGGGCATAAGCTGCGCCGCCTAGATAACTACCAAAGGGGAACCCGCATGAGCACTATCCGCAGCAGGTTGACCTATGCCAACGTGATGGTCACGATTCTGGCGTTTGTCGTACTCGGGGGCGCAACTGCCTTTGCCGCAGGCAAGCTAGCCAAGAATGCGGTGGGCACAAAGCAGATCAAAAGCCAGGCAGTGACCGCCGCCAAGATCAAGAAGGGAACGATCACCGGTACCCAAATCAACCTCGCGAAACTGGGAACGGTGCCATCAGCCACAAATGCGGCTACCGCGAACACGGCCACAACTGCCAGCACGGCCAACGCTCTGGCGGCGCTTGAACCCGCGCACTTGGTCGGAGCTTCGGGTCAACCGCCATTTCTCGACGGCAGCAGCAACCTTCCACCGACGGGAGGGCTCAACTACCAATCGATCGGCTTTTACAAAGACCACGACGGAATCGTCCACCTACGGGGCGCCGCGCTGATCGGCAAAGAAGAAAATCCAGTCAAAGGCTTGATCTTCCAATTGCCCCCGGGGTTCCGGCCAGCCAGCGGGGTCCTCGAAGCCTTCCCTGGGATCAACGAAACCGATATTTTCGTTTTTGGATCGAACGACACCGCTTTAGGCAAAAACATCGAAGGCGACGTGATCTCTACTACCGAAGGAGGAGAACCAGCGGTTTTGAGCGGGATCACCTTCCGAGCTGAAGGCTAGTAGTAGGCCAGTTGAACCTTGGCCCGGACGGCACCACGGCTGTCCGGGCCGTTCATTCCAGGTGATTGGCCAGAGTTCCGAGCGCCGAGGAAGACGAACGGATCGTTACGAGGCTGACTCAGTGGCTAGCGTTGAGCTGGCGCTTAAGGAACCGAGCGGCGCGGCGACCCGAAGACCGCCGCGCCGCTTGCCATCTTCGGATCAGAAAATGGCGTGAATAACAAGGCTTCCGGTGCAGTTCTTATCTTCTGATTCACCTAGCCCTATAGCGAACAGCGAAACGCTTTCGCTTTCTCCTTTTGTGACCGGTATTTCAGTTTCGGCGGTGAAGCCGAGTGCCTGCTCGCTGGGGGCAGTTTCGTTGAGCCGGATGACGCCCCAGTCCGTCAGTGCCGTGACTTCCGCTTCTTCTTCAGTCTTGCCGAGCTTGAGATCTATCTCGTTCTGTTCGGTCAAAGACCCATTGATGTTGCAGTAACCGCGAGCGGAGACAAGCGCCGTGCCGCTGATCGCAGGGGTGAAGTCTGCGGTCGCAATCGAGGACGTTTTGTCGTTTTCGACACCTGCGAACTCAAAAGTGCTGCGTCGGAACAGGCTGCTTGGACTCGCGACGCTGCCGGTTTCGCCCTTTTCTCCTTGTTCCCCTTTTTCGCCTTTTTCTCCAGGTTCCCCTTTCAGACCCTGTTCCCCTTTTTGTCCCGCTTCGCCTTTTTCCCCTTTTTCGCCGGGTTCTCCTTGTTCACCCTGTTTGCCCAGTTCCCCTTGCACGCCGCGTTCACCGGGGATGCCTTCCTTGCCTTCTTTGCCGGCTTCGCCCTTGATGCCTTGGGGTCCGGCGGGGAGCTGACCGGCGGCGAAGTTGCTCGCCAGCAGCGAGCCGCTCTTGACCTTGGCTGAGGTCACAGCTCCGTTCTTAAGTTGCTTTGTGCCGACGCTGTTCTTGGCGAGCTTGGTGGCCGCAAAGGCCGCTCCTCCTCCGAGCAAGAGAAAGACGGCGATCGTGGACATCACATTGGCATAGCTGAGCTTGGCGGAGATCCGCTTCATCACTTCTGCCCTCCGTTGGATTGTGGATCGAGGGCTCGAACCCTATGCAGCAGTTCGGACCGCACGGGAGGGCGACCGGATGCCCGATCGGATACCCAAAGGAGACGCAACGAAATGACTGACCGCCGCTGCGCTTTCTGCGGCGCCTCCCTCGCTGGTCGACGTGCTGACGCCCGGTATTGCAGTGGCCGATGCCGGGCCGAGGCTTCTCGAATCTCCCGGCTTTCAGGGGCGAGTGCGTCGATGGCTACGGAAGCCTTGACGAGTGGCGCCAAAGCGGCCATATGCGCACAGAACGCGCCAGGCGCCCATTGTGATTCGCGAGGCCTTCTACGCTGTAATGCCATGACCAAGCCCAAGCCCCCCAACGAATCTGAGCAGCGCCAGCTCGCCTCTCAGTTCTTTACCGACATACTCATTGCCGAGCTTCGGAAGCGCGATTACATCGTGCTCGCCAAGCAACAGCATGAGGTCCTGGTCGATAGCGCTGAGACGGTCTTGGAGCGCACGGACATTCCGCGCTAGCGACTAAAGGTTCCGCCAGGGGAGCCGAATAAAAGAGCGAAGCGGCGGACGACCCCGACCCGCCATCCCTGTCCGGTGGGTCGGGGGTCGCGCCGCTAAGAGGTCTTCAGTTGTTGGCCGACTACGGAACGATGTAGTTGTGGACCTCGACGTAGACGGTCTCGCCGACAGGTAGGGCGGCGACCGCGTCCTCGCCCATCGTCGCGACCATCGCCGGCCGAAGGCGGTCCGCTTTGAATCGGTCGTAATTCTCGCGAGTCTCCCAGACGTTGAACACCTGGAAGCTTCCTTCTAGCTCGCCTGCGGAGTGAAAGATCATCCCCTCCACCGGCTTTTCCGCCATCCCGACCTTCTCTATCACGGCGTCGTATTGCTGAGCGCCGACGCCCTCAGAAAGTCGGTCGATCGTTCCTACCGCCATTGCTGTCTCCTCTGGTTGAAAGATCGTCGTGTCGCTCCACCCTAGTCGGTACGTCGAAGATTCACCTCGCCTTGACAAAGCTCTGAGCGCCCTCCTAACGCCACAACGGCGCCCCATACGCCCAATCCCCCGTCCGCAGACTCCAAGCCATTAAACGGGCTTATATACGAACATGCGTTCGATGGGCGTTGCTGGGTCCGATTAGGTGCATTTCCAGCTATCTTTGGCAAACGGGGACTTCGGCTCGGCTTGGGCATATGCGACGAGCCTCAGCCACGTTGAGCTAGCCGATGCGCTGCGGCTCACCTGCCTATCGCTCAAGAACCACCCGAAGCGATTCGAGCCCCTGGCCCGGCGCTGGCTCGCCCGCTACATCGACAAGGCCCCCAACAGTCCAACGCAGACCTCTTCGGTTGAACTGCTGGCGCCCGCGTCGCACTGAGGCTCCAAGTCACCCGGATCTAGGCAGACGAGGCTTCAGCTGAGCTGCTGGGCCAGTCCGATTATGATCCCCTCAGGGCCACGCAGGAAGCAGAGCCGGTAGCTATCCCTGCATTGCGCGATCTCGCCGACGAGTTCGGCACCGTGGTTGCGCATGCGGAAATCGACGTCGTCGTCGTCGATGTCGTCGACAGCAAACATGATGCGGCGTATGCCCAACGCCTTCGTCGGCGGCCTTTCTGGCTCGACTCTCACCGCCGGCGGATTATGGAACTTCGTCAGCTCAATCCGGCTGTCTGGGTCCGGTGTCTCCATCATGGCGATGTCGGCACGGACGTCGTTGAGCCCGACGACGCGGTCCACCCAACGCCCCTCGACCGGCGCTTCGCCTTCCAGCTCCATGCCGAGCTCGGCGAAGAACGCTTTGGCAGCCTCGAGGTCGTCAATTACGATGAGAACGTTGTCCATCCGCTGAATCGTCTATCCCCGGAGCGTAGGGGTCGGATACTTCGACAGCTGTCCTCAAGCAGGCCTAGCCGGCCCTATATCGAATCGATTATCTGGAATGTGACTGCTGAAGGCAAAACGTCGGAGGCAACGTGGTCTCCACTAGCGAAGAAGGAGAACCAGCCGTTCTGAGCGGCATCACCTTTCGAGCAGAAAGCCAAGTCGAAAAAGCTCGGCCCGGATGTCACCGCGACTGTCCGGCCTCAAATATTACTTGGCTGGCTCATGCTGCGGAAACTTGACAGACGGAGCCGCCCGCTCGGGCATGTCGGCCTTCACTTCCAGTGCCGGTAATTTGCATTTGTAGCAGAGCTAATTTGCGATGCGCATCAGCAAGGGCCTGCGCCATCGAATTGATCGTCGGCACGTGTCGTTTTAGCCAGCCTGTAGATGTTTCCGGGTCGCTGCGCTATTTTCCAAGCCATGTTCGACGATACGAAGGTCGATGATATCGAAGGGTCGGGTAAGCTGCTGGGGTGATGGGCGCGGCTGCTGTTTCAAACAAACGGGAGGTTAACTTTTCGCTGTGCTTCGACCGGACTAGTCAATGATGCCGCTCCTTGGTAGGTACCTTGAGATGACCTCCTTGCTCGGCCGTTGAAGTAGCTGTTGGGGAGGAGCCAGCTAAGCAATTCTATGAGTGTAAACGCCAAGCCGACCTGGAATGGGCGGGTCGAAGACCGAAACCTCCGGTGTTGGTCGAAATGCTTTCATCGATGTTCCATAACGCCGTCGCCTGCTTCACTTGGCAATTCAGACTGCGTACCATGGATAGTGTCCCACCATTAGGCACCGAGAGAACAGAGGTGTAACAACAATGATCCAGTCCGAGGCAGCAGAAATTGCAGGCCGCGTGTCGAAATTCTACATCGACCAATTAGGTAAACCTTCGGCGGAGGCCATTGGGATCCAGAACGCGATCTTCTATCTTGCCTTTGAATTTATTCCAGATGGAGCCATTGCCGACCAGGTCGTTCTCGACGGAGACAAGGCTCCGACGGTTCTCGCAATCGATGGCGCCCAGCTGTACATCCTTTCAGCCAAGCCAAAAAAGGGCGATGAGATTATTCCGGCGGTATGCAGAACCATCTCTCTTACACCTAACACCGACTCCGTCACGGTCGAAGTCAAACATTGGGTCACCGGCGACCTTGATCCACCGCGCGAGGTCATCTGGCAATTTGATTTTGCCGACGACGTGTCGGTGACCCTCAAGACGACACGTAGCGCCGAGGGCGCGGTGAGCGGACCAGAAGGTCTAGCTCAAGCCATCGCTCGTGCGATCGGTTGGGTACTCCCCACGGACGACCCTTCGTTCGAGAAAGGATTGACTCGAGGAGACTATTGAGCGGTCCCAACCCGACCTGCGCCTTGTTGCAGCCCTCAGATTGCTCGCGCTCCCCTGCCGGAGATTCGCGCCGGCTTCTTCGACTAGTTCTCTTTGTGCTCAACGCAGCGGAGCACGGCGCTAACGGAGCTGTCCCACCAGCGCTGACTACCTAACGGTCGGAGTCGAGTCGTAATTGAGCTGATCGGCAATTGCATCCAGCATTCTGGCGCCTCGTGATCGTTATCAACGAGACCTTGAGGATTCTGACCGGCTGCTGGACGAAATCAATCCCGACTGATCTGAGCTCTTCGCGCGCCCCCCGCCAGAGCAGTCACAGCCAAACCACGTACGAAACTCGCATGGACTGCGGCAACCCGTCCAAGGCTCGCCAAGAACGCGCCCGTAGAGCCGAATATCAGATGCAACGGCTGAGAAGGCTAGATACAACGGCAAGAGTGCAAAGCGCACCCGCAGTAGAAGAGTAGGGTCAACAAGACTTTCGACAGAGGGAGACCTGAGATGGCTGTAGGAATTAGACTTAAGTTTGATGGCGGGACGCAGGAGCTCTATGATGCTGCTGATGTGGCGATAGGTATCGAAAACAACCCGCCCTGGATTGATTGTCCACTCAGCCGGTCCGATCGAGGGCGGTTGGGGCGTGATTGATTTCTGGGATTCACGCGAAGCATTCGACAGCTTCGTCAGCGGACGTCTGATGCCGACCCTGCAAGGACTGGGCGACGAGACGTTCTCGGGACCACCAGATGTTAAGGAGTTCCCAGTGCACAGTCTCCAGATTTTGCGCTAGATAATCGGACTCGTCTATGGCACGATGCGCGAGCCCGAGCGAGTCAGGTTCAGATGCAGCATGGAAAAGAAATGAGACTTGATCATGGTGGTTCAGGCGTGAAAAGCACTAGAAGTCGGCTTTGTGCTTGCCAGACACAAGTAAATTCACCGCGCAGTCGCCCCGCGCTGAATGGATCAGCAACGATGACACGAAGCCGCGCTCCATCGGCGCTCATCGGTCTTTGTGACACAACACTGGATGTGAGGAATCCTGATCCCCGGGTGCCAACTTGGCTGTCGGTATCGACAGAACAAGTGCGATTCATGCCTTGCAGAGGCTATGTGTGCGCCCAGCGGCAGCGAAAGATGGGCACTTGGCAAGGCCTGGCCATAACCTTTCCCTTCGGAGCCCCCGTGGACTCGGGAGTACGATGCTCGCCCATGCCATCAGCGGTGACGGCCAGAAAGGATCCACTTGCTCCAAAGCAAACGTTGGACACTATCTCTATTCATTTTGACATTGGGTTGCCTGGTGATAAGCGCTCCCAGCGCGTCGGCCGTGAAGCCGAAGCCGAAGCCGCCTGATGCACTGCTTCAACCTCGCTCATGCATAGGGCTGCTCTCGTTCGACGAGTTTCCTCAGGCGGTCGAAGAGAATGAATTCCTGCCAGGCTCTTGGAAGGTTGATTCCATTGAGAAGTCTAAGACCGTCTGCGCGTTCTGGACCACCCTGCTAAGTGAAGAAGAACCAGTTGGGGGTTTTCCTCACCCGCGCGAAAATGTCGGCCTGGATACCTTGGTCGTCTACGACCGAGCAGGCGTAGAAAAACATCCCAATCTGATCACTTCGAACCCGACGTTTCGCATCGGCGGCCCGTATCGTCTAGCGCGCAATATCGGTACCTACGCATACTGGCGGTTCAACAGCAGCACCGGCACGAGTGAAGTTGAGCTCCAGGTGCGCAACGATGTATTTACGGCGTCGGAGTTCGACGGGGTGCCCGGGTACGTTCTTTCCAAAGTGGCCCACGAGCTGTCTCCCAGCGGCAGATGAGCACAACCTGCCCTTGCCACTCTCCTCTGGGGCTCCATTCTAAATCCGGTTAACCCCGACTTGGTGCCGACCTCGGACCCTAGATGGGAGGCGTCGTTTGTTAGTGCGTCGGCCCCGCTTTTTACGGAATCCCGATCTAAACGGCTGTAAGCGTTTGGAGTATCGGTCGGGGTCCGACGCCACGAGTTGGTCGGAGTCCCGTGTTCATGTCCGTGCACCTGCCCGACTCCCGACCTAGACACCCTTTCTCGATTCCTGGGGACGAAACTCATCAGCGACACTCCAGATCGCTTAGGCCTCCTGGTTCGTAGAAGTTGGGCCACTAGGTTGAGCATGCCGGCACGATAGAAGCGCACCGGCTTCTTGGCATCGCGGGGGTGGCTCTTTAAGGCTGTCTCCAGCGCGGACCGGGGATCAAGGAGGTGCGATCACGTTACAGCCGTCCCGCTTTTCACCAACGTGCGAAAGAAGTCTCAAAGCTACAGGACTGGGATTGATAGGCGACTACGAGGTGCTCGTCGGTTCGGTCAAAGGCGGCACATCGACCACGATCATCGGCACAGAGTTGGAGGGAGCAAGCTCGGTGGCCTTTGGCGGAATAGCCGCCTCAAGCTACACGGTGAACTCCGATCTCTGATCGCTGTCGCTCAGCTAAACAAGATTCGGGTGGCCATCGACATCAGCATCGCCACCGTACCAGGAGGAATTCCCGCCGAGCACCGCTGCTCAGTTTACCTACACCGCTTGGGTGTCCCCAAGCTCAATGGAAAAGATGGTCAAAGTCGCCAAGAAGCTGCTCCTCAGGGGAGAATGCAGGTTCGGTAAGGTCGATAACAGAGGGAGCATGTCGGCGAAGGTCAAGGAGCAGATACCTAAGCCGGGGACAGTGGTGGGACCTGGCACTGTCGTCGGTTATTTATTGATTTCCATTTTTGGGCACCTTGATGCGGTCACCTGCATGAGATGCAATGCCCCCCACCACCTTGAGTAATTCGGGAAAGGGCGGTGAGGGGCGGGTGGTTCCACTGGTAATACGGGATAGGAGGGCAACTGGTTCACTCTGCGCAGACGAGGTCGCAGTTACCCGCCGATCGGGAACACCCGACTGGATGCGCATGGGGTCCGACTCGGCGAGCGATCGCCCCGCTGAGCGCTCAAGGGGAAGGATAATCCACCGTTCGTTTCCTGGTCATCTAACATGGGGCGAGGGCGCATCATCGTCCTCCGCGTCCGGATAACGATAATTGCCGATTACGATCCCTTAAGTTGCGGAGATATTCCTTCACCGCCGTCTCGGCTTCCTTGTTGTTCGCGGGAACCAGATCCACCTACAGTCATACGGGCCCCGCGGATTTGATCTCGAAGTGTTTGGGGCGCAATGCTTACTGCTCAATCAACTCAGTTCCAATTTCCAATACGCATGAGAGTAGCTCAGCGCCCAGCATCTGCCCTGGGCCCCGGGGCGGGCCCCTGGTTTTCATTGCGGGCTTCGTGCTTTCGCAGTTTTAGGTAGCGACGCAGGGCATCTGCCTCGTCTTGGTAGTCCCTCGACCTAGCGTAGGCGTGAAGCTCGGCGATCGAGTAACCGCGTGGTGGCTCTTGTATCATCACCTGAAATGAACGACGGATAGGCGCCGACTCTTTTGGGCCTAAGGCGAATTGCAGAGTCATTCCCGCGAACTTTGATCGATCGATAAGGCACCTACGCCTTCAGCGGGCTTTTAGCGGTGCAATATGCCGCTAGACGGCCAATCCCCACGCTCGGCTCCCCAAACCGTGCTAAGCCGATGCGAAATAAGAAGCGCAAGTAGGTATCGGCTACGGGCCGTCATATGACGGGTTGCCTGGACTTTAGACGAACATGTGTTCGCGGGCACAGCTGGATGCGATACGGCGCTTTTCGAGCGGGCCCTGAGGCACCGCTATTTCGACGCTGCGATGGGTCGATGCCACGGGCCGCCCGCCCTTGGTCAGCCCTTGCGTCCTGCGGTCGACCACCCTGGAATCCGAGAAAACCCCTCGTCGCTTCAATTCGATTTCGAAGCACTGAATAGTATGCCTGATCGAGTCGGACCCATGGCTCTGGTGATGTGTTTGAGAGGTTCACGGATTGCGGTGACCTATTCTCGCCACTGAATGTGAGTGATTCGGGGGATCGGCACGGCCCCCCTAGATCGCGGTATCGGTGTCGCATAAGTCCTGCGTCTCGTCACCAAATCCATCACCGTCGGCGTCGGTCTCTACTTCGGCGTTTACCGTCACGCCAGCCATTCGGCTGGTTACTGTACGGCGGCGAGCCATGCAGCGCGCCATCAACCAACCCGGGGTTCCAGTAACTGAAGCTGTCTGTGCTTTCGTCTACCGCTCCCACGGTTGGCCACTCATTCCTATGCAAGAGAGCTCAATTCCAACCCGATTTCCTGACTTGATGGGAAGGCGGGTTGCAAACGTTCTGGCCCGCAACCCTGAAATCGGTCCGCCCTGTTTGAGAGTCCTTCCGGCCCGCGACAATGGGCAAAGGAGGACCGAAGCAGGTGAAGAGACAAAAGCACACCCCCGAACAGATCATCCGCAAGCTGCGCACCGCAGAGCAGATGCTCTCGGAGGGAAAGACTGTGGGCGAAGCGGCAAAGGCTCTGGAGGTCTCCGAGCAGACCCTGCACCGCTGGCGAAACCAGTACGGCGGGATGAAGGCCGCCGACGTCAAGCGGCTCAAGGAGCTCGAGAAGGAGAACCGCGAGCTGAAGCAGATCGTCGCCGACCAGACGCTCGACATCCGCGCCTACAAGGAGATCGCCAAGGGAAAATTCTGAGCCCGTCCCGGAGGCGCCAGGCGGTCCACATGCTGGTGGACCGCCTCGGCCTCTCCGAGCGTCGGGCGTGCCGGATCACCGGCCAGAACCGCTCCACACAGCGCCACTGCCCGCAGGTGGCGCCAGATGACGCGGCCCTGCGCAGGCGTCTGCGCAAGATCTCCGAACAGCGGCCCCGCTGGGGCTACCGCCGCGCCCACGCCCACCTGCTCAGCGAAGGCTGCCTCGTTGAACCGCAAGCGGGTGGCGCGGATCTGGCGTGAGGAGGGACTGCGCGTGCCTGCCAGGGCCAAGAAGCGCCGGCGCCTGGGCGAGTCCACCACTGCAGCAGACAGGCTCAAAGCCGAGCATCCCAACCACGTCTGGGCGCTTGACTACCAGCACGACGCGACCTCAGACGGCCGCGAGCTGAAGTTCCTAAACGTCGTCGATGAGTTCACCCGCGAGGCGCTGGCGATCGAGGTCGATCGCTCGATCAACGCCGAGCAGACCGTCGCCGTGCTGGCGCGCCTTGCCGCCGAGCGCGGCGCCCCGGCCAACATCCGTGCCGACAACGGCCCCGAGCTGACCGCCGCGGTGCTGCGCGAATGGTGTCGTCACGGCTCCACCGCCACCGCCTACATCGAGCCGGGCTCGCCCTGGCAGAACCCCTACGTGGAGTCCTTCAACGCCCGTCTTCGCGACGAGCTGTTGAACACCGAGGTGTTCACCTGCCTGGAGGAGGCCCAGGTTCTGGCCGCCGACTGGCGCGCCGACTACAACGCCAACCATCCCCACTCGGCGCTTGGCATGATGTCGCCCACCCGATTCGCTGCCAGCTGGCAGCGAATCGGCAACACGAACGTCCCAGTTAACCCCGGACTCTTGCTCGGGGTGGACCAATGAGTGGGTTCCGGTCAGGGCCCCCTCCCGCTCCATCATGCGGGCGACCGGCGCGCTCGTCCCGGCGCCGGTAAATGTGTCGCTGCTTGTCGAGCAAATGATCCGCAAAAAGAAGGGCCGGATTGGGCGCTGTCCGTCTCCACCCACGCCCACCACCGCACAACCACCCCGGTGATCGGGGTGGTCGCGAGGCCCGTCCCACTCGCAACCGAGGCATTTGAAAGCGTTGCCGTTTCAGAACTACCGTAGCCATACGACGATGGAGGGGGTGTTGTCGGCAGCGTCGGCCCGACTGTCACCGATGCATTTGCCCCTGATGCGCCAAAGAGCATTAACGGGCCAATTGCTGCGGCCGCAAGACTGCCACAGCGAGCGGGAACGCGAAGGAGAGCGGACGATTTCTTCATGACCCGACTCAAGTTGAATCGACGGGCCTGAATTATTCGACAGATACACTTGGGCCAAGTGCCGGTTTTCCGCACGGACAGCCAAGGGATGCATGAGCTGACCCACTGAGCCCCTCTTGCCTGTGTAGGATTTCGGATGCAGGAAGGCCAACCTATCCAGTCAACCCCCAGTTCTTATGAGAGGAATTGCCATGCGTGATGCACTTCAGGAAGCTCAGGCAAAAATCAAGGAGGCAATGGTTGAGATCGATCAGGAGCGTGTGCAGCTTCAGGCTGCACTTGACAGCCTCAGTGGGGTGTCACGCCCCGCTATAAGTGCCGCTCCGGCCCCCGTGGCTCGGAAACGGAGGCGGAAAAGGGCCCGGAAAGGCAAACGTGCCGCTAAAGGACAACGGGCGGAGCAATTCTTGGCGGCCGTAGCTGAGAAGCCGGGAACCACGATCACCGAGATCGCCAAAAAGATGGGCGTCGAGCGGACCTCGTTATATCCCGTAGCCAAAAAGCTCCAGTCCGAAAAACGGATCTCAAAGAAAGGCAGCGGCTTCGCGGTCCGGGTTTAGGGCACAACCGAAATGTCAGCCGTAATTCACTACCAGACGTTGGACGAGCGCGGCGATCAGATCCTCGACGAGCTGGAGAGGCGCACCAAATCAAGCTCGGACCGTCTCGAGGGGGGAGAGCGCATTTATTTCCTGATACACGAGAGTCCAGACGATCTGATCAAGGTGCTGGATCAAATAGATCCGAATTGGCCTGCTCACGCGGGGTGCCTGACGGACTAATAGCGGCGAGGAAGCAGGTAAGGAATCCACCAGACGGCCCGCCCCCACCCTTAGGGCCGGTCGAACGGTGGCTCCGAGCCTGAGGGCTGATAACCGGCCGGCACTGCTACGGCTTGTCCCCGCCAGTCAGCGCGTACAGGCTCCACTGGTCAGCGGGGAGGGAGCTTCGCGGGGAGCATGGCTGGGTCTCCCGCTAGTCTCCAGGTCCGGGCCTCTTTGAGTCTAGATGGCTTCAAGGTGGCGGAGAGCAGACTGAGCGGCATTGAAGCCTCCCATTCCGTGAACTCCTCCGCCGGGAGGCGTCGCCGCTGAGCAAATGAACAATCCCGACGCCCCGCAACTGTAGGGGTCGAGACAAAGGCGCGGTCTGATTGCGATCTGAAATGGAGAGTTGGTTCCGGTAACGATGTCTCCGCCGATGTAGTTCGGGTTTTCGGCTTCGAGTTGGGCCGGATTTCGTACGGATGTGGCGACGATTCGCTCACGCAAACCTGGTGCGAAGCGTTCAATCTGGTCGAGGATCGCGTTCTCCCCGTCACCGTCGTAGTGGGTTGGAACATGGGCATAGGCCCAGATGGGGTGGAGGTTCCCTGATGAGCGCTGAGGGTCAGCCAAATACTGCTGCCCCACAAGGACAAACGGACGCTCGGGCATTGTTCCCCGGTTGGTCTGTCGCTCGGCGACCACGATCTGCTCAAATGAGCCGATTGCATGGACCGTCGCAGCGCGGCGACAAACCTCGTTGGTCCACGGGACGCCGCCCTCAACGGCGAGGTCGACCTTAAAAGCCGCCGGTCCGTGCCGATAGCGCCGGTAGGCCCGCAGAACGCGATTCGGTAGTCGGTCGCCCGCAATCTCAGCGATCGCAGATGGGGCGAGATCGAAGACGATCGCATCCGCGGGGTCAAGCTCGTGGAGTGAGCGGACTCGCACGTCGGTCTCGATTGTGGCGCCGTTTAGACGCAGCAGCTCGGCGAGTGCATCGGTTATCGCGCGAGATCCGCCGGCGGCGACCGGCCATCCGAATCGGTGACAGGCGGAGATCAAGACCACGCCAACCGCGGCACTCATTGGTTGTGTCAGCGGGCAAAAGGCGTGGGCCGCGACGCCTCCAAAAAGCGCACGAGCAGCCGGTGTCTGCAAGCGTCGGGCGAAAACCGTCGCTGGCTGGGCGGCCCGCAGACCGAATTGGGCGAGCCGGACCGGATGTCGTGGAAGACGGAGGAGTGGCCGCGATAGGTCCTCGTTGAGCTGATCGAAATGTGCAGATGTTCCCTCGAAGAGGCGGCGCCACGCGTAACCATCACTCCCAAGAACCGTAGCGGTGTCATCGATGGAGCGCACCATGGCCACGGCGTCTCCGTCTTCTAGAGGATGGGCGAGATCGACCTCAGCCCTACGCCACTTGAGACCATGATCCTCGAGGGCAAGCGTGCGAAAAAAGGGTGAGGCCACGGCCATTGGATGCCCCGCAGAGCAGTGATCGTGGAGGAGACCGGGAAGAGTGAGCTCGCTGGTTCTTGTGCCACCACCGATGGTCTTTGAAGCCTCGAGCACCGTCACCTCGACCCCCGCCTGGGAGAGAGCCACCGCGCAGGCCAGGCCATTCGGGCCGGAGCCGATGACGGTCGCCTTGTTCACTGCACCGGCGCGGAGGATCGGCGCCGCATTATCTCGACCGGGAATTGCCATGATCCTTCGAGCCAAGGTTGTCGTTTCACCATGTCAGCTACCGCCACATTGCCCTCCTCCATCAAACCGAAAGCAGCGTCATAGATCCGGTAACGCTGTCGACCGCTGAATGCGGCCTCAGACTCCAGTTCGATCAAGCGAACTTCTCCAAATCCAAATTGGCAGCGCTCCTGGACCGCCTCAAGCAACTGACGGCCGTGGAAATGGCCATCTCCGAAATTCCAACCGTTGACCACGTTGGAGATTAGCTCACCCTCGCGAAGCACATAGGCCTCCACATCCTCCACGGCATGGGGCAGTAATGCGTTGAGTGCTCGGCCATGGAAGTGCATCGCGCGGAATGCGAGGCCTTTGTTGAGGAGGAACGCGGCCATCTGTGGATCGTAGATCCTTCCGACCTGCTCTACGACTATACGTGCGGGCTTGGGAATCTTGGTATCGAGAGCCAACTCGGCTCCACTGCCCTTGCGGAACAACCACTGGGTTGTCGCCCAGTTTCCAGCGTAATAGCGCATCGACGGCAAAAACGAGATTCGATCGGGCCAAAGATTGCCCAGCAGGGGCAAGAATACGCAAATCGTTGCAATGCCGGCAATCAACCACGGGTCGCTGAGGTTCGAAAGAGGTATATCGCCGTAATGACCGAACAGAAAAAGCGTTCCGAAGATCATAAATAGGTTCCACTCCAAGGGAACCGCTAGCGGAAACATCGCGGTGATGTTTAGGTGAAACAGAACCATGCCGACAACCGCAATTGTCTGGAGGGTGCTATTATTAATGCTTATCAGCACCAGGGGCCAGGTGAACTCCTGAGCGGTGCCGAAATGGGCAATCCAGGTCGTCATCTTGGATGGCCGCATGTCGTCGGGGTAGTCGCGCCACAGTCTGCGCTTGAACCACTTTGACCTGTTCCATGGTGCGTTGCTGAGCATCACCGAAACGACGCTGGGGAAATGACGATTGAGCTTTGAAGTTGCAGCTCCCCACCAAATGAATACAAAGATGAACTGCCAAGCCACGATCCATTGTCCCAGCGGAAAGAGACCGACCGCCAGCATTGTTCCGTAGATTTCAGGACGAGCGGCAAGGAAGGCGACCTTATCTCGCAGGCCGAGCAGTACCAGGAAGGCTATGAGAAGGGTAATGCCTTGTGTCGACATCTGTCCGGCCGAGCGGCCGGTTGCCCCCTCGCCAGCCGCAAGCAGAAGGTATAGACCGGTGGCGAGAACACCTGCATAGAGGATGACATCGACCGATGTTCTCTTTGACCCCCGCGTCAAGGGAACAATGTTCGGCCATGGCGGTAGGCGCACGGTCCCTGGTCGCAGCCAGTAGAGCAAGCCGCCGATCGGCGGTATGAAACGAAAGCTGAGCGGCATTGAACCTGCCCCGAGGCCGACGATCTCCCACAGCAGCGTCCAGACCGCGAACTTCTCGAATACGATTGGCTCGGTCCACCATTGGCCAATGGCGTTGATGCTGCCCAGGCCGGGGGTTATGGAAATCAGCCAAATGGCACCAACTGTAAAAATCACGAGCTTTGCCGTATATAGAAGAAAGACCGCAGTCGGCGAACCGAAGCCATTCAAGCCCCAGTCTTGGACCAACGGTTTGAGCCTGGTCAGATGCGAGCCTTGATTCCAAGCGTCGATATCGAACGGGGGCGGTGAGGGCGAAAGAAATCCCATTCATCGACCTTTCATCGGGAACATCGATGGCTGGGGAATCTACCGTAGTCTGGCGATTGCGTTGCTGCGACCGCAGAGCTCTCGAGGTCAATCGGGCGGTTTGACCCAATCGCAACCAGAGCATTGGGTTGGACGGCGAACACGTTCGCATGAATACCGATCGTGCCGAGACGTTTTCTGACGAAAGCTTCGCGATTGCCATCACCTTGCGCGTGCGCAATATTCATGTTCCGGATCCGGGTTCTGAGACCGGTTTGGCGTTCACCCATGCGGACCAGTGACCACGTTGTGCCATCTATGCGGTCTCTTTACTGACGATCCGGATGATCTGGATCCACCACCCACCATGTCACATTTCGCCGCCTCAGAACGGTTGATGACGGCGTCTTGATTTGGAATTTGCCATTGCTCATGTGCGTCAGAGATCTGCCATTTATGACTGCGCTGATGGCTTCCTCCCTCAATGAGGGTCAGGGCGAGAGCCTAGCGGTTGCTCCGAATCGTTGCCTATTATGAGCTTAGTAATTGTCGGGATTAACCACTAGGTCCCCTTCCGCAAAGCCCGGCATTTGTTGCAAACGTCGACGCGATGACCCGCCGCCGGACACTAAGATGCGGACTATTGGGATCTGTCCCATGTCTCCATGCGACGACGCTCACCAGGTTGTCACCCTATGCTAGCCGCGCGATTTGTGCTGGCGTGGCGCTCTTTTACACGCTTCCTTTCCTGACCGCCGACGGTGACCAGGAGCCCATCGACACCAATAGCCAAGGCGGAGCGCCGGTACACCAAAGAGTGCAACTGTGATCTAACGGGTCAGTCGGGGTGCGGAGATCCTTTTACGGGGCAGGCGCTTGGCTGCAGCAAGCCATTGACCTTATAGACATATACCTTCTGTGGAAATGCGGCCTCGGCCCGCACTCACTCCAGCGCACGGCTGTGTGCCCAGACCACTATCGGAAACCGCTTTCGGTTGGGTGCATTGTCCCCAAATTCCGCCATTAGAAGGTAGCTGTAGTGACCACGATTGATCAATGCTCGAAAGGCGGCGCCGCTCGAGGCCACGCGGTAGGAGCCGTTGGGTCCGGAGATCCCAATGTATTGGATCCAGTTAGACGAGTCGTCACCAAGGAATAGGCCTTGATCGAAAAACAACTCTCCCGAACCGGCGAGCGCGATTCGCTGATTGTGCAGATTGCGGGCCCGGGCAAAGATTCTGTCAGGGTTTCCGCCCTCCTGGGCACGCAGATATCTATAGGTGTAATGGTCCCGCGAGTATTGGATCTTCACAGCCCGGCCTAGGGCGACTGCTGGTGCGAGAAGCGATATCGCCGGTAAAATTGCAATCGGGCGCCGGAGGGTTGCCGCCGAGTGCATCCAGCCAGCGATGGATGGAACCAATACTGTGGCAGTCGCAATGAACGCCGATCCCGCGAAAAAGCAACCTTTCCATCGCATCATTGCGTGCTTCGTCCGCCTGGGTTTGGAGCAAGACTCCGAATTGAGACCGATCGCAGCTGGTACCAATGTTCGCTGGTCCGAGGCCAAACGGTCGCCCAATGCAGCATGCACCGAGCAGTCCTACTCCAAGCCAGCCGACGTTGATCACGGGTGAGAGCCAATCGCTCCGAAACAGGATGATTCCGAGTGAGTTCAAGAGCTCCGAGCTGGCTAGATAAAACTAGGCGGCTAGAGCTAGCGGATCGGTGAAAAGCAGATTCCAGGTCGAATGAGACTGGGCGAATCGCGCCGCGATCGGGATGTGGTACCAGGTCGAGTCACCGCTAGAGATGCCGCGATACAGATCGAGCTGAGACGGGAAGCTCCACTCTCCTACGGCGATGGTGGCGACAACTATCGTCAGACCGAGTGCCCACGATGGACCTCAGGAGGCCGCTGCGGCCACAGTGCTGCGTGGCGATTTCAGCCAGCCAAGCGCGGCTGCGCTGAGTCCAGCAGCCATGCAGGAGCCGACCACCCATCCTTTTCGCAGCTCGCCAAAGCCGCCCAGCAGCTCGAGCACGAGAAACTACTGTGAGAGGTCAACACCAGTCAGATAGGCGGGCCAGGGGGCCGCCGTAGGGAGGAACTATCCAGCGTCGAAGCCAATACGAGCCAAAGACCAGCGGGGCGAGCATGGTGAAAAGCAAACCAATGCCCGCCAGATAGCTACCTAGTAACGGATTCGTGGCCGTCTCATCTTGGCCCTAATCCACATTTAGTGGCAATGCTAGCCGGGTAAAAGAGCCGATCAGCTGCTGGTCGTCTCTGTCGTCCACAATGATAGGCGTGCCTGCGTGCCGTTCGTTGATTGCCGTGATCGTCTCGTGCCCTCTTTCTGGGGTCACACCGGCGCGCGGTTTGGCTGGCCCTTGAATCGGAGTTAGCGGCAACCACCTGATCGATCGCGCGCACTGCCAGGTCCGACTGCTCGGTGTCAACCGCCTGTGACCGAGTATCAATGTGAGCAGAGCTCTGGCTTCCTTGAAGGCCCAAGCGACAACCACTCGATCCAAGCTATGAAGGGCTGGCACATTAATGCAGTCCGCGTACCGTTAAATGAGAGTTGTTGGCTCGACATTAACGGAATTGTGCGAAGCTTAGCTCGGGCTGCGTATCAGGCCGCGATCCGCGACTACGTTGATCGACCACAGGCGGCTGGTTTGTATGTGACTCTTGATCTCCATTGGGCGGCGCCGGACCACAGGCAGGCAACTGAAATCATCCCGATGGCCGATGCTGAACACGCTTCGGAATTCTGGCGTAGTGTTGCCACTAGCTATCGGGACAATCGCGGCGTATTGGTCGATCTCTAAAACGAGCCCACCAACGTGGGTTGGCATTGCTGGGAATTGGGCTGTGTCGTGCATGATCGGCGGGGTGGGGTATATAGCGCGGTCGGAATGGATCAACTGGTCAATGTCAAACGATCGACGGGCGCGCTCCGGCGACTGATGCTGAGTGGCCTCGACTTTGCGCGGAACCTTGATGATTGGATGGCACATCGCCCTCCAGATCCTGCCCATGCCGCGATTGCATCCAATCACACATACAGCTTTGCAGCCTGCTATTCAAGTTGCCGGCTCCTCCTGGCCCAGATCGCTCGACACTGTCCGGTCGCCACAGGCGAGCTGGGAGAGGGTGACTGTCGGCACGTCTATATCGGTTCTTACATGAGGTGGGCCGACCGTCGCGGAATTTTGTATCTTGGTTGGGCCTGGGATACACGGAATGGTTAGACTTGTCGTGCGGGTCCTTCGTTGATCAAGAATTATTCGGTTGTTCCGACCAACTTTGGGATTGGCCTTCGCGAAAATCTCCCGGCGATCCTTCACCAGCTGGCATGGCAGTGGAGTCAATGTGCATGCCGGCCAACACCCCGCACGGTTCGCCAGGAATCAAATGTAATCTTGAGTATTACGACGGTAATGCCGAGTCCGATCAGCGGGTCGGCGAGCGGCAGTCCCACGGCGACGAATATGGCGGTCGCGACTACTGCCAGGCTCACGTAGGAGTCGGCGCGGGCGTGATTACCGTCCGCTATCAGCGCAACGCTTTGAAGTCGCCGTCCGGCGCGCGTGCGGATTCCGGCAGCAGTCCAATTGCCAACAAAACCGAGCAGTCCGCCAGCGGCCAGTGCTAACGCATGCGATGGGGTCTGCGGGTGGATGAGGCGAGCCACCGCCTCAGCCCCGGCGACGCAAGCCGAAAAAAAGATTGCGGCGACTACGAAAAGCCCGGCCCAGCGCTCAGCTGTTTGTGAGCGTAACAGGAAGGCAATTGCTAGAGGAATCGCAGTTGCCGCATCGCCGAAGTTATGAATTAGATCAGCCAAAAGAGCGACACTGCCTGTGATTGCGAAGATGACGGCCTGGGCAGAAGCCGTGAGTCCAAGCACTGCCAGCGAAAGTCCGACAGCCACCAGTCCGTCACGAGATCGTTTGATGCTCTCATCAACCAGACCGTGGGAATGTCCGTGGGATTGGTCGCGACCCTCGCCTTCTTGGTCAGATGGACGATGCATGGCTCACCAGCTACTCTATGGCCATCGCAGCCGACGACCAGCAGACGCTTCAACGCATCGATGAGCTCGTAAAAGAGGAGGACGACCTTCTCGCGCGCCACGATCGCGATGGCGGGGGCCTCAATCCAGATGAGCACGCTCGTCTCGCCGAGCTCAAGGTTCAGCTTGATCGAGCCTGGGACTTCTTACGGCAGCGACGGGCTCTGCGCCAATATGGCTTTGATCCAGAGGACGCCAGTCTCCGTGGTCCTGACACCGTCGAGAACTACGACGGCTAGGGCAGCGCTAGGCTGTTAGTCGTTTTCCGGCGCCTTCGCGGAGTGGTTACGCAGCGACCTGAATGGCCTGCGCGCTCGGGTATTCCCAGCTCGCGTCTCACGCGACGGCAATTCCCTGAACGTGTCAGGCGACGTTGACGCTGCATTGATAGTTGATCGTCAACCGCTGCATTGAGATGGGATTCGTTTTGTTTGACGCGCAAAGTTTTAGTGTCGACTTTTATTTTTTCCTGAGGCGCCAGCGTAACGGGAAGCTTGCGCAGCTTGCGCGAACGTTTGCGTAGCGCAGGGGGAAGCGTCTGGGCAGCGCGAGTTTCGCGTAATCGATTCGGGCACCCCAGTTACATTTTTCAGAGCAAACGCGCAGCCCTTCCACCCCCACGGGCCGAAAGCTCCGACGTTGATAAAGCTGCCGGGGAAGGTTAGGATCGCGATTCGTCCATTAGTTCTAAAGAGGAGGATGCAACATGGACACTTACGTGATCCTGCGGCGTGGGGGTTGGCGGTCCCCGGAGGACCTCCAGGCTGCTGCCGAGCGCTCAACGAAGGTAGGCGACGAGGAGATGTCGGACGACATTCGTTGGATTCGCAGCTATGTCTTGAATGAGGGCGGTGGCTCGGTTGGGACGGTCTGCATCTACCGAGCAAGCAGCCCTGAGGCGATAAGAGACCATGCCTCGCGCGCGGACCTGCCGGTTGACGAGATTATTCCTGTGGCCGACACGGTGATTGTTCGCCCTGACCCGGAGCCCGCTTCTGCCTAAGCAGCAGCCGTTCGAGGCGCCTCAACGCTTCCCCGGGGCTTCGGCATAGGCTGGCCCCGATTCGCCAACCGCAACCACTCGGAGATCCAATGAGAACGATTCGCAGCAAACTGACCTATGCAAACGTCATATCTACGCTCTGCCTGTTCCTGCTTCTCGGTGGCGGCGCAGCTCTGGCTGCGGGCAAGCTTGGCAAGAACAGTATCGGCACCAAGCAGATTAAAAACGGCGCGGTCACAGGAGCCAAGATCAAGAAGGGCACGATCACGGGTTCCCAGATCAATCTCGCCAAGCTAGGAACCGTTCCAAGTGCAGCCAAGGCAGAAACAGCGACGGTTGCCTCAACTGCGGCGAACGCCCAGAACTCCAACAACCTCGGAGGCGCTCCCGCGAGTGCCTATGAGCCGCGGCCCCAGTGGGCTTTGGTTCGAAGTGACGGCACAATCCTCGCGCAATCTGGCGGCATCACAATCAACAATGCGTTCGTCAGTAGTGGGCTCTACTTCCTCGATTTCGGGATGAGCGTCGCCAATCGTCCCGTCTCGGTTGTCCCTCATTACGCGGACCCAGGTCTTTCCGGCGAGGCGAGCGCAACGCCATGCGGCGGGAGTAGCGTCCCCGGCGGTTTCGAATGCACTGAGACGGCAGGTGTCAATGATGCCCAGCATCTGTTCGTCGAGATGCACGACAGCTCGGGCGCGGACACCCCATTTGGTTTCTATGTGACCGTCGGAAGCTGAAGGTTTGGTCTTACCGGCCTCGGAGGACTACCGGCACTAAAATGGCCCCCGGATGGCACCACGGCTGTCCGGGCCACTGTTTGGTGGTTAGACCACTAGTTCAAACCTCGGGTGACGCTTGGTCAACCAGTTGTCGAGCGCGTGGATCAGGGCGAGGCCAACCACCAGAATGCCGATGCCGCCTAGGATCTCTGAGCCGCGGTGTGCTGCCTCGGTTCCAACGTGGCCCGGAGCAGACAGCGCCAGGATGATCGAGAACGTATAGAGCCCGTAACTCAGCCAGTAGGTCTTTGACTGCGTGAGCGCGAGCACGAATGCCACGGCGGCAATCAGGGCGATGATCTTTCCAGGTGGCGAGACGATTGCCACTGGAATCGTGGCGATGGCCCCAGCGGCGGTGCCGATCGCCTTACCCCGTATCCGATCGCGCGTCCCCATGATGATGTAAAGGCCAAGGACGAGAATCGGCTCTGGAACCCAGTAGGGCTCAGTCCAGCCGAGCGCTACGCCGATCGCTGCAGCGCCAGCTAGCGCCATCCCGAACACGACCGCCATCCCGACGGCAATCGACGGCGGTTGGTGTTGACCTTCAACGACCTCGGGAATCCCGGAGCGCCGCGCGAGTACCGCGGCATAGAGCGTCGCGATTCCGACGATGACGCCGTAGATCACCGCATCGCGCCCCGAGGCTCCTGGAATCACAAATAGAGCGGAGAAGGGAAGCATCAGCAGAGGGGGCAGCCATCCAAACCCGATACCGGCGCCCATCACGGCGCCCGCGACTCCAAGCAGCGCGACCCAGGACCAGTCGTAGGCGGTGAACGATCCCAGCCCTGCGGCCAGGGCGATGGCTGGCGCTAGATAGAGCATCCGACGAGTGCCTCCGATTTTGCATCCAACGACGCCGAAGAGAAACCCCATCAGCATCGCCCCGGCGCCCAGCTCCCCGACGAGTAGGTAAAGCACGGCCATTGGCACCACCACAACCAACAGAATCGCGCCGAGAGTGTGGAGCACTTGCCGTGAGCCCGATGAATTGCTCGGAGCCGGCGGAACTTCCCCTGGTGCACCTTTCTCGTCACCCAGGGTTTTGGAAGGCTCATCATCCACTCGCACACCTTCCAACGAGCTCCGAGTTGAGCGCGCTGCCGGCTGTGCAAGCGGTCGGCTTAGGCCCCCAGAGCCTCTCTAACGCTGCAACACCGCGCTTTACGTTCCAATCCCCGTCTTCAAACTCCAGGCTCTTTGAACGCCGCATATGCGAACATGCGTTCGATGGACGTTGCAGGAAGCGATTACGGACATTTCCAGCGATCCTTGGCGAACGGGGACTTCGGCTCGGCTTGGGCATATGCGACGAGCCTCAGCCACGTTGACCTAGCCGATGCGCTGCGGCTCACCTGCCTCTCGCTCAAGAATCACCCGAAGCGATTTGAGCCACTGGCCCGGCGCTGGCTCGCCCGCTACATCGAGGAGCGCAAGCCGAATATGGATCTGATCAGCTGAGGCGGCGCTGTTTGGACAGGTGCAGACCGGGGACACCCCGGTCGATGAGATCGAAGGGGCGCTAGGGGAGCTGCTGAGTTGATCTGCCGCTGTGGGTTCAGCTGGTGAGGACAAGCTCTGATGCGTCCCCGCCGGCAGCTTGGATCGCATCACGGCCGCGCTCAATTGCTTCATCGATATTGGTCGCCTCGATTTTCAAATGATGGCGGCGGAGCTTAGACCCAGCCTGATTGGTCAAGCCGCCATACCAATAGATGCCCTCGGCGTCGAGATTGGCGATCACTTTCTCATCGAGTGCAGCCCGGCAGGTGATCCTGAACTGAGGCATGGGTTGAGCCTAGTCCTTGGCGAATCGGGACGAGCGAAGAAGGCTGACCTAGCGCTTGCTTCTCCCGTCCTGGAGAGATACGGTCCGGGCATGGCCGCGGTCAATTCGGTCCTTGTGTTCGACGACGACCACAAAATGCAGGTTGCCGAGACACGGGAGCAAGTCGTGAATGCCATCGGCGGCTGCACCACCCCCCACATTCCCTTGATAGATCTGCACGCTCCGAACGGTCAGCCGGTGAACGTTAACGTCAATCACGTTCGGGTCATCGAAGAAGTCCCGGCCGAGGGAGCCATTGGCTTCAGCTAGGCGCGGTGCTCCTTGACTTTCGCCGCCCTTTCCGCTTAGGGTCGCTCCCGACCAAATAAATGGCGGGAGTGACGACAGTTAGACCGTCTCCCAGTAGGAAAGACCACGCTCGGCCAGCATCGGTATCGAGCTTCTACATTGCCTTTGGACCAACCCCGTTGAGTTCCGCAATCTCGGCCCGCTCGCAGCGCTGAAGATATCAGCGCGCCGACTCCCAACCGCGTGCTCGCCCTCTTTCGGGAACTGGACAGCCTCTCGACAATCGAAGCGCATCGCACCGCAGCGGTGGCCGTCGAAGATCACCACCCTGAGATTGAGGCGCTGGCGGTGGGGGCATCGTCTCGGTGCTCCCGACAGATCGGAAACGTCCTCGACTACCGAATCTCAAGCGGGCAAGTATCGACCCGAACACCAAGCTCGGTGACTTGGCGCTCGAGGAGCGCCAAGAGGTCGCCGAAGCGCTTCGCAGCGGTCGCGCCATCAGGACGGCGGTGATCGCATGAAGGTTGAAATCGCCGGCCTGTCGATCGACCTCACCACAGAGCAGGAGGAAGACCTGCGCCGACAACTCGACGTGCGTCGACCCGAATCGACGGGCAGGCTGCTTACCGCCGCACAGCTCGCCGCGCAGCTCGATGTCAGTCGGGAATATGTCTATTCGCACGCCGAAGAACTCGGAGGCCAGAAGCTCGGCGACGGATACCGGGGACGCTGGAGATTTCCGGCAGCGACGCAGGGCAAAAAAGGTGATGAACCACCGCCTTTAACCCGGTCTAAAACCAAGAAACGTCGTCCTCAAGGCGCCGACCGAATCCCGCTTCTTGCGGTTCGGGGTGTTGCGCCCTATGCTGCCGCTATCACCAAAGCGGCCCTCGGAGGCGCGGAGACGCCGACCGAGGGCCTGACCAAAGGGAGAGTGAAGCTCCTCATGGCTAATGCAGAGCCTACCCGCGAGGGACTTTGATGCCGCGCCCCGCTACCGGAAGCGTCGCCGAACGTCAGCGCAGCGACCATGCAGTTTTTGCGTTGCGATTCCGGCTTACGGCAATCGGGAGTACGTGACCCTCGGAACCAATAGGGGGGCTGGACCAGAGCGAAAGCTGAGGCCGAGCTGCGTCACACACTCGCTGACGTCGAGCGTGGAATCTGGCAGCCCTCCCGACCCGAACCGGTAGAGGCACCGACCGAGGTTCCTAGGTTCCATGCATCCGCTTCAGAATGGCTGGAGGCAAACCGTCACGGCTGGGCTGAGCGCACAGTCTCGGATTACCCCTGGGTGCTTGAGCTTCACCTATTGCTTACTTCAAGGACTTCCGACTCTCGGAGATCACAGTCGAGGTTGTCGATCGCTACCGCTCAGCGAAGCTCGCAGAGGGTAAGCTCGCGCCAGCGCAGATCAATAAGACGCTGAAGCGGCTTTCACAGATTCTCGAAGTCGCAGAAGAATACGATCGCAATCGCTCGAAACCCCGCGCGCGGAAAACGGCGGAGGGTGAAGGCGTCAAAGATGCAGCGCTCTTGGCTGGAGCTCGAGCAGGCACCTTCGCTGATAGCCGGCGCCTCGTCCTACATGCGCCCAGTGGTTGCGACGTTGATCGGAGCCGGCTTGCGTGTGAGTGAGGCCGTTGCTCTCGACCGGCGTGA
This sequence comes from uncultured Solirubrobacterales bacterium, assembly GCA_963745305.1. GTDB lineage: Bacteria > Actinomycetota > Thermoleophilia > Solirubrobacterales > 70-9 > CAVUWL01. The sequence goes on from CAVUWL010000015.1 coordinate 190,471, forward strand.
CATCAACCTCGCAACGGGACGCTGACAGCCGGGGCGCCAAGACCGACGCTGGCAGCTTCCGCCAGGTCGATCTCCCCGGTGGCCTCGTTGACGAGCTTGCCGAGTGGAAACTGCGCGGGGCAAAACTGCTGGCGCAGTGGAAGGCCGCGCACCCGAACCAGGGTGAGCCCGTATTCCTGAGCGCCCACGCCGGCCGCGTTCGTCGCCAATCCTCGGCAAATCTGGCGAGGCGGTTGAAGACCGCGATCAGATGAGCGAACCTGAAACTCGCTGAGCTGGGCATCGAGCCAATCAGCGATCGCGTTACCCCGCACTCGCTTCGACGGGCCTACGCGAGCCTCAGAGCAGCGTCCGGTGATGATCCGGTCTACATCGCCGAGCAGCTCGGCCACACGGACCCACGTTTCACGCTCACGGTCTACACGAAGGCTTCCAAGCGAAAGGCTAAGCTGACCGGCGTGTATCTGGCCGAGTATGAGAACGCAATCGCGTGGACCGGGTTGGCGAGCCCCGAAAAGGCACCATTGGGCACCAGCACCGAGAACAGCCTCGATCCCGCAGCGAGCGCTGCCTCAGATTTGGCTTGAACACTGACATCCGGCGCCTTGGCGGAGTGGTTACGCAGCGGCCTGCAAAGCCGTTTACACCGGTTCGATTCCGGTAGGCGCCTTCTAAATCCTAGAGCCAAATAAGGGGCTCAGGAGATTCGAACAGATCCGATGGGTGCACGATATGGGTACAGAGTCTGTCGGCTGGCCGGCAAACCCTCAACCTCCGCAGAGGGTGCCCGGCTGAACGTAAGATCGAAAGGGAGCAACTTTCCCACCTCATTCGACAATCTCAGCACAGCTCTCACGCTGTCACCAAACGAGACCAGCGCGATCAATGCTATTGAGGCTGCCACCCGACGTCTTGCGCTTCAGCCTCCTTCGGCCACCTTCGCCAACGCCATTACCGTCCATTCAGGTGGTGGCTTCACGAATGCCGTACTGCTGACCGCGGCTATCAATCGAAACACAACGGTTGCAGCTGAACACGATTCCGTCAAGCTCCCGCCTTCTGCCCCTGGGCTACACATTGCTTTAATCGACGTCAGCGCGCACCTTGCTCTGTCTACCTCGAGTGGCGCCATCGATGTCATCAACGCGCTTTCAGCCGAAGCTGAATACGCGCTGGCCAACGCCAGAACCTCAACAGTTTTTATGCGCCGTTGCTGGTAACTGAACCACAATCGTTACCGCTTAAAGCTGCGCGCTAGCCGCTGCGACTCCACATCGGTATAGGCTTGCTGGACGTAGAACTGATCTGAACTCCTGCTTGGGACGAGGCCGTCAAAATCCGAGAAGGCGTAGTGGGCGCTCTCGGTGACCCTTGTAAAGAGTTGAAACCCCGCTCTGCTGCCGTCAGCTGCCTCCCAGGCCATAAAGTCCCAGCTGCCATTTGTGGGGAAAGTGAATTGATAGAGCGACCTCCGCGAATGCCTAGCCTCAATCCCATTGTTCTAAGTGCCGGCCGCTTTAAGTTGACACCGCCCTAAAGTTGGGGCATAGCACTGAAGTTATTGCTTCTTGACCAGCTTGACCACCTTATTTTGGGTCTTGGATACGCCGCCAGTGGGAGTGAAGTTGAAGGCGACCGTGACTTTGACGTTGCCGCTCTTGCCTAGCTGGGACTTGGCCTTGCCGCTCGACACAATCGTGAGCTTGATCTCCCCCGGTTGCGATGGTGCTTTCTTGACCTTCTTTACGTCCTTCCCGCTAAGCACTAGCGTGCCCGGACCGGGAAGGTTGACGGACTGCGTGGCCGTCCCCTGCTTGGTGTTGGCCTTGAACTTTCCGAAGCCAAAGGCGTTTGAGGGGGGCGGCGGCGGGCTGGCGACAGCGGTTCCGGTTAGGGATGCGGTGAGCGCCTCGGAGCCAGCGCCGAGGCGAAGGGTAGCGATCTTGGTGCCAGCGCTATCGGGGCTGAAGCGGGCACCGAGCTGGCACCCTTCGCCGGGTTCCAGCGTCGCCGCCGTGCAGGTGTCGGTGGAAAGTTTGAACTGGTCGGGGTTGATCCCACCGATGGCGGCGGTGCCTAGCGTGACCGAGGTCTTGCCTTGGTTAGTGACCGTGAAAGTCTGGGAAGGGCTAGAGCTGTTTTCAATTTGGGAGCCGAAAGCGTGTTCACCTGGGCTGAGCGCAATTGCGGGAGCCACCCCAAGACCATTGAGTTCGATCTGGACTACCCCTTCTTCGCCGCCGATGAAGGTCAGTTTGGCGCTCTTTACGCCCGGGCTCGCCGGCTGAAAGTGCACCAGCGCTGTGCAGCTGCCGCCCGGTTCCAGCCGGGCGGCCGTACAGTCCTCTTCGAGCAGCTGGAAGCTGCCAGCGTCTCCACCGGAGATGAGGCTGATGAAAAAACCGCCCGGAAGATCGCCACTATTGGTCATCGTGATCGTGCGGGTCAGGCCGCTGCTGCCGGCGGTTGCTTCGCCGAAGTTGGCGGGATTGGGAGCCCCGCTGAGAATTGCCCGCCCGCCGATGCCGCTCACATCTGCGCTGAACGTGGCGCCGTTATTGGCCCGGGCGCGAACCTGGGCTTCATAAAAGCCGGTTTGATTGGGGTTGAAGTGGACTTCGATTGAGCAGGTTTCATTGGGCGCTAGCGTTGCGCCGAAACAATCGCTTGATCCGATGTAGAAGTCATTTGATCCGCTGCCGGCTATTTCAAGGGAGACCTGCTCGGGGCCTTCGCCGGTGTTTCGCAGCTGCATCGTCGTCTGGGTGCTGCCTTCCTTGACCGGCTGCAGCCCAAATTCATAGCTTTCGGGTTCGAAGCTGAACTGGGGGGGCGACGAGAGTCCAAATAATTCGACGATCTGTTCGCTGGGGTTGCCTTCGGAGCGAACGTGAAGGAAGGCGCGCTGTTCGCCTTCACTGCTGGGGGAGAAGCGAACCGAGATCTTGCAGCTCTGCCCTGGGGTGAGGGAGGTGCCACAGTTGCTGCCGTTGGTATTGAAGGAGCTCGACCCCGTCCCTTCGATGTTTGCGCCATAGATCGTGACCGCCGCTTCGCTTTCGTTGGCCACGCTTACCTGCCGTTCGGAGCTGGAATCAACCGTCGTTGTCGGGAAATTCAGCGGCGACGGTGAGACGGTCAGCTCTTGAGTTAAGCCGCGACCGCTGAGCGCCGCCGTTGCCGGGCTGTTTTCGGCGCTGCTGATAATTTCAAGCTGGGCTTCGCGAAGGCCGCTTTCGCTCGGAGCAAAGGTCAAGTAGACCGAGCAGCTTTCCCCCGAGGAGAGGGTGGCCGCGAAGCAACCGTCGATTTCGAGGGCGAAGTTGTTGGAGTTGGGGCCCGTCACCGAGACCCCTTCGACCGTGATTCCTTCGGGGCCTTCGTTGGTAAAGAAGAACTGCTGCTGGGGGTCTTGGTGGCCAACCAGCAGGCTCGGGAAGGTGTGCGTGGAGGGGGTGAGGCCGGCGGTGGCTTCCGCAGCCTGACTGACTGCGGGGAGGGCGAGTAGGGCCGCGCTCGATGCGACGAAGAGGCTCAGGATGGCAAGGGCGCGCGGCGTGTCTCGCCTTGGTAAGGGGAAATGCATCCAGGGCTTTATCGGCAAAGACGCATATCACCTTGAGAGGGGCATGCAGCTCTCCACCAAGCTGCGGCCGTAGGGAGAATTCGGCCGGCCGCACCCTGGAGAGCTAAGTTAGGCATTCGCTCGCCAAGGCCGCGCATGGCAAGACATTATGATGCCCAGGCTCATCGGATTTCGCCGGGCAGTTCTGCCTATCTTGCTGCACAGAGCGTCAAGCCCGGCACGGCGGTACCGACGGAAAGCAAGGCAACGTCACGTTCAAATAGTCAGTCGTCCGCTCAGTTTTGATTTTCGAGATCAAAAGCTCGAGACACCCTCAGCGTTCTGACCGTCCCGGCTTCTCATTTTCCCTTATCAGCGCGCTGTTTTTCGCACTGAACCTAGGTCTACGTGCGCGGGGCATAGGCTGTCCCAGCTCGTCATCCAAAACGAAGGGGAGATCCGATGAGAACGATTCGAAACAGACTGACCTATGCCAACGTCATGTCCACGATTGCAGTTTTCCTCCTGCTGGGCGGCGGAGCGGCGTTCGCAGCTTCAAAGCTCGCCAAGAACTCGGTTGGCACGAAGCAGATCAAGAACAGCGCCGTGACAGGAGCCAAGATCAAGAAGGGGACGATCACGGGAACGCAGGTCAAGAACGGCTCGCTGACCGGCACTCAGGTTAACGCTTCAACACTCGGCACGGTGCCGACAGCGCAGACCGCAAATACGGCCCAAACAGCGAACAACCTAGGAGCTCCCGAAGCGTGGCACGAAGTTGGGACAGCGGGACAGCCGCCATTCCTCAACTCGTGGACGAACCTCACCGGCATGTTTCATGGGGAATCGGTTGCCTTCTACAAGGACCACGAGGGCATCGTCCACCTCAGAGGTACCGCCGTCTCCGGCACCACAGGCCCGATTTTCGACCTCCCTCCCGGTTTCCGTCCGGCTAGCGACACTTTTATCCGCGTGCCGCTGGCATGCTCAGGAGGCACCACTTGCGAAAAAGGTGTCTCCAGCGTCGTGATCGTCGGCTCGAACTTTCCAGTTCCTGCGGATGAAGGAGAGGTGCAAACCCCGGCCGGCGCCACCGATGTCTGGTTCGACGGGATCACCTTTCGGGCGGGGTCCTAGCTCCGCCGCTTCGGGTAGGCAAGGAATTAGACGCGGAGCCATCACTGCAGTCCGGGAGTAGCCCGAAGCAAGCACGGAGGGCAGCGAATTCGTGCTGAACCGGTGAAAGGGCGCCGAGAGGCGCCCTTTCACCGGTTGGGAGGGTTTGAACTGCTCAGGTTTCCTTTGCGCGCTTTGTAGGCCTAAGCGTGTGAAGCTGTTCTACGGTCGCTTTGAAGCGGCGTGGTTTGGTGGAGGTATTTCGGGCTTGACCTTGACCTGAACAAAGCCGTCGATCGATGCACCCGCCGAGAGGCATTTCGGTCCTACTGGCGAGGTTGGACCGACTGGGGATTCGAGACCACCGCTATCCACGCGATAAAGCGGCGCCGAAGCAGGCACCCGACCGAGACCCATCGGTATCGACCCGCCGTCGATCTGTGACGCCCAGAAACAAAGCATCCCGTCTGCCATCCTTTGGGGCGTTCTGGCCCTTGCCGCGGCTAGAGCCATTTATGTGAAGCTCTCGCGATCCCATCCCGTCGGGTACCTGCGTTCCACCTTCATGACATAGGGCTGACATCATCCGGGGGTGTCGATCCAGCGCGTGATGAGCCCGTTCTGCGCCTCGTGATAGGCCGGAGGCGCGGGTGGAGGATCTTTGGAAAGGCAAGCGATTACCTCGCTTGGACCGTGCAGGTGCTCCTCAACCGCAGTGGTCCAATGGACCTCTGGGTCGAGAAGCCGTTCGAGGCGTTCCCAATTGCGACGTTCGATCGTGTCGAGCACGTCACAAACTGCTGGGACCTGCTCTGCCACTCGCCGAGACTACTCCCGAACTATGAAATTCCAAATCCGGATGGCATTGAGCGGCGCAGATCATCGAAATGGAGCAGCTCGGGCCACGCAGGCCATCGGGGTGCAATCGGCCAATGGAAGCGTTGCGGTTGGGCTGGCCGTCCAGTTGCTGGCCTCAGTCGGCATTGCCGCCCGACGGTCCGCTGACGTCGAGGGCAGATCAAGGTACCGTGTAGGCCCAGCTCCCATTGGCGAACCAATACCCTTTACCGCTACATACGATCATGAATCCGTACCTGCTTCCGTCTCCAGATTGGGGCACTCCCAGATCACCTAGCGCTTTCCGAGACCTTCGGCACTGTCGATAGGATCGGAGGCCGGTACGGAAAATCCTGGGCTTGTTGCAGCGGCCGATTCAAAGCCTGCCAGTACCCACGTCCGTGAATGCTGCCTCCACTTGGAAGCGCTTCGAGAGCACCGTGTCCGTTTTCACCTTTGGACCCAGGAATACCGGGTTCGCCCTTGGGCCCCGGCGCCCCCATCGCACCTTTCAGCGTTGCCTTTGCTCAGGGGTTGAGCTTCGCCGGTGTGACCGAGTGGTTTCTAATCTGCTTCGTCCCGACGCTGTTCTTGCCGAGCTCTCCGGCGGCCAGGGGTCGTGCCCCCACCAACCAGCAGGAGTAGGCAGAGTGTCGAAACTACGTTTGGATAGCTCAGATGTCGGAATACCCCTCCTTCATTAGCCCTCCATTTGAGATTTGAAGGAGGATGGCAGGCCGAGCCGTCGCTGCGTGGGTTATAGCTGTGCCTGCCTGAGACCTCCATGAGCCTGTTGAGTCCCGACCCCGGCCAGTCCCCCGTCCTTAACTTCAAGTAATGGGAAGTCCGCATATCCGACCGCCCGTTCGCGAGCTGTGTTGGCTGGTGGATCTCGTCTTAGCGGTGTCCCACTCCTGGATTCCGACGCAGGTCGAGGAGGCAGACTTGCGGTTAGGATCAACTCGGCAAGTTCCATGGGTCGCAGAGGTGGCCGCGTCATCCTGGCCGCCGTCGCAACCATAGCCTGGTCGCCGCCTCTGCCGCGCTTGCATTGGCAACTGGACCGGCCGCGGCGCTTTCTCCGATCGACACGGTCCCTACTGCTAACCATCACAACTGGCGCTATAAAATTGCCATCCTCTCCATAGACGGAGAAATCCTGACCAACTTCGCCCCGCGGGGTGTTTTGCACAGACAGGTGAAGCGGCCTGGCTATTTGAATTTGCGCCGATGACCGCGAAGCAGACCTGCAACTTCGGACCCGCTATAACGGAGGTCGGATTCAATTTGATCGAATCTGTCTATCTCACGAGCGCGCGCTCCGTCGGGTCTTATCCGGGCGTTACGCGAGTTCCAGCGGTGGCGAGGAGATCCGGGGGGATCGACTCGGCCGCCCGACCCCAGCGAACGAATTTGCCGGCGCAGTGCAAGACAAGCTCAAGAAAATAGGTGCGACAAGACTAAGTGCCTAAAGGTCAAAAGCACAGGCACTGAGTCAAAGCGGCGCACGGACTGCCGAAGCGGCCACCTTCAAATACCGCCTCCAGCAATTCTAATCTAGGGGCCTACAGTGCAAATTAGGCGCCGACTGTTGCATTCTCGGCGAACTGACGGCTTTGCTAGTACGCTCTTGGCGAAATGGCGGGGGCTGAACGGGCCTACAACAACATCGAGCGGGAGATCAGGTCTTGAGAACGATGCGAAACAGATTGACCTATGCCAATGTGATATCGACTCTCTGCCTCTTTCTGTTGCTGGGTGGCGCCACCGCTCTGGCCGCCAGCAAGCTCGCCAAGAACAGCGTCGGAACAAGTCAGCTTAAAAGCGGGGCCGTGACCGCGGCCAAGGTCAAGAGCGGTTCGCTGTTGGCGAGTAACTTCGCGGCCGGCCAGCTCCCGGCCGGACCGCAAGGCGCCAAGGGCGAAGAGGGTAAGGAAGGCCGAGAAGGTGAACCGGGCCAGCGGGGTTTGCCGGGCGAACGCGGCGTTCAGGGGGAAAGGGGTGAATCGGGCACTACAAATGTTGTAACGCGCTATGGCCCCGAAAGAACCATACCCACGAGCGCCGAGTCAGATTCTTACGCCGCCTGCGAAACCGGGGAATCTGTCACTGGAGGAGGTTTTGATTTTCCCAAAGGATCCCCCAGTGGATCGAATTACTACATGGAAGCGGATCGACCGAGTGTTGAAATGGGTGCGCCAACACCGTATTACCCGCCACCGCCCGACGGCACGAGGCCCACGGGCTGGGAGGTCGCCTTCACGAACGCGACTGGTTCGCCGTTCACATTCCGCTCCTATGTGGTGTGTGCGTCTCCTTAAACTCCAAGTGCTGCGCTATGCCACTTTCGGCCCATTCCACCGCTGGGGATCCCAATCATCTAGAACGCGGGACATACATACATCCATTCACAGCTGCAGCCGGGAACATTCGGTGCTTGAGAGGGGTTTTGAGATTGGCGACTTCGGCTCGCGCGAAATCGAATCCTCAGCCTCCCAGGCGATTGGATTTTGATCGGTTGGAACAAAGATGATCTCAAGCCGCCGGCCGTGAGAGAATGTTTGGGTGATTGGCTTTTGAGTCCTGCGGGCGTGCTATGAAGGTGTGGAGAACCGGGTGAAAGGAGTCCAGGCGGGTGGGCCCGAGGTTGCCGTCGCGGAGCCGCCACGGTTGGGAGGCCGGGCGGCGGCCGGTATCGGTCTCGGGATCGTCGCAGGTAGGTTCGCGCAATCGCTAACGGATAGCTACGGTGAGGACGAGAGCAGCCCTCTGCGGGTCACAGCGCACGCCACCGTCCCTTTTCTGGTGCTCGCCAGCATGCTGACCGATCGCGGGGGCGCTGACGTCGCGGTGGCGTTTCGTGGCGGGTTCCTCGGTGCCCATTTTGTCCATATGCGCCAGATCGCGCGGTTGGTGCGCGCTCACGGCACCGGTGAGTGGCTGATCCGCGTAGAGCTCACGGGCGGCTCCCTGCTGTATGCGATGGTCGCGCTGCAAACCGTGCTCCTCACTCGGCAGATGCAGGCATGGGTCGGTATCCGCACGGCAACCCGCCTGAGCAGGCGAATCGACACGGGGCTGCTGGGCGTCTACTTTCTCGCATCCTTGTCCGGCCTGGTCCGTTATCGCCGTCCGCTGCCCGTCTACGCGGCCCTTACCGCGCTCTTGGTCGGGTCGCTGACTTCTCGCATGCGATGCCATTGAGACCTCGATGCAGCGACCCGCACCTCACTTTGCAAGATGCTTCTGGGCGCAGCAGCAACAGCTGCCTCAAAGCGATCGAATCAGGCGGCCCGGAATATTGATTCGGACAGCGCCTCCATAGCGACGGCGCGCAGGTTTAGCTAGGGCTGGATTACGCCAGCCAGCATCGGTGAGATTTACGGTAAGTTGCGAGGTTCATCGAAGTAGCTGTCCCGATGACCGGGGTGGTCTCCTTTGAAGCGATCCGGAACGAGCTCCTCGACCATCTGTCCGATCAGCTTCTCGTGGCTGTAGCCGAAGAGGATCGCGGTTTGGTTGTTGGCGAGAACTATCCGCCCCTCTCGGTCAACACCGACGATCGCGTCGGGAGTCGGGTCGAGCAATTGCTCGAATGTCGAGTCGCTCGTGCTGGGTCCCGTCGTATCGACCCTGGTGCTCCAAAGCTCCCCACCCAATGGTAGGGAATCGATGTTACACCTATTCCCGCGCATTAATTTGAGCTGCTAGTGGGATGCATCAGAACCGCAAAGTGTGCAGCGTCTGAAAACTTCCTGTGGCTGCGCTGCGAGCATTCGTGATCGCCGTGCCAAGAAGCGAGCAATCGAGCCCCGCGCGACCGCCTGCCCCGATCTGGTCCTCAGCCCCTTTTTGCCGGCAGTTCGGCCAAAGGGTCCCCGACCTCGTCCGCGGCCTTCTGCGGCCGATTGGTTTCTCGGTTGCTTCCATGAGTTGCCGCGTGGCTGCGATGGCGGGCTGGCAGCGATGCCTCGACCAAGGTTCCCTCACCCGGAGCGCTGAGTACATTCAACCGTCCGCCCGCCAGCGCCACCCGCTCACTCATGCCCCGCAACCCAAATCCCTCGGTTTCCACTTGGGGGTCAAAGCCGCGCCCCTCATCCTTGATCCGCACCGTGAGCATTTCCCCCGCCTCCCTCACCTCAACGCTGGCGCAGTCGGACTCAGAATGTTTGGTTGCGTTGTTGAGTGCCTCTTGGGTCAATCGGTAGATCGTGTCCTCGACTTGGCTGAGCAGGCGGGTCGGGTGGCGGTCGGTCTCGTGGGCGAGGTCAATGCCCAGCTCGACGTCGAGCACCCTTCCCCATTTGAGTCGCTCCACCAGTGCCTCAAGTGCAGCGCCTAGGCCCAACTCGTCGAGGGTCGGTGGACGCAGGTCGGCGATAAGCCGCCGCATCTCTGCGATCGTATGGTCGATCCGCTCGATCGCCTGAGCCAGCAGGCCGTCGATTTCGCGGCCGCCGTCACCTCGACGCGCGGTCGAGAGAAGTACGCGTAGGCCACCCATGCTCTGCAGCGCCTCATCGTGCAGCTCGCGCGCCCAGCGGCCCCGCTCGCGCTCGGCTACCTGAATGCTCTCGCTGACCCTCTGCTCGGCGATCGACTGCGCCATTGCAACGGCGGTTGCGGCGCTGGCGGCGAAGCTCTCCAGGAGCCGCTGGTCTTCGGGGCTGAATTCATCCTCGCCTTCGTGGTTGAAGGCATTTAGCACCCCAAGCGCCGTGCCTCTATAAAGCAGCGGAACAAACAGCCCCGTCTGCGCATCGATCCGATGACCGAGCGCGAAGCGGAGGTGGTCGCCTACGTTGGCAAACCGCTCCGCGCGGCCGGTCGCAATCACTTGCCCGCTGATCGATCTGGAAAGCTCGGAGCGCTCGCCCAATAGGTCCTGTGGGAACTCCCCGGCCGCTGCAGCGACCACCATCTCATCGTGGTCTCGAAGCAGGATAAGCATCGAGCGCGCCTTGACCAGGGCCCGACCCCGCTTCACGATCATTTCCAAGATGCGGTCGAGGTTGGTCTCTCCGCCTATCGCGCGCGCGATCTCGGTAGTTGCCTCAAGGCTTCGAACAGCACGCTCCATTTCGTCGCGTTGGGCCTCAACCCGACGATAAAGGCGGGCGTTCTCAACGGCGATTCCCAGCCAACCGGCGAGGATTGATGCGGACTGCTCATCTGCCTGGTCAAAGTCCCCGCCACGTTTCTCTGTTAAGTAGAGGTTTCCCCAAGCTTCGCCGCGGATCAAGATCGGAACCCCAAGAAAGCTCGACATCGGCGGGTGGCCGGGGGGGAATCCGTAGGAGCGGGGGTGGCTACCGACCTCACCGAACCGCAGCGGCCTGGGCTCCTCGATCAGCAGGCCGAGCACCCCGCGTCCCCGTGGTAGGGACCCGATCGCTTGCGCGGTATCGACGTCGATACCGCGGGTGATGAATCGCTCCAGCTCCGCTCGGTCGCTATCGAGGACGCCAAGCGCGGCATAGCGGGCGCCGGTCAGCTCGCAGGCAACCTCCAGGACCCGCTCAAAGACCTCCTCGGGGTCCAGCTCAGCCAGGAGGTTGGCGCCCACCTCGATCAGCTCGTGCAGCCTGCGCTGATCTAGGGCGCCGGCTCCATCTGTATCCGAAACCACCCGCGGGCGGCGAGCTCTTGTAGTCATGAACAGTCACATGGTAGCCACGCAAAAGCGAAGCCGGTCAACATTTTGCGGCATCCGGCGGTGAGGACTACCGGCCGTGATTGCCCGTTTTGGCGGAGTGAGCACCGGGGAAAACACGGATGACGCGACTGCCGCGCGGGCGTTAGATAGAGGCCATGCCCGCAAAGGACATCCGTCCGGTTGCCGACCCCTTGGTCGGTTGCGCGGCTGCGGCACCGACGGAGTCGAGCAGCGGGATTACCTCGATCGTCTTGGCCGACGATCACGCGGTGGTGCGCAGCGCCCTGCGGTTGCTGCTGGAGAGAGAGTCCGACTTCGGGGTTCTTGCCGAGGCAGGAGACGCTGATACCGCGGTTCGCCTCGTAGCCGAGTATCAGCCAAACGTGCTGATCCTAGATCTGAACATGCCGGGGCGCGCCAGTCTCGATGCAATTCCCGAGATCCGTGAGGCCTCGCCGGATACAGAGATCGTCGTCCTGACTATGCAAAACGAGCCGGCCTTTGCCCGCAAGGCGCTTGCAAGCGGTGCCCTCGGATACGTGTTGAAGGACGCTGCAGATACCGAGCTGACCCAGGCCGTGCGCAGTGCGGCAGAAGGGCAGACCTACCTTCAACCATCCCTCGGAGCCCGGGTCGCCGCAGAACCAAGCTCAGGGCCCGACGACGGCCTCAGCGAGCGCGAGCGCGAGGTCCTTCGGTTGATCGCGCTTGGCCACACCAACTCCGAGATTGCCGCGCAGCTTTTCCTCAGCATTCGCACGGTCGAGAGCCATCGAGCCCACATCCAACAAAAGCTGCGGCTTACGAGTAGGGCCGAGCTGGCCCGCTACGCGCTCGAGCGTGGCATCGTCAGGTCCTAACGTGCCGATACCGAAGGTCGGGTGCAGACGGGCGCTGCTGGCTCGCCTCGCGTTCAGCCGGCCGCTCGGGCTGCCTTAAGCAGTGCGCGGCACTCGGCCGCGGAAATCTGGCGGCGTGCCTGATCTACGGTGTCGAGATTCACCGAAATCGCGTCTATGCCTGCGCCTACCAGCAGGTCGGCGTACTCGGGATGAACTGAGGGAGCCTGTCCACAGATCGAGGTGCGTAGGCCGAGCTCACGCGCGCGCCGCAGCAACTCGGCGATGTATTCGGTGACGGCCGGATCGCGCTCATCAAAAACATCGGCGAGCAGCTCTGAATCGCGATCGGCGCCGAGAACCAGCTGGGTCAGGTCGTTGGAGCCGATCGAGATTCCGGCGATCCCGAGCTCCGCATAGCGGCCAAGGTGAAACAGAACGGACGGAACCTCAGCCATGATCCAAAGCTCAAAGCCCGGTCGCGAAAACAATCCGGCGGCATCGAGCTCCCGCTGGCAGGCAACCACCTCACGAGGGGTGCGCACAAAGGGCAACATCACGTGAAAGTTTGTCTGTCCGGCGTCCCAGACGCGCGAGATTGCCTCCAGCTCGAGGCGCAGCAGGTCGGGCTCGCGCATATAGCGAAGGGCGCCGCGGTAGCCGATCATCGGATTGGCCTCCTGAGGCTCAAACTGCTCGCCACCCTTCAGCCCTCGAAACTCATTGGTACGAAAATCGATCGTTCGGTAAGTGATCGGGCGCGGCGAAAAGGCCGTTGCAAACTGGGTCAGGGAGGCGGCCATTCGCTCGACGAAGACTCCCCCTTCGCCGCGCTCCAGGAGCGCCCGCGGGTGGGTGCCATCGAGCGCCTCGACGACCATCAGCTCGGCCCGCAGCAGACCAACGCCATCGACGTCAAGGTCGGCGACTCGCTCGAGTTGGGAAGGCTCGGAGAGATTGACCAAGAGCCTGGTCGCCGTGATGACTGTTGGCGCAGCTGCTGTACCTGCAGATGTTGGGTGCTCGTGGACTGGAGACGCGGTGGCGCCCTCGGTGACCACCCCGCGGGTGGCATCGACGGTTACAAGCTCGCCCTCCCGGAGGACGGTCGTCGCTGAAGCGGTGCCGACCACGCAGGGAATACCGAGCTCGCGAGAGACGATCGCTGCGTGGCATGTCATGCCGCCGGAGTCGGTGACGATTGCCGCTGACTTGCGCATCAGCGGCACCCAGTCAGGCGCGGTCATGTGGGTAACCAAGACCTCGCCCTCGGTGAGGCTGGTGGCGTCTTGCAGTGAGGCGACGACCCGTGCCCTACCGGAGGCGGAGCCGGGTGCAGCGCCTAGCCCCCGCAGCAGCTCGGCACCGCGCTCCCCCAATTGTTGGGTTGCTCCCTCGCCACCCGCGGCGGTGACCGGCCGCGACTGGAGCATCCAGACCACACCCGATCCCTCGATTGCCCACTCTGTGTCCTGAGGCGCGCCGTAGTGGGCCTCGATCCGAAGCCCGAGTTCGGCGATTCGTCTGACCTCCTCATCATCAAGGACCGCCCGCTCACCCTCTTGCTGATCGAGCTCGCGGGTGACAGTGCCACCATCCGTAGCAGTTTCGATCGCGAGCTCCTTGCGCCGGACTTCTCGGCGCTCGATCCGCAGCCGGTCCTTGCCGACCACATAGCGATCCGGAGAGACTGAGCCCGAAACCACGGACTCACCGAGGCCGAAAGCGCCCTCGATCACAAGTTTGTCATTTGCGCCGGAGGCGGGGTCGATTGTGAACATCACACCGGCGCGGGTCGCCACGACCTGTCTTTGGATGACGACGGCGATGTCCATGTCGGCCTGTCCAAAACCGCGCTTGGCGCGGTAATAAACGGTGCGAGCGCCAAAAAGTGAGGACCAGCACCGACGCACCGCCTCGAGCACGGCGTCGGCGCCGCGAACGTTGAGGATCGTCTCGTTCATTCCTGCAAAGGAGGCTGACTCGGTGTCCTCGGCGGTGGCCGAGGAGCGCACCGCGACGGGGACCTGGTCGTCCTCACCGGCAAGCCGCGCATAGGCATCGCGAATCGAAGTCGAGAGCCAGGCCGGGACGGGCTCCTGCTCGACCATCACCCGCAGCTCGGTGGCTGCCCGGTCCAGTGCTGCCGTGTCCTCCACGTCGACCGCGCGAAGTCGCTCGGCGATCCGCTCACGCAGTCCGCCGTGCTCGCAAAAGGCAGCGTACGCCGGGGCGCCAATAACGAAACCGGGAGGCACCGGGAAGCCGGCGGCGCTCAGCTCGCCGAGGTTGGCACCCTTGCCCCCTGCAAAGGCGACATCGGCCCGAGTCAGCCGCTCAAACCTACGAACCGGATCCTCGCCCCCAATCGGGATCTCGGGCGGCGCCTGGCTGGGGGGAGATTCAGCTGCCGGCATTGATCCGATTTCGGCCATGAGACAGCATTATCAGCGCCTCTTGGGGTTTCGCCATCCGGGCACAGCACTGCACCTGAGCTGCGGCAATCTACTGAGAGGAGCAGTGATTGCTCCGCTGGCAATCGAACGCCAGCGGCCGTAACATTGCTGGTGTCGCCGCTCAAGCGACGATTTGCAGAGCTTTAGGAAACCAGCAAAATAGGCCTAGGAGGCTTGGGATGAAGGCACTCGTCTATCACGGTCCGGGTGAGCGCGGTTGGGACACGGTTGATGACCCAGCGATAATCGAGCCCACCGACATCGTGACGCGGATCGATACGACGACGATCTGCGGTACCGATCTGCACATCTTAAAAGGCGACGTTCCAGAGACCAAGCCTGGCACGATCCTCGGCCACGAGGCGGTTGGGACCGTGGTCTCAGTGGGGAGCAGCGTAACCACGGTTTCTGAGGGCGACCGGGTCCTGATGTCTTGCATCAGCTCCTGCGGGCGTTGTCGCTATTGCAAAGAAGGGCAGTACGGCCAGTGCCTCGGCGGCGGTGGGTGGATTTTTGGCCACCTGATCGATGGAGTGCAAGCCGAATACGCGCGAGTTCCGTTTGCCGATAACTCCGTATATCGCGTGCCCGAGCGGCTCAGCGATGAGCAGGTTCTCTTTCTCGCTGACATCCTGCCGACCGCCTATGAGGTTGGCGTGCTCAACGGGATGGTCCGACCCGGCGACACGGTTGCGATTGTCGGCGCCGGCCCAATCGGGCTGGCCGCGGTGCTTGCCGCTCGTCTCTATACGCCGGGACGAATTATTGCGATTGACCTCGCCGATTCCAGGCTCAAGCGGGCCAGGGAGTTCGGTGCGGACACGATGATCAATAACGCAAATACGGATGCTCGAGCAGAGGTGATGGAGCTGACAGACGGGCTTGGGGCCGACGTTGCCATCGAGGCGGTCGGGGTACCGGAGACGTTCGAGCTGGCGACGGAGTTGATTCGCCCCGGGGGGCACGTCGCCAATGTGGGTGTGCACGGACATTCCGCTCACCTTCACCTGGAGACGCTTTGGATTCGAAACGTGACCGTCACCACGGGTCTCGTTGATACCCGCACAATCCCACAGCTGCTGGCGCTGATTGCCGAGGGCCGTCTCGACCCGACGATCTTTGCCACCCATCGTTATCCGCTTGCTGACACGATGGCTGCCTATGACACTTTCGCCGATGCCGCAACCACGAACGCGCTCAAGGTGGTGCTCACCGGGTCAGAGGTAGCTCAGGCTGCGGTCGGCGATCTTGGCGCGAGCGTTGGCGCCTGATCGCGGTCGCGATCTTAGTAGTCAGACTTTAGTTCAGCGCCGACGGCAGGGGGCGCGTGAAATAGCAGAGCGGCTGATCGGCAAGAGACCTCTGCCGGTTGGGTGTGAGGGCTTCAAGCCGGTTATTGGGATCCGCCAGCATCCGCACGCAGGCGGGCTGCTCAAAGGGACCAGTAATGGCCGATGTGGGCTGCGGCTCTGGAGGTGTGGACCGCCTCCGGTGCAGCGGAGGCTGCCTCTCCTTTCCCCTTGAGGGCGGCCATGGTCGCCGCCACACAGTGCGCCAACACGCTGGGGTTATAGCCGCCCTCAAGTACCGCACCCAAGGGGACACCGAGCTTGCCGGCCAGATCACGAACGTGGCGAGCCAGCCGGGCAAAGGATCCTGTTTCCAAGCGACAATCCGCCAAGGGATCCTCAGCATGGGCGTCAAAGCCCGCCGAAATAAGGATCAAGTCGGGTCGAAACTCGCTGGCGGCTGGGATCACGATGTGCTCGAGCAGCGAAAGCCAGAGGTCCTCCTCCGAGCCGGCTGGTACCGGCAGGTTGATCGTATAGCCCTCGCCCGGACCGGAACCAACCTCAGCAATTGCTCCGGTTCCGGGGAATATCCCCGACTGGTGGATGCTCGCGAACAAAACGTCTGAGCGACGCCGGAACGCCTCGGCGGTGCCGTTGCCGTGGTGGACATCCCAGTCGAGGACGAAGACGCGTTTAGCGCCCAGCTCCCGAATCGCCAGCTCCGCCGCGATCGCGACGTTGTCAAACAGGCAAAAGCCCATTGCCCGGTTGGGTTCGGCGTGATGGCCCGAGGGCCGCACCGTGCAGAATCCGAGCTCACCCTTGCCGCCCAGCAGCGCCCGTGTCATCTCGCATGCTCCGCCGGCGGCGTGAAGCGCCGCGCGGTAGGAGGCCTCGCCGACGAAGGTGTCGGGGTCGATCGGCCCCCCACCGGCAAGGCAGAGGTCACGGATCCGCCTCACGTGGGTCGATGTGTGCACCAATTCCAGTTCTGACTCGCTAGCCGGCGGGGCTTCGCGTCGCTGCCATCCAAGCCAGCCCCGCTCGGCCAGAAGCGTTTCGATCGCACCCAAGCGCTCCGGCGTGTCGGGGTGCTCGGGCATGTGTACCCGCGGATCGTGCTTGAGGCAGGCGGGGTGGCTGTAGTAAAGCGCTGCCGTTTGGGATTCGGTCGCGATCCTTTGACTGTACGCCGAGCCAGCCGAATACGATCGGACGATGCCGGTTGCCTACCCCGTCAATCTGGAGGCCGACGTGGTTCTGCGCGACGGCTCGACGGCGCACCTGCGCCCCGTCCGTCGCGCCGATCAGGACGCCCTGTTTGAGCTGTTCGGAGGTCTCGGTCGAGAGTCGCGAACCTTTCGCTTCTTCTCGGCCGGCAGCGACCTCAAGGCCACCGCGAAACAGATGGCCGATGTGGACTACGTCGGACGTCACGGCGTGGTCGCCACTCGCGGTGGGAAGGGCGGTCTGATGGGACACGGGGCCTACGTTCAGACCGCTGACGGGAGGGCGGAGGTCGCATTTGTGATCGCCGATCAGATGCAGGGTCAGGGCCTGGCCACGTTGGTACTCGCCCACCTCGCCGAGGCCGCTAGAGCAAACGGCATCGCGGTTTTCTTCGCCGAGGTCTTGCCGCAGAACCACCGCATGATCGGGGTCTTTCGGGAGAGCGGATTTCCGGTCGAGACATCCTCGCTGCCGGGCTCAATCCTGGTTGAGTTTCCGACCTCCTTCGCGCCGGCCGCGATTGCGCGATTTGAGGAGCGTGACCACGTGGCGGCGGCGGCGGCGGTGCGGCGCTTCCTGGAGCCCGCGAAAGTTGCAGTTATCGGAGCATCGCGGCGCCGCGGCACGGTTGGAGGAGAGATCTTTCACAACCTGCTGCAGTCCGGTTTTGGGGGCGTCGTTTACCCGATCAACCCGGCGACCGACGTTGTGCAGTCCGTGCGCGCCTACCGCAGCATCGCTGAGGTTCCCGGTGAGGTGGATCTGGCCGTGATCGCCGTCCCGGCGCGCTCGGCGCTGGCGGTTGCCCGGGAATGTGCGGCGAAGCAGGTTCGCGCACTGACCGTGATTTCGGCCGGCTTCGCTGAGGTGGGGGAGGAGGGGGCCGCCCTTCAGCACGAATTGGTCGAGATCTGTCGTGCCTTTGGCATGCGCCTGATCGGGCCGAATTGCCTTGGCATTTTGAACATGGTCGAGGGGTCGCAGCTGAACGCGACATTTGCTCCCGGTGCCCCTCCGCCGGGCAACGTCGGCTTCGTCACTCAGAGCGGCGCGCTGGGGCTGGCGCTGATCGATTTGGCCGCCGATCGCGGGCTGGGAGTCTCCTCATTTGCCTCGATCGGCAACCGCGCGGACATCACCGCCAATGACTTCCTCGACTACTGGGAGGGGGATCCAGCGACCGATGTGGCGCTGCTGTACATCGAGTCATTCAGCGACCCGCGCCGCTTCTCGCGGCTGGCCCGACGGATTGGCCGCGAGAAGCCAATCGCCGTCGTCAAGAGCGGGCGCTCTGTTTCCGGCGCCCGGGCAACCAGCTCTCATACGGGAGCATTGCTTTCGGCATCTGATGTAACCGTTGACGCGCTCTTCGAGCAGGCTGGTGTGATCCGCACCGAGACGCTTGCCGAGCTACTCGACGTCGCCTCGCTGCTCGCTAGCCAACCGCTGCCTGAGGGTCCCCGGGTTGCGATAGTGACCAACGCTGGGGGGCCGGGAATCATGTGCGCGGACGCCTGCGAGGCGGGTGGTCTGCAGGTTCCAGAGCTCCCCGCCGCGCTCCGTGATTCTCTGCGCGGATTCCTGGCCCCCGAGGCTTCCCTCACAAATCCCGTCGATCTGATTGCCACCGCAACCGCGGATCAGTACCGACGAGCGATCATGACGATTGCCGAGTGGAATGGAATCGACGCGCTGATTTCGATCTTCATCCGCCCGCTGCTGACCGAGGCAGAGGACGTCGCCGCCGCGATTGAGGCAGCGCTCGGCGAGATGAAACGCCAGATCCCAGTCCAAACAGTTTTCATGTCTCCGCGCGATCACGCGGTGACATCGAAGCTTGCAGCTGCCCCAACTCACCTTTTTCCGGAGGATGCCGCAAGGGCGTTGAGCCGCGTGATGCGCCACGTCCGCTGGCGCTCGCGTCCGGTCAGGAAGCCATCGCAATTTGTCGGTATACAGAGTGATGAGGCGGCCGCGCTGCTTGCCGAGGCTCTCTTGAAGGGGCACGAGTGGCTCGGGATCAGTGAATGCACGCGTCTGCTCAGCTGCTATGGCATCGCGGTGCCGGAGTGGCGCGCGGATCCACGGCCGATTGGTGCCGCCGCGGTGGCCGCGGAGTTTGGGGGGCGGGTGGTGCTCAAGGCTCAGGGTCCGGGGATCCTTCATAAGAGCGAGATCGGAGCCGTCCGGGTCGAACTCGTGGGGGAGGAAGAGGTCGCGCGGGCGGCCAGAGAGATGAGAGATTCCCTTGCCGGGGCCGGGGTCGAGATCGATCAGTTCATCGTGCAGCGGATGGTCGAGGGCGGGGTGGAGGTCTTGGTCGGGGTGGTCACCGATCCCGTCTTTGGGCCGGTGTTGGCCTGTGGGGCTGGAGGAACTCAGGCAGAGCTGCTCAAAGATGTGGCGGTTAGGGTCTGCCCGTTGAGTCCCGAGGAAGGGATGGAGATGATCAGCTCCCTTGCGATCTTTCCTCTCCTGGAGGGCTACCGGGGAGCGCCAGCCGCAGACCTCGGTGCGCTTGAGGGACTGCTGGTGCGGGTCGGCGCGATGGTCGACGCCCATCAGGAGATCGTCGAGCTCGACCTGAATCCCGTAGTCGCAAGCAGCGACGGGGCCGTAGCGGTCGATGCCAGGATTAGGGTGAGGAGTGCCGCCTTGGAGCGTCCTTGGCCAAGGACCTGGATCTAGGTAGACGGTGACACTGGGGGTTCTTGCGGCCTGGAGGCTGGCCGTTCGGCAGACCAGCCGGCGCCCTGCAGTGGCCCGGTGTTGCTCGAGTCATCATGCCTCCGGTCTCGCCGTCTCAGGATCAGCCGCCGCAGCTCGTCGCCCCCCCAGACGAGGAATGGATAGGGAATGAGCAAGACCAGATCGTGAAAGGGCAGGGCCGCGGTTCCCAGCAACGACTGCATCGGCGGGGTGTAGACAAAGACGGCGGCGAGCAACAGCTCGGCTGCGATCGCACCAAGCAGATACCGGTTTGTGAAAACGCCGATCGAGCGCAGCGAGGCACGTCGGGTTCGCACCGCGAACGCTGTACCGATCTGTCCGGCGATCATGCCTAGAAAGGTCATCGTCGTCGCCTGCTGGTAGGCGTGATGAAGTGGCTGA
Source organism: uncultured Solirubrobacterales bacterium (assembly GCA_963745305.1). Taxonomy (GTDB): domain Bacteria; phylum Actinomycetota; class Thermoleophilia; order Solirubrobacterales; family 70-9; genus CAVUWL01. Next base: position 210,576 of record CAVUWL010000015.1, read on the forward strand.
CCGACGCCAACCGCAGCGCCCGAGTGCCAGCCAGCGCGGATCAGAACGTAGAAGAAACCGGCGAGCGATAACGCCGCAACCATCGCCCCCAGAAAGAGCCAGGCGCGGATCAGCATCGGTCCCCTGATCACCCCCTCTGAGCGCGGCCGCGGCGGGCGGGTCATGCTGCCGGGCTCGATCGGGTCGCGACCGAGCGCTAGCGATGGCAGGGTCTCAGTTCCGACGTCGAACGCCAACAGCTGCAACACGGTGAGCGGAAGTGGGATCAATCCTCCGGAGAGGGCAAATAACAAGAATGGGACCACCTCCGGAGTGGCGTGGGCAAAGATGTACTGGATGAACTTCCTGACGTTGTCATAGACCTGGCGCCCGGCCTCAATCGCGACGACGATGGTCGCGAAGTTATCGTCGGTGAGTACCATCGTGGACGCCTCGCGGGCAACGTCGGTTCCCGAGAGCCCCATCGCCACGCCGATGTCGGCACTGCGCAAGGCCGGTGCGTCATTCACGCCATCACCGGTCATTGCCACCACGTGTCCCTGTCCCCTTAGGACCTCGGCGATTTGGAGCTTGGTCTCCGGTGAGGCGCGGGCAAAGATCAGCTCCCCACCACCGGCAAGGGTTGCCTCTAGCTCCCTCTCGTGGCGATGGTCAACCGCCTCGGCGTTGACAACCGTCGGTTCGTCGCCACCGATGCCCACCTGGCGAGCGATTGCCGCTGCGGTAAGCGGGTGATCGCCGGTGATTAGCACTATTTGAATGCCGGCGCTGTGGCAACGCGCCACCGCCTCACTCACCTCGGCCCGTGGCGGATCGCGCATCGCGACCAAGCCGAGCAGGCAAAGTCCGTCCTCGGCGTCCTCGCGCGGTGGTGGCTGCGCCGGCGGAGGCAGCGACCGGCGGGCCAGCGCCAATACGCGCAGACCCTCGCTCGCGAAGCTTTCGGTCTTTGCCATAACCCGAGCGCGCATGGCTGAGTCAAGCCCAGCTTCCTCGCCATTGCCCATCAGCGCCACGACGCAGCGTGGCAGCACCGACTCGGGTGCGCCCTTGGTGTGCAGCCAGATGCATTGGCGATCGCGATCGAGGGTCGACATCAGCTTGCGCTGCGGGTCGAAGTTGTACTGATGGATTCGGGATAGATCGCGGTCGGAGGCATCGAACTGAAATCCGAGGGCCTCAGCGGCCATCAGCAGCGCCAGCTCGGTCGGGTCTCCACTCGAGCCTCCGTCGGAGCGAAGCTGTGAGTTGTTGCAGGCGACTGCGGTTTCGGCCAGGGCCTCGAGCGCTGCATCGTCGTTGGCTGGCCCAGGTTTGCTTGAGGCAGCGTCCAGTCGGCGTTTGCTCGCCATCGTCCACGCTGCCACCGGGCTCATGCGATTCTCGGTAAGCGTTCCAGTCTTGTCGGTGCAGATCACGTCGGTGGAGCCCAATGTCTCCACGGCGCTCAGGCGCTTTACCAACGCCCCCCTGCGCGCCAAGGCGCTGACCGCGACTGCAAGCGCCAGGGTGATAACGGGAAGTAGACCCTCAGGCACGTTCCCCGCCAGCAGGCCGACTGAGAAGACAACGCTGTTCTTAAGCGAAAGCCCAGCTCCAAGGATTGCGATCGGGATGAAGGCGATCGCCATCCCAACCGCGATTGCGGCAATCAGCCAAGCGACCCGTCGGACCTGCCGCTCAAGCGGGCTGGGCTCCTCCTTCACTCGCTCCGAAAGTGCGGCGATCCGCCCCAGCTCGGTGTGCATCGCGGTGGCGACGACGACGCCCCGGGCCTCTCCGCCGGTACAGCTGGTGCCACTGAAGAGAAGATTCTGCGCGGCGATGCGCGGCACTACAGGATCTGCCACCTCGGTGGAGCGAAGCACAGGTGCTGACTCTCCCGTCAAAGTCGAGATGTCCACCTCAACCGCGCCCGCGATAAGGCGCAGATCAGCGGCGATTCGATCGCCCTCCTCGACGATCACCACGTCTCCGGGAACCAGCCGATCGGCGGTGATTTCAGCCGGCTTCCCATCGCGCAGGACCCTGACCTTTTGCGGCATGAACTGCGCCAGCGCCTCTACGGCTCGCTCAGCCTGCATCTCCTGCATGAATGCAAAAAGTGCGTTTAGGAAGATCACCAATAAGACGGCGATCGCGACCGTTGGGCTGCCCACCGCAAAAGAGAGGATGGCTGCGAGCCAGAGCAGCAGGGCGAGCGGGTGGGTTAGCTGGCGCTCGAGTTCTCGCGGCCAGCGACGGCCACCCCGACGGCGCAGCTGATTGGGCCCGTATTGGATCAATCGCCGTTGCGCCTCGGCCTCTGAGAGTCCATCAGGGGAAGCGCGCAGATCGCGCATCAAAAGCGCCACCTGCTCTCTCGGATCAACCTCGGTCTGTGCGGCAACCTCACCGAGCCGCTCAGAGCTAGCCATCGTGGTGCTCAGCTCGAGGGGGGCTGAGTCTGAAGCCGCGGGGGAGCGCCCTCACCGAGGGTGGCGAGCAATGCCAATTCCTCAGCAAGCAGCCGGGGAAGCAAGAAGTGCTCGCGGACGTGGGCGCAGCCGCTTTGGCCGAGCTGGTGGGCCAGATCCCGGTTATCGAGCAACCGAAGGATCGCCTCGGCGCACCCCTCAACAGAGTCAACCAGGAGGCCACCGACTCCCTCGGGCATCTGGATGGGGATGCCACCAGCCCGCCCGGCTACCACCGGAGTGCCCTTCCACAGCGACTCAGAAACCACCAGTCCGAACCCCTCGCGTATCGACTTTTGCACGATCACCTCCGAGAGGCGCTGGAAGGCATTGACCTCAACGTTGCCGACCCCGGTGAGGTTGGTGTAGAGATGGATCCGTGGGTCATCGGTGGCGTGCTCTGAGACCTCTCTGTAGACGTTCCAACCCTCGGGGTCATCGAGTGCCATCGATCCGACAAGGGCAAGTTGTAGGTTGGGGATCCGCTCGCGGACCAGACGGTAGGCGGCGATCACACCAAGTGGGTCCTTCCAGGCGTCAAAGCGGGAGACCTGTGTGATCAGTGGTCCCGGCAGCGCCACCCCGATCCACTCGAGGATCTGTCGGGCCAAATTGAGCTCGAGCTGGATGTTCTTTGGGCTGAGCGGATCGATCGCGGGGGCTATCGTCTCGATTCGCTCGATCGGCACATCGGGCGGGACGAAGGCGGGCAAGGTGAAGACCGCCGCATCAAAATCAGCCAGATAGGGCCGCAGAAATGCCCAGGTTTCTGGGTTCGGCTGAGACGTGTCGATATGACACCGCCAAATCCAGCGCGCCTCTCCCTTGCCGTGCAGGGCCGGCAGCGCGGCGGGCTGTGGATCGTGCACGACGATGAAGTCATAGCTTCCGTCGGGTGCCTGGGCCTCTTCACCCGCGCACTTCAGGTAGGCCGCTTGCTCGATCTCGCTTGGCGGGTCTGTAGCGCCCTGAAGGCCGTTGTGAAGAGCCTTGGTTGCCCGAAAGAAGTCAGAGCTTCCGGTCATCACCTTCCACTCGACCGCTAGACCGAGGTCGCGCAGCAGGGGCACCGAGGAGCGAAGCAGCTCCGAGACCCCACCGCCATAGGCTGTCGCGCTGATGTGCAGGACCCGTGCTCCACGCAGGGTGTCGGCATGCGCGTGAAGCTGTTCGAGAATGTGATAGGGGACTATGCCGCGATAGGCATCGAGTGACCAACTACCGACCGCTACTTTCTGCAGCATCGATTCCTGCCCTCTGTGTCAGGCCAAGTGTGCGGCTGAACTGATCCGCTCTGTGGTCGACGTCTGCTCGCACCCATCCTAGCCCTCAGTATCGCGCCCTCCGAGCGGGCAACACACCGTTCCATGTCCGGTCGGGTCTCAGCTCAGGTAGAAAGCGTTGCTCTGACCTGGCGGGCGATTTCGAGATCCTCTCTGGCGCCGACCACCACCACCGCGGTGCCCGCCCCCGGTGGAGAGAGCACACGATCTTCGCCCTCCGCGGCCCCATTGGCCTCAGGATCGAGCTCGATGCCCAGAAATAAAAGCGCGTCACACGCCCTGCTTCGAAGGAGCGCCGCGTGCTCGCCGACGCCACCGGTGAACGCGAGAGCGTCGAGCCCACCCATCGCGGCCGCCATCGCGGCGACGGCGGCGACCAAGCGGTGCACGTAGATATCGAAAGCAAGACGGCAGCGCTGATCGCCGGCATCGACGCCGGCGAGGACGTCACGCATATCGGAGTGGCCGCAGAGCCCCAGCAGGCCTGAATCGTGCTCGAGTGCCTGCTCCATGTCCGCGGCGCCAAAATCACCATGCCGCTGTATCCAAAGCAGCAGTCCGGGATCGACCGAGCCCGAGCGGGTTGCCATCACCAACCCCTCCATCGGCGTGAAACCCATCGTCGTCTCCACCGATCGACCGCCGCTCACCGCGGCCAGGGAGGCGCCGGCGCCGAGGTGGGCGGTGACCAGCCGTAGCTCGGTGATGGGGCGGCCGAGTAGCTCCGCGGCACGACGGCTGCAGTAGGAATGGGAGAGTCCGTGAAATCCATAGCGTCGCAGCGCCCAACGCGCTGACCAGGCGCTGGGCACGGCATAGGTCGCGGCGACGGGCGGAAGCCGCGCGTGAAATGCGGTGTCAAAGCAAGCCACCGACGGTAGCTCGGGTCGAATTCGTGCGAGCGCTGCGATCGCTGCGAGCGCCGGAGGATTATGGAGTGGAGCGAGGTCGGCGAGCTGTTTGAGATCGGCTTTGACCAACGCATTGAAACGGACGGGTCCGCGGAAGTCGGGGCCGCCGTGGACCACCCGGTGCCCGGCGGCGGCGATTGGAGCGCCCGACTCGAGGATCTCCTCAAGCGCCTCGACGAGCTCGGAGCCGAATCCGAGCTCGCAGTCGCGTGAGCCCACCAATGCCTCGGCCGGGTCCAGCACCCGCAGCTTGAGGCTGGATGAGCCGACATTCACCGTCAGGATTCGCCCCAAGCGAGCCGGCACCGCTCAGGCCTGCTCCCAGGTCCAATCACGAATCTCGGGCATGTCCTCGAGATGCTCGCGGATGTAGTTTTGGTGGCGAGCGAGCATCGCTCGACAGTGTTCTTCCAGGGCGGTTGGATCTTCGGGCATCTGGGCGGCTCGATTGAGCGCCTCAAGCACCAGGTGGTAGCGGCTCATCTTGTTCAGTACGACCATGTCAAAAGGTGTGGTGGTTGTTCCCTGCTCGGTAAAGCCGCGAACGTGAAAGCGACTCGGATCAGGTCGGCCGTGCAGAAGCTGGTGAAGGGCGCGGGCGTAACCATGAAAGGCCATGACGACGTCGGTACTTTCACCAAAAAGTCCGATGAAGTCCTGATCTGTGAGCCCGTGAGGGTGTACCTCTTGGGGGAATAGAACCATCAGGTCGACCACGTTTACAAATCGAACCCGAAGTTTTGGTAAATTGGTGCGCAGCAACTGCGCCGCTGCCAGCGTCTCCAGGGTAGGGGCGTCTCCCGCACAGCCGAGCACAACGGCGGGATCTTGGTCGCCGTCGTTGCTCGCCCACTCCCACCTTGATGCGCCCCTTGCGCAGTGGGCACAGGCAGCCTCGTAATTCAGGTACTGAAGCTCAGGCTGCTTGTCGATTACGATCAGGTTCACATACTCGCGGCTGCGCAGACAATGCTCGGCCACCGAAAGCAGGCAGTTGGCGTCGGGTGGAAAGTAGACCCGGACAACCTCACCCTTCATCGCGATCATGGTGTCGATCAATCCAGGCCCCTGATGGCTGAAGCCGTTGTGATCGTTGCGCCAGCAGGTCGAGGTAAGCAACACATTTAGGGAGGCGACCGGGGCGCGCCAGCCGACCGCGGAGGCGGCCTCCAGCCACTTTGTGTGCTGAATCGCCATCGAGGCTGAGACCATCGCGAACGCCTCATATGTGGCAAAGAGGCCATGGCGGCCGCTCAGAAGGTAGGCCTCGAGCCAGCCCTGACAGTTGTGCTCCGATAGCACCTCCATCACACGCCCATCGGCTGAGACCCTTTCGTCCTCGGATTGCGCGTCGATCAAGCAGCGCTCCTCGACCTCAAATACCGCGCCGAGGCGGTTGGAGTTGGTCTCATCCGGACAGAAGAGACGGAAGTTGGCTGCACCGGCATTGGCGGAATAAATATCTCGCAGGAACTCCCCGAGGCGACAGGTTGATTCGAACCGCCCAACACCCGGTCGATTCACCACGACCGCGTAGTCGGCGGGATCGGGGAGCTCCAGTGGCACCAGGCGTCGGCCGCCGTTGGCGTAGGAGGTTGCCCCCATCCGCCTCTCGCCGCGCGGTGCGAGCAGCGCCAGCTCGGAAATCAAACGACCGCTCCCGTCGAAACGCTGCTGGGGTTGGTAGCGACGCAGCCAGGCTTCGAGCATCCGCAGGTGCTCAGGGTTTTCGCGTACCTCAGCCAGGGGCACCTGATGAGCTCGAAAGGTTCCCTCGATCTGCTTTCCATCGACAACGGCAGGACCGGTCCAGCCCTTGGGGGTTCGGAGGACGATCGCCGGCCAGCGACGTCTTCGGGTCAAGGCCCCCGCCCGCGCCTCAGCCTGGATCGCGGTAATCGCGGCATGGCAGCTCTGCAGCGCCTCGGCAAAAGCGCGATGCACCTTCCGCGGATCGGAGCCAGAGACAAATCGACACTCATATCCGTGCCCGGCGAGCAGCTGTGCGATCTCACTCTCGCTGCCACGACCGAGGACGGTTGGGCCGGAAATTTTGTATTCATTGAGATGCAGAATCGGCAGCACGGCGCCATCGCGCGCCGGGTTAAGGTAACGCACCCCCTTCCATGAGCCCTCTAGTGCCGCGGTCTCGGCCTCGCCGTCACCGATCACGCAGGCGACGAGAAGATCTGGGTTATCAAAAGCGGCGCCGAAGGCATGGATGAGGGAATAGCCGAGCTCGCCTCCCTCGTGGATCGAACCAGGAGTTGGGACGCTCACGTGGCTGGGGATGCCGCCGGGGGTTGAGAACTGTCGAACCAGTCGGTGCAACCCGACCTCATCCATCGAGACCTCGGGATATAGCTCTGTGTAGCTGCCCTCCAGGTACACGTTGGCCACCACCGCCGGTCCGCCATGACCGGGTCCGGCGATGAAAAGCACATCGGTGTCGGTCCGGCGAATTAGCCGATTGAGGTGGGCGTAGATGAGGCTCAATCCAGGCGAGGTGCCCCAGTGGCCTAATAGCCGCGGCTTGATGTGCTCGGGTCGCAGTGGTTCGCGCAGCAGCGGGTTCTGTTGCAGGTATATCTGGGCGACGGTCAGGTAGTTGGCGGCATCCCAGTAGGCGAGAATGCCATCGAGCTCCGCATCTGTGCAATCGCCCATCAGGGGGCTGAGTAAAGCAAGGAGGAGGAGGCGTACCGCCACTCGGATAAACGAATCAGGTGGGTGCGGGGTCGGATCCGTAATTTTCGCGGACCGCGGTCCGATCGGACCGATGTAGTCTGAACAGAATGGAGTACCACGGCGCCAAACCCGAATCCAAGCCCCGGGTGGTGATCGCCGGCGGCGGCGTCGGGGGGTTGGAGGCGATGCTTGCCCTGGCCGATTTGGCCGGAGATCGGATCGAAGTCGACCTCTACGCGCCGAGCCAGAAGTTTCTGTACCGACCCCTGGCAGTCACCGAGCCGTTTGGCCTACACACCATCCTCAGTTTTAACCTGGGGGCCCTGACCGCGCTCTCTGGCGCTTCATTTCACCTCGACAGCATCGCCTCGGTCGATCCGCAGCAGCGACGGATCACAACGCGGGACGGGCTGGGACTCGATTTCGACTACCTGGTCATCGCTTGCGGCACGAGGATGATTGCGGCGATTCCCGGTGCGGTCACCTTCTGGGGGGTGGTCGATGAACTCGGCGCAACCGCCGTTCTGGGCGAACTAGAGGCGGGAGCCCTGCAAAGCCTCATCTTCGCGTTGCCGAGCCGATCTGCCTGGCCGCTGGCGGCCTATGAGCTGGCGCTGATTGCTGCCTCCCGCTTGAGAGGGGTGGCCGGCCCCGCGCCGACCCTGACGATCGTCACCCCGGAAGGCACGCCGCTTGGAAGCTTCGGCGTGCGCGCCAGTGAGCAGATGGGAGAGTTCCTGGAGCGGCGAGGAATTTCGGTTGTGACCGGCGCCCATCCGGTCAAGTTTGAGGGCGGGCGATTGCAGATCGCCCCGGGCGATCCAATTGAGGCCGATGCGGTGATCAGCCTTCCCGGGCTTCAGGGAAGGTTGATCGCGGGGGTTCCCAACGATCGTGATGGGTTTATACCCGTCGATCCGCACGGCAAGGTAGTCGGCATCGAGCGGGTCTTTGCGGTTGGGGACGTGACCAATTTTCCGGTTAAGCAGGGGGGGATCGCCACCCAGCAGGCAGACGCTGCCGCCCAGATGATCGCTTCTGAGCTGGGAGCTGAAGTCGAGCCCCTCCCGTTTGAACCAATCCTGCGTGCGAAGCTTTTTACGGGCGAGCAGCCCCAGTACCTCTTCGGAAGACTGACCGGTGGTCACGGCGATACCTCAACCTTCAGCGACGCCGCGCCGTGGTCGGAGGAGGGGAAGATCATAGGTCGGTATCTGGCGCCCTTTCTGAGTGCGGCATCGAATCGAGACCGAGGGGCACCGTCCCAGCCGCCCGGGTCACCGCTAGCTTCCTGAGCCATGCCACAGGTGCTCGTCTTGGCGCTCGCTGCCTGCGCGACCGCATTGGCGACAGGTCTGGGGGCGATTCCCGTCTTCTTCCTCGGTCACCGCGCCGCCCAGCTGACGCCGCTTCTGCTCGGTTTCGCCGCGGGGGTGATGGGCGTCGCGGCGATCGCGGGTCTGATGATTCCGGCCTTGGAGGAAGGCAGCGCGCTCAGCGTTGGGCTCGGGTTGGCGGTGGGATTGGTGTTCTTGGTCCTGGCTCGTCGTCACCTCGATGCCGAGGCCGGCTTCATGGGCCGCCGCGGTCCCGGCGCTCGCACCTCCGCCCTTGTCTTCCTCGTTCTCTTCGTTCACAGTCTGCCCGAGGGCTTTGCGATCGGCACCGCGTTTGCCTCCGAAAGGTCGGGGCTCAGTCTCTTTGTAATCCTTGCGATCGCGATTCAAAATATTCCCGAGGGAACCAGCGTTGCGATTCCGATGGCCGAGGCCGGGTTCAGCCGTGGGCGCCAGTTCTGGGCGGCGGTGATAACTAGCGCGCCACAGCCTCTCGGCGCCGTGATTGCCTTCCTCGCGGTTGAGCGGCTGAACGGACTGCTGCCGTTCTCCTTCGCCTTTGCCGCCGGGGCGATGTTGGCGTTGATCGCAATCGAGCTCCTCCCCCAGGCTTACTCGGGACGGGGGCGGTTTGGGCCGAGCCTGGGCGTCGCGGCCGGGGCCGCGGTGATGCTCGCGCTAAGCCTCGCCCTGGGCGTCTGAGCCGCGTCAAAGGACGCTGAGCACGAGCAGGGCCAGCACCGAAACGACGATTATCGCCAGGGCGATCGCTGTGGCCAGCCTGTCGCGACCGCCCATCGCGTGGTCCCCCATCAGCTCTGAGTCACGGGCGAGCGAGCGCATGAAGGGGAGCAATACCAAGAGCAGGACCGCATTGAGGGCCTGGGATAAAAAGAGGATTGGGATCAGCGGCGCGCCCGGGATCAGGACCAAGATCACGGCGACGACGATCACGGCTGCATAGCTCAGGTAGAAGACCCTGGCCTGGTCAAAGCTGTCGTTGATGTCCGCTCGCCGGCCGAAGGCCTCTGAGACCGAGTACGCGGTGGAGAGCGGGACGATCGCCGCCGCGAGCAGGGCGGCCCCGAGGAATCCAAGACCGAACAGGGTTGCCGCCGCGTTGCCTGCGAGGGGCTCAAGTGCATGGGCCGCGTCACCGGCGCTATTGATCGCGATGCCATTGACGTGCAGCGTCGCCGCGCAGGCGATCACCACGAAGAAGCCGATCAAGCCGGTAAGTAAGGCACCGACAATTACGTCGACCCGCTCGTAGAGGAGATCCTTTACGTGCAGTTCCTTATCGACCGTGTAGGACTGGATGAAGGCCAACCCCCACGGCGCGAGCGTGGTTCCCACCGTCGCCACGGCGACGAGCAGGGCCTCGCGGTTTAGCGGCAGGTTGGGTATGACCAGACCCTTGGCAGCGGCGCCCCAATCGGGGTGGGAGAGGACGCCTGAGATTACGTAGGCCACAAAGATCGAGCACAGTGCGAGCAGGACGTGCTCAACATGGCGAAACGTACCGCGCAGGACGAGCATGGAAACGCCCCCCGCCGCGAGCGGCACGCTGACGTATCGGCTGAGATTTGCGAGCAGTTGCACGCCGGCGGCTACGCCGGCGAACTCCGCGCACAAGGTGCCGGTGTTTGCCAACAGCAAGGCGGCGAGCGCGAGCGCCGCCGCCCGACGCCCATAGCGCTCTCGGACCAGGGTCATGAGACCCTTGCCCGTGACCAGACCGACCCGGACCGCCAGCTCATAAAAAATGATCAGCGCAACGGTCGAGAGGGCAAGCACCCAAAGCAGCTGGTAGCCGTACTTCGCGCCGAGGATCGAGTAGGTGGTGATCCCAGCCGGATCATCGTCGGAGAGCCCGGCGAGGAGACCTGGTCCGATTACCGCCAACACGGCTGCGGTGCTACCGGCCCGCAACAGAACCCGTCGGCGCCGAACCAGGTGCCAATGCAGATGCCGCCCGGGAGTGCGATGGGCGCGGAATTGCCTATCCGTCATGGCCCTACCCTGACGGCCGCCCATGATGCAAGGCTGTCGCCCGTGGCTGCTGCGATCCGAACCGAAGGGTTGACAAAGCGCTACGGCGAGACCCTGGCTCTCGACTCCCTCGACCTTAGTGTCGCCGCGGGCGAGGTATACGGCTACCTGGGGTCAAACGGCGCCGGCAAGACGACGACGATTCGCCTTCTTCTTGGCCTTCACCGCCCCAGTGCCGGGCGAGCGGAGCTCTTTGGCCTCGATGCCTGGACCGATGCCCCTTCGGCTCACCGCCGAGTCGCATATGTCGCCGGTGAGCCCTTTTTGTGGCCAGCGATGACCAGCGCAGAGACCTTCGAGTTTTTAGCCCGTCTGCACGGCGGCGTCGACGCTGCCTACCGGGACTTGCTGGTCGCGCGCTTCAAGCTCGATACCGAGAAGAAGGTTCGGGCACTGTCGAAGGGAAACCGCCAGAAGGTGCAGCTGATCGCCGCATTGGCCACTCGCGCCGAGTTGCTGATCCTCGATGAGCCAACAGCCGGCCTCGATCCGCTGATGGAGGTTGCGTTCCGGGAGAGCATCCAGGAAGCCAAGCAGCGCGGGCAGGCGGTCTTCCTCTCCTCCCACATTCTCGGTGAGGTTGAGGCCCTCTGTGACAGGGTTGGGATCCTGCGCGAGGGAAGGCTTGTCGATCAGGGCAGCCTCGCCGAGCTCCGCCACCTGAGCGCTCACACGGTAGAGGTCAGCTTTGAGGGGGAGCCCCCTGCGCTCGGACCGCTGCCCGGAGTGGTGGTGGCTCGGGCCGGTGCGAACTCCCTGCGCTTTGAGGTTACGGGGCCGATCGGCCCGCTGATTTCAGCGCTTGGGGGCAGCTCGATCCTGACTCTGAGCAGCCGTGAGCCATCGCTTGAGGAGATCTTCCTTCACCACTACGACAGCGCCGAGGCCCGTGCTGGCGCTTAGGACGATCGCTCGGCGGGCGTTCGCCGACGGACGAACCCGGACGCTTTCGTTCTCGCTTCTGTTTTGCCTCTATGGCCTGGTTCAGGTGATCGGCTACCGCCACAGCTTTCCGACGCTCAAGGATAGGCTCGGTTTCGCCAGGAGCTTCGGCGACAACAAAGCGCTGAGGTTTTTCTATGGCGTGCCACATAATCTGCTCACAAGCGGTGGTTACGCGGCCTGGAGAGTTGGGGGGGTGCTGACGATTTTCGCCGCGATGTGGGGGCTGATGGCGGCGGTGCGGGCGCTGCGGGCCGAGGAGGAGGCGGGCCGCCAGGAAGTGGTCCTGGCGGGAGCTATCACCCGAGGCAGGGCCTACGCGGCAATTCTCCTGGCGATCGCGGGGGGCGCTGCCTTGCTCTGGCTAGCGGCTTTTGTCGGCCTCTTCGCCGGGGGGCTCCCGTTGGGTGGCTCCGCCTATCTGGCGTTGGCCACGCTCTCACCGGTGCCGGTGTTTGTCGGAGTTGGCGCTTTGGTGAGCCAGCTAGCTCCAACCCGGCGACTGGCGCTTGAGATCGGCAGCGCGGTCCTCGGCCTGGCGCTCATGTTGCGGGTCGGCGCCGATACCTCGGCGGCGTTGTCTTGGCTGCGCTGGATAACCCCGCTGGGCTGGGCGGAGCAGATGAGGGCGTTTGCCGGGCCACAGCCGATCGTCATCTTGCTGCCGGTGCTGATCGGAGTCACATTGTTGGGATTCGCCGGGGTGATCTTCTTGCGGCGCGACATTGGCGACGGATTGCTTCCCAGCCACGACAGACGATCGCCGCGCCTGGGCCTGCTGAGCTCAGCTAGCGCTCAGGCGCTGCGATCTGAGCGAGGCAGTCTGATCGGCTGGCTGGTTGGGATTGGGTTCTACGCGGTTGTCTGTGGACTTCTTTCAAATACCTTCGCCACGGCGCATCTCTCGGGCAAGTTGCTGCAGCAAATCCACAAAGTTGGTGGAGCCTCGCTCGTCACTCCCTCGGGGGCGCTGGGCTTTTACTTCCTGATCTTCGTCCTGGCAATCGGCCTTTTCGCCTCCTCCCAGATCGCCGCGGTGCGCCGCGAGGAGGCCGATCAACGGCTTGAAACATTGCTTGCCCTCCCGATCAGTCGGTCCAGGTGGCTCGGTGGCAGGCTTGGCATCGCGGTGGCCGGATCTGTCGTGCTGGCGTTGCTCGCGGGGGTGATGGCCTGGGCGGCCGCGGCCTCCCAGGGCGTCGACGTTTCCCTTCCCGACATGATCGCTGCGGGCGCAAACTGCCTGCCCGCAGCGCTTCTCTTTCTAGGCCTTGGCGCGCTGGCCTTCGCCCTCATTCCCCGCGCCAGCGCCGGAATCGCCTATGCGCTAGTCAGCGTCGCTTTCCTCTGGGAGCTGGTCGGGGCGCTCATGGGTGCGCCCGGCTGGACCCTTGACCTCTCACCCTTCCATCATGTCGGTTTGGTCCCCGCCGAGCCATTCAAGGCAGTGGCGGCGGTGGTGATGTTGGGCCTTGCAGCTCTCGCGGGGTTTTTGGCCCTGCGCGTGTTTAAACGTCGCGACGTGACCTGCGCCTAAGTCCGCGGCTCAGACGGCGGTTTGGTGGCCGTAGCCGAGCTTGATTTCGCGGCCCCTGGTTCGGTGAGCATGCGCAATGGGCCTCAGGACAGAGACCGTCTCGGTCCGCTTCTTAACTGCCGCGGCTTAGCCCCAGGATGGCACCGAGCTGACTTATTGACGGATCCGGTTCGGAGGGCGAGAATGGGCGACCGTGGCAGCCTTTCGCATCGACGTCGATACAGAGCTCAGCCGAAAGCAGCGTCGTCGGCTCCAGGCGGCTGCGTTGCGTTGGCACATCCAACTCGACCCGAAGCTGACCGAGGTCGGTCCGTGGAGGCAGGACTGGGGCGTGCAATATGAGTGCCGGGCTTCAACCGAGGCCGAGGCCCGGGCGCGCTTCACCGCGGCGCTGGGCGAAGATCTCGGCGAGCGGATCATCATCACCCGCATCGGTGCGGTCGCCTAGGCCGGGGAATTTGTTAGCCGACTGACCCTGGGTCGAAAGGCAACCTAGCTTGCTCCTGAGGTAAGCAGCAGCAGCGCTTGGAGGGTCCCCTCAGATAGCGTTTCTGGGACGCTGTCGCCGTGGCTTCGATCCGCTCCGCGCGCAAGCAGCAGGCGCTCCAGCTTTTTGAGGCCCTGCCCGCGCGCTATGACGAGCTGGGTGCGGCACTTAGCTTCTTCCAGGATCCGCGCTGGCGCGAGGCAATGGTCGATGTGGTGGGAGCAGATTCCAAGCAGTTGGTCTTGGATGTCGCAACGGGAACCGGGCTGGTCGCGAGGGCTCTGGTGCATCGCTATGGCTGCCGGGTGGTTGGCCTTGATCAGAGCGCCCCGATGCTCGGCCGAGCCCGCGCCAAGTTGGCATCTGAGCCAGGGCTCGGCGAGCGGATCGAGTTGGTCGAAGCCGAGGCGGAGACGCTGCCATTTGCCGATCGGAAATTCGACCACCTCACCTTCACCTACCTGCTGCGCTACGTCGATGACCCCGCCCTAACCCTGCGCGAGTTGGCGCGGGTTGTGAAGCCCGGAGGGCGGATCGCGAGCCTGGAGTTTTACCTTCCGCAGGGCTTCTGGATTTGGCCCTGGCGTCTTTACACGAGGATCGGCCTGCCGGCATTGGGGCGGCTAGCGTCGCGCCAGTGGCTTGAGGTCGGGAGATTTCTTGGCCCCAGCATCGAGGGCTTCTACAGAATGTATCCGCTGGGCCAACAGCTGAGGATGTGGCAAGACGCCGGAATCGAGGAGATCCGATTTCGGCCCATGAGCCTCGGTGGTGGAATCGTGATCTGGGGTACGGTTGGCGGCTGAGGCGCAGTCACGGCCTGCTTTTTACGCGTTGCGGCCGGGTGGCTGGCGCGACCTGATCACCCTCCTTCATCCTCCTTACACCCTCTGGCACCTCAGCTACGTGGTGATCGGAGCGGCGGCCGCTCCACAGATATTCGCGGGTCGACTCGCCGCGGCCCTGGTGGCCTTTTTTCTAGCGGTCGGGATCGGCGCGCACTGTTTGGATGAGCTGCATGGACGCCCGCTCCAGACCTCGGTTGGGCGGCGGACCCTGATCACACTTGCGGTGTTCGGATTGGGCGGAGCGATGGCGATCGGCATCGCTGGCGTTTTTATGGTCTCGACGACGCTGGCCCCGTTGGTGATTGTCGGCGGCTTTCTGGTTGTCTCCTACAACCTGGAGCTCTTTGGGGGCGCCTTCCATACAGATTTCTGGTTTGCAGCTTCCTGGGGCGCCTTTCCTGCACTCACCGGTTGGTGGTCAAATGCGCTCGCGGTGGACTCGGGCAGGCAGTTGGTCGCCGCCGCCACAGCGGTGCTCGCCTGTTTTTGGCTGAGCGTTGCCCAGCGGCGGCTCTCGACCCCGGTGCGGGAGCTGAGACGTCAGACCGAGATGGTGCGCGGAGAGCAGCGGCTTGCTGGGGGAGAGGTTCGCCATCTCGACCGGGCGCGACTTTCGGCGCCGCTGGATGGCGCCCTACGGGCGCTATCAATTGCCGTTCCACTGTCGGCGCTCGCCGCTGTCGCGCTTCGCATCTAGGCTGAGGCGAAGCCGAATTTAGAGACGCGACGTTATGGACCTTTCCCGCCGCCATTCGCGCGTCAGGCCGCGTCAGTGCTGGCTAGAGCTCGAGCTCGGCGGCCGGCCTCCCCGTGGTTACGGCTCGCGTCGATTGCGGTTAGGGTTGGCTCGGATCTTGAGTCGGAGGGAGGCCAGACCGTTTCGCCGTTTAAAAGCATCCTTTGCGGGATAGAAGGTAATCCGAGCAGCACCGAGGCGGCGCGCCAGGCAATCGCGCTAGCGGGATCGGATGCCGTCGTTGACTTCCTGGCGGTCTCAACCACCTTTCGACTAGCCCCTGAATTCAGCAAGGAGCAGCTTGATCTTGGCCTCAAGGAGGCGACCGCGTTGGCACTGGCCGCGGGTGTGTCCAGCACGGCGGAGATGCGCACGGCCCGCTACGCGATCGACGTCTTGCTCCCGGAGGCTGAGCGGCACGATCTGCTTGTGATCGGAAGCCACGGCAGCTCCCGTGCGGCAGGAATTGTCTCCGGAAGCACTGCGAGTGAGGCTGCCCACGAGACGGGCGGCCCGCTTCTGATCGCGCGTGAGCCGCCCGACTCAGTTTTTCTGAAGGAGATTCTCTTTGCCAGCGACGGCTCGCCCGGTTCCTGGGCTCCGGCACACGCTGCGGCCGAAATCTCCGCGGCCTTTGACTCCAACCTTGAGATCATTCGTTGCCTCGAAGGCGCCGACCTGGAGGGCCAGCGCCTGATCGAAGATCAGATCGTTGAGATAGCAACGGTGAGCGGACGCGAAGCGCAGCTGACGGAAACCAGCGGTCATCCGACCGAGGTGATCGTTGAGGCGGCCCGAGAAAAGCGCTCCTCGTTGATTATCTGCGGGCGCCGGGGTCTGCGTGGAATCAAAGCGCTGGGCAGTGTCAGCGAGCGGGTCGTGCACCGAGCGGAGTGCTCGGTGCTGCTGATCCCCCCGGGCCAAGATCCGTCTGCCGCCTAGTCTGTGCCCAAAGCGGCGGGAGAGATGCTTCGGCCGAGTGACGATTAGACTCGCCGATCGTGATCGGGGAATCGTTGGGCCCGGGTGCGGGACGGGCAAGAGAGCGGCTTCGCGACTCCACGATCTTGCTCACCGGTGGCTCGGGTTTCCTCGGCAAGGTAGTTCTGGCGATCATCCTTTCGCGACTGGGTGACTTTCGGCGCTTGATCGTGATGCTGCGCGCCGAGGACGACCTCGGCGCCCGAGGACGGCTTGAGCAGGAGGTGCTCCCTAGTGAAGCCTTTGCCGGGGTCGACCGAAGCGTAATCGCCAGGCTGCTTGAGCAGGGGCGAATCTGTGCTGTGGCGGGGGATCTTGGGGTCGATGAGATTCGCTCGAGGGAGGGCTGGGGGGAGATAGACACCGTCATTCACTGCGCCGCCAGCGTCTCATTTGAGGAGCCTCTCGACGAGGCTCTTGCCCTCAATGCGCTGGGCCCAAATCGGCTCTTGCGCAGCCTGCACGACGCTGGCGCCCATCCTCACTTTGTCCACGTCTCAACCGCCTACGTGGCCGATGCCCAAACCAGCCTGGTGGTCGAGGATGGACCGCCCCATCCTGGCGTGGCGGAGCTTGAACCGGTTGCCCTGATGGCAGTGGCGCGCGGCTGGCGTGGAGCGGTCGAGGAGGAAGCGAACCTGCCATCTCGACTGCGTGAATTCAAAACAGCCGCCAAGCGCGAAGCGTCAAACCGCCCGGCTTTGGATCCCAAGGCCCGGGCCGAGGAGCTGAAGAGTCGCTGGGTGAGGCAGCAGCTCGCAAGCAGGGGGCGACGCTACGCGATGGCGGCAGGGTGGCCCGATACTTATGCCCTATCCAAGGCGGTTGGAGAGCGGCTCGTGGTCGAGGCCTCCGAGCACACAACGATAGTGCGGCCTTCGATCATCGAGTCGGCGATTCGCCAGCCCCATCCAGGCTGGTTGGAGGGCATCAAGGTCGCCGACCCCCTGATCCTCGCCTATGCGGCCCGCGGGCTAACCCATCTCCCCGGCCGAGCTAGCAACCGCATCGATATCGTGCCGGTCGACTACGTGGCGAACGCCTGTGTGGCGGCTGCGGCCCATCCACCGCGCGAGCAACTGCGGAGTCTCGCGGTGACGAGCGGAGCTCGCAACGCGCTCACGCTGGGCGAGCTTGCGGGCCACATCAAGGCCTACTTCAGGCGGGAACCGCTGCGACGCAGAGACGGATCGGCGATCGAAATCGGCGATCTCGAATTCGTCGATCGAAAGATCGCCTTGCGCAAGACGATGCGGCGGCAATGGCTAGCGGCGACGGCTGCCAGGGCAGCATTTCTACCGTTGTCAAGGGCGACAAAGAGAAACCTGGGGCGAAATGCCGCGCTGGCCGCGCAGGTGACGCGGATGGTGAAGATCTATGGCCCGTACACCGAGCTCGACTGCGTTTTTGACGATCGAAACACTCATGCCTTCGCCCATTCCCTTGAGCGCGACGATCGGGCTGATTTCCCGTTCGATACCGAGGAGATTGTCTGGTCGGAGTACCTGGAGGGCATCCACTTGCCCCAGGTTCACCGCCTAGGTGAAAAACGTCCGCCATCGGCTTCCTAGAGCCACGAGCGACCCGCCAAGAGGCGCGATGCGCCAGTAAATGCGCCAGTCGCGCTTGACGAGTGCGGGCGTGGGGGCGAGGATGGGGCGCAGTGGCGGTCTTTCCCGTAATCCTCAAGGAGGGAGCTTCTGAGAGCGAATGGGAGCGGCTGATGGCGGCTGCCTGGGACGCGGTCGATGGTCGGCGTGGCGAAGTCATCATTGAGGAGCGTCGAGTGGACCGATTTACCCTCTGGGAGGGCGCGTCGTGGACGGAGGTACGGGAGCGCGTTTCCACGGTTGATGGGATCAACCGGGAGAACCTTCGCGTCGGACACGGGAGCGATATTGCGGGCTTGGCTGCTGAACTTGCGAAGGAGCAGGCCGATGCCGAGTCGGAATAGCCGCAGTCTGGATTTCTTATCCGACTCGAACCCTAGGTTTTCGGAATGGCGAACCCGCTCCCCGGCGCGGGGGTCAAAGCTGACGACTACGGCGAGGAGAGCTTCGCCGACGAGCTGACGCCCTGGGAGGACCAGGGGCTCCAAGAGGAGGAATTGGAGGACGGGAGCAAGCTCCCCATAGCTTTTGATTTGGCGAGCATCCCCGGGCCTGATTCTGGCGACAAGGGGGACGTGGGCGCAGATGTGCTTGCCAGCCTCAAGGCTGCGGGGCTCCCTAAACCCACAAAGCAATGGCGCGACGTATTCCCGCGAGTAAGGAGCGTGGTACTTGACCACCCATTATCGCAAGCCGCTATAGGGGGTCCCAGTTCATTCGGCCGCGTTGTATGGCGGGAGAGCTACAGCGGGAAGACCTACTCACACAGAGGGTGGGCTACCTGGCGTGAGTGGTTTGCCCACGAGGCACCCATCCGGGCACATGAATGGATCGACGACGTGGCGCGAGACGTAACTGCGGCCGTCATCCTGACGCCGGTTCTCGGCGACACTATGGCGCGGCTTGCCCCGAGAAATCCGATCCGAGTTCTCACGAGCGAGCCATTGAGCGCCGAAGTGCGCCGCGGTTTCCGCGAAGTCGGCCCCTTCTGTCACGGATATGCGAACTGCTGTAGCTGCACCCACTGCCTGCACAGAGAGCACGGGGAAGTCCGGGCGCTGCGCGAGATTGTGCGACGCCGTCTCGACACTGGAACCCTCGACACCCGGGGCGGACCGCGCCAGCGCAGAGAACACCGGGCGATGGAAGTGAGGCGCGGGGACTTGCGCCGCTTTGACTTCAGTAAACGACAGAGCGGCCACGGTAAGGCCGGCCACGACAAGGACTCAATTCGTGAGTGGCTGCAAGGGCGCCAGGTAGAGCAGGATGGTAGGCGGTGGCTGCTCGGTGGCGAGCGTGTGCGCAAAATTGAGGATTACGCACCAGCATTAAGGCGCGGGCGGAAGTCGGAGGCCATCATGCCTCTCTATCGGGACTTGGTCCACCGGGTGGCAGACCTCGATGAGGACGGTGCCTACAAGAGCCACGTCGCCGAAGTGCTTGGAGTTCCAGACAAGACGATTGCGCGGCTGGTTGAGAGTGCGAGGCGCCGCAAACGGCCCTAGATAGCCGAATCGCTGTCTGTTTCCAATTGTCCGAAAACCAAAATTTCTAAGGGTAGGGGACCTTATGCTTGCGCCTTGTTTGGATACGTATAGACATAGGGTGTAGTATTTAAGTTAGTAGAGAAGTAATAGCGTGCCACCGTTTGGGATCGTCAAGGACGGTCAGCCGGCAAGAGCCGAACCGAGCAGGGGACGCGGATCGAGTTGACATAGAAGCGTGACCAAGGGTCACACCGGCAAGAGCCTGGAGCTTCACGAACACCCCAGGAGGGAATCCGTGAGACGACTTGTCGGACCAGATGGCAGCGAATAGCTCGCCGTCCCAAACAGAGACGGGCGCCGCCCATTCGGAGCAGGCGACCAAAAAGAAGCGGGGCAGCCGAGGTGGCCGTCGCCGTGGAAAGGGTGCCAAGGCGCTTGCCGGCATCCAGGTCGCCGCACGCATCAGGCAACGGGCGTGGACTGAAGGCGGCCACCCAAACAT
This sequence comes from uncultured Solirubrobacterales bacterium, assembly GCA_963745305.1. Classification (GTDB taxonomy): domain Bacteria; phylum Actinomycetota; class Thermoleophilia; order Solirubrobacterales; family 70-9; genus CAVUWL01. The sequence goes on from CAVUWL010000015.1 coordinate 230,433, forward strand.
TTCCCAGCCGATGACAACCGACCTAAACGGCCGGGACCACGTCTACTCGCCCGAGGGCCTATTTGCCGACCGTCGCTACGAGCGCAGCGGGGAAATCCCGCCTGGGCCGCCAACCAGCGGACCTGCACCCGATGAGCGACCCGGACCACATGGAGGAATGGCACGATGAATACCACCGCCATTAGCGCGGGCGCCCGGATGCGGGCACGTCGAGAGGCTCTGTATGTAAGTCAACGGGAGCTGGCCTCACTGGCCGATGTCGCCGTGCCGACGGTTTCAAACTTCGAGCACGGCGCGTTGCCGTCTAGGCGGAGGAGTGCGGCGCTTGATCGCGTCCTCGCGGTTCTTGACGAGCTTGAGGCGACCCAGCCGGTGCCCGCGTGAGCCCCGAAGGCCCACAGCTCACTTTTGAGCAGTGGCATGGCGCCACGGCCGACCTCAAATCGTCACGGCGCCGTGACCTTTTCGAGTCCACCACCGCCGAGGAGCAATCCGACTGCTGGCAGCGGCTGGGCGAAAAGTTGGAGGGCGAGCGGGTGCTCGATGGCGTGCTGAGCCTGCGCGACGGTCGACGCGGATTGCGGTCCCCTCGGGTTACCGCAATTGTAAAACGCGTTGCACATTTGCCCTTGCGCGACGACGTTCTCGACTCGCTCGCGCCCGCTGAATATGTCGAGGCGTTGACCGGCGAAGTTGTCCCGGCTCACGGCTCGATCCAGTGCCCGCTACCTGGCCACGACGACCGCTCGCCGAGCTTCAAGGTTTACCGCGAGCCCGGGCGCGGCTGGTTTTGTTTCGGATGTCACCGAGGCGGCGGGGCGATCGACCTGGCCGCTGAGATATTCGGCATCGAGCCGCGTGGCGATGGCTTCCACGAACTACGGCGCCGCATTGCGGAACGCTTGCTCAATTCTCCGGTGGCCGCGTGAACGCCGAGATGGCGGCAGAGCTTCGGGCGATGATCGACGCCGATCCGGGCAGCAACGGAAACGGCAAGGCCCCGGCTAAGTTCATCGCACGGCGCCTCGCTGAGGACCTCGCCACCACGACGCCGATCGCGGCGGCTGCCAGCGGCAAGCTCTACACCTACCGAGGCGGCGCATACCGACCCGATGGCGAGCACGACCTGCGCGAGCGGATCACCGCCGAGCTGGGAGACGAGTGGCGGCGCAGCCGTTCAGATGAGACGGTTGCCTTCCTGCGCGACTCCGCGCCCCGTTTGTGGGCGACACCACCACGGGACCGGATCAACGTCGCCAACGGCATCCTCGACCTGAAGCCGCGGCGCCTTGACCCTCACACTTCGGACTTTCTCTCGCCGGTTCAGATCAGCGCGGCCTATGACCCGGATGCGACCTGTCCGGCAATCGACAGGTTCCTAGCCGGGGTGCTGGCGCCAGAGCTGATCCAGTTGGTGCACGAGCTGGCCGGCTACCTGATCCTGCCCGACAACAGCCTCCAGGCAGCGATGATGTTTCTGGGCGAGGGTGCCAACGGCAAGTCGACGCTGCTCTCGTTACTGACCAAGCTGCTCGGGCCCGAGAACGTCTCCACGGTCGCACTGCATCGGCTCGACGAGGACCGCTTCTCTGCCGCGGAGTTGGAGGGCAAATTAGCCAACGTCTTCGCCGACCTCGATGCCCGCGCGCTGCAAGCGTCGTCGATGTTTAAGGCGATCACCGGAGGCGACGCAATCACCGGGGAGCGCAAGTACGCGCCAGCCTTCAGCTTCCGACCTTACACCCGGCTGCTCTACTCGGCCAACGAGCCACGGCCGACGCCCGATAGCTCCGATGCATTCTTTCGGCGCTGGACAATTATCCCGTTCGAGAAGCGCTTCGCCGGCAAGGACGCTGACCGCTACCTGCTCGACAAGCTCACCACACCGCAGGAGCTGTCTGGGCTGCTCAACCACGGCCTCGCTGCTCTACCCGGTCTGAGGGAGCGTGGCGCCTTCACGACTACCGCGGCCACCGACCGAGCCGCTGAGCGTTTCCGCGTGGACTCTGATTCCGTGGCTGGCTTTCTGGGCGAGTCCTGCGAAATCGACATGGACGCTCGCGTGGCGCGCACGGGTTTATTCGACGCCTACCGAAGCTGGTGTACCGAAAACAATCGCCGCGCACTAGGCAAACAGCGGTTCAACCGCCGCGTCGAAGCACTGCACCCGAGCTTGACGGTAGGCCCCGTCCAGGGGTTCCCGCACTGGCTCGGGATTGGTCTCGTTATGGGGGCTCAGGCATGAAGAAGGTGAAGAAGGTGAAGTTTCATCTCATCCTTACGTATGCGCGCGCAGGGGAAAAGAGTAGGGCGAAACCTCACCTTTCTCACCTAACTCACCCGGAGGGCTTCGCATGAAGACCGCTGAGGAATCCCGGGATTTACGGAAGGGGCAACAGCAAACAGCCGAGGACGTTGGTAGTCCATTGGGAGTGAAGGAATCACCGGCGCCACCCGCTCAAGCGCCTCCAACGTTCGGGGACTTGGAACGGTCGAAAACCGACCCGCTCAGCGTGCTTTCTGACCACCTGGCCGAATCCGTGGCGGATCGCGTGGCCGCTCGACTTGTCGACCTGCAACCAGAGCCACTGAAGACGGAGAGGGGCAAGTTGGCGCTCAGCAAGGCTGAAGCGGCCGAGGCGTTGGGAATGTCCGTCGACCACCTGGAGCGCCACGTACTGGGCGACCTGCGCGTCGTGCGCTCTGGTCGACTGCGGCTGATTCCCCTGGCTGAGCTTGAGGCGTGGCTGGATCGCTCCGCTAGCCGAACGCTGGCTGGCGCACGACGACGCACGAGGCGAAAAGCCCGCATGACAAGCGGGTTTCAAACCTCGCCCAAGGTGGGTCACCTTGCGCATTCCGACGACACCGAAAGGCACGAATGACCACCGAGCAACGAACACCACCGCCATCCCGCGCCGACGTACTCGCCCAGCGCCGCAAGGCAAAGGCGGAACGGGCATCGTCGACGAACCGCGCGACGCTCGAGGACCTCAAAGCTGCTCGCGCACTCGAGGACGCCAACGGCATCTGTCAGCACTGCGAATCACCGTCTGCCGGCCTGCTGGCCGTTCCCCAGCCGGGCGGTGGATTCCAAGTCGAGTGCCTCGACCGGGCAGGTTGCAGCCACCGCATATTCATGCGAGCGCTGGCAGCGTGAGCCCGACATCGACGGACCCGACCAAGCGCGCCAAGCAGCTCGCCAACCTGAAGCGGGGCGGACCGCCAGCAGCGAACGGCAACGTCTAGCCGTTTCTCACGGAGCCTTCGCAGCTATCGCCAAAGCCGAGCTAGAGGGCAAAGTCTCCGAGATATACGCCGCCCTGACCGCTGACGCACCTGTACGCGAGGCGGACGGCTCATTGCCTGCTGCAGACGGCCCGGCGATACGGATGGCCGCTGAAGCACTCGTGCGCCTGGACCGCATCAGCGAGTTCATCGAGCGCCGCGGCTGGGAAGACGAGAGCGGCAAGCCACGGCCGGTGCTCGAATACGAGAGCCGTCTACGTGGCCACTCGCTCGACCTGCTGAAGGAGCTCGGTATGACGCCGGCCAGCAGGGCGAAGCTCGGACTCGACCTCGTGAGAAGCCGCGACCTGGCGCTGGAATGGGCAGCCGAGGCCGAAGCCGAAGCAGACGGCGAGACCATCGACGGCGAGGCGGTTGAGGATGACTAGCGCGGTCGCGTCACCCGTTACGGCTGGTAACAGGTCCGGCGGAGTGCTCACTCGCCCGCGGCGCGGCCACTTGACCGGCGCCTGCGATTGGTGTCCAGCGCACGGCGTCGAGCTGACCGAGACCCGGTTCTGGAGCAAGCCGCTGCTTCTCTGCGGCGACTGCGAGGCGGCCTATCTAGTGGCCCAAATGGGCATCCGCGTGGCCGGCGTTCCCGAGTACGTCTACGACAGGAGGCGGTCCGATGTTTAACACCGCCAAGGCTCGCGAGTCCTCCAAGTCTTCGCAAAGGTAGTCGGTCACCCTCGAACTGACTGGCAGACGAACAGCCTCCAGCTCCGCAAGCGGACTACGGTCATCGTTGCACCGAGGCAGAGCGGAAAGTCCGCAGTCTGTCGGTACTCGCACTGTGGAAGGCATTTGCCACTCCCGGTCTGCGGGTGCTGGTCATTTCGGCCGGTGAAGACGCGGTTAAGAGGCTACTCGGTGAAGTGCGGCACGTCGCGATGGGTTCACTCTGCTACAGTGGGTAGGTGATTGACGATTACGCTGCACTGGTCACTCTGACTAATGGTAGTGAGATTAAGTAGGTGTAGGTTAGTGAGAGGCAGATAAGTGGTTGGTCAAGTTGACTGCTCTTGGTAGAAGAGGTGGTATTGGTAGCAGACGAACTACTTAAGAGCGCGGTTTATCAGACTACGCTGCAAGACAGGATGCTCGGATAGTATTGGCGTCTATCGGTCACGCTGCAAACGGGAGCTTCTAAGACGCCGCACAGGCCGGTACAGGGAGCGGAGCACGCAGAAACGCATGTCTGGGCGCTTGCGGAAGAGGAGTGGATAAGATAGAGCAAGATAGCAGCGGCAAAGGAACAGATGACGCAGAAGAGGTTCGCGGCGGAGTATCTCGGCGAGTTCGCATAGGGTGCTGATGCGTTGTTCCCGCGTCACTTACTGGATCGGGCAACCGCAGATATAGAGATGCGCGGTTTATGGAATCTCGGCGGACTTTCGGTACTGGGCGGCGTGGATTGGGGCGCGACGCAGGATCGTTGCGCGCTGGTCGCCATCGGTAGGCTGAGGGAACCTGCAGGTGTCTTCACTGTACTGGCCGCACACGCATGGCGCTCAGGTGAACCGCTTGAGGGACCGGGCGGCGTGGTGCCACAAATCGCAGAATTACCGGCGCGGTGGGAACAACTCACACTTGAGACCAACGGATTGGGTCTCCCGCTTAGCGAGTCGCTAGCACGAACACTGGAGAAACGTCCAGACCGGGTCACCGTAGAGTTCGTCAACACCGACCAAAGCTCAAAGTCGACCACCTACAGCGCCTTGAGGATGCTCTTAGAGCAGGGCAAGCTCTTGATCTCTGCGTAGGCCACAGAGCTGCTCCGCGAGCTGCTGTTACTCCGCGTGTAGTTCACACAGGGCGGGGGAGAGAGAATAAGAGGCGGGTCTCGGTCAAGACGATTTAGCGGACGCGTTGTATCTCGCTTGCGGGCCTTGGCGCGACAAGAAAGGCGTTGGCGTAACAGGCTGAGCAAAGCCGCGGAAGATTCACTCCCGCCGCGGTAGATTGTGCAGGAAGAGGGCGAGGAAGTGGTCGAAACGGGAGCCGGGCTCATTTGCCACGAGACCCAGAACTGGTCGGGGTAGGTGGGGAGCGGTATGGCCCACCCAGATGATTACACAGTACAAAAATCCCTGGGCTAGTCCGGCTGAACGACGGAAATCGAAAGAAGACCTCGGGATAATGGGCTGGGACTGGGGCACCAAGCCAGAGATGCAGGAGGTTAAGACGTGGTTCGATGACCTCGGATTCAACAGAAAGAGAAGGAGACGCAGCCAATGAACAGACGTAGGGCCACTGTAGACCAGACCAAGACCTCGCAGAGCGTGTACTCGAACGCAGCGCCAGAAATCACGCTGAACTTGACCAACGGAGAGAGGAACGACTCGAATCACGGAGCCGCTCGAAAAACCGGAGTGGGTCCCGGCAGAGCCAACACCCGCGCCGCGACGGCGGTTCCCTCGGCTCACGCTTCGCTAACCACTTCAACGAAAGATGTCATGAGCAGTTTGTCTGCAGACGTGTAGGGACCTCCTCAGCTCAAGCGCGGTATGAGTACGCGCAGGCATTCAAACCATGGAGCTTGAGGAGGCCCAGAGTGACAATAGTAATGGGACTTGATCAACATAGAGCGCAGATCACGCAGACTGGCTGGATACAGAAACAGGTGAGGTGAAGCGCGGGCGGGTGGCGCCGGGGGACAGTGTGGGCGTACGCAAGTTACTGGGCAGTTTAGACGGCCAGGAGCTGGAGGTGGGGTTGGAGGAGAAGACGGGCTGGCGGTTAGTGGTAGAGGAGCTGCGAAGCGTAGGCGCAGTAGTGCATCTGGCAGAGCAGACAGAGACGCGGCTCGGAAGGGGAAGAAGAAGCGCGCGAAGACAGACCGCGCAGACGCCAGGCATCTGCGAGAGCTGCTGATGATCGAGCGGTTGCCGGAGTACTGGATCTCGCTCGATCACATCCTCGATCTGCGCGCTCGGGTCAGGTTGCGGCACACGCTCTCTGAGCAGCGCTCGGAATGGCAGCAGCGGATACAGGCGACGCTGTATCGCCGCGGCTGCGCAGCGTAGGCAGCTGATGATCGGGGACGGGCGGGAATGGCTGACAGAGCAGCCGCTGGGCGCCAGCGCGCGAGCAGGTCGCGATAGCGATCGCGATGATAGACGCGATAGAGACGCGGATAGCGCCGCTGAATAAGGAGCTGCGCACCTATGCGCGCAGCCAGGTGGGGTGCAAGGCGCTGATGGCCCATTACGGGATCGGGGAGCTGACCGCGGCTCACGATCCTCGCAGAGCTCGGCGATTGCACCCGCTTCTCCTCGTCTCGTCAAGCGGTGCGCTACGCCGGCCTGGACATCACCGTATTTCAGTCAGATCAGCGTAGCGCGCCTGGGCACATCTCCCGTCAAGGGCCGCCAGCGCTGCGCTGGGCGCTATATGAGGCCGCGCAGGTCGCCAGGCGGGGTGAGCGTAGTCCCGATCGCGAGTATTACCTGGCCGCCAAGGAGCGGATCGGGGGCAACAGGGCGTGCCTGGCGGTAGCGCGCAAGCTACTGAAGCGCAGCTACCACACGCTGCGCGAGCTCGGTCAGGAGGCGCTGACACCCGTATGAGCTACCAGTGCGCGCCAAGCCCTTCGTCAACCAGATGCGACGCGGCCGGCTCCCGACCGTGTCCTGCCGCCACGCCCGCGTGGACGGCCTAGAAAGACTGAGCGGCCGCAACGCTTCCCCCAGCGGGATCACCCCATCAAACATCATGTCGCTGGCCCCGGAGCCAACCAGAGGGTAGAGGACCGAAGTAAGGCTGGGCGCTCGCGCGCACGCCACCCGCATCATCAAACGCGCACACGCGCCACCCGAACTCGCCATCAACACCGACATCCGGACTCTGCGCTTGACGGCTGGGCTCTGCACAAGTAAGGAAACCATCAGATGTCAGACGGAATCAAAGCCCGAGAGATCCCCCTAGGCTCAGGACGAGCCACCGAGTTCACCTGTGGCCCGACCCCAAGCCGGCGGACTCCAAAAAAGCGAGCGCATTGCGGCGCTGGTGGCAGCAAATAGGCCCCAGCAAGCTCGCAGTTAACCTTCAACGAAAGGAACCTGAATGCCAACGAGAGCATACTTGCGGACTCAACGTATACGCAAGACGACAGACGAACTAGCAGACGCACTGCTCGACGTCCGCTACTACGGAGAAAAGGTCCAAAAGGACAGGCGATTCAGTGAGGAGGTAAAGGCCGAACGAATAGAGGAAATCCGCGAGGACTTTGACGAAAGGTCGCCGAGATCAAGAGAACAGACGACAAAGCACTCGAGCGCGCAAAAGAGGACACGGCAGCGGAGGGTTTGCCAGAGAGTAATGGTAAGGCGCTCTTGGTCGAATCACAAAAGGCGAGGGCGTGGTCAGAGGATGTGAAACAGTTACTAGACGGTGGCAAAGATCCATTCGCAATCGCATAGAGGCTAGAGAAGAAAGGGGACAAGCTAGCGGTAGAAACACTTGCCGAGAACCTACCGACCTAGCATGAAACCGAGAACGCTGGAAGGAATGAATTTCCAGCGAACAAACGGATCGAGAAGTACATGAGCGGAATGAGTGAACAAGAGAAGGAGCTTTAGAACTCTGATGAGGCAGTTGCTCACGAGGCATTTACTGAAGCCGATAGAGCTCACAAGATGATGCAGACGAATATAGGACTAGTTAACTAAGAGCAGGAAGGCCGGGGACCCGTTCAAGAGTTGTGGCGCGACGACGTAAAAGACCCACTAGAGCTGAAGGACCTGTAATGGGCAGCATATTTGGATTGCGGTGCTTTGATGGAATTACGAAAAAAGGGTGTTGCTACGGTGCTGGTAAGAAAAAGAAATAGTTTAAATATAAAACGTTGATGAAAAAGAAGTTGCGTAAACGGTTTAAGTTTGGTTTACTAAGTTGCTGAAACTCACTTTATTAGAAAGGAATTACTACATTATGTTTGCGTTGCACGAATTAACGCACAAATAGAGGTTGTTGAGAGAACACGGGTTGGTGATTGTAAGTTGCTTGAGGTTGACTTTTATGACAGCACTATTGGTTACTTGCAGAAATGCAGGGCGGAGGTTGATGATGACGCAACTCGCGCATTTTAGATTAACAGATCGCTATTTAGAAGCAGCGCAAGGCTGAGGTAATCGCTTTGAAAGCTGACTCTCGCTGACGCAACGCTTCGCATAGCGGCTGACTATGATAGACACTGCACAAAGAGAGGTTTGCGTTTTGACTGACGCTGGTTTGGTGACGGTTTGTTTTTGCGGTGATCGCGAGGATGTTGCTGCTGTGGCTGCTTTCATTTATCAGCACGTTGTCACGGAGCTGACTCTCTCTTAGCTCTTGGCGCTCTTGTTTAGCGACAGGCTCGCGCTCGTCGGGGCGATTCTCAGTGAGGGGGACAGATGACTTAATGGCTGAACAAGGCAACGTCTAATTCAGCGGTGCCACGTTCATTGCTGACGAGCAGCTTATCGACGCTCTACTGGTCGACTACACCTCGGAGAAAGCGTGGAAGGTTCTCGGTCTGCGGGGAAGCGGTGTCGAATATGACGAGATAGCTCGGCGGCTGAACTATCGCGATGCGGCTGAGGCGAAGCGGGCCGCATGGAAACACATCTGGGATGACCAAGAACCCCAAATTGAGCAGCGGATCTGGAAGCTTTTCCGTAGTCCGCGCGAAGATCGGGACTTCTGGGATGAGGTGCATATGGAGTGGTGGGGCCTGGGAGGGGATGTCCAGCACGACTTCCGACCGGATTGGGTGTGGCGGCGAATCTTCGCGCGGAAGGACTCAAAGAAGCTGATGCGTCACCCGGAGTATCTCGACCCGCTTCCTCCGCTGGTTACGTGTTACCGAGGGACAACGGACGAGGATGGACCCGACCTTGGGTTCTCGTGGGCCATGAAGATTTCGACGGCCGAAGAGTACTCATGGTGCGGTCATCGGCGCATCTCGCGCGGTCAACTGCCGAAGGACAAAATCATCGCCGGCTTCGACGATGAGATCCTCATCCGGCCCGAGGACGTTATCGGTCGGGAATGGCTGGCCCAGTGATTATGAAACAAGCGAAGCAACAAAAGGGAGTGAATTTATGACAAAACAAAACGGGGTTGTTGAACATTCCTGGCTTCCCAACTCCTACTGGGAAAGCGCGTACAGAAAATACCTGGCCGAACCCACTTTGTAGGTCGTGCCGAGCATATAAAGCTCAAGGAGCGGGCGGAAACCGAGGCGGCGCGTGAGTGGCCGAATGACGACGATGGACTGTCATAGCAGGCGGCTAAGCGACGGCTCGATCGGCTACCACCCCTTGCGTTTCGATGCGTGTTTCCCGGCAGCGCTAGCGACATGTCTTCGGGTGCCTATCGAGGAAGTGCCTGATCCGTGTCTGGACGAGCGGCTTGAGGCAGGTGAGGACGCGGGAAAGATCGATCGGGCAGCCAAGCTGGAACTGAGCGATTGGCTCAGAGCCCGCGACCTGGCAATGGAAACTTGGGAAACAACCCTAGTGAACGGGAAGCACTATCACGAACGGAAGCTTCCGGAGCGTTGGATAGGCATTGCTCCGTGGCTCGGCGGAGGAGGGTTTAGTGACCATTGTCTGGTGATGGCGGGTACCGATCGGCTCTTTGATCCGTCCACGCCTCCTGCCGCATTCACGGACCTTTCAACGGGAGCTCTAGTTGTGGCTCAAGGTGCGTTTGGTGCTGCCGAAGGGCAATGGCGTGCTGCTGCTTCGGCTGCCAGCATCAGGTGGGGCTTTGCGTTCAATCGTGTCAACTGAGCGCCGTGGGAGACGAACGGATCGTTACGAGGTTGGCCTAGTGGAGGAGCGGGTCTGTGTCGTCTGCGAGCGCTCCCTCGACGGGCGCCGGCCACAGGCCCGCTTTTGCTCGGGAGCATGTCGGGCTGAAGCGTCCCGATTGCGTCGGCTTCTGGCAGGTGTTCAGAGCGACGGATACCGCTCTATCCGTGGCCGAGTGCTGGCGTGGGGAAAGAACCGCACAAATAGGCTCTCAGATGGCTGAGGCGAGGCGTGAATAAGTCACTCGGCGGGTCGCGGGCTCCAGACTTCAAACGGAGGTGGCTTCGGGTCCCGTTCGTGCTCCTGGGCCTCAGCGGTCGCGGGCGCTTTGCTTCGATGGTCGCCACCGAGCCAGCCGCACGAGCACTCCGCGACCCAAGCGTGGCTCATCTTCAGGGCTTTGGCCTCGTGCTCGGACACGAACGCATGTTCGCATGCTGGTCGGCCTCCCCTTGCGCTCCGCCGTTGATCGGTATACGCTCCGCGCGAAATAGAGGGGCCGACGCCGAAACGCCGACCCCTCCGATGCACCGGAGATTGAGGCTCCGGCGCCCGGGCAATCTACACCGCCCCCTCGCCAGATTCTCGCCCCTCCGGTCCAACCGAGAGGAGCGGCAATGGCGCAGACGATGGTCGAGGCGTTTCAGGCCCTGGCGGAGCGGTGTTCCGATCAAAGGGCCGAGCGGATAACAACAGAGCGGATGGTCCAGGCGTCCGAATCTCTCAAGGATTGGGATCGCTGGGGGCTAGAGAAGCTCCGCCGGACCACTGCCTCTCGCTTCCCGGGACATATCAATTGGGACGATGTGGAAGACGCTGTGCAAACCGCCTTTCTGGTGGTGTTGCAGAGAGACTCTATTGACCTGACCTCCGAGCCCCCGCCTGGCCATCTTCCGCTATTTGGGCTTCTCTTGCAGCAGGCCGGTTGGAGTCTCTTGGGACTGCAACGACACCCCGCGACTCGGTCTCTGGGTCATTCGATCGAGCAAATGGTCGAAGAAGCCGGGGACGTGCCAATGGCGGATAGCGCTCTGCGCCCCTCTGAAATTGACGCTACCGCAGCCGACCTCCGTTTACTGGCGCGGTCTATCCGGCACCTACTCGACACGACGGTAATGGATGATGCCGAAATCGCTGAGGAGGTGGGCGCGGTTATATGGGTCGTTCGACATGTACGCCGAGAACACACAGGAATCTCGCCAAAGCAAAAGAAATCGAGTCGCGAGAGCGCCAGGAACCTGGCCAAGTTTCGGGATGAATTCGGACGCGAGTGGAACCGCGAAAACATCATTAGGGCCTTCACGGAATTTCAAGAAAAATGGGGACGGCCGCCGGGACTTGCGGACATTATTGGCAACCCGGAAATGCCGACGAAGACAGGCATTATTCGGGAGTTCGGGAGCTGGCGCAAAGCGAAGCAGGCCGCCGGGCTCCCATGTCGAGGCTATAAGCAACGTTCGGTGTGGCCCGATGCGCAGATACTTGAGGCGTTCCACCGATTTCAACGCGCCCATGGACGGTTGCCCCGTTCGGCGGAGATGGACCGCGCTAAAGAGTTTGGGCTACCCGGTCGCGATAGGCTTCGGGCGCGTTTTGGCACCGGGAGCGGCCGCCGCATCGTCGCAGAGTTAGAACACGCGCTTCAGGACAATGCAACCGACGATGAGCTGGCGGTGCGCTGAATGACCCTTACAAGCTTGGCGCGAACCTTCCCGCGTCAACGGGGGCGGCGGGTTCTCCTACTCGCCCGTCGTCCCCAATCTTCAAGACTTGGCGCCGCAGATCGGGCGCTGGGCGGGAGCAGCCTTTCGGCTTCCGTGAAAGTAAGCGGCGCCATAGGCAGCGCCGCCTTCCGAAGTAGTAGTGGTCACCCGCTCAACCTGGGCGGCTCGGTGACCTCGCAAGTGCGAGAGCCGAGTCGTCCGGGGGAAGCGGGATAAGTGCAACGCAATCCAAGAGGAGGCGTGACGAATGGCAGCAACAGGAATCCGACGCAGGCACTCCGGTAACTGTCGGGCCGGCGACGATGAGGGTCGCTGCAACTGCAAGGCCGGATTCGAGGCCTGGGTCTATCTCGCACGCGAGGGTAAGAAGATCCGCAAAACCTTCGCGCTTGAGTCCGAAGCGAAGGCATGGCGCGCCGAAGCGACCACGGCCGCGAGGGCCGGCAAGCTCCGCACGGCTTCCCGCCTGACCGTTGGCGAGGCCGCGTGGCTCTGGCTTGAGGCGGCCCACACTGGCGCCGTGAGGGACCGTGGGGGCAGCCCTTACAAGCCGGGGACCCTGCGCGAGTATGAGCGAGCCCTGCGCAGTCGGGTTCTACCCGAGTTCGGTGCTGTCCGGCTCTCGGAGCTGCGACGCACCGATCTACAGGCGTTCGCCGACAAGCTTCTAGCCTCTGGGCTCTCGCCGAGCAGCGTCGGCAACCAAATCAATCCCTTGCAGGCCATCTACCGGCACGCCATGCGACGGGAGCTGGTGGCCGTCAACCCCACCCATGACCTGGAACTCCCGACGCCAACCGGCAGTCGCGACCGGATCGCCAATGCCGTTGAGGCTGCCGAAATCCTTGAGGCGCTTCCAGTCCGTGACCGCCCGATCTGGGCGACTGCGTTCTACAGCGGCCTTCGCCGCGGTGAGCTTCAGGCCCTGCGCTGGGTCGACGTTGACCTTGGCCGTTCCGAGATTCACGTCGTCCGTTCCTGGGACGAAAAGCACGGGCCGATCAGGCCGAAGTCAAAGGCCGGGACGCGCACCGTGCCGATCCTCGCCGTCCTTCGCGACCATCTAGACGCGCTGAAGATCAATTCCGAGCGGAGTGGGGAGGACCTCGTGTTTGGTCGGTCCTCTCGGGAAGCGTTCAACCCTGGCAGCGTCTACTACCGAGCGGGGGTTGCGTTTAAGGCGGCCAAGGTCAGGCCAATCACGCTCCACGAGTGCCGGCATACCTTCGCCTCGCTGCTGATCGACGCGCAGGTCAACGCGAAGGCGATTCAGACCTTCCTCGGTCACGCGACCATTCAGATGACCTTTGACCGCTATGGGCACCTGATGCCCGGCTCTCGCGAGCAGGCCCGCGATCTGGTCGACGCCTATCTCGAGGCCGCGATCAATGAGGCCCGGGTCGAGGCTGCTGCCTCCGATCCGTGCGCCAGTGGTGCGCCAGTGGACAGCGTCGCCGAGCGGTTGACTGCCCCTAGCGCATAGCGGCGCCGCGGCAAGAATCCGCATGACAAGCCGCAGAGGACCGCTCAGGACCGCAGAGAACGGGCACCGAGACAGGTTCACCGGCTGGGCCAGAAGCGCCCAAAATCGTCCTGATCGAGAAGGTGATCAGAGCCCTCGCCGCGGCAGGTGCGGCGCACCCAAGATCGAAAAGCCACCCCCGATGACCGTGGGGGATCGGATGTTTAGCGATCGCTCGGGTTCTGCCCAGGCTGCGCGATCGATTCCGCGCCAATCTGTCAGGCTGGGGTCGTGAGCGTTGCGACGAGAAGCCCCGCTTCCCAGGTTGAGCAGGCCACCGTTCCAAAGGATCGGGTCATCGTTTTGTTTGGGGCGACCGGCGACCTCGCCAAGAGAAAACTCTTGCCGGCGTTCTTCCACCTCACCGAGGTCGGATTGATGCCCGATAACTACATTTTGATCGGGACTTCGCGAGGGAGCCTTGGCCAGGATGAGTTCGTCGATCTCGCCCGAGCCGCGGTGGCGGAGTCCGGTCGGCGTTCGCCGTTTGATGCGACCTGGGAGCGCTTTGCGTCCTCGCTTCGGTTTGCCAGCATCGGCGAGGGTTTCGCTCCGCTGGGCGACGCGGTGAGGCGGGCCAGGGAGGAGCTGGATGGAGACGCACAACTGCTGCACTATCTGTCGCTTCCTCCAGCCGGCGCGGCCGGGGTGATTGAGGCGCTCGGAGAACTTGGCCTTGGCGAGGGCGCGAGGGTGATCATGGAGAAGCCGTTTGGCACCGACCTGCGGTCCGCCCGTGAGCTGGACGGAAAGGTCCATTCCGTCTTTGAAGAGAGTCAGGTCTACCGGATCGATCACTACCTGGGACGGGAGGCGGTCCAGAATCTGCTCGCGATGCGATTCGCCAACGGAATGTTCGAGCCGGTCTGGAATCGCAACCATATTGACCAGATTCAGATCGATGTGCCCGAGACGCTCTCGATCGGGATGCGGGCGAGCTTTTATGAGGAAACCGGGGCGTTTCGCGACATGATCGTGACCCACCTTTTCCAGGTGCTCAGCTTCGTTGCGATGGAGCCCCCAACCTCACTCAGCGCAAAGTCTTTGATGAGCGAGCGCCAGAAGGTGTTTGACTCGATGCTGCCACTGGCGCCCGGTGACGTTATTCGCGGCCAGTACGTCGGCTATCTGGATGAGGAAGGCGTGGCGCCCGACTCTGAAACTGAGACCTTCGTCGCGCTGCGGGCATTCGTCGATAACTGGCGCTGGGTTGGGGTCCCCTTTTACCTGCGCTCGGGCAAGAAGATGGCCGAGAATCGCCACCTGCTCACGGTCGCCTTCAAAGAGCCTCCCCGGCGGATGTTCCCGCTCGATTGCAGCCAACTCGCCGAGACCTTTGGCTCTGATCACCTGACCTTTGAGCTCGGCGATCCGGGCAGCATTTCGGCGAGCTTTTTGGCCAAGGTTCCCGGCCCGTCGATCCGCCTTGGCCAGGCACAGATGCGCTTCAGCTACGCCGACACATTCGGCGGTGTCGAGCAAGCACTCGACGCCTACGAGCGGCTGATCCACGACGTGCTGCTTGGAGACCGCACGTTGTTCAGCACCGCGGAAGCGATCGAGCGTCTCTGGGAAATCTCAGACCCGGTGCTCGCTGCCCCTCCGCCGGTACAGCCCTACCAGCCGGGCACGTGGGGCCCTAGTTCGATCGACGGGCTAATTGAGCCGCGACACTGGCATCTTCCGAGTGGCCATGTCTAACCGGCCCGGGGGGACGGAAAAGGGCCCCTAAAAGGGGCCCCTTGCTTCCGAAGGACGTACCACCAGAGAGAGTAAATTCACTGGCTCGTCGGTCCTCAAGTCTTGTGAAGTTCTTGCGCTGCGCGCGACTGTAGATAAATGAACACCCGATGGCTTGAAAAGTTGCACCCGCTGAATCGAGTCTTGCAAGTTGACCGCGGAGCGGGCGCGGTTCGGAGAGATCACTACAGGTTTAGGCGTCCCTCTGCAGGGAACAGGTAGCGGAACGTCTAGCTCAGGTGGGAGGGCGCCAGCTTGGACAAGCGCGTCGCCATCTGCCGCTCTTTTTTGCATTTCTGGGTTGGATCTGGCGGAGACGAGTGCCTTTCGGCGACGCTGCATTGGAAGCGGATGAAGGAAGCGGGTGGGCCCAGGGTAAGATTTGTGCCAAACCCTCGCCTCGGTAACAAGGTCACCGATGCGCGATAGCCCTAGACGCTCGATAGCCGATTTGATTCAGCACCAGCCCCGTTTGCGGGCGCTCTAAAGAAGGGATGCGACCAACCTCAAGTCGCCAGTGACTCTGGGTGCTGGATGCGCTTGCGTCCAAAGAGCAAGCCTCCGCCGAGGCGCTTCATTCGCCGGTCCAATGAGCCGATCGGCTCGTCCTCGGGCAAGTTTCGAACCAAACGCGGGAACTCTTCGGGGTCCGTCGAAGTCCTTGCAGCCCTGCCGTGCCGTCAGGATGGATTGAGGGCAAATGGACTGCCCAACGACGACGACTTGGAGACCCCCACCATGACCGCGATTCGCAGCAAGCTGACCTATGCCAACGTCCTGTCAACCCTTTGCCTGTTTTTGCTGATGGGCGGAGGGGCGGCGTTCGCTGCGTCCAAGCTCGCCAAGAACAGCGTCGGCACCAAGCAGATCAAGAACAGCGCGGTGACTGCGGCCAAAATCAAGAAAGGCTCGATCACGGGCGCCGAGGTAAAGAATGGCTCTTTGACCGGGACCCAGATCAACCCCTCGACACTAGGCACGGTGCCCACCGCACAAACGGCAAGTACGGCCGGGACGGCCACCAACATTTCGCCCCCGGAAGGGTGGCACGAAGTGGGAGCCGCCGGTCAGCCGGCATTCGAGCACTCATGGCACAACGTGACAACTGGAACCGTTCATCCCGAAACACTGGGCTTCTACAAGGACCACGAGGGCATTGTCCACCTCAAGGGAGCCGTGACCGGCGGCGCTGAAGGTCAAATAATCTTCGCGCTCCCGCCCGGCTTCCGTCCGGCCAACGGCCACTTTATCCGAGTGCCAGTCGCCTGTGAAAACGGCACCGGTTGTCCGTCTGACACAGTTGCAAACAGTCCAATCGTTGGACCCAACGTGCTCCCGGGCGACGACGGTGCTGTCTTCGGGCCCAACAATACGTCGACCGTCTACTTTGACGGAGTGACGTTCCGCGCAGAATCCTAGTAAGGCTTAGGAGGTCGACAACAAGACCCCGGATGGCGGCGCGGCCGTCCGGGGTCTTGTTGCCCTTGGGGTTCGAGTTCGGACAGCCCTCGCCCAGATTCGGTGGGTCCTTCGACTATGGGTGCCTCATTCCGAGATGGCCGCGCGATTGATGACCTAATCGACTGATTTCCTCCAGAGGCGCTGCTCAGCGACGTGCACAGGGAAGACACCTGAGTTCGATTCCCAATCTGGCCGGCCGCTAATTAAATGCACTGCTGTCCGGAGTACCCAAGCCCCACCCGGGGTTTGCGCGGATCATTGCCCCACGAGACACTGTCCACACGCAACTGCCGCATATGCATGGACACGGAGTGGAGAACGCGGCGTCGCTCCGGGAACCTAGTAATCGATGCTGCCCTCGGCATCCAGCATCATTGGAGCCCAGTCCGTGCCGATCGAGACGCTGGGCAAGATGCCTGGGGCAGCTGAACTGGCTGGTCGGTACTGATATTCGCCAGGGGGCATCGGACCATCGATGTGATCTCGAAGGTCCTTGAACGCATCGAGTGGAGCTGCGTCTCCGCCGCCCTGCCCCGTTCCCACGTTCTCGTATTTCCCGCTCGCGTCTGCGTATCTGAACTCAAAGATCATCGCCCAAACCCTATCTCCATCTGGTCAATTGACGCGATCTACCGCTTGATTCGGTCACCTGCCTCAATGATCGGCCGCCGCGTGGCCGGTGCGATCGAGGCGGGCTGGCAGGAATGGGAGGGATCGTCGCTGATCGAACGGATTGCCGACCTTGAACGTTTCCTCGAGGAATGGATCTGCCCGAGTCGGTGAGCCGCCGCAGGAGGTCGAGAAGCCGGCGCAGAAGCCGCAAGCCCAGTACCTGTCGTCGCTGCACGGCCCCGAGATCGTGCTGTGATCCTTCAAGCGCCGCCCAAGGCGCTCCGGTTCGCAGAGGGTGGCTCAAAAGTTGATAACGGGAATGATTCTCATTCTCGTGTAGTCTCGCCTCCCTCCATCCGCCAAAGATCCAGCTAGCCAGGAGTTCCAAATGCTCAGATCGCGCCTCGGCACAGCCCTCGTCGCTCTCGCCTTAGCTTTCATCGCCGCTCAATTGCTTGCCGCCTGTGGCTCAAGCGGAGGTGCATCCAGATCCTCCACCAAGCTCCGGGTGGTAGCTGCCGAGGACTTCTGGGGAAGCATCGCTCAGCAGCTCGGCGGTCACAAGGTGCAGGTTACGAGCATCATCACTAATCCGGCGGCTGATCCACACGAGTACGAACCAACCAGCTCCAATGCGCGTGAGATGGCTGCGGCGCAAATGGCGATTGTCAACGGGATTGGCTATGACACTTGGGCGACAAAGCTGCTGGCGGCCAATCCGAGCACTGAAAGGACGGTGCTCACGGTCGGGGAATTGCTCGGGTTGAAGGCGGGACAGAACCCGCATCAGTGGTACTCGCCAAGCTCGGTGCAGCGGGTGATCGATCAGATCAGCGCTGATTACATAAGGGCAGACCCGGGCCACAGCGACTTCTTCGATGCCCGCCGCAGCCAGCTCGAGAGCAAAAGTCTTGCTGTCTACCACCAACTGATCGCCCAGATCAAAAGAGAATTCGCTGGCATCCCAGTCGGTGCCTCAGAGAGTATCTTTGCCCCGTTCGCACCGGCTCTCGGCCTCAGGTTGTTAACCCCCGTCGGTTTCATCAACGCGATCGCTGAGGGGAGCGAACCGACCCCGGCCGATAAGTCAACGGCGGATCGCCAGATCACCGATCACCAGATCAAGGTCTGGGTCTATAACAGCCAGAACGCGACCCCCGATGTCCAACGGCTAAACGAAGCCGCCAAGGCGGCTGGTATCCCGATTGCGACCGTAACCGAGACGCTGACCCCTGAAGGCGCAAGCTTTCAGGCCTGGATGTCGCGTGAGCTTGAGGGGCTGCGGGCGGCGCTGGTTAAGGCGAGGGGGAGCTGAGCTCTTTTCAGGCAAAACGGCTCAGATAGAAGGCGAATACCTCAGCCGTCAAGGCGCTGCAGCGATCCGCTGGGCGCTATGCGCACCGGCAAGGTGAGCCGGTGGAGGGGTCGATCCGCTGAACTTCATCATGCCCGCAAAGGTCGCGACGACAAATATTCCCACCGTGATCCTCTTTAGGTGCCCATCGGTGAGCCACATGGGGCGGTGGGCTTGAAGCCAAGACCTTGCTCCGGAGGCTCCGGCCATCGCGGTCAATGCGCAGGCGGCACACATCGGTCGAGCATGTTAGCGGGCAAATCTCAAAATAGAGGCAAGTGGTCGCCTGGTATGCGAACACATCTACGCCTGCTGGCCGGGTCAAATCTGGTTGATGTCAGCCTTATTTGATCACCAACTCCACTACACGAGATCCCCGTCGTAACCCGTGGTGGCGGACACCTCAAACGAGTGTCCCCCGGCTTAAGGTGCCGATCGCTGAGAGGCGAACTGCATCGCCGCCACTTTTCATAGTCGAGGTTGCATCGAAAGCGACGAACGCCAGGTACCGCAGCGAATGCAAACGCCGCGCTGTGGCTGTTACGCGGCGCGGGGGAGCGCTGTGATTCTCAGATTGACTCCCGGCAGAGCAAATGCCGGACCAGCGCATGCAATCGCGACACAGACGCCGACGAGCGCCAGACAGGCGATTTTCGTGACAGCCACTGGTCGAAGGTACGGTCGCCTCTCGCGCCCCGCCGCGAGGGGGTATATCGTCGCGCTCGACCAAGAAATGGGGGCCGCGACGGTTACACGCCCGGCCTCCCTGTAGCACTCCATGGACATGAATCACCCTCATCGTCGTGTGTGGCGACTTCTAGCTCTACTTGTTGCACTGGCCGATGTCTGTGCGGGTGTCCTCGCGACCTCTCCAGCGGGCTCCGCACACTCGGTCGCCACGCGGCGAGCGACCATCGATTACGTCGTGGATGGCGACACGCTGCGGGTGCGATTGCCGTCGGGGGCAACTCCCTACGTGCGCCTAATCGGGATCGACTCGCCAGAGGACGTCAAACCCGATTACCCGGTTGAGTGCGGCGCCCGGGCAGCATCTGCGTCAATGCGCCGGCTCGCGCCAGAAGGTGCAAGCGTTGAACTGCGGAGCGATTTCGTCGGCTCTCGATTTGACCGCTACGGGCGCATCCTCGCTCATGCCTACGTGGACCGTCGGCAGCTTGAAGTTGCCCAGCTCCGCAACGGCTGGGCATACTTCGACAGACCAAGGACACGTGGCGCGCCGGCTCAAGCCTCCGATCAAGAAAGCCAACGCCGCCTGGAAAGGCCGGCATCGAGCTGATCAGCGAGCGCGTCAGCCCGTACTGCCCTACGCCGCACCTATGCCAGCCTCAGAGCCGCGCTGCGTGACGATCCCGTCTATGTCGCGGAGCAGCTCGGCCACACCGACGCCCGCTCCACGTTCCGCGTCTACCAGAAAGCAGCGAAGCGGCGGGAGAGGCTGTCAGGCAGCTATCTTGAAGCCTTCGACGCAGCCCTTGAATGGGCAGGGTTGGGCAGGATCGGCGAGAGGCGGCCTGTAAACACCAGCGAGGTCACCGCAACCGAGCCCACGCAAACCGCATCGGAAAGCCAAAAAGGAAGCATCCCGGGCGTTTAGCTCAGTTGGGAGAGCGCCAGCTCGACAAGCTGGAGGTCACTGGTTCGAGCCCAGTAACGCCCATTTTGAGACACCGAAGTCGTTCGACTCCAACCGTCGCAGCTGCTTAGCGGCTTCGTTCCGGGCGGGAAGCATGCGGGTGGATGCTGGCGGAAAGACCCGTGGGTTTTGTCCTGGGTGTCGCACCTTTGCGCGACACCGAACGTCCAACGCGGTCGCAATCGCGTCGCTGGCCAGTTACTCGAAATCCGGGCTAGGGAGCCACCCGTCGCCGCTCGCGAGATGCTCTCGCGAGCATCAAAGCGGGACCGGTCTGACAGCCTGCCCGCTGCTCAACCGGCGATTCAGCCGACCTTGTACTTGATGTGCGTGACGCCGGGTGCGTCCACGGCCCGGATCTGTGCCAGCTTGAGAGACCCGCGCTCGAGACCCTCGAACAGGCGCTCGCCGTCGCCCATGATCACTGGCGCGATCGAGATATCAATCTCATCGACCAAGCCTCCGGCCAGGTATTGGTTTACCACCGATGCGCCGCCGGCAAGCCAGATGCCTTTTCCCTGAGCGGCGTCTTTTGCCTGGGCGAGTGCCGAAGTGATTCCGTCGGTGACGAAGTGGAAGGTGGTGCCGCCCTTCATCTCAAGCGGCTCGCGCGCATGGTGTGTCAGCACGAACACCGGATGGTGGTAGGGAGGTTCCTCACCCCACCACCCTGGCCACGGATTGTCGCCCCAGGGTCCAGTGCCGCCGCCAAACATGTTGCGTCCCATAATGGTGGCGCCGATGTTTGCCCGGCGCTCCTCTGCCACCGATGAGCTGGCGTTGGTCTCGCCGCCCTGCTCACCGTGCATCTCACGGAACTCCTTGAGCGGAAAGAACCATTCGTGCAGTCCCATCCCGCCCACTCCGAGCGGGTTCTTCTCGCTCTGGTCCGGGCCTGCGACATACCCGTCCAGCGACATCGTGATGCTGAGTCTGAGATTGCTCATGTCCACTCCTGCTTTGGTTTTCGAGGCTGCCTACAGAGTCTGCCGAAGCGGCCTGCCGGACAACCTGCCGAATGCCAGCGCATCGGATGGGCCCGGTTCTACAGCGTGACCGGCTTAATAGATCGCTGATCCATCGCTCTGATTGTGGACCTGCCAGCTGCCGCACAAATCGGGCTAAGTTGCCTACAGTCCGTCAGGTGAAGACGCTCCACACGGCCTATCGGGTGGCCGATCCGGATGTTTCTCTCAACTTCTATTCTGCGCTCGGGTATCAGAAGGTCGGAAGGATCAGCGTGGGCGACGGGGCAACTCTGACGGTGCTCAAGTTCCCTGGCGAGGAGATTGTCACGCTTGAGCTGGTCCACCGGCCGGCCGACGGGCCGGTGCAGATCGGGACCGGTTTCAGCCACCTTGTTGTCCAGGTTGACGAACTTTCCGTCACGATTGCAACGCTGTCACAACGTGGGCTGAAGCCGGGACCAGAACAGCACCCCGCTGGCCCAGACGGCCCTCTGACCTCCTGGCTCACGGATCCCGATGGCTACCGGATCGAGTTGGTGCAGTGGCCGCCCGGACACCCCGACGGGATCACCGCAGCCGACTTCGGCTGAAGACCCGACCACAGGTGCCAGGCAGCCGCGCCGATAAGGTGCTGCTAGGAGGTGCCCCAACGATCCGCCTCACCAGCCCGTTCGCGGTGATGGGGCCCTGCACCGCTTCGAGTGGCCCAGAGGGGTTCGAGTGATGTTCACCAAGGGCCAATTTTGAGATGCCGAGGTCGGCAGAATCCGACCGGCCCGTGCCGCTGATCGAATTTCACTCCGTTCGGAAGCAGGCGGGTAGATGTAGGTCGAAAAGTCGCTGGGTTTCGTCCCAAGCGGCCGGCCGATGCGAATCGTCATACGTTCGCGATCATGCGAATGCGACAGTGTGGGGGGGTCGTGGCCGGGCTGCCCGAACCTGCGAAGCGGAGCCCGAGGCGAACGTGGGCGCCACGGCTGTCAGGCAGTGAGCTCGCGCTTCGGCATTGGCGTGCTCAGCTCATAGGCGCCCGGTTCGATCCGTGCGGTTCTGCGGCGGTACTTGCTCCAAAGCCACGGCCACTGGTTCGGGTCGTTGCCGTTCTCATCGACGTACCAGTTCGTGCAACCGGTGTGCCAGACGGTTCCAGCCAAGGCGGCGCGCAGTTCCCGGTCAAATCCATCGACGGTTTCGCGGCTCACCTCGATCCGGTCCGCATGGGCGCGCTCGAGCTCGCGCAGGGCCGCGATCACGTGGGCCATTCCCGCCTCGATCACATAGATGACCGAGCCGGTTCCCCCGTTCGTGTTGGGCCCGTAGAGCAGGAACATGTTCGGGAAGCCAGGAACGCTCAGCCCCAGATACGCGTAGGGCACCCGCGCCCACTCCTCGGCGAGCGTGCGGCCACCTTTCCCGACGATCTCCATCGGGGCGACGAAGCCGTGGGACTTGAAGCCGGTTGATAGCACGAGCACGTCGGCGGCGCGCTCGGTACCGTCCTTCACGCGTATCCCTGCCGGCGTCACCTCCGCGATCGCGTCCGTGATGAGCTCGACGTTCGGCTTGGTGAGCGTCGGATACCACTCGTCGGTGAGCATGACCCGCTTGCAGCCGATCTCATCGCTCGGGGTCACCTTAGCGCGGAGTTCATCGTCCTTGATCACCTTCTCGATCTGACGGCGGCCGAGCGCGCGGAGGGGTTTGAGCAGCCATCTCCTGTGGGTCATTGCGGCGGCTCCGAGCTCCTGGAAGGCGAAGATCGCCATGCGGTCGAGCCGCTGCAAGACCGGGAAGCGCTCAAATAGCCGCTTGGTTCGCTCGGAGTAGGCGAAATCCATCTTCGGCAGGGTCCAACCGGGTGATCGCTGGTAGACGTCAACCTGCTCGACCAGCGGCTGGATGGCCGGCACGGCTTGAATCGCGCTGCAGCCGCTTCCGACCACGGCCACACGCTTGCCGGCGAGGTCAACGTCGTGGCGCCACTGCCCGGTGTGAAACGCCGGCCCATCGAAGCTCTCAAGGCCTGGTATCGCCGGAACCTTCGCGATCGATAGCTGGCCGCAGGCGGTGAGCAGGATGTCTGCCTCATGCGCCCCGGCGCTGGTGTCCAACAGCCACTTGCTGCGCTCCTCATCCCAGTTGACTCGGGTCACCTCGGTGCCTGTGCGAATCCAATCCAGGACCCCGTGGTGCCGAGCGACGTCCTCGAGGTAGGCCTGTATCTCGGCCTGCGGCGCGTAGCGGCGCGACCAGCGCGGGTTTGGCTCGAACGAGAACTCATATAGGTGCGACGGGACATCGCAGGCGGCGCCTGGATAGGTGTTGTGGTTCCAGACCCCGCCGACCCGCTCGCCCCGCTCAAAGACGGTGACGTCGTTGTAGCCCGAGCGGTGTAGCAGCACTGCCGCACCGACACCGCCGAAGCCGCCGCCGACCACGGCGATCGATTTCGGCCGGACCCCGTTTTCGCTGCGTCCGTTGGCGTTAGCACCCGAACTCATCCGTGAACATTACAGTTGAAATGCGAGCAGCGGGCCTCGGCAACCCCGGCCCTACTTCCACACCGCCCTGGCGACGCGGAAGCGTTGGACCCCGGCGCCCGTCCATCCCTTTGAGCGACACCCACGACGAGAAGCGATCGCCGGGGTCGTCCGGCGAACCCGCCCGCTTTGAGGGCGCTGCGTCAGTTCTTGCCCGGCTATCTCAAGCGTTTCTTGGTGCCCCTCGACGGTCGCGCGTTGATCGAGGGCGGGCTGGGAAGAGGAGAGACGCCGTAGCGTCCGCGAGCTACCCGCACGAATCTGAGGGTCAGGCCCTGAGATTGCCGGCAAGCGTCGACTTGACAGACGTCCACCGTACCGCTTCGCCAGGAGCCTCGCCCCATGTGTGCACATCACGGGCCTGCATGGGCTCGCCCCTATCACTAAGCACATGCGAGATGGTTTCGAAGATCCGTCCCTGCCGAGGCTGCTTGGCGCCGCCCGTTTCCCCAGGAGATCCAGGAATGCGAATTCGACAGTCCTGGGTCGCCTCTGTGGGGCTCCGGCACCGCAGGACGGGTCATTGAGCAAAGCCTCCAGGGTCCCGGAGGTTGGAGTGGTGTCCACTAAGAAAGCCCCTTTAATCGGGGGCTTTTTGTCGGAATTTGGGAGCAGAGCAAAAGCTCGGTAATCACATTTGGCTACCAAACAGAAGAGAAACGATCTCGCCCTGCCATGGTCGTATCGGTCGTGCGTTTTGGCGTAGCGCTGATCACCTTTTCGTAGGGCCAGTGTGCCCGCTCCTGCGCTGGCACCGATTACCCCCAACGCGAGCTCGCTGACGCCCGATCATGTTGCCGCTCACTTCACCCAGCTATCTTGGATTGGCTCGCCGTCGGCCTCGTAGTGAGGGCCGAAAGCGATGAACTCAAGGCCCTCAGGGCCCGCCTCGAAGGCTCGGGTTGCCTCCGCTGCGACCCGGATGGCGTCCAGCGCGCTCACCTCGATGATCTCCTCACCGAGTTTGACCCATCCTGTCCCGCCGATGATCACGTAGACCTCCTCGGCGCGCTTATGGCGATGCACGAAGGGCGAACGCTTACCTGGGCGGAGGCGGAAGTGCGTGAGTCCCGTCCGCTCGGCGTCGAGGTCTTCGCGCGCGACCCGGGCCTCCCACCGGTGCCCCAAGCCGTTCGCCAGCGCCGCATCCTCTACGTCGGCCAGATTGATTCGGGTGTATTCACCTGACATTTCGCCGTCACTCCGGTCGTCCTCGGCGAGCCTACCGAGCTGGATAGATCGGTAGCTAGGCTCGACCAATTATCAGCGAGACCGCTCTGCCCGAGCGGGGTGGGAACGGACGGGGAAAGGCCCACGGAACACAGCAAAGCCCCGAGCCCGTCGAAAATCTCGATTTGGCGCCATAGCTGGCAAACGCTCGGTGCAGCAGGCATCAGCAAAGGCCCAGAGCCGCTCGACAAGCTAGAGGTCACCGGTTCGAGCCCAGTAACGCCCATTTTGAGACACCGGAGTCGTTCGACTCCAACCGGCCCATGTGTGACTGAGTGACCTAGGCTTAGGGCGGGAAGCGGGCTGTGGATGTGGGGGGGAAGACGCGGGGGTTTCGTTCGTGGTGGCGGTCGTTTCCTGCGGCGCCAGTCGAGATTGCTGCTATGTAGCAGAGCGCCAGCGTGAATCGAGTCGATTGCGCGAGCGGCATGTATCAAGCGGGGAAAGCGCTAACTCTCGACGCGGTGCCTCAGGGTGCGGTAGGCGACGTAGAAATGCGCTGCTGCCGCTGGGATCAGCAGAAGCCCCCACCAGCCTCCAGCGCCGTAGCCATACAGGATGGCAGTAAGGGCCACTAACCAGATCCCGCTAGCAATGCGTACAGGCACAATGACACGCCGGTGCCTGTACTCCCATGCCCATGAAGTTCCAAGCCTGGTCCGCACTCGCATGTAGATCGCGCTTCTCAGCAGATCGGCGACCTCCGCCAGTCGCGGCCACTGCTGACCCTGGTCAGCGCCGGCCATCAACACCGAGAGGATCTCCTGCTCGTGGTCGTGGCGAAACGCAGCCGGATAGCAAGCAAGCAGACGCCGATAGCGGCGCTCCAGATCAGCGGCATCGGTCATCGCAGCACTCCGACCGCGTCCAGCCGCAACGTCGCAACGTGGGCATTCGCTTGCAGCCGAGCCGCCTCGGCGGCGAGGCGCTCCTGGCCCATGGCCGTGAGACGGTAGTAGCGGCGTAACCGGCCATCCACAATTTCCTCGCGGTCCACATCAACCAGTCTGTCCGTACGAAGACGCTCCAGAGCCGTATACAAGGTTCCGGCGCGCAATCGAACCCGCTGGTTCGAGATCCGCTCGACGTCGGTGATGATCCCGTAACCGTGCTGAGTGCCTCCAGCTAACGCGGTCAAGATCAGGAACGTCGCCTCCTGCATCGCGCGCTTGCTCATAGCGTCAGTATATATCGCTCAACTGTCGTTAGCCAAGGCGTTGGATACCCCGCCATGCAGAAGCAGCATTAGCGATTCTCAGATTGCTTTAGCGCAGCGCCTTCGAAGGGAACTGGGTGATTGACCGGCATTTCCGCTGCTAGCTTTGTGAGGGTTGTGAAGAGCCGTCGGGCGAAGATCCTTTTTGTGATTGGAGTCTCGATCATGGGTGCCCTGGCGGCGGGGGCAGCACGCCCACCCAGGTGATCAAGACGGTGGACGCCAGCCTCTGGCCAAGGTCGTTTGACCCACCTCGATGATGTAGCCGTCGGGGTCGCGGATATAGCAGCGGATCTCGGTCTCGTGCTGCTTTGGCGGCGTCAGGAATTCGGCGCCTCGCGCGGTCCACTCCTCGTACACAGCTTCGATGTCGGCAACCCGGATGTTGAGGAAGCTGCTGACTCGGTCCGGGTCTGATGGCGTCTCGAGGGTGACCGACGGCTTGTCGTCGGTCGGCCCGCCTCCGACATTCATGATGATCCAGGTGTTGGCAAGCGCGACGTAGGTCACCTCGTCACCCGCCTCGCCGGAGATGACCGTCTTACCACCAAGTACTTCGGTGTAGAAGCGCCGAGAGCGCTCGACATCGTCTGAAACGATGAAGTGCGCCAAGACCATCTCCTCGTCGATGTTGCTCATGCTGACCTCCGTTGTTGGAATTTGACACTACAGGAGCGATACGAGCTCGGCCACGATCTCCGCAGCGGGTAGTGTCTGCCTGGCGAGGGCAACGCTCTGCCCACCCCACAGCGACAGCGCCTCGATCTCACCCGTCGTTCCGACCATCGGGGGCGCGGGCGAATATCGAAGAATCGGTTCGCCCGAGGCGAAATGTGCGATTACTTCGCCCTCTCCCGGTCGACTGCCCGGTGGCGGGCAGCCCGCGGCCTCCCACCCCTCGGCGGTTGAGTTGTGGATGGCGCGGTGCGGAGAGTCCGGCCACCCGACCTCATAAAGGTTGGCATACCACTCTGGGTCGGTCTCGGTCGCGGCTATCAGGCGGCGCCGATACTCCTCGTGGATCGGCATCTCCTCGGCCAGGAGGAAGCGGGTGCCCAGCCAGGCGGCTTGGGCGCCGAGGGCGAGCACGGCTGCAACGCCTCGAGCGTCACCAATCCCACCGGCCGCAATCACCGGTAGCGGTGCCACCGCATCGACTACGGAGGGCACCAATGGGAGTGTTGCCACCCTACCCAACACATGCCCGCCGGCCTCCCAACCCTGCGCAACCACGACGTCCACTCCACCTCCAACTGCGCGTCGCGCTTCCTCGGCACTCCCGACCGTGTGCATAACAAGCCCGCCGGCGTCATGCACCGCGTCGACATATCTGTGGGGATCACCCCAAAGGAACGACACGATTCGCAGACCGGCGGAAAGCGCCTGATCGAGTCGACGCTGCTGATCCGAGGTGAGAACGAAGTTGCCGGCAAACGGGCGGTCGGTTAGCGCGGCTGTTTCACTAATCACGTCCCCGGCGTCATCGGACCACGAAAGTCCCAGGCTGCCGAGGCCGCCAGCGTTTGAAACCGCGGCGGGGAGGGCAGGATCCGCCGACATAGGCGCCTCGACGATCGGGTGTTCGATCCCTAGCAGCTCGCACACTGGCGAGTGGGTGCTCATTGGGATGGTCCCCTTTCTGGCGCACGCGGCGCCTGCTGACTAGGCCAATGTAAACCCGAAACGCTGCGATGGCGCTCGGGTGTCCGCTGTTCCGAAACCGTAGCGCGGACCGGGAGTCTGGAGCTCTGGACAACCAAGCGCGAGTGGACGGGATGGCGGCCATCATTATCGTCACTTCTCAACCATAGACAGGAGCAGATCATGCGCAGCGACATCGCCCCCGGCAGCACCTTCCCAGATTACAAGTTGCCCGATCACGAGAACGTTCCTCGAAAGCTCAGCGAGATCCAAGGGGAGGACCCCCTAATCCTCACCCTCGCGCGTGGGAACTACTGCCCGAAGGAGCATCAGCAGCACCTCGAACTCGCCGCCAACTATCCAAAGATCGCGGTGGCTTACACGAAGGTTGCCACGATCTCAACGGACACCCATCATTCGAGCCAGGAGTTCCGCGCCTCGACCGGCGCCCAGTGGCCCTTCCTCTCCGATCCGGAGCGGACTGTCCAGAAGGATCTCGACATCCAAGAGTACACCGACCCCGAGCACGACCCTATGATCCCCCACACCCTCGTGCTCAAGCCCCGGCTGGTCATCCACAGCATCTACAATGGCTACTGGTTTTGGGGACGTCCGTCCTTCCTCGATCTCTCGCACGACCTCCGGACCGTGATCCGCGAGATCCGCCCCGACTGGGATCTAAGCAAGCCCGGGCTGCGCGAGGCGTGGGATGCGGACGACTACTCGCCGTTTCACGGATGGGACAAGCGCTCTCCTCAGTCGCCGCCGTCGTCCTACAACTCCTAGCACTGCGCTGCCCCGCAAGCGGCGCAAAGGTGCCTCAAGCCGGAGATCGGTCTATGGATTGAGCCGTTCTTGCCAGTCCGGCGGGACGGCGCCCTGCGGTCCCGGCACTCCCTGCGAGAGCGGATGGCTGTCGGGCGGCGCCAGCGCCGGGCCTTCGAAGAATTCACCCGAGCGGTAATCGTAGAACCAGTCCTCACCCGGCTCGAAGCTCTGGATCACCCGGTGGCCGGTCGCCTCCTGGTGTCGGGTGGCGTGCTGGTTGGGCGAGTTGTCGCAGCAGCCGATGTGTCCGCACCCCGCGCAACGGCGCAGGTGTAACCACCACTGGCCGGTTGCCAGGCACTGCTCGCATCCCTCGCCGCTCGGAGCGACTGCTTCGTTGATTTCGCCTGGATCAATGTTCGTCACTTCTCCTCCTCTCGTCGGCTGCGTGAGCCTATGAGTAGTTGAGCAACTTCTACGAAAAGCATGTCGCCTACCCGCTGATCATGACGACGCGCCCGCAAGCCCTTTACGGGCTGGCGGATTCGCCCGGTGATCTGGCCGAATTCATTCTTGACCACGGTGATGGTGCCGGGCAGCTGGTCGATGCGGCGCCGCAGCCGATCCTCGCTCGGATGCCCAAGGAGCAGGCCGAGGCGAATTAAGTTCGAACTCGAAGCGATGGGCACGATCATTGATCTGAAAGCAGCTGATTGACGTCGCGATCGAAGCAGGCAATTGCCGGTCATCAAGCCGGGAGCCAGTGCTAGATCTCCTTTCCCCAGAGTGTCAATGCACCAACCATCTCAAGTTCTGCCAGACCTCGACCGTCTTAGATCGCTCCGAAGATCCGAGCGCGGGGATTAGGCTCCGACCGTGAAATGGCGCCCGCTCATTTCTGCAGCGACGTTTGGCCTCTCTGAGCTGCGCTGGTCCGAGGTGAGGGAAAGCGGCCGGCGGGGAGTCGGGCTGTTCTTGCTCGGAACGCTGGTTCTCGTGATCCCGGTTTGCTGGCTCATCGGTTTGCTCGTGGGCGGCATCTTCGGTCACGCCTTCGGCATCAATCTCAGGGGCTATAACCCTGAGACGGGCGCCAGCAACCTCGAGGACAACATCCGCTACATCGGGGTGGGGTTCGTGATCGCAGTCGTCGGCGTCTGGGTCACGAGGGTTCTGAAGGCGTTCTCAAGGCAGTGGGGAAACTGGTTCGCCAAACGGCGGCTCGCTAAACAGCCGGCTGCTGGGGATCGGGGAAAGTAGCGCCCGCAGCGATCGTCCAGCGAGCTTTGCTGAGCTGCGGAGGGAATTCCTGCGTCCGCGACGTTTAGGGGCGCCGACTCAAGTCCTTTAGCCACGCTTAATCCCACGCTTAGCTGCCCGGCCTAGGTTCGTCTAGTGGAGGAGTTCGTCGTTGCGGCGAGGGAGCGATCTATGGAGGTTCGAGAGGACCCGATAGAAGCACCCACGGCTGAACACGCAATCGCCAAAGTGGCGACCCATCGTTTGAAGTTTGAGCCCGGGACGGTTTTTGAAGCGTGGCCGAAGGATGAGCCCGAGCAGGTAGTGAAGTTCACGATCTAGGTGATTTAGCGGCACCGGAGTTGGGCGAACTCCGGTGCCGGACTCAGGTTGCGAGGGTTGCCAGCGCCGGATTAACCCCCAAGTGCAGCGGGATTTGTTTCTCCAAGATCAGCCGATTTGCCCGAGCGGATCACTCTGACGCTTGGGAGAGAACCGGCGCCCGAAAACATCGGGCCTACCGGGCAGCCCATCTTCGCGTCAAATCGCTCGGTCGATGAAGACATAGAAAATGACGCTACCGATCTCCCAATCGGCCGCCGCAACTCTCCTGATCGAGGATCCGCCACGCTTTGAGGAAGGTGGCTTGTTCGGTCGCAGAAAGCCGAAGAAGCGTTCGCCGCAGCGGACCCAGCGCCTCCTCGACCCACAACTCGATCGCTTCCCGGTGATCCTCGTGGAGGCTGACTTTCGTGCGACGTCGGTCCTCGTCGTCCTCGGTTCTTCTCACCAGGCTGGCGCGACTCAGCTCTCCGACGAGAAGACTCGCTGTGGGCACACCGAGTCCGATGCGACCGGCGATTTCCGTGACGCTGAGTTCGCTCTCAAGGGCAATCGCGAACAGCACGGGTGCGTGGCGTCTGCCCAATGATTCGGCCTCAAAAATGGCAACTAGGTGAGCGGGTGCTGGCTCGGCGCTTCGCTTCAACGAGCGAGAGACTCGGCCAAAGAGTCCAGTCAGCTCTGCTGCCGCTGCCTCGACCGAGTCCGTTTTGCGATTGTTGGGTGAGCGGGTAGCCACTGAGAAATGCTATAAGCCCATTGCTTTTCAAATAATTTGATTTTGTAACTAATTCAACAAGCTAAAGATAGCGCCCGTAAGGACGAACGACGATCGACTCGACTCACGACAGGCCTCGCAGGACCGGCCCGCTCGCATCGGTTGGACGAGCCGCTGTGGAGCACCCACGAACGGTGGTGCTCGGTTGGATCATTCTCTTGATTTGCGTCCTCGTGGCATCTGGGTCTGCCGGCACCAACTACGCCAGCAATTTCTCCCTGCCGGGAACTGAGTCCCAACGCGCGCTCGATCTGCTCAAGCGCGAATTCCCCGCCCAGGCCGGTGATTCCGATCAGGTCGTCTTTCATTCGCTTCAGGGCCGAATCGGCGATCCGGTCGTTCGTGCCCGCGCGTCGGCGGCATTGGCCCAGATCGCGAAGCTCCCCCACGTCAGCGCCGTCACCAGCCCCTTCTCGCGCGCCGGGCGGGTCGCGGTCTCGCGCAACGGTCAGATCGCCTTTGCGACGGTGGATTTTGACCAGCGTGCGAATGAACTACCCAAGCCCGCCATCGAACGGGTCATTTCGGTGGCCGAGAGCGCTCGCTCTCCAAGGCTGCAGGTCGAGCTTGGCGGGCAGGCGATTGAACAGACCCAGCAGCCCTCGTTGGGGGCTACGACGCTGATCGGTCTGATCGCCGCGATAGCGATTCTGCTGATCACATTCGGTTCGCTGATTGCGATGGGGCTTCCGATCATCACGGCGCTGCTCGGGCTGGGCACGGGTATCGGGTTGATCGGATTGGGCACCCACGTAGTCGAAATGCCCAACTTCTCCACCGAGCTGGCGGCGATGATCGGACTGGGAGTGGGAATCGATTACTCGCTATTCATTCTCACCCGCTTCAGGGAGAACTACCGCAGCGGCGACAACGTTCGGGAGTCGACGATCGCCGCGATGGATACCGCCGGCAGGGCGGTGCTCTTTGCTGGGCTGACCGTCATCATCGCCCTGTTAGGGATGTTCGCACTTGGGATCAGCTTTCTCTATGGGTTGGCGATAGCGGCCTCCCTGGCGGTGGCGATGACAATGCTCGCGGCGCTGACAATGTTGCCGGCTCTGCTTTCGCGCTTTGGCGAGCGGATCGGTCGCAAGGCCAGAGCGCAGGCAGAACACAGCGCGATAGACCTCGAGCGTCCCAGTGCTGGCAAGGGTTTTTGGCCTCGTTGGGCGCGAATAATTCAGCGTCATCCGTGGCTTGGTGCGATCAGCGGCCTCGCGATCATGCTCGTCCTCGCGATCCCGGCTCTGTCGCTGCGACTTGGCCAAAGCGACGCAAGCAGTGAGCCGACCAATCTGACCACCTACAAGGCTTATGAGCTCCTGGCCGAGGGGTTCGGCAAAGGCTTCAACGGACCGCTCCAGGTGGTCGTTCAGCTACCAAGGCGCCGTGACGCGATCGCCCTTGCTTCGGTCGCCGCATCACTGCACCGGGCCGAAGACGTGGCCTCGGTGTCGGCAGCCGGATTGAGCCCGGCGGGCCGCACGGCGGTGTTTCAGGTCTTTCCCCGCTCGGCACCCCAAGACATCGCCACGACCGATCTTGTCAATCGGCTCAGGGACAACGTCCTTCCTCCGGTCGCCGCGACCACCAATACGACGGTGTTGGTCGGAGGTCAGACCGCCGGTGGAATCGACTTCACCCACGTGATCGCCAACAAGCTGCCGATCTTCATCGGGATCGTCGTGTTGCTCTCGGCGCTTTTGCTCTTTGTCGTCTTTCGCTCGCTGGTCATACCGATTCAGGCAGCGGTCATGAATTTGCTCTCGATCGGCGCTTCTTTAGGCGTCGTCGTTGCCGTCTTTCAGTGGGGTTGGTTCGGGGGTGTACTGAGCATCGAAGGTGGCCCCATCGAGGCTTTCATTCCCGTTTTGTTATTCGCGATCGTGTTCGGCTTATCGATGGACTACGAGGTTTTCTTGGTCTCGCGCATCCACGAGGAGTGGATCCGCCGGCGCGACGCCTCGGCCGCCGTCGTCGAGGGCGTTTCCTCGACCGGCCGGGTGATCACTGCAGCGGCCGCGATCATGGTCTGCGTGTTTATCTCCTTTGTCTTGGGGGATGAGCGCGTGCTGAAACTCTTTGGGCTGAGCCTCGCCAGCGCCGTCTTCCTCGATGCCTTCATCGTTCGCAGCCTCCTCTTGCCCTCGGTGCTGGAGCTCCTCGGGCGTGCGACGTGGACGCTTCCGGACTGGCTTGAGCGCAGGCTCCCCCATCTTGCGATCGAGGCGCCAACCGCCGATACGCTGCCAGCTGCGGAGGCGAGCCCGAATGGTGCGGGGGATTCCGCCGCGGCTGCGAAGACAAGCTGAGGTCCCCCAGGGATGCCGGGAAAGTGGGCAGGCGCCGATTTGAGGCGAAACCTGCTTGAACTCGGCGGGTTTGATTCGTTCTAGTTCTGAACGATGCGGTGCGAATGACCTGGGGCGCCGATCGACCGCTCGGCGTCGATTCACGCTGGCATGATCTCTGCGCCAATCCTGGCGGCCGCCCGCAGATCGATATGACCAACACCGATACCTCGCCTCGATCCAGCTTTGGCTTGCCAGGGACGATCCGCCCCGCCGCTCACCCTAGTTCCCGGGCCGCGGGGACCGGGTCATCTGCTCGCCGCGTCGGCGGCTGGGATTCGGTCTCATCGGGGGCAGCGGATGCGGTAGCTGCCCGGCGTCGCCTCTTTTCGTTTCAGGGCGCAGCGGAAGTCAAAGCGGCGCTGGCGTGATCGGTACATATGCAGCCGTCCTCGCGGTGTGCGTGGCCTCTTTGGCGATTGGATCGGCAGCGATCGCACTCTGTGGGCAAAGGACCTGGTCATGGCTCTCACCCGCGGTAGGCCTGGCGCTTCTTTGTGCAATCTGCTGGGGCACGGTACGGCTGCCCGGTCGGGGAGCTACCTCCGCGATCGCCGTGGTCGCGGTCACGCTGGCGTCGGTGTTCTACCTGCGCGGGCGAAGGACGCAGCTGGGCTGCGCCTTCAGGGTCGGTGCCCCGGTTGCTGTGATCGCTCTCGCCGCTGCCTCGATTCCCTTCCTCGCCGAAGGCCATTTCGGCATTCTCGGAACGAGTTTCAATCCCGATATGTCCCAGCACCTTCTGGCGACAGACCGCCTGGGCGCCGGCCAGAGCTCTCAGCTGTTGCGCCAAGGCTACCCCCTCGGTCCCCATTCGATTGTTGTCGCGCTCAACAAGGGCCTGGGGATCGGGCTGGTCGAGGGCTTCACCGGCCTCACCGTTTCCGCCGTCGTTCTCTCGGCGCTCACCGCCCTGGCGGCCTTTGCCGAGCTGGGACCGCTGCGGCGTATGAGCGGTGCCCTCCTGGTCGGTGTCAGCTATCTGGTCGCCTCCTACTTTGCCCAGGGTGATTTCAAGGAGACGATGCAGGCGCTCTTCGTCCTCGCCTTCGCCCTCTGGCTGCGCCAGATCTCTCGACCACAAGGAAACGTCGAGTGGCTGGGGAGGCCGCTGCGGATGCTGCCGCTGGCCTTGCTGGCAGTCGGCAGCGTCTATACCTACAGCTTTCCGGGGCTGACCTGGTTGATCGGTGCCGCGGCGATCTGGGGCCTTTTTGAATTAGCGCTCAACCCTGGAGGGGACCAAGCTCGCGTGCTCCGAGCCGAAGCTGCCGCCAGCGCCCGCCGCCAGCGCTCGGGATTCATCGCCTCATTCGGCCGCAATCCGGCAATCCTTGCGCTGCTCGTCTTTCTGATCTTGATCGCGCCAGAGATCGGTCGCATGGTCGATTTCCGCCACTTCGAGACCTTCAATCCGAGCGGGCCCGGTTTGGGCAACCTCTTCGGCCAGATCTCACCCTTTGAGGTGCTTGGGATCTGGCCCTCTGGTGATTTCCGCCTCGCCCCAGGCGCCGGTGCGGTGCCCGCCGTCGGCTATTACCTGGCGATTGGGTTCGCCTTGGTCCTGCTTGGTCACGGGCTGATCTGGTGTTGGCGACACCGCGAGACCGCGATCCTCTCGACCCTGATCGCCGCCGCTCTCGCCTATCTCGCGGCCCGCATAGGTGGCACTGCCTACACGGCCGCAAAGGCGATCGAGATCGCAGCGCCGTTGGCAATGCTGAGCATCGTGCTGCCGCTTCTGAGCAACCGCAAGGCCGGGCACTTGAGCGCTCGGCAAAGTAGACCCGGCCTTGGCTTCGCAGCAGCGCTCTTCATCGCCGCGGCCGGAGCCTGCTCGCTGCTGGCGCTCGCCAACGCTCCCATCGGGCCGACCTCCTACAGCCCGGCTCTGGCCGAAATGCGGCCGCTTGTTGCCGCCGGATCGACCCTGGTTCTCGCCCCTCCAGGGCTGCTTGCTGATCAGCACGGGGCCCCCTTCATCGCCTGGGAACTGCGGGGCGGAAGGGTCTGTATCAAAAGCGATTCCGAAGCCGGCCATGGCCTGCCGCCGGGAATCCGCTTTGTGATCGCCGCGGATGAACGAGGCAGGCCGCCCTTTCCACGCCTGCTACTTCGCCGAATCGTCGCTCCCTTCGTGCTTTGGCAGCGAATCGGGGCCCCTCACGGCCGCAGTCCCTGCCCGCTTATCGCGGTGCGCCAGGCACGCCAGGGGCCGCCGGGCTAGCCCCGGGGGGGCGGGGCTCTCGGCCCGCGCGGGTAGCATGGCCACCATCGAGGCGGCGACCGAAAAGATCAAAGTCAGCCTTCCCGACAGCACGCTTTTGGAGCTTGCCGCTGCGGCAACCGGAGCAGATGCGGCTGCGGCGATCGGCCCGCGGCTGGCCAAGGCGGCGCTGGCGGTGAGCGTCAACGGCGAGCTTTATGACCTCAAGGCAGAGCTGCCCGACGGCGCCGCGATCTCGATTCTGACCGAGCGGGACCCCGAGGCCCTGGCCCTGATCCGCCACGACGCGGCGCACGTGATGGCCGAGGCCGTCAAGGAGCTCTACCCCGGTACCAAGGTGACGATCGGACCCGCGATTGAGAACGGCTTCTACTATGACTTTGAGTTTCCGGATGGGGTGACGATCACCGACGCGGACCTAGATCGGATCGAGGACGCGATGCGCGCCCACCTTGCCGCCGACGAGCCCTTCGATCGCCGCGAGCTGCCCGTGGCTGAGGCGATCGAGATCTTTCGCAGCCAAGGGGAGCACTACAAGGTTGAGCTGATCGAGGACCTGGTTCGCGACCAGCGGATTGAGACCGTGTCTTTGTATCGAAACGGCCCCTTCGAGGATCTATGCAGGGGGCCGCACGGCCCCAGCACAGGCAGGATCAGAGGCGGTAAAGCTGAACTCAGTCGCGGGCGCCTACTGGCGCGGTGACGAGCGCCGCCAGATGTTGACGCGTATCTATGGGACAGCTTTCTTCTCGGCGCAGCGACCTTGACGCCCACCTTGAGCGGGTCGAGCAGGCCAAGGCTCGTGATCATCGTCGTCTCGGACCGCAGCTCGGGTTCTTCATGTTGCGCGAGGAGGCGCCGGGGATGCCATTCTGGTTGCCCAACGGAACCACGCTTTTGCACCTGATCGAGACCGAGGTGCAGGGCCAGCTTCAAAAGCGCGGCTACCGAGGAGATCGCGACACCCGAGGTCCTCGATGAGGAGCTTTGGCACCGCTCCGGGCATTGGGAGAACTATCGCGACTCGATGTATTTCATGGAGGTCGATGAACGGCGCTTCGCGCTGCGGCCGATGAACTGCCCTGGGGCCTGTTTGGTCTTTGGCGCCGAGCGCCATTCCTATCGCGAGCTTCCCCTGCGACTGGCCGAGTTCGGCCGGGTTTCACGCAACGAGCGCGAGGGTGTCCTGCATGGGCTGCTGCGGGTGCGGGCATTCACCCAAGACGACGCCCACGTTTTTTGCACCGAGGAACAGATCGCCGACGAGGTCGCCGACATCTGCACGGCGATCGATGAGCTGTATGCGCGCTTTGGCTTTGAGCGACGTGCGGGTTGAGCTCTCGACTCGACCCGAGAAGTCGATGGGAACCGAGCGAGCAGTGGCAAAAGGCCGAGGCGGCGCTGACCGATGCGCTGCAGCGACAGGATCGCGAATATGAGCTCAATCCAGGAGACGGCGCTTTCTACGGACCGAAGATCGACTTCCATATCACCGACGCGCTCGGCCGCTCCTGGCAGTGCGGCACTTGCCAGCTCGACTTTCAAATGCCCGAGCGCTTTGGGCTCTCCTACGTCGGCGCCGACGACGCTCCTCATCTCTCCGGTGATGATTCACCGCGCCCTGCTGGGTTCGATGGAGCGCTTCGCGGGGATCCTGATCGAGCACTACGCCGGGCGCTTTCCGGTCTGGCTGGCGCCGGTTCAGGCAATCGTATTGCCCGTTTCTGACCGCCACAATGCCTACGCGCAAGCAGTCGTCGCCGAGCTGCAAGCGGGCCGGCGTGCGGGTCGGAGTCGACCAACGCTCGGAGTCGGTCGGTAAGAAGGTCCGCGACGCCG
The DNA here is from genome assembly GCA_963745305.1 of uncultured Solirubrobacterales bacterium. GTDB lineage: Bacteria > Actinomycetota > Thermoleophilia > Solirubrobacterales > 70-9 > CAVUWL01. The sequence continues at coordinate 267,727 of CAVUWL010000015.1, forward strand.
AGCTGGGTCGCTACCCGTACATGGTCGTGGTCGGCGATCGCGAGCAGGCCGAGGGGGCGCTTGCCGTTCGCTCCCACGAGCGAGGGGGAGTTGGGCGCAATGTCGGTCGAGCGGTTTTGCGCGACGCTCGACGGTCGACCTGAAGTCAGCTGAAAGCAAGATCGGTTGCCAATCGATGTCATGCCTCTATACTGCGCCGACTTGATCGCAGGCATGCAAAAGACCCCGCGCCGCTGGGCGTCGCCGTGCCCGCGCCCCTACCTCTCGTCCTCTTGAAGCTCCACCACTCCTCTCGATAGTGCCGATCCCGCGTAGGTTCGATCGGCGCCCGCCAGAGCGCGACACGACAAGGGTCAACGAGCGGATCCGGGTACCCCAGGTGCGACTGATCGGGGCCGATGGAGAGCAGCTCGGGATAGTCGAGACCGCCGAGGCGCTGCAGCCGCGCCCAGGATGCCGATCTCGACCTGGTTGAGGTCGCGCCCAATTCAAGCCGCCGGTGACCCGACTGCTCGACTACTCCAAGTACAAGTACGAGCAGGAGCAAAAGCAAAAGGCCGCTCGCAAGCACCAGCAGCAGGTCAACATTCGTGAGATCAAGCTGCGCCCGAAGATCGCCAGCCACGATTATGAGACCAAGAAGGGTCACGTCGAGCGTTTTCTCCGCCACCAGGACAAGGTCAAGATCACGATCATGTTCCGCGGACGTGAGCAGGCGCATCCGGAGCGCGGCCGGGCGCTGCTGCAAAAGCTCTTTGAGGACCTCGATGGACTCGCGGTGATCGAGTCCGAACCGCTCCAGGAGGGTCGCAATATGAGCATGTTGCTGGCCCCTGGCAAGGAGGCGATGAAGCTTGCTGAGCCCCAGGTCGAGGGGACCGATGAAGCCGCAGACGTCGCCGTCAAGGCGCGCCGAGCCGGCCGGTGGGGCCGCGGCCGAGGCTTAGGCAGCGGCGATTATCGCCGCGATCCGCTCTGCCGCATGACCGTCCCAAAGCGGCGGTGGCCCAAGCGCTGTCGATGATCGCTGGGCGAGCCTGCTGGGAATCGTCGCGATCGCGGCCGGGTCAAGCCCAAGCAGCGTGTTCGTTCCCGCCCGAACCGTGATCGGTCGCTCGGTGTTATCGCGCAGCGTGAAGCAGGGAACTCCGAGGTATGTCGTCTCCTCCTGGATGCCGCCGGAGTCCGTGAGGACGGCACCGGCGTCGGCCATCAGCGAGACGAAATCGAGATAGCCCAGGGGCTCGGAGTAAATGAGCTCGGGATGGGCGACTCCGGTTTGCTCCAGCATCGCGCGCGTTCTCGGGTGCACGGGGAAGACGACCGGCATCTCGGCCGCAAGGGAGGTGAGCTCGGCCACCGTCTTGGAGAGCAATGGGCCATCGACGAGGGCAGGGCGATGCAAGGTGACGAGGACGTACTCGCCGGCGCCCAGACCGAGGCGCTCCGCCGCCTTGGTCGCTCGAAACCTATCCTCCAGCGCGACCAGGGTATCGATCATCGTGTTGCCGACGAGGTGCATGCGGTCCTCGCCGATGCCCTCTGCCTGCAGGTTCTCGATTGCCTCCTCTGAGTGCAGGAAGAGCTGGGCGGAGAGCTGATCGGCGACGATGCGGTTGATCTCCTCGGGCATCGTGCGGTCAAAGCTGCGCAGACCAGACTCGATGTGGGCTACGTCGATGCTGAGCTTGGCCGCGGTTAGGGCGGCCGCCAGGGTTGAGTTGACGTCGCCGGGAACCACCACCAGGTCAGGTTGCTCCTCGATCAGCACCGGCTCCAGTCGCTCCATCGTGCGCGCGGTCTGCTGCGCGTGGGAGCCTGAGCCGACTTCAAGCATGTGATCGGGCTCGGGAACCCCCAACTCCTGCAAGAAGACCTCCGACATCAGTCGGTCGTAATGCTGGCCGGTGTGCACGATCGTGTGGGTGGCCTCAGGAAGGCGATCGCGAAGCGCTGCGATCACCGGCGCAGTCTTGACGAAGTTCGGTCGGGTCCCGACCACGTAGAGGAGCCGCATTCCCCGCCAGCCTACCTTTGCCCCTGCGGCGAGCGTGGGGGATACCCGTCCGTCTGATTCAATACGACTGCGATGCCAAAGATGAAAACTCACTCCGGCGCCAAGAAGCGGTTTCGCAAGACCGCCACCGGCAAGCTCCGCGGCCGTCGCGCCTACTCGAGCCACATCCTGGAGAAAAAGTCGCCGAAGCGAAAGCGGCGGATGGCGCGGCCGGTGGAGATCGCCCCGGCCGATTCAAAGACCGTTCGCGCCCTGCTGGGAGGTTCAAAGTGAGCGCGGCAGCGGCGGGGTCTGGCCCGGTCGAGGTGTTTGAGCCGGGATCGGAGCTGGCGAGATGAGCCGGGTCAAGCGATCGGTCCCTGCCCGCAAGAAGCGCCGCAAGGTGCTGAAGGAGGCGAAGGGCTATTTCGGCCGCAAGCACTCCTCCTACCGCTTTGCCAAAGAGCAAGTTCAGCGCTCGGGGATGTATGCCTACCGCGACCGTCGCAATCGCAAGCGCGATTTCCGGCGACTGTGGATAACCCGCATAAATGCCGCCGCCCGCCTCGAGGGCATGAGCTATTCGCAGTTGATCTACGGTCTCAGCAAGGCCGAGATTGAGGTCAATAGAAAGATGTTGGCCGAGATTGCCGTCAGCGACCGCGAGGCATTTCGCCGATTTGTCGAGCTAGCCCGGGAGGGTGCGGCCGCCTAACCGCATCCGATACTCCACTTCTCCCGGGCGGGCCGTCAACACGGCCCGCTTTTTTGTTCCAGGAGAACCCGCCACCAACCCGAAACGTCACCGAATGATCACCAGCCCCCAAAACGAGAAACTGAAGCTGATCCGAAAGCTCAGCGACCGCAGGCATCGCGTTCGCGAGGCTGCCTTCCTGACCGAGGGCGAGGACCTGCTCGAGGCGGGGCTGGCCGCCGGGGCCGAGCCGAGGTTTGTACTGTGCGCCGCCGGCAGCGACCTGCAGGGCGAGGAGGTTGAGCCGAGCCTGCTGGACTCGGCCTCCGGCCTGGGGTCGGGAACCCGGGCGATCGCGGTATGGCCGCTGCACTGGTCGGGGTCCGTAGGGCCCAGCTGCATCTTCTTGCACGCCGTTGCCGACCCCGGCAACGTCGGCGCGATTGTGCGTACGGTTCATGCGTTGATCGCGGCCACGGTGGTCATCGGCCCGGGGTGTGCCGACCCCTTTTCGCCCAAGTCCGTGCGAGCAAGTATGGGATCGATCTTCGGCCAGCGACTCGCCCGTGGTGATCTCGAGCAAACACCGCGACCTCGGACGGCGCTGGTTGCTCACGGTGGCGAGCAGCTTGATGGGTTGTCCCCGGTTGGCACCATTTGCCTGGGCGCCGAGCGCGAGGGGCTTCCGCCAGCGCTGCTGGGGCAATGCGAGCGTCGGGTGACGATTGCACTTCGATCGGGGGCAGCGGAGTCGCTGAACGTCGCCGCTGCGGCGGCGATCGCCTGCGAGCAGATCGCCGCCGCAGCGCGGGGTGCGCTCGCTCCAAAAGCGGTTAGCCCAGAGTGGTTATCGTCGCCCGCGATGGCGGAGGCAGAACCCGATGCTTGAGCGGATCAAACAGCTTGAGAGCGAGGCAGCAGCGGCGATCGCGGCAGCACCCTCCAGCGCCCGACTGGAGGAGCTGCGGGTTAGCTATCTGGGCCGAAAAGCCGAGCTGACGGGGATCCTGCGCAGCATCTCCGAGCTGCCCAGCGAGCAGCGGGGCAGCGTCGGCGGAGCCGCTAACCGTGCTCGCCGGGGATTGGAAGCACAACTTTCCCAGCGCGCCGAGGTGCTGGACGCGGTCGAGCTCGACGCCCGCCTTCGCGACGATCGGATCGACGTGACCCTGCCCGGTGCGCCGCGATCGCCGGCCGGGCACCTGCACCTGATCACCCGCACGACGCGCCAGATTGAAGACGTGATGATCGGCCTCGGCTACCGGGTGATGGAGGGTCCAGAGGTAGAGCACGACTACTACAACTTCACTGCGCTCAATCATCCTCCCGGTCACCCGGCCCGGATGCTCCAGGACACCTTCTACCTTCAATCCCAGCCCGAGTTGCTGTTGCGGACCCACACATCTCCGGTCCAGGTGAGGGCGATGGAGGCCCAACCCCCACCGATCTTCATCATCGTCCCCGGCAAGGTTTACCGCCGCGACTCAGACGCCACCCACAGCCCGATGTTTCACCAGATGGAGGGGCTGGCGATCGGCGAGGCGATCACCCTCGCTGATCTGCAGGGAACTCTGCGCGAGATGCTGCGGGCAATCTTCGGCAAGCGGCGTGAGGCGCGGATGCGACCGCACTATTTTCCCTTCACCGAGCCGAGCGTCGAGTTCGATGTCTCCTGCTTTCAATGTGAGGGAAGCGGAGAGCTCGCCGGCGCCGAGCGCTGCAACCTGTGCAAGGGAATCGGTTGGATCGAGGTTGGTGGGGCCGGGATGGTCGACCCCAACGTTCTCGGCTTCGTCGAGAGCCATGGCTATGACCCCGAGAGGGTGCAGGGATTTGCCTTTGGCATGGGCGTCGAGCGGATCGCGATGTTGCGCCATGGGGTCCCTGACCTGCGCCGTTTCTTTGACAACGACCTCCGGACGCTGGAGCAATTTCACTGAAATGAGACGCTTCTGCCAAATCCTGATCGGATGCCGCCGCGCAGCCGCGAGGAGTGGGCGATGAGGGTTCCCTACAGCTGGCTGCGCGAATATTGCGACCCCGGAATTAGCCCCGAGGAGCTATCCGAGCGACTCGCGATGACGGGAACCGAGGTCGAGCGGATCGCGACGGTCGGCCCACCATCGCCACAGGGCTTTGTGATCGGCAGGGTGCTCGCGGTGAGGCCACACCCCGATGCGGACCGACTCCGCGTCTGCACGGTGGACAGCGGCGAGGGGGAGCGAACCATCGTCTGTGGCGCTCCCAACGTGGCCGCCGACCAAAGCGTTGCACTCGCCCTTCCGGGGGCCCGATTGCCGGGTGGCGGGGTACTCGAGGTTGCAAAGCTGCGAGGAGTGTCCTCGGAGGGGATGATCCTCTCCGCCAGCGAGCTGCAGATTGGCGAGGACTCCGCCGGGATCGTGGTCTTCGATGATGGTCTTTCACCGGGCACACCTCTTACCGAGGTGATCCCGCTGGCGGAGCCGGTTCTCGAGCTCGAGGTGACGCCAAACAGGGTCGACTGCCTCGGCATTTACGGAGTCGCGCGCGAGGTTCATGCGATCTGTGCTGCGGAGCTCGCCGCGGAGCCTTGGGGCGTTGAGGTGGACGCCACGGGTGAGGGCAAGGCGGGCGATTATGCCTCGGTCACGGTCCAAGATGCCAACCTGTGTCCGCGTTTCACGGCCCGCGTCTTCACCGATGTCGAGGTCGGACCCTCACCCCTTTGGTTGCAGGCCCGACTCTCTGCCTGCGGGCAGCGCCCGATCAACAACGTCGTTGACATCACCAACTACGTGATGCTTCTAACCGCCCAACCGCTTCACGCCTTTGATCTCGACCGGGTGCCCGATGGGGCCCTGAGCGTTCGCGCCGCCAGCTCGGGGGAGGCGATGAAGACCCTCGATGGGGTGAAGCGATGTCTCGACTCTGAGACCGTGCTCGTCTGCGATCGCGATGGGCCCACCGCGATCGCGGGGATCATGGGTGGTCAGAGCTCTGAGGTCTCGGCGCAGACGAGTCGAGTCTTGCTCGAGGTGGCGACCTGGAACGGGTCAAGCATCCTTCGCGCTTCGCGCAACCTGGGCCTTCGCTCGGAGGCTTCATCCCGCTTTGAAAAGCAACTTCACCCTGACCTGTGCATACGGGCCCAACGCGTCGCCTCGCGCCTGATGACCGAGTTGTGCGGGGCAAAGCTGGTGCCCGAGACAATCGACGTCGCTGCCGATCCGCTCCCGCCGCGGCGGGTCGAGCTGCGCGAGGCGAGGGTCGAGGGCCTGCTTGGAATGGCGATCGAGCAAAAAGATCAGGCCGCCTACCTGCGAAGGCTTGGTTTTGGAATCGAGGTCGGTGATCGGCGTCTTGGCGTGCAGGTGCCACCGGATCGCCACTTCGACATTACCCGTGAGGTCGATCTGATCGAGGAGGTCGCCCGCATTCACGGGCTCGACGCCAACCTGCCCACCACGCTTCCCGACACCTCCGGCGCGGTCGGCGGTTTGGGGCGCCATCAAGTGCTGCGACGCCGCGCCGAGGATGACCTACGGGATCTCGGATTTGACGAGATTGTCGGTTGGAGCTTCACCGATCCCGGCGAGGTGGTGCGCTTGCGCATCGCAGCCGATGACCCACGCGCGAAGGCAGTGGTGCTTGCCAACCCGATCTCTGAAGAGCACTCGGTGATGCGCTCGAACCTGCTCGGATCGTTGCTTGACGTGGGTGCCCGCAATGCCGCTCACGGTCTTGACCGGGTCGCGATCTTTGAGTCCGGCCGCGTTTATCTACCCCGTGATCGGGCGCGTGGTGACGGCCTCGAGGGTGGCTTCGTGGGGGAGCGCCGCACCCCGCTGGCTGAGCCTCACCGGCTCGGCTGCCTGGCGCTGGGGTCACTGGAAGGTGGTTCGTGGCGCAGCAGCCCGGCCCGCGTCGACTTCTTCGCCCTGAAGGGGGTTCTGGAGGGTCTCGGTGCTCAGCTCGGCCTCTGTTTCACCTTCGAAGCGGCGGCGGAGCCGTTCTTGCATCCTGGCCGATCGGCCCTGGTGGGGCTGGGAGCTGGGGACATCGGCTGGATCGGGGAGATTCACCCCCTTGTTTGTAAGGAGTGGAATCTGGAGGCCGCGGTTGCCTTCGAACTCGACCTCGCGGACATGATCAAAGCCTCACCGGCTGGCCTTGAGGAATACGCCGAGGTACCTTCGTCTCCAGCCCTTGGACAGGACCTTGCGGTCGTCGTTTCGGCCGAAGTGAGCGCCGCTGAGGTTCGAGCTGCCGTACTTCGGGGTGGGGGCCAATTCCTGCGCTCGGCAGAGGTCTTCGATCTGTGGGAGGGCGAGCAGATCGGCGAGGGCCATAAGAGTCTCGCGCTTAGGCTCGAATTTCGCGCCGAGGACCGCACGCTCACCGACGATGAGGTCTCCCCGCTGCGGGCATCGATCGATTCCGAGCTGAAAGAGATCGGAGCCACGATCCGTGGCTAAGGGCAATCAACAACCGTTGATCGGTGATCGCGTTGCCAGAGTTCTGGTAGCCGGCGCCTCCGGTTTTACCGGAGCACTGGCGGCCCAGATCATCTGGCGCCACCCTCGCCTCGAACTGGCCCGGATCACCTCGCGCAGCGACGTCGGGACCCGACTCGATCGTCTCTACCCGCGCTACAGGGTGCCGTTGGAGCTGACCGAGTTGGATCTCTCCGATTGCGGCGGAATCGACGCCGCGATCGTCGCCTATCCCCACGGTGCCTCTGCCCCCACGGTGGCGGCCCTGCACGGAGAGGGCATATTGGTGGTCGATCTTTCCGCCGATTTCCGGCTCCGTGATCTGCCCACCTATGAGCGTTGGTATGGAGTCCACGGCGCTCCCGAACTGCTCGGGCAGGCCGCCTACGGGCTGACCGAGCTCAATCGCGCCGAGGTCCTCGGGGCAAAGTTGGTTGCGGCGCCGGGTTGCTACCCGACAGCGAGTGTCCTGGCCCTGGCGCCGCTTGCTGAGCGGGGGATCCTGACCGACGTTGTGATCGACGCCAAGCAGGGTGTCTCGGGGGCGGGGCGAGGCGGGGGGGACGCGATGCACTACGTGGCGCTGGATGAGAATGCCTTTGCCTATAAGACCGAGGGGCACCGTCACCGGCCCGAGATAGAACAGGAGCTGGCGGCGCTCGGCAACCCCGTCGGGGTGACCTTTGTTCCGCACCTGTTGCCACTTGATCAGGGTGAGTTGACCAGCTGCTACGCGAAAACGAGCGAGGCGCTAAGCAGGGAGGAGGTCGGGGCGATCTACCGCGAGCGCTACGCCACGGAGCCCTTTGTTCACGTGGTCGAAGCTCCGCCCGGCCTGCGCGACGTACGCGACACCAACGAGTGCCACGTCTACGCGACGGTCGCCGATGGCGGCCGGGTGATGGCCTTCGCTGCGATCGACAACCTCTGGAAGGGCGCATCGGGGCAGGGAGTCCAAAACCTCAACCTGATGTTGGGGCTCGAGGAGACCGAGGGTTTGCTGTGAGCACGGGTTTTTTCAGATCGCGCTGGGTCACGGCGCCAGCCGGAATCGAGGAGCTTGACCCGGCGCAGCTGGCGCCCGGGTTTCGCGCCGGAGGCGCGCACTGCGGTCTCAAATCGGGAGGCCGCACCGACGTCGGCCTCGTCGTCTGCGACGCAGCCGAGGTTTCCTCGGCGCTGCTGCTTACCCGCAATGCATCCGCCGCGGCGCCGGTTCGGGTCTGTCGTCAGCGCTGTGAGAGCGCGGCTATTCGCGCCGCCGTAGTCAACTCAGGAAATGCCAACGCTGAGACCGGCGAGCGGGGCTTTGCGGACGCGCTTTCGATGCAGACGGAGGCCGCGACGAGGCTTGCCATGTCACCACAATCCGTGGCGGTTGCAGAGACCGGAACGATTGGCGTCCCCCTCCCGATCGAGGCCGTACTGGGCGGCATCAGAACCGCCGCAGGTGAGCTCTCGGCGATGGGTGGCGCGGCTTTTTCAGAGGCGATAACCACCACCGATCGCTGGCCCAAGCGGTGCACTTTGCACGCTAATGGAATAACCCTCTCGGCGCAGGCAAAGGGGGCCGGAATGATCGAGCCCGGGTTCGCCACGATGCTCTGCTTCATCCAGACCGACGCGCAGGTGCAGGCACCGCAGGCCGCGTTGCGCAGGGCAGTTGCGGCTTCCTTTGAGCGAATCACGGTTGACGGTCAGATGAGCACCAACGACAGCGTCTTGCTGCAGGCGAGCGGGACGGCGGGGGTTGGCATCCCCGATGGACTGCTGGACGCGGTTTTGCTGCAGCTTGCGATCGAGATCGTTGCCGATGGCGAGGGGGCGAGCCGAGTCGGACGGATCGCCGTCAGCGAAGCCGCCACGGATCTCGAGGCCGAGCGCGTCGCCCGCGCGATTGCCAACTCGCCGCTCGTTAAGACCTCACTGTTTGGCCGCGACCCAAATTGGGGAAGGATCGCCCAGGCGGCGGGGATGGCGCTCGCCGGCGAGGAGATCGAGGAGCTTGGCGCCGACTCGATCGACGCCTCCGACTTGGCCGAGAACGTGCCCGAGGCAGAGATCGCGTTGCGGCTCGGACGCGGCGAGGCCAGCGCCCACGTCTTCTTCTCAGACTTGGGCTATGAGTACGTGCGGATCAATGCCGATTACACGACATGAGCGCAGTCGCAGATGAGGAGGAAGGGCGATGAGTGAGCGGACTCCGGGGGTCAAATCGAGCGCGGCGGGCAGCGTTGAGACGCTGCTTGAGGCGCTGCCCTACATTCGCGCCTTCCACGGTCGCACCGTCGTGATCAAGTACGGCGGAGCCGCGATGCGAGAGGAGGGCCTGCGAGAGGCCTTCGCCACCGACGTCGTTTTGCTCAAGTACGTCGGGCTAAAGCCGGTTGTCGTTCACGGCGGTGGCCCCGAGATCACCGAGCATATGCAGCGACTGGGAATGGAGGTGCGATTCCACGAGGGACTGCGGGTCTCAGATGCAGAGACGGTCGAGGTGGCAAAGATGGTCCTGGTCGGCAAGCTCAATTCTGACATCGTGCAGCGGCTCAACCGCCACGGACAGCCCGCGGTCGGTCTCTCCGGGGAGGATGGCTCGCTGTTTGAGGTGATGCCAGTGCCAAACGCCCGCCAGGTTGGATTCGTTGGCTCAATTGAGCGGGTCGACGTCGATGTGCTGAACCACATCGCGGCTGACTACATCCCGGTAATCGCCTCCGCGGCCTCCGATCGTGACGGTCAGTCCTACAACGTCAATGCCGACGAGGCGGCCGGAAAGGTCGCCGCTGCACTCGGCGCCTACAAGGCAATTTTTCTCACCGACGTCGAGGGTTGGCTTGCCGACCCCGAGGCGGAGGATTCACTGGTCTCGCGTACCAGCGTCGCTGAGGTGGAAGCCGTGCTGCCTCAGATCGAGGGAGGAATGAGGCCCAAGCTCGCCGCTTGCCTGAGCGCGATCAATGGCGGCGCTCAATCAGCCCACATCATCGATGGTCGTAAGGCACACAGCCTTTTGCTGGAGCTCTTCACCGACGCCGGAATCGGCACGATGGTGACGCCGTGAACCTGACTGAGATCCAAGCGCTTGAGGATCGCTACCTGATGGGCACCTATAGCCGCTCTGGCGTCGAGTTCGTGCGTGGGTGCGGCGCCTCTCTTTGGGACTCAGACGGCAGCGAGTACCTTGACTTTCTGACGGGGATCTCGGTCTGCTCGGTTGGTCACTGCCACCCGGCGGTGGTCGAGGCAGTGCGCCAGCAGGTTGGGCGGCTGATGCACGTCTCAAACCTTTTCTATACCGAACCGATGGTGCGCCTCGCGGAGCGCCTCGCGGAGTCGAGCCTCGGCGGCCGCGTCTTCTTCTCAAACTCCGGCGCGGAGGCCAACGAGTGCGCGATCAAGATCGCCCGCAAGCACGCCCACAAGCGGGGGATCGAGGCGCCGGAGATCGTCAGCTTCGAGGGCGACTTCCACGGCCGGACCTACGGTGCTTTGGCCGCCACCCCCGCGCTGGCGAAAAACCGGGCGCTCGGTCCGATGCTGCCCGGTTTTCGCTCGGTTCCACTAAATGACGCCGCCGCGCTGGGGGAAGCAGTCGACGAGCGCACCGCGGCGATCATGATCGAGCCGATTCAAGGTGAGGCCGGAGTATTTGTGGTCAGCGACGAGGCGCTGCTGGCGGCGCGGGAGGCCTGCAACCGGACCGGGGCGCTTCTGATCTTCGATGAGATCCAGACCGGGATGGGGAGGACCGGCTCGCTGTGGGCCTATCAGCAGACCCCAGTCCGACCAGACGTCTTGACCACCGCGAAGGCGCTCGGCGGGGGGATGCCGATCGGCGCCTGCATCGGCGACGCCACGAGCGGTGGTGTACTGGAGGCCGGTGACCATGGCTCGACCTTCGCCGGGGGGGCTGTCGTCGCGGCCGCCGCGCTTGCCGTCTTTGACCTGATCGACCAGCCCGAGCTGCTGCGCCACGTGCGCGAGCTCGGCACGAAGCTACGAGATGCCCTGTTCGCCTTGGATGGTGTCTGCGAGGTGCGGGGGCGCGGGCTGATGGTTGGGGTTGGACTCGATCGGGGTCTGGACGCGCGAGCCCTCGGAGCAGATCTTTTGCGGCGCGGCCTCATCGTCAATGCCCCGGCCGCTGACAGCCTGCGATTGCTGCCGCCGCTGATCCTGGAGGAGGCGCAGCTTCAGAGCGCCGTCTCCCGGATTTCTGAATCGCTTCTAAGCTATCGGCTCGCGTGAGTCCGAAAGAGCTTCCATCCTCGCCCCGTCCGCTCGCCAAAAGCGCCGCCGAACGGATCGCGGTGATCATCGAGGCGGCCGAGCGGGCCGCGGCAGGGGTGATCGATGACGCCGAGGAGCAGGCGCGCTCCTACCTTGACCAGGCAAAAGCCGACGCCGACCGAATGATCGCCGAGCGCCTTCGCGCCGCTGCCGATGAGCTTGATCCTCCAAGCGCGGAGGACCGCACGCCCCACCTGACCTCCGTCGATTCTTCCCCCGCCGAGCGGAACCCCTCCTCGGCCGTGGGCAGCGGCCCGCGCAGCGGGTCGGCTGGAGCTCGGTTGCTGGCCACGCAGATGGCGGTGTCGGGCAACAGTCGGGAGGAGATCGAGGCGCGGCTTCGAAGTGGCTTTGAGATCGAGGACGCGAGCGGGATCCTCGACGCGATACTCGGACCGGAGGACTAAGTGCACGAGGACCCAACACGGATGATGGGGCCCGAAGGGCGGGAGCCAGATGGCGCTCGGCCGCGGGGAAATATGCACCTGCTAATCGCCGGGCTTATCGCGATCATCATTGGTCTCATCATCGCGGTTGTTGTGGTGGCAAATAACAACAGCAAGAGCTCCACCGCTTCGACCGAATCCAGGGCGGCCTCGGTGATCACACCGCCAACCACCACCGGTTCGACAACCACGGGTTCGACCACGACCGGCTCGACCACGACCACTCCGGCGACCACGACCTCTACAACCACGACCACGCCGACGACCACGACGACGACGGGTTCACACGGCAACGGAAGCGGGGGGGTCCCCGCGCCCTAGGCTCGCCGTGGTCAGCTCAAGCCGAGATGCGCTCGCGTACCATCCGGGCGAAGACGATGTAGCGCTGTGAGGCGCTGTAGAGAGGGTGACAAGCGCTCAGCACGAGGCGCTCATAGCCGACCTTCCTGACGATGCCGACGTCGCTAGGTTCGACGATCGCCGTGCGCTGAACCCGGTAGGTGAATTTCGCGTAGGGCATTTCAAGCCGGATCAGATCACCCCGCTTCATCGAGTCGATGTGGCGAAATGGCGCCAGGTAGGTGGTGCGGTGACCGGCGATTCCAACCGTCCCGCCCTGTCCGGGAAACGGCGTCTGAGGGTAGTGGCCCGGTCCCTTCTCAAGGCTCGAGGTATCAGTGCCCTGGATCACGACTGCGTTCAGGCCATTCATCGCCGGGGCGATGATTCGCCCGATCGCGTTGCCGGTGCTTGCCTGCGCGGCGAAGCGCTGTGCGAGGATCGCGATCCGCCTTCTCGGATCCCTGATTCGGGCGACGGCACGCAGCTCGCGGTGGGTCGGAAACTCCGCTTCCAAGTCCCTTAGCTGACTCGCTGCTTCGCCCTGCTTGATCGAGGCATAGATCGATGACAGCGGCTCCTCGTAGGCGAGGGTGATTCCGACGTCGGCGATCACCACCAAGCCGGCGCTGATTAACGCAATCGAGAGGATGTGCCCGAGGCGCCTCATGCCAGAGATTCTGGCAGCGGCAGCCGCTGCGGTGGGCCTCGTGCGAGACTTCGCGCCTGCGGTGAGCAAAGACCAGCCCCCAGAGCAGATTCGAACGGCGAGCTATGAGGCCGACCCCGAGCAGGTGCACCGGGTTCTCTTGCTTTACTCGGGCGGCCTGGACACCAGCGTCATGCTCAAATGGATCCAGGACTCCTACGCGGCAGAGGTCGTTTGCCTGACGGTGAACCTGGGTCAGCCCGGCGAGGACTACGAGGTGATCGAGGCCAAGGCCACGGCGCTAGGGGCGCTCGAGTGCCACGTCGTCGACGCGCGCGAGCAGTTCGCCGAGGAGTTTGTCCTCCCCGCGATCAAGGCCAACGCCGCTCTACGGCGGTGGCTACCCGCTCTTCACCGCGCTGGGGCGGCCGTTGATCGCCAAACTGGCTGTCGAGTATGCCCGCCTGAGCGGCTGCGACACGATCGCCCACGGCTGCACCGGCAAGGGCAATGACCAGGTCCGAATCGAGGCCACGGTCGCGACCCTGGCGCCCGAGCTGAAAACGATCGCCCCGGTGCGCTCCTGGCAGATGGGTCGCGAGGAGGAGATCGCCTACGCCCGCGAGCACGGGATCCCGGTTAAGGGCGGCACCGAGGTCGCCCCCTACTCGATCGATGACAACCTCTGGGGGCGCTCCTCGGAGGGTCGGTGGATCGAGGATCTGGGCCATGCACCCGAGGACGATGTGTTTCAGCTGGTCACCCGCCCCGAGGAGGCTCCCGATCAAGCCGAGGTGGTCACGGTCGGCTTTGAGGCGGCGTCCCGGTGGCCATCAACGGCGAGCGGCTCGGCCTGGTCGAGCTGCTCGAACGCGCCGCGCGAGATCGGCTGCCGCCACGGCGTCGGCATCGTCGATCAGATCGAGGACCGGATCGTCGGCCTCAAGGTGCGCGACATCTACGAGGTGCCCGCGGCGGCGATCGTCCTGACCGCCCACCAGGAGCTCGAGCGCCTGGTCGGCACGATCCACCAGAACCAGTTCAAGCCGGGACTCGATCAGCGTTGGGGTTATCTGGTCTACGCCGGGCTCTGGTGGGAGCCGCTGCGCTCTGACCTCGACGCCTACATGGATGCGGTCAATGCGCAGGTGAGCGGCGAGATCGGGCTGAGGCTCTACAAGGGCAGCGTCCGGGTCGTGACCCGATCCTCGCCCAACGCGGTCTATGACGCCGAGCCTTGCTTCCTTCTCTGAGTCCGGCGGGCTTTTCTCCCAGGCCGCCTCGCCGGGCTTCATCGAGCTGTGGTCGCTGCAGTCGCGAATGGCGCACCGGACTGCGCCAGCGCGGGCAAGAGGAGGGAGCCTGATGTTCGACGCGCTTCGGCAGGGCGGCGATCCGCTTCGCCATCACCTATGTTCGGCGGCGCTACCGGCGCCAGATCCGCGTTGCAGTAGGCGATCGCGGCGACCGTCTGGCGATCGGCGGCTTCCTGGCTCGTGCGCAGCGTACCCGAGGGGTGAGCCGGCCTGAAGCCGCAAGTTTCGTTGCGGATTATTGACAACTTGTGAGCGATCGCTAACAGAGTCCGCTAGTCTCGCCCGCTTCATGCGCACGATCACGATCAGATTGCTGGCGCCGTGGCGCTCATTTTGGGCTCGGCCGCCATCGCATTGGTGGTTCCTGAGGTCCGCGACCGCCGCCGCCGATATCGGCCGCCTTGCAGGCAAAGGTTGAAGGGGCTCGCAGTGCGGCTGGCGCGCTTGCGGCCGAGCTGCAGGCGAGCCAAGGCCAACTCGCGGCCGCCCAACAGCAGGCAGGCGCCGCCGGCGCCCGCGAGCAACAGCTGAGCTCGGCCTGCTGGCCGAGCGGTCAGCAGCGCTCCGCGGCGCTTGCCGGCAAGGTGCGGATCACCCAGCGACGGCTCGCCCTGGAGCAGGGTCACCTGCGGCGGGTGCGCGGCGAGCTCGCAAAGCGCCTGGTTGCGATCTATGAGAGCGGCTCGCCAAGCACCGCCGGCGTCGTCCTCGGCTCCGGTAACTTCAACGAACTCGCTCACCCAAACCGAATATCTGCGCGAGATCGAGAGCTCTGATCGGGCCCTTGCCGAGCGAGTCGCCCAGGTTCGGGACGCGGTCCGGCACGAGCTTGAGCATGGTCGCTGCGCTCAAGGCCCGCGTCGATGCCTACGACGCGCGGCTGGCCTTGGCGCGCTCTCAAATTTCGGTCAGTGCGCCAGGATGCTGAGGCCTCGGCGGCGCGGCTGCAGTCGATCTGCTTCGGCCCGGGCGGCTTCGCTGGCCAGCCTGAAATCAGACATCGGCAGCTGGGTCGGTGAGATCCACACGGCCCAAGCCGCCGCCGCACAGCGGTCGGCCAAGCCGCGGCGGAAAACTGTCGGACGCTGGCTCGGCGGTCCCTACTCAGATCCCTCCTACATCGTGATGTGTGAGTCCGGGGGCAACTACGGCGCCGTCAATCCCTCCAGCGGTGCCGGTGGCGCCTACCAGATCCTGCCCTCCACCTGGCGGATTACGGAGGCAGGGGCAGCCCTCAGAATGCTTCCAAGGCCGAACAGGACTCGATCGCCGCGCAGATCTGGGCAGACTCGGGCCGCAGCGCCTGGGTCTGCGGCGGCGGCTGAGCAGTTCTTGCTTCGGCCTTTATGTCACGCGAGATAGCGGGAAGGACGCAATCGCGGGCCGGTGGTGCCATCTGCTCGGCTTGGCATGATCGCAGCACCCCAGTGAGCCAATCTCCAGCCGCCCATCTGCACGCCCACAGCGAGTACTCGCTGCTCGATGGTGCCTGCAAGATCGAGGCGATGGCGGCCCGGGCTGCGGAGCTCGGCCAGCCGGCGCTCGGGCTCACCGACCACGGCGTGATGAACGGCGCCGTCGATCTCTACAAGGCCTGCCAAAAGCACGGGATCAAGCCGATCATCGGCCTCGAGGCCTATCTGCGTCGATGATCGCCACGCGATCAAGGAGCAGCCCCGCTATGAGCGCAACCACCTGACGCTGCTGGCCGAGAACAACACCGGCTTCGCCAATCTGGTCCAGCTCACCTCGGCCGGCTTTCTCGAGGGCTTCTCGCGAGGCAAGGCCAACGTCGACATGGAGCTGCTAGCCGCCCACTCCGAGGGGGTGATCGTGCTCACCGGCTGCCTGCAGTCGCGCTTTTGTCGGCGCCTGGTCGAAGAGCGCGACGAGGACGCCCGCGCCCACCTCGACGACCTGATCCAGGCCTTTGGCGCCGATCAGGTCTACTTCGAGGTGCAAAAGAACGGGATCGACGAGCAGGAGCAAGGCAAACGAGGGCATCGTCCGCTTCGCCCGGGAGCTGGGTCGACCGCTGGTCGGCACCGCCGACGTTCACTACCTGCGGCGCGAGGACTTCGACAACCATGCGGCGTTGCTTTGCGTGCAGACGAAGTCGACCCTGCGAGGCGCCGAAGCTCAGCTTCGACACCAACGAGTTCTACCTCAAGAGCTCCGAGGAGATGGCCGAGTCCTTCGCCGAGTGGCCCGAGGCGGTGCCCGACCTCCGCTGGAGATCGCCGAGCGTTGCGAGCTGGAAATCGAGCTGGGCAAGCTGCTGCTTGCCGCCTATCCAACCGCCGACGGCGAGGAGCCCGAGGCGATGCTGCGGCGGATCGCCGGCGAGGGTCTGCGCGCCCGCTACGGCGATCCGGCGCCCGCCGGGGCCTCGAGCGGATGCAGTTCGAGCTCGGGCGTGATCGAGGAGATGGGGTTCTCCTCCTACTTCCTGATCGTCTGGGACTTCGTCCGATACGCCAAGGAGAACGGGATCGCGGTCGGCCCGGGACGTGGTTCGGCGGCGGGCTCGATCGTCTGCTTACGGGCTCAAGATCACCGACCTCGACCCGCTGGCCAAGGGCCTGATCTTCGAGCGCTTTCTCAACCCCGGCCGCAAATCGATGCCCGACATCGACATCGATTTCTCGGTGCGCGGCCGTGAGCGGATGATCCGCTACGTCGCCGAGAAGTACGGCCGCGAGTCGGTTGCCCAGATCATCACCTTCGGCAAGATGGCACCGCGCGCCGCGACCCGCGACGCCGCCCGCGTGCTCGGCTTCGACTACGGCAGCGGTGATCGCCTCGCGAAGCAGATCCCCGAGCCGATCATGGGCCGCAGCCCCTCCTTCGAGGAATGTCTGAAGCCGGGCCAGGAACTGCGCAGTACCTACGACGCCGAGCCCGACGCGAAGCGAATCATCGACGTCGCCCAGGGGCTCGAGGGGATCATCCGCAACAACTCGATCCACGCCGCGGCGGTGGTGATCGCCGACCGACCGCTGCAAGAGATCGTCCCGCTGCAGCTGGCCGAGGACCGCAGCGCTCCGGCTGGCGGCGCTGGCGTCGAGCAAGCCTGAGCGCCAGTACAAGATCGTGACCCAGTACTCGATGGGGCCGATCGAGGAGATCGGGCTGCTGAAGATGGATTTCCTCGGTCTCCGAAACCTCGACGTGATCGAGGACGCGATCGACATCATCGAGCCGCTCGCGCGGGGAGACGATCGACATGGAGACGATCCCGCTCGATGACGCCAAGACCTACGCGATGCTCGCCAGCGGAGACTCGACGGGCGTCTTTCAGTTCGAGTCAGAGGGGATGCGCGAGGCCCTGCGCAAGGTGGGGCCGACCGAATTCGCCGACCTGGTTGCCCTCGGCGCCCTTTACCGGCCCGGCGCGATGGCCTACATCCCCGCCTACGCCAAGGGCAAGCGCGACCCGTCGACCGTTCGCTACCCCGACCCGCGGCTGCGGGCGATCACCGAGGAGACCCATGGCTGCGTCATCTACCAGGAGCAGTTGATGGAGATCGCGCGCTCGATGGCCGGTTTCTCAGGCGCCGAGGCCGATGATCTGCGCAAGGCGATCGGCAAGAAGAAGCGCGAGCTGATGGCGACGATGAAGGACAAGTTCATGCAGGGTCTGAAGGAGTCAGGGACACCGCCCAACGTCGCCAAGGATCTCTGGAAGTTGAACGAAGCGGCGGCCGACTACTCCTTCAACAAGTCCCATGCGGCCTGCTACGCGCTGATCTCCTACCGCACCGCCTACCTCAAGGCCAACTACCCGGCCGAGTACATGGCGGCGGTGATCTCCTCGGTGATGAACACCAAAGACAAGGTTCCCTTCTTCGTCAATCGCTGCGAGGAGATGGGAATCGAGGTGCTGCCCCCCGATGTCAACTCCTCCGATCACGAGTTTCGTCGTCTCTGAGAAGGCGATCCGCTTCGGCCTCGACGCGGTCAAGAACGTCGGCCACGCCGCGGTTGAGGCGATCCTGCGAGCTCGCGAGGAGGACGCCGGATCGCGCTCGATCTGGGATTTCTGCGAGCGGGTCGACTCCCGCGCTGTCAATAAACGCGCGATCGAGTGTCTGATCAAGTGCGGTGCGCTGGATTCGACCGGGGCGACCCGCAGGGGGATGCTCGAGGCCTTGCCCGCTGCCCAGTCAGCGGGGCAGAAGGCTCAGGAGGATGCCCAGCTCGGGCCAGGGCTCGATCTTTGACTTCGGTGGAGGGGATGACGAGCGCCGGGCCTCCCAGTCTGCCCAGCACCGCCCGCCGATCTCCGCCGCCGAGTTCGATCGAGCCGAGCTGCTGGCGATGGAGAAGGAGACGCTCGGCACCTACCTCTCCTCGCACCCGCTGGCCGAGGTTCGCGACGCGCTGCGCGCCCGGGTCGACTGCAGCTTGGCTGAGCTCAGTTCAGCAAGCCCGGACGGGTCCTGGGTGACGGTCGGCGGGATCGTCGATCGACTGCAAAAAGATCCGCACCAAGAGCGGAACCCAGATGATGTTCGCGACCCTCGATGACATCGAGGGTCAGGTCGAGATGCTCGTCTTCAAGGCCGATCAGTCCGAGAGCGCGACCGTGATCGCCCCCGACGCGATCGTGCTCGTCCGCGGCCGCCTCGATCACAAGGATCGCGGCGAGACGAAGCTGGTCGTCCAGGAGGCCGAGCGCTTTGACCAGACAGCGAGGAGATCGCGCGCGGCCAGTCTGGTCGCGAACAGCGCCCTCGGGCCCGCTGACGGCTGACGATCGACGCCGCCAAGTTCGCCCCCGGGCTGGTCGATGAGCTGAAGGCCGTCTTCGAGCACCACAAGGGCGAATGCAGACGTGCACCTGGCGATTCGCACAGCGGTCGGGGAGCCGAAGGAGATGCGGCTCGGCAGCGGCTACAGGGTGCGGCCATCCAGCGGCCTGAGGGCGGAGCTGGGTCACATGCTCGGCCCCGATGCCCTGGCGGCCTGAAACCCTCGCGCCCGCCCGCCGCGGCGCCTACACTGATCTACCATGGCCACGCGCCAGCGAGAGGAGCAGGCAGCACGAGCCGGCGAGTGCCGGCAGTGCCGCTCGTTCTGCGACAAGATGATCGAGCCCCGCGGCTGCGTCGAGATGCGCTGCCGCTTCCTCTACAGCTACGTCGACATGTTCAGCGGCGATCAGTACGTCGGCTGCATGCAGGAGGTCTTCGGCGCCGAGATCGAGCTCGACGCGGTGCTCGCAGCCGGGCGGCTTCGGCGGCGTGAAGATGACCGGCGAGCCGCTGCCTCATTGCCAGTTCTCGGTCGAGCGAGCCTACGAGGGCTCGGGCCCGGCCTACGACTGCGTCAACCGCCGCTTCTTCGATTGCACCGACGAGGGTCCCGAGGGGCTGCGGGCCTTCGACCTGCGCGACATCTGATCCGCGCCGGCCCAACAACGACACGATTTCGTGTAAGATTCGCCTCAAATGGTCGATAGTTCCGTATGT
Organism: uncultured Solirubrobacterales bacterium; assembly: GCA_963745305.1. Classification (GTDB taxonomy): domain Bacteria; phylum Actinomycetota; class Thermoleophilia; order Solirubrobacterales; family 70-9; genus CAVUWL01. Next base: position 287,406 of record CAVUWL010000015.1, read on the forward strand.
GACAGAGGCAGAGCGGGTGCTGGCAGAGGCGACCGCGGGTCGTCGGAGTCGCTCGGCGCGCGGAGCCGAGCGGCGCCCAGTTCACGCTTGAGCTAAACCAGGATCAAAAGGACATCCGCGACTGGGTTCACGGTTTCGCCGAGGGCGTCGTTCGGCCCGCCGCGGCCGAATGGGACGAGCGCGAGGAAACGCCGTGGCCGGTCATCCAGGAGGCGGCCAAGATCGGCCTCTACGGCTTCGAGGCGCTGGCCCAGTTTTGGGCCGATGAAACCGGACTGACGCTGCCGATCGCCAACGAGGAGCTCTTCTGGGGCGACGCCGGAATCGGCATGGCGATCATGGGCACCTCGCTCGCGGTCGCCGCGATCTTCGGCCAGGGGACCCCGGAGCAGATGGGCGAGTGGATCCCCCAGTGCTTCGGCACCGCCGAGGAGCGTCAAGCTCGGGGCCTTCTGCGCGTCGGAGCCCGATGCCGGCTCCGATGTCTCGGCGATCCGCACCACCGCCAAGTACGAGCGAGGCCAGCGACGAATGGGTGATCAACGGCCAGAAGGCCTGGGCCACCAACGGCGGCATCGCCAACGTCCACGTCGTGATCGCCTCGGTCGACCGCGAGCTCGGCTCTCGCGGCCATGCGGCCTTCGTCATCCCGCCGGGAACAAGGGGATGCGAGCAGGGCGCCAAGGTAAAGAAGCACGGGCTGCGCGCCTCCCACACCGCCGACGTCCACCTCGATGATTGCCGGGTACCCGGGCTCCTGTCTGCTGGGCGGCAAAGAGAAGCTCGACGAGCGTCTTGCCCGCGTTCGCGAGGGCAAGAAGTCGAAATCGCAGGCGGCGATGCAGACCTTCGAGGCGAGCCGGCCGACGGTCGGCGCCCAGGCGCTGGGCATCGCGCGGGCGGCATATGAGTACGCGCTCGAGTACGCCAAAGAGCGGCGCCAGTTCGGCCGGGCGATCATCGAGAACCAGGCGATCGCCTTCGCCCTCGCCGACATGAAGCTCGAGATCGACGCCGCCCGACTGTTGGTCTGGCGGGCCGCCTGGATGGGGCGAACCGGACACAAATTTGAGAACGCCGAGGGCTCGATGTCAAAGCTGAAGGCCGGCGAGGTCGCAGTCTGGGCGACCGAGCGGGCGATCCAGATCCTCGGCGGCAACGGCTACACCCGAGAGTTCCCGGTCGAGCGGATGCACCGCGACGCGAAGATCTACACGATCTTTGAGGGCACCTCCGAGATCCAGCGCCTCGTCATCTCGCGCGCCATCTCCGGCGTTCAGGTCAGGTAGAGGCTTAAGGCGGGAGAAGCGAGGGTCGCGGTGGCGGGCGACTCTCGCAGCCTGCCCTACCCGTGCCGTTTCAACCCGGCCCGGCGCAGGCGTCTCGCCGTCTCGACTTCGCTACGATCAGGGCCCTTCTTGTTCGGTCCTGGTGTCTCCAGAGTCGCCGGCAGGCCCTCGAAGCGCGGCTCGGAGAGAAAGGCGGCAAGGCCCCGCCTTGCCCATCTCGCCGCTGCCGATGTTGGCGTGGCGATCGCGGCAGGAGCCAAGCGGCGCGGCGGCGTCGTTGACGTGAACGCAGCCCAGGCGCTCGAGGCCCGATCTTCCTGTCGGCCTTCGTCGAGCACCAGCGCCAGCCCTGCCTCATCGGTGATGTCATATCCCTGCACGAACAGGTGGCAGGAGTCAAGGCAGAGGCCGAGGCGCTCGCCGCCGCCGGCGAGCTCGATCAGCTCGGCGGTCTGGTCGAAATCGCGTCCCAGCAGGCCTTGATGCCCGGCGGTCTGCTCGAGCAGAAGGGGACAAGCTTCGCTGTCCTTTAGCGCCGCCGCGATCACTTTCGCCGCGCGCTCGCATCGAGGGCCGAAGCGGCTCGCCTTTCTGCGCTCCGGGATGCAGGACGACCCCGGCGGCACCGATCCGATCGCCGATCCGCAGCGCGTGGGTCAGCGAGGCCAGAGACTTCTTGCGCAGCTCTGGTGTCTTTGCTTGCGCAGTTGATCAGGTAGACGGCATGGATGACAACCGCCTCGACAGCTGAGCCGCTCCATCGCCCGCGGAAGGCGGCGAAATCCTCCGCGTCGTAGTTGGTCGGTCGCCACATCCGCGGACTCTGATGAAAGATCTGGATCGATTCGCAACCGCGTTCGGTGCCGCGCTCGATCGCCTTATCGAGCCCGCCGGCGGTGGAAACGTGCGCTCCGATCAGCATTGAGCCCCAATCCTACGGGCAGCGGCTGAGCATATTGGCGCGGTTTGGATCTCGAGGTTAGGGCAGTGACGCGGCGATCTTGCCGCGGCCCGATCGGGAGCTCGGACCGGCATCGATGAGCCTCCCTCAAAAGGTCTGATCCCCGAGCCCGCTCAGCCGGCCCCGCTCGCCCCGGCGGTTTGCCTCGCCCCGGCCGGGTGAAGGCGGGGCGACCCGTGGGCTACGTCGGGGCGCCCCTGGACTCCGGAGTCTCCGCAGGAGTATACTAAAAATTGGGTATCTCCTGAGGCGCTGAGTGCCCCCCAAAGCGGCTCGACTTAGGGCGGCTGCGTCGCCGGTCGCGAGCCATTCCAATCACCAGCGCGGCGATCTCTTCGCCGCCGATGGGGTGTGGCGAGACTTACGTCGATCGCCGCCGTGGCCCAAGTCGGGAAGGTCGGGGATGGGGCTCGCCGGCCGGAGCGCCCCGACAGGGGAGAGGCAGAGCGTTCCTGGGCCGGCGGGCGATTCTCACTGGGAGAGCCGCACTCGTAGGGTCGGCGAGTCCGGTCAGCGTTGCTCCTACCCATAAATAAGGAGACCTAACCCCTTTTTGGCATCTTTTCATCGCCGCTCGGCGCGGTCGATTCGACCGACTCCAAGGCACGCGACCCCGATCGGGGAAAAGGGCTCGCCGCCGGCAAACCGGGAGCGGGCGATCGACCTGCCCAAAAAGTTGCGTGGCGTGGCCCGAGCTTGGCGGGTCACTGGGCGATTAGAACGAAGATGACCGCCAAGAAAGCGAGGCTAAAAACTGCCAGGAAGGGCAAGATGACGTCCATGGCATCCAGATCGGCGCAGGATCGCTGGGACTTGAGGGCGCGGGAAAAGAGGTGTCGAAGCCCGCAATGCCGGGACTCCTTCAAGTTGGGGGCCCGCGTTGGTGATCCAGGCAGCACCTGATCTGCGCAGCGGGCCCCAGCTGCGTCAGTGCCGAGGTCGCTTCGATCGCTATGGCCGCATTCTCGTCCACCCCCTTTGTCAACAAACGCGGGACTTCTCATCCCGGCTCCCTCAGACTGCCTCTCTCGCTCTCAGCACTTGTTCTGAGATGGACGCCCGTGTCAAGGGGCGGTTGAATTCTTCGATGTGAGTTGGTGTTCAGGGTGACGCTCCTTGCACTGGGGTCGGGCGGCCGGCGCGATAGCAACGACAACTGGTCACTCTGAGATTCGCGGGTCGAAACCGCAGGACAGTGTCCGGTCGTGAGCTGCCTCGCACTAGGGTCGCGAGTCGGAATCGCATAGAACAAAACGAGGATCCTCCGGTGGGTCGGCGCCGGCCGCCCCACCCCAGTGCTGTCAGGTTCTCAGGCAGCAGCCACCTCCTCACGCAGCGGCTGATCGGTCATCGCCGCCCAGATGAAGCCGCAGAGCTCACGGGCAACGGCAACGTTGGCGACAGTCGAGCGTTTACCGTGAGAGGTGAGGGTGCGGTGGCGATGGTGCAGGCGGATCTGTGCCTGCCAAGCACGGGAGGAGACCTGGGGTGGGACGTGGGGGCGGTTGGTGGCGATCCGCTTGGAGAGTCGGGCAGGGTATCGGTAGTGCCAGGCGGCCTCAACGAGCAGGCGCCGGGCGTGGCGATTGCCGGTCTTGGTGATATGACCGCGGTGCTGTTGATCGCCTGAGGAGTACTCACTCGGAGTCAGCCCGAGATAGCTCATCAGCTCGCGCGGGGCTCCGAAGCGGCGGAAGTCTCCGATCTCGGCGAGCAGGCCCAGGGCGGTGTGGGTGGCGATGCCGCGGAAGGAGCAAAGCCAGGCGACCGGATCCGCCCACGGCTCGCGTGAGGCGATCTGATCCAGCTCGTGATCAAGCGCGGCGAGCTGGGCGTCGAGCCCACCCAGGTGGGCGCGCATCTGATCGAGCGCGAGCTGGGCGAGGGGGTCTTCCAAGCGCTGGCGGTCAAGCCATTCGCGGTGGCGGCGGGTCCAGGCACTCTTGCCCTCCCGGTAGATGTGGCCGTGGCGCAGGAGCGCCTTGGCAACCCGGTGTCGTGCAGCGGTGCGGGCGCAGCGCAGGTCATCGCGGCAGCGAACCAGGTCACGCAGCCCCTCCTGGATCGGAGATGGTGGGGCGACGAAGGAGAGCTCGCCGGCGCGGTAGAGGCGGACCAGCTTCTTGGCATCGCGGCGATCGGTCTTCACTCGGTCTCCGGCGCGGACCGGGATCAAAGAAGGTGCGATCACGTCACAGGCCACCCCGATCTTCGTCAAGAGCCGGTAGAGCTCATAGCCGCAGGGTCCCGCCTCATAGGCGACCGCCAGGGTGCTCGCCTCGCCCGTGCGGACGATAAAGCGACGGATCGCCCGCTCGGTGTTCTCGAGGCGGCTCACCTGCGGAGTGCCGCCTGAGCCCGGCAGCACTCCGGCGACGAGTGAGTTCTTGTGGACGTCGAAGACGATCCACTGGTTGACATCGGCGGGGGCGGTGGAGCTAACGTTTGGCATGGGCTGGTCCTCCTTCGTATGCGGCACTGGCCGCTGCGGTAGTTGTTGTCAACCGCGAAGCTAACCCGCGAGATATGCGAACGCCGAGGGCCAGCCCCCTTCGGCGTCCATGTTGACTAGGGGCGTCAGCGCTCTCCAGCGCTTCGGCATAGGCTGGACCGACTCGTCGATCACAACGACTCGGAGATCCAATGAGAACGATTCGAAGCAAACTGACATACGCAAACGTCATGTCCACGATTGCTGTTTTCCTCCTGCTGGGCGGCGGAGCGGCGTTCGCAGCTTCAAAGCTCGCCAAGAACTCGGTCGGTACCAAGCAGATCAAGAATCAGGCAGTGACCGCAGCGAAGATCAAGAAGGGGACGATCACAGGCGCTCAGATCAACCTCGCGAAGCTAGGAACCGTGCCGTCGGCCACAAATGCGGCTAGTGCAACGACGGCCACGACCGCCGGGACCGCCAACGCGCTCGCGGCGATGGAACCGACACATCTGATCGGGGCCCCCGGGCAGCCTCCGTTTTTGAACGGGAGCATCAATTTCCCTGAATTGGCAGGGATCAAATACCAGCCGGCCGGCTTCTACAAGGATCATGACGGCATCGTTCACCTGCAGGGCGCGGCAGACGTCGGCAGCGGAGAAAACCCGATCAAAGGGGTAATTTTCCAACTACCGGCCGGGGATCGGCCGGCTAGCGGTACCCTCGCGCCCTTCACCATCAACGAAACCAGCGACGTGTTCGTTCTTGGATCAAACGTAACCACCGCAGGGAAAAACATCGAAGGCGATGTATTCTACACCAAAGGCACAGGGCCGGTCGTGCTAAACGGCATCACATTCCGAGCAGAAAGCTAGTTCGGTAACGACTTGGCCCGGATGGCACCACCGCTGTCCGGGCCTTGGGGCCTCATACATCCCAGCCAGTGAACCGCGCGAGTTCTCATCCCCAGTTCCTCAGACTGCCTCTATCGCTCTCTTGGCGCTTGTTCTAGGGTCTCTTGGCGCGTCTGCGCTTCTCTGCATAGGCTGACCGGGCTCGTCAACCACCACGACTGGGAGATCCAATGAGGAAGATCCGCAGCAAACTGACCTATGCAAATGTGGTCGCGACCTTGGCACTGTTCATCGCCGTTGGAGGTGCCACCGCCTTCGCAGCTTCCAAGCTCGCCAAGAACTCGGTGGGGACGAAGCAGATCAAGAACGGTGCAGTGACCGCTGCCAAGATCAAGAATGGCGCCGTCACGGGCACGCAGGTAAAGAATGGCTCGCTGACCGGAACTCAGGTCAATGCTTCGACGCTTGGGACCGTGCCAACTGCGCAGTCCGCCAATACGGCGCAGACGGCGCAGACGGTCGCGGCGCCCGAAGCGTGGCATGAAGTGGGAACTCCAGGGCAGCCAGCATTCCTCAACTCATGGGAGGACGTCAAAATATCGCTGGGACTTTTCCCCGAAACCGTGGCCTTCTACAAGGACCTGGAGGGAGTTGTCCACATCCGAGGAGAGGCCACTGCCGGGACGGAAGGCACGCCGATCTTTGACTTACCACCGGGGTTTCGCCCAGGCAGCCGTCGCTTCGCCAGGGAGCCGGTGGCGTGTGAGGGGGGCACCGGCTGTCCCAACGCTTCCAGCAGCGTCGCAATCGTAGGCTCGAATTCGACCGCTCCCATAGTGGAAGGCGAGGTTATTGCGCCACCTCACACAGAAAATGTGTCTCTAGACGGGGTCACCTTCCGAGCAGAAAGCTAATTCGAGGCCGCCTTGGGGGATGGCACACCACGGCTATCCGGGCCTTTTGCTCTCCCAGCGGCGAGGAAGAGGAACGGATCGTTACGAGGCTCACGTGATGGGAAGCAGAAGACAGGAGGGCGCCACTTGGGCGCCCTCCTTCCTCGCCAGCTCGCGTCTCACGCTTTGACGGCAATTCCCTGAACGTGTCAAGCGACGTTGACATTGATCGCAACCGCTGCATTGGTATGCGATTCGTTTTGTTTGTCGCGCAAAGTTTTTGCATCGACTTTTATTTTTTCCTGAGGCGCCAGCGTAACGGGAAGTTTGCGCAGCTTGCGCGAACGTTTGCGCAGCTTGCGCGAACGTTTGCGTAGCGCGGGGGAGCGTATGCGTAACGCGAGTTTCGCGTAGTCGATTCGGGGAAAGCTCTGATATGTCAGCCCCTAAATGCGCGACCTCTCATCCCAGCTCCTTTGGCCATCCCCCCTTCATTGGTCCCGCTTGATCTAACCCCCAGCACCGTCCACTTGATCTAACCCCCAGCACCGTCCACTCCGAATGAGAATCCAGCTAGCTGGATAGTTTCTGATGGAGTTCCTCAAACTCCATCGGGTTGAGCATATTGAGCGAGCTGTGGCGCCGCCGGGTTGTTGTGGAAGGACTCGATGTATTCGAAGATCGCGTTGGCGAGCTCGACCCTCGTCTTCCATCCTCGGCGGTCGAGCAACTCGACCTGCATCCGGCCCCAGAATGAATGCCTGGGCATTGGACTCCTTCGGTAGGACCGTGACTCCATCATCGCGTTGTCGAGGGCGGTCCCGGTGCGACCGACCGACGGAGCAGGGGCTGAAGGGCTTGCCCAAGCCGTCGGCGGGTAGGCGGGGTCTCCCCGGGGCATTCGTGGCGGCCGACCTCGTTCGCCGTGACTTCTCGCCAGAGTGACAGCGGAGCTGCGGCTTGGCCACGGCGTAATTGCCAACCGCAAGCTCGTTTACTCGATCATGCGCCGGGCAGGGATTCAGCGAGCGAGAGACATGTCGCGCGCTCGGAGTCAACCGCAGCAGCTATGGGTTAGATCAGCTTCAGACTGCCTCTTTCGCCGCCTCAACGGCCGTTCTAGGCTCCTAAGCGCTCTCTGGAACTTCGGCATAGGCTGACTCGGCTCGTCAACCACAACGACTCGGAGATCAATTGAGAACTATCCGCGGCAAACTGACCTATGCCAATGTGATGGTCACGATTCTGGCGTTTGTCGTGCTTGGAGGCGCCACCGCCTTCGCCGCCTCAAAGCTCGCCAAGAACAGCGTAGGCACTAAGCAGCTGAAGAACGGCGCGGTCACCAGGGCCAAGCTCGCCGACGGCCTGAACGGCGAACGCGGGCCTGAAGGCAAACAAGGGCCGGTCGGACCGCAGGGGAACCCCGGCGCTGCGGGCACACCCGGCGCCACTCATGCCGTGGTCCGGCACGGGTTCGGGGACAACCGAGGCGTAGCCAAATGCGGACCGGGCGAAGTCGCGACCGGGGGCGGGGAGGAACTTCATTCCGAAGAAGCAGGGGCGGAAGTATTCGACTCGAGGCCGGTCCAGAATGCCGGGGAAACGCCGACCGAATGGGAAGTCGTAGGCGCCACGCCGGGCATTGTCACGCCGGCCGAACTGGATGTCTACGTGGTGTGTGTTTCGCCGTAGAACCGGCGGCGCCCTCCACAGCTACGGCATAGGCTCGAAGGCTCGTCAACCACAACGCTGGGAGATCCGATGAGACGCATCCGAAGCAATCTGACCTATGCCAACGTCATATCTACGCTCTGCCTGTTCCTGTTACTCGGAGGTGGAGCTGCCTTCGCTGCTTCAAAGCTCGGCAAGAACTCGGTCGGCACCAAGCAGATCAAGAACCAGGCAGTGACCGCAGCTAAAATCAAGAAGGGAACGATCACGGGTACCCAAGTCAACCTCGCGAAGCTGGGCACGGTTCCCTCGGCCACTACGGCATTAACGGCCAACAGCGCGACCACGGCCGGGACCGCGAATGCGCTCGCGGCGCTGGAACCCACCCGCTTCGTCGGAGCTTCGGGCCAGCCCCCGTTTCTCGACGGCAGCAGCAACGTGCCGGGGGGAGGAGGACTCAAATTCCAGGAAGTTGGCTTCTACAAGGACCATGAGGGCGTCGTCCACCTCACTGGCGCAGCGAAAGTCGGCAAAGAATCAAACCCGGTCGCTGGCTTGCTATTCACGCTGCCCCCCGGAGATCGACCCGCAAGTGGAGATATAGAAGCGTTCCGCGGGCTCGAAGAAAAAACGATCATCTTCATATTCGGCTCAAACGTAACCGCCGCAGGCCACGACCTCAGCGGTGACGTGTTCACCACGACGCCATCAGAAAAAACGGAGCTGCTCGCCGGGATTACTTTCCGAGCAGAAAGCTAAAAGCCAGTTGAGACTAGGCCCGGATGGCACTACGGCTGTCCGGGCCCCGTCTACGGCTTAAGCGATTCTCAGCTTTCTGGTCGGAAGACGGCATTCACCTGCACAATCTCGTCTTCCTCTCCGAGCACTTTGCCGCTCACGTCCGCACCTTCTTGGTTGGCATTCGTTCCGGCCACCGCAACCCATTCGTCGCCAGAGCCGAAAAACACCACTTTCCCCTTCGCTGGCCTATACCCCGGCGGGAGGGTAAATATCGCCATATCCTGCCCACCTGTGACGCCGGGCCCTCTTTTGGTCCTGACCGTGCCCTGAAGGTGGACCATTCCCTCTCCATCTTTGTAGAACGAAGGACCTTCGGTTTCGTAGCCTTCGAGGATCGCTTCATCATCCAACCCGGCTTCTTCAATTGGTGGCTGACCAGGTTCGCCGACGACATGCGGTTTTTCGGGAGCCAGTAGGGTCGAGGCGACGGTGGCCACATTCGCCGTGCCTGCAGTGACTGCGGTTGCCGCATTTGTGGCAGATGGAACGGTCCCGAGCGTTGCTGTATCGATTTTGTTGCCGGTGATTGTCCCTTCCTTCACTTTGGCCCCGGTGATCGCTCCGACCTTGATCTGCTTGGTCCCGACGCTGTTCTTCTTGAGCTGAACGGCGGCGAAGGCAGTCGCGCCACCGACCGCGATGAATAGCGCCATGGTCGCGACTACGTTCGCGTAGGTCAACCTGCTTCGTATTCGATTCATCCCCAACACCCCTCAGCTAACGCTTCGTTGACAACCGAAGCTACGCTGATTACAGACGCTCTGCGGCGACCCTGGACGATCGGACGATGGCGACGCCGCCACATCGGATTCGACAACGCGCCTCACGGCTCGGCAGTCCGCAGAGACTCTCAGCGGCTCTCTAACGCTGCAACAGGCTCTCGCACGCTCAATCCCCCGTCCTCGATCCACAAGCCCTTAGAACGCCGCGTATGCGAACATGCGTTCGATGTCCTAGGTCGACCATCTGAGGACGTTTCAGAAGGCGATCGAGCGCTCCGATGCCCCAGCCGCGCTGAATGCGGCTCGCAAAATGCAGACCCTGGGCCTCTACGATTCGCTTTCCCTGTGCCGGGTCTTGGCGCAGGCTCACGATCCGCTGTTTGACCAAGCAGCCCGACGCTGGCTCATCAAGCTCGCTGGCGAAGACGGAAAGACCCCAAGGCCAACACTCGCTTAGACAAACTCGGGATCGAGACAATCGGCGAGAACGGGACGCCGCACAGCCTGCGGCGCACCTACGCAAGCCTGCGCTTCTCCCGCGGCGATGATCCGGTCTACGTAACCGCGCAACTTGGACATACCGAGGTCAGCTTCTCGATGAAGGTCTACGCTCGGGCGGTGAAACGTCGGGATCGCCTGTCGGGGACGCTGCTGGAGGAGTTTGAGGAGGCGTGCGTTTTGGGCGCATTTAGGCGCAAATCAGGTTTCGGACGCAGCGACAGAGGCCGCAAATGCTTTGCTAGAGCCAGTTGCGGACTAGTGCGCGCTTGCTGTGGAAACATGCGGCGCCGATCAGATGACTGACCAAGGCCCCCGACTCAGGTTCGCCCCCTCGCCGACCGGTGCGCTCCACATTGGCGGCGCGAGGACGGCCCTTTATAACTGGCTGGCCGCCCGCCACCAGGGTGGCAAATTGGTCCTGCGGATCGAGGACACCGACCTTGAGCGCTCAACCGAGGCAAACGTGGAGCAGATCCTCGATGCCTTGCGCTGGCTCGAGCTCGACTGGGATGAGGGCCCGGTCTCGCAGGCCTCAAGGGCCGAGCGCCATCAGCTCGCACTGGCACGCCTGATTGCTTCAGGTGACGCCTACAGAGATCCTGCCACGGCCAAAGACGTTGAGGCGTGGAAGGCCGCGCGTGGCGCCGATCGTGGCTACCGGGGTGAGTCAACCGATTTGCCCGGCGCGGCTCTGCGCCTGCGGGTGCCCGACGATGGAGCTACCGTTGTCGAGGATCTGATTCGGGGGCCGGTTGCCTTCCCCAATCGCAGCTATGACGACTTTGTGATCGCTCGTGCCGACGGCTCCGTCCTCTACAACTTTGCCGTCGCGGTCGATGATGCGGAGATGGGGATCACCGATGTCGTGCGCGGCGATGACCACCTCTCCAACACCCCCAAGCAACTGCTGGTCCTCGCGGCCCTCGGCCATCCTGCTCCTCGCTACGCACACCTGCCACTTCTGCATGGCCCCGACGGAAAGAAGCTATCCAAGCGCCACGGCGCAGCCTCCGTGCAGGAGCTCCGCGAGGCGGGCTACCTGCCCGCCGCGCTGCGCAATTACCTGGCTCTTCTCGGTTGGGGGAGCGGTGACGATGAGACGCTGATCTCGACCGATCAGCTGGTCAGGCGGTTCCGGATCCAAGATGTGGGTAAATCAGCCGCGATCTTTGACGAGCGCAAGCTGCGTTGGATCAACGGGCGCTACATGCGTGAGATGGCGATCGAGGACTACACCGATGTGGTGGCTCGCCACCTCGGGCGCGAGCCAGGCGAGCGCCTGCGTCAGGCCTGCGCAATTGCTCAGGAGAAGGCACAGACGATCGTCGAGGTGTGGCCCTTGATTCGATTTGCATTTGAGCCGCCGATCGATGATCCGAAAGCCTGGTCCAAGGTGATGGGGGAGGACGCGGCGGAGTTGATTGAAGCGGCAAGCGCTGCGATCTCTGCGGTCCCGAGCTTTGAGCCTGCGGCGCTGGAGGCGGCACTTTCACCGTTGCCGCAGAGATTTGGGATCAAGCCCGGCAAGCTCTACCAGCCGATTCGCGTTGCGATAAGCGGCAGCACCGTCTCGCCTGGCATCTTTGAGTCGATTTCCCTACTGGGCAGGGAGGAGACGCTGGCTCGCCTCGATGCCGCGTTGGTGCGACTCGGGCGAGAAATCAAGCGTTAATGCCAAATATTCGTGCGAAACGGCTAAACCGAAGGTCCGCTGCTGCCGATGAGCTTCGCGGATGGCTTCAACAACAGCGAATAGCAATGGCAGGGCGAAATCAGAGGACGTCCTCGCCAAGGATGTCGGCCCCAAACCGGGCCCGGCACCCGGCAGTCGGCTCGCGGAGGCATTCGAGGCAGTAGAACGGTTTCCGGTCCTGATCGAGTCGCGGGAGCGGGTGATCCGGGCGGCGACAGCTGAGACCGCTCGCGTCGGAGAGCTGGTTGAAGCGGTCGAGGGAGACGTGGGACTGGCGGTGGCGGTACTGCGCTTCGCAAATCGCAGCGGCATGGTGGCGGGAGGAGTCGTCGGCGTGCCCGATGCGATTGACGTGCTGAAGCCTTCCGGGGTGCTGGCGATCGCCGGCACGGCATCGAGCTTCGATTTCTTTGAGTCAAACGGTGGCTGGGAGCTGAAGCCTGAGCGCTTTCGCATCCACGCCCTGGCCACCCAGCGCGCCGCCGAGGAGATTGGCCGCGCGGTTGGTTGGGCCGAGCGCGACGAGCTGGCCGTGGCGGCACTCATCCACGACGTTGGCCGCCTGGTCATATCGCGCTTGCATCCGGGTTATAAGACCTTCTTTGACGCTGTGGCGCGAACGCCCGAGCAGCGGGTCCGCGAGGAGCGTGAGCAGCTCGGCATCGACCACGCTCTGGTCGGCGGCGTTCTCGTCCGGCGTTGGAACGTTCCACAACGTCTGGCGGTTGCGATTGAGCGACACCACTCCGAGGACGCCGAAGGTCTGGCGGCGCTGGTCTCACTCGCGGACATGATTGCGCACTATTCCCAGAGCGAGGCGGTGGCGCCCGAGCGGCTGCGCGCTGCGGCCGAGCGCTGCGGCCTCGGTGTCGAGGCAATCAGGGACATGCTGTATGAGCTTCCCTACCCACGACAGGATGCCGGGAGGATCTCCGAGCCGTGTCCGCTATCCGTTCGCGAGCTGGATGTCCTTCGCCATCTCTCCGAGGGAATGGTCTACAAGCAGATCGCCGGTGAGATGCAGCTCTCGGTATCGACCATTCGCACCCACCTGCATAACGTCTACGGCAAGATCGGGGCAGTCGACCGGGCGCAGGCCGTTCTCACCGCCCGCGATCGCGGTTGGATCTAGTCGATCAGCGACTCGCGCAATGCTATCGCCACCGCGTGGGTGCGATTGCGGGCGCCGAGGCGAGCCATGATGTTCTTGGTGTGGGTCTTGACCGTCTCCTCGCTGAGGTCGAGCTCACGGGCCGCGACGGTGGTGGATGCCCCGTCGGCGAGGCGCTGGATGATCTGGCGCTGACGCCGGGTCAGTTTGCCGCGACTTCCTCGGGGTGGAACGGCAGGATCGATGAAAGTCTCCTGGTCAAGGGCTGCCTCGACGGCCTCCCTGAGGACACTTGCACGGGCGGTTCGGGCCAGGTAGGCGCTTGCCCCGGCCTGCACGGCAGCGGTCGCGATCTGGCGCTCGGCCCGCTCGCCGTAGGCGACGATTCCCAGGCTCGGGTTGTTCCTGCGAAGGGCGCGGATTGCCTCGTTACCACTCAGGGTCGGCGCCGCGGCGTTACTCGCCTGCCACCGCATATCGACGATTGCAACGTCGAAGCTGCCGATTTGCTCTATGAGTTCGAGCGCCGCCTCGCGGGTCGGTGACTCATCGACGTCGAAGCGGTCTTCCAGCACTCCGCGCATTCCGAGCCGGACGAGTGGGTGGCGATCGATCACAAGGCAGTGTGGGCGCTCGCTCAGGACTGCTTCCGATCTGATTGGTCTGGGTTCGGCCCCCGCCGATGGCTGGAGCCCTGGCGGTCGATCCTAACCGAGCCTGGTCCGGTTCGTGCGGTAGAAAGATAGGCGTGATCTCGATCACCTCGAAGTCTCGCTACGCGGTCGTCGCCCTCGCCGAGCTGGCCCGCTCGGGAGATCGTCCGGTGCCGATCAAAGAGCTGGCAGAGCGCCGCGATATCCCCGATCAGTTCCTCGAGCAGCTTTTCTCCACCCTGCGTAGGGCCGGCCTGCTCAGCAGCCACCGGGGTATGCGAGGGGGCTACACCCTTGCACGCCCAGCCGATGAGATCTCGGTCTTGGACGTAGTTCAGGCACTAGATGGCAAGATCGGTCAAGAGGCCGATGAGGCGGGAGGTATATGGGCCGAGGGTGTGACATCTCTACGCAAGGTCTTCGGTCAGACATCGATCGCTGAAGTGGCGCGCCGCGAGGCAGCCGAGGCCGGCTCAGGCATGTACTTCATCTAGATTCGGGCGCTTGCCCGTGCGGAGCTGGCAAGTTGGGGCGATCTCAGCCGCTCAGGTCCGATCAATCCGGCCAACGTTTGTCTTCGGTCACGGCAACTGGGCCTGCGGCGACCGTTGCGCGATGAGGCGATCAGTGAGCCGTGGCAGGGCGGCGGAGCGCGCAGCCAGACCTATGCGTGCCCTCCACGATGACCGGCGTGCCGTGCCGAGGAGCCAAGGTGACGCCGCGCATCACCACGGCTTCTGGCTTGGTCCGCTCTGGCCGCAGATCGACACGAGTGACCACCGTGCGGATCACTTCCGCCATCTCGGCCTGCGCCAGGGCGGCCCCAATGCAGCGACGGATGCCTCCTCCAAATGGCAGCCAGGAGTAGGACTCGGTGGCGCCGTCGAGGAATCGCTCGGGTCGAAATTTATCTGGGGCCGGATAGAGATCCTCGCGATGGTGGACGAGCGCGATCGCGGGGTAGACGCGAATTCCGGCGGGCAGCTCCCAGCCGCCAATCGTTCGGGGCCTGGCCAAGGTCCGCTCGTTGGCGTCAATCACCGGTCGCAGTCTCAGCGTCTCGGTCACCACCGCGTCGAGGTAGGCGTCGTTTCCTGCTGCAAGCTCCTCGCGAAGCCGGGCGAGGACCAAAGGGTTGCGTGGCAGGAGGTCGAAGGCGAAGGCAAGGCCGGTCGCGGTGGTCTCGTGACCGGCGAGCAGCATCGTCATCAGCTCGTCGCGCAGCTCGATGGCGCTCATCGGCTCGCCGTCCTCATCGCGAGCGAGCAGCAGCAGCGAGAGAACGTCGGTGCGCTCCTCCAGGTCAGGCTCGGAGCGGCGGCGGGAAATCTCCTCGTAGAGCAGCGCGTCGGCCGCCTTGAGGCGACGCTGGAGCTGGCCCCATGGACTGAAGCGGCCAAGATCGCGACGCAGGGCACCGGGTAGCACGGAGATCATCTGCATGTCGAGCACAGAGACCAGGGCGCCGCGCAGCCGCTCGATCCGTACGCGCTCGGTGACGCCAAAGACAGCACGGACGATCACCTCGAAGGTGAGCGCTCGCATCCGCTCGCGCATGACGAAGCGCTCGCCCTCCCGCCAGCGGCCGACCTCGGCTTCGGCAACCTCGCGGATCACGGTGCGGAAGCTCTGGATTGAAGATCCCTGGAAAGGGGGCAGAAGCAGCTTGCGTTGGCGCAGGTGATCGCGCCCGTCGAGAATCAGCACAGACCGCTTGCCCACAACCGGGGAGAGCGGGGCATTTGCTTCTCCCGCATGAAGATCGGATTGATCGCCGGTCAACAGGTCGCGAATCGCCTCGGGGTCGGCTACGTAGACGCCCGTACCGAAGACGAGGAGCGAAACGGTGAACAGATCGCCGTAGCGCTCCCGCCAGCCAAGCAGTGACTCCATTGGGCGCTGCACAAGTCGCAGGGTGTTGAAGGTCGCCGGAGACCGCGGTCCGGGTGGCAACATCGATGTCGCGCGACGGGTCAAACGCGAGATGTGATCGATGGCAGGGGTTGACAGGCACGCCGCGCGAGTCGCCGGTAAGAAAATGCGGCGGCGGCGACGGGAGCAATGCAAAGGGCGTCGAGGGAGATACCGGTCGCGCTGAGTTCGTAGGAGGCCGCCCTGAGAGGCGCCGCAGGGCCGCCCAGGCCAATCATCGCCGCGATGAACACGGCAAGAAAGGCGACTGCCCCGAGCGCCGACCAGGCGAGGGTCGAATAGTTGACACCTTCGAGTGCCGGCATGTGTCCGGTCTCCAAGCGAGAGAGGCGCGCCACCAAGAGCTCAGAGCCGCCGAGTGAGGCGCTGATTGCCGGCTGCTGCCAGCCCGCTCCCTCCAGTGCCTTCAACAGCGCGCCGAGGAGCGGGCGACGGCCACATCCTTGCTCGGCACGCCGGTCTGCGGCCAGCTCGCGAGCCACCTCATAGCGGGTGCGCAGCACTCTCAATGATGGCAGCAAAAAGAATGCCTCACTCAGCACCTTTGCGGTAAGGGTACGAAAGGGGTCCAGGTTGCCGACGTGGTAGCGCTCATGCGCCAGTGCCGCCCGCAGCTCCTGCTCGGTGAGGACGTCAAGGAACCCGCTACTGATTGCGACTTGAGGAGCGAGGAAGCCGTAGACAAAAGAGAACGGTTCCTCGGCATCGATGAGCGTCACCCGCCCGCTCAGCCCGGTCAGCTCCGCGGCGGCACCCAGCTCCGGGGTCAGCGGCAGTACGGTTGCCTGGATGCGACGCGAGAGGCGACGGCTGGCGGTGATTTGTCTGCGAAGCGTCGCGGCCGTCAGGCCGACAGAGGCCAGGAGGACGAGAGCCAGAATGAGCGCAGACAGAACGCCGGCTGGGGAATCGAAGGAGCGCCCGTTGGTGCTGAAGATCGGGATCGCCACGTAGGCGATGAATCCCCAGACCGCGTAGGCGCCCAGGATCGCGCAGGTACCCACCAAGGTGAAGAAGTTGCGAGCGGCGCTATCCATCGGACTCCGTGAGGAGCTGTCGCAGACGGCGTAGCAGCGCCGGGTCGGTCCGAGCCTCATCGACGAAGTGCGCTACCGCCAGGTCGCCGTGGGCTCGGAGTAGGTCCTTGACCGCGATCCCGGCGGCATCGGGCGCATTTGCCTCATACAGGTAACCGCGTCCTGCCTTGCGACGAGAGAGCACCTCCTTCTCGGCCAAGCGGCTCATAACCGTCATCACGGTGGTGTAAGCGAGGGGCTCGGCCCGGTACTCGTTAAGTTCTTCGACGACGTCTCGAACCGCGATGGGCTGTCCGGCGCACCAGACCGCTTCCATGACTTCGGCCTCCAGTGGGCCAAAGTCGCTGCGGCTGGCTCCGCTGCTAATCATTTCCTTTCGTAGACTACTACATAAATGTAGTATATGGAGGTATGAAGCTGACGATCGAATGGAGCAGAGGGTGACGATGCCCCGCACGGCATTATCGAGGTCCGCTGAAGCGGACCATGGTCGCTTTGCTGTCGGCCACCCTCATCGCCTTGACGCTTGCGCGTCGGCCTGGGGTCAGCCGGCCCCGCCGCCCTGTCCTCCCGCTCCCGGGCGTGGCCCGAGCGGGTGAATCTCTCAGAGACCGAAAGTCCAGCGTGAGCACCTCGCCCCAACACCCGACCCGCCGCTCCCAAAGCGCCAACACCCGCCAGTACGATCGTGTCGCTCGCTTCTACAGCAGGCTTGAGCCCCTCTACCTGATCTTCCCACGCGCCCGGCGCAAGGCGGTCGCGGCACTCGGCCTGAGGTCCGGAGACGTCGTCCTTGAGGTCGGCGCGGGAACTGGGCGTAACTTCCCATATCTGGTCGAGGCGGTCGGCCCGAGCGGCACCGTGATCGGCGTTGACGCCTCGGCGGGGATGCTGGCCGAGGCGCGCAAGCTAGTCGAGCGCAAGGGCTGGTCAAATGTCCAACTATTCCACCAGGATGCCTCTGAGCTTCAACTCGAACGCGACCTCGACGGGGTGCTCTTCAGCCTCAGCTACTCGGCTTTGCCAGAACCCCGCCCCGCCCTGGCGAGGGCATGGGAGCGGCTGCGCCCCTCAGCTCGCGTCGTCGTGATGGACGCGGGACTGACCGAGGGTGGGCTCCACCGCCTCCTCGCTCCGATTGCCCGCCTCCTCGTCAAGCTCGGGCCGGGCGATCCCTATTCGGACCCTTGGCGCGATCTTGCTGAATACGGACCGGTCGCAACGGAGCGCTTTCTCTTGCGCCTCTACTACGTCAGCGTTCTCACCAAACCATAAGAGTCACCGCGGCGCGCTCCGGGGCACCCGGCTGAGCCGCCGATGCGGACTCATTATTCGGTTGAGCCGACCAGCCTACATTTCAGCGCCGCGTGAGAGGCAGCCGGGGCGCTTTGAGTCTGACCCGCGGGGTTGAATGCCGATCGAGGAGTGGGAGCGGCAGGTCGAGCGCTTCAATCCGCACATGCTGGTTCGGCTTCGGTTCGCAAGCTGTCCGAAAAGCGACCGAGCGAGGAGGTGAAGTCGGACCCGAAGCACTGCCACGACGCCACAGGCGAGATGATGCGTTCATGGGGCCCGAAACCGCGCTCTATATCTGCGACCTCGACGGGACGCTATTACGCTCAGATGCGACCCTCAGCGACTTTTCGCGGGACGGTCTCAATAGCCTGATCGACGCCGGGGTCAACCTGACCTTCGCCAGTGCCCGAGGAACGGCGGGAATGCGCTCCCTGCTGGCGGGGGTTCGACTGCGGCTGCCGGTGATCGAGCTAAACGGTGCATTCATCTCCGAGATGCAAAGCGGCCGCCACCTTGCCAGTAGCGTTCTCTGCAGGCAGGACGCCTGCGCGGCGCTGAAGGTGATCCTGCAATCCGGGGTGGACCCCGTCATCTCGAGCTGGGACGGTCGCCGAGACCGAGTTCACTTTGGCGCCCGCACGAACGACTCGATCAGCTGGTACGTGGAGGAGAAGAGGCGTCACCGCGACCCGCGCCTGGCGCCCTGCGAGGACCTCATGGCGGTCGCCAAGGCGGAGGAAGTGGCGCAGATCACAACCTTCACTTCAGAACAAGAGGCCGTAGCATTGAGCGACCGGCTCCGTAGCTCAATCGGGGCGGCAGCGACTGTTCGCAGCGTCGGCAACCTGTATTGGCCGGGTTGGAGCGAAATCACGATCCAGCACCGGGCCGCTGAGAAGGGGGCAGCGGTTCCGGCTCTGCTCAAGGCTTGCAGCTATCCCAGTGCAGAGGTCATCGCGTGCGGTGATCACCTCAACGACCTCGGCCTGTTCGCCGCCGCAACGCACTGCATCGCTCCGGCAAACGCCCAGCCGAGCGTGCTGGCTAGTGCCACGGAGCTGGCCGGATCCAACGACGAAGATGGGGTGGTCCGACACCTGCTCGACCGACACAGGGGATCGAAATAGGGATTGCCCGATACCCGAGGTGGCCTGAGGCGCAACCCCAACCAGCCCCGCTCTGCAAAGGCGCCGGCCTCTCGACCAAAGCCCCGCGGGGCACGATTCCCGGCTACTAGCACCGGCTTTTCCAGTACCCCCCCGGACCCATGCGCGCGTCGGGCCCGACGCGCGATCGCTCATAAAGTTGATAGTCGCCGCAGCGGGCAAAATGGCTCAAGAGGCTGGCCCGCTGCCGATATAGGTTTGGTGAGCGGCGACGATCGCAGCGAGAGGACGCGGATTTCCGAGATCCCGATAACCAGGCCGGGTCGTGGCGCGTTTGTTGCCTTGGTCTTGGTGGCGATTCTGATCGCGCTGATAAGCGACTCGGCGCCTATTGACGTGGCCGTGCTCGCGATTGGCGGTTTGGTTCTCGGTTCGATCCTGGTAGCTCGGGCTCGCGCCGCGGCACGCGTCTAGAGCGTCGGTTCCGCGAGCGCTGGGCGCCGTTCATTCTTTAGGAGCTTTGCTGGCCGCTCGGAATCGGGGCCAAGTGGCGTTCCGACCCCGTCTAGAGTGCGGCAAATGTTTAACCACTTGGGGAGCTCGCTCTGATGAGGGTCGGTGCTGAGGCCTCTGCGGTTGTCGGAAATACGCCGCTGGTCTCGATGCTGCATTTGGGCGAGGGCCTCGGGGCCGAAGTCTGCGCAAAGCTCGAGTACCTCAATCCGGGCGGATCGGTAAAGGACCGGATCGGGGTGGCGATGATCGATTCCGCCGAAGAGCAGGGTCTGATTAAGCCGGGCCGATCGCTGATCGTCGAGCCAACCAGCGGCAATACCGGCATCGCGCTGGCTATGGTCTGCGCCGCGCGGGGATATGAGCTGATTCTGACCCTGCCCGAGGGCATGAGTCGCGAGCGCGCCAAGCTGCTCCGGGCCTACGGAGCCAAGGTTCGAGAAACCCCGTCATTGGGCGGGATGACCGAGGCGGTTGAGCTCGCCGAGGCGATTTGCGAGCAGCGCAAGGGATTCATGCCTCAGCAATTCTCAAACCCGGCAAACCCGGAAATCCACCGACGGGTGACCGCCGAGGAGATCTGGCGTGACACCGACGGCGCAATAGGAGCCTTTGTGGCTGGTGTGGGGACCGGTGGGACGATCACCGGCGTGGGGAGGATGCTGAGGGAGCGTGCCCCCGAGGCGCTGGTGGTGGCAGTCGAGCCGGCGACCTCCGCGGTGCTCTCAGGTGCTGCGGCCGGACCACACAAGATCCAAGGCATCGGCGCCGGCTTTGTTCCGGACGTTTTGGATCGCTCCGTGATTGACGAGGTGATCACAATTACTGATGAGGAGGCGTTGGAGACGGCGCGCCTCGCTGCCCAGCGCGAGGGGATCCTTGCCGGGATCTCAGCCGGGGCAAACCTCCAGGCCGCCTTGCAGGTTGCAGCGCGCAGCGAGATGGCGGGCAAGCGGGTGGTGACGATTGTCTGCGATTCCGGAGAGCGCTACGTGTCCCTGCCATTCTTTTATCCCTAATGGCGAGCGCGTTGACTCGAGTTCTGGGCGAGATTCGCTCCGACGTTGCCGCCGCGCGGGAGCGCGACCCGGCAGCGCGGGGGGTATCCAGCTTCGAGATTTTGGCCAGCTGGGCGGGAGTGCAGGCTCTGCTTGCACATCGGGTGGCCCACGCGCTGGCCGAGGCGGGGACCCCTTTGGCGCCGCGAGCACTGGCCTATCTGGCGCGGGCGATCACGGGCGTTGAGATCCACCCAGCCGCGGAGATCGGCGGTCGGTTCTTCATCGATCACGGCTCCGGCGTGGTGATCGGCGAGACGGCCGTGATCGGTGATCGGGTTACCCTCTACCAGGGGGTCACATTGGGCGGAACCGGTTTTCAGCCTGGCAAGCGCCACCCTACGCTCGGCGACAACGTCACGGTCGGCTCGGGTGCCAAGCTGCTGGGACCGATCTCGGTTGGCGAGGGAGCAAAGATTGGCGCCAATACCGTGGTCGTCGAGGACGTCCCCGCGCGCGCGACCGTGGTCGGCAATCCCGGGCATGCAGTCAGGGTTGAGGGGCGGCCACTCGAGGGCATCGACGCCGATTGGATCCACCTTCCCGATCCGATCGCAGAGGCGATCCGCGGGCTCTCGCAGCGAATCGCCGATCTGGAGCGCCGGCTCGCTGAGCTCGATGGTGACGACGAGCTCCCAACCGCGGTCGAGGCCTCTCCGCCGCCCCGCACCGGCCGTTCCTCAGCAGGAGGCTGACATCCCGAGGCCCGCGGACCGGCC
Organism: uncultured Solirubrobacterales bacterium; assembly: GCA_963745305.1. Classification (GTDB taxonomy): domain Bacteria; phylum Actinomycetota; class Thermoleophilia; order Solirubrobacterales; family 70-9; genus CAVUWL01. Next base: position 308,647 of record CAVUWL010000015.1, read on the forward strand.
GCGGGCCCGTTTATTCTCGCTTTGTGAGGTTACAGACCGATTCGGAGCTGGAGATGGGTAGCGAGGTCGAACCCGCGGGCGCCCCCACCGAGCCGGGGGCCGATCGAATCGAGCGACTCCTCGCCGAGCTCAACCCTCCCCAACGAGAAGCGGTTATCCACGGGGAGGGAGCGCTCCTGGTGTTGGCGGGCGCCGGTTCGGGAAAGACCCGGGTGCTGACTCATCGCATCGCCCATTTACTGGCGAGCGGGGGGGCGAGGCCGGGTGAGATCTTGGCGATCACTTTTACCAACAAGGCCGCGACCGAGATGCGCGAGCGGGTCGAGCTTCTGGTTGGGCGCTCGGCTCGTGCGATGTGGGTAACCACCTTTCACTCAGCTTGCGCTCGGATGCTGCGAGCCGATGCCGAGAAGCTCGGCTACTCACGCGGATTCACGATCTATGACGAGCCCGACTCGCTGAGGATGCTGAAACGCTGCATGGCCGAGCTTGGGGTCGATCCCAAGCGCTACCCACCGCGGGCGATTCGCGCCCAGATCTCGGGGGCAAAGAATCAACTGGTCGATGCAGCTGCCTATGCCCAGGCCCAGGGCAGCGTCTTCGAGGAAGCCACGGCAGAGGTCTTCGCGCTCTATGAAAAGAGAATGCTCGAAGCAAATGCGATGGACTTCGACGACCTTCTCGTCCGCACCGTCAACGTCATGGAGCTCCACCAGCAGGTGCGCGAGCGCTGGCGGCGGACCTTTCGCTACGTGCTTGTCGATGAGTATCAAGACACAAACCACGCGCAGTACAGGCTGCTGCAGTTGCTCTCGGCCGATCACGGAAACCTGATGGTCGTTGGCGATGAGGACCAATCGATTTATGGCTTCCGTCACGCCGATATTCGCAACATCCTCGATTTCGAGCAGGACTTCCCAGAGGCTCGGGTGATCAAGCTGGAGCAGAACTATCGCTCCACCCAGACGATCCTCTCCGCCGCCAACGCCGTCGTCGAGCGCAATCGCCAGCGTCGACCGAAGCTGCTTTGGACCGACGTTGTCGGGGGCGAGCCGGTGCGACTTGCCGAGCTGGCCGACGAGCACGAGGAGGCGCGTTGGATAGGGGGCGAGATCGAGAGGCTAGGTGAGGAGGAGGGGGTGCGGCGTTCGGAGGTCGCGATCTTTTATCGAACCAACGCGATGAGCCGAGTGCTGGAGGACACTCTGGTTCGCTTTGAGTTGCCCTATCAGGTGATCGGTGGCACAAAGTTCTACGAACGAGCCGAGATCAAGGATGCGGTTGCCTACCTCAGCCTCTTGGTGAACCCGTCTGACCAGGTTTCCTTTTCTCGGGTCGTCAATTCACCTCGGCGGGGCATCGGAACCACAAGCCAGGGGCGCATTGCGGCCTATGCCAATACGACCGGGCTGCCGATTTGGGAGGTCGCGGGGAGGGTCGAGGATGTTCCTGGTCTGAGCGCCGCCGCGATCAGGGCGGTGTCGCGCTTCCACGAGACGATGGAGGGGCTGCGGGAGCGGGCCGAAACCGCTGCTGTCGCCGAGCTGCTGGGGGCGATCCTGCGTGAGAGCGGCTACCTAGAGGCTCTGGCCGCCGAGCGCACAATCGAGGCGGAAGGTAGGGCGGAGAACCTCGAGGAGCTCGTCGGGGTCGCCGCCGAGTTCGACCTCAATCGAGCTCAGGAGGGGGAGGGCGAGGCATCTGCCTTGGAGGAGTTCCTCCAGCAGATATCCCTCTACACCGAGCAGGACGGGCTCCGCGAGGAAGAGGAGCTGGTCACCTTGATGACCCTGCACAACGCTAAGGGACTCGAGTACGACACCGTCTTCATCCTCGGATGTGAGGACGGATCCTTCCCCCATATGCGCGCCCTTGAAGAGGGCGGTGAGGAGGAGGAGCGGCGGCTCTGCTACGTCGGGATCACCCGAGCACGCCAGCGCCTATACATGACCTGGACCCGCGAGCGGCGCCTGTTCGGTCGTTCTGAGCGCAACCTTCCCTCGCGCTTCATCGACGAGCTGCCGGCCGAGCTGACCCAGCGGGAATCAGGAGGATCGAGCAGCGGCTGGGAGGTGGGTGCAGCGAGCACAAAAGCAGCGCCCACCGATCCCGGCCCGGCGCTTGAACTGGGCACCGGGGACGACGTCATCCACGCCAGCTTTGGCGATGGCGTTGTCACCGCGATCGAGCCCGGCGGAGTGCTCGTCGTTCGCTTCTCAAGCGATGGCTCAGAGCGCAAGCTGATGGCCGATTACGCACCGATTCGAAGGCGCTAGCGGATCGTGCCGGCGCAAATCATCGATGGCAAGGCGGTTGCGGCCGAGGTTCGCGCCCGAGTCAAGGCCGAGGTCACCGTGTTCGGGGCCGAAGCGGGCCGCGCCCCCGTGCTGGCCACGGTGATCGTCGGCGATGACCCTGCATCGCGGCTGTACGTTCGGAACAAGCACCGTGCCTGCGAGGAGGTCGGGATTGGTTCCGTGCACCATGAGCTGCCGGCGGCGACCAGGCAGAACGAGCTCTTGGAGCTGGTCGGGGAGCTGGGCTTGCGCCCCGACGTCGACGGGATCCTCGTTCAGCTGCCGCTCCCCGGCCAAATCGATCCCGACGCGGTGGTGGCGGCAATCGATCCGGGTAAGGACGTGGATGGCCTCACCCCGATAAACGCCGGCCTCCTAGCGCACGGCACCCCGTCGCTATTGCCCTGCACCCCGGCGGGGGTGATGGAGCTTCTGCGCCACCAGGGTGTGGGGTTGGAGGGGGCCGAGGCGGTGGTGGTCGGTCGCTCCAAGTTGGTCGGGGTGCCGCTCGCGCGCCTACTGCTGGCGGCTAACGCAACCGTCACGGTTTGTCATTCGCGCAGCCGCGACCTGGCGGCCAGCGCCCGGCGCGCCGACGTCTTGGTCGCCGCCGCAGGCGTTGCCGGACTGCTTGGCGCCGACGCGATAAAGCCCGGTGCGGTGGTCATCGATGTCGGCATGAACCGCACCGAGCAAGGACTCTGCGGTGACGTTGACTTCGAGGCGGCCTCCGCGGTGGCGGCGGCGATCACCCCGGTCCCGGGTGGCGTCGGCCCGATGACCATCGCGATGCTCTTGGTCAACACCCTGACCGCAGCTCGCACCCGCTCGATCGCCGCACCGTAGAACGGGCGGCCACCTGATTTACATTTCCGCCCTGCGGCGGGTGTAGGGTCGCCCTGACCCCTAGTCACACGGAGGGATATGTAAATGGAAGTTGACAAGCTGAATACAGGAGAGAAGGTTGCTGCGATCTCAGCAGTCCTGCTCTTCATATTCATGTTCTTCACTTGGTTCGGAGTCGAAGTCTCGGGCGTTGGCGGCTTCTCCGGCAGTGTGCCCGGGGCTGGCGGGGACGCCTGGGATGCCCTCGAATTCATCCCGGTGATCCTGGTCATCACGATTCTCGCCGCGCTAGCGGTCGCGGCGCTGCGCCTGACCGACTCGGCCTACGAGCCACCGGTTTCAATGAACGCGATCGTCGCCGTGCTCGGCGGTCTGTCGGTGCTCCTCATCCTGTTCCGCATCATCGATCCACCGAGCTTCGGCAGCTTTGGAGGCGTTTCGGTGGATGGAACGGTCGAAATCGGGATTTTCCTCGGCCTGATCGCAGCGGCGGGAGTTGCCTATGGCGGCTACCTCGCGATGAAAGAGGAAGGGGCATCCTTCGGCGACACCGCCGATCGCTTCACCGGTGGCGCGGGGAGCGCTCAGCCGGGTGCCACGGCTCCTCCACCTCCTCCACCTCCTCCACCACCACCACCACCTCCTCCACCACCGGCCTCGCCGCCACCGCCACCGCCACCACCGCCGGGGACCGGCGTTTAGCTGCTCAACCGGTTTTTGACCGGACCCTCGGGGCAGCCCAGCTCCGGGGGTCCTTGCCCCAATTGCTTAGCTGAGCGCATTGCCGGCGACCTGGCGAGCGACGTTCTTGGCAAATGCGATCACGGTCATCATTGGATTTACACCGACCGAGCTGGGAAAAAGCGAGGCATCCGCGACGTGCAGGCCCGCGGTTCCGTGCACCGCACCGTTCGCCTTGCAAACGCCGCCGCTGGGCTCGCTGGAGATCCGAGCAGTTCCCATCGGGTGAAAGGCCTCGAGGCGGAGCTCGGAGGGCTTGAAGGGCGTCGATTCGAAATCGGCCAGCCGTTGCGGTCGGAGGGCGGGGACCCGGGCGATATTGGGATAAACAACGCTCGCACCTGCCGCAAAGTGAATTTCGGCGGCGCGGGCTATGCCGAAGGTGAGCCGCCGGGCGTCTTCATCGCTGAGGCGATAGGTGGTCCTTAACTGGCCGCCGCGGGTCAGACCGACCCGACCCGAGGAGCGGTCTGAGAGGTGGACGCCGATCGAGCCGATGTGGCCGAAGTCAAGGATCGCTCGCTGGTGCTCGCTGCCGGTGCCGGGGAGCCAGCCACCGCCGAAGCAAAGCGGAGTGAAGGTCGCCTCAAGCAGGATTCCCTGACCCTCCCACTGATCCACATAGTAGCTCTGCATCACGCCATCCCAGCCCCGCACCTCCTCCTCATAGCGGGCGCCGACCCAACTGGCGGGATGAATGTGGAGGTTGCGCCCCAGGGCAGGACCGCCGAGACCCGAGCGCAGCAGGAGCTCAGGCGTTCCCAGCGCACCGCCGGCGACGATGGTCGCGCTGCGGGCACGAATGCTCAGGGCGGCTCGATCCGCGCCGAGCGCTTGGCGGTTGATGCAGCGCACCCCGCGGGCTCGGCCGCCCTCAACCAGGATTCTCTGGGCCTGGACCGAGGTGCGAATTCGCGCCCCAGCGGCGACGGCGCGAGGCAGGTAGCTCACGTGCATACCTCGCTTGGCGTCGATGGCGCAGCCAAACGGACAGCTGCTGCACTGCACGCAGTTGCCCGCATTGCGGGAGATCGGCCCCCCCGAAGCGCCAACCGCCAGCGCCCCCTCCATCGTGAGTTGGCCGTTTCGACCCATCCGCTCGGGGTCCAATCGCCTCACCCTGAGAAAGTCCTCGGCCTCCGCGTAGTCGGAGTCCATCCCTCTCGCCCAGGTCACCCCGTGCTGCGTCTGCCATTGCTCGAGCACTGCCTCGGGGGCTCGAAAGCAGGTGCCCGAGTTGATCACGGTCGTGCCGCCCAGGGCTCGCGCAACCGGAACCGGGATCGGGGGAGCGCCTTCGGCAATCGTCAGGCCACCGTCGCGGTACAGGGAGGCGATCGCGGCGAGCGGCTCACGGGGGTAGCTGTCGCGGTCAAAGTGCTCCCCGGCCTCGATCACGATCACGTCCAGCCCCGCCTCAGACAGCTCGGCGGCTGCGACCGCTCCCCCCGCGCCCGAACCGATCACGACGACGTCGCACTCCTCATCGCCGCGTGCGGCGGTATCACCAAGCGGCCCCGCCGGGGCAGGAAGCTTGCCGTCCTTGAGGGCACAGCCAGGGCGTGACCCGACCCGATCCTCAACCGCCGGGACCACTGAATAGCCGAGGGTCGAGAGGACCTTGGCCAATAACAGCAGCTCATGGCGATACCCAACCCGGGAGCGCTCCAGTCGCCGCAGGTAGTCCTCGCGAGCCCCGGTATCGAGGCGGCTAAAACGCCAGGGAAACGGCAGCCAGTCGAACAGGCGAAGGCCGAGTCGGATGCGGGTCAGGGTTCGGGTCGAGACCGCTGAGAGAAGCTCGGAAACGGGGCCCGAGACATCCACATCGCGCTCGGCTGCCGGCAGCCCCTCGACTCCGGGAGCCATCGCTTCACAGATCGCGCTGAGAATCCGCTGCTCAGCGGCCGAGAGCCCTGGCGGGCGCCTTCAACCGGGGTCAACGGGGCGCTCGACGCGGGCGCTCAGCGACCATAGCCAGAGCGCGATCAAGACCAGCGAGCCGTCGATGAGAAAGTTGAAGAGGTAGATGAATACGTGCTGGTCAAAGAGATAGAAGCCGAGCGCAGAGAGTGAGGACGCGACCTTGGCGGCGGCGAGCAGGAGCAAGAGAGCCCGGTAGCGAACCACGTCGGTCTGGGCGATTACGCAGATACCGGTGATCACCACCATGTAGGCGAAGGCGAGCCCAAGCCAGAGTTGCTCGCTGCTGTGGGGAGCCCGAACGAAACCGCCGAGGTCTTCGCCCAGATCTGAGATCGTGTTGAGGACTCCGTTTGGGGCGGCGATGAAGAGCAGACCAACCACCGCAAAGCTGACCGCCAGGAGTCTCAGGCTGAGGACGACGAACCGCTCTGCCGTGGATCCCCGCATGCGCGCGGCACTCTAACTGGCCACGCAGCCAGGCGTAGCGTCGGCCCCGCGGTCGGCCTGGTGGCTGAGCGAGTGCCGGTGAGATCGGGTCGCAGCCGCGCCCGAGGGCCACCTAGAATCCGCGACGTGATCGACCGAGAGCAGGTGCTGCACGTTTCCCGGCTGGCCCGCTTGCGGCTTTCTGAGCAGGAGGTGAAGACGATCGGGATCGAGTTGTCGGGGATCCTCGAGCACGTCGATCGGATCGGCGAGTTGGATCTCGACGGCGTCGAGCCGACCTCTCACGTGCTTGAGCTGGAGAACGTGTTGCGACCAGATCGGCCTCGACCGAGCTGGCCGAGAGATCAGGTCCTAGAGTCCGCCCCCGATCCGCTCGATGGCGCGTTTCGCGTTCCCTCGCCACAGGCGGAGGCCTGATGGCGGAGCTTTTGGAGCTTGGCGTCGCCGCCGCGGCGCAGCAAATTGCCGCGGCGGAGTTTTCCGCGGCCGAGTACTTTGCGGCTTGGCGGGAGGCCGCGGCGATGGACCGGCTCAATGCCTATCTCTGGCTCGCCGAGGAAGAGACGGCGGCGGGGGAGGGGGCGCTCGGGGGCATCCCGGTCGCGGTCAAGGACATCTTTTGCACGCAGGGTGTGCCGTCCACGGCGGCCTCGCGAATCCTCGAGGGCTATCGGCCGCCCTACACCTCGACCGCGGTGAGGCGCCTTGGTCAGGCTGGGGCAACGCTCTTGGGCAAGACCAATATGGACGAGTTCGCGATGGGCTCCTCGAACGAGAATTCCGCCTTCGGGGCGGTCCGCAATCCCTGGGACCTGGAGCGGGTCCCGGGCGGCTCCTCGGGAGGGTCGGCGGCGGCGGTGGCGGCCGGTTTGGCGCCGTGTGCGATCGGGACCGACACCGGCGGTTCGATCCGCCAGCCGGCGGCGCTTTGTGGGATCGTCGGGCTCAAGCCGACCTACGGGGCGATCTCGCGCTACGGGATGATCGCCTTTGCCTCCTCGCTGGATCAGTGCGGGCCGCTGACCCGCGACGTCACCGATGCCGCCCTGCTGCTGGCGGTGATGCAGGGCGGCGATCGTTGCGATTCAACCGCGGTCGGGATCGTCGGGGGGATTGAGGCACCGAGCCGAGACGACCTCACCGGGTTGCGTTTTGGGATTCCCAGCGGGCTGGGGGGGGAGGGGGTCGAGCCGGGGGTGCTGGCGGTGTTTGAGGCGACGATCGAGCGGATCGAGCGGCTTGGCGGCGAGATCGCCGAGGTATCCCTGCCCCACGCAGAGCATGGAATTTCCGCCTACTACGTGATCGCTCCAGCCGAGGCCTCCTCCAACCTCGCCCGCTATGACGGGGTTCGCTATGGACTGCGGTCAAAGAGTGACGGCGATCTGGTCGAGATGTATGAGACGACCCGCGCGCAAGGTTTCGGAGCCGAGGTGAAGAGGCGAATCATGCTCGGAACCTACGTTCTCTCAGCCGGCTACTACGAGGCCTATTACGGCCAGGCGCAGAAGGTCCGCACCCGGATTGCCGCGGACTTCAAGGCGGCGTTCGCTGAGTTTGACTTCGTCATCACCCCGACCTCGCCCTCGGTGGCCTTTGGGCTCGGCGAGAAGGCCGGGGATCCACTTGCGATGTACCTCAATGATTACTTCACGGTTCCGATCAGCCTGGCAGGGATTCCGGCGATCTCGATACCCGCCGGGCTCGCCGAACCGCGCGGCGGTGGCCCACAGCTTCCGGTCGGTTTCCAGATCGCCGCCCCGGCGTTTGCCGAGCAGCAGTTGCTAGAGGCGGCCTTCGCGCTCGAGCAGGCGATCGGTTTCCAGGTGCGGCCGGGGGTGAGCGCAGGTGGCTGAGCTGGAGGCGGTGATCGGGCTCGAGATCCACGTCCAGCTCTCGACCCAGACAAAGATGTTTTGCGGCTGCGCGCTTTCTTTCGGTGATCAGCCCAACCTCCACACCTGCCCGATCTGCCTCGCCCACCCCGGTGTTTTGCCGGTACCAAACGAAGAGGCGATTCGCTATGCGCTGCAGATCGCCGTGGCGCTTGAGTGCGAGATCGCCCCACGCTCGATCTTTCACCGCAAGAACTACTTCTATCCCGATAGCCCCAAGGCCTACCAGATCAGCCAGTACGACATTCCGCTCGCCGGCGCCGGTCGACTCGGCGACGTCCGCATCCATCGAGCCCACCTCGAGGAGGACGCTGCCAAGATGATCCACCTCGGCCAATCGGGCCGAATCCATGGCTCGGGGGCATCGCTGGTCGACTTCAATCGCGGCGGCACACCGTTGGTTGAGATCGTCACCGAGCCCGACTTGCGAAGCGGTGCGCAGGCCGCCGAGTGGGCGCGCCTGCTGCGCACGACGATCGGCCAGCTTGGCGTCTCTGACGTCAACATGGAGGAGGGCAGCCTGCGCTGCGATGCAAACGTCTCCGTGCGCCCACTCGGCAGCGCCGAGCTGGGGACCAAGACGGAGCTCAAGAACATGAACAGCTTCCGGTTTTTGCAGCGCGGGATCGAGGCCGAGCTACAACGCCAGCGCGAGCTGCTTGAGTCGGGGGCGAGCGTCGTGCAGGAGACCCTGCATTTCGACCCCCAGAGCGGCTCCCTGACCTCGCTTCGATCCAAGGAGGAGGCGCATGACTACCGCTACTTCCCCGAGCCCGACCTGGTCCCGATTGCCCCGACCGCGGCGATGTTGAAAGAGGCCCGCGAATCTCTGCCGGAGCTGCCGGCTGCTCGCATCGATCGCTACCGAGAGCAGCTGGGGCTCTCCGATGATGCGGCTGCCCTGCTTGCCGCCGATCCTCCCACCGCTGCCTATTTCGAGCGGGCGGTGGTGGTGGCGGACGATATCGAGCCGAGGGTGATCGCCAACTGGGTGAGCGGCGAGCTGGCTGCGGCTCTGCGCCAGGAGGGAGATGGCCGGGGTGCGGCTGAGTCCAAGGTCGCGCCCGAGGCCCTCGCGGCTCTGATAGCGATGGTCGTCGAGAAGAAGATCTCTCATGGCAGCGCCAAGGATGTGGTCGCGATCATGGTCGCAGAGGGGGGAGACCCGGGTGAGATCGTCAGTCGGGAGGGGTTGACTCAGATCTCAGACAATGATCAGCTGGACGCCGCTGTGGAGGCCGCCCTTGCGGCAAATCCGGCGGCCGTCGAGCAGATTCAAAGCGGCAATACGCGGGCGATTGGTGCAATCGTCGGCGCCGTGATGAAGGAGACGAAAGGACGCGCCGATGGAGGCGCCGTCAATCGCCTGATCAAGGAACGGCTTGAATCCTGAGAGCGGGTTGTAGCACTTTGTAACAGACTGTTACAAAGTGCTAAGTTGGATCGATGGCCTGGAACGTTGTGATCGCCGGTGGCGGTTTCGGGGGCGCGATGGCGGCTCGCGAGCTGGAGCGGCTGATGCCACGGCAATCGGCCCGGCTGGTCTTGGTGAACGAGGCCAACTTTATGCTCTACACGCCATTTTTGCCTGAGGCTGCCGCCGGCACCCTCGAGCCTCGCCACGTGGTCACGCCTTTGCGAGAAATCCTCCAGCGCACATATCTGCGCCTCGGCACGATCTTTGCCCACGACCCGCTCGCCCAGACGGTGGCGCTGCGCTCGAAATACGGCCAGGTCGAGACCATCCCCTATGACCAGTTGCTTTTGGCGGTTGGGTCGGTTTCGAGGGTGCTCCCGGTCCCGGGTTTGGCCGAGCACGCGGTTGGCTTTAAGAGCCTGGCCGACGCGATCTGGCTTCGCAACCACGTGGTCGAGACCCTCGAGGAAGCCAATGCGACCGATGATCCCGAACGTCGCGACCAGCTCCTCAGCTACGTCTTCGTCGGCGGTGGCTACGCCGGTCTCGAGGCGCTTGCAGAGCTTCAGGACTTCGCCTCTGACGCAATCGAGAGCTACCCACGCGCCCGCCTGCATGGGATGCGCTGGGTCCTGGTCGAGGCAGCAGACCGGGTCCTGCCCGAGATCGATCCCCAACTAGCGACCTACGCGCTGGGCGAGCTGCGCGGCCGCGGTATCGACATCCGCCTCGAGACGACGCTTGATCAAGTCGATGTCGAGAGCGCCAAGCTCTCGACCGGGGAGACGCTGCCAACCCGCACCGTGGTTTGGACGGCTGGAGTAAGCCCAAATCCGAGCCTCCGAGCCCTCGATGTGCCGCTCGATCAACGCGGCCGGGTTCCGGTCGATCGATTCCTCCGGGTTCAGGGGGCGGACTCGGTTTGGGCGATCGGTGATTGCGCTGCGGCGCCCGATCCGCGCGGCGGCAGCTGCCCGGCGACTGCTCAACACGCGGTGCGCCAAGGCCCGGTTGCAGCCGCAAATATTGCGGCCGAGCTGGGGATAGGCTCGCCGCGGCCCTTTGAGTACCGCAGCAACGCCTCCTTCGTCAATCTCGGTCGCTACAAGGCGGTCGGAAAGATTGGCGAGCGCACTTTCCGCGGCTTTCCCGCCTGGTGGCTTGCCCGCACCTACCACATGAGCCAGATTCCCGGCGCCGCGCGCAAGGCCCGGGCTGTGGCTGACTGGACGGCGAGCCTGCCGTTTCGACGTGACATCTCCGAGGTCGGCTCGATCGGCCATCCCAAACCGCTGCAATAGGCCGAACGTGGGCTTCGAGTATCCGGTCATCGCCTTTTTCTTCGGCCTCGCCACGGCAATCATCGGCAAGGGAAAGGGAAGCTCATTTTGGCTGTGGCTGCTGATCGGCAGCGTTTTGCCGATCCTCGGACTGATTGCCGTCATCCTCTACCGCTCCGAGAAACTCGAACCCGAAAGGCAGTGCCCAACTTGTCATCGGGCCGTCAAGGTCTACGTGCAGGTCTGTCCCCGCTGCGGCACCGATCTCTACCTACCCGATCCCGCCGAGGTGAGGCGGCCGCGGGCCGAATAGCGGCTGCTCAGCGCAGCCAGGTCCTGACGATCGCGTTCGCGAAGCCGAGCCCGTAGCGGACAACGGCGGGCTTCTTGGAATGTCCGTGGAGGCGGCGCTCGACCGTTATCGGAACCTCCTTGGCCGGAATACCGCGCTTGATCGCCTCGATCATGAACTCCGAGGTGTGAAACTGCTCCTGCCGTAGCACCAGCTGGGGCAGCACCGTGGCGCGTACGGCGCGGTAACCGTTCGAGCAATCTGTGACGTGGGTTCGGGTGATCAGCGAGACGACGCGGTTGAAGAAGACGATGCCGAACTCGCGGGCAATGTGGTTGCGATCGGCGCGACCGAGAATGCGGGATCCGTGCGCGACGTCGACCTCTCCGTCGAGGACGGGCCTGACGAGCCGCTCCATCTCCGAGGGCAGGTGCTGGCCGTCGGCGTCGAGGGTGACCACGATCTCGGCACCGGACTCGACCATGAGGCGATAGCCGGTGCGCAGAGCGGCGCCACCGCCGCGGTTGATCAGGTGGTGGGCAACGATCGCCCCGTGAGCGGCCGCGACCTCGCCGGTGCCATCGCGTGAACCGTCATCCACGACCAGGATGGCGGTTCCAACGCCGCAGACCTCAGCCGGGATTTGCTGCAGGACATCGCCGATGCTCTCGGCCTCGTTGTAGGCGGGGATCAGGACGGCGATCTTGCCGGCAAAGCGACGCGGCAACGCCGCCTGGCGGAATTCCTCCCAGGCGAGGGCCTCGAGAACCGCTGAGAGCTGGCGCGAGCTGCGCGCCGCCTGGGACAGCGCCCGCAGAATCAGCAAGAAGAGGACGAAGATCGCAAAGACAGCGAGTCCGAGGATGCGGCCTCCATTCCCCTTTTCAAAGGAGAATGCCGAGAGCAGCTTGTCGGTGATTTCGGTGCCCGCGACAATCGCTAGCCCGAGGCCAGTCGCGAGCAGGATCAAGACATCGACGTTGCGAAGCGAATGCCGGCGCACCAGCGCGTATGCGAGGATCGCGATGGCGACGAGAAGCCCGGCGCCGCGAAGCGCGGTCAGTTCGGTGGGGAAGATGCTCGCCTCGGCCATTGGCCGTAAGACAATAGGGCCGTGGCCCCCCAGCAAAGGGCCGTGGCCGCGAGCGGAAACACCAACGACATCAGGATCTCGCCGCGACGATTCGAGGCCAGGGAGACGGCCCCCACAGCGGTGATGATGAGGATTGGGGCCGCCATCACGACCAGTTCCCACCACCGCCGCCGCCAGCCCAGCGACCCGAGGCCCCCCAGCGCCAGGGCAACAATCAGCAGTTGCAGGATGCGCCCGGCGCTGCTGCCCATCGCCTCACCGGGCCCGCTGCTCCAGATGCTCGCCACCTTGCGCAAGGTCATCCCGATGTATGCGCCCGGATTTTCTCCGAAGTACTTGGAGAAGTTCTGCTTGGCGATCTTGCCAAGGGCCGAGTCCCGGGGCAGCTGCGGGTAGCGATCGGCGACTCGGTTGAACAGAGGGGTCGGATTGACGCGGGCCAGCGCGGCTGAATTGGGCGCCAGGTCGCGATGCCGGTAGCGCTTTACCAGCAGGGCCTTGACCTGCTGGTATTCGCCATTGGCGGGCAGGAACGTTCCCACATACAGGGCCTTGCCGTCGCCGGTGGAAATCGGAACGAAGCGTTCGAGGACGATGAAATTGCGGATCGTCCAAGGAAGCACCGGGATCAGGAATGCAAACAGAAAAATTGCCGCGCCCCCCAGCCCAGGCCTCCAACCGCGCTGCCCGGCGACCCTGATCACAGCGAGCAGCAAAAAGGCGAACGCAACGGGCAGGTAGTCGGGTCTGATCAGAGAGGTCAGGCCAAACAGCAGGCCCGGCAGAAGCCACGCCCACAGACTGCGCCGATCGCTCGCCCAGAGGAAGGCCAGGACCGCGAGCGGAAGGGTTAGGATCGCCGGTGGCTCGCTCATCAGCTCGCCGGTCGTGTGGATGAACGGAGGGTAGACGGCGACCCCCAGAGCTGCGATCAGCCCGGCGCGGGGGCCGCCGAGCCGCTCGCCGAGAAAGAAGACGGCGACGATCGAGGCCACCCCGAGCAATGCCTCGATGATCCGGGCGGTGCCTTCGCGAGCACCGCCGCTCGCATAAAAGGCCGCCGCGTAAAGCAGCGGCGCGCCGGGAGACCAGTCGCTTGAACCATGAAATTCGGGACCCCCGTAGCTTCCTTCCACGTAGAGAGCCTTGGAGAGGGCGTAGTAGGCATGGGAATCCGCGCTCGGTGTCCCCAGGGGCTCCACGACCCGGTAGGAGCGAAGCCCGAGGCCGAGGATGGCGATCAGCCCGAGCCAAAGCAGGGTCCCGCGACCGCGACTTCGCGGCAGGGCACGAATCCAGCGCCAAATCCGCCCGCTCATTGGCGCTCAGGCTATCCCGGTGTCCGGGTGCCCTTGCCCGCGCCGCCAAAGGCGGGCCCCGAGGTAGGAGGCGCCGACTCCCGCCAGCGCTCCAAGCAGTGGAACCATCACCAGCACCCGCCGGGGTGAGGCGACCAGGAGGGCGCTGATCGCCGTGATTGTGAGGAAGATCGCCGCCAGCATGAGCGCCTCCCAGCGGCGTCGTTTCGCCAACACGGCGAGGCCCACCAGGCTAAGGACCACCAGGGCCCAGTGCAAAGCCTCCCAGACCGGCTTGCGCATGACCGCGCGAGGGCCGTGGGACCAGATCGCGCCGACCTTGGTCGCGAGGAAGCCGACGTATTCGAGTGGCTTTTCGCCGATGTCGTCTAGAAGCTGTTCGCGACCCAACCTAGAGAGCGCCTGATCGCTTTCCAGGCTCGGTTCCCGCTGCGCGGCGAAGCCGGTGAGGATCTGCTCGAGCCGGACCCGAGCCAGTACCGCGGTCAGGCTGGGGGTGGCGCGAGGGGGCAGGTACTCGGCGGCGAGTTCCCGGCGCAGGCTCGGGTCACGCTGCAAGAGCGCTTCTCCGACCCGTTGAGGGTCGCCTTCTGAGGGCAGGTAGGTTCCGGAGAAGAGCACCTGACCACCGCCGGTAGAGATCGGGACGAGCCGACCGAGGTCGACCGCGTTGCGGATTGTCCAGGGAGCGATCACGACGGCGACGGCAGCCAGAAGGGTGAGGGCTTGAAGCAGCGATCGGCGCCACCGATCCGCTCCACCTCGGACAAATACAGCCAGCGCCACGACGATCGAGACCGCCAGGTACTCGGGCCTGACCATGGCCGTGGCCCCAAAGAGCGCGCCGGCTACAAGCCACGCGGCCGCAGTTCTTTGCTGGCTGGCCCAAAGCGTAGCCAAGACCGAGCCCGAGAGCAGGGTCGCGGCCAGCGGCTCAGACATCAGCATTCCCTGGTACTCGAGCATGGCGGGGTAAAGCGCCACGGCAAATGCCCCGATCAATCCGGCGAGGGGACCCGAGAGCCGGCGCCCGATCAGATAGGTGAAGAGGACCGAGAGCGATCCGATCAAGGCCAAAACGAGACGGGCAAGACGTTCGTGAATGCCTCCGCTGAGCTTGTAGAGGGCCGCAACGAGAAGCGGTAGTCCGGGGGAGTAGTTATCGGCCGGTTGGGTGGCGCCGGAGCCGAGGGTGAAGCCGCGATCTTCGTCTAGATTGCGGGCTATCCTGGCGTAGGCGACCGCGTCAAAGACCGGAGCTCGACCTCCCCAAGCGTAATCGAGGCGCAGTCCGGAGCCCAAGATCAAGACCACGGTCAGGGCCGCGAGGCAGGCCCGCCCGCCGTTACCTGCCGCCAGTGCCCGCATCTGGTGGATGCTATGTCGCCTCCGTCCGCTACCCTGCCGCGCCTATGCGCGTTCTCATCCTTGGGGGCGACGGCTACCTGGGCTGGCCGACGGCCCTGAGGTTTTCGGCCCGCGGCCATGAGGTGGCGGTCCTCGACAATTTCTCCCGCCGCCGCTGGCACCGGGAGCAGGGTTCCTCTTCCTTGACTCCGATTCGCGAGCTGAGCGACCGGATCAGGGCCTGGCGCGAAATCTCTGGCAACGAGATTCGCAGTTACGTGGGTGCCGTTGAGGACGGCAGCTTCCTCGATGAGGTGGTCGCGGAGTTACGACCGGAGGCCGTCGTCCACTACGGCGAGCAACCCTCGGCGCCCTACTCGATGATGTCGCGCGAGCGCGCGGTCGAGACCCAGCACACAAATGTGATCGGCACCCTCAACCTTCTCTTCTCGCTGCGCGATCACGCGCCCGATTGCCACCTGGTCAAGCTCGGGACGATGGGGGAGTACGGCACCCCCAACATCGATATCGAGGAGGGGTTCATCGAGATCGAGCACAAGGGGCGGACCGACACCCTGCCTTTCCCGAAGCTGCCGGGCTCGCTTTATCACTGCTCCAAGGTCCACGACTCAACCAATCTGCACTTCGCCTGTCGGGTCTGGGGCCTGCGAGCCACCGATCTGAACCAGGGTGTGGTCTATGGCATCGAGACCGAGGAGGCGGCCGCAGATGAGCGGCTAATAACCCGCTTTGACTACGACGAGATTTTCGGCACCGTGCTCAACCGCTTCTGCGTGCAGGCGGTGATCGGCCACCCGCTCACCGTCTACGGCAGCGGCGGACAGACACGGGGCTTCCTCAATATCCGAGACACCCTGCGCTGCGTGGAGCTGGCGGTTGAAAACCCGGCGGGGCGCGGAGAATTCCGTGTCTTTAACCAGTTCACCGAGCAGTTCTCCGTCGCTCAGCTGGCCGAGCTGGTGAGGGCGTCTGCCCAGCACCTCGGCTACTCGGTCGAGGTTGAGCACTGCGATAACCCGCGGGTTGAGCTTGAAGAGCACTACTACAACGCCGCTCACACCAAGTTGATCGACCTTGGTCTGGAGCCGACCTTACTTGGAGAGGAGCTGGTCGAGTCGATGATTCACTCGATCGAGAGACACAAGGAGCGGGTGATCCCCGGCTCGATAGATCCGCATACCCGTTGGAACCCAGCCAAATCCCCTGCTGGGCAGGCATAGCGCGCTGGTAGCATCGCGGGTCCGATGAGAGCCGCGGACGCGCTAATGCAATCGCTCAAGGCCGAGGGTGTCGAACACATCTTCGGAATTCCCGGCGGCGCCAACCTACCCACCTATGACGCGCTTGTAGATGCCGATTTCCGCCATATCCAGGTTCGCCACGAGCAGGGTGGAGGGCATGCCGCCGAGGGCTATGCCAAGGCGTCGGGTCGGGTTGGCGTGGCGTTTGCGACGTCGGGGCCGGGCGCAACGAATCTAGTCACCGCGATTGCCGACGCGATGATGGACTCGGTGCCAACCGTATTCGTCACCGGCCAGGTTAGAACCGAGTTGATCGGGACCGACGGTTTTCAGGAGGCAGACATCCTCGGCGCGACGCTGCCCTTCGTGAAGCATTCCTTTCAAGCCACCGACCCGCGCCAGATCCCCGACTACGTGCACGAGGCATTCCACATTGCCTCAACCGGTCGGCCCGGGCCGGTGCTGTTGGACATCCCCCAAGATCTCTCCCGCGCTGAGATTGAATACGAGCCGCGCAGCGAGGCGGTTGAACTACGGGGTTATCGACCCTCAACCGATGGCAACATTAAACAGATCCGGATCGCCGCGAAAGCGCTAAGCAATGCCCGGCGTCCGGTCCTCTACACCGGTGGCGGGGTGATCAACGCCAACGCCTCAGAGGAGCTGCGCGAGCTGGCGGGCGTCGAGCGCTTCCCGGTCACCTCAACCGTGATGGGCCTTGGCGCCTTTCCCGCCTCCCACGATCAGTGGCTTGGAATGCTGGGAATGCACGGAACGCGAGCGGCCAACTACACGATGGATGAGGCAGACCTGATCGTTGCGATTGGCGCTCGATTCGATGACCGGATCACCGGCAAGCTCTCAGAGTTCGCCCCGCACGCCAAATTCATCCACATAGACGTCGATCCCGCCGAGATCTCAAAGAACGTTCCCGCCCACATCCCGATTGTTGGTGACGTCAAGCAGGTGCTGCCGAAGCTGACCCGCGAGTACGTGGCCCTGCAGACCGATCCCTCGCGACTGGATCCCTGGTGGAAGCAGATTCAGGCCTGGCGGGAGGAGTACCCGCTTCACTATGAGCCCGGCAAGGACGGCGAGATCAAACCGCAGTTCATGATCGAGGCGATGCACCGGGTGACCGGGGGCGAAGCGATTCTCACCTCCGACGTGGGCCAGCATCAGATGTGGGCAGCGCAGTATTACGGCTTTGACAAACCGCGACGCTGGATCAACTCGGGCGGGCTGGGCACGATGGGGTTCGGGTTGCCGGCGGCGATTGGCGCCAAGGTCGCCTGCCCGGACGAGTTGGTGGTCTGCCTGGCCGGGGACGGCAGCCTGATCATGAACTGCCAGGAGCTGGCGACATGCGTAACCGAGGAGATCCCGGTCAAGGTCTTCTTGATGAACAACGGCTACATGGGCATGGTGCGCCAGTGGCAGGAGCTGTTTTGGGATCACCGCTACAGCGCCGTGAAGATGGGTCCCAGCCCTGACTGGGTAGCGCTGGCGGAGGCATTTGGAGCGACCGGAATGCGCTGTGAGGACTCCGCCGAGCTTGAGGAAATGATGACCACGGCCCTGCAGACCGATGGCCCGGTGCTGCTCGACGTCCACGTCTCGCCTGAGGAGAACTGCTTCCCGATGATTCCGGCCGGCGCGGCTGCCAGGGACATGGTGGGTTGATGGAGGCCGGAACTCCGGAGCTGGTCAGGCTCGAGGACCTGCGCGTGCCGGGACAGCTGAGCGGGCGAAAGCACATCCTCTCGATCCTGGTCGAGAACAAGCCCGGGGTTTTGGCGCGGATCGCCGGGCTTTTTGCGAGGCGCGGTTTCAACATCGACACCCTTGCCGTTGGCCCCACCGATGACCCCAACATTTCGCGGGTGACGCTGACCCTCGACGGTGCCGTGCATCCGATCGATCAAGTCACAAAGCAGCTGCACAAGCTGATCAACGTCTTGAAAATCCGTGACATGGAGCCGGCCGAGACGGTGGCACGGGAGATGGCGATGTTCAAAGTCTCCTCGGCGGTTGAGAACCGTGCCGAGATCATCCAGTTTGCGGAGATATTCAGGGCCAAGATCGTCGACGTATCGCGGCGCACGATGACGGTTGAGGTGACCGGCTCGGCTGAGAAGATCGAGGCCTTCGAGCGAATGATCCGCCCGCACGGCCTGATCGAGATGGTTCGTACCGGCGAGATCGCAATCGCCCGCGGCGGCGAATAGGCGCCAGAGTTTGAGAGGGCTGGTCCAATCGGGCGAGCTCCTCACCCTCGTGGGGGAGGGATTGGCGAAGGCGCGTCAGGGCCACCGCCGCGCCGTGGTGAGCGTGACGATCGCCGTGGACGCGATCGATCCCTGTGCCACGGTCTTTGCCTCCCGCCTTGCGGCGGACCGCTGGTTTTGTTGGGAGCAGCCCGACCGCGAGTTCGCGCTGGGGACGCTGGGGGTGGCCGATCAGGCCGTTTCCCGCGGCCCCGGACGCTTTGCCGACGTCGCCACCCACTGCCTCGGTCTAAACGGGGCGATGGTCACGATCGAGCCAGCGGGTCTGCCGGCGGGGGCGGGTGCCGTTTGGACCGGGGGTTTCGCCTTTGACCCACAGGGTGGGTCGAGCTCGCCATGGTCCTCTCTGGCCCCTGCCTCGATGACGCTTCCCGAGCTCTCGCTGTGCAAACGGGGCGATCAGACCTTCCTGACGATCAACGCGCTGGCGCTTCCCGGCGAGGACGAAACGGACCTCCGCAACCGCCTCCGAGCGCGGCTGGAGGGCCTGCGAACCTCGCCGCTGCCGCTTGCCGACCCCCACCTCGCCAACCGGCCCACGATCCGTAGCGTTCTGCCTCCGGGGGATTTCGAAACCTCCGTCGCCGCCGCGGGGGAGCGGATCGCCGCGGGGGAGATCAGCAAGGTGGTGTTGGCTCGTGAGGTCGTGGTCAGCTCCGGCTCAGCCCACGATCCGGCCGTTGTCTTTGGTGCCCTGCGCGAGCAGTTTCCCGCCTGCTTTTGCTTCTGCCAGGGAACGCCGGAGGCGGCCTTCATCGGGGCAAGCCCAGAGTTATTGGTGCGGCGCTCGGGTGCGAGCATCTCGAGCGTTGCCCTCGCCGGATCGACCCGACGAAGCTCTGATCCTGCCGTGGACGCCCACCTCGGCGAGCAGCTTCTGCGTAGCTCCAAGGACCGCCATGAGCAGCAGATCGTCGTCAACAGGATCCTTCGCACCCTGCGCTCTCACTCGGTTTGGGTCGAGGCGGCGCCGGAGCCCGAAATCGTCAAGGTGGCCAATATCCAACACCTCGCCACCCCGGTCGTTGCCCAGCTAGCCGAGCCACGTTCAGCAATCGCGCTGGCCGGACTGCTGCACCCGACCCCCGCGGTGGGGGGGGAGCCGTGGTCTGAGGTTACCGAGCAGATCCTCGCTCTCGAGCGCATGGATCGAGGTTGGTACGCGGGTCCGCTCGGGTGGATGGACGCAACCGAAGACGGCGAGTTCTGCGTTGCCTTGCGCAGCGCCCTGCTGCGTGACCGCGAGGCACATCTGTTCGCCGGCGTTGGCGTGGTCGAAGATTCCGAGCCGGCAGCCGAGCTGGCCGAGACCGAGATCAAGCTCGAGGCCCTGCTGCCGCTGCTTGCCGAATAGGGCCATGCGCCAGCGGCGGCGCTGGCCAGTCGGCGAGGCTCAGAGGTGCAGAGCCGAGGAGACCGCCGCGTAGAGGCGACGGTGGAGATCGAGGTTATCCCCGCCGCTTGGCCTCACCTCGATCAGGGCGGTTCCGCGCTCGAGGGCCTCGCCGAGCTGGATTGGGTTTTGCACCAAATGGTGAGGAAGGTCAAAGAGGTTCGCGACCTTGACCAAATCCAGATTGCGCGGGGTCTTGAGCAGCGCCTCGAACTCCTCTATCCCTAGCGCCTCCGCCTGTGGCAGGAAGTCAAAGATCGCCCCGCCGCCGTTGTTGATGACGATGGTTCGAACCGGGCCCCCGACCTGGCGCAGCGCGCTAAGGCCACCGAGGTCGTGAAGAAGGCCGAGCTCGCCGGTGATCACGGTGGTTTGCTTGCGGCTGGCATGAGCGGCCCCGAGGGCCGATGAGATCAGCCCATCGATTCCGTTTGCACCGCGATTGCAGAGGAAGAGAGCATCGGCATCTTCGGCCGCAAGGAAGCTCTCCTGGTCGCGAATCGGCATGCTCGAGGCGGTGTAGACCAGATCCCCGTCGCGGTGGCTTCGACCCAGGGTCAAGTGCAGGCTGGGCTCGCTGAGGAGGCGTTCACCGTCTAGCTCCCGCGCGATTGCCCGGCGTGCGTCGCGCTCTGCGGAGCGCCAGATCAAACTGGCTGAATCCTCGACACGCTCGAGGCGCGCCGCCCAACCGGTCGCCGCCAGCTTTGGTTCGGCCCGCGCCACCGTCGCGGCTCGCTGGCTCGGCTCATTCCAACCGCAGCGGGCATCGACGATGATCTGCTCGGCGCCGGATTCGACCACCCAGGCACGGAGCGGCTTGCTTGTCGGCATCTCGCCGAAGCGCAGGACCAGGTCCGGCCTGACCCGATCCGCGAAGGAACCATCGCGCAGGAGCAGGTCATAGGTCGTGATCACGCGGGAGCGGTCGTGGGGCCCGCAACGCAGCTGCGAGGTGGGCTCGGCAAGGATCGGAAAGCCGGAGCGCTCGGCAAGTTCTGTGAGGGGTCCGCGCAACGCCGGGTCGGGTTGGCGACCCGCGATGATCACCCCGCTGCGAGCCGTTCGGATCTGCTCGGCAACCCCCTCAAGGAGCAGCTCGGTGGGCTGAGGGATCGGCGCTGTGACCGCCGTCAGCGGGCGCCCCGCACGGCCCTCGATCGCGAGTTGATCGGTGGCGCTAACTTGGCCGTGGACCGAGACCGGCGCGAGCGGCTCACGCCAGGCGAAGTTGAGGTGAACGGGGCCGGGCCGCAGCTCACCCCGGGCGGCGGCGAGAGCCCTGCAGGCGAGGGAGCGGAAGTGCAGCAGTCCCTGATCGTCGGCCTCCTCGGTCCCAACCTCGCAAAACCAGCGGACCGAGGAACCGTAGAGCTTGAGCTGATCGATCGTTTGGCCGGCGCCGATTCCACGCAGCTCGGGCGGGCGGTCGGCGGTGAGAGCGATCAGCGGCAGGCAGGACTCATTTGCCTCACAAATCGCCGGGTAGAAATTGGCCGCCGCGGTTCCGGAGGTGCAGAGGATCGCCACAGGGACACCTGCGGCCTGTGCCGCGCCGAGAGCAAAGAATGCAGCCGAACGCTCATCGACGATCACGGTCACCTCGATCTCGGGCTGGCGCCAGAGCGCGACGGCAAGGGGGGTCGAGCGGGAGCCGGGGGAGATGGTTGCCAGACGCAGCCCGCCCCGCACCAGCTCCTCGACGAAGACCGAGGCGAGAGCGGTGCTGCGATTGGTCGGATCCACGCCGGAAAAACTAAAGGCGATGGGTCCGCAGCGCTGACTCATCGATCTCGACCCCCAGGCCGGGTCCGCTTGGGAGGTGGAGCATTCCATCGCGCAGCTCGCACTCGCGTGAGGCGATCGTTGAGGCAAAGAGACGCTGGGTGGCGAGCCCGTGAGCGAGCCCGATCTCGATTCCTGCCGCCGCCTGCAGGGTCTGGGCAACGATTCCCGCCGCGGCTATCCCGACCGGTCCATCGAGCGAGCTCGAGAGGAACGAGGGAAGGATTTCCGCGATTTCAATCGCAGCCTCGGGACCACCCACCTTGGATAGCTTCAATCCGGCCAATCCGAAAGCACCACTCGCGATTGCGCGCTCGGCGTCGGCCCGACTCTCGATCCCCTCATCGCCGGCAATCGGAATAGAGGTCGAGCCGGCCACGTCCTTGCTCTCCGCCAGGGTTCGGACCGGCTGCTCGACCAGCTCGATGTCAAGCGGCTCGAGCTCTGCCAGGCGGTGCTTGGCTGTTGCCAAATCCCAGGCGGCGTTGGCATCGACTCGGATTCGGGCGGCAGGACCGACCGCCTCGCGCACGGCGCGTACCGTGCCGACGTCATCGCCCACCCCCAGCTTCAACTTAAAGGCCGTGAAGCCCTCGCTCGCCCATCGGATTGCGTCCGCGGCGACCGCTGCCGGATCTCCTGCGCTGAGCGTGGCATTGCAGTAAACGGGCTCGGATGGAGCCGACCCATGATCGGCCTTTGTCGAGGCCTTCTTGCCCCGCAGATCCATCAGCGCGGTGAGGGCGGCACAGCGCGACGGTCCCGAGAGGGTCGCTGGAGCGCTCCTAAGGGTGGTCTCCTCGATCGAGTCGAGCTCCCGCAGGCCCTCCAGCTCCCGGACAATTTGGCCCAGTCCGCGACCGCCGCGCAGGGAGAGTGGCACGGCTTCACCAAGCCCGCTCAAGCCATCATCACAGTGCAACCGCAATAACACCATCTCGCGGCGATTCAGGCTTCCCCGAGCGCTGACGTAGGGTTCGCGGAACGGAAGCGCATAGGGGATCACCTCTACCGATGAGATACGCACCGACACAGCATCTCACCTGGCGCTCCGGTTCAGCTTGAGATGAGGAGGCCGGCCGAGACCAGCAGGCTGAAGGCGGCAAGCAGGGCTCCCGTGGCCGCCAGCGCCTGGTTGAGAGAGGCCCCGTCGCTGCGATTTGAGATTGTCCGCATCGGTGAAATCGCGAGTGGGAGGGCGGCCAGGCCGACCAGCGGCAAAAGGCTCGCTTCGCCTGCCACCAGCGCGATCGGCAGCACCGCGAAGGCGCCGAGTACGAGCAGTCGGTAGAGGGCGATCGCGTTGGATCGCCCCATGCGCACAGCGATCGTCAGCTTCCCCGCCCTTCGATCGGTATCCAAATCACGCACGTTGTTGACAACAAGGATTGCGGTGGCCAGAAAACCGACCGCGATCGAGAGCCCCAGCGGGAGGGCCTCGAGCTTTTCGACCTGTACGTAATAGGAGCCGTTGACGGCGACCAAACCGAAGAATAAGAAGACGAACACCTCACCCAGACCGGCGTAGCCGTAGGGACGGGGTCCACCGGTGTAGAGGATCCCCGCGGCAATTGAAACGCCACCGACCAAGAGGATCACGAGGCCGGCGACTGCCGCGAGGTAGATGCCACAGATGACGGCAACTGCGAAGGCGATCCAAGTGGCGACGAGGACCCGCCGCGGTGCGACCAGCCCTGCAGAGGTCACCCGCACCGGCCCGAGCCGATCGACCGTATCGGCACCGCGGCGGGCGTCTGAGTAATCGTTGGCGAGGTTGGTTCCGATCTGGATGAAGACCGAGCCGATCAGGGCGGCGACGAAGGCACCGATTCTGGGCAGGCGCCCGGCCCACTGCACGGCCGCAGCCGACCCGACGAGCACTGGCGCGATGGCCGCAGGAAGCGTCCTGGGCCGGGCGGCCATCACCCAGATCCTCACCGGAGCGTCCTCACGGTCGCCGCGGGAAGCGGCCAAAGTCTGGCTTTCGCCCCTGTTGATAGGCGTTGCGACCCTCCTGGCCCTCCTCGGACATATAGAACAGCAACGTCGCATCGTGGGAGAGCTGCTGCAGGCCGCTGAGGCCGTCCTCCTCTGCGTTGAAGCTGGCCTTCAACAATCGCAATGAAAGCGGCGAGAGCTGGAGCATCTCCCGGCACCAGGCAACCGTCTCGCGCTCGAGCTCAGCGGTCGGCACCACCGCGTTGACGAGTCCCATCTGAAGCGCCTCCGCGGCCTCATACAGTCGACACAGAAACCAGATCTCCTTGGCTCGCTTTACCCCAACGTTGCGGGCCAAAAGACTCGCCCCAAACCCGCCATCGAAACTACCCACCCTGGGCCCTGTCTGGCCAAACATGGCGTTATCGGCGGCGATTGTCAGGTCGCAGACGAGGTGCAGGATGTGACCGCCGCCGACCGCGTAGCCGGCGACCATCGCGACCACCGGCTTGGGCAAACGGCGGATCTGAACGTGGAGTTCGCCAACGTCGAGCCGACCGACCCCCTGTTGGGCCACCTCGTCATCGCCGATATAGCCATCATCGCCGCGAATCCGCTGGTCACCCCCCGAGCAGAATGCCTGCTCTCCGGATCCGGTCAGGATGATCGCACCGACCTCGAGGTCATCGCGCGCCCGGCTAAATGCGTCTCGCAGCTCGGCGATGGTCTGCGGTCTAAATGCGTTCCTGACCTCGGGGCGATTGATCGTAATCTTTGCGATCCCCTCCGCCTTCTGGTAGCAGATGTCGCCGTATTGGCCGCCATCTTGCCATTGGATTGGGTTGTAGAGGTCCTGCTCGGCTGGGGCGTCCTTGTGGCGTTGGGGCAAGTGTTTCCTCCCGGGCTCGCGGGTCTGGGGCCGCGCAGCGGCGCGGACCGCTAAGAATGGGTGGGCAACGATAGCCAGCAAGACCCGGTGAGCGCCGATCGATGAAACTCGACAACTGGTTGGCCCAGAGATCCCAGAGCTGTCCCGAGCGCACCGCCCTCGCGGCAGATGGCGTCGAAGTCAGCTACGCCGAGCTGGAGGCTGAGTCGACCTGGGTTGCACGCCGGCTCGCCGCGCAGGGGCTGCGACGAGGCTCGCTCGCCGCCCTCACAATGCACCCCAGTCGAGAGCAGGTCGTGTTGATCCACGCGCTGATGAAGGTTGGTGCCGTGCTCTTGCCCCTCAGCCCGCGACTCAGCGTTGCAGAGAGGGCGACCGTGATCGCCGCCGAGGAGCCGACCATTGACCTCGGTGATCCCGGTGAGCTGACCCAATCCGAGGCGGATCTACCGTTACTCGGGGAGCACGACATGGACGAGGCTGTGGCCAGGGTGCTGACCAGCGGCAGCACGGGCGCCCCCTGCCCAGTTGGACTGAGCTATGGCAACTTCCTCTGGAGCGCCGTTGGTTCGGCCTTCAATATCGGTGTTGAGCCCGACGATCGTTGGCTTTGTTGCGTGCCGCTGAACCATGTCTCGGGGCTCTCGATTGCAATGCGTTCGGTGATCTACGGGACCACCACGGTGCTGCACGACGGCTTTGAGGCCGAGGTGGTGGCCGCGGCCCTTGACGAGGGTCGGATAACGGTCATGTCGCTGGTCACGACGATGCTGACGCGGCTGCTGGAGGCCGGTGCAGATCTCTCCGGACCGCGGGCGATCCTGGTTGGAGGGGGACCCGTTCCCGAGGAGCCATTGGAGGAGGCAATCGGCCGCGGCGCGACCGTCGTGCAGACCTACGGCCTGACCGAGACCTGCTCTCAGGTGACAACCCTGGCGCCCTCGGAGGCGCGCCGCAAGCTTGGCTCAGCCGGGCGGCCGCTGCTCACCACCCATCTGCGAATTCAAGACGGCGAGATCCTTGTCCAGGGCCCGACCGTTGCCAGTGGTTGTGCAGACTCAGATGGTTGGTTGCACACCGGCGACCTCGGTCGTATCGATGAGGAAGGCTTTCTCTACGTCGAAGATCGGATCGATGACATGATCTTCAGTGGCGGCGAGAACATCGTGCCGGCAGAGGTGGAGAAGGTCCTCCTGCGCCACCCCGAGGTTGCTGACGCGGCGGTGATCGGGCGTGAGGACCCTGAGTGGCAGCAGGCGGTGACCGCCGTCGTCGTCTTGGAGAGCGGCTCGGAGGCGACGCCGGATCAACTGCGCCGCCACTGCGCTGAGGCGCTCGCCAGCTTTAAGGTGCCAAAGCGAGTCGAGTTGGCGGCAGCCCTGCCGCGCACTCCTTCCGGCAAGCTGATGCGCAGAGCGCTCCGATAGCCTCCCTGGAGATGCGCACAGACGACATCTACTACGACAAGGACGCCGACCTCTCAACTCTCGAGGGCAAGACCGTCGCGATCCTCGGCTATGGCTCCCAGGGGCACGCCCACGCGCTCAACCTCAGGGATTCAGGCGTCAGCGTGATTGTCGGCCTACGGTTGGACTCCTCCAGCCGACCGAAGGCTGAAAAAGCAGGCTTCGAGGTGTTCGAGATCGCCGAAGCGGCGAGTCGCGGTGATGTGGTGATGATCCTACTGCCCGATGAGAAGCAGGCCGAGCTCTGGGAGGCGGAGATCCGCGACGGAATCGCGCCGGGCAACCTGCTCCTTTTCGCCCATGGTTTTGCGATCCACTTCGAGCAGATCCCGCCACCGGCAGGGGTGGACGTCGGCATGGTTGCGCCGAAGGGACCCGGGCATCTTGTGCGCCGTCAATTCGAGGAGGGCCATGGGGTGCCCTGCCTGATGGCGGTGCACCAGGACGCCAGCGGCGAGGCCCACGATCTGGTGCTTGCCTATGCCGTCGGGATCGGCGGAGGCCGTGCTGCGATCATCGAGACGACCTTCAAGGACGAGTGCGAGACCGATCTATTCGGCGAGCAGGCTGTGCTTTGCGGCGGGGCCTCCGAGTTGGTGCGGGCAGGCTATGAGACGCTCGTTGAGGCGGGCTATGACCCGCGCCTTGCCTACTTTGAGTGCCTGCACGAGCTCAAGCTGATCGCCGACCTGATGTATGAAAAGGGCATTCAGGGCATGCGCTACTCAATCTCAAACACCGCTGAGTACGGCGACATGACCCGCGGCAAACGCGTCATCGGTGAGGAGTCGCGCGCCGCGATGAAGCAGATCCTCGACGAAATTCAGTCGGGGCAGTTTGCTCGGGAGTGGATCGCCGAGAACCGTGCCGGGGGAGAGAACTTCAACCGGATGCGCGAGGAGGCCTCCTCGCATCCGGTTGAGGAGGTCGGTGCCGATCTGCGCGAGATGATGCCCTGGATCGAGCCGGAGTTTTGAGCTAGGCGCCGGGCGGGGCGTTGTCGCCGAAGCGACTCACCTCACCCTCGGGCAGCTTGCCGTCGCGCCCGACGTAGCCGTCCTTGCCACCGATAACCACGTAGATCGCCTCCTCGGAGTCGCTGAGATTACGAACCTTGCGCACCGTGGAGGCGTCCACCCAAGCGAGTCCACCGGGCTGCAGCGGGTGCGTAGTCCCATCGCCAAACTCGATCGCGATCGCGCCGCTGTGCAGAAAGTAAAGCTCCTCCTGGCGCTCGTGGTAGTGGTTGCCCGTCTCATAGTCAGGCGGCAGGACGATCGCATTGGCACCGAATGCGGTGACCCCCAGCTGCGTGCGGATCTTGCGAAATCCTGGCCCCTCGCCGAGGTCACTGAGGTTGGCGACGGCGTAGCCGTCCCCCTTGACGATGCCGCTCTGATTGGTCCCGTTCATTTGCGTAAGCCTAGACGCCCGCCGCGGCTGGCGGGGGAGGGGGTTGGGGAGAGGCCGGCGGGTCAACCGCGGAGGGGCGAGCCGCCTCGATCCCGATCGGCGGATAGTCGTCGGTGAGGATTGCGTAGTAGCCGAAAATCCGGGCGTAGAAGCTGTTGACGAAGGTAAGAGTGTCGTTGATTCCCTGTGGCATATAGCCACGAAAGACGATCGCAAGCCAGGCGATGATCGCCGCCCCGAGGTGGACGTAATTGACCGCGTAGGCGACGATCACCATCGGCAGCACCAGGATCAGCCGGAAAAACGCCCTGAGGCGACTCTGCCGCGCGGCGGCCGGAGCGATTTTGATCCGTATCGGAAAAGCGTCGTCCTCGCCGATTCCAAATGGCGGCCACTCGTCCGTCTGCAGGTACGCAAAGGCGTAGAAGCGCACCAGGTAGCGGACTATTCCTGAGTTGAAATCGTAGAGCCAGAGCGGGTAGCGGCCAAGGATCACCACCGAGAGCCAGGCGAAGATATGGGTGAAGAAGGCGGCGATCAGATAGACGTAGGCCACGATCAGCCACGGGATCATCAAGATGATCCGAAAGCCCGTGGTCCAACGGTTTGGCCTGGGGTTGAAATCCGCCTCGTAGGCGATTGGATACATCGACTCCCCTCTCCTCGGGACCGTGGCTAACTGACCGCGCCAGCCTAACCCGAGCTACGGCGGGAGTCCACCCGCGCCTGTGACTAACCTGTGGCCGCGATGGCTTCCCAAATCCCCACGATCCCGACCGAGCTAAGACCCGCCGACGGCCGCTTTGGCTGCGGTCCTTCAAAGGTTAGGCCCGAGGCCCTGGCCGGACTTGCCGAGCAGACGACCCTAATCGGCACATCCCACCGCCAGGCGCCCGTCAGGGAGCTGGTCGGGCGCATTCGAAGCGGCCTCGCAGAGCTTTTCGGGCTGCCCTCGGATTATGAGGTCGCGCTAGGCAATGGTGGCACGACGGCGTTTTGGGAGGCGGCAGCCGCCTGGCTGGTCCGAAATAGATCTCTCCACCTGAGCTACGGGGAGTTCACTCAGAAGTTTGCGACTGCAACGACGGCAGCGCCCTTTCTCGCCGAGCCGATAGTCCTCAGCTCTGAGCCAGGCGGCGCGCCAACCCCGCGCGGCGATCCCCAGGCCGATGCGATCGCCTGGGCCCACAACGAGACATCTACCGGCGTGATGGTGGAGGTGAGGCGCCCCCAAGACACCGCCGACGCCCTGGTCTTAATCGACGCCACCTCGGGTGCGGGTGCCCTGGCGCTTGATCCGACCCAGGCCGACGTCTACTACTTCGCCCCCCAGAAGGCGTTCGGAGCCGACGGGGGCCTCTGGCTGGCGCTGCTCAGCCCCGCCGCGCTCGCGCGAATCGAGGAACTCGATGGAGCAGCAGATCGCTGGCAACCGGCTTTTCTCTCGCTGCAAATAGCGATAGAGAACTCTCGCAAGGATCAGACCTACAACACGCCTGCCCTGGCGACGCTGATTTTGTTGGCCGAGCAGATCGAATGGATGCTTGCGGCCGGAGGGCTGCCGTGGTGCATCGACAGGTGCACCACTTCCTCAAACCACCTCTATCAATGGGCCGGGAGCACCGGCTTCAGCACGCCCTTCGTCGTCGATCCAGCCAAGCGCTCGCTGGTGGTCGGCACGATCGACTTTGATCAGGCGATCGACGCCGCGGCAGTCGCGGCCACGCTGCGAGCCAACGGCATCCTCGACGTCGAGCCCTATCGAAAGCTTGGGCGAAATCAGCTGCGGATTGGAATGTTCCCGGCGGTCGAGCCCGCCGACGTGGAGGCCCTCACCGGCTGCATCGACTGGGTTGTTGAAAGTGTGCCCGAGGTGAGCAGATGAGGGTCCTAGTCAAGGAGAAGATCGCCGATGCCGGGGTCGAGCTGCTGCGCAAAGAGTTTGACGTTGAGCTGGGGCTTGAGATGTCAGACCAAGAGCTCAGCGAGTCGATCTCTGCCTACGATGCGATCCTGATTCGGTCGGCGACCAAGGTCACCGCGGATTTGATCGAGCGGGCCGATCGTCTCAAAGTGATAGGTCGCGCCGGAACCGGGGTGGACAACGTCGACATTGCCGCCGCGACGCGGCGGGGAATCGTCGTCGCAAACGCGCCAGAGTCCAACTCTGTGGCCGCCGCCGAGCACACGCTCGGACTTACTCTGGCCCTGTTTCGCAACATCCCTCAGGCCCATGCGACCCTGGTCGATGGGCGCTGGGAGCGATCAAGATTCAAGGGTGCCGAGCTTTACGGCAAGACGCTGGGGGTGATCGGCTTCGGCCGGATCGGTCAGCTCGTCGCCAAGCGGGCCCAGGGATTCGATATGGACGTCGTTGCCTTCGACAAGTTCGTCTCGGGCGAGCGCTTCCGCGAGTTGGGGGTCGAGGGAATGGCGAGCCTCGAGGAGCTGTTTGGGCGCGCCGATGTCGTTACGTTGCACGTTCCAAAGACACCGGAGACTGTCAATCTGATCGACGCCGAGGCGATCGCAGCGATGGTCGATGGGGTGCGGATCATCAACTGCGCACGTGGAGAGCTGGTCGATCTCGACGCGCTACTTGGCGGTCTGGAGTCCGGCAAGGTGGCTGGCGCCGCCTTGGATGTCTTTCCATCGGAGCCATTCACCGAGCATCCGATCTTCAATCGCAGCGAGGTGGTCCTGACCCCCCACCTCGGTGCCTCCACCGCCGAGGCCCAGGACCGGGCAGGGGTGGTTACGGCCGAGCAGGTAGTCGCTGCCTTGAGGGGGGGCGTCGTCACCAACGCGGTCAACATCGCCGCGGTGCGCCCCGAGGAAATGGAGGCGCTGGCGCCCTTCGTTCCACTCTGCGAAAAGCTTGGCCGTCTGGCCCAGGGGCTGGGCGGAGGATCGGTCGATCGGGTCAGCGCCGAGTTTCGCGGCCGCATCGCCTCCCACGACACCCGCCTGCTTGGGATCGCTGTCTTGGTGGGAATTCTCTCCGGTAACACCGAGGAGCCGGTCAACCTGGTCAACGCGCCGCAGATGGCTGAGGAGCGCGGAATCGAGCTGGTCGAGACCAAGGAGTCAAGTGCTGAGGACTTCACCGAGCTGGTCACCGTGCGGCTGCACGGGGCCGCCGAGCAGGTTGACGTAGCTGGGACGAGCGTCGGGCCCCGCAACGAGCCCTACCTCGTCTCGATTTGGGGGGAGAGCTTCTACCTGCCCTTCGCCGACCACATCGCGGTCTTTCGCTACGCCGACAGGCCGGGAATGATCGGTCGGGTCGGGACCGTATTCGGCGAGGAGGGGGTAAACATCGTCTCCGCCGCGGTTGGCGCGGAGACCGACGGGGAGCGCGCTGTGATGGCGCTGACGACCGATGCCGCGGTGCGCGAGGCGACGATTGAAATGATCCTCCAACTGGATGGATTCAAGCTCGGCCGATCCGTGGACCTGTGAGCGGTGCCGAATTGAGCGGCGGGTTCCGCATCGTCGTCCAGGCGCCGCTGTTTGCACTGTAGGAGTTGGCGTCGACTGCGAGCGGCGGCATTGGACCGATGAAGAAAATCCTCTTGATCGCGGTAGCGGTGCTGGCGACCCAGGTCCCGGTTCAGGCCCATGCCGCGACGGCTCCGGTCGATGTGCTCTTGGCGGGAGGCCCCGAAGCCAACACGATCAACATCAACCTCAGCCCCGACGGTCGCGATTACGTGATCAGCTCAGCCGGCGTGCTCGAAGTTGGCGGCTCGATTTGCGTCAATCCACCCGGTAACCCCGATGAACTCACCTGCCAGGCCCCGGAGGTCGCCGGATTTGAGGTCAACGCCGGTGGCGGAGATGACACGGTCACCGTCGGCGCAGAAGTCCCGCTGGGGGTTACCCTGCGTGGCGGGCCAGGTAACGACGAACTGGTTGGCGGGGCGGGGCCGGACAAATTGATAGGAGGGAGCGGAAATGACCGCCTGATCGGTCGTGGGGGAGCCGATTCCCTGTATGGAGGCAGCGGGGAAGACATCTTGATCGGCGGCCCAGGAAACGATTCGTTGCGGGGCGGCCCCGGTCTGGATACCCTGATCGGCGGCCCAGGAGAAAACGAACTCCAGCAGGACCCGGCTTCGTTCATCCGCCACCAGCAAGGGTAGGCGGCGCTGCACCCGGCCAGCTGGCACCGTAGCCACCCCTGGGACGCTCCAGCTCCAACCATCGGTTGGGTCAAGCCCAAACTAGTCTGAGATGCGGCCAGCCGATTCCGATCGCCTCGCGGGTCACTGGTTTCGAAGGCACGCTTCTTTGCTGGCAGGGCGGCGTCGACGGCGGAGAGTTGTGGCAATGGCGATTACCGCTATGCCAATCGAAAAAGGGGCGAGCCAGCTTCGGCTTCGGCTTTGCGATCGAGGGAGCCTACGCTAAGCTGGTCGGGCAAATGACGCACCGCTTGCACACTCTGGCGCCTCTCCTTCTCCTCCCCCCGCGGGGGGAATAGCGCTGGGCGGCGCGCAGCCGCGAGACACAAGGTCATTGCAAGCGAGAAGAGAAGGAGAAGGTTCCGTGGGATCCAAGCCTGACGCCAATCGCGTCCACATCTTTGACACCACCCTCAGAGACGGTGAGCAATCGCCGGGAATATCTCTCAACACCGCCGAGAAGGTCGAGATTGCGGACCAACTTGGACGCCTTGGCGTCGATGTTATCGAGGCCGGTTTTCCGATCACCTCGCCTGGGGACTTCGAGGCCGTTCAAGCGATCTCGCGCAGGGTTGAGGGTCCAGTCATCTGCGGCCTGGCGCGTACGCACAAGGCCGATATCGACGCCGCATGGCAGGCGATCCGCGAGGCCGCTCGCCCTCGTATTCACACCTTCATCTCGACCTCCGACATCCACATCGAGCACCAGTTACAGACGACTCGCGATGACGTAAAGGGTCAGGCCCGCGCTGCGGTGGCACTGGCGAGGTCCTATTGCGAGGACGTTGAGTTCTCGCCGATGGATGCGACCCGGGCTGAGGTCGAGTTCACGGCTGAGGTCTGTGCGATCGCGGTCGAGGAGGGCGCGACCGTGGTCAATATTCCCGACACGGTCGGCTATACGACGCCGGAGGAGTACGCAGGGTATTTCCGACGACTCTACGAGCTGGTCCCTGGATTGAGCGAGATCGAGACCTCCGTTCACTGTCACGATGACCTCGGCTTGGCGGTGGCGAACTCCTATGCGGGGCTGCTGGCGGGCGCTCGCCAGGTCGAGTGTGCGATCAACGGTATCGGCGAGCGGGCCGGAAACTGCGCGCTGGAGGAGATTGTGATGTTGATCCGGACTCGCGGGGACCTCCACGATCTCAGCACCACGGTCGATAGCCGCGAGCTCGCCCGCAGTAGCCGGCTGGTCTCTCGTCTGTCTGGTTATCCGGTCCAACCCAATAAGGCAATCGTGGGTCGAAATGCCTTCGCCCATGAGTCCGGAATCCACCAGGACGGCGTCCTGAAGGAGCGTACGACCTACGAGATCATGGACGCGACCGAGGTTGGTCTGGAGTCAAATTCCATCGTGCTGGGCAAGCATTCGGGACGCCACGCCCTCCACGACGCGTTGGCACAGCTCGGTTTCAAGGTTGAAGGCAACGCCCTCAACTCGGCCTTCAAGCGCTTCAAGGAGGTCGCCGATCGCAAGAAGCAGGTCACCGCGTTGGACCTTGAGGCGATCGTCTCTGAGGAGATCCGCGAGCGCTCCGACGCCCACGAGCTTGCCTGGTTTGAGGTCGAGGCTGGATCCAGGCGC
Organism: uncultured Solirubrobacterales bacterium; assembly: GCA_963745305.1. Lineage (GTDB taxonomy): Bacteria > Actinomycetota > Thermoleophilia > Solirubrobacterales > 70-9 > CAVUWL01. The sequence goes on from CAVUWL010000015.1 coordinate 341,756, forward strand.
GAGCCCCTGGCGAGGGTTGGGGTGAAGATGCCATCGGCTGAGGTATCGGTTGGAGAGTCGAGCGGGGACGGGCCAATCGACGCGATCTTTCTGGCGATTCAGGAGGCGACCGGAGTCGATTGCGAGCTGCGCCAGTACGCGGTCGAGGCCGTAACCGGAGGCGAGGATGCGCTCGGGGAGGTCACCGTGATGCTGCGCGCCGCCGGTCGCGTGGCCAAGGGCCAGGGGGTGGCCACCGACATCCTCGAGGCCTCCGCGCGTGCCTACGTTAGGGCCCTCTCCAACGCGCTGGAGGGCGCGGCGACACGCGAGGCCGAGGCAGCGACGGCATCAGCGGCGCTCGAACGAACCCCGGGTCCCTGACCCCTGACGCATCTCGCTCACGGTCGGGAGCCGAGATCAAGCGTGTAGGTGGCGGCGTCAGAGCTGCGTCCGAGCGGAAAGCCGCGCGCCACCCCAACGCCGAATTCGCGAAAGTCGCGATCGAGGATGTTCGCTCGGTGTGGGGGGCTGTGCATCCAGGCGCGAAAGACCGTCAAAGGGGATCCGAGTCGGCCCACGCCGCCTCCGATGTTCTCGCCAATCCGGAAGTTGGCGACTCGAGCGAGGTAGCCCGATCTCGCGAGGCGCCCACTCGGGGTGCTGCCCTGTGGTCCGAAGTGGGAGAAGTAGTCATCGGCCACCATGTCGTTGGAGTGCCCGGTAGCCGAGCTGCGCAGCTCCGGATTGAATTGCAGCGACCGCAGTCGGTAGTGGTCGCGAACTCGGTTGACAAGGCAGAGCATCGAAGCACGCAGGAAGTGGATCGTGGCCTGGTTCGGCCCCCGGTCGGCCCCCATGCAGCGGCGGGCACTTTCGGCAGCGGCCTCAGAAGCAGGAGATGATGCGGGCACGAGCAGGGCCGCGCACAGGCTCATCAGTGCGACGGAAATGATGAGACGTCTGAGAGCATTTTGTGTCTCCCTGCTCACAAGCTGACCGCCACCATACGGATGCCCGCAGTGAAATGCCCCGCGCTGTCTCGGTTCAATCGTTTGGCATACAAGCGTATGTGATAGCGTACGCCAAAAGATGAGCCGGACCGCGCAAAAAGAGCTGCATGAGGGAGTGCCGCAAAGTTCGTCCAGCCCGAGTTTTGATCCGGTCACCGCCGGAGTCAGCAACCGCATCCGGGCCCTGCGCGAGGCGATGGGACTCTCTTTGCGCGATTTGGCCGAGCGCAGTGGGGTCAGCGCGCCGATGCTGTCCCAGGTTGAGCGGGGCGAGACAAGCCCGACCCTGGCGGTCGCGACCAAGATCGCCGCCGGGCTGGAGCTGACCCTTTCCCAGCTCTTGCGCCTCGATGAGGGTCAACAGGTGACCGTCAGCCGAGCGGGACAGCGCCGTCGCTTTCGGCACGGCGGGCATCGTTTCGAGGAGCTGACGCCGCCGCTGCCCGGACAGCGCGCCGACGTATCTCTGCACACGCTCAATTCCGGGGCAACGACCGGGGGGCAGGGGGATCCACCCATGCACGAGCCCGGGAGCCGCGAGACCGCGATTGTCCTCAATGGGAACCTGGCCCTGATCCTTGACGGCACCCGGTATCAGCTCGGGGCCGGTGACGGGGTGACCTTTGACGCAGACCTTCCCCACCATTTCGAAAACGATGGCGAGGAGCCAGCGCGCTTCCTCGCGGTAATTGCGGCAGGCTTGAGGAGGAGCTGAGATGCCTAAATCCATGTTCGACAAGATTTGGGAGGCCCACGAGGTCTCCGGTGGCCTGATCTACATCGACTTACACCTGGTCCACGAGGTGACCTCACCGCAGGCCTTTGACGGCCTGCGCTTGGCCGGTCGCGGGGTGCGCCGTGCGGACAAGACGATTGCGACCGCGGATCACAACGTGCCCACCGATGGCACCAAGGCGAGCCGAATGATCGCCGATGAGCTCTCTCGGATACAAGTCCAGACCCTGGAGCGAAACTGCGAGGAGTTTCAGATCCCTCTGTACACGCTGGGTTCCGAGCGCCAGGGAATAGTCCACGTGATCGGCCCCGAGCTGGGGCTGTCCCAACCCGGCATGACGATTGTGTGCGGTGACAGCCACACCTCCACCCACGGCGCCTTCGGAGCGCTGGCTTTCGGGATCGGAACCTCAGAGGTTGAGCACGTGCTCGCCACCCAGTGCCTGGTTCAGAAGCGCCCGAAGACCATGCGAATCTCCTATCGGGGTCTACTCGGTCAGGGTGTCACGCCCAAGGATCTGATCCTGGCGACGATTGGCCGCCTCAGCACCGGCGGCATGAGCGGGTATGCGGTCGAGTACGCCGGTGAGGCGATCGAGTCACTGTCGATGCCAGGCCGCATGACAATCTGCAACATGACGATCGAGGGTGGCGGCAGGGCCGGCATGATCGCCCCTGATCAGACCACGTTTGATTGGGTGCGGGGACGTCCCGGTGCCCCGCAGGACTTCGATGCTGCCCTCGATCGCTGGCGCTCGCTGCCAAGCGAGCTGGGTGCGGGATTTGACAAGGAGGTCGAAATTGACGCGTCAAGCCTGTCGCCAATGGTCACTTGGGGGACCAATCCGGGCATGGTGGTGGAGGTGACCGACTTGGTTCCAGACCCCGCTGAGTTGGAATCCCCGGCGGCGCGCGAGTCGGCCGAACGTGCCCTGGCCTACATGGACCTGAGGCCCGGCACACCGATAACAGAGTTGGCGCTGGACCGCGTTTTCATCGGCTCCTGCACCAACTCAAGGGTCGAGGATCTGCGCGAGGCCGCTGCGATCGTTGACGGGCGGCGGGTTGCCGACTCTGTTCGGGCGATGGTTGTGCCCGGCTCCCAGGCGGTAAAAGCCACCGCCGAGGAGGAGGGCCTTGACCAGACGTTCCGGGCAGCCGGATTCGAATGGCGGGAGGCGGGCTGTTCGATGTGCCTTGGGATGAACCCCGACGTTCTCGCCGATGGCGAGCGCTGCGCCTCGACCTCAAATCGCAATTTTGAGGGGCGTCAAGGCAAGGGAGGACGAACCCATCTGGTTAGTCCAAAGATGGCGGCGGCAGCTGCGATCGAGGGACGTTTTGTAGACATCAGAGACTGGAGTTGACGGTGAGACCGATAGATGTAATCGAAGGCAAGGTGTCGGTGCTGGACCGCGCCGATGTCGATACCGACCAGATCATCCCCAAGCAGTTTCTGAAGCGGGTTGAGCGAACTGGATTTGGCCAATTCCTCTTCTATGACTGGATTCGATCAGGCGAGATCGAGCTGGCGCCCAATCCGATCCTGGTGGCCGGGCGCAACTTCGGCTGCGGATCCTCGCGCGAGCACGCTCCCTGGGCGCTTGAGGATTTTGGATTCGAGGCGATCGTGGCACCCTCCTTTGCAGACATCTTCTACGTCAACTGCACCAAGGTTGGTCTGCTGCCGGTGATCCTCGATGAAGCGGACTGCGCCAAGCTGGCCGAGGCCGGCGAGGCCCGGATCGATGTGGACGACGAGACGGTGACTTGCGCCGCCGGCGTCTTTGAGTTCGAGATTGAGCCCGACGTGAAACACCGTCTGCTGCAGGGTCTAGATGACATTGGGATTACCCTCGAGAGCTCGGCCGCCATCGATGCCTTTGAGTCCGGCGCCGCGGCGCAGCGCGGTCCCGTGACGACCGCGCTCTAGAGCCGCGTCAGGCCATAAGGTGAGTGACTTGGCCGATAAGGCGCCACGCATAGTCGTCCTTCCAGGGGATGGAATTGGGCCTGAAATCATCGCCGCCGCGGGCCAACTGCTGGCCGCGCTCGGCGACTTCGAACTCGATCAGCGACTGCTTGGAGGTGCGTCGATCGATGCCCATGGGGTCGGGTTGACCGAGGAGGTTCTCGAAGCCTGCCGGGGGGCCGACGCGGTTTTACTCGGCGCGGTTGGTGGACCGAAGTGGGATACCACCAAGCCGGGCGCCCCGCGCCCCGAGCAGGGCCTGCTCGGGCTGCGCAAGGGGATGGGCCTTTACGCCAACCTGCGCCCGGTCCGCCCAAGTCCGGCACTGATCGGCTCGAGCCCCCTGCGCGAGGAGCGAATTGCCGGCACCGATCTGCTCGTCGTTCGTGAGTTGACCGGGGGGATCTACTTCGGCGCGAGCGGCCGCGACGGCGACAGCGCTCACGATACCTGCGAGTACTCTGCCGCGGAGGTCGAAAGGATTGCCCTCATCGCCTTTGAGTCCGCGCAGCGTCGCGCCGAGAGCTCGGGTCGCAGGCCGCGCGTCACCTCTGTCGATAAGGCCAACGTTCTGGAGACCTCCCGGCTGTGGCGCGAGGTGGTCAGCCGCTCGCACCCCGACTACCCCGAGGTTGCGCTTGACCATCTCCTGGTCGACAACGCCGCGATGCAGCTCGTTTCGCGCCCGGCCGATTTCGACGTGATCGTCACGGAGAACCTCTTCGGCGACATCCTCAGCGACGAGTCGGCGATGCTCACCGGCTCGCTGGGGATGCTGCCCTCCGCCAGCCTCGGCGCAGAAGGCGAGCCGGGCCTATTTGAGCCGGTTCATGGGTCGGCTCCCGATATCGCCGGCAAGGGTATCGCCAATCCACTAGCCACCTTCCTCTCGGTGGCGATGATGTTGCGCCACGGTCTCGATCGCCCCGACGGTGGCTGCCGCGATCGAGGTCGCCGTGGATTCTGTGCTCGAGCGCGGCCTGCGAACCCCCGATTTGGCCAGCGGGACGTTGGCGGCGCCGCCACTGCCTGAGCTTCCGCGCGAGGTCGAGGTGGGCGCCACTGAGATGACCGAAGCGGTGCTTGAGGAGCTCTCGGGCTGCTAGGGCGCGGTCACCGCCCACAGCCCCTCCACGTTGCTGTCTTTTTCTTCTGCTTGAAATTGCGCCCTCAACCCAAAGCCGAGCCGGGTGATGCTTGCGGGGTCAAACGTGAGGCCTTTGAGGGTCGTTCCGGTGGTCCCCGTGATGTAGACGCAGAGTTGCCCGCGGCGGCCTGCGGGGTCTGCTGATTTCCTCCCGTGATGCCAGGACAGGCGGCGGTCGTCTGAGCTGGCGCCAGCACGTTCTTTTCAGGCGCGGCGGGGCTGTTGCTGAGGGGAAACTGAAAGCTGGATGCCGAGTGCACGAAGGTCGATTCTTTCCCGGCTGGCCCCGAGGTCGAAGGCTCCGCGCAACGTCTGCCCGGTTCGCAGGGTTCCGAGCAGCGGGGAAACTTCTTCGCCGAGCTTGGCCAGGGTCACCGCGCCATTGGCGAGTTTCGTCGTCGTTATTAGTTCATTGGCGAGTTTGGTGTTGGTGATGACCCCGTTGGCGATCGCGGCGCTGGTCACGGAATTAGCGGCCAGCTTGGTTGAGGTCACCGCGCCGTTGGCGAGATTGCCGGAGCCAACCGCATTCGGACCCGAACTTGCGGCAGTGACCGAGCGGGGCGCGAGCTTGGCAGCGGTAACGGCGTCCTGACGCAGTGCCCTTGCGGTCACCGCGCCGCGCTTGAGTTGATGGGCGCCGACGCTGTTGCGGGGCAGGCCGGCGGCGATGGCGGCACCTCCCAGGGCGATGAACAGAGCGACCGTCGCGATCACGTTTGAGTAGTTCAGCTTGGGGCGCAGTTTCGATATCACTTGACCCAGTCTCCTTTCGGTTGGCCGCAGTTGCAGGCAGCGATCGACCCGGACATCCTGATTCGCATCGGGCATACTTCTTCCAACATGGAGCAGGCCGAGTTGATTTGGCAAACGGCGAGTTCGTTGCCTGGGAGGACGCCCGGGTCCACGTGCTCAGCCACGGCCTGCACTACGGCACCGGGGTCTTTGAGGGCATCCGCTGCTATGAGACCGAGCGCGGGCCGGCGATCTTCCGCCACCCGGACCACCTCCAGCGGCTGGAGAAGTCGGCCGAGCTCTACTACTTGGAGTTGCCCTACTCGGCCGATCAGCTGAGCGCAGCCACGCACGAGCTGATCCGACGCAATGGGCTGCGCTCCTGCTACATCCGTCCGCTCGCCTTCCGCGGCTACGGCGAGATGGGCCTCTATGCAACGAGCGCGCCGATCGAGGTGATCATCGCGGTCTGGCCCTGGGGGGCCTACCTCGGCGAGGAGGGCAAGAGCGCCGGCATCCGCGCCAAGGTCTCGAGCTGGCGGCGGATCTCCCGGCGACGGCCTGATTCCGCACGCCAAGGCCTCGGGCCAGTACCTCAACTCGATCCTCGCCAAGACCGAGTCAGCAAACGCCGGCTATGACGAGGCGATCCTGCTCGATCGAGCGGGGCTTCGTCTGCGAGGGCTCGGGCGAGAACATCTTTGTGTTCGCGACGGGGAGATCGTGCACGCCGCCGCACGTCGGCCATCCTCGACGGCATCAACCGCAAATCGGTGATCCAGATCGCCCGCGACCTCGGCTACACCGTGGTCGAGGAGCGCGACATCGCCCGCGCCGAGCTCTACCTGGCCGAGGAGGTCTTCCTCACCGGTACCGCCGCCGAGCTGGTGCCGGTGCGGGAGGTCGATGACCACCCATCGGCGAGCCAGGGGAGATCACCACACGTGATCCAGGCCAAGTTCGAGGATGCCCTGCACGGGCGCGCCGAGGAGTACCTGGAGTGGCTCGATTCGTTGAGGCTGCCGAGCGGCGATTGACGAGCCGAGTAAGGTCAGTTCCTGATGCATCGTCTGTTTCGAGGCAATCGGGCGAATTACCGCAGCCGCCTAGCGGCTGGCGCGGCGTCCGTGCGCGCAGACGGGCCCGCAAGGCCCTCTCCCCGATCTCTCGAATTCGAAAGGCAGTCAGATGGAACAGGTGAAGCTCTACGACACGACCTTGCGTGACGGCATGCAGGGCGAGGGAATGTCGCTCTCGGCGGCCGAGAAGGTGCGCGTCGTGCACGGCCCTGGACTCGCTCGGCGTGCAGCTGATCGAGGCCGGCTTTCCCAGCTCCAACCCGAAGGAGGTCGAGCTCTTCGAGCTGCTCGCCGAGCTGGAGCTGAAGCAGGCGACGATCTGTCGCCTTTGGGATGACCCGCCGCCGCGACCGCAGCGCCGAGGAGGATCCCGGCGCTTCGGCACCCTGGTCGGGTGCTTCGCGCCGGTCGTCACCCTGGTCGGCAAGACCTGGGCGCTGCACCTGGAGAAGGTGACCAAGGTCTCGCGCGAGGAGAACCTGGCGATGATCGCCGACTCGGTCGCCTTTTGCCGCGAGCGGGGAAAGCGGCGTGATCTATGACGCCGAGCACTTCTTCGACGGCTACCGCGACGATTCCGGCTACGCGCTGGAATGCCTGCGAGCCGCCGCTCGATGCGGGAGCCGAGAACGTCACCCTCTGCGACACCAACGGCTCCAGCCTGCCGGAGCAGATCGCGCGAGGCCACCGCCGCCGATCGTCGAGGCGCTCGGCGAGGACGCGGTGGAGATCGGGATCCACGTCCACAACGACGCCGAGTGCGGCGTCGCCAACTCGCTTGCCGCGGTCCGCGAGGGGGGCGCGCCTGGTGCAGGGCACGGTCAACGGCTACGGCGAGCGCTGCGGCAACGCCAACCTGATCTCGATCCTGCCGGCGCTGCAGTTGAAGATGGGCTTCGACGTCGGTCAGCCACTGAGCAGCTCGCGAGCCTGCGCCGAGACCGCCCACTTCGTCGATGAGATCTGCAACATCACCCCAGACCCCGACCAGCCCTACGTCGGCCGCAACGCCTTCGCCCACAAGGGTGGCATGCACGTGGCCGGGGTCGCGGCCGATGCGCGCACCTTCGAGCACATCGACCCGGCGACGGTCGGCAACGAGCGCGCGATTCTTGCCTTCCGAGCTCTCCGGCAAGGCGACGATCCGAAGTCAGGCCGAGCGGGCCGGCCTGCGAGCTCGACGACGAAGCGGCCGCTCGCGCGGTCGAGCGGCTCAAGCAGCGCGAGCATCGCGGCTACCACTACGAGGCCGCCCAGGCCTCCTTCGAGCTGCTGCTGCGACGCGAGGCCGGAGCCTATCGAGCCGCTCTTTGAGCTCGAGGGTTTCCGGGTCCTGACCGAGAAGCGTGCCGGCGATGCGAGCTCAGACCGAGGCGACGATCGAAGCTTCGGCTCGACGGCGAGCGCTACGTCGCGTCGGCCGAGGGCAACGGTCCGGTCAACGCGCTGGATCGGGCTCTGCGCGCGAGCGATCGTCGACCGGCACCCGCATCTGGCCGAGATCGAGCTGACCAATTACAAGGTGCGGATCCTCGACGAGACCCACGGCACCGACGCCGTCACCCGGGTGCTGCTCGACTCCTCCGACGGAGAGCGCGAGTGGGGGACGATCAGGCGTATCTGAGAACATCATCGAGGCGTCCTGGGAGGCGCTTGGTCGACTCGCTGGAGTATGCTTTCCAGCCGCGCCCGACGCCGAGCGGCGAGTAGGGTGGCGGCGCCAATGGGCGGCTTCTCAGACAGCGAGCAGATCCCGCTCGCGAGGCCTGAGATCGGGGCGCGCGAGGAGGAGCTGGCGCTCGAGGTACTGCGCTCGGGCCGGCTCTCGCTGGGGCCGATGGGGGAGCGCTTTGAGCGCGACTTCGCCGCCTGGCTCGGGAGTCGAGGACGCGGTCGCCGTATCCAGCGGCACCAGCCGCGCTTCACCTCGGGGTGCGGGCACTGGGCTGGGGACCTGGGGATGAGGTACTGACCAGCCCTTTCAGCTTCGTCGCCTCGGCCAACTGCCTTCTCTACGAGGGGGTCCGGCCGGTCTTTTGCGACGTCGACGCCGAGACGCTAAATCTCGACCCAGTGCCGTCGCAGGCTGCCGCCGGCGCCCGCACGGTGGGCATCCTGCCGGTTCACATCTTCGGCTACCCGGCTGCGATGGCCGAGCTCGAGACGATCGCCGCACGGCATGGCCTGGGTGTTCTCGAGGACGCCTGCGAGGCGCTTGGTGCAATCGACTCCGAGGGCAGCCGGTCGGCTCCACGCGGCAATCTCGCGACCTTCGCCTTCTACGCCAATAAGCAGCTGACCACCGGTGAGGGGGGAATGATCACTGCGCCCGATCCTGCCCTTGCCGCGCGACTGCGTGCGAGCGCAACCAGGGCCGCGCCGCAGATATGGGCTGGCTCGACCATGGTGGCCTCGGCTTCAACTACCGGCTCGTCGGATCTCGCGTCGGCGCTCGGTGTTGCCCAGCTGGAGCGACTCGACTCGATGCTGGCGGGGCGCTCCCGAGTTGCGGCGCTCTATGAGCAGCGACTAAGCGCGATCGATTCAGTCGCACCCCGATCGCCGGAACAGATGCCGAGCGCCGCAGTTGGTTCGTCTACGTTGTGCGCCTTGCCGATCGACATCGATCGCGATGCTGCGATCGATCAGCCTGGGCCGGACGGGGGATCGCCAGCAAGGCCTACCTGCCCTGCATCCACCTCTTTCCGCAGCTGCGCGAGCTCGGCTACCGGGAGGGGCAGTTCCCGGTAGCCGAAGCCGCCGCTGCGCACTCCTTGGCGCTGCCATTCTTCCCGACCATGAGCGAGTCCCAGGTTGACCGCGTGTGCGAGGCTCTCGCCCGATCGGCTTGCTGATGTCGCGCTTTCGCAAAGACCCCGACCCCCGCTTTTGGCGCTCAATCGCTCGATCGAGTTCGACTGGCGGCTTGCGCCCTATGACATTGATCAATCGCAGGCCCACGCCCGCGGACTGCTTGAGCTCGGAGTCCTCGACGAGGATGAGTTGGGCCGAATCGACGCCGGGCTGGAGCGGGTGCGTGTCCAGATCGGACAGCGCGGCTTCCAGTTCGAGGACTCTGACGAGGACATCCACATGGCGATCGAGCGCTTGCTCGGCGAGGCGATCGGAGCGCTGGCGGGCAAGCTCCACACCGGCCGCTCTCGCAACGATCAGGTCGCCACCGATGTCGCGATGGTCGTCCAGGCCCACTCATTGCGGGCGATCGAGCTCGCGGAGGGGGCGATGGAGCGAGCTTCTCGATCTCGCCGAGCGCCACCGCGACTGGCCGATGCCCGGCTACACCCACCTGCAGCGGGCCCAGCCGGTCTATTTGGGCCACCACCTGCTCGCCTATTTCTGGATGCTGGCCCGGGACGTCTTGCGCTTCCAGTTCGCCCTCGACAGCGCCGGGGTGATGCCGCTTGGCTCGGGTGCCCTGGCCGGCGTCAACTGGGAGATCGACCGCAACGCGGTCGCCGCGGAGCTCGGCTTTGCCCACGTCAGCCCGAATTCGATCGACGGTGCCTCCAATCGTGACTTCGTCCTCGACTACCTGGCGAGCTGCAGCCACCTGCGCGATGCATCTTTCCCGGCTCGGTTCTGAAATGGTGATCTGGTCGAGCAGCGAGTTCGGGTTCTGCGAGCTCGACGAGTCCTTCTCCTCGGGATCGAGCATCATGCCCCAGAAGAAGAATCCCGACTCGGCCGAGCTGCTGCGCGCCAAGAGCCCGCGTGTTGCAGCGGATTACGCGAGCGTGATTGGCATGTTGCACGCCCTTCCGCTCACCTATGGCAAGGACCTGCAGGAGGACAAGGAGCCGCTCTTTGATGCGATCGACACGATCGAGCTTTGCCTCGACATGACGGAGGGCATGCTGAGCGGCATCGAGTTTGACCGCGACCGCTTAGCCGCTGCTTCGGCAGATGAGATGCTGGCGGCAACCGAGATCGCCGATCTGCTCGTCCGCAAGGGGGTTCCATTCCGCGAGGCCCACGGCATCGTCGGAGATCTGGTTCGCTATGCGGTTGAGGAAAGCGGCGAACCCTTTCGGAGCTGCGGCCCGAGGAGATTCGTAAGCGCTCCGAGCATGCTCGACGATTCCTACTTCGAGGTGCTCAAACAAGACAACTGGCTGGAGTCCAAGACGAATCGAGGGCGGCACAGCTTCGAGTGCGCTTCAGCGCCAGATCGCCTTTGCCCACGAGACGCTGGCAGCGGTCAAGCGCGCGGGTGGCCAAAGAGAGATCTTGAGCAGCGCCGCGGCAATTGAGGAGCGCCTAGCGATCGGCTTCTTCGATCGCTCCGTGCACTCAGTCGCTCGCGAGCTGATCGGTTGTCGCCTGCGGTACAAAGACTGCGGGGGCACGATCGTGGAGACCGAGAGCTATTGTCGCGATGATCCAGCCTGCCATGCCTACGCGGGCCTGACCAAACGGACTGGGGTCCTTTTCGGAGCACCGGGGCGGGCCTACGTCTACCTGTCCTACGGGATCCACTGCATGCTGAATTTCGTTGCCGAACCCGAGGGCAAGGCTGCGGCGGTTTTGATCCGGGCGTTGGAGCCGACCGAAGGCCTCTCCCGGATGCGGGCTCGGCGGGGCGAACGTCGCGACCAGGAACTTTGCTCGGGCCCGGGCAAACTAACCGAGGCGCTCGGCATCGGCCTCGACGCCAACGGCGCTGACCTCGGTGCCGATCCCTTCCTCCTGCGCCCGCCTGAGTCCAGCTGGAGCGCAAGGGTTCTGACCGGGCCGCGGATTGGGATCACGAAAGCCACCGAGCGCCCATGGCGCTTTTGCGCGCAGGGGAGCGCCTTTGTCTCCAGGCCCCACCTCCGCTAGCCGGCGGTGACACCGCCCCCAGAGGATGGGGCGGATGGTGCGGCTGGCGTCGGCGCTGAGGGTGCGGCGGGACTTGGCGACTTAGAGGGTTCGGAGGGCCCGTGTTCGGTTCGGTTCGCTCGGTGTCGCTTCCGGTGGGGCGGGTGCAGCTTCACCAGAAGGCACGCTAGGCAGGTAGGTTGAGCCGGAGGAGGGGTGATGCTGGTGGGACTTTGTCAGCGCCGACCGTTCGGACTTGATCTGCTGCCACGCACCGATCACCTTGGCCCAGATAAGGGCAGGATAGGTGCCGCCCATCACCGGGCCGCCGTTGTAGAGCGTGGTCATCGGCGTTGTTGTGTTCTCATAGCCAACCCAAACGCAGGCCGTGACTTCTGTGATCGCGCCGCAAAACCAGGCATCTGCGTTGTTGGTGGTGGTCCCGGTCTTTCCCCACTCACCGCTGACGCCGATGTTGGCATGGGTTCCAGTTCCGCTCGTAACCACCGTTTCGAGAATGTGCTTTGCCTCGCTGTCGATCCCGGGAGATACGACCTGCTTGTGCAAGGTCTGGTTGGTCGCCACCCTTGATCGGATGGCCGTCGCTATCGGTCACTTCGGTGTATGCGATCGGGCTGTCGCCCGGCTGCGGCGCCAGCGTTCCGCTGACCCGCTCTCCGTCGTTGGCAATCGTGCTGTAGGCGTAGGTCCAGCCGAGCGGGGTGACCCCTTCCTTCAATCCGCCAAGGACCATCGCCGGGTTGGTGGAAATCGGTTCGCTATAGCCCATCTCATGGATCGTGTGGGCGATCGAGTCGGTGCGCTGGTGGACGTTTGCGCCCTTTAGCCCCTTTAGCGCAAGCTGTGCGTAGATCGAGTTATCCGAATAGGTGGTCGCACAGATAATGTCGCATGACCCCAGGTAGGAGTTTTCATCGTTGTGGACGACAAACGTTTCCTGGCCGTGGCGACCGAAATGAAAGATCTGGGGTGCGGACGGGTAGACCGTATAGGGCGAAATGCCCTCTTTGAGGGCGGTGATCAGCGTGAACGGCTTAATCGAGGAACCGGGCTGTCGGTGTCCCTCGGTGGCCAGATTAAAGGGTGCCGTCTGGAAGTTTGGCCCACCCACCATGGCCTTAACTCCCGCGTTTTTGTTATCGAGCACGACCACGGAGGCGGTGGGCGGTATCCCTCCCAGTTCTGAGCGAACCGCATCTTCGGCGGCTCTTTGAAGGCGTAGGTCTATAGTCGTTTTCACCTTCAGGCCGCCGAAGAAGGTTTTCGCCGCCCCGTAGCGTTCGACCAGCTGCTGGCGCAGCCAGGCGGTGAAATAGGGGGCCTTTGAGTCGATCCGGGGAGGCTCAATGTCGCGCGGAGGGGGAAGCGCCTGCTTGATGCCTTCCTCATATTGCTGGTGGGTTATGTAGCCCTGCTGGAGCATTTTTTCAAGCACCAGGTTGCGTCGACCGAGGGCGTTTTCGGGATAGACCTTGGGGTCAAAGGCCGAGGGTGAGGCGATGATCGCGGCGAGCGTCGCGGCCTCCCAAGGCTCAAGGACCGACGCGCAGGGCTCCGCCTGCGTCCCGCAACCGGGGTGAGCTTTGCCAAAGTAGGTGCGGGCGGCGGCCTCGACCCCGTAGGCGCCCTCGCCGAAATAGATCGTGTTCAGGTACTCGGTGAGGATTTTGGCCTTGGTCCAGTGATGCTCCAGGCGATAGGCGAGTGCCGCCTCCCGGAACTTCTCAAGGATCGTGCGGCTTCCCTGGGCAGCAAGCGCGTTCTTGACGAACTGCTCGGTGATCGTGGAGGCCCCCTGTTCGGCACTCTGACTGAGGATGTCGCGCAGAAGCGCTCGTCCAATGCCGCGGAAATCGACCCCTTCGTGTTCATAAAACCGCGAGTCCTCGATCGAGACCACGGCATTCTTGATGTTGGGGGAGATCTGGCTCGAGCTGAGCAGGATTTTGTTCTGATTGCTGGTCAGCGTGCCGATCTGCTGTCCCGTGGCGTCGAGGACTTCGCTGTTCTTAGACGCCTTGAACTCGGCGAAGTTATAGATCGCCGGCAGGTCTTGGGAAACAGCGGCCATCATCCCGAAAATCATCGAGACCAGCCCCAGCACGCCCAGCCCCAGCAAAACAAAGAGGATGCGCAGCTTCTTGAGGCGCGGCTTGCTGCGTTTGCCCGCCAAGAGAGGGCGGCAGTCTAGCATTCTGCCGGTGCTGGATCTGACCGACAACGCGGTCGACGTGCTCCCCGAGGGGCAGCTGGAGGAGCAGATTGCCAGCGGTCGGCCGCTGCGAGTCAAGCTTGGAATCGACCCGACCACGGCCGACATCCATCTCGGCACACGTCGTGGTCCTCGAGAAGCTGCGCGAGTTCCAGCGGGCGGGCCACACGGTCGTTCTGATCATCGGCGATTTCACCGCCCGGATCGGCGATCCAAGCGGTCGCTCAGCTCAGCGACCGCTGCCCTCGGCCGAGGAGATCGCCGCCAATGCGGCGACCTATCAGGAGCAGGCCTTCAAGCTGCTTGACCGCGAGCTCACCGAGGTTCGCTTCAACAGCGAGTGGCTGCAGATGCGAGCCGAGACGCTGCTCGGCCTGCTCGCCCAGACGACCGTGGCGAGACTGCTCGAGCGAGACGATTTCCAAAAGCGCCTGGCGGCCGGCGCTCCGATCGCCGCCCTGGAGCTGCTTTATCCGTTGCTGCAGGGCTATGACTCGGTTGCGGTTGAGGCCGACGTCGAGCTTGGGGGCACCGATCAGAAGTTCAACCTGCTGTTCGGCCGCGACATGCAAGGCACCTACGGGCAAAGCCCCGCAATCGATCATCACGATGCCGATCCTGGTCGGGATCGACGGGGTGCAGAAGATGAGCAAGTCGCTCGATAACTACGTCGGGGTCACCGATCCGCGTGAGGAGATGTTCGGGAGGCTGATGAGGATTCCAGACGAGGCGATGGCCGAGTACTACCGACTGCTGCTCGGCGAGGAGACCCCCGCCGGGACAGCCTCCCAATCAGGCAAAGCGGGAGCTTGGCGGCGCGGATCGTCGCGCGCTTCCACGATGCCGAGGCCGCGCGAGCCGCCGAGGCGCATTTCAATCGCCTCTTCGTGGAGCGCGAGGTTCCCGATCAGGTCGAGGAGCTCGAGCTGGCCCCCTACATCGGCGCTGGCGATGGACGCGTTCACCTGCCGACTTTGATCGCGGCGGCGTTTGAGGTCAGCTCCAGCGAGGCCCGTCGGCTGATCGGCCAAGGGGGCGTCAGGCTTGACGGAGAGCCGATTACGGTCGGGAGCCTCGATCTTGAGGCCGCTCAGCTCGATGGTCGGGTGCTGCAGCTTGGGAAGCGCCGCTTTCGTCGACTTCGCGCAGCCGCCTAGGCAAACCGCCGCCGCAGCGCTATACTCCGCCGTCCTCCGGGGCTGGCCCTGGCCTGTCCCGTGCGTGAAGAGCGGCGAGTCCCGTCGCGGAGGCGCAGCGGTCTTTGAAAACTGAGCAGCGTGCACTCTGCGGACCCATTGGGTCTGCGGATTGTTTGAGCCCGATCCACTCGGCTCGTCAGCGTGCCGAGTGGTCTGATTTACCCGTCATGCCGGTCATCAAGTTTGTGTACCCGATGGCCAGCCAGGCATGGCAACTCTTCGTAAGTAAATTTCACGGAGAGTTTGATCCTGGCTCAGGACGAACGCTGGCGGCGTGCTTAACACATGCAAGTGGTGCGACGAACCAGGGCTTGCCCTGGGGCAAAGCCGCGAACGGGTGAGTAACACGTGGGTAACCTGCCCCGATGACCGGGACAACCCGAGGAAACTCGGGCTAATACCGGATGTGGTGCACAGGCATAAGCCCGTGCACTAAAGGAAGCTTCGGCCTCCGCATTGGGAGGGGCCCGCGGCCCATTAGCTAGTTGGTGGGGTCACGGCCTACCAAGGCAACGATGGGTAGCTGGTCTGAGAGGACGATCAGCCACACTGGGACTGAGACACGGCCCAGACTCCTACGGGAGGCAGCAGTGGGGAATCTTGCGCAATGCGCGAAAGCGTGACGCAGCAACGCCGCGTGGGGGAAGACGGCCTTCGGGTTGTAAACCCCTTTCAGGAGGGACGAAGGTTCACCGGTTAATAGCCGTGTGGATTGACGGTACCTCCAGAAGAAGCTCCGGCTAACTACGTGCCAGCAGCCGCGGTAATACGTAGGGAGCAAGCGTTGTCCGGAATCATTGGGCGTAAAGCGCGCGTAGGCGGCCCTGTAAGTCCGTTGTGAAAGTCAAAGGCTCAACCTTTGAAAGCCGATGGATACTGCAGGGCTAGAGTCCGGAAGAGGCGAGTGGAATTCCTGGTGTAGCGGTGGAATGCGCAGATATCAGGAGGAACACCAATAGCGAAGGCAGCTCGCTGGGACGGTACTGACGCTAAGGCGCGAAAGCGTGGGGAGCGAACAGGATTAGATACCCTGGTAGTCCACGCCGTAAACGATGGGCACTAGGTGTGGGAGGTGTCGACTCCTCCCGTGCCGTCGCTAACGCACTAAGTGCCCCGCCTGGGGAGTACGGCCGCAAGGCTAAAACTCAAAGGAATTGACGGGGGCCCGCACAAGCAGCGGAGCATGTGGTTTAATTCGACGCAACGCGAAGAACCTTACCTGGGCTTGACATGTAGGTGACCGCCGTGGAAACACGGTTTTCCTTCGGGACACCTTCACAGGTGGTGCATGGCTGTCGTCAGCTCGTGTCGTGAGATGTTGGGTTAAGTCCCGCAACGAGCGCAACCCCCGTTCCATGTTGCCATCATTCAGTTGGGGACTCATGGGAGACTGCCGGTGACAAACCGGAGGAAGGTGGGGATGACGTCAAGTCATCATGCCCCTTATGTCCAGGGCTACACACGTGCTACATTGGCGCATACAAAGGGTTGCAATACCGCGAGGTGGAGCGAATCCCAGAAAGTGCGTCTCGGTTCGGATTGGAGGCTGAAACTCGCCTCCATGAAGGTGGAGTTGCTAGTAATCGCGGATCAGCAATGCCGCGGTGAATACGTTCCCGGGCCTTGTACACACCGCCCGTCACACCACGAAAGCGAGCAACACCCGAAGCCGGTGGCCTAACCGCAAGGAGGGAGCCGTCGAAGGTGGGGCCCGTGATTGGGGTGAAGTCGTAACAAGGTAGCCGTAGCGGAAGCTGCGGCTGGATCACCTCCTTTCTAGGGAGATTCCTAGAACGTCGACCGGGCTCCCCGTTGGCTAAGGTCAATGGGAACGCTGCTCAGTTTTGAGAGACCGCCGGTGGACTACTCCGCCGTGTGCGCCTCGGTGGACCTTGAAAACTGCACAAGGCCAATATGGGTATATTTAATTTCGACCCGCCGCTTCGGCGTCGGGTCGTATCACCGTCAAGATATTAAGGGCTTACGGTGGATGCCTTGGCACCAGGAGTCGATGAAGGACGTGGACGGCTGCGATAAGCCGCGGTGAGGCGCTGAACAGCCTTTGACCCGCGGATCTCCGAATGGGAAAACCCGGCGCCGGTAATGCGGCGTCATCCAGCGGTGAATACATAGCCGCTGGAGGGAAACCGGGGGAACTGAAACATCTAAGTACCCCGAGGAAAAGAAATCAACCGAGACTCCCTTAGTAGTGGCGAGCGAAAGGGGATCAGCCCAAACCCGACAGGTGTCAAGCGGGCACGCGTTGCCTGTCGGGGGTTGTAGGACGTCATGCCCGAGCCGTGCCTGGCTCGGCGACAGTTACAAAATCAGGTGTTAGCCGAAGCGAGTGGAACCTCGCACCACAGAGGGCAATCGTCCCGTAGGTGAAAACACTCTGATCTGCTCGATTGACGTTCCTGAGTAAGACCGCACCCGTGAAACGCGGTCTGAACCCGGGGGGACCACCCTCCAAGGCTAAGTACTACCTGGTGACCGATAGTGAACTAGTACCGTGAGGGAAAGGTGAAAAGCACCCCTGAAGGGGAGTGAAATAGTACCTGAAACCGTAAGCTTACAAGTGGTCGGAGCACCTTCGGGCGTGACGGCGTGCTTTTTGCATCACGAGCCGGCGAGTTACTCGTCAGTGGCAAGGTTAAGCGATGAGCGGAGCCGTAGCGAAAGCGAGTCTGAATAGGGCGACACAGTCATTGGCGGTAGACCCGAAACTGGGCGAGCTATCCATGGGCAGGCTGAAGCGGGGGTAAGACCTCGTGGAGGGCCGAACCGACCTAGGTTGAAAACTGGGCGGATGACCTGTGGATCGGAGTGAAAGGCTAATCAAGCCCAGAGATATCTGGTTCTCTCCGAAATATATTTAGGTATAGCCTCGAGTGTATTGCGTTGCGGCCGTAGAGCACTGTTTGGACTAGGGGCCCTACCAGGTTACCGACTTCAGGCAAACTCCGAAGACCGTTACGGTTAACTCGGGAGTCAGTGTGCGGGGGATAAACTTCGTACGCAAAAGGGGAACAACCCAGACCATCAGCTAAGGACCCTAAGTGCTAGCTAAGTGGCAAACGATGTCCGAATGCAGAGACAACCAAGAGGTTGGCTTAGAAGCAGCCACCCTTGAAAGAGTGCGTAACAGCTCACTGGTCAAGTGTTCGGGCGCGGATAATTCAACGGGGCTCAAGCTAGCCTCCGAAGCTATGGGTGTGCAGGCCTGCGGGCTCTGTACGCGGTAGGAGAGCGTTCCAGCTGCGTGAAGCGGATGCGTAAGCCTCCGTGGAGCGGCTGGAAGTGAGAATGCCGGCATGAGTAACGAAAGAGGGGTGAGACTCCCCTCCACCGATTGTCCAAGGTTTCCTGAGTAAAGTTCGTCTGCTCAGGGTTAGTCGGGACCTAAGGCGAGGCCGAAAGGCGTAGCCGATGGCCAACAGGTTGATATTCCTGTACCACGTCGATTCCGTTATGACCGATGGGGGGACGGGGAAGGGTAAGGGAACCCAGGCGATGGTCGTCCTGGGGCAAGCACGTAGCCAGTCGCTGTAGGGAAATCCGCAGCGGCGTTTTGACGCGAGGTGCGATGCCAGCTGGCTTGACCGCCGGCCAGTCCCCAATCCCATGCCTCCAAGAAAATCCTCTAGGCAGGATTCGCGTGCCCGTACCGATAACCGACACAGGTGGACAAGTAGAACATACTGAGGTGAGCGAGCTAACTCTCGTTAAGGAACTCGGCAAAATCGTCCCGTAACTTCGGGAGAAGGGACGCCCCGTTAGGGTGAACTCCATACGGAGGAAGCCCGAGGGGGCCGCAGTGAATTGGTCCAAGCGACTGTTTACCAAAAACACAGGCCTCTGCTAAGTCGAAAGACGACGTATAGGGGCTGACGCCTGCCCGGTGCCGGAAGGTTACGCGGACTTGTTAGCGCTTCGGCGCGAAGCAGTGAAGCTAAGCCCCGGTAAACGGCGGCCGTAACTATAACGGTCCTAAGGTAGCGAAATTCCTTGTCGGGTAAGTTCCGACCTGCACGAATGGCGTAACGACTTGGACGCTGTCTCAACGAGAGGCTCGGTGAAATTAAAGTCTCGGTGAAGATGCCGAGTACCCGCGGCTAGACGGAAAGACCCCGTGAACCTTTACTGCAACTTGATATTGGAGTCTGGGGTATCTCGCTCAGGATAGGTGGGAGACAGTGAACCGGCGGCTTTGGCGGCCGGGGAGTCACCCTTGAGATACCACCCTTGGTAGTCTGGGCTTCTAACACCGCGCCGTGATCCGGGCGGTGAACAGTGTCAGGTGGGCAGTTTGACTGGGGCGGTCGCCTCCTAAAGTGTAACGGAGGCGCCCAAAGGTTCCCTCAGCACGGTTGGAAATCGTGCGTAGAGTGTAAAGGCAACAAGGGAGCTTGACTGCGAGACCGACGGGTCGAGCAGGAACGAAAGTTGGGCTTAGTGATCCGGCGGTTGCAAGTGGAAGCGCCGTCGCTCAACGGATAAAAGGTACTCCGGGGATAACAGGCTTATCGGTTCCAAGAGTCCACATCGACGAACCGGTTTGGCACCTCGATGTCGGCTCGTCGCATCCTGGGGCTGGAGTAGGTCCCAAGGGTTGGGCTGTTCGCCCATTAAAGCGGTACGCGAGCTGGGTTCAGAACGTCGTGAGACAGTTCGGTCCCTATCTGCCGTGGGCGTTGGAGAGTTGAGAGGAGTCATCCCTAGTACGAGAGGACCGGGATGAACGTGCCGCTGGTGTATCTGTTGTCCTGCCAAGGGCATCGCAGGTTAGCTACGCACGGAACGGATAACCGCTGAAAGCATCTAAGCGGGAAGCCGTCCTCGAGATGAGCTCTCCCATCCCTTTGAGGGAGTAAGACCCCTGGTAGACCACCAGGTTGATAGGCCGGCGGTGTAAGTGCAGCAATGCGCTCAGCCGACCGGTACTAATGGGTCGAGGGCTTGACGGATATTTTTACTTCTGAGGTCTTGTGCGGTTTTCAAGCTCCACCGGGGCGGTCTCGCAAAATTCCGGTGGCGCATAGCGAGGGGGAGACACCTCTTCCCATTCCGAACAGAGCAGTTAAGCCTCTCAGCGCCGATGGTACTTGGAGGGCAACCTCCTGGGAGAGTAGGTCGCCGCCGGTTCTTCATGATTGGGTTCGCCGCACTGCAAGGGGGCGGCGACCGGTCGTTCAGCGACCGAGGGCCGAGCCGCGATCGACGGGCCGCCGCGGCCGGGCATGTTGGATGCCCTGCCGACGGCGACCCTGCGCACAGCGCGGCGAAGTTCTCCCAACGGGCTCGAGCCCGTACTCGCCAAGCGTGGCGAAGTCGATCATCAGGTCGACGGCGTCGGCGATCCGATCGGCGATGACTGTCTTTGTTGCGAACATAAGTTCGTAAGGTAAGGCGACCTCCGGACGCCACCGCGATCCTGCAAGGAGGCTTGCATTGACGCCTCAGGATACCCGTGAGCGCTCGCGCACCAGAGCACCGGAAAACTGGCCCCGAATCGGCGCCCTTCCCGCAGGGCTGGCGGGAGCGGGCGCACGGCGGCCGCTGCGGGCAGCGACGCCGTCAAACCCCAGAAGCGACGATGAAGAGGGTGCCAAAGCGCCAGTGAGCGCTCAATCGCGTGCTCAAGGTGCTTATCCGAAGGACGAGTTAGCCCTCTCGCCGCAGATCCTAAAGCCGTCTTGGCTACCGTTGCAAGTGAGGAGCAGGCCTCGTTCACGGTGGCGGCCCGCGCGGTCGTTACCCTTGCCAGCATCCATGGAGAAGTTCGTCATTCAGGGCGGGGTACCGCTCTCGGGAGAGCTGACAGTCGCTGGCAACAAGAACGCGGCCTTGCCGATCCTCGCCGCCTGCCTGCTCACCGAGGAGGAGCTGCTGCTGCATCGGGTTCCGCGCATCCGCGATACCGAGGCCCAGATTGCCCTGCTGGAGCGGCTCGGAGTCGAGGTCAGCTGGATCGCCGATAACAGCCTCCGGCTCTGCGCCGCTGAGGTCAACGCGATCGAGGTCGACCAGGACCTGTCGAGTCGAATCAGAGCGTCATTTCTGCTCGCGGGTCCGCTCCTGGCGCGCTTTGGGGAGGCGCGGATGCCACCCCCGGGAGGGGACTTCATCGGCCGCCGACGCTTCGACGCCCACCTCGACGCCTTCAAGGACCTCGGCGCCAAGGTCGACGGAGAGCGTGGATCGAGCTGAAGGCGCCCTCTGGAGGGCTGCGGGCCTGCGAAATCTTCATGGACGAGCCCTCGGTGATGGGTACCGAGAACGCGCTGATGGCGGCGGCGCTGACCCCGGGGCCGACGACGATCGCCAACGCCGCCTCCGAGCCCCACGTCCAAGACCTCGCCCGGCTGCTGACCAAGATGGGCGCCCCGGTAGACGGGATCGGCTCCAACGTGATGACCGTCCACGGTCGCGACCGACTCGGCGGCGCCGAGCACACGATCTCTCCCGATCACATCGAGGTCGGGAGCTTCATGGCGCTCGCCGCTGCCACCGGTGGCGAGCTGCGCATCCGCGGACGCCGGGCCCGGCTGACCTGGTCATGGTCCGTCGGCAGTTCCGCCGCCTCGGCCTGCAACTCGAAGATCGAGGGCGCCGACATCGTCGTCCCGCCTCGGCAGGCGCTTCGGATCAAGATCCGACCTCGGCGATGCGATCCCAAAGATCGAGGACGGCCCCTGGCCGGCCTTTCCGGCCGACCTCACCTCGATCGCGCTGGCCCTCGCCACCCAGGCTGAGGGCGAGGTCCTGATCTTCGAGAAGATGTTCGAGAACCGCCTCTTCTTCGTCGACAAGCTCGTCGCGATGGGCGCTCGGATAACGCTGTGCGATCCCCATCGGGCGATCGTCAGCGGTCCGAGCCGGCTTCACGGCGAACGGGTCGAGAGCCCCGACATCCGAGCCGGGCATGGCGATGCTCATCGCCGCCCTGGCGGCCGACGGCACCTCGGAGATCGGCAACATCCGCCAGATCGACCGCGGCTATGAGCAGATCGACGAGCGCCTGCGCGGCCTCGGCGCCCAGATCGAACGGGTCTCTGCCGAGGTCCCCGCGTAGCAGGGCTTTCGCACCCACTCTCGTAAGGTCCGTCGGATGATTCATCCGATCCCACCCGGAACTCGCGACGTGCTCCCCGACGAGATGCGGGAGCTGCGCCGCCTTCACCTCGCCCTGATCGAGGTTTTCGAGAGCCGCGGCTACGGCGAGGTGGCGACCCCCGCGATCGAGTACGACGAGGTGCTGGCACGCGGAGACGGCCGCACCGCAGCCAGCGCCTACCGCTTCTTCGACGAGCGCGGGGACCTGCTCGCACTGCGCTCCGACATGACCGTGCCGATCGCCCGCCTCGTCGCCAGCCGCTACGCGAGCGCCGAGCTGCCGCTGCGCCTCTGCTACCTCGCCAACGCCTACCGAGCGGTGCGGCCGCAGCGCGGCCAGATGCGGGAGTTCGCCCAGGCCGGAGTCGAGCTGATCGGCGCGCCGGCGCCCCAGGGGACGGCCGAGGTGGTCGAGGTGCTCGAGGCGGCGCTCGACGCCGCCGGACTCGACCCGCGCCGTGATCGGCCTCGGCGATGCTGATCTCTACCGTCAGCTCCTCGCCGAGTTCGGGGTTCGAGGGGAGGCGCGGGACTCGATCCTCGAGCGACTGGCGACGCATGACCTGGTCGGCCTTGAGGCGGAGCTCTCCGCCGTTGAGGGGATCGGCGAGGAGCAGTGCGCGACCTGCGTCGCCCTCTCCCAGCTGCGCGGTGGCGCCGAGGTGCTCGATCAGGCGCGCGGCGATCGGCGGCGGCGCGGTCGAGCGCGCGACAGCGCGGCTGCGGAGAGACCTTCGAGGCGCTGCGAGGCACGCGGGGTCGCCGATCGAGTGCGGATTGACCTCGGTCTGCTGCGTGACCTCGGCTATTACAGCGGCGCCATCCTCGAGGTCTATGACCCGGCCCTCGGCCACGTGCTTGGCGGCGGCGGTCGCTATGACGGCCTGTTGAAGCGCTTCGGGCTCGACTGCCCGGCGGCGGGCTTTGCCCTCTACCTGGAGCGGGTCCACGTCGCCCAGATGGAGGAGGAGTCAAGGCGCGGCGGGAGGCAGCCATGAGCGTCGAGGTCGCCGGATTGGGCCGGGCCAAGGCCGAGGGTCCGCTGAAGGTCGCGGTCCCGCGCGGGGCGCTCTTTCGGTGAGACCCTCGACGCGCTCGAGGCGGCCGGCGTCGACACCGCGGAGCTGCGCGGCGAGCTCGCGCTCGCTGATCTTTGAGGCGGGTGGCATGACGCTGGTCACGATGCGCCCCTCCGACGTCCCCACCTACGTCGAGGCGGGGGCCGCCGACGTCGGAATCACCGGCAAGGACGTGCTGCTCGAGCAGGCCGACCGGGTCGTCTATGAGCTGCTTGATCTTGGCTTCGGCCGCTGCCGGATGGTGCTTGCGGGGCGTCGGGGCGACGAGCGCCTGGGGGAATCTGAGCGGCGCCTCGGGATGATGCGGATCGCGACCAAGTACCCGCGCATCGCCGAGCGCCATTTCGAGCAAACCGGTCGCCAGGTCGAGGTGATCGAGGTCAAGGGCTCGGTCGAGCTGGCGCCGCTGGTCGGTCTCGCCGACGGGATCGTCGACCTCGTCGCCACCGGTCGCACGCTTGAGGAGAACGACCTTGAGGTTCGAGAGGAGATCGTCGACTGCACCGCCCGCTTCGTCGCCAACCGGGTCGCCCACAAGCTGCGGGCCACCGAGGTCGATTCGAGCTGACGGCGAAGCTGCGCGACGGGATTTCTCGATGAAGACGCGTCGCTTCGCCTGGGAGGGAGCTGCGAAGACCGCGCGCGCAGTGCGTGAGTGGACTGCGGGACCCGAGCCGGTTCTCGACGTCGCGGCGATCGGAGAGGATGTCTTGCGGGGTGGCGATGAAGCGGTTCTGCGCCTCACCGCCCGCTTTGACGCGACGCAGCGGGCACCGCAGCGGCTGCGGGTGGAGGCCGAGCAGGCAAGGGCCGCGCTGGGCAATTTGGATTCCTCACTTCTGGAGGCGATGGAGCTCGCGGCCGAGAACGTCCGGGCGGTAGCTGAAGCGCAACTGATCGGTGCTCCAGGTCGCATCGAGTTAGCCGCAGGGACACTCGGTGACGATTCGCGAGGTGGCGGTTTCGGCAGCCGGCCTCTACGCGCCCGGGGGGCGCGGCCGCCTATCCGAGCAGCGTCCTGATGTGCGCGATCCCCGCCCAGGTGGCGGGCGTGGGGCGCCTCGCCCTGGCTTCCCCCCCGGGTCCCGATGGCAAGCTCAACCCGCTCGTGCTGGCCGCCGCTGCAGCTCTGCCAGATCGATGAGATCTACGCGATGGGAGGCGCCCAGGCAATCTTCGCACTCGCCCATGGCACCGAGACGATCGATCCGGTTGACGTGATTGCCGGACCGGGAAACGCCTGGGTCAGGGAGGCCAAGCGCGCTGTCGACCGGTCTTGTTGGGATCGACTCGCTAGCCGGCCCCTCGGAGCTGATGCTCGTCGCCGGGCATGACACCAATCCCGAGTGGGCGGCCCTCGATCTTTGCGCTCAGGCAGAGCATGGAGCCGAGAGCCCGCTGATGGCGGTCGCTGTCGAGGAGGCTGTCCTGAACGCGATCGCTACGGCAGCCGAGGGCGCAGCAGCCGCGCGCCCTACCGTCGCCGATGCGCGTCTCGCACTGGTCCGGGTCCCCGACCTAAACGCCGCAATCGAGCTGGCCAACGCCTTTGCTCCCGAGCATCTCGAGCTGATGGAGCCCGATGCCGCCTTGCTGGCCGAGCAGGTCAAAACGGCGGGCTGCGTCTTTGCGGGACGCGGCGCCGCAACGGCATTCGGCGACTACGTTGCAGGCTCCAACCACGTCCTGCCAACCGCCGGTGCGGGTCGGTTTTCGGGTCCCCTCGTCGCCGGCCGTTTTCCGGCGCTCGATTCCCACCGTTGAGATTCCCGAGGCGGCCGTCAGCGCCCTCGCCCCAAGGGTCGAGGCCCTGTCGCGCGCCGAGGGCTTCCCCGTCCATGGCGAGTCAGCGATGATTAGGCGATGAGCAGAACCGCCACAAGAACCCGCGATACCGCCGAGACGCAGGTGAGGTTGGAGCTGGATCTCGATGGGGGGGAGGCGGCGGCCCTAACCGGAGTCGGGTTCCTCGACCATATGCTCGACCTGCTTCGCCCGCCACGGCCGCTTGGGGCTTCGCGTCGAGGCGAGCGGTGATCTGCAGACGGGCGCCCACCACACCGTGGAGGACGTCGGCATCGTCCTCGGTCAGGCACTCGATGAGGCGCTCGGCGATCGGAGCCGGAATCAGGCGCTATGGCTCCGCTTTGGTGCCGATGGACGAGTCGCTTGCCGAGTGCGCGATCGATATCTCGGGCAGGCCGCTCTGCATTTTTGAAGCCGATTTGCCGACGACCTCGATTGCCGGCTTTGACACCGAGCTGGCCGAGGAGTTCTTTCGCGCTGTGGCAAACAGCGCCAAGCTGACGCTCCACGTCGCGGTCCGCAACGGAAGCAATGCACACCACATGATCGAGGCCTGCTTTAAGGCCTTCGCACGAGCGCTGCGAGTTGCGGTCTCGATTGATCCGCAGGAGAGCGGCGTGCCATCGACCAAGGGAACGTTGAGCGATTGACCATGCGAATCGCAATTATCGATTACGGAATGGGCAACCTCCGTTCGGTCGAGAAGGCCCTCGAGCACGTCGGAGTCAGATCGGAGATAACCAACGATGCAGAGCGGGTGCGAGTCGCCGACGGAATCATCCTGCCAGGGGTCGGCGCCTTTCCACGGGCGATGGAGCGGATCAATGCGCTGGGACTAAACGAAGTCCTCACCGAGCGCCGCGGCAAAGAAGTCCCGATTCTCGGTATCTGCCTTGGCCTCCAGCTTCTCTTCGAGTCAAGCGTCGAGCTCGGCGGCGCCGCGGGCCTCGGCCTCCTGCCTGGTGAGGTCGGTGAGCTGCAGGCGCCCGGCCTCAAGGTCCCCCACATCGGCTGGTCACCGGTGCGCTGGGAACGCGATTCTCGGCTGATTGGGGGGATCTCATCGGAGACACCGTTTTACTTCGTCCACTCATTCTCGCCCCAGCCGCGCTCGACCGAGCTTCTTGGAACCGCCGCCTACGGCGTCCGATTTGCCTGTGCGGTTGAGCAGGACAACATCTTTGGGGTTCAATTTCACCCTGAGAAGTCAAGCGCGGCAGGACTTCAGCTGCTGGCAAACTTCGCCGCGATCTGTGCCGAAGCGCCAATCGCCGCGTGATTCTTCTACCCGCCATCGATATCCAGGATGGGTGCGCGGTGCGTCTTTTTCAGGGCGATTACGCCCGCCAGACCGTCTATGACGCTGATCCCGTGGATACCGCAAGGCGTTGGGCACGCGATGGAGCCAGGTTTCTTCACGTCGTCGACCTCGATGGGGCAAGGGCCGGCCACCCCGTCAACCTCAAGCTGATAGCTCAGATCGCGGCGGCGGTCTCCTGCCCGGTCGAGGTGGGGGGAGGGCTGCGGGCTCCCGAGGCCGTTGACGCTGTATTGGAGGCCGGAGCCGAACGGGTGGTGATCGGGACCGCTGCGTTGCGCGACCCGGGGTTTCTCGACGCGATGATCGCGACCCACGCGGAGCGGGTCGTAGTCTCGATCGACTCTCGCCGCGGCATGGTCTCGCTCGCGGGCTGGACCGAGACCACCGAGACGGGCGCCGCTGCGGCAATCGCCCAGCTTGCCCTGCGCGGCGTCAAGCGCTTTTTATTTACGCCGATCGAGGTCGATGGCACGATGCGGGGACCCGGGTACTCCGAACTGCTGCGCGCGGCATCGGCGAGCGAGGCGACCCTGATCTACTCCGGTGGAGTTGGCAAGCTCGAAGACCTCGAGGTCCTCGCCCAGCGGGCTCCGGCAAACGTGGAGGGAGTGATCGTCGGTCGGGCCCTCTATGAGCGGGTGTTCACGATCAGCGAAGCCAACGCCCGACTCGATTCTGCGCAGGCCCCCTGCTGAGCGGCGGCATAGCCCAGATCAAGCCAATCTAAGCTTTAGCCGTGGTCTTGAAACGAGTCATACCCTGCCTTGACGTAGACGCCGGGCGCGTGGTCAAGGGCACCAACTTCGTCGGCTTGCGTGATGCTGGCGATCCGGTCGAGCTTGCCGAACGATATGACGCCGAGGGCGCAGATGAGCTGATCTTTCTCGACATCACCGCCTCCCACGAACGGCGGGAGACGATCGTCTCCCTGGCCCGACGCACCGCCGACAACGTCTTCATCCCCTTCACGATCGGCGGCGGCATCCGATCCGTTCGCGACGCGCAGGCGGTACTCGACGCCGGTGCCGATAAGGTCTCGGTTAATTCTGCAGCACTTGTTCGACCCGAGCTGCTCGAAGAGCTCGCCGCCCATTTCGGGGCTCAGTGCATCGTGATTGCAATCGATGCCGCACGGCGCGCAGGGTTCTCGCGATCAGGGTCGCTGGGCCAACCGTCTCCTGACGAAATGAGCGGCGGCTGGGACGTCTACGTCAACGGCGGCCGCGAGCGCGTTTCGGGGAAAGAGGCGATCGCCTGGGCCGAGGAGGCGGTCGAGCGGGGAGCGGGGGAGGTCCTCCTTACGAGCATGGATCGCGATGGGACCAGCGATGGCTATGACATCGAGCTGACACGGGCAATGTCAGATGCGGTCTCGGTTCCCGTGATCGCGTCCGGTGGCGCCGGAAGCTTGGAGCACCTCAGTGAGGCGATCGCCGATGGCGGTGCCGACGCCGTCCTTTGCGCCTCGATCTTCCACTACGGTACCTACCGCGTTTCCGAGGCCAAGCGACATCTAAGGGCCGCGGGCATCCCGGTCAGACTCTAGGTCGCGGCCCCGCCTTGCCGACAGTCTGACCGGGGTCGAGTTAAGGAAGGCTCCGATGTCGATCCCAGCAAAGCCCATCGAGGACCTAGCCGCCGTGCTGGCGCGAAGCTACCCTGAGCTTGCTGCGGTGCGCGAAGCGCCAACTGAGGGGCCGGTTTACCTGGTCGGTGGCGCCGTGCGGGACCTGCTTCTCGGTCGCGATCGAGCCGACCTAGACTTGGTGATTGAGGGTGACGCGGCCCGCTTCGCGACCTTCCTCGGCGCCGAGGTTCTCAACCACAAGCGGTTCGGGACCGCGACCGTGCGGCTCGCCGGTCACTGGATTGACATCGCCACCGCTCGCAGCGAGCTCTATCCCAGCCCCGGCGCGCTTCCCCAGGTGAAGCCGTCGAGTCTGAGTGATGATCTCGGCCGGCGAGACTTCACGATCAACGCGATGGCCATCTCGCTCGGCGAGGAGCCCCGCCTGATCGACCCCTGGGCTGGGCGCAGCGACCTCGAGGCCGGCCTCTTGCGCGTCCTTCACCCCGGCTCCTTTATCGACGATCCAACTCGGGCCCTGCGCGCCGCCAGATACGCAGCTCGTTTTGGCTTGGCGCTTGAGTCTGAGACGGCCGAGTTGGTCGAGCGCACCCACCTCAACACCGTTTCGGCCGACCGGCGCGAGGCCGAGCTGCTGCGACTTGCGGCTGAGCCCGAGGCGATTCGTGGGTTCGAGTTGGCGCTGCGATGGGGATTGATTGAGCCCCAGCCCGGAGGATTGGAGCTGGCGGCGTCGGCTTTGAGATTGGTCCGGCGGCCCCCTTGGGATGGCTTTGTTGAGGCCGATCGGTTTCTGCTCACCGCCCTGCTTGGGCCGCTGGGCGCAGCAAGGAAGCTCGTGCAAGCCAATCCCGAGCGGCCTTCACGCGCGGTTGAGTTGGCGCGCGGGCACAGCCCGATCGAACTGGCTTTGGCGCGGACTCTTGGTGCGCAATGGTTGGACCCCTACCTGACCGAGTGGCGTGCGATCAGATTAGAGATCGATGGTGATGACCTGATCGCGGCGGGTCTTAGCCAGGGGCCTGATCTCGGACGGGGGCTCGATCAGGCCCTGCGTCTAAAGCTCGACGGAGAGATCGAGGGGCGCAAGCAGGAGCTGGCCGCGGCGCTGGCAGCCGCGCGGGCGCGATAGACGAGACGTCGACTATCTGCTTTGTTATCGCGATGCGATGGCAGGAAAGTGAGGGCGTGCGCTGGCTCGCGGCCGATCTGCCGGGTGCTCGGGTTGCCTTCTCGACCCGCCTCGGTGGGATCAGCGATGGCCCCTTCTCAAGCTTGAACCTAGGCGCACAGACCGGTGATGCGTGGGTGAAGGTGAGAGCAAACCGCCGCCGCCTCACAGAAGCGCTCCAGATCGACCCTGGGCGGGTCAAAATCGGTTCACAGCTCCACGGTACCGAGCTCGCTCGACACTCCGCTGAGCAGACCCCTGGCTGCTTCACGGGCGCAGTCGAGGGATTACCAGTGGCTGATGGACACTTCACTTCTGATGCCGGTGCGGCGCTGCTCGTCTTTTGTGCCGACTGCCTGCCGCTCGCACTCTGGGGCCGCGGCGGCGTCGCGATGCTGCACTGCGGCTGGCGCGGCCTGAGCGCCGGTATTCTCGCCCGCGGCGTCGATGCGATTGAAGCCACTCACGCCGCGATCGGACCCGCCATCGGCCCCTGCTGCTATCAGGTTGGCGCGGAGGTAAGCGACGCTTTCGCCGCTTTAGGCGATCGAATCTGCAGGGGATCGAAGCTTGATCTGAATGAGGTGGCCCGGCAACTGCTGGCAGCGGCAGGGGTTACGTCGGTTGAGTCCGCCGCGATCTGCACGAGCTGTGAGGAGCGGCTCTTTTTCTCCCATCGGCGCGACCAAGGTCAGACCGGGCGCCAGGCTGGCATCGCCTGGATCAATCAGGGGGGTTGAGGGTGCCCGAGCTCATTCGCGGTCTCAAGGCGGCCCGAATCGCCGCGAATTTTGAGCGTGTACGTGAGGTCGTCGGCGAGAATGTCGAAATCCTTGCCGCCACAAAGTACGTGGCAGTTGAGGACATGGAGGTCCTCAGCAAGGCTGGAATCCAGCTCGTCGGTGAGAACCGCCAGCAGGAGCTCGACGCCAAGTATCAGCGCTGGGGGCAATCCTTTCAGTGGGATTTCATCGGCAACCTGCAAAGCCGCAAGGTCAAGGCTTTGCTGTCGGTCTGCCGCCTCATCCACTCGGTGGCCACCGACTCGGTGCTGGCGCAGCTGGGCCGCCATGCTCAGCCCGAAACCGAAGTCCTGGTCGAGGTCAACGTCGCCGGGGAGGCTGGAAAGAGTGGCGTCGAACCGGCCGAGCTCGACTCATTTCTGGCGCGCTGCCCGGTGCGGGTTGGTGGGTTGATGACGATGCCTCCCTTCAGCCACGATCCGGAGGACTCCCGCCCGCATTTCGCGCTGCTCGCCGGGTTGGCCGCCGAGCATGGTCTGTCACGCCTCTCGATGGGTACCTCCCAGGACTGGCGGGTCGCGGTCGAGGAGGGGGCGACGATGATCCGGCTTGGGAACACGCTGTATGCGTGAAACGGCGCTACCCTGGGGATAATTCGTAAAGGAGTCGGCGAACGAAGGCCGAAAGAGGCGATGAGCATGGCCCTACGCGACACATGGCACCGAGCGCTTGTCTACTTCGGCCTTGCCGAGGACCACGATTACGGTCCAGGCTATGACGAGGGCGGCTATGAGCCCGAGACCGGATCGGAGGAAGTCTTCGAAAGTCGGCGTGAACGCGAGCAGTCGGGGGTCCGCCGCCTGCCCACCGCCCGGCGTTCCCGTCGTGACGAGATTGATGACATTTTCGCTGACGATGAGCCAATCTCGGCATCCCGCACCCGCACTCTAAGGCCGGTCGATAACGGTGGCTCCGATGTGCAGGTGCACCTGGTGATCCCGCGTAACTTCAACGATGCCCAGCAGGTGGCCGATCAGTTCAAACGCTCGGTTCCGGTCATCCTCAATCTGCAGACCACCGACCACGAGCTTTCAAAGCGGATGATCGACTTCTGCTCTGGTCTCACCTACGCGATGGACGGTGGGATGCAGCGAATAGCCGAGAAGATGTTCTTGCTGACCCCCCGCAACGTCGAGGTCTCTGCCGAGGAAAAGGCGAGGCTGATCGACAAGGGCTTCTTCAACCAATCTTAGCTAGGAGCCCAACCTAGTTGCGGGACCGTCAATAGGCTGCGAGCCATGGTTGTCGGATTCGTTGGCTCAGGCAGTATGGCGGCGGCGATGGCGCGAGGATGGGCCGGCCAGATCGAGGCGATGCTGTTCTCAGACAACGGCTCCGGACGTGCGATCGAGCTGGCCGATGAGGTCAATGGTGAGGCGGTCGGCTCAAATGCTGCCTTGGCCGAGGCTGCCGAGGTCATCGTGCTTGCGGTCAAGCCGGCCGCACTGGGTGAGGTGGCCGCAGAAATCGGATCGAGCAAGAAGGTCCTCATCTCGCTGTTGGCCGGAACTTCGACCGCTCGGGTTGCCGCCGCTTTCCCATATGCATCTGTCCTGCGCGTGATGCCCAATCTCGCGGTCGAGGTCCGTCGCGGTGTGATCGGCGTCAGCGGGTCCAGGGGGCAGGTAGAGGTCCTTGGGATCCTGGAGATCCTTGGACACGTGGTCGAGCTTGCTGATGAGGATTTCGACGCCGCGACCGCGGTGATGGGCTGCGCCCCGGCCTATTTCGCACTCGCGGTGGAGGCGATCGCCGCCGCGGGCGCCCGAGAAGGGCTCGCCCCTCAGCTCTCCCTCGGGCTTGTGGTGGAGACCGCCGCAGGCACGGCGGAGCTTTTGGGACACCTTAGTCCCGCCGAGCTCCGCAAGGCGGTCGCATCCCCGGGAGGGAGCACCGAGGCTGGCCTCGGTGCTCTTGCGGATCGCGACGTGGCGGCTGGCTTTGAAGCCGCCGTCCGAGCTTCGCTGGCGAGGATGCGCGAATGATTCCACTGGCGATAACCCGTGGCGACCTAGCCAACTACGTCAACGCGCTGTTCATCGTTTACATAGTTTTGATCTTCATAAACATCTTGATTTCCTGGCTTCCGCGCGTCCCCTACAACCGGCCGCTGCGGGTCGTCATTGACTTTGTCAACGAGACGACCAACCCTTATTTGAACCTCTTTCGGCGCTTCTTGCCGCCGATCGGCGCTGGTGGATTTGGGCTCGATCTCAGCCCGATGCTGGGAATCATCGTCTTGTTCCTCTTACAGGCCCTCCTCGTCGGCCTGATCGCCGGGTGAGCGCGGGTTCGGTCCGCGCTTGGCGCCTGGCCGCGGCGCTTTGCGGTCTCATAGTCCTCGCTGACCAGGCTGCCAAGGCGGCGATCGAAGCCCATTTGGTTCCCAACCAGCGCCTCCAGGTGCTTGGTCCCCTGCGGCTGACCCTCTCGCACAACCAGGGGGTTGCCTTCGGACTGGCCGGGGGCGCCGGAGCCGGACTCGTCGTGATCACCGTGGTGGCGCTTGGTTTCGTCGCCTATCTCTTTGCGAAAGACCCGATCAAACCCGGGATGTGGGTTGCGGTCGGCCTGCTGACAGGGGGAGCCCTTGGAAACCTTGCCGACCGCATCCGCGCCGGAGCGGTGATCGACTACGTTGACCTTCCCCACTGGCCGCCCTTTAACCTCGCCGATGCCGCGATCACCCTTGGCGTTGTACTGCTTGCGATCGCCTACCTGCGAGAGCCAAAATGATCCGACGATCGAGGGCAACGGCCCGCCCCCTCCCGAGCCCGGCGCGACGCTGGTCAGCTGCCTCGTAATGGTCGAGGGACTGCGCATCGTATTTCTAGATCAGGCCCTCGCTGTGGTCGATAAGCCAGCGGGCATGGTCGTCCATCCCGCACCCTCCCATCGAGGCAAGACCCTGGTCGATGAGCTGGCCGACATTTTCGGTGGGGGAGAGGACCCGCAGCGGCCCGGCATCGTGCACCGCCTCGATAAGGGCACAAGCGGGCTGCTTGTCGTCGCTCGCAATGATGCCGTTCACGCTGCCCTGCAGGCTCAGGTTCAGCGCCGCGAGGTGGAGCGCAGCTACCTGGCGCTGGCCGCTGGGCGGATCGCGTCTCGAACCGGGACGATCGATGCTCCGATCGGCCGCGCCCCGCGTCAACGCCACCGGATGGCGGTCTCAGGCGCGGCGGCTCGCGGAGGCACGAACCCATTTCAGTGTGCTTGAGCTGCTCGCCGCCGAGACCTACCTACGGGCGCGGTTGGAGACCGGCCGGACCCATCAGATCCGTGCCCATTTCGCCGCCATCGGCCACCCTTTAATCGGCGATCGCGATCTACGGCGGCGATCGACAGATATCAACTTCAGCGTCAGTTCCTGCACGCCCAGCGACTCGGCTTCACCCACCCGGAAACCGGGGAGGCGCTCAGTTTCGAATCCGAGCTTCCCACCGATCTGCACGCCGCTCTCGTTGCCGCCCGCGCCATCTGATCGGTTCCCCCTACAATGGCGCCAGTCCTGAAAACAACCCCCGCTCGCAGCGCCTCCGGATCCTGCCCGGCCCCTTTTGGTGCTGGGTCCGGAAAGCCCGACGGGACCGTGTCACCAACCCAAGGAGATGTCAATGCCAGAGGCAGGCCTTAAGGAGCTGCTGGAGGCCGGAGTTCACTTCGGCCACCAGACCCGCCGTTGGAATCCCAATATGCGCCGCTTCATCTTCGGCGAGTTGGATGGGATCCACATCATCGATCTGCTTCAGACCGAGGCGCTGCTTGAGAACGCCCGGCGCTTCGCCGGCGAGCTGGCCAGCGGCGGCGGAACCGTGCTGTTCGTCGGCACCAAGAAGCAGGCCCGCGACTCGGTTAAGGAATGGGCCGATCGCTGCAAGATGCCATACGTAAACCAGCGTTGGCTGGGGGGACTGCTCACCAACTTCAACACGATGTCGGCGCGCATCGCCCGCCTGCACGAGCTTACGGCCTGGCAACGAGGAGGGCAAACTCGATCTGCTTCCGACCAAGGAGCGGATGGGGATGCAGGCGGAGCTCGCCAAGCTCGACTTCAACCTCGGCGGCGTCCGCGACATGGAGCGTCTGCCCGACGCGGTGTTCGTCACCGACCTGAAAACCGAGGAGATCGCGGTTCACGAGGCCGCTCGCCTGCGGATTCCGATCATCGGCCTGGTCGACACCAATTGCGACCCCAACCCGGTTGACTACGTGATTCCCGGTAACGACGACGCGATCCGCTCCTGTCAGCTGGTGATCGGCACAATCGGAGCTGCGGTTGAGACCGGCTCATCGGCCTGGCGGACCCAGGAGGAAAAGCGAATCGCCGAGGAAATGGAGCGCCGCCGCAAGGAGGAGGAGGAGCGCCGCAAACGCGAGGAGGAAGAGAAGAGCGCGAGGCTGAGGAGGCGCCAAAGAGCCGCCGAGGCGAGGCTGCCAAAGGCCGCGGGCCGAGGCCGCCGCAGGCGGCGACCACGCGACCGCCCCGGCCGAGCCAAAGCGGAGCCCGCTCCGGGCTGCGAGCACCCGCCCAGAAAGGCTGAGATCATGAGCGAGTCACCGCCGCCGAGGTGAAGGCCCTGCGGGAGCGCACAGGGGCGGCGATGATGGACTGCAAGGCCGCGCTGAGTGAGGCAGACGGCGACACCGAGCGCGCGGTCGAGCTGCTGCGGGTCAAGGGGCAGGCCTCGGCCGCCAAGCGCGAAGGGCGCGGCACCGACGAGGGAGTGGTCTCCGCATATATCCACGCCAACGACAGGGTCGGGGCGATGGTCGAAGTCCAGTGCGAGACCGACTTCGTCGCGCGCAACGAGGACTTCAAGGCCTTCGCCTACGAGGTCGCATTGCACGTGGCGGCGAGCGCGCCCCGCTTACGTTTCCTCTGCCGAGATCCCGGCGAGGACCGAGAGGCCGAACGGCGGGTCTTTGAGGAGAAGGCTCGCGAGGAAGGCAAGCCTGACAACGTAGTCGAGAAGATCGTCGAGGGGCAGCTCTCAAAGTGGGCGAGCGAGGTCGCCCTGCTGGACCAGTCCCACGTCAACTCCGAAAAGCACGACTCCAAAACAATCGAGGAGCTGCGCCAGGAGCTTGCGGCCAAGACCGGCGAGAACATCCGCGTCGCCCGCTTCGCCTACTTCCGAGTCGGCGAGGAATAAGGTCAAGCGACCGATGACCGCCTCCCGAACCGAGATTCGGGCGCATCCTCCTCAAGCTCTCCGGCGAGGCGCTGATGGGTGACCTCGACTACGGCACCGACGCCGCTGAGGTCGACCGAATCGCCGCGCAGATCGGCTGCGATCCGCGAGCGCGGGCGTCGAGGTCGCGATCGTGGTCGGGGCCGGCAATATCTATCGCGGCCTGGGCCGCGGCAGCGGCGGGAATGGATCGCGCCACGGGCGACTACATGGGGATGCTGGCAACGGTGCTCAACGCGCTCACCCTTCAGGACGCGCTCGAGACGCATGGGCGAGCACACCCGGGTGATGTCGGCGATCGACGTCAAGGAGGTGGCCGAGCCCTACATCCGCCGCCGCGCGATGCGCCACCTCGAGAAGGGCCGGGTGGTGATCTTCGCCGCCGGCACCGGCAACCCGTTCTTCACCACCGATACCGCCGCGGCGCTGCGGGCTCTGGAGATCCACGCCGAGGCGATCCTGATGGCCAAGAACGGAGTCGAAGGGGTCTACGATGCCGATCCCGCAACCCACCCGGAGGCGAAGTTCATCCCCGCAATCACCCACCGCGAGGCGATCGAGCGCGGGCTCAAGGTGATGGACTCGACCGCGCTCTCGCTCTGCATGGACAACGATCTGCCGATCTACGTCTTCAACATGGGAGACGAGCGCAACATAGATAGGATCGTCCGCGGCGAGAGGGTGGGCACGCTCGTCTGCAGCACGCCCGCGCCTAAGTGAGGACGGGGACCCAGTGGAGCTGATCGACGAACTGCTCGAGGACGCCAAGGGCCGGATGGACAAGTCGGTCGAGTCGAGCCGCGGCGAGCTGGCAACGGTGCGCACCGGCCGTGCCTCCCCGCATCTCCTCGATCGGATCTCGCGTCGACTACTACGGCAGCCTCACCCCGCTCAAGCAGCTGGCCAACGTGGCCACCACCGACGCCCGCCTGCTCACCGTCACCCCCTACGACAAGTCCTCGCTCGGCGGCGATCGAGAAATCGATCCAGGAGTCCGACATCGGGCTGACGCCGAGCAACGACGGCAACGTGATCCGCCTGCGAGATCCCGGAGCTGACCGAGGAGCGCCGTCGCGAGATGGTCAAGGTGGTCCACGGCGTCGCCGAGGAGGGCCGGGTCGCGATTCGCAACGTTCGCCGCGACGTGATGCACGACCTGCGCGAGCTGAAGAAAGAGGGCGAGGCCGGCGAGGACGACGAGCGTCGGGCCGAGGCGGCCCTGCAGAAGCAGACCGACGACGCGATCGCCGAGATCGACGCTCTGCTCAAGGGCAAGGAAGAGGAAATCCTCGAGGTTTGACCGCCTCCGCGCGGTACGTAGCGATCATCACCGACGGCAACGGCCGCTGGGCGAGCAGCGTGGCCTGCCGGTCAGTCGAGGGCCACCGGGCCGGCGCCGACGTGGTCAAGGCGCGACTGCGCGATGCGGTCGAGCTCGGGATCGAGGAGCTGACCGTCTTTTCCTTCTCGACCGAGAACTGGTCGCGACCCGCCGAGGAGGTCGAGGGTCTGGTCCGGATGTTCGGCGAGCGGATCGCCGCCGAGACCCCCGAGCTCACGCAGGAGGGGGTGCGGATGCGCTTCATCGGCCGCCGCGAGGGGGTCGACCCGGGGCTGGTCGAGCGCATGCAGTGGGCCGAGGCGATGACCGAGGACAATCGGCGGATCACCCTGTTCGTCGCCTTCAACTACGGCGGGCAGGGCGGAGATCGTCGACGCGGCGCGAAGCTTTTCTGGGGGCTCTGAGGAGGAGTTTCGCAGCCACCTCTACGCGCCCGAGATGCACGATCCTGACCTGCTGATACGAACCAGCGGCGAGCAGCGGATCTCCAACTACCTGCTCTGGCAGTGCGCCTACTCAGAGCTCGTCTTCCGCGACGAGCTCTGGCCGGAATTCATCGCGCGAGGCACTGGAGGGGTCGCTGCAGGAGTACGAGTCGCGCCAACGCCGATTCGGAGCGAGGGCCTGAACGTGGAGTTTCCCCGCAACCGACGAGGAGGAGCGCCGCAACAGGCCCCGCCACAGTTTCCGTGAGGCCGAAGAACTGTTCGATTCCGCCGGGGATCCGGAAGCCAGGACGAGGCAAGACAAACGGACCCCGAGGGCACTCAGGGGCCGCCGCAGCCCCGGCGGCGAGACCGCTAAAGCGAGTCCTGGTCGCGATTCCCTGGATCGCTTTTGCGATCGCGATCATCGTCGCTGGCGGTCTGGTCTTCTCGGTCGCGATGATCGCGATTGGGGTGCTGTGCCTGCGTGAGTACCTGGCGATGACCGAGCAGCTACGCCCGCTTGGGCTCGCCGCCTATGCCGCGGTCGCCGCGCTCGTGCTCGCCGCTCACTTCGGCACCGCCTTCAACGTGCTGTTGGTCCTCGCCCTTTCCTTTCCGTTGCTCTTCGCCTTCGGCGCCGATCGCAATCCTCGCGAGGGGATCGTGGTCTCGATCGGCATCACCCTGCTCGGGATCATCTGGATCGGCGTTCCTCTGGTCCACGCCGTCCTGCTTGCGCGAACTCCCCAATCACGGCGCGGCATTGCTGGTCGACGTCTTGGTCGGCACCTTCGTCGCCGACACCGGCCGCCTATGCGACCGGGCCGGATGTTCGGCAGCCATCGAATCGCCCCCAACCTCTCTCCCAACAAGACGCTCGAGGGGCTGATCGGCGGATTTGTGATCGGCACGATGGGCTTCTGGTTCGCCGGCCTCTACCAGGACTGGCTCTCGGGAGTCGACGCCTTGATCATCGGCGCGGCCGTCGCGGCCGTCGCCCCGATCGGTGACCTGTTTGAGTCGATGCTGAAGCGCGATCTGGGCAAGAAGGACACGGGGACCCTGTTCGGCCCCCACGGCGGCATGCTGGACCGCCTCGATGCCGTCCTT
The DNA here is from genome assembly GCA_963745305.1 of uncultured Solirubrobacterales bacterium. Classification (GTDB taxonomy): domain Bacteria; phylum Actinomycetota; class Thermoleophilia; order Solirubrobacterales; family 70-9; genus CAVUWL01. The sequence continues at coordinate 379,628 of CAVUWL010000015.1, forward strand.
CTTCACGGTCGTCGTCGGCTACTACCTGGCCGTCCATCTGGTCTACTGACCCGCCTACACTGAACCAATGAAAAGGCTGGTGATTCTCGGCTCAACGGGCTCGATCGGAACCCAGGCGATCGATGTGGTCGGGGGCTCATCGGACCTTCAGGTCGTCGGCCTGGCGGCGGGCTCTGACGTCGAGCCGTTGATTGCCCAGGCCGAGCGCCTCGGCACCGCGACGATCGCGCTCAGCGACCTAGATGCTGCGGCGAGGGCCCGCGAGGTCTGGAGCGGAAGGGTGCTGGGCGGCGAGGATGGGGTCCGCGAGCTGATCTCCAGCAGCGACGCTCAACTCGTTCTCAACGCGATCGTCGGCGCCGCCGGCCTCTCCTCGACGGTGGTCGCGCTGAGTGAGGGAATCGACGTGGCGCTTGCCAACAAGGAGAGCCTCGTGATCGGTGGCGAGCTGGTGATGGCGCTTGCCGAAGCGACCGGAGCGCGTCTCATCCCGGTCGATTCCGAGCACTCAGCCCTGCACCAGCTGATCGGCTCCCAGCCGGCAGGAACGGTTGATCGCCTCGTCCTCACCGCCTCCGGCGGGCCCTTCCGGGGTCGCAGGGATCTGACGGGAGTCAGCATCGCCGAAGCGCTGGCTCATCCAACCTGGAAGATGGGGGGGAGAATCAGCATCGACTCGGCGACCCTGATGAACAAGGGATTTGAGGCAATCGAGGCCCATCACCTGTTCGGAGTTCCTTTCCAGCGGATCGATGTCGTGATCCACCCTCAATCGCTGATCCACGCCCTGATCCAGCTCAACGACGGCGCTGCCCTTGCCCATCTCGGCAATCCGGATATGCGGGTGCCGATCTCCTACGCGCTGCATTTCCCCGAGCGCGCCGACCTCGACCTCCCCCGGCTCGACCTTGCCGCGGTTGGCGAGATGACCTTTGAAGACCCCGACACCAAGACCTTCGCCTGCTTGCGGCTGGCCCGTGAGGCGGGCGAAGCGGGGGGCACTGCCCCCTGCATTTTAAATGCCGCGGATGAGGTTGCGGTCGCGGCATTCCTTGAAGGACAGATTCCGTTCCGCGCTATCGCTGAAGTGATCGAGCGGGTGCTTGAGGAACTGGGGGCACTGCCGGTGTCGCATTTCGACGACATCTTTGTCGCCGACGCCGAGGCGCGCCGGCGCAGCGAAGACCTGGTCGGAGGTTTGACTCCAGCATGAGCTGGGTCTACGTATTCGCAGGGCTCTGCCTGCTGATCATCCTCCACGAGGCTGGTCACTTCTTCGCCGCCAAGGCCACCGGGATGCGGGTAGAGCGCTTCTTTCTGTTCTTCGGCCCAACGATCTGGTCGTTCAAACGAGGCGAGACCGAGTACGGGATCAAGGCCATTCCACTCGGTGGTTACGTGAAAATCAGCGGCATGAGTCCGGAGGAGGAGATGCCTCCCGAGGAGGAACACAGGGCCTACTATCGCCAACCGGTCGGCAAGCGGATCATCGTGATCGCCGCCGGGCCCGCGGTCAACATCGCGCTGGCCTTCGTAATCTTCTTCGGCGCTTACCTCTTCTTCGCCCGCCAGACGGACCAGTCGGTTGGTGAAATCAGACCGGGAACACCGGCGGCAAAGGTCCTGCGTCCCGGCGACGAAATCGTCTCAGTCGACGGCCAGAGCTTTCCCCACCTTGGCCAAGTGCCTCGTCTGATCCGATTTGGCAGGATCGTCACGGCCCATAAATGCGCCGGTCGGCAGGTCAACGGCTGCAGGGCGGTGACCCCGGTTCAGCTCGAGGTGCGCCGTGATGGGGTCAGCCGTTCGATCTCGGTGCGCCCCGAATACAAAAAGGAATACGGAAAAGCCCTGATCGGATTCTCATACGGCAGCGAACCCGAAAACGTCGGAATCGGCACGGCGGCACGGCGCGCGGTCGACTCGATGTGGCTGATCACCCACAAGACCGCGTCGATCTTCTCCCACATCTTCGAATCCAAGCAGCGCAAGCAGATCTCGGGGATCGTCGGGGTCAGCGACGTCGCCAGCCAGGAGATCTCCGCCGGGGCGTTTCAGTCGCTGGTGCTGCTGGGCCTGGTCAGCCTCTCGCTCGGCCTGATCAACCTGTTGCCGATTCTGCCGCTCGACGGCGGCCACATCTTCTGGAGTCTGGTCGAGAAACTGCGCGGCCGCCCCGTTTCCCTGGTGGTCATGGAGCGGGCCAGCATCATTGGGATGGCGTTGATTGCGGTGCTCTTTTTCATCGGGCTCTCCAACGACATCGGCCGCCTCACCGGCGAAGGTTTCCACGTCAGATAGAGGCCCGCCGGGCTGCACGGATACCCTTCTACTATGGCTTCCAAGCGCCAGATATTTGTCGGAGGGGTGCCGATCGGCGGCGGCGCCCCGGTTGCCGTGCAGACGATGACAAAGACCGAGACCGCCAACCTGGCGGCGACGATGGAGCAGATTCACAAAGTCGCCGAGGCGGGGGCAGACATTGTCCGCGTCGCGGTACCACGCGACAGCGATGTCGAGGCGCTGAAGACGATCGTCGTTGAGTCGCCGATCCCGGTGATCGCCGATATCCATTTCAACCACACTCTGGCGCTCAAGGCGATTGACGCGGGGGCCCACTGCATCCGCCTCAATCCGGGCAACATCGGAGGGCGAGAGAAAGTTGCGGAGGTGGCGGCGAGGGCTAGCGCGGCTGGCGTGCCGATGCGAATCGGCGTCAACTCCGGCTCGTTGCCGAGACATCTGCATGAGCTGGAGCGCGAGGCCCCCGTTGAGGCGCTGGTCGCGGCGGCGGTCGAGTTCGTCAGCCTGATGGAGAGCCTTGATTTCGAAGACTTCAAGGTCTCGATCAAGTCGACCAATGTGCCGAACACAATCGCCGCAAACCGCCTGCTGGCAGAGAAGATCCCCTACCCGCTTCACCTAGGCATTACCGAGGCCGGAACCAAATGGTCGGGCTCTCTGAAATCGTCGGTCGGCCTCGGCGCGCTGCTCGCCGATGGGATCGGCGACACGATTCGCATTTCGCTGTCAACCTTTCACGCCGAGGAGGAGGTTAAGGTCGCCTGGGAGATCCTCAAGGCGCTTCAACTGCGCGAGCGCGGCCCGGTTTTGATCGCCTGTCCGACCTGCGGTCGACTCCAGTTCGACATGGACTCGGTGGTCGCAGAAATAGAGCAGCGCCTGGAGGGCTACGCCGAGCCGGTCGAGGTGGCGGTTCTCGGCTGCGCGGTCAACGGTATCGGTGAGGCAAGCCACGCCGACTTTGGGATCACCGGCGCCAAGGATGAGGGTCTGATCTTTGCCCACGGCAAGCCGCTGCGAAAGGTGCCCCAGGCAGGCCTGGTGGACGCCCTGTTTGAAGAGATCGATCGCTCACTTGATCGCGGTCGGGTTGAGGTTGATGAGACCAAAGCGGTTGAAGGGGCGGCCTGGCTGGCGAAGATCGAGGATGAAAACGCCGGCGAGCTGACCCCAGAGCGGATCGCCAAGATAGAGCATGAAGCCGCCGAGCAGGGAGAGTCCGATCAGGTCCTGCTCGACGAGGCGGCATCGCCGACCGCCGGGCGGCGCTTCAGCAGAGCCTGAGCAAGGCGGCCCGGCGCGAGCGCTACCAACGGGGTTGCCAAGAGGTGGATAAGTTTCCTCGGTGACCCGCTTCAGCGAGACGCTGCTTCCGACCCTGAGGGATCCGCCCGCCGAGGCCGAGGCTCTCTCGCACAAGCTGATGGTGCGCGCGGGGCTGATCCGCCAGCTCGCGACCGGCCTGTGGACCTATCTACCGGCCGGCTGGCGGGTGCTTCGAAGGGTGGAGGGGATCCTCCGTGAGGAGATGGAGGCGATCGGCTGTCAGGAGATGCTGATGCCGGTGCTCCAGCCGGCCGAACCGTGGCAGAAGACGGGTCGCTACGAGATCGAGGAGATGTTCAAGCTGAAGGATCGACGGGGCTCTGAGCTGGTCTTGGCGATGACCCATGAGGAGTGCATCACCCATCACATCGCGACCGAGGTCCGCTCCTATCGCGAGCTGCCGCTGATGCTCTTTCAGATCCAGACCAAGGAGCGCGATGAGCCGCGCCCACGAGCCGGGGTGCTGCGCACCCGCGAGTTCACGATGAAGGACGCCTACTCCTTCGATCGCGATATAGGCGGTCTCGAGCATTCATATCAACTGCAAACCGATGCCTACGCTCGAATCCTTGATCGCTGCGGGCTTCTTTGGCATCGGGTCGAGGCCGACGTCGGCATGATGGGCGGTCTCGGCGCCCATGAGTACATGGCGCCGTGTCCCGCCGGGGAGGATGCTGTGGCGCTGGCGCCCGACTTTGCCGCCAATGTCGAGGTTACGACCTTGCGGGCAGGCGATCCGGGTCCCCACGGCGGCAGCGTCGAGGTCCAGACGGCGATCGAGGTCGGAAACATCTTCAAGCTCGGCACCCGGTACTCGAAGCCGCTCGGCGCCACCTACCTCGACGAGCACGGCCACGAGCAGCCGATCGTGATGGGAAGCTACGGATCGGACCGGCGCGGATCCTCGCCGCCGCTATCGAGCAGCGTGCCGATGAGCGGGGGATCGTCTGGCCGCAGGCAATCGCGCCCTGGCAGATGCACCTCGTTTCGCTCGCCAAGCGCGGCGAGGCCGAGCGGGAGGTCGCCGATCGCCTCTACGGTGAGCTGCAGGACAAGCTCGGAGCCGAGGTGCTCTATGACGATCGTGATGCCGGCGCCGGGGAGAAGCTGACCGACGCCGAGCTCCTCGGCTGTCCGCTTCGGATCGTGGTCGGGCGCCGCGGCCTCGCCGACGGCATCGTCGAGGCCCGCGAGCGTGCCGGCGGAACCGAGCATCAGCTGCCCGTGGAGGATGCCACCGAGCGGGCGCTCGGGATCCTTCAGGGCCTCGATGGCTGAGACGGCGCCATTCGGCCGAGGTCGCCTGCGACGACTGTTCGGGCTCGATCGCAGCGGCGCGAAACCACGGCAGACTCGAACCGGGGAGCCACTTCGGCCCTTGACGATTCCCAATCTGGTCGGCTACCTGCGGTTGGCGGCGCTTACCCTTATTCCTGTACCTGGCATTCGAATCCAGCGATGGACGTAGCGCCGCTGCGGCGATCGTGTTCTGGCTGATCGCCGCCGGCGATTATCTCGACGGCTTCCTGGCTCGCCTCACCGGGCAGTACAGCCGACTGGGGGCGCTGCTGGACCCGTTGATCGACCGGCTCACGATTCTCAGCGGCGCGGTCGTCTGCTGGCATTTCGAACTGCTGCCGCGCTGGGCATTGGCCCTCTGGCCCTGCGCGAGGTTGCGATGCTGGTGCTGGCCCAATACGGGCTGCGCCACGGGGTAGATATAGAGGTCAACTGGCCAGGGCGGGTCTCGGTCTTTCCGATCATGGGAGCGATCTTCTTGCCCTGGTCGTCGCCGGCTGGGTGGCAACGGTGCTTTTGATCATCGGAGTTGGCCTCGCCATCCTCGCGACTGTATCTCTACGCGCAGAGCGGAATGCGGGCCGTCCGCGGCGGCGGCAACCTGCGCCCGAGGCGAAGTGCAAGATAAACCTTCAACCTTCAGTTGAACCTTTGGCCCAACTCGACCTATAATCGAAGTCCGCGGCAATCGGAGGCGATGCCTCCCGAATAAGGAGCGAGATGGAGGACACCTTTCCCGATCTGGGTTCACTCTCCGACAAAGAGCTGAAGGATGCTGATCGACAAGCTGACAGAGGAGGAGAACGAGATCTCCTACAAACGGCGTGTCCTGCACGGAAAGATCGACATCCTGCGGGCCGAGTTGGTCAATCGGCTGCGGCAAAAGCGCGAGCGCGGAGACTCGCTGATTTCCGGCGACGACGTCAAGCAGCTGACCGAAATTCTCGCCGGCAAGGCGCAGCCAGCGGGCGGGGATGAGCCGGCCGCCTGAGCGCCGGTAGCCAACCATGGCCGTCCACTGTCCCGAGTGCGGGTTCGTCAACCCCGAGGGTGCCAACTACTGCCAGAAGTGCGGTGCCTACCTCGGGGCCGGACCCGGCGGAGGGCGGCGAGGATCCGACGACGATGACCTACACCGTCGATGACACCGGCGATATGCAGCCGATCGACATCGAGGAGGTGGTCGAGCAGGCCGGTGCTGCACTTGTGATCCGCTCCGGCGGCGGTCGGGCGGGGGAGAGCTTCACCGTGAGCGAGGACCGGATCAGCATCGGGCGCAGCCCCGACGCCGGCGTCTTCCTCGACGACGTCACCGTCTCGCGCAATCACGCGCTGCTGGTTCGCCGTCGCGACGGCCTCTACATCGATGACCTCGGCTCGCTCAATGGCACCTACGTCAACCGGCGCCGAATTGAGTCTCACCGCCTCGCCGACGGCGACGAGATCCAGGTCGGCAAGTACAAGCTCAGCTACCTGGAGAAGTAACCGATGGCCGTCTCCGAGCAGCCGACCCGCCCCCCAGAGTCGGCCAGCCGACCGCGCAAGGCGCTGACGATCGGCGCCGTCTGCAAGATCTTGCAGGGCGAGTTCGACGACGTCTCGATCTCAAAGATCCGCTACCTCGAGGATCAGAAGCTGCTCACGCCGCGGCGGACCTCCGGCGGCTATCGCCTCTACAGCCAGTCCGACGTCGAACGCCTGCGCACGATCCTGCGCCTGCAGCGCGACGAGTTCCTGCCCCTGCGGGTGATCCGCCAGGAGCTTGCCGCCGGAGGCGAGGTCGATCTCGGCGGCGCCGTCGAGCGACGCCAGCAGCGGTGGTGCGGTTCGTCGGGCGATCCTGGTCAATACTTCGAGCGCCTATCTGAGCCTCGATGAGGTGATCGAGGAGACCGGCGCGCGCGAGGAGCTGATCGCCGAGCTGGAAAACTTCGGCATCGTCCAGCCCGAGAAGCGTGACGGAAAGACCGTCTATGACGAGACCGACCGCGAGATCGTCCGCGCCGCCAACGAGCTCTCGCGGGTCGGAGTTGGAGCCCGCAACCTGCGCGTCTTTCGCTCCTCGGCCGACCGCGAGGCCAACCTGCTCGAAGCGCTGCTAGGACCCTCGCTGCGCTCGCGCAACCCGGAGCGCCGCAAGGAGGCCCTGCAGAGCCTCGAAAGCCTGGCCGCGACCGTCAGCCACCTCAAGCACCTGCTGCTGGTCCGCGATCTGCGCCGCCTGGCCGGCGAGTAGCAACCGCAGCGATGGCGCGAGTCACTCGCCGTCGCCGCATCGCGGCTCCCGTGCCCGAGGTCTGGGCGCTGATCTCCGACCCCTACAGCCTGCCCCGCTGGTGGCCGTGAAACGACTCGGGTCGAGAGCGTCGAGCGCAAGGCGAGCGGCCGGCGCAGCCAGTGGACCAAGGTGCTGGAGACGACCGAGGGGAGGGGCGTGCGCGCCGACTTCCGCTGCCTGAGCTCGGCCGAGGGCGAGCGATACGTCTGGGAGCAGCAGCTCGAGGGCACTCCTTTCGAGCGCCACCTGCGCAGCTCCGGCGTGGAGATCGGCCTGCAAGGGCGAAGCCGATCAGACACCTCGTCAGCCTCGCTTCCAAGCAGGTGCTGCGCGGCATGTCGCGGCTGGGCTCGCCGCTGATGCGGCGCGGCCAGGGGACGATCCTGGAGGAGGCGCTGGATGGGATCGAACGGGCGCTCGGAGTGACGCAAGCGGTGAGCCGCGGGGCCCCACCGCGGACACAAAGTGGTGGGGCTGGGGTGATCCCGCGGTCACACTCGCAGCTTGACTCCGCGGCGCTGGGGGCTCTGCGCGAGCGGCTCGGCGAGCTCGAGGCGGCCTCTGCGCCGCCCTCGCTGGAGGATTTGAGCTGCCCGCCGCTGAGCCCCTGCCGCGCTGCCTTGATCGACGCGATCGGAGCGGACAGCGTCTTCACCTGCGCCGAGGACCGCCTTCGCCACGCCACCGGCCGCGGCTATGCCGACCTGGCGAGGCTGCGCCAGCGGGCACCTTGACGGCTGCCCCCGACGCGGTCATCCGTCCGCCCGACGCAGACGCGGTGCGGCGAGTTCTTCGAGATCTGCGCAGCGGAGGGCGTGGCGGTGGTGCCATTCGGAGGCGGAACCAGCGTCGTCGGCGGAGTCGAGCCGCTGCGCGGCGCCCACCGCCGCCTGATCAGCCTCGATCTGGGGCGACTGCGCGAGGTCGAGGTCGATCCTCGCTCGCTCACCGCGCGCCTCGGTGCCGGCCTGCGCGGTCCCCGAGGCCGAGGCGCGCTCTGAGCGCGCACGGTCTGACCCTCGGGCACTTTCCCCAGTCCTTTCGAGTACGCGACCATCGGTGGCTTCGCCGCCACTCGCTCCGCCGGGCAGGCCTCGAGTGGCTACGGGCGCTTCGACGCGCTGGTCACCTCAATCCGCCTCCTCGCGCCGGCCGGCGAACTGCGGACGCTGGGAGACGCCCCACAGCGCCGCCGGGCCCGCCCTGCGCGAGCTCGTGCTCGGTTCAGAGGGGGCGCTTGGCGTCATACCCGATGTCACCGTGAGGGTGCGGCCCGCCCCCGAGCAACGCCGCTACGAGGCCTGGATGGCGGAGAGCTTTGCCGCCGGCTGCGAGATCGTCCGCTCGCTGGCTCAGGGATCCGGGCTTGCCCGACGTGATCCGGGTCTCCGACGAGGAGGAGACCGAGAGCATCGCTGGCGCTCTCGGGCCCGCGCGGTATTGGCGCCACCCTCCTCGACCGCTACCTCGGCCTGCGGCGGCGCCGCGGGGGCGCCCTGATGATCATCGGCCTGGAGGGCGAGAGGGAGTCGGTTGCCCGCCGCCGCGCGCTGGCGGCGCGCGCATTGCGGGCCGGAGGCGCCGTCTAACTTGGCCAGGCGGCCGGGCGCTCCTGGGAGCGCGGCCGCTATCAGGGCCCCTATCTGCGCGACACCCTGATGGACATGGGGGCGATGGTCGAGACCCTTGAGACCGCTCACACTTGGGCAGGTCTGTGCGAACTGCACACGCTCGCTTGCGCGCCACCCTGCGATAGCTCGCTGGCCGCTCAGGGCACGCCGGGACTGGTCTTCTGCCACCTCTCCCACGCCTACGCGCGACGGTGCCTCGCTCTACTTCACCTTCATCTGCCGGGCTCGCCGGGGCGAGGAGATCGAGCAGTGGCAGGCGGTCAAGCGCGCCGCCTCGGAGGCGATCGTCGCCGCCGGGGCGACGATCACCCATCACCATGCGGTTGGCCGCGACCACGCTCCCTACATGGAGGCCGAGGTGGGAAGCAGCGGACTCGAGGTGCTGCGCGCGGTCAAGGACCGCCTTGACCCGACCGGGATCATGAATCCGGGCAAGCTGCTGAGCTGAGCGGGGCGAATTACTTCTTTACGGCCGGACCGGTGATCGAGCCGCGAAGGATGTCGGTGCCGGTGTATGGGGGAAGGCGTTTTTCGCTTTTGGCCTTTGCCACCTCGGCTTTGTAGGAGGCGTCGGAGGTCAGCGAGATGTCGATCTGGTTAAAGGCGCCGCTGGCGACGTAGGCGAGAAGCTGGGTTGGGATCGGAAACTGAGCGGCGATCCTGCCCGACTTACCGACGCTGACCGCCCCAACCCGCAGCACCAGTTTGGGCGAGCGGTAGAGCCAGACCGTGTAGGACTGCCCGCGCGGTGATGGTTCGAGTCCCCGCGCTTCGACCTGCAGCACGGCGCGTTTTTTTGATGCGCCCGAACAGAGCCCGCCCGCTTGCGCTGCCGCCATTTACAGGCGCCAGAAGCGCCTCGGTCAGCCTCGCGTTGGTCGCCGTGGTGCTCGCTGTGCTGCTCGAATTTGAGCCGCCAGTCGGAGCCGTAGCGGTGGTGCTTGTCGCCGTGCTCGACGAATTTGAGCTGCCGCCGGAGAGGACCAGGATCAGGATCAAGATCAGCGCCACCGCTCCACCCACACCGACTGCGAGAAGGCGCTGGTCCTTGGGCAGCCGAAGCCGCGTCTGGGGCGAAGGCGATCTCTTGCCGAGCGGGCGAGGCCGTGGGTTCGGCGCGTCCTCCGCCGGGCTGGCGGGCGGCCCTCCCTCGCTTTTCGCAATTGGTGCTTGCTGATTCGGCGCCCTCGCGGCTGGCGTCGCTGGGATCGGCTCCTCGGGCGGCCTCCTCGCCTTGCTCTCGGCGACCCCGCTTGGTCTCGCTCCGGGCTCCCCGAGCTCAGCCAGTGACTCGCTCACCCTGGCGCGAACCTGATCGACGCTCAGGCCCATCAGAGCAGCGATGTCCTCATAGCCCTCTTCGCGCTGCGCGAGCAGCCTGAGCATCGCAGTCTGATCCGGGCTCAGCGGGCCGCCGATCCCTGCCATTGAGTCTCGGACCATGGTGCGAACCTGATCGACGTTCAGGCCCATCAGCGTGGCGATGTCCTCATAGCCCGCCTCGCGCTGCGCGAGCAACCTGAGCATCGCCTTTTGGTCCTCACTGAGCGCCACCGGCCGCGAAGCCTATGGGAGCGACCCGGGGTAGGGTGCCGACGTTAATGACCACTGAACATCAGATGAATGACACGGGCTTCGCTGCTTTGGTCGGCACGGAGTGGCTCGACGATGATCCCGATCACGCGCGGGCCCGGGTCCTGGTGCGCGACGAGCTGCGCCAGCCGCTCGGCCTCCTTCACGGCGGCGTGATTTCGACCCTGGTGAGAGTCTGTTTGTTCGCGAGCCACAGCAATCGCCGTACGCGATCAACAGATGATGGCGATGGGCCAGTCGATCGCGGTCAGCTTCATCCGTCCGATCACCGAGGGAGCCGCCGAGGTCGAGCGCCAAGGCCCGCCACCGGGGGCGCACCAGCTGGGTCTGGGAGGCCGAGATCAGCGACGGCCGGGGGCGGCTCTGCGCCCTGGCGACAGATGACGATCGCGGTGCGCCCGCTGCCGACCGGGGGTTAGCCGCCGAAGCGGTTGGTGATCGGCAGCCGCCGGTCGCGGCCGAAAGCCTTCGGTGTGATGCGAATCCCCGGCGCTGCCTGGCGGCGCTTGTACTCGGAGTGATCGACCAGGCGAATCACCTCATCGACGACGCTCGGCTCGGCAGCCCGGCCGCAATCATCTCCTCCCGTCCCTCATCGCGCTCAACGTAGGCGATCAGAATGCGATCGAGCAGCTCATATGGTGGAAGCGAATCACTGTCGAGCTGATCGGGGCGAAGCTCTGCGGAGGGCTCTCGCTCGAGCACTGATGCCGGCACCAGTTGACGCTTTGCGCGTTCGTTTCGGCGGCGCACCAACGCATAGACCAGGGTCTTCGGTACGTCCTTGATCACCGCGAAGCCACCGGCCATATCGCCGTAGAGGGTCGCATAGCCGACCGACATCTCGCTCTTGTTGCCGGTCGTGAGCACCAGCCAGCCATGCCTGTTGGAGAGGGCCATCATCAGGTTGCCGCGGATTCGAGCCTGGATGTTCTCGGCGGCGAGGTCGGGCTCGGCGGGGCGGGTGGGATCGCGTGGCGGTTGCTCGGCCCCCAATCCCTCAGAGGCCGCCCTGAATGATGGCTCGAGCAGCCTCGTGGTAAACGGCCATCGCCGCCGCGATCGGGATCTCGATCAACTCGCAACCTAGGTTGGCGGCAATAGCTCGCGCGTCTGCTTGCGTTTCAGAGCTGGAGTGGGGCGATGGCATGACGACGCAGCTGACCTGCTCCGCGCCAAGGGCGTCGGCTGCGAGCAAGGCGACCAGGGCTGAGTCGATACCGCCCGAAAGGCCGATGCCGACATGGCGAAAGCCGTTCTTGCGAACGTAATCGCTGAGCCCGAGGGTCAACGCTCGATAGACCTCATCGAGATCATCCAACGGCTCGGTAAGCGCGCCCGGGTTTAGACGATGGCAGCTCGCAGATCAGCAGCTCCTCCTCGAACTGAGCGGCGCGGGCGATCACCTCCCCGTCGGGAGCGACCACGAAGCTCTGCCCGTCGAAGACGAGCTCATCCTGTCCGCCGACCAGGTTGCAGAAGGCGAAGTGGGTGCCGTAAGCGCGGGCATGCGTCGCAAACATCGCCTCTCGCTCGATGCCCTTGCCACGGTGATAGGGAGAGCCGGATGGGTTGGCGATCAGCTCAGCGCCGGCGGCAGCCTCTGAGGATGCAGGCGGTCCGCTCACCCAACAGTCCTCACAGATCGTCAGGCCAACCTGCGTCCCGGCTATATCGAGGGTGGCGGGATCTACCCCGGGAACGAAATAGCGCTGCTCGTCAAAGACCGCGTAGTTGGGGAGCCGAACCTTGCGATAGGTGGCTCGCAGCGAGCCCTCGCTGAGGACGGCAAGGGAGTTATGGGCGTGACGAGAATCGCTGCGATCGGCGACCGGCTCCGCGAAGCCGACCAGTGCCGTCAGCCCATTCACCCCTTTGGCCAGTTCCTCTACGACCCGCATGTTGGCCTCGACGAAGTGGCGCTTCAGGTAGAGGTCCTCGGCCGGATAACCGGGGATGCAGAGCTCTGGAAAGATCGCGAGATCGGCGCCCTCGGCCCGCGCCCGGGCGATCCACTCGGCAACCTTGGCGGCGTTGGCGTCGATGTCACCGACGGTGGGATTGATCTGACCCAGGGCTACCCGCACCGGCGCTCACCCCAGCCTGCATGGGCGCTGCAGCTGCGCTCGCGGACCTGAGCCTCGGTCTGGATTTGACCGCGCGGCCGAGTCATCACGGGCGAAGTATCGTCGCCGCGGCTCCACGGTGAGTAACTCCACCGCGAATTCTGGACCCAAAACAGGCGACGCGATCCGAAAACAGATGATCCGCCGCTGCGGGCTAGGCCTGGGCCTCTGGCGCCAGAATAGCGTGAGCAGGCCGTTTTTTCCCCTGCTCTCGTAGGCGGGCCGGCCGCTTTGGGCGAGCAGCGACGGTTTTCGCCATTTCAGCGATTGCCGCCTCGAGGTCGAGCGCGAAGCTGTCGAGATCGGCCATCGCATCGTAGTCACCGATCAGACCGAAGTTAACCTGGCCGTTGTAGGACATGATTCCCACGCAGAGGGCCTGGCGGCGGGCCAGCGGCACCATCGGAAATATCGACTCCATCTGGCGACCGAGGACGTAGAGCGGGAACTGCGGTCCTGGGACATTGGTGACGACCAGGTTGAAAAAGCGCTGCGCAGGTTGCAGGCGAGCGGCCTGAGCGGCGATCGTCGGGGGCGCAAAATCGGTGATCTTGGTGAGGATCTCGGCACCCACTGCCTGACCCGAGGACTTCAGGTCGCCCATCGTCTCGGTAACCAGCTGCAGTCGCTCAAGCGGATCCTCACACCAAACCGGCAGCGGTGCCATCATCGCAGCGATTCTGTTGCCGAGCGCTCCGTGTTCCTCGTCGGCTCGAACGCTGACCGGAACCATCGCCCTCATCTCCAGGCCCTCGGTGTCATTGCCGCGGGCGCGAAGGTAGTTGCCCAGCGCCCCGGCGACGATCGCGAGAATCACGTCGTTGACGGTGCCGCCGTGGCGGTCCTTTATCCGCTTCAGCCCCGCCAGGTCAGTCTGGGCGATCGCGAAGCGCCGGTGCGGACCGATCTCGACGTTAAACGGGGTTGCGGGGGCGGCAATTCCGGCGCCAATCATCTTTCCGGTCGCACCGATTCCCCGCGCGACCTGGCGCGGACCCCGCAGCACCGCGCGCACGCCGCGCACGATCTCCTTGCGGGCTGGTGAGGCGCTCGCGGACCGCGTCGGCGAGCAGCTCGAGGTCGGTCGGCTCCGGTCTCGCCAGCCAACGTGGAGCCGTCCTGGGCGGCGGCGTCGGTTCGCGGTCGAGGTCGAAGAGCACGGTCGTGATGTCGACCCCCGAAATGCCGTCGACCAGCGCATGATGGCTCTTGCCGACCACGGCGAAACCGCCCGTCACGGAGGCCCTCAACCAGCCACAGCTCCCAGAGCGGCTTGGTGCGATCGAGTTGCTGGGAGAAGATTCGTGCGGCCAGATTTCGCAGCTGTTCCTCTGAGCCGGGGGCCGGCAGCGCGGTCTGGCGGACGTGGTAATCGAGATTGAGGTGAGGGTCATCAACCCAGACTGGTCGGCCCTGACCGAAGGGAACGAATCGCAGCTTCTGGCGAAAGCGGGGGACCAGGTGAAGCCGCGATGCGATGTGGTCGCGGAACTCCTCGTGCGTGGGTGCCGGGCCCTCGAAGATGATCGTCGAGGCGACGTGCATATGGGCGCCTGCCCGCTCCATGTGCAGAAAGGAAGAATCCAGCCCACTAAGTCGATCCTCGCTCACCGGCCTATCTTCGCACAGCCCGCTGGCCTCGGTTCCATCCAAATTGGCTTTGACAGATGGTTTTGCGGCTGCTTCGTAAGTTTCGCCGTGTGATGGCACTCACGCTTGAGTGCCCCCTCGATCCCTACCTTGTCTCGTTCAGACGAAACGAGCCCATCTGCCGAATCTCTCGCGACCGCGACGAGATCGGGGGAACCAATTGCCGCGATGATTTTGGAATTTCGCGGCGGGGGCGAATCGGGCGGCGAGCCGCCCGTAGCGGCTGCTCGGCACCTATCGAGCATCGCGAGCCCGTCAGCTAACCCCGTAGGCAGGCGAGGAAGCGAGTGACCAAACCATGCGATACCTCCTGCCCGCGGCTGCCACCGCCGCGATAGTCCTCGGCGTGAGCACGGCCGGCGCCCAGAGCCTGGACCGAATTCAGCCACATCGGACACCCTCCCACGTTGCCCTTCACCTCTCTCAACACGACCTGCTCAGCGGCCGCTTGCTGAGGATTGAAGGACGCGTCCATCCCACTGGTCGACACCGGGTGAAGCTGATAATCCGCGGCCCCCGAGGCACCACGCTGACCATCGCGACTAAGCCCAGCGGTAGCTTCGTGCGCCGCTGGGAACCGGATCGAATCGGCCCCTATGAGCTCCGCGCTTATGACCTCCATGACCGACGCAGCCGCGCCTCGGTCAGTCCGCTCCGACGTCTCACCGCCTTCCATCGCACCGTCGCCTCCTATTACGGACCCGGCCTCTACGGGGCGGCCCTGGCCTGTGGCGGAATCCTGCGGCCAAACACCCTCGGCGTGGCAAGCAAGAGTCTTCCCTGCGGGACCAAGGTCAGCCTCCGCTACCGGGAGCGATCGATCACAGTTTCGGTGATCGACCGCGGGCCCTACGTAGCCGGTCGCGAATTCGATCTGACCGCCGCGACCAAGGCACGGCTGGACTTCCCCGGTGTGGGCAGCCTGCTCAGCAGCCGCTGATCCGCGGCATTGGACGGCCTGGACGGGCTTTCAGGAGCTCAGGCCGGATCGCCGAGCTGAAGTTGACTGGTCGGGGTTTGAGGCTCAGAATGGGTCTCGGGCGATCGCTCAAAGGAGGCCACTCGGACGCCGAGTAGCCTCACCGGTCGCTGCGGACCATAGGCACGTAGCAGTTCCACCGCGGTGGCTCCAACCCCAGCGGCCTCGTTGGTCTCGCGGTCAAGGGTGCGGGAGCGGGTCACATTGGTCCAGTCGTCCAATCTCACCTTGATCCCGATCGTCTTTCCCTTCAACTGGCGGCTCCGTAGTCGTTTGCAGAGCTCTTCCGCAAGGCCAAGCAACGCTCCCTCCAGCTGCCCACGATCAGAGACATCGACGTCAAAGGTCACCTCAGCGGACTGGGACTTTGCCTCGCGCAGCACCGTGAGCGGACTGTCGTCCTCAAAGCGAGAGCGCTCGCTGAGCCAGCGGCCCATGCGAGGCCCGAAGGCCTCGGCCAAAGACGCGGGCTCCTGGCCGCGCAACTCGGTGAGGGTGCCAATGCCCATCCGCTTAAGCCGCGCCACCGTCTTCGGACCGATCCCGGGGATGAGGGCAGGGGACTCGGCCCCAAATCGCTCCAGCGCTTCTTGGCGCGAGAGAACAACCAAGCCGCCCGGCTTTCCAAGCTCGCTGGTGATCTTCGCCAAGACGCGGTTCTCAGAGATCCCGACCGAGCAGCTCAGACCCTCGCGGGCGCGAATCTCGGCGACGATTCTTCGCATCGTCGACTTCGGAGAGAACAGGGCGCTGAGGTCGAGGTAGGCCTCGTCGAGACCGACCACCTCAACCGTCTCAACGTTTCGGTGCAAGATCTCCATCACTGCGCGCGATGCCTCTCGGTAGGCGCTGAAGTCTGGCCGCAGGTAAACGGCATCGGGCAGTCGCCGCCGCGCCACCGCGGCTGGCATCGCAGAGCGAATCCCCGCCAACCTCCTTGCCTCATAGCTCGCCGTGGTCACGACTGCCCGCGGGCCCGACCCGCAGACCACAACCGGCTTTCCCTTCAGCTCAGGCCGGCGTCGCAACTCGACCGAGGCATAGAACGCATCCATGTCGAGGTGGGCAATCCTCCGAGGTTTTTGCATCGGCCCAATCGTAGAACCGGCCAGGGACAAGACCGAGTACTGACTTCGGCCCCGGCACAGGCTGAGGCACGAGGACGCCACCCTATGCCCCGACGCTCGGCCCCTGGCAGGGCCATAGAATCCTCAAATGGCGTCGGCGGAGGCCAAGAACCTTGAGGCAATCTCAAAGGCGATCGATCAACACAACGCCAGCTGCCCTTTTCCAGCCGCTCAGGTGCGGATGAATCCATTCGAGGTCGAGCGACTGGGCTGGGAGCAGATTCGCGGCCTCCCGGTCATGGCGGACGCCGAGATTGGCACCGGGCGATTTCGCATCGTTTGCTCTCGAGACCTCGACGGCGGGGGAATCGAAGAGATCGAGGCCGTTGGAAAGGAGCTCGAGACGGCCACGCCGCTTAGCAACTAGACCTGGCTCCAGAAGTTCAGCCCGAGACTGGACAACCAATTCTGGGCTTCGATATTGAGCTGAAACAGCTGGCCGGTCCAGATCAGGATGCCCATCGCGATCAGAACCAAGCCACCGCTTGCGACGATCACCTGGTAGTGGCGCTTGATCACCGCAAATGCGGTTGTCATCCGGGAGAAGGCGATAGCGGTGAGCAGAAATGGAATAGCCAGGCCGGCTGAGTAAACGGCGAGAAGGAAGGCCCCGCGACCGGCGGACCCCGAAAGCGACGCGGCCGAGAGGATGGCGCCAAGGGTGGGGCCGATGCACGGGGTCCAGGCGATCGCAAAGGCGGCCCCGGCAATCATCGGGCCACCGCGCCCAGCCCGCGAGAGCAGGGCCTCGACATGCCACTGGCGATTAAGCCGCGTGATGAACAGTGATCCCACAAAGAGCACACCCATCGCGATGATCAGCGCTCCGGAAATCTTGGTCAGCAGCTGCTTGTGGTTTTGAAGCGCCGAGCCGAGCCCCGTGGCGGTGAGTCCGAGCAGGATAAAGATCGCTGAAAAGCTGGCGACAAAGATCAGGCTCGGTCCCAAAACCCTGCGCCAGCCGGCGTCGTCGAGCTCGGCGGCGGAGACGCCGCTGACGGCCGAGAGGTAGCCGGGCACAAGCGGCAGGACGCAGGGGGATAAAAAGGAGACGACCCCGGCCACCAGGGCGGCGAGAATCCCGACTCCGGCGGCGGGATCAGTGTTGAGCGCTGCA
Organism: uncultured Solirubrobacterales bacterium; assembly: GCA_963745305.1. Taxonomy (GTDB): domain Bacteria; phylum Actinomycetota; class Thermoleophilia; order Solirubrobacterales; family 70-9; genus CAVUWL01. Next base: position 397,058 of record CAVUWL010000015.1, read on the forward strand.
AGAGCCACGAGCCCTTCAAGGGTACCCCCGCAGCGACCATGTCGCGGCGCTGGCGTCCCTTGTAATCCCGATGGCCGGGGGGGAGACTGCCCGGCATGAACCTCAATGCGCTGATCCTCAACTGCACCCTGAAGAAGTCCCCGGAGCCCTCCAACACGCAGGGTCTGATCGAGATGGTCACCGAGCACTTCGATGCGCTCGGGGTGAACCACGAAACGCTGCGCCCGGCCGATTACAAGATCCCGTTTGGCGTCGTCTCCGATCTGGGCAACGGTGATCAGTGGCCGCAGATCCTCGAGCGGATTCTCGCCGCCGACATCCTGATCATCGGCACCTCAATCTGGTTCGGGGTCAGAAACAGCGTCTGCCAGATGGTGATTGAGCGCCTCGACGGCACCTACAACACGACCAACGAGCTCGGCCAGTACCCCCTCTATAACACCGTCGCCGGGGTGGTTGTCACCGGCAACGAGGACGGTGCCCATGCCTGCGCGGAGACGACGCTGTTTAACCTCACCCACCTAGGTTGCGCGATCCCCCCCAACGCCGATACCTACTGGGTCGGCGATGCGGGTCCGGGGCCCTCTTTCATAGAGGCCGGTGGGCGGGATCACCCCTATACCCAAAAGACCGCCAAGTGGATGTCGCATAACGTCGTCCACCTGGCTCGCATTCTCAAGCAGCATCCGATCCCACCCGAAGGCAACACCGTGCCGGGCTGGCAACCGAAGGACTGCGGCGGCCACGACGATCGAATGCCCGGCGGCCACGTCGGCTAGCGGTGAGCGACGGGAGTGCGGTCGGGCAGCGCTGCGGGGGGAGGGGGAGAGCGATCGCCGCCAGCGCCAGCAGCGCTGAGCGTCACTCGCTTTATAACGCCGCCGGCACCGCCCGCCGGCTTGGCCTCGCCTCCCTCTTTGCGATCGGACCGAGCCGCCCCGGCCCTGCTCTGCGCCGCGGTGTCTTGGTCGCAATCCCGGTTGCAGCAGCACTCGGGGTGGAGCTCGGGCTAGGCGCCCCGAGCAAGGGCGCGATCGCCACCGGCGCCCTGTTGGCGGGTTTTCCCGGTCTCGACGCGCCGGCGGGAACACGCGCCGGCTGGCAGGCCGCTGCGGCGCCGCTGATCGGCACTCGCCGCCGCGCTAGGCGTGCTTACCGGCTCATCCGCGTTACTCGCCGTCGCGGCGATGGGTCTGATCGGCGTCGCGGCCGGCTACTGCTTTGCGGTCTCGCTGCGGCTGGCGATTGTCGGCCTCTCGGTTGCGCTGTCGTTGGTGATCGCACAGGGCCTCTTCGCTTCAGCCCTCCGAGGCGCTCCGAGCGCTGATCTTCGCCACCGCCGGCGGCCTTCTGCAGGCCGGCTTCTCCCTCTTCGTGTGGGCGGTGGGGGATCGTGGGTCAGACGATTCCGTCAACGCTGGGAGGCCCAGGCAGCCGTTCACGAGCTCCGCGCCAATCTCAACCTGCGCTCGACCAGCGCCCGACACGCGCTTCGCTTTGGCGCCGCGCTGGCGGTCGGGGTCGCCGCCTACTGGGTCCTCGGGATGCAGCGAGCACGGCTTCTGGATACCGCTCACGATCCTCTTCGTGCTGCGCCCGGAGCGAGAGGAGACCTTTCACCGGCTTGATCCTGCGGGCGCGTCGGCACCGCGATCGGCCTGCTCATCGCGACCGCGCTCGCCGAGGCTTGTTGGGAGGCGACGGCGTCGCGACTGCGCTCGCTCTGACGCATCGCGACGGCCCTCGCCTACGGGCTACTCACCGTCCAGTACGCCCTCTTCACCGCGGCGATCACCACCTACGCGGTGCTCCTGGCCGATCACCTCGGCGAGGGCGCCCTCAGCGCCGCCGGTCAGCGAGCGGCGTGCACCGCGCTGGGGATAGTGATCTCCGCCGCGCGCCTTCTTACTCTGGCCCAACCCCAGACGGGCGAGGGAGGGGGAGCGGCGAGCCCACTGCGGGCGCCGGCCCGGTAAATTCCTGGCTAGGCAGCCAAACCGCGCAGCGGCGGGAGACCATAGGAGCCAGATTGAGCAACCGCACGTTCGTGATCGGGGTCGGGATGACCAAGTTCGAGAAGCCCGGCACCAAGGAGGGCGATTACCCCGACTGGGCCAAGGAGGCAGGGGAGAAGGCCCTGGCCGACGCCGGGATTCCCTACGAGGACGTCGAGCAGGCCTACGCCGGCTACTGCTACGGCGACTCGACCTACGGCCAGCGGGCGCTCTACCAGCTCGGGCTGACCGGGATCCCGGTCGTCAACGTCAACAACAACTGCTCGACCGGCTCCTCGGCGCTTTTCCTCGCCCGCCAGGCGGTCAAGGGCGGACTCGTCGATTGCGCCCTGGCGCTCGGCTTTGAGAAGATGGAGCCGGGTTCAGCTCGGAGTCAAGTACACCGACCGCACCAACGCGCTCGACAAGCACGCGCTCGCGAATGTTCGAGATTCGCGACCCCGAGGCCTCGCCGCCGGCTCCGCAGATGTTCGGCAACGCCGGCCGCGACCACATGGACCGCTACGGCTCAACCGCCGAGCACTACGCCTGGATCGGCTGGAAGAACCACAAGCACTCGGTGAATAACCCCTACGCCCAGTTCCAGCAGGAGTACTCGCTCGAGGACATCAAGGCGGCGAAGATGATCCACGACCCGCTGACCAAGCTGCAGTGCTCGCCGACCTCCGATGGCTCGGCCTGCGCGATCGTCGCCTCAGAGCGCTACGTCGACGAGCACGACCTCTGGGACCGAGGCGATCGAGATCGTCGGCCAGTCGATGGTCACCGACCTCAGCTCGACCTTCGCCGAGGACACCGACTGCATGAAGATCGTCGGCTCCGACATGTCCAAGCAAGCCGCCCGGATCGCCTACGAGGAGGCACAGATCGGTCCCGAGGAAGTCGACGTCTGCGAGCTTCACGACTGCTTCAGCGCCAACGAGCTGATCACCTACGAAGCGCTCGGCTTCGCGGCCGAGGGCGAGGCCCACAAGCTGGTCGAGGAAGAAGCGACCACCTACGGCGGCGAGGTGGTCGTCAACCCCTCCGGGGGGCTGATCTCCAAGGGACACCCACTTGGAGCAACCGGCCTGGCGCAGTGCTCAGAACTGACCTGGCAGCTGCGCGGCCGAGGCCGACAAGCGCCAGGTCGAGGGCGCGAAGGTGGCGCTGCAGCACAACATCGGCCTCGGCGGCGCTGCCGTGGTCACCGTCTACAAGCCGGCGGGCTGAGGCCGGCCGCGACCACGAGGAGGCACGATGGCAAAGCAGCGACGTTCACTGGACGGCAAGGTCGTGGCGATCACCGGCGGCGCGCGGGGAATCGGCAAGGCAACCGCGAACGCGCGCTGGTGCGCAAGGGCTGTCGGGTCGCGATCGGCGACCTCGACCTCGGGCTTGCCGAGCAGACCGCGAGCCCGCACTTGGCGGCGGCACGATCGCGCTCGACCTCGACGTCACCGAGTCGCTCCTCGCTTCGCGGGCTTCCTCGACGAGGCCGAAGCGGCAGCTCGGCCCGGTCGACGTGGTGATCAACAACGCCGGGATCATGCCGGTGACCGCGCTGGTCGAAGAGTGCGAGGACTCGATTCGCCGCCAGCTCGACATCAACCTCTACGGGGTCATCGTCGGCACCCAGCTGGCGATCGAGCGGATGCGCCCGCGCGGCACCGCGGCCACATCGTCAACATCGCCTCGCAGGCCGGCAAGGCGCGGGCTGCCCGGGATCGCCACCTACTCGGCGCACCAAGCACGCGGTGGTTGGGATCAGCGAGGCGGTGCGCGGCAGAGCTGCGCGGCAGCGGCGTCGAAGTTGCACTGCGTGATGCCGACCGTCGTCAACACCGAGCTGACCAGCCGGCGTCGGGCAGAGCTGGTCAAATCGGTCGAGGCCGACGACGTCGCCGCGGAGATCGTCGACGCGCTCGAAGTTCCGCGGTTCGACGTCTTCGTGCCGCGGTCGAACCTCGTCATGTACCCGTCCTCAGCGCTCTGCTCCCCGCGACGCGCCGGCGAGGCGATCGGCACGACTGATGAAGGTCGACAAGCTGATGTTCGACGTCGACCACGGCGCCCGCCGCGCCTACGAGGAGCGTGCCGCCCAGGCTACGCCCCGGCCCGAATCCGAGCTGGAGGCGGCGGCTCAGCGCGACGCCGCCTAGTAGAGTGCGATTACCTCGGTTCAGGCTGGCTGCGCCGCCGCCGGGGCCCGCGAGGCCGGCAGCGCCGCGGGCTTGCCGCCGTCGCCGCCTTCGACGATGACCCGGCAGGGTCGGTTGGCGAGGATGTAGCGGGTGGTCGGGCCGAGCAGGCGCTCGTTGCTGGGGGCGTGCTCGGTGCTGATGTAGATCAGGTCGGAGCCGCGTTCCAGCGCCTCCTCGACGATCGCGCGACCCGGGTTGCGGGTGCGGATCAGCTTGACCCGGACCTTGAGGCCACGAGCGCGGGCCTGCAGGCGGGCGATGTCCAGGGCGCAGCGGGCCTCGTACTCCTGTTCCTCAAAGCCGCGCCGGCAGCTCGTGCTCGGTGGGAACCTCGAGCACGTAGAGGGCCTCGACGAAGGCATCTGGATCGACCACGGCCGCGGCACGGCGCATCGCGTCGGCGTCGATGTCGGTGCCGAAGATCGGCACCAGGGCCGAGCGGTAGGAGACCTCGAGGAAGCCCAGCGGACGCTGCGGCTCGGCGCACCCGCTGCAGGGCCCGCGGGGTCGATCCCAAGGTGGCGTCGGTAGAGCAGGTAGCCGATCAGCCCGAGCCCGATCCAGGCGGTGCCGATGATCCGCGCCTCGGTGTGCAAGACGATCACCGAGACGAAGGCGGCCCCAGTCCCCACTGCTCCCAACACGGCCGTGAGCGGGATATCGGCGCCCCGCCAGCGCACGTTCCAGGGCGCACGGTAGGGCCGGTAGAGCTCGGGCTTGCTTCTCCGCAAGGCGATGATCGAGAGGTGGGCGATCGTGAAGGAGAGCATCGCGCCGAAGCTGTAGAGGTTGCCGAGGAAATTCGTGTTGCCTGGCAGCACCAATACGACCGCGATCGCCGCGAAGAAAAGGATCGTGAACCAGGGAGTGTGGAAGCGGGGATGAAGGCGGGCGAAGACTCCCGGAAGCTGGCGGTGCTCGGCCAGCGACCAGGACAGGCGCGAGATCCCGATCATCCCGGCATTTGTCGCGATCAAGAGAATCGTCGCCGCGAGCGCTCCGACGTAGTACTGCGCCCCGGTCGCGAGGGCGCCATGCAGGTTCAAGGCGGAGACGATGCCCAGTACGGGATCGTTGCTATAGGTGGTGCCCAGGGCGGTCGAGTAGTGACCCGCTGCGTTCTCGGTGACGGGCAGCGCCGAGAGGGCGACGATCGAGATCCCGGCATAGATTGCGAGCACCGCGATCAGCACCGTGTTGACGGCTTTGGGAACCTGCTCGCCGGGGTCGTGGGCCTCCTCGGCCATGTTGGAAACGGTCTCGATCCCGGTGTAGGCGAGCATCGAGATCGAGACGGCGAAGATCAGCTGGGAGAGGCTCGGTGCGACTCCGAGGTGGACCTGGTTGATCAGCACGCTGGGGTGCAGGACCAGCACCGTTCCGAGACCGATCAGAACGATCTGGGTGACAAGGTCGAGAACGGCGAGGGCGATGTTTAGCTTTGCTGACTCGCCGAGACCGCGGATGTTGACAAGCGCCAGGAAAACGATCACCGCGACGCCACCGATTACGTCACCGGGGGCGTGGCTCAAGGCCGGGAATGAAGGCGGCCAGGTAGTGCGGTACGAAGAAAGCGCTGATCGCGATCGTCAGGATGTAGTCGAGCGAGAGTCCCCAGCCGGCGATGAAGGAGACGACCTCGTTGAAGGCGTGGCGAGCAAAGGACGAGGAGCCGCCCGCCTCCGGGAACATCGCCGCTCCCTCGGCGTAGGTCTTGGCGGTCAGCGCAAAGAGGCCGCCGGCGAACATGAAGACCACGGGTGTGAGGCCAAGAGCATGGGCGGCGACCAGGCCGAGGGCGTAGTAGATCGAGGAGCCGACGTTGCCGTATGCGGTCGCGAACAGCCCCGGCACTCCGACGGTTTTTCGCAGCCCGCGTGTCTTCAGCTGCGCCATCGGTTCAGGCGGCGAATCTATAGCCGACCCCGGGGTCGGTGCGTATTAGCCGCTCACCGCGCGCCGGTTCGACCTTGCGGCGCAGGTTGGCTACGTGGGTGCGCAGGGTCGCGGTGTCCTCGCCATAAGCGGGACCCCAGACCTCGCTGAGCAGCGCCCTGTGGGTCATCAGGCGGCCACGATTTCTGATCAGCGTGCGCAACAGACCGAACTCGGTCGGGGTCAGATGGATCGGCTCGCCATCGCGAGAAACCGAGCGGGACGCGAGATCGACCCGCAGGCCGCCAACCTCCACCGTCGGTTCCTCCTCATCGCCGGGGACACGCCGCAGCGCGGCCCGCAACCGCGCCACCAACTCGCGAGACCCGAAGGGCTTGGTCACGTAGTCATCGGCACCGGCCTCAAGGGCGCGCACCTTCTGCTCCTCCTCGCCGATCGCCGAGAGGACGAGAATCGGCATCTCACTCCAGGAGCGAAGCTGCCTGCAGACCTCGACCCCGTCTCCGTCCGGAAGGATCAGGTCGATGATTGCCGCATCGGGCCGGCGCACGGCGGCGGCATCGAGCGCCTCCTGCGCGGATTCGGTCCCCGCCACCTCGAAGCCTGCCTCCCGCAGGATCACCTTCAGCCCCCGCAGGATCTGGGGCTCATCGTCGCAAACAAGGATCGAGCCTGCGCCGATTACGCTCACCCGACCTGGCCGGCAATCGGCTCCGGAAGCGGCGCTCCACGCTCCAGCGGCAGCTCGATCACAAAGGTTGTGCCTTGATCGGGAACCGACTCCGCCCAAACCCGACCCCCATTCACCTCGACCAGGCCGCGAACAATCGCCAAGCCCAGACCGGAGCCCTGATGGGAGCGGTCATCGGAGCGCTGATAGAAGGGTTCAAAGACGTGCTCGAGATCAGCAGCTGGGATCCCTGGGCCGCGGTCGACAACACGGATCACGATCCGGTCCTCCAGGGCGCGGGCGCGGACCAGCGAATGCTCGCCTCCAGAGAAGCGAATCGCATTCTCAAGCAGGTTGGCGAGCGCTCGCTCAAGCTGGGTTGAGTCGGCACGGATGAAGGGGAGATCTCGATCGAGTGAAATACGGACTAGCTCACCCCGCTTGCCGAGATCCTCAACCGCCGCCGCGACCACCTCCTCGATCGAGCACCAATCGGCCCGTGGCTGTGCCTGTCCGGCTTCCAACCTCGAGAGGTCCAGCAGCTTGTCGACGAGTCCAGCAAGGCGGGTCGCTTGCTCGGTCACGGCCGTGGCGAGCTCGCGCCGCTCGCTCTCTTGGATCCCGCCCGATCTCAGCGCCTCACCGGCGGCGATGATCGCGGTCAGCGGTGAGCGCAGATCGTGGGAAACGGCGCGCAGCAGCGCCGTCTTCACCTCGTCGCTGCGCCGCAGCGCCTCGGTCTCGATCGTCACTGCCTGCAGGCGCTCGCGGTCCGACATCAGCGCCAGCGCCGCCCGCTCGGCCGCCTTTGCCTCACGCCGGCGCCGCTCCGCCTCGCGAGCCCGGCCCCGAGATTGCTCGGCCAGGGAGCTGGCGATCACCGCGACGATCAAAAAGACGGCGAGCGCCACCCAGTTCTTGCTCTTGGCAACGTCCAGCGTGCCGGTGGGGGGGATGTGGAAGAAGTTAAACGCGAGGGCACTGATCACGGAGGCGAACAATCCCGACCACAGTCCGTAGTAGGTGGAGACAATCAGCACTCCGAGCAGGTAGATGACGCCGTCAGATAGGGCCGGGGTGATCGCGCGCAGCGGGTAGATCAGCGCCGTGCAAATTATGACGGCGGCAAGTGAGGCAAGGAGGCCCTGCCCGATTGAGCCGCGGCGATGGGATTCCTCGGTGGAAGCGCTGAGCTCAGGCACGATTTGAGCGTACTCGGCTCGCTCCCCCTCTAAGCCCTGAGGCGCTACGTTTTGATCCCGATGGGAAGGCTCTATGACGCCACCCGGGGCAGAGCATTCACGGCGATCTATGTCCGTGGCCTGAGGACGAGCGAAGGTGGCGGCCTGTGCCAGATGCGGCGTCGGCATCTGAGCGAGGCGGCGGGCCGAACGCTTTATGTTGGTGCGGGTACCGGCGCAAACCTAGATCTCTACCCGCGGTGGTTAGGGAGTTGGTTCTCGTGGAGCCCGATCCGCAGATGGTCCGCAAGCTGAGCTCAAGGTTGAAGGACGACGACGACGCGCTCGGGGCCGAGCTGGTCAAGGCGTCGGCAGAAGCCCTGCCCTTCGAGGGTTCGAGTTTTGACACCGTGGTCTTCACCTGGCGCTGCCCACGATTCCAGATCCCGCCGCGGCGCTCCTCGAGGCCTCCACGGTGCTGCGCCCAAGCGGCCGAATGCTGTTCCTCCAGCACGTCCGCTCCGAGCAGGCCGGCACGGCTGCCTGCCAGGATCGCCGCGGGCCTCTGGTGCTTCCTGGGCGACGGCTGCCACTGCAATCGCGATACCGCCACCACCATCGAGGCCTCGCCATTTCAACTCGAGCAGGTCGAGGCAGATCGGCTGCCCAAGGCAATCTCGCTGGTCAGGCCGCTGAGATCGGGCAGTGCTCTTTCCCCTCCCCTTAAAACCGCAGCGCCGCCGGGTCGGCGATCAGCGAGACCCGCCCGCTCCGTGCGAGGAGAGCAGGTGGTTGCTCAGCTCGGCGACCCAGACACCAAGAAGGGCGCCCGCGAGCACGTCACCGGGGTAGTGAACCCCGGTGTGAACTCGGGAATAGCCAACCGCAGCTGCCGCCACCCGCAGCGGCACGCCGAGGGTGGGGGAGACCCCTCCGACCCCACTCGCAAAGGCGAACGCCGAGGCCGTGTGCCCAGACGGAAAGGAGGTAGAGCTGGGCATGGCGACGTGGCGCTGCGGAGATTCGCTCAGGGTCTGGCGCCTTGGCCTCGCCCGCAGCGAGAGCGGCTTGGCAACTGCATTGGCGATTGCTGCAGCGCCTCCCAGGGCAGCCAGGCCACGCAGCGCAGCGCGGCGCCCGTTGGCGCCTCCAAACAGCGCCAGAGCAGTCGCGATCAGCGCCCAGGGCTTGGAGTAATCGGCGGCCTCGCTGAGCCGGCGCAGGCCGGAATCAAGCGCCGGGGTCGGAGTCTGGGCGATCGCCTCATACACCGCAGCATCAATGCGTCCTGCCTGCTCGAGCCAACCCGGCATCAGGCCATCATATGAACCGCCGTCTCGCCGCATTCGCGACGATCCTCGGCTTCGGCATTGCCCTGGGAACCGCGATCTATTCCTTCCTTGCCTACTTTCCGCGCGGACTGTTCATCTTGGCCTGCGTCGGGGCGGCGACCATCATCGCCTGGTTTGGCCTTCTGCGTCGCGGTGGAGCACGGATTCTCGCGATAACCGTCGCCGCGCTTTTGGTCGGACTCGCGATCGGAATTCTGATTTCAGGGGCCCATCCTCTGGAGCTGGCCCTGGTGGGTGCTGGATTCGCGATTGGGATGATCGGCGCCAGCGCCGCCTTTTCGGTCGAGTCGTCTCTCGCTGCGGCGGCGCCGCCAAAACAGGCGGTCCTCTTCATCAACCCACGCTCGGGTGACGGCAAGGCAGGGCGGCTAAACCTGGTCGGCGAAGCCGCCAAGCGTGGCCTGCAGACGGTGGAGTTGGCACCGGGTGAGGATCTGGGGATCCTGGTCCGCGAAGCGATCGCAGCTGGGGCTGATGCCCTCGCGGTGGCCGGAGGGGACGGCTCGCAGGCGATCGTCGCGGCGATCGCCGCTGAACATGACCTTCCCTATGCCTGCATCCCGTCAGGCACCCGCAACCACTTCGCACTTGATCTGGGGGTCGACCGCGACGATGTGATCGGCGCCCTTGACGCCCTAATCAAAGGCGGAGAGCGGATAGTCGACCTGGCCGAGGTAAACGGGCGCATCTTCGTCAACAACGTCTCCCTCGGAGTCTATGCCGAGGCGGTCAGTCAAGAGCGATACCGGGAGGCAAAGCTTCAGACCCTGCTCGACACGATCCCCGAGGTACTGGGTCCTGACCGCGTGGCGCGCGAGCTGCGCTGGACGGACCCAGACGGCGTCCAGCAGCGCAGCATGGCGATGATGTTGATCTCAAACAACGCCTATCTGCTCGGCCCGCGGTTTGGTTCGGGAACGCGCCCGCGGCTTGATTCGGGGCTGCTGGGTGTGGTCGATTTTCGGCCCCCCGCAAGAGTCGATCGCACCTCGGTCGGCTCCTGGCGCGAGCTGCAGATCGCAGCGCTTCAGATCGACGCCGATCAGCCGGTGCCCAGCGGGATCGACGGCGAGTCGGTGATCCTGCAGCCACCGCTGCGCTTCCGTAGCCGGGCCGCGGCGCTGCGGGTCCGAATCGCGCCCCAACATCCCGGCGCCTCGCCTTCATCGGCGCTGCCCAAAGGGGCCTGGGAGGCCCTGCTTGCCTTGATTGCGATCGCTCTTGGGAGATCCACCTCCAACGCACGATAATGGTGGTTATGTCAACCTGACCAAAATCGCCACCAGATCACCCCGCCCGGGCGGCGCTCAGCCCCCCAACGGGGCACCAAGGGCGGCAAAGGCAACGCCGATTGCAGCCGCTCCGAGCAGGGTGATCACGACGCTGCGACCCAGGATCAGCAGAGATGCTGCGGCGGCGAGCAAAACCAGGACCTGCCAGGCCTGCGAGAGCGCCAGCGCCAGCGGAATCGCCGAGCCAAGGATTGCCCCAATCGCAGCCGGACCAGCTCCGTCTAAAAAGGCGCGTGCCCTGGCATCGGCGCGCAGACGATCGAAGCGATCGGCACCGAGCAGGATGAAGGAAAACGACGGTGCAAAGGCGACCAGCGAGGCCAAGAGCGCGCCCCATATCCCGTCCGCGGCATAGCCGACTACGGCGATCGTGTGGGTAACCGGTCCCGGGGTTAGCTGGCCGAGCGCCACCGCATTTAGAAACTCGGCTGAGCTCATCCAGTGGTAATGGCTCACCGCATCGGCCTGCATCAGTGGCACGATCACGAAGCCGCCTCCGTAGGAGAGCGCGCCGACCTTAAACGCGACCCAGACCAGTGCCCCCAGTCCGCCGGCGGCGGGGATCGCGGCAATCAGCCAGGGCCAAGAAGTTGACATAACCGCGGTGGTGCCCCGCCTGATCAACTCGAATGCCCCACAACCGAGCAACACGAAGACCAGCCAGGGCCCGAGCAAGGCCGCCGCCAGGAGGCCGAGCGTTGCGTAGCTGAGCCAACGCAATGGATGGCTCAGGCGGGCTCGCTCCCAACTGGACGGGGCGAGGCCGAGTCCGGCCCTGATGGCCACCGCGGCCACCGCGGCGCCAGCACCAGCGCCCGCGCCCCGAACCCATAGCGGTGGTGTCCCGGCGAGAAACAGGGCCGCTAGTGGCAGGATCAGGACAAGCCCCGGGATGATGAAGGCGGCCCCGCCGAGCATGGCACCCTGAATTCCCTGCAGGCGCCAGGCGCAAAATATCGCGAGCTGGGTTGAGCCTGGACCCGGAAGCAGGTTGGTTGCAGCGATCGCGTCCTCGAACTGTTCGGCCCCCAACCAGCCGCGACGCGCGACGCAGAGGTCGCGAAAGAGGGCGATGTGGGCAGGTGGGCCGCCGAAGCCGATCACCCCGATCCGCCCCCACTCCCTGATTATTTCGCCCAGCCCCGGAGCGTTGGGCCGGGACTGGGGACTCAGCGTTTGGGCGCCCACCCGCGGCAGGCTACTCAGCCAATCCGTCGCGCTAGGCTTCGGCTCGATGCGACCGCGTGGCCTGGCCTCCGTGCCCCCGCCCGCCAGTGGAGCTGGACCCTCGGCCACCATCCAGGCACTGTCACGGCTGCCGCTGGCGCTGCGGGCGGCGGCGATCATGCCGGCGGCGGCGCTCGCCGTACACCAGCTTCGCTACTGGCTCGCCTACGGCTCCGGGGCCGATCGGGCGCTCGCAGCGCAGGGTCATTCCTACCTTCCCTCACTGGTCCCCTGGATCGTCTTGCTGATCGCGATCAGCCTCGGCGCATTCCTCGGCCGGCTGATCGGCGCCTGGCAAGAACAGGCTGTGCCCGGGTCTCCCCGGCACCGTCGCAACCTGCTTTGGAGCTGGCTTGCCCTGGCCCTCGCCTTGATCCTCATATACACCGGACAGGAGCTGCTCGAGGGAATGTTTGCCGGCGGGCATCCGGCTGGATTGGCGGGGGTCCTAGGAGACGGCGGCCTCTGGTCGATCCCCGCTGCCCTGGCGGTCGCAGCGCTGCTGGCGCTGCTTCTGCGCGGGGCGCGGAGGGCAATCGCCTTCGCCGCCCGCGCAGCCCTAACCCGAATCAGCCCCAGTGAGCGAGCAGAAACGGCGCCGGCCGGGCGCAATTTCAGGCTCGCTCCGTTGGCCCCACTTGCCTCGGCGGCGGCGGGCAGAGCGCCGCCTTCCACGCAACAAAGCCCTTCCTAGCGTCCTCGGGTGGCGATTGGCGACCACCCCGGGGCTCTGGGCCGCTCCAAACCGAAGGAGAAATTGATGCACCTCACCCGCTCCGGGTGGGCGCTTGTGCTTGCAGCCCTGGCGCTGCTGCTGGGTGCCCCTCCGGCCTCTGCCCATCAGGGCAACCCGCTCTTCCGCTCGGTCATCAGGCGCATCTCACCGCCCGTGCCGGGGCTGGAAATCCGGGTCCTTGACTACGACAACCAATTTGAACTCGTCAACAAGACCGGCAAAACGGTCGTCATCTACGGCTACAGCGGCGACCAGTACGCGCGCCTGCTGCCCAACGGCAGCGTCCAGCTCAACCACCTCTCACCCGCCACCTACCTAAACGAGGACCGCTACGCCAACGTCGCCGTTCCCTCCTACGCCAACCCGAAAGCGCCTCCCCAGTGGCAGACGATCGATAAGACCGGGCAGTTCATCTGGCACGACCACCGGATGCACTGGCTCAGTTTCGAAACCCCGCCGCAGGTCAAGGACACGAGCCGCAAAACGAAAATCTTTGACTACACGATCCCAATGCGAGTCGGCGGGCGGGCGGTCAAACTGCTGGGGACGCTGTACTGGGTCGGCAGCCCGGCTGGCTTCCCGACGGTGGCCCTGATCGCGCTGATCGTCGTCGCCCTGGCGGCCGTCGTACTGGTCATCGTCGTGCGCCGCCGCCGCGCCGCCGCCGCCGACCCCACGGGGCGCTCCGATCCCGAGCGGGAGGCGTGGTGAGGCGTCTCTTTGCAATCACGCTGCTCGCCGCCCTCGCGGCGCTGGCCTCGGCGCCCGCGGCTTTTGCCCACGCCCAACTGCTCGGAACATCCCCCCCATCTGGCATCACCGTGAAGCGGCAACCGGCTGAGGTGATCTTCAAGTTCAACCAGGCGGTCGGCGGCACGCTCGGCGCGGTGCGGGTCTATGACGCGCAGGGCAACGAGGTGGACAACCTCGACGTCTCTCACCCCTACGGCCAGGAGCACTGGATGGGCGTCGGGCTGAAGCCGCACCTGCCCGACGGCACCTACACGGCGACCTACCGGGTGATCTCGGCCGACACGCACATCGTCTACGGCGGCCTGGTGTTCAACATCGGCCACGCGGGAGCAGCGCCGAAGTACACGGTCGCCGGCTTGATCGGCCGCAACGAGAGCGGCCACATCACCGCGATCGCCTTCGGCGCGGTCCGCGCACTGGACTACATCTCGATCGCGCTGATGCTCGGTGCTCTGGCTTTCCTGTGGGTCGCCTGGCTGCCCGGACTGGCGGCGGTCGCCGGCGCAGAGCCACGCTGGCAAGGCGCCGCTCAGGCGTTTGCCCGACGCTTTGAGAGGGTGCTGATCGCTGCGATCACCCTCGGCCTCGTGGTGAGCTTGCTGGGGATCCTCTTACAGGGCGCGACCGCCGCCGGCGTCTCGCTGTGGACCTCGCTGAAGAGCCCAGTGATCGAAAACACGCTCGAAAGCCGCTTCGGCATGATTTGGGGGCTGAGGACGATCGACTGGGTTCTGCTCGGGGGCCTGCTGCTCGGGGCGAAGGCGCTGCGGCGCGAGATCGTGCCAACGCTTGCGGGCAAGCCGAGCGGCGCGGGGGTTCCGCGCAGGGTTCGGCGCGGGGGCTGGATCCTGGCTCTGTTTGGGCTTGGTGGCGCCTACCTGGTGCTGACCCCTGCCCTGGCGGGTCACGCGAGCATCCAGAGTCCCACCGCGGTCTTCTTCCCCTCCGACGTTATTCACGTCCTCGCGGCGAGCGTTTGGGTCGGCGGAATCGCCTGCCTGCTGGTGGCGCTACCCGCAGCGACGCGCCGGCTCGAGGGCCCCGAGCGGACCGGGCTCCTGCTCGCCACCGTGGTGCGGTTCTCACCGCTCGCGCTGACGGCGGTGATCGCGATCACGATCACCGGCGCGCTCCAGGCCTATATCGACGTCCGCACCCTCGACGGACTCTTCCACACCACCTACGGCCTGCTCGTCCTCGTCAAGACCTTTCTCTTGCTGGCGCTGGTTGGCCTCGGTTGGGTGAACCGCAGCCGGGTGATCCCGGGTTTGAAGCGAATCCTCGGGGAGGGCAGCCCACCCGGGGGCGTCGGTGTTTTGGCGCGCCGCTCGATGCGCGGCGAGCTGGGGCTGGCGCTCATCGTCTTTGGCGTCACCGCCGCGCTGGTCAGCTACCCACCCCCGATCGATGCGGCGAGCGGTCCATTCGCGACCAACACAACGCTTGGGCCGGTCGAGCTGGAGATGACCGTCGACCCGGCCAGGGTCGGCCCCAACGCGATCCACCTCTACCTGATCAATGCCAAAGACGGCACTCAGTTCACAGCCACCAAGGAACTGACCGTCACCGCAGCCCTGCCCTCGAAGGGAATTGGCCCACTGGCCTTGCAGTCAAACCTCTCCGGTCCCGGTCACTACACGCTGAGCGGCGCGGAGCTCTCTCCGGCGGGGAGCTGGGAGATCCAGATCGCCGACAGGGTCTCCTCCTTCGAGGAGTACACGAAGACCATCGAGGTCCCGATCCATTGAGAGCCCATCCAGCAGCCAACCATGGAGGCAAGACAACCGTGAGAGTCAAAATGATCGCGGCGCTGACCGCCACCGCGGCGCTTCTCGCCGCGGCAAGCGCCCAGGCCCACGTCAGCCTGCACCCGAACACGATCCCGACCGGGGCCTTCGCGACCCTCAACGTGAGAGTCCCTGGCGAGGAAGAACACGCCTACGCCGACAGGGTCGACATGCTCCTCCCGCCCGGATTCACCGAGGTGGACACCCAAAACGTGCCCGGCTGGAGCGTCAGGGAGAAGTCGATCAAGCTGATGAAGCCGCTGAAGACCCCCGACGGCCCGGTCAACGAAGAGGTCTCTCAGATCATCTGGAGCGGCGATCACAGCAGGCTCGGGCGGCTCGAAAACGGGACCTTCATCCAGTTCCCGCTCTCGATCGCGATGCCCGAAGGAATCGCCGGCAAGACGCTCGCCTTCAAGACGCTCGAGTTCTACAGCAACGGCAAAGTCGCGCGCTGGATCGGCCCCCCCGATGCGCCCAATCCGGCGCCGACCGTCGCGATCACCCCCAAGGGTGGCCTGATCGAGGACGTGGCGGGCGGCGAGGCCGGCCCCGCCGGCCAGGGACCTACGCCCTCCCCGACGGGACCCACGAGCGGCTCCTCAAAAAACGGCTCACAGGGGGCAAGCGAGGGCCTGGGGATCGCCGCCTTGGCGCTGGCTGGCCTCGGTCTGCTGACCGCCGCCGCGGCGCTGGTGGTGGCTCGGCGGCGACCCGCGGCGAGCCGGGGTGGCGATGGGGTCTAGCCGGCTGAGAGATCCGCGCGCCTGGGCGCCGCGGGGCCCGGCGCTTGCCCTTGTCCTGTGCTGTGCTCTCCTCAGCGCCTGGACGATCTTCCCGGCGGCGGCATCGGCCCACGGCATCGTCGGGCGAACCGACCTGCCGATCCCCGAGTGGATGTTTGCCTGGGCGGCGGCGTTCGCCCTGATCGCCTCCTTCGTCGCGCTCGCGACCCTCTGGCCGAAACCGCGCCTCCAGCAGCACAAGACCCACCGAATGTTCGGGTTCGCGGCTTGGCTTGAACCGCTGGTCGGGGCGTTCGGCATCGTTATCTTCGCGGTTGTCGTCTACTGCGGCGTTGTCGGCGCTCAGGTTCCGACCGCCAACCTGGCGCCCACTTTCGTCTTCGCCCTCTTCTGGGTCGGCTTCCCGGTCTTGAGCGTCCTTTTCGGCAACGTCTTCCAGCCCCTCAACCCGTGGCGGGCCACCGCGCGCGGGATCGGCTGGGTGCTGCGCCTCCTTGGCCGCGGGCGGGCCCGCCCGCCCCTTCGCTACCCCGACTGGCTCGGCGTTTGGCCCGCCGTCGCAACCCTGATCGGGTTCGCCTGGCTGGAGCTCGTCTACGTGAACCGCGATTACCCCAAGACCCTGGTCCTGATCGCCTCCACCTACGCCGGATTCCAGTTGATCGGCATGGCCGCATTCGGAGTCGAGCGCTGGACCGAGCGGGCCGACGGCTTCAGCGTCTATTTCCGACTGATGTCTCGACTCTCGATCGTCGAGGTCCACGAGCGGACGGTCTTCAGGCGGCCCCCCCTCTCAGGCCTGCCCGGCCTGGAACTCCTCCCGGGGACCGTCGTCTTGCTCTGCACAATCATCGGCACAACAACTTTTGACGGCGCCTCCAACGGGGTGCTGTGGATCAACACCGCGCCCAGTCTGATCGAATTCTTCAGCCGTCTCGGCTTCAGCCTCGAGGTCGCCAACGAGCTCGCCGGGAGCGTCGGGCTGATCGTCTGCGTGCTCGCCGTCGTCTGCTTTTACTGGCTCGGCATCTGGGGCATCCGCTCGGTCAGCGATCAGTTCGGCGTCGAGGACCTCGCCCGCCGCTTCGCCCACACGCTGACCCCGATCGCCTTCGCCTACATTCTCGCCCACTACTTCTCGCTGCTCGTCTACCAAGGGCAGGCCGTTGGCTACCTGATCTCAGACCCACTGGGAAACGGCGCCAACTACTTCGGCACCAGCGGCTTCCAGATCGACTACGCGATCGTCACCGCGACCGCGATCTGGTACGTGCAGGTGGTGGCGCTGATCGCTGGCCACGTCAGCGGTCTCACCCTGGCTCATGACCGCGCCCTAGCGATGTATCGCAACCCGCGCGAGGCGGTGCGCTCCCAGTACTGGATGCTCTCGATCATGGTCGGCTTCACCTGCCTCGGCCTCTGGCTGCTCTCGGCGGTGGCCGTGTGAGGGACGCTCTCCTTCTCCCCGCGCGTCGGCGGCGGCGCTGCTCGTGGACCGCGCCCAAGGCAGCGAGTCTGTGCCCCGTTACCGAATCGGGCCCTTCCGAAGCGCGATGAGGCCACCGGAATCGGTGTTCGCTCAAGGCGCATCGCCGTCGAGCGCTCCCAGCGGTCACAATTGCCAGGAAGGACCGCCCCCTGATGTCCAGCGACGAGCCGAAATCCAAAGACACCCCGGCAAAGCCCAGGCCAAAGGGGGTGCCGCTCTCCCTGGTCTTGCCGCTGGTCGCCCTTGCCGCGATCGTTGCCAGCGTCACCGTTTTGCTGATCAGCCACCGCTCGACCCCACAGCTGCCCGGAAATGCACAAACCAAGTCGGTCACCGGTTATGACGGTCAGGTCCTGGAACCGATCAAAGACGCGCCCTCGCTCGGACCCCTGCGCAACTACCTGGGAGAAAGGGTCGATCTGGCCAGCTACCGCGGCAAGGCGGTCTTCGTCACCTTCCTCTATACCCATTGCCCCGACATCTGCCCGCTGATCACCAGCCAGCTGCACAACACCCTCGAAAAGCTCGGACCCGACCGCGACAAGCAACTGCAGATAGTCGCCGTATCTGTGGATCCGCGCGGTGATAACCCGCGCACCGTCGCGGCCTTTCTGAAGGCGCACGAGATGACCGGGCGGATGAAGTTCTTGATCGGCAGCGCCACTCAACTGGGTCCGGTCTGGAAAAAGTGGAACGTCGGCTCAACCCGCGACGCTGGCGATCCAGAACTGGTCTCCCACTCGGCGCTGATCTATGGAATCAGCGCCAGCGGCAAGTTGGTGACGATCTATCCCGACAGCTTCCAGCCCAAGGAAATCGTCCACGACCTGCCAAAGCTGCTGGCGGAGTGATGCCGCCGCAGCCGCCAGGTCTCAACTTGCCCCCTTGATCGATTCTTCGATCGCTTCGGCCGAACCGGGGGTTCCCAGGGTTTCGAGACCCTTGCTGCCGGGTCCTTCGACGGCGAAGGAGGGCGTGCCGGTGAAGCCGAGGTTTTCCGCCTCGGCCGTGGTGCTTGAGACTTTGTCCATCAGCTGCTTGCTCTTGCGGTCTTCGTTCCACTTGGCGAGGTCTTTTACACCAGCTCCCTTGGCAATCGATTCGAGGAATGCATCGGTTGCATAACCAGAGTCCTCCTCACCCTGATTTCGGTAGAAGAGCTCGATGTAGTTCCAGCCGCGGCCCTGCTTACCGGCGGCGAGCGCGGCTGCTCCGGCCGGCTTTGACTGTGGGCCGATGATCGTGAAGTTGCGGAATTCGACTTTCGCCTTGCCGCTGCTGATCGGCCCTTCGATGATCTGGGGTAGCACCTGTTCTGAGTAGGCCTTGCAGACCGGGCACTGCAGGTCTCCGTACTCATAGACCGTCACCTTGGCCTTCGGATCGCCGAGCATCGTGCCTTCCTGCGGGACGCCTTTTAGCAACTTGTCGACCGTGCCGATTTCTTCAAGGTTGGAGCTCCCACCGCTGTTTTGGTTCTCGCTGACCACGATCAGCACCGCGACGATGACCACCGCCAAAAAGACCGCGGCGCTGCCGAGCTGCACCAGGCGCCGGCGGCGCGCGTTGAGTTTGGCATCAGCCGCCTCGCGCTCGAGGCGGTGGGCGCGAAGTCGTTCTCTCTCCTGCTCCCGTTTGTTGGTCATGCATCCTCCGGTTGGGTTGAGGTTGGCGCAGGCGCGCTGCGATCGCGGGAATCCTCCTCGATTCCGCCATAGGCGATGAGGCGAGTTGCGTTGAGGGCAAAAAGCGCCGTCATCAAGACCGCGCTTCCCACGCACCACTGGCAGATCGCGTGGATCCTAAAGAGCTCGAGGTAGGTCAGGTAGACGCTGAAGCCAAAGCCGACCAAGGAAAGCGCGAAGCCGCCAAACCGACCCAGGTCTCCGGCGATAAACGCCGTGGTGAGGATCAGCACGTAGCCAACGATCCCGAAATCGGCGACGTTGATCCCAAGCAGGTGGGAGTAGGAGCTGCTGGCGACCGTCTCACACCCCCCTCCCCCGGCGAGGCAAACGGGGGCGCCGCGGCTCGCGTCGGCGATCGCGATGTAGGTCGCAACACCGATCCCGATCGCCGCTATTGCGGCGATCACACGGCGCAGGGTGAACTCGGCTGGGGGCTTCATGGGCATCGAAAGGTACGCGACAGCGCCGGCGCTCGCTGCGCTACCAGGCCTCCCTGATCGATTCGCTCCCCGTCTGCACGCCGCCGCGGCGGCGTCGGCGTTGCCATAAAAGCGCCAAGGCGGCGGCGCCGAGCAGGGTCGCCGCCGCCGCCGCTGTCAGGGGCAGGGCGGAGCCGTCTGGGCGTCCGGCCCAATAGAGCGTCCCCCTGATCGCCCCCGGGTGACCGTCAATTCGGACCGGTATCCGGTAGTTGAAGACCTTCGCCCTATCGGCTGGATCTTTGACCTGGGGAGGAATCCCCGCCGCCATCCAGTGGGTGCGGTGATCACGCCAGGTCAGGGTGCCAGAGCGATTTACCGTCTTCCAGCGGGGCCGCGCCAGGGCATTGACCGTGTGCGGCAGAATCACGTCGGCGAGGCGGTTTTGATCGAGGTAGGTCGCCGGTGAGCGTCGGTTGAGCTGCACCGCACCGCTCCTTAGGATTCGCGCGTATGGCTCATGCTCATAGCCATAGATCGTCACCGCCTGAGCGTGGCGATCGACCAAACGCATGAAGCCAGCGCCCCGCACCTCAAAGTGCACCCCCGCGACCGACGGGGTCACATTGTCGATCACGGTGCGAAAGGCGCTTTTTTCAGCGGGGCCCAGCGCCAGGGCGCTGGAGGGCACCAGCGCCAGGGCGACGCTCAGCAGCGCTACCTTGCTCGCGGTCATCATCTAGGTTGCTCAATCATCGGGTTCAAATCGAAACGCTAGTTGAAGCGGGCGCTGACCTCCGTCTGCGCACAAAAGGCGGCGATCTCTCGTGAAAGCTTGCCGCCCTGCCACGCCAAGGGCGAGTGTCCGGGCGCCTCACAGACCATCCGCGAGCGGCGCAGATGCGCCTCGTAGGCCGTGGCGACGCTGAGCGGATGCCCGGGATCTGCCTCGTCGTGACTGGCCACCACCAGCGCCGGGGCCTCGATCTCCTCAAGCTGGCGCAGGGTGTCAAATGGCCTCGATCTTGGCACTTGGTGCAGGGCCTCAACCAGGGCATCGGGGTGGCGATGCAGCTGCATCCGCGCCCGGGTGAAGGCGAGCACCGTTTCGCGCCAACCCGGGTCAATCTCCTGTTCGCGGCCTATGTAGTCGACGAAGCCATCGACGCCGTCCGCGCCCAGGGCGTCGGCGAGGCCGTCCCAGAAAGCGAGCGCGCTCAGCGTGATCGTGCCGCTGTAGACGGGCCCGATCACGACCAGGCCGGCCACCCGCTCAGGGTTGGCAAGGGCGTAGGCGATCGCGGTGTGCGATCCCATCGAGTGCCCGGCCAACACCAGCGGCCCCTCCCCCACGCTGGCCGCCACCACGTTTTCCAGATCGCCGACCATCTCCGTATATCCATAACCCTGCGAAGCCGGGGCAGGATCGCTCTCGCCATGGCCGCGGGCATCGAAGCTGATCACCCTGTGGCCGGCGCGCTCCAGCCCGCGGGAGCCATGGAGCACGTAGCGCCGGGTCGCAGTGATCCCGTGGCAGAGCACCACCGCCGGCCCCTCCCCTGCGCTTTCGCCCCTAATCGTTGGAGCATCCCCAAGGCTGAAGGGAGCCGGCCCGGGCGCCGGGCGCATCAGCTCAGGGAGGCGAGGGCGACCTCGAGGTCATCGACCGTCTCGAAGCTGAGTCCGACCAGGGACACCTTGCGATGGCGAATCACGCCCTGCTCATCGACGATAAAGATGGCGCGTCGAACCATCGGGCCGGCGAGCACTCCATAGGCACGCGCCACCTCCTTGTCCGGATCGGCTAGCAGCGGCACATTGAGGCGCTTCTCCGCGCTGAAGCGCTCGTGAGAATCGACGCTCTGAGGTGAGATACCGAGGACCTCGGCGCCGAGCTTGTCGAGTCGCTCACCCTGGTCGCGGTAGGAGCAAAACTGCTTGGTGCAGACCGCGGTGAAATCGCCGGGGTAAAAGGCGAGGATCACCTTGCGCCCGCGGTAATCAGAGAGGCGATAGGTCTTGGCGCCGGTGCCCGCCAGCTCGAAATCGGGCGCTGGGTCGCCGAGATCTGCCTTGGCCATCGGATCGGCCTATCCCTTTTCGATCGTCATTTTTTCGATCAGGATCGTCTGTTTCGGTTTTTCCGCCGCGGTGCCGAGCTTGCCGATCCGGGTGACAACTTCCTGGCCCTTGCTGACCCTGCCGACCAGCGCGTATTCGGGCGGCAGGCCGGCATTTGACCCGGTGACCACGAAGAACTGACTACCGGAGCTCCCCGATGGCTCACCCGAGCTCTTTGCCATCGCCACCACCCCTTTGGTGTAGGAGATTTTGGCCGGCGGCTTCTCGACCACAGTGTAGCCGGGTCCACCGGTACCGGTACCGAGCGGATCACCGCCCTGAATCACGAAACCGGGGACGATCCGATGAAAGGTGAGGTCGTTATAGAGGCCCTGCCTCGCCAGATAGGCAAAGGAGTTGGTCGTCTTTGGCGCTTCCTTAGTGGCAAGCGCAATATCAAACGTTCCACAGCTGGTCTTCACCACGGCGGTCAGCGTTTCGCCTGGCTTCACCGTTTGCTTGGGCGCCTTGAGCTTGACCTGCTTGGGTGGCGGCGCTTGCACCTTCTTGCAACCGCTGGCGCTCGCCGTGGTGCTGCTCGAGCCATCAGCTCCGCCGCCGCTGCGACTGATCAGGATCACGGCAACCACCGCAATCGCTAGCACCGCGAAGACGGCGAGGATGATCAGGCGGCGATCGGGCTGCTGCTCCATCGGCGGGGAAGACTAGATGATCAACGCGCTGCGATCAGTTGCGATGATCCCAGCTTGCCCTCACCCCCACTGACACCGCTGGCCGCCGCAGCGCTGCAGGTCTCCCCAGCGCCCGAACGGGTGCTCGTGATTCGGTGCGGCGACGGCGATGCGGCCCTCTTCCTCGCCCGCGAGTTTCCGCGGGCCAGGGTGCGAGGGGTCGATGGTTCCGCCGAGATGATTCGAAAGGCGACCGCTCGAGTCGGGCTCGACCCGGAGGGACGGGTCGCATTTAAGCTCGGGACCCCGCGAGCTCTGCCCTACCCAGATGATTTTTTCGATCTGGTTGTCCAGCTTGACAGCAGCCCCTCCCTGGCTGAGATCGCCCGGGTGCTGCTTCCGGGGGGCCAACTGATCATCGCCAACTCCAGGCAGCGCCACGGCCCGCTCGGCCCGAGTCCGGCGCGAATGCGAAGGCGGCTGTCGCGCCACCGCATCGAACCGGTCGAATCCGAGGACGCGGGCGACGGGAACTTCCTGCTGGGACGCCGGCAAGACAACGCCTAGCGCTGCGCGACCCGGCGAAGCACCCGAGCCCTGCCGCTGGGACTTTCGGTGAGAGCGATCGAGGCGGGCCGCGGTCGATCAAGAGGTGGAAAGGATCCGAAAGCGAAGTCAGCAACCAACCTCGCGCAGCCACTCGGTCGGGCTGGGCGAGTCGAGCCAGCCGCCCACATCGAGGTCGCTCGGTTCGGCCAGGGGCAACATCGGTTCAAGCCAGCGCGGTGAGCCGAGCAGTCGGCGCTTAGCCGAGAAGACGACCTCGGTGAGCAGCTCCGCATACGGCACCGAGGGGATGCGCTCGGTGCCAAATCCAAAAAGCAACTCGGGCGCGAGAATCGCGCTCATCGACGCGCGCGATTTGACCAACTCCCGGTAGTCATTTCGCATCAGCTCCCCGCGGTGTGCGGAGAGCGCTGCCAGCAGCTCATCCATCCGCTCCTGACCGAATGCGGTCGCCAGGCTAGGCAGCCCCGGGCTGCCCCAGAGCGCCCAAATCCACCAACGCGGAGCGCCATCGCCACACTCGCAGAGAACCTGGCCGAGACAGCGCCCGAGCAGCTCGTGGGCCGGGTGGCGGTCGTGGGGGCCTGGCGCCAGGACCAAACGCGGGGACAGATCCTCAATCGCAGTCCGGATCAGGTCAAGGAGCTCGATCCGTCGCCCCGCCCCGTCCCCTGCGGCGTTGCCCTGCGGGGTCGCCTCGGGGATCAGGAGCTCAAAGCCGGCGCGCCGACAGGCCTCCCTCAGCTCGCCCCCACGTCGCTTCTGCTGCTCGGGTCGACCCAGGCTGCAGGCGAGGTTGACAACCCGCCAGCCGGCGTCACGAAGGGCCATCAAGGAGGCCGGAGCCCCGATCAGCTCATCGTCGGGGTGGGGCGCGAAATGAAGGACGACATCCGTCAAGGATCAGCTAACCGTAGAGGCTCGGGACGCCACCGGCCTGGGAGCTGACCCCCGGATAGGCCGTGGAGCCCGGGCCAAGGGAAAGCCGTGGGGACCAAACAGGGGTTGATAAATAGGCTGCCAGGTAAATGGGAATCGAGGGCATGCCGCTGGCGCTTTTGGTCAACCCCCACTCGGCCCGCGGAAAGACGCTGCGGCTGCTGCCGCAGGTTGAGCGGGCTCTGGACTCCCACCGGATTGCCTTTCGGGTGATGCAGACGCACGATCTGAAGCACGGAACCGAGCTTGCTCTGGACGCGGTGGAGGCCGGCGAGGTGCCGGTAGTGCTGAGCGGCGACGGGTTGATCGGGGCCATCGGGGGGGCGATGGCCGGATCGGATACGCCGCTCGGGATAATTCCGGGTGGGCGCGGCAACGACCTTGCTCGGGTACTCGGAATACCGGCGGATCCCGCAGCGGCGGTTGAGGTGATCGCGGCGGGAAGAACCCGTCGGATCGACGTTGGCGAGGCCAACGGGCATCGCTTCCTGGGCATCGCGAGCGCCGGCTTTGAGTCAGAGGCCAACCGGATTGCCAACCAGACCCGGTTTTTGCGCGGCAACCTGGTCTACGCGGCGGCGGCGCTGCGGGCGCTCCTGGGATGGAGGGCGGTGCGCTTCACGGTGGCGCTCGATCAGGAACGGATCCGCTTCAGCGGCTACTCGGTCTCAGCCGCCAACAGCCGCGCCTACGGCGGCGGAATGTTCATCGCACCGAACGCCGATCTGAGCGACGGCGAATTCGACCTGGTGATGATCGGCGAGGTGGGCAAGTTCAAGTTCCTGAGTAACCTGCCCAAGGTGTTCAAGGGCACCCACGTCGATGAGGACGAGGTGCGTGTATTTCGCACCCCGCACCTGGAGTTGAGCGCGAGTCGAGCGCTCGCCGTCTACGCCGATGGCGAGCACCTGACCGACCTTCCCGTTTCGCTGCGCCTGCTGCCGCGCGCGCTGGGTGTGCTGGCACCCCAGGGGTGAGTGGCAAAGCGCTTTTCCGGGCCAAGCTGGCCGTGGCACGGACCCTGGGGGCCGCCAGCCGAGCGAGCGGGCGCGGCGGCGGCACAACCCTGCCGGGTCGGGTCCTGTTGCGGCTTGACCCCGAGGCGATCGCCAAACTCGGCGGCGCACTCAGGCAGGGCACGACCATCGTTAGCGCCACCAACGGCAAGACGACAACCGCCGCGATGATCGCCACAATGCTGAGCGCCGAGGGGCGCCACCCCGTCCACAACCGGGCCGGCTCGAACATGACCTGGGGCGTGGCCACCGCGCTGCTGGAGCAGGAGGGCAGCGAAGGGCTTTTTGAGGTCGATGAGGCCTGGCTGCCACGCGTCGTTGCCCAACTGCGCCCCTCGCTGCTCGTGCTCGGCAACCTCTTTCGCGATCAGCTCGACCGCTATGGAGAGATGGAGGCAATCGCCGAGCAATGGGCACAGGCGATCGAAACCACCGACGGCTCAAGGCGCTGCGTCCTAAACGCCGACGATCCGGTGATCGCCGACCTCGGTCGCAACCTCGAGGGCAGGCGCCGAGAGGGGGTCGTTTACTTCGGCGTCGACGACGACAGCCAGGCGCTGGAGCAATTCCCCCACGCCTTTGACGCCAAACACTGTCGGCGCTGCGGGCATCCCTACACCTTTGCGCGGGCCTTCGTTGGCCACCTTGGGCACTACCGCTGCCCCAACTGCGGTGCCGGGCGTCCGCGCCCCGAGATCTCGGCGCGCAAAGTAGAGCTTCACGGGATGAGCGGTTCGCGGGTCTGGATCGATACCCCAGCCGGCGAGCTGGACCTAAAGCTTCCTCTGCCGGGCCTCTACAACGTCTACAACGCGCTAGCTGCGATCGCCGCGGCGATCGAGCTGGGGGTGGCGACGGAGCGGATCACGACGTCATTGGGCACAGCAAGGCCAGCATTCGGGCGGGTCGAGACGATCGAGATTGCAGAGAAGACGGCCTCAATCCTTTTGATCAAGAACCCGGCCGGCGCCAACGAGGTGCTTCGCACCCTTTGTCTCGAGGCCGCCGGCGGAAAGCTCGACCTTTGGATCGGGCTGAACGATGGGATCGCCGACGGACGGGATGTCTCCTGGATCTGGGATGCCGACTTCGAGCTCCTCGCCGAGGCCACAAGGGGCGTGGTTTGCGCCGGGCGGCGGGCGGCGGAGATGGCGCTGCGACTGAAATACGCGGGCTTTAGCCCAAGCGCAATTGAGGTTGAGCCAGAGATCGAGGCATCCATTGATCGCGCCCTGGGGACGGCAGGTGGGCGGCTGTTCGCCCTTCCCACCTACACCGCGCTGCTCGAGCTCCACAAGCTCTTGGCCGGGCGAGGGCTGGCGCGGGAGTTCTGGCGATGAGCGGCGTGCTTAAGCGCTCGCCCCGGGGCAGGCCAGGTGATCCAATCGAGCGATCGAGCAGATGCGAAGATGCCTCCGCAGCCTCCCTGCCGTCCGTCGCCCAGCGCACCGTTGCCTGGCACGATCTCGAGTGTGGGGCCTACCGGGCAGACCTCGAGCTTTGGCAGCGGATCGCCGCGCGGGCCGAGGGAGCGATTCTTGATCTTGGCTGTGGAAGCGGGCGGGTGGCCCGCCAGCTTGGCCAGAGCCGACACAGCGTGGTCGGCCTGGATCGAGACCCGATCCTGCTTGGCGCCTTGAGGCGGCGCTCGGGCGGACTGGCGATCGAGACGGTGAGCGCCGATGCGCGGAGCTTTGAGCTAAAGCGCCGGTTCGGCCTGGCGATCGCCCCGATGCAGCTGGTGCAGCTCCTCAGCGACGCTGGGGAGCGCCTTGATTTCCTTCAGCGCCTCGACGCCCATCTGACGGCGGGCGGCCGTGCGGCGCTGGCGATCGTCGAGCGCGTCGCCCCCGGAGTGGGGAATCTCGCGCTGAACCCCGACCTCGCCCGGATCGGGGGCTGCCTGTACTCCAGTACTCCGTTTGAGGCTGAGGTGAGCGTGGAGACGATCGTGATCCGCCGCTGGCGCCAGCTTCTATGCGACAACGGCGAGGCAATGGACGAACTCGACGAGGTGGCGCTGCGCCAGCTCACGGCCGCCCAACTGGAGGGGGAGGCGGCGGCGGTCGGCCTCAGCGCGCTCGATCGAGTCGAGGTCCCCGCCAGCGAGGATCACGTCGGCTCGACGGTAGTCCTGCTGGGGAGGGAGGGCTGATGGAGCTGCGAGTAATCGCCCTCTACCCCGAGCAGATGAATATCTACGCCGATCGGGGCAACATCATCTTCTTGCAACGGCGCTGTGAGTGGCGCGGCATCGGTTTCTGCTACGCCGCTGCTGGCCTGGGTGAGTCCCTCGATGCGGGTGCCCATGACCTCTTCTACATCGGCGGAGGCCAGGACCGCGACCAGCGCGCCGTGGCCGCCGACCTGGTCAGAACCAAGCGTGGGGCTCTCGTTTCCGCTGCCGCGGAGGAGGCGGTGATCCTCGCCGTCTGCGGCGGCTATCAGCTGCTCGGACACAGCTACCAGCTCGGTGCGGAAAAGCTGCCCGGTCTCGGATTGGTCGACTTGGAGACGATTCGCGAGCCCGGGCCACGCCTGATCGGAAACGCCGCGATCGAGGCCGACCTTGGCGATGGCGCCCGCCTGATCGCCGGATTTGAGAACCACGGCGGCCGCACCTACCTCGGTCCCCACACCCCGCCCCTGGGCCGCGTGGTCAAAGGCTTCGGCAACAACGGCTCCGATGGCCTCGAGGGCGTTCATTCCGCCAACCTGATCGGCACCTACCTCCACGGACCCCTGCTGCCCAAGAATGCCTGGCTCGCGGATCACCTGATCTGCCTGGCCCTGCAACGTCGCTACGGGGAACCGGCGGCGCTGGCGCCGCTTGATGACTCGCTGGAGGCCGCCGCTCACGAGAGCGCCAGGCAGGCGGCGCTTGCCGGTTGAGCGGGTAGCCGAGCAGCCAGCGCCGGGTCGCCCGGGCCGCTAACCCGCTGGCTTTTCCTCGAGTTGGCGGATCTGGGTCTGAGCCTCGCCTGAGGCCGTGCTCTCCTCGGCGTGGTGGTAGCGGCCGCCGCGCAGAAGCGAGGCGGCGGCCGCTACCAGGCAGGCGACGATCGCGAAGATAAAGGCGGCGTCGAGTCCGTCGCGAAAGGCTGACGAGATCAGGTGGGGAAAGAAGGCCGGTCCGGTGAGGATCGCTTTGGCGTGGGCGCTCAGCGCCCCCAGGGCGGCTGGCCCAACCAGGTGCTGGATCGGGTTGTAGCCGAGGAAGGCGGCGAAGAGGATCGAGATCGGCGGCGCGTGCGAGGCCTGCTGAGCGGCCGCGCTGGAGAGGCCGTGGGCCTTCAGTCCACCGAGCATTGCCGCGGGCAGGCTGGCGGCGAGGCCGAAGATCATCAAGGTGAAAAAGATTCCAATCGAGAGCACCTGGGCGGAGTTTTGAAAAGTCTGGTTCATCCCTCCCCCGGCCCCTCGGTCTGGCGCCGGCAAGCTGTTCATAACGGCGGCCCGATTGGGAGAGGCAAACATTCCCATCGAAATTCCGTTCAACAGGAGGATCAGGGCAAAGACCCAGTAGGTGAAATCGGTCGGCAGGAGCATCATCAACCCGAAGCTGCGCGCCGCCCCCAGCATCCCCCCGGTGGCGAACGGACGGGCACCGTAGCGATCGGAGAGGTAGCCCGAGATCGGGCCGGCGATCAGAATTCCCACGGTCAGCGGCAGCATGTAGATCCCTGCCCAAAGCGGCGTTTCGGTGAAGCTGTAGCCGTGCTCGGGAAGCCAGATGCCCTGCAGCCAGATGATCAGCATGAACATCAGCCCGCCGCGAGCGATCGCCGCCAGGAAGGTCGAGAGGGTGCCGAAGGTGAAGGCCCGGATCCGAAACAGCGCCAGGCGAAACATCGGCTCAGCGACCCGACTCTCGATCACCGCGAAGGCGACAAGCGAGGTAATCGAGGCGGCTAGAAGGGTGATCACCAGCGGGCTGCTCCAGCCGGTCGGGTGAGCGCCGTAGGGACGTATTCCGTAGGTGACCGCGACCATCACCAGCACCAGCCCCAGGGCGAAGGTGGCGTTGCCCCACCAATCAATCGCCGCCCGGCGCGGCTCGCTGCGCTCCTCCAGTTTGAGGTAGGCCCAGACCGTGCCAAACAGCCCGACCGGGACCGAGATCAAAAAGACCAGGCGCCAGTCGATCGGCGCCAGCAGGCCCCCGAATACCAGTCCGACGAAGAGTCCGCTGACCCCGACGATGTTGTTGATCCCCAGAGCCATACCGCGCTGGTCGACTGGGAAGGCGTCGGTGATGATCGCCGCGGCGTTTGCCAGCAGGCAGGCGCCACCTACCCCTTGGAAGATGCGAAACACGATCAGGTAGGTGGCGCCGGCGCGACCGCTCATCCAGTCGATCGCCAACAGCAGCGAGGCGACGGTGTAGATGACAAAGCCGAGGTTGTAGATTCGCACCCTGCCGAAGATGTCTCCGAGCCGGCCCAGGCTGACGATCAAAACGCTGGAGACGACCAGGTAGCCCAGGATCATCCAAAGCAGGTAGAAGCTGTTGGCTGGGATCAGGGGGTCGAGGTGGATGCCGCGGAAGATGGCCGGCATCGCAATCAGGGTGATCGAGGCATCGAGCGTCGCCAGCAGAACGGCCAGCGTCGTGTTGGAGAGCGCGATCCACTTGTAGCGATCAGCCACGACCCGAAACTCTACGAAGCGCCGCCGCTGAGCCGCCTCGGCTCAGCGGCCGCTGGAGCCGAAGCCACCCTCGCCGCGGGCGGAGCTCCCGAGCGTTTCGACCTCGATCGGCTCAGCCACTGCGATCGCCACCAAAACGAGCTGGGCGATGCGATCCCCCGGCGCCACGTGGAAGGTGTCGGCGGGGTCGGTGTTTAGCAGCAGGACCCGCAGCTCGCCCCGGTAGCCGGAGTCGATCAGGCCGGGGCTATTGACCAGCGCGATCCCATGTTCGCGCGCCAGCCCCGAACGCGGCAGGACCAGACCAGCGTGCCCGCTGGAACCTCGACTGCCACCCCGGTGCCCACACTCCAGCGCTCCCCCGGTCCGATGTGTGCCATCTCACAGGCGTAGAGGTCAAGTCCGGCATCGCCGTCGTGGGCCCGGCTCGGAAGCGTCGCTTCGTCTCGGATTTTGCGTACCGCCAACTCCACCAGCTCACCCTATCGCCGTACATCCTGACCCCGCCGCGCGGGGGCGGCGGGCCCTATCCGGGCCGCAACCGGAGGGAGCTCGCTCCCCCCTTTGGACCTGCGGAGAGGGCCACGAAGCGGTGCAACTCCGATCCGGCAGGCGGGCGCGAACCAGGACCCCATCCTCACGCTCGGTACGAACCAGATCGCCGGCCACCTCGTGCAGCTCGTGAAGTCGTGCACCGTCTGCGTAGGGCACCAGCAGCTCAACCTCGGTCAGGGTCTCATCAAAAGAACCCTCGATCGCCTCACGCAGAGCACCTAGACCCTCGCCTTCCAGTGCGGAGACCAAGACGGCCTCGGGGTGGCGAATACTCAGCTCGAGCCGTGCCTCGGCGTCGAGCAGGTCGGCCTTGTTGAGGACCAGAAGGCTGCGGCTTCTCGCCGGCGCCGATCTCCTCGAGCACGACCTCGACGGCCTGCATATCGGCCAGGCGTCGCTCTTCAGGGGTCGAGCGCGTCGACCACGTGCACGATCAGGTCGGCCAGCGCCGTCTCCTCGAGGGTCGCCTTGAACGCCTCGACAAGCTGATGCGGGAGCTTCTCGATGAAGCCCACCGTGTCGGTCAGGAGGAAGTCGCGGCCCGAGAGCTCGAAGCTGCGAGTGGTCGGGTCGAGGGTGTGAAAGAGCCTGATCCCCGACACCCACCTCGGCGCCGGTGATCGCGTTCAGCAGGGTCGACTTGCCGGCGTTGGTGTAGCCGGCCAGCGCGACCCGCGGAATCGACGAGCGCTCGCGGCGGGCGCGCATCACGCCGCGGTTTCGCTGCAGCCGTTCGAGGCGGCGGCGCAGCGCCGCGATCCGGTCGCGGGCGAGGCGGCGGTCGGTCTCGATCTGGGACTCGCCCGGCCCCCTCGTGCCGATCCCGCCTCCGAGGCGCTCGAGGTGGGTCCACAGGCCCCGCATTCGCGCCAGGTTGTATTCGAGCTGGGCCAACTCGACCTGCAGCTTGCCCTCGGCCGAGTGGGCATGGTCGGCGAAGATGTCGAGGATGACCGCGGTGCGGTCGATCACCGGCACCCCGAGCGCCGCCTCGAGGTTGCGCTCCTGGCGCGGCGCCAGCTCGTCGTCACAGGCGACGAGATTGGCGTCGCTGGACGTCGATCTGCGTCCTTCAGCTCGATCCAGCTTGCCGCGGCCGAAGTAGCGGTCGGGGTCGGGCTTGGGCCGCTGCTGCACCGCCTCGCCCACCGTCGCCACTCCGGCGGTGCGCAGCAGCTCCTTCAGCTCTGCGAGCGGATCACCGAGCTCGCCCTGATCGCTGATCCCGATCGCCAGGGCCCGCTGGCGCGCTCTCGGCCCCGGAGCGATCGGCCCCACCCGTGCCATGGAGAGTCTGGGTCCCGCGACCGTTTCTTGAACGTTGCACCTGGCTTGATTGTAGGCGGCGGCTGCGCCCGGATAGTCTTAGCTCGTGAAGGTCTTCGTCACCGGCGGCTACCGGCTTCATCGGCGGCGAGGTCGTCCGCCAGCTGCGCGAGCGCGGCGACCAGGTCGTCTGTCTGGTCCGCACCCCGGCCAAGGCGGAGAAGGCAGCCGACGCTCGGCTGCGAGTTGGTCAGCCGGCGACCTCGGTGATGCGGAGGCGATCGGCGCCGGCGATGGAGGGCGTCGACGCGGTGATTCACGCCGCCGCGATGTATGAGGTCGGGATCCCCGTATCTGAGCGCGCGGCGATGCGCGAAGCCAACGTCGGGGGCACCGAACGGGTGCTGCGGCGCGGCGCTTGAGGCCGCGGTCCCCAGGGTCGTCTACGTCTCCACCGTGGGTGCCTTCGGAAACACCCACGGCAAGGTCGTCGATGAGACCTATCGAGCACCCCGGCCGTGATTTCACCTCGTGCTATGAGCAGACCAAGTGGGAAGCACACCAGTTCGCCAAGCAGATGATCGGCGAGGGGCTGCCCTGCGTCATCGTCCAACCAGGCGGCGTCTACGGGCCCGGTGACACCTCCTCAATCGCAGAGCTGCTGAACCAGTTCCTGGCGGGCAGGATGCCGCTGATGCCGTTCCCGGAGCTTGGCATCTGCCTCTCCCACGTCGAAGACATCGCGGCGGGAATCCTCCTCGCCCTCGACAAGGGGGAGCTCGGCGAGGCCTACGTCCTCAGCGGACCGGCGACCACGGTGCGCGAGGCGATCGGGATCGTCGCCGATGCCAGCGGTCGCAAGGCGCCCAAGCACGCGATTCCCGACGCCGCTGATGAAGGCGATGACGCCGATCGGACCCCTGGTCGGAAAGATCATGGGTCAGCCGCCAAATCTGCGCGAGCTGATCTCCTCAGCCGACGGCGTCACCTTCTGGGCAAGTCACGAGAAGGCGAGCCGGGAGCTCGGCTACGCCCCCAGGGGGCTCGAGGAGGGCCTGCGACAGACGCTCGAGGCCGAGGGCAGGTTGCCGCCCGCCGGCGCCGCCTGAGCAGCGTGCGAGCAAAATGCGCGTGATCGACGTCATGCATCTCGGCCGAGCCGCAGGTGATCGGCTGCTGGGAGGTCGAGGGCCTGCTGGTCGATCCAGGTCCGGAGTCCTCGCTTCAGACCCTGCTCGAGGCGATCGACCACGAGCGACCGCGGGCCTTGCTGCTGACCCACATCCACCTCGACCACGCGGCTGCCACCGGCGCCATCGTGAGGCGCTGGCCCGACCTGGAGGTCTACGTTCACGAGCGCGGAGCCCCCCACCTGATCGATCCCTCAAAGCTGCTGGCCAGCGCCGAGCGCCTCTACGGCGACCAGATGGAGCTATCTCTGGGGTGAGATCGTTCCGGTTCCGCTGAGAACGTGAGGCCCCTGGCCGGCGGGGAGCGTCTGCTCGGGATGCGGGTCGCCTACACGCCCGGGCACGCCTCCCACCACGTCTGCTACATGCACGAGGACAGCGGCACCGCCTTCATCGGCGACGTTGCCGGCGGCGCGGATTCCGCCCTCAGATCTGATCGTTGCCACCGACACCGCCGCCCGACATCGACATCGAGGCCTGGGAGCAGTCGATCGGGATCGTCGAAGCGTGGGAGCCGCTGCGCCTCGG
Source organism: uncultured Solirubrobacterales bacterium (assembly GCA_963745305.1). GTDB lineage: Bacteria > Actinomycetota > Thermoleophilia > Solirubrobacterales > 70-9 > CAVUWL01. The sequence continues at coordinate 429,956 of CAVUWL010000015.1, forward strand.
CTCTGACCCACTTCGGAGCTGTCGAGAATCCGGCCGAGCACCTGGCCGTGGTGCGTGAGCGACTGCGGGAGGAGGCGTCGCTCGCCCGCCGGCTCTCGGAGCCTGAGTATGAGCAGCACCATCGCGAGTGGATCGAGAACAGCCTCGACCCAGAGACCGCAGCCGAGTTGCTCCAGGCGGTTCCGCCCCCGTACCAGTGGAGCGGTCTCAATCGCTACTGGCGCAAGCGCGAGCGATCGAAGCCGCGGTCAGCTCGAGGTGCTCTCGCATCCGCTCGACCGCCTCTTTGATCCGATCGTCGGGCGTCGTCAGCGAGATGCGAAAGAATCCCTCGCCGCTTGGCCCATACATCGATCCCGGCGAGACGATCACGGCCGCCTCCTCCAGCACCAGCTCCGCGAAGGAGGTCGAGGTATGCCCTCGGGCACCGGCGCCCAGACGTAGATCGTCCCCTTCGGCGCGCTCACCTCGACCCCGATCTCGCGCAGCGCGCCGACGACCAGGTCGCGGCGGCGCGCGTAGGTCTCATTCATCCGCTCCAGCGGATCGCGGGGTCCCTCGAGCGCGGCGACACCGGCCAACTGCACCGCCTCAAAGAGGCCGGAGTCGACGTTGGTCTTCAGCCGCCAGTAGGTCTGGATCGCCTCGGCGTTGCCGAGGATCGCGGCGCAGCGCCAGCCGGTCATGTTGAAGCCCTTGGAGAGCGAGAAGACCTCGACCCCCACCTCCTTGGCACCGGGGGTGGCCAGGAAGCTGGGCGCCACGTAGCCGTCGTAGGTCGTCTCCGAGTAGGCGTTGTCGTGGACGACGAGGATCTCGTGCTCGCGGGCGAAGGAGACGACCATGCTCGAAGAAGCCGTCGGGAACGATCGCCCCGCAGTCGGGTTGTTGGGGTAGTTGAGGAACATCAGCCGCGCCCTGGCTGCGGCCTCGGCCGGGCACCGCGCTCAGGTCGGGGGCAAAGCCGAGCTCGGGCAGCAGGGGCAGCAGCTCGGCAGTTGCCCCGGCGAGGATCGGGCCGCCGGTGTAGACCGGGATAGCCGGGATCAGAGGCAAGGGCGACGTCGCCTGGGTCAAGGAAGGCGAAGCAGAGGTTGTAGATGCACTCCTTGGCGCCGATCGCCGGGATCACCTCGGTCTCGGGGTCGATCTCGAACCCCGAAGCGCCGCTCGTAGAACTCGGCAAAGGCCCGGCGAAACTCGCCTCGCCCGCGGTTGCTCGGATAGCTCTGGTTGCCGGATCGGCGACCGCCTCCTGCATCGCCGCGACGATATGGGGGTAGGTCGGCTGATCGGGGTCGCCGATCCCGAGGCTGATCACATCGATCCCCGCGGCGCGCTTCTCGGCGACCCGCCGCTCGAGCTCGGCGAACATGTAGGGAGGCATCGCCTGCAGGCGCTGGGATGGTTCGGCGATCGCCATTGGCGCCTGGAATCTAGAGACTGGCGAGCGCCTGGCAGCAGCTCGGCAGAGCTCTCGCCCACGTAGACCGGCTCAGCCCATCCGCTCAGGCGCAACGCGAGCTCGGAGGAGATCTCGACCTCCAGCTCCCCGCCGTCGAGCTCGACCACGATCGGGCTTGGCAGCCCGCGCAGGAAAGCAGCGACCGCGGCGCCGCTGGCGCCGGTCCCCGAGGAGAGGGTCTCCCCCACCCCGCGCTCAAAGATCCGCGCCCGCACCCTGTCGCCCTCGACCGCGAAGAAGGAGACGTTGGTGCGATTGGGAAAGATCTGATCGGATTCGATCTCGGGGCCGATCTCAGCTAGATCGAGATCCTCTAGCCCGGCGCCGACCCCGATCGCGCACTGCGGGTTGCCGATCGAGACATGTTGGAACTCCCACGCGCGACCGCCCGCGCTGAGCGTCCCCCTGCCATCGGCAGCGCCGCCGGGGAAGTCCCTGCGATTGCAGCGTCGCCCGGCCCAAATCTCGACTGCGCAGGTCAGCTCGGAGGTGATCGTCGGCACGATCGGCCCCGCCGCGGTCTTGATCGCGAAGCTCGTCTGCTCGGTCCAGCCGTGGCGATGCAGGTAGAGGATCGCCTCGCGCGCCCCGTTGCCGGAGAGCTCGGCCTCCGAGCCGTCGGGGTTAAAGATCCGCAGCTCGGCGACAAAGTCCGGATCATCGCTGCGCGAGAGCAGCAGGATGCCGTCGGCGCCGATCCCGAAGTGAGGATCACACAGCCACCGGATCCGCGCCTCGCTTAGCTCCCAGGCCAACTCGGTGGCCTCGAGGATCAAGTAGTCGTTGCCGAGCGCCTGCCACTTCTCGAATCTCACCGCGCCAGGTTAATCGTCCAACCGCGCCAGGATCTCGGCGGCGATCTCGGCGTCGCTTCGGGTGCCGCGATCAATTGTCTGCAAGCCGGCCATCTTTCGCATCCAGGTCAGCTGGCGGCGGGCGTAATTGCGCGAGCGCCTCTTCATCCGCTCGAGGTCGCCACCCAGCAGCTCATCGAACCCAAGCGCCTTGCGCGCGGTCCGCGACAGCCCCCCAGCCTAGGCTCGGCGCACCTCCTCGCTCGCCCCCCCGGCGACGATCGCCTCCGTCCGTGCATCGATCCGCTCGGTAGAGCGCGCGCGGTCCATCTCGAGGCCAAAGAGCGTGGTCGGCTGGCGCGTATCCGCAGACCAAAGCTCAGAATCCTCGGACCCCGGCGGCAGCTGACCGAAGCGACAGCTGCGCCAGGGCGGCGCGCATGTACAGGCCGGTACCTCCGACCACGATCGGGGTGCCGCCCGCTGGCCAGAGCAAGGTCTATCTCGCGGTGGGCGATCGGCATGTAATCGCCCACCGAGAACGGTTCGGTACAGCGGCACAAAGCCGACCAGTCGATGCTCCAGGCGTCCCCTGTTGCTCGGGGCTGGCCACCCCGGTAAGGGCTTCCAGCCCCCGGTAGACCTGAAGCGCATCGGCGGAGATCGCAACCGGATCCTCGCCACGGGCCCCCAGCATCCGCGCGAGGGCGATCGCCACTCCGGTCTTACCGACCGCGGTTGGCCCAAATATCGCGATCACGCTCACCGATAGCGCCCCGGTGCCCGCGGGGAGCAGCGCGGCTGGCCGATCCGGCCCGATCCCTCGGCCGCTAGCTGAGCCAACGCTCAAAGCCCGGCTCGATTAAGCGCCTACCGAGACCGCGATCCGCGCAGTTGCGGAGGCCCACCGAGCGCCCGCTTTCAACCAGGGCTCGGACTGAGCAGGTTTTCGCATCCGATCAAGCTGGTCGAGGTGGCAGATTCAACCTGCACCTGGACCATCTCGCCGACCGCCGCAGTCCCCTCGAAATTGACCGCCTTGTTATGCCTGGTGCGCCCCCGCAGACGGCTCGGGTCGGTTCGGCTGGGTCCCTCCACCAAGACCTCCATCTCGCGCCCGACGAAGCGCTGACGCTCGCTCAGTTGCGCGGCGCTGCACAAGCTCGATCAGCCGCTTCATCCGCTCGCGCTTGATCGGATGTGGAACCTGTTCGGCCATCCCGCCGCCTCGGTCTCCCGTCGCGGCGAGAAGACAAAGGTGAAGGCGCCGTCATAGCCAACCTCCTCGACTACCTCCAGGGTCTGCTCGAAGTCGGCCTCGGTCTCGCCCGGAAAGCCGACGATGATGTCGGTGGTGATTGCGCAATCGGGAACGTGCTCGCGGATCAGCGCGACCCGATCGTCGTAGCGGCGCCGGTCATAGGTGCGCCGCATCCGCTTGCAGGACCGCGCTTGAGCCCGACTGCAGCGGCAGGTGGATGTGCTCGCAGAGCGCCGGCAGCTCGGCGTGGGCGCGGATCACGTCCTCCTTCATATCCTTTGGATGCGGGCTCGTGTAGCGGATCCGATCGATGCCCTCGACCGCATCGACGCGGGCCAGCAGCTCGGCAAAGCCGATCCGGCTTCGGGCCGGCAGCTCGCGACCGTAGCTGTTGACGTTCTGGCCGAGCAGGGTGATCTCGCGAACTCCCTCGGCGGCCAGCGCCTCGGCCTCGACGATCAGCTCATCGGGATCGCGGCTGACCTCACGCCCCCGGGTGGAGGGGACGATGCAGTAGGAGCAGACGCAGTTGCAGCCCTGGGAGATCTGCAGCCAGCCCTGAAACTCGCGCTCGCGTCGGCTCGGCAGGTGGCCGGAGAAGTCCTCGAACTCAAAGTAGCCCTGCGCGCTGAGCGAGTCTGAGTTGAGGAACTCGGCGAGCTTGTGGATCTGACCGGGCCCAAAGGCGACATCGACGAATGGAAAGCGCTGAAAGACCTCCTCCTTGACCGACTGCGCCCAGCAGCCACCGACCCCCACCACCCGCTCGGGGTCCTCGGACTTGAGCCGTTTTGCCTCGCCAAGGTGCGCGATAAAGCGGCTGTCGGCGGACTCTCGAATCGAGCAGGTATTGAAGAGGATCAGGTCCGCGCCATCACGGCTCGGCGCCTCCCGATAGCCCAGCGACTCGAGCATTCCCCGCATCCGCTCGGAATCGTGGACGTTCATCTGGCAGCCGAATGTGGTCAGGTGATAACGCCTGGCTTGACTCATCGATGCGAGGTTAGCGCCGCGGCGGCGTTACTTGGGCGCTGAGGAGGAGCTGCGCGGCGCGTCGCTCTCCTCCACTTCGATTTCCTTGCCGGCCTTTTGCAATTCTGGCGCCTTTGAATTCTCCTCTTCCCTTGAGTGCATCACGGCGAAGGTCGTCGCGCAGCCGACCAGGATCGCAAACCAGAGGATCACCAAAGGAAAGGCGCGGCCCGGGAACTTCTCATTGCGCAGGCCAACCAGGCTGAATCCAACAGCCGAAACGGCAAGGGCGATTCCGAACACAAAAAAGAGTGTTTCGTTGCTCATGCGGAGCGGAATCCTATCCGCTGAGGGTGGCGCTAAGCAGCCTGCTGCTCGGCGAGCGCCGGCGCCTGATCGGCAGCGCTCTCGCCGTCGATTCCCAATTTGGCACGCACTTTGGCATCGATCTCAGCGGCAATCTCGGGGTTCTCGGAGAGGAACTGTTTGGCGTTGTTGCGCCCCTGACCGAGCCTCGTCTCACCATAGGAGAAGAACGAGCCTGATTTCTGCACCAGGTTCTGCTCGATGCCGAAATCGATAAGGCCGCCCTCGCGCGAGATCCCCACCCCGTACTCAATGTCGAATTCGGCCTGGCGAAATGGCGCCGCCACCTTGTTCTTAACGACCTTGACCCGAACCCGGTTCCCCACCGCTTCGGTCCCCTCCTTGAGGGTCTCGATCCGACGGATGTCGAGGCGCTGTGAGGCGTAGAACTTCAGCGCCCGCCCGCCCGGTTGGGTCTCGGGAGAGCCGAACTGAACGCCGATCTTTTCGCGAATCTGGTTGGTGAAGATGCAAACCGTGTTGGTGCGGCTGAGGTTGCCGGCCAGTTTGCGCAGCGCCTGGGACATGAGGCGAGCCTGGAGGCCGACCGTTTGGTCGCCGATCTGGCCATCCAACTCGGCTTTCGGGGTGAGCGCAGCCACCGAGTCGATCGCGACAACGTCTATTGCTCCCGATGCGATCAAACGATCGGCAATCTGCAGTGCCTGCTCGCCGTAATCGGGCTGGGAGACGAGCAACTCGTCGGTGTCGACTCCGATCGCCCGCGCGTAGACGGGGTCAAGCGCGTGCTCGGTATCGATGAAGGCGCAGATTCCTCCCCGCGCCTGCGCCTCGGCGATGATGTGGTTTACCAGCGTCGTCTTGCCCGAGGACTCCGGGCCGAAGATCTCGACGATTCGCCCACACGGAACGCCGCCGATGCCGAGCGCCAGGTCGAGGGAGAGCGACCCGGTCGGGATCGCCTCAATCTGCACGGTGCTATCGGCCCCCAAGCGCATCAGCGCGCCCTGCCCAAAGTCTCGCTCGATTTGGCTTACCGCAGCCTCAAGGGCCGCGTCCTTTGCCTTGGCGTCCTTTGCCGAGGCATCCTTTAGGTTCGCTTTTTTATCTGTGGCCATGGTCGCCGCAAGATAGAGAGCCGCTCGGACGTTCATGCCGCTGCCAAGCGGGGAAATGGGCGGCGATGCGGGGGCAGGGTGGGCCTCGACTGGAGCCTTCCCGGGCTGTCTAAAGCGGCGGCTCGGCGCCGCCCAGCAAGATCCGCAGCATGTGCATGCCGACCAGCGCGGAGCGCTCGCGGATATCGCTTGCGAGCCGCCAGGAATGACCGGGTCGCGGGCGAGCACGGTTCCATCAGCAAGGCGGGCGTTGAGGCAGACGTAGCCGATCGGCTTCTGCTCGCTGCCACCCTGCGGTCCGGCGATTCCGGTGATCGCGACCGCCACGTCGGCGCCGAAGCGCTCGAGCGCGCCGCTCGCCATCGCCTCGGCAACCTGCGGGTGAAACCGCGCCGTGGATCTCGATCAGGGACTCGATCCACCCCGAGCAGATCCACCTTTGCCTCGGTTTGAATAGGCGACGACGCTGCCCGCCATGTAGGCGGAGGCCCCAGGTCGATCGGTGATCCGCGCCGCCAGCAGGCCGCCGCTACAGGACTCCGCCAGGCCGAGGCGTCGTCCGCGCAGAAGCGCCGCCACCTGCGTGTCGATCGTCTCCCCGTCGAGGCTGAATAGGTGGCGCCGGTGGCGGCTCGCCAGGGCCGCCCTCAGCTCCTCGGCCGCCGCCGTCGCGGCCGTCGCGATAGCGGACGTCGATCTCGATCTCGCCCTTGCGCAAGCAGGTGGTGATCTCGAGCGTCCGAAAGGTCGGCTCCGTCGGCTTCGATCTCGCGCAGGCTCTTGGCGATCTCTGACTCCGGGATGCCGAACATGCGCAGCGGTGTAGCTGCGCAGCGGCGTCGCCCGCGCCAAGCAGCTCGCGCACCGGGTCAGCAGCGAGGGCCGCCGGCCACATCGGCTGCAGCTCGCGCGGCGGGCCCGGCAGGACGATCACGACGGCGCTCGCCGGCGGGGACGATCAAGCCCGGGCGCCGTACCGATCGGGTCGAGCGTGATCGCACCCTCGGGGACCATGGCCTGCTTGCGATTGGCGGCGATGACCGCCTCCTCGTCGAAGCTGAAGCGTGCGCGCAAAACCGCGCAGGATCGTCGCGATCTTCTCCTCCATCGCCTCGTCAAGGACCAGCTCGCGGCCGGCGAAGCGGGCGACGATCTCGGCGGTCAGGTCATCGGCGGTCGGCCCGAGCCCGCCGGAGGTGACGATCAGATCCATGCGCCTCGCCGGCCAAGAAGCCGCAGCGCCGCCTCGAGGTCGGCGGGGCGGTCGGCGACGATCAGGATGTGGGCGACGTCGACTCCAAGCTCGGCCAGGCGCTCGGAGACCCACGGCCCGTTGCGATCGCCGATCCGCCCGGTCAGGACCTCGGTCCCGGTCACCACGATGCCGGCCCGCAGGTCGTTCACGCGCACGAGGGTCGCTGACTTTCGGGCAGAATTTCGAGCCGTCCCCGCGAGTCGATCGAGTAGCCGATCGGGCTCGACGTCGCTTCGGTGGCTGCTTTGTGTCCGTTGATCATCAGAGAAACTTCCCCGTTTCCGAAGGAGACCGTGAAGCTACCGGAGTGAAACGGGCCCGACCCGGGTGCCGGCGCTGAGGATCTGTCCGTCGATCAGCCGGGCGCCGGAGCGATCGAGCAGGCAGACCCAGACTTCGGCGTTCGCCGCCAGCCGCACGGTGACGCCGCGGCGCCGGTCGGGTCAGGCGCTGCGCGCCGTGGGAGCGATGAACGCTGAGCGGGCCGCTCTGTGGCGGGCGGTTGGTGGCGGTGCCGCCGCCGCTGGAGAGCCCGATCGCAACCAAAATCGCCAGCATGCCGAGCGTGACGATCGCGGTCCAGACCCGGCTGGAGAGCCTGGGGCGACGCCGCGGTGGCCGCGGAGAGGCGGGCGCCGGATCGCCGGGAGCCGGCTCGCTGCCGCGTCGGTACTCATCTGCCAACCGCTCTCCATCGAGCCCGAGGAAGGAGGCGTAGGTGCGGATGAAGCTTCGCGTATAGGAGCCGCCGGGCAAAAGATCCCACTCCTCGTTCTCCATCGCCCGCAGGTACCGCAGCCGAATCTTGGTCGCGGCCTCGACCTCGGAAAGGCCGATTTTGCGGCGGTTCCGCGCCTCGCGAAGAGTTGGTCCAACGCTGTTTTGCACGCTCCTATTGTGGCCGTTTGCCGCGCGAGCAGCGAGTCAGCGCCTAGACGTCGGCGTCGGCCTCAACCCCAACCGCTGGGCCGGGTGGCTGGGTTGAGCGCGGCGCAGGCGGCTGCGGCTCAAGGACGCGGTTGAGATCGGCCTCTGTGATCAGCACCTGGCGCGGCTTGGAGCCCTCATACCCAGAGATCACTCCGCGTCGCTCGAGCATGTCGATCAAGCCGCCCGGCGCGCGTGTAGCCGACCCGAAGGCGGCGCTGGATCATCGAGACCGAGGCGGTGTCGGTCTGCGACGACAAGGCGAATCGCCTCGTCGAGGAGGTCGTCGCTGTCGGGGTCGAAGTCACCCTCTCGCACCCTCCTCGCCGACCTCCTCGCGCGTCTCCAGCAGCTCCGCCTCGAATTCCGGCTCGCCCTGCTTGGCCCAGTGGTTGGTGATCCGGGCGATCTCCTCCTCGGTGATGAAGGCGCCCTGGATCGCGCTGCAGCTTCGAGGTTCCGGCCCCGCGAAAGAGCATGTCGCCCTGACCCGAGCAGCGCCTCGGCTCCACCCTGGTCGAGGATCACCCGCGAGTCGGTCTGCGAGGAGACCGCGAAGGCGATCCGGGCCGGGAATGTTGACCTTGATCGTGCCGGTGATGATGTCGGTCGAGGGTCGCTGGGTGGCCAGCACAAGGTGGATGCCGGTGGCGCGCGACTTCTGGGCAAGGCGGATGATCGAGTCCTCGACCTCGGCTGGGGCGACCATCATCAGGTCGGCGAGCTCGTCGATCACGCAGAGGATGTGAGGCAGCGGCGCCTCGCCGGTCTTGGCGCGGGCTCGGTTCAGCTCGCCGAGGTTGCGGCAGCGCGCCTCGACCCATGATCCCGTAGCGGCTCTCCATCTCGCCGATCAGGTTGGCCAGCACGTTGGCGGCGAGCCGCGGCGAGGTGACCACCGGGGTCAGCAGGTGGGGAACGTGCTCGTAGTGATTTAGCTCGACCTGCTTGGGGTCGACGAGCACGAGGCGGACCTCGTTGGGTGAGGCCTGCATCAGGATCGAGGAGAGAATCGCGTTGACGCATCCGGACTTGCCCGAACCGGTGGTGCCGGCGACGAGCACGTGCGGCATCTTCGCCAGGTCGGTCCAGACCGCGTTGCCGTCGATCCCCTTGCCCAGCCAGGCGACCAGCGGCGAGGTCTTCTCCGGTCGACCCGCATAGATGTCGCCGAGGCGGACGATCCGCCGCCGCGTGTTTGGCACCTCGACCCCGACCGCCTGCTTGCCGGGGATCGGGGCGAGGATGCGGATGTCGGTCGAGGCCAGGGCGTAGGCGAGGTCGTTGGCGAGCTCGGTGACTTTCTTGACCTTGATCCCGGGCGCCAGGCGCAGCTCATAGCGCGAGACGTGGGGGCCGCTGACGACGCCGACGATCTTCGCCTCGACCCCGAAGTGACCGAGGGTCTCGACCAGCTTGCGCCCGATCACTTCATGGTCGCGGGGGTCGGGTCCCTTGTCCCCCTTGCCCTTCTCAAGCGCCTTCGCGCGGCGGCGGGCGGTAGTCGATCTCCTCCGAGGTGGTGACTCCGCGCGGCTTGCCCATCGGGGTCAGCGACAGTCTGCCGGAGACTGCTCGTCTGCCGGGCCGGAGACCTCCTCGCCCTGATCTCAGCACTCGGCCAGATCGGACTCGAAGATCGTCGAGCTCCGCATTGAAGTCCTGAGCCTCGGCTCCTCCGCGGCGTCCTCGACCAGGGCCACGGTCGGCTCGAACTCATCGTCCTCGGGGTAGGTGCTCATCACATCGGTCGGTCCGGCCACCGTCTCGAGGTCCGTGCGCAATGCGCTCGCGGCCTGCCTTCCCGAGTTCTTGATCACGGTCTCGGCGACGCCCCTTCCGCCGAGGAAGATCCGCCCGAGGCCCGCGCCTAGCCCGCGCGAAGACCGAGGAGATCGAGGCACCGCTGACCAAAACCGCACCGATCGACCAGCATCAGGACGGTGAAGATCCGGGCCCCAACCGCCCCGACCAGATACCCAAGCGCCGTCTTCGACGCCCGTAACCGACCTTGCCCCCGTCCCAACCGAAGAAGAGGACGAAGGCCAAATAGACGCCGAAGGCGATCAGCATGAGCCCGATCAGATCGAGGTGCCGCTGCTGCAGCCCACCGGGAAGGTGCGGGCGCGGGACTCGGGGCCTGGGCTTCGCCTTGGAGCGCCGCGCCGATTTAGCGCGCGCTTCTTGTCGCACGAACATTGGCACACGCTTCGACGCCTGCCGTCGCTCACCTGCGCGAAGTCGCCGCCGCTGGGGCGCTGGGCACAGCGGGCGCCGATGATCTTGCGGCCCGACCGCGACTCGACGCCCAAATGAGCGGCGCGGCACGCCCCCGACCGACCCCGGCGGCTCTAAATTCACGCTAAAACCCAGCCGGACCGCAGTGGCGGCGGGTTAACATCGATACATGCTGACCAAGATCGAGCCCGCCAGCGGACGGGTCCTGGTGGTCGAGGACGACACCGACATCGCCGACGTCCTGCGCCGCTCACTGCGCAACGAGGGCTATGAGGTGCGGACCTCGGCCGACGGCGTCGAGGCGCTCGACGTCGCCGCCGGCTTCGTTCCCGATCTCGTCGTCCTCGATCTCGGCCTGCCCCGCCTCGATGGGGTCGAGGTCTGCCGGCAACTGCGCGCCGACGGCGACGTGCCGATCCTGATGCTGACCGCTCGCGCCGAGACCGAGGATCGGGTCGCCGGACTCGACAGCGGCGCCGACGATTACCTGGTCAAGCCCTTCGAGCGCCAGGAGCTGCTGGCCCGGATCCGCGCCCTGCTGCGACGACGGCCGCCGCGCGGCGCCGCCTCGCTCGCGGTCGGCCGACCTCCAGCTCAACCCCGACACCCGCGAGGTGCGGCGCGGGAGCCGCGAGATCGAGCTGACCAATCGCGAGTTCGAGCTGCTCGAGTACCTGATGCGAAACGAGACGCCTGGTGATCTCGCGCGAGCGACTGCTCGATGAGGTCTGGGGCTATGACCCGATGGCTGCGACCAACACGATCGACGTCTTCATCTCCAATCTGCGCCGCAAGCTCGAGGCGGGAGGGGAGCCACGGCTGCTTCACACCAAACGCGGCGCCGGCTACGTGCTCAAGGAGTAGGCATGCCGAGGGGCGCCATCCGCGGCGCGGGCGAGCGCCGCAGCTGGCGGCCCGGAAACTGGCCGGTGCGCTGGCGCCTCGCCGCGGCCTCGGCCGGCCTCACGCTTGGTCATCCTGATCGTCTTCGCCGCCGTGATCGGCAACCTCGCCGCCGACCGCGTCCGCGGCGATTTCAACCGCGAGCTGCGCGCCGGCGCCTCAACCCTCGCCTCCAACACGAGGATCATCGACACCCCGATCGGGCACCGCTGGTCGGAGAGCCCGCGCCTTCGCGACTACTCACTCCCAACGACGCCACAGCTCGCGTTCTCAGCCGCGACGGTCAGGTCCTCAAATCATGACCCGAACCGCCCCAGTGCGGTCGAGCTCGGGCGCGGCCGGCTCGGGGATCACCGAAGAGGGGCAGCTGCGCGTTGCGACCGCGGCGGTCCTCGACGCCGAGCGGAACCGCTGGTCGGCTATGTCCAGTACGCGCGCAGCGAGGAGCAAGTCGATTCGACGATCAGCCGGCTCTGGTTGCTGATCGCGGCCGGCGTGCTCGGCGGCACCCTGCTGGCCAGCCTCTCCGGGCTGGCGATCGCAAGCCGGGCGATGCGACCGATCGCCTCGCTGACCGCCACCGCCCGCGAGATCGCCGACACCCGGGACCCCTCCCGCAACATGCCCGCAGCCGCGAGCCGACGACGAGGTCGGCGAGCTGGCCCGCACCCTGGAGCAGATGCTGCGCTCGCTCGACGCGGCCCGCGCCGAGCGCGAGGGGGCGATGCAAAAGCAGCGGGAGTTCGTCGCCGACGCCTCGCACGAGCTGCGCACGCCGCTGACCAGCGTGCTCGCCAACCTCGAGCTGCTGCAGGCCTCGCTGCAGGCCTCCGGCCAAGGCGAAGACCGAGAGATGATCGACTCGGCGCTGCGCTCCTCGCGTCGGATGAGCCGCCTGGTCGGCGATCTCCTGCTGCTCGCCCGCGCCGATGCAGGGCGGATCGGCGAGCACCGGCGCTGCGACCTCGCCGAGATCGCCGGCAACGCCGCCGTCGAGGTCGCCCCGGTGATGGGCGAGCGCGAGCTCAGCGTCGATAACGACCACCCAATCATGGTCGAGGGCAACCCCGACGAGCTGCACCGGATGGTCGTCAACCTGCTCGACAACGCCGCCCGTCACACTCCGCCGGGCTCGACGGATCGAGCTGCGCCTGCACTCGGTCGGGCGACGACGCGTTGTTCGAGGTCGCCGATGACGGCCCTGGGATCGCCGCCCGAGCTGCGCGACCAGATCTTCGACCGCTTCGTCCGCGGCGACGGCCCGGCCGACATCGCCAGCGGCCCGGGAACCGGCCTCGGCCTGGCGATCGTCAGCGTCGGTCGCCACCTCCCACGGCGGCGCTGTGGAGGCGACCGAATCCGATCTGGGCGGCGCCCTGTTTCGGGTCCGGCTGCCGCTCGCCAAGTCTGAAGCCGCGATTAGCAGCCCTTTAGAGGCGCTTTAAGCCATCGCCCGTAATTTCCAGCTGCGGACGAGACACACGGGCCCGCCGGGGATCTCCCCAACACCACCCCGGCGGGCTCGACTTGCCGCCGGGCCCTCCCCCTCCCTTTGGGCCCGGCGGCTTTTTCTTCAGACCTCGACGACGACCGGCAGCACCATCGGCCGGCGCTTCAGCTTTTCATAGACGAACTTGCCGACTGCGTCGTGGAGGTCTTCCTGGATCAGGTGCAGCTCCCGGGTGCCGGCCTCGGCGGCGTCCTCCAGGGAGTCTTCGATCACGTCGCGCAGCTCTTCGACCAGGGCATCGGCCTCCTCGAGGAAGGCGACGCCGCGAAAGATCACCTCCGGGTCGGCGACGACGCTGCCGTCATCAGAGGAGATCGTCGCGACGACGATGAAGATGCCATCGGCTGAGATCTCGCGCCGATCGCGCAGGGCGACGTCGTCGGGGTCGCCGATGTCGACCCCATCGACGAAGATCGTGCCGGCGTGGACGTCCTCGCCGAAGGCGTGCCCCGCTCTCGTCGATTTCAAGCGGCGAGCCCGTTGTGGCCCTGGAAGACGTCGCTCGGGATCGATCCCGACCGAGTGGGCCAGCTCGGCGTGCAGGCGCAATCGCTTGTGGTCGCCGTGAACCGGCAGCACGTAGCGCGGCTTGGTCAGGTTGATCATCAGCTTCAGCTCCTCCTGACATCCGTGGCCGGAGGCGTGGATCGGCGCGTCTTTGGCGGTCACCACGGTCGCACCGATCTCATAGATCCGGTCGATCGTCTCGTTGACCGCCCGCTCGTTTCCCGGCACCGGCGTGGCTGAGAAGACCACCGTGTCACCAGAGTGCAGCTCGACATCGCGATGGTCGTTGTTGGCCATCCGGCGCAGCGCCGAGAGCGGCTCGCCCTGGCTGCCGGTTGAGATCACCACCACCTTCTCGTCGGGGAAGTCTGCGATCTCGCGGGGCTGGATGAAGAGTCCGCTCGGCGCCTCGGCCATCCCCAGGTTGGAGGCGATGTTGAAGTTCTTGCGCATCGAGCGACCGACCAGGGCCACCCGGCGGTCGAGCTTTATCGCCGCGTCGATCACCTGCTGGACGCGGTGGATGTTGGAGGCGAAGGAGGTGACGATGATCCGCCCCTCGCAGGAGCGAGAAGGTCTCCAGCAGCGCCGGGCCGACGCTCGACTCCGAGGGCGCGATGCCGGGGCGATCGGCGTTGGTCGAGTCGCCGCAGAGCAGCAGCAGCCCCTCGCGGCCGACCTCGGCAAGGCGGGAGATGTCGGCGGGCGCCCGTCGACCGGGGTCTGGTCGAACTTGTAGTCGCCGGTCATCAAGCACCGAGCCCAGCTCGGTGCTGATCAGAACCGCCGCGCATGTCGGGAATCGAGTGCGAGAGGTGGATCAGCTCGAGCTCGAAGGGGCCGAGCTGGACCTTCTCCCCCGCGGGCAGCTCCTCAGCGGCGCGTCGGAGAGCTTGTGCTCATCGAGCTTGGAGCGGACCATCCCGATCGTCAGCAGGCCGCCGTAGATCACCGGTGGCTCGCCGATCTCGCGCAGCACGTAGGGCAGCGCGCCGACGTGGTCCTCGTGGCCGTGGGTGAGGACGATCGCCTCGATGTCGTCGGCGCGATCGCGCAGGTAGGAGAAGTCGGGCAGGACCAGGTCGATCCCGAGCATCTCCGCGGTCGGGAAACATCAAGCCCGGTATCGACGACGACGATTCGCCCCGTCGTATTCGACCACGGTCATGTTCTTGCCGATCTCTCCCAGCCCGCCGAGGGGCAGCACCCGAAGCTTCTTCTCAGCCACTGTCGATCACCTCAGCTCTCATCGGTGCCTAGTTGGAGGCCGCGACGCCGACGCCCTCAAGCGCGGCCCTGACCGTCGCCCGCTGCGCGGCATCGACGGCAACCAGCGGCAGGCGCAGGCGCTCCGGAGGGGATCAGCCCGAGTCATCTCCAGCGCCGCCTTGATCGGAATCGGGTTGGTGGTCACCGCGAGCGCCTCGAAACAGCGGCGCAGCTCGGCGTCGATCTCGCCGGGCGCGCTCCAGGTCCCCACCCTGCGCCGCGTCCCAGATCTCGCGCATCTGCTGGCCGACCAGGTGGGAGGCGACCAGGATCCCGCCGGCCCCGCCGAATTCCAGCGTCTTGAGGAAGGCGTCATCGTTGCCGGCGAGCACCGCGAGGCCCTCGATCGGGCCGAGCTCATCGTTGTTTGCCTGCTTGACCGCGACCACGTTGTCGATCTGAGCGAGCTCGCCGAGGCAGCTCGGGCGGCATGTTGATGACCACCCGCGAGGGGATGTTGTAGAGCGACGCATCGGCAGCTCCGGGACGGCCTCGGCGACCGCCTCGAAGTGGGCCCGCAGACCGGCCGGGTTGGGCTTGTTGTAGTAGGGGGCGACGACCAGGGCGGCGTCGGCGCCGGCCTCGCGCCGCCGCCTTGGTCAGCTCGCAGCGAGTGGCGGGTGTCGTTGGTCCCGGTCCCGCAGATCACCGTCGCCCGCCGCCGATCTCCTCGACGACCGCGCGCAGCAGCGCGATCTGCTCGGCATCGGTGAGGGTCGCGGCCTCGCCGGTGGAGCCCGCCGACCACGACCCCGTGGGAGCCGTGCTCGACCAGGCAGCCGGCAAGGCTGCGCGCCGCTGCCTGATCGACCGCGCCGCCCTCGATCGAAGGGCGTCGCCATCGCCGTGATCACTCCTCGGATCTGCCGCTCACCGCAGCCAGGGTATCCGCTCCAACCCTGTCTAGAGCAGCTTCTCCAGGCCGACCGTGAAGCGCTCGGCAAGCGCGGCGACCTTGCGCACGGCGAGCAGCACGCCGGGCATGAAGGAGCGGCGGTCGATCGAGTCGTGGCGCAGGGTCAGCGTCTGGCCCTCGCCGCCAAAGATGACTTCCTGGTGGGCGACCAGGCCGGGCAGCCGAACCGAGTGGATCGGCTCGTGGACGTTGCCACCCGCGGCCCGGATCAGCTCGGCGGTGCGCTTCGCGGTGCCCGAGGGGGCGTCGAGCTTGCGGTCGTGGTGCAGCTCGATGATCTCGCACTCGGGCATGTGCGGCGGCGATCCGCTGCGCGAGCCTCCATCAGCAGCACCGCGCCGATCGCGAAGTTGGGGGCGACGAAGCAGTTGGCTTCGAGCCGCGGCGGACTCGGACGATCTCGCGGGCGGCGTCGATCTCAAAGCCGGTGGTGCCCGACCACCGCGTGGACCCCAGCCGCCAGGCAGGCGTGCGAGATTGTCGAGGGCGGTCTCGGGGCGCGTGAAGTCGACGACGACGTCGGCCTCGCCGAGCACTTCGGAGAGCTCGACCCCGAGCGCGGGATCGGCCTCGCCCACCAGCTCGATGTCCTCGGCTCCATCGACCGCCTCGCAGACGGCCTGGCCCATCCGTCCGGCGGCGCCGCGACGGCGACACCGATCACGCAGCTACCAGGCGACTCGCTGACCGGGGCCAGCGCCTCGCGAAAGCAGCTCCTCGGCACGACCGACGCAGGCCGCCGAGAGGCGCTCGGCGCCGTAGAGCTCGCCGGCCAGCTCGGTCAGCTCCTCAACCGCGACCGCGTCGACCTTGGCGAGCATCTCGATCGAGGCTCTCGATCGGCAGCCCGAACAGGGTGGCCCGCGAGATCCGCGTCATCCGCGCCGCCGTCGACTCCGAGGAGAGAACCAGGCGACCCTTGACGTTCTCCTTGGCGCGGGCGAGCTCCTCGGCGGAGACCGGCTCCGAGCGCAGCCGCGAGAGCTCGGCGCCGATGATCGCGCAGGCCTCCTCGACGTTGTCCTCGCGGGTGCCGACGTAGGTCGCGACCAGGCCCGAGTCGGTGTACTGCTCGTTGTAGGAGCCGACCGAGTAGGCGAGGCCGCGCTTCTCGCGCACCTCGCGGAAGAGGCGCGAGGAGGTCGAGCCGCCGAAGATCGAGTCGAGTACCGCCAGCGCGTAGCGCCGCTCATCGTCGCGCCTGATCCCCGGAGCCCCGAAGCAGATGTGGTACTGCTCGGTGTCCTTCTCGTAGAAGCGCAGCCGAGCGGCGTCCGTCACCGCGACCGCCGCCGCCGCGACGGCCGTCGCCGCTCGGCCGTGCGGGAGACCAGGCGCTGCGCCAAGCTCGACGATCCGCTCGTGGTCGAGGTGGCCGGCGGCGCCGACGACGATCTCGGCGCCGGTGTAGCGAGCCCGGTGGTAGGCGTCGATGTCGGGCACCGGGATCGAGGCGATCACCTCCGCCTCGCCGAGCACCCGGCGCCCGAGCGGATGTTCGCCAAAGACGGCGTCGGCGAGGAAGTCGTGGACCCGGTCCTGGGGCTCGTCCTCATACATCGCGATCTCCTCCAGCACGACGTCGCGCTCGGAGTCGATCTCGGGGTAGGTCGGCGCCAGCAGCATCTCGGCGAGCAGGTCGAAGACCTCCTCGGTGTGCTCATCGAGGAAGCGAGCGTGCAGGTGGGTCGTCTCCTTGCCGGTGGCCGCGTTGACCGAGGCCCCGAGCCCGTCGAAGCGCTCGGAGATCTCGATCGCCGAGTAGCGCTCGGTGCCCTTGAAGAGAAGGTGCTCGAGGAAATGCGAGACCCCGGCCTGGGCCGGGGTCTCATTGCGCGAGCCGGTCCGCACCCAGAGCCCGAGCGCCACCGAGCGGACCGAGGGAACCTCCTCGGTCACGACCCGGACGCCCGAAGCTCAGCATCGCGTGAGCTCGGTCGACGCTCCGCTGGCGATCAGGACGGTCTGGCTATCTGGTCGGGCGAACGCAGCTTAGCGCGCCGCTCGCGCTCGCGGGAACGCCCGTCGCGACCGCCTCGGCGCCCTCGCGATCGCCGCCGTTTCGTCGAGAGCCACCGTCACCGGAGCCGACCGCGGCCAGCTCCTCGGCGGATTTGCCCTCGACCGAGGGGTCGTCGGAGAGGCGCAGGCCGATCCGACCGCGCTCCTTGTCGACCTCGACCACGGTGACGTCGATCTGCTCACCGGCCTTGAGCACGTCGTCGACGGAGTCAACCCGCTCGCCCGGCTTCACGTTGGAGATGTGCAGCAGGCCGTCGGTGCCCTTGACGAGCTCGACAAAGGCGCCAAAGGTCGTCGTCTTGACGACCTTGGCCGCGTTGTAGCGATCGCCGACCTCGGCCTCCTTGGTCATCGACTCGATCCGAGCGACGCAGGCTTCGACCAGTTCGCCGGTCGGCGCGTAGATGCGGATCGTGCCGTCGTCCTCGACGTCGATCTCGGCTTCGAACTCCTCGCAGAGGGCGCGGATCGTTTCGCCGCCTTTGCCGATCACGGCACCGATCTTCTCCGGGTCGATCTTGATCGCCTCGATCCGCGGCGCGTGCTGGGAGAGCTTCTCCCGCGGCCCGTCGATCGCCTCGGCCATCTTGCCGAGGATGAACTGGCGGCCCTTGTTGGCCTGCTCGAGCGCGTCGGTGAGGATCTCGAAGGTGACGCCGGTGATCTTGATGTCCATCTGCAGGGCGGTGATCCCCTCGGCGGTGCCGGCGACCTTGAAGTCCATGTCGCCGAGGTGGTCCTCGACGCCGGCGATGTCGGTGAGGACGATGTAGTCCTCGCCCTCCTTGATCAGTCCCATCGCCACCCCGGCAACCGGGGCGCTGACCGGTACTCCGGCGGCCTGCAGCGCCATCGAGGATGCGCAGACCGAACCCATCGAGGAGGAGCCGTTTGACTCCAGCGTCTCGGAGACCGCCCGGATCACGTAGGGGAAATGACTCTTCGCTTGGGATCGTCGCCGCCAGAGCCCGCTCGGCGAGGGCCCCGTGGCCGATGTCGCGGCGCTTGGGACCGCGCATGAAGCCCGCCTCCCCAACCGAGAAGGGCGGGAAGTTGTAGTGGTGCCAGAACCGCTTCGTGGTCTGCAGGCCGAGCGTGTCGAGTGCGCATGTCCATGCGCGTCGTGCCAAGCGCCACGTTGGAGAGGATCTGGGTCTCGCCGCGGGTGAAGAGCGCCGAGCCGTGCACGCGGGGGGCGATGTCGACCTCGCACTCGATCGGGCGGATCTCGTCCTGGGCGCGCCCGTCGGGGCGCTTCTTATCGACCGCGATCGCCTTGCGGATCGATGTCCTTCTCGATTTTGGCGAAGGCGGCCTTGACCTCGGACGCGACGCTCGCCCTCGCCCTCATCGGACTCAGCCGGGGCGTGCTCGGCGAGCACTTCGTCCTCAACGGCCTTGATCGCCTCCTGGCGCTCCAGCTTGCCCTCGGATTGCGGTCGCGCCTGATCGATCTTTGCCCCGTAGGAGGAGCGGATCTCGCTCCAAGAGATCGGCGTCGAGGGCCGGAGCCTCGACCGCGATCTTCTCCTTGCCGGCCTTGTCCTGCAGCTCCTCCATCGCGGCGACGAGCTTCTTGATCTCGGCGTGCGCGATGTCGAGCGCGTCGAGGATCTCTTGCTCGGTGACGCCACTTGCGCCGGCCTCGACCATCAGGATCGCCTCGTCGGTACCGGCGACGATCAGGTCCAGGTCGAGCTCGTCGAGGCTCTCCTCGGGCGGGTTGACGACGAAGTCGCCGTCGAGCTTGCCGATCCGCACGGCACCGACGTGAGCGGCGACCGGAACCGGGGAGATCGCCAGCGCCGCGGAGGCGCCGTTCATCGCGAGGATGTCGTAGGGGTTGACGTGATCCACCGACAGTCGGGATCGCGACAAGCTGGGTCTCGTAGTGCCAGCCCTTGGGAAACAGCGGTCGGATCGGTCGGTCGATCATGCGGGCGGTTAGCGTCGCCTTCTCGCCCGAGCGCCCCTCGCGACGAAAGAACGAGCCAGGAATCTTGCCGGCGGCATACATCCGCTCCTCGACGTCAACTGTCAGGGGCAGAAAGTCCACGTCGCGCAAATTCCCCATCGTCGCCGTGCAAAGGACCATCGTGTCACCGGCGCTGACGACGACCGAGCCGCTCGCCTGCTTGGCGAGCTTTCCGGTCTCAAAGGAAATCTGGCTCTCGCCGACATCCACCGAGACGCGGCTAACGTCAAACATGCTCATCTATGTTGTACCTCCGGCCGCCCGGTTGGCGACCAATTGCTTTTCAGAACTCTCGTTCTCTGTCTGCAAGGAGACTACAGACCGCGGGCCCGAGGGTGCCTAGCGACGAAGACCGAGCTCAGAGACCAGGGTGCGGTAGCGCTCAAGGTCATTGCGTTCAAGGTAGCGCAGCATGCGGCGACGTTTGCCAACCAGCATCAGCAACCCTCGGCGCGAGTGATGGTCTTTGCTGTGCTCGCGCAGGTGACCGGTGAGCTCGTTGATCCGCTCGGTCAGGAGCGCGATCTGGACCTCGGCAGAACCGGTGTCGGCCTGCGAGCGCCCGTACTTGCCAATCAGCTCCGTCTTCTGTTCTTTGGTCAGGCTCATTGCGGGCCGGTGAAGCTAGCACAGACCCGCTTCGCGTCCTCGACGTCGGCCCGCATCTGGGCGATCAACTCCTCAACCCCCGGGAAGCGCCTCTCGCCGCGGAGTCGCTCGACGAAGGCTACCCGCAGGGTCTTGTCGTACAGATCCTCCTCGCGGTCGATCAGGTAGGTCTCGATCAACACTCCCCGTCCGCTCTCAAAGGTTGGCCTGACGCCAACGTTGACCGCCGCGGCGACGCCGTCGGCAAATGCGGCGTAGACCCCATGTCCGGGAATCGCGAGGCGGTCGTCGGGAACGATGTTGGCGGTCGGAAAGCCCAGCTCGCGACCGCGCTGATCGCCGCTAACGACGGTGCCCTCGATCATGAACGGAGCCCCGAGACAGCGCCGTGCAGCCTCCACCTCCCCCGCCGCGATCAACGCTCGAATCCGGGTAGATGAGACCGTCTCGCCGTCAACCTCAACCAGCGGCACGACCCTGGTCTCGAACTCGGATCGTGCCGCGAGCATCTCAGAGTCACCCTGCGCCTTCGCCCCAAAGCGGAAGTTCTCACCGACCGAGACCAGCTCGGCGCCGAGCTGGCCGAGCAGGATGTCCTCGATGAAGGCCTCCGCAGAAAGGGTCGCGAACTCCTGGTCGAAGGGGATCACGACCAGCTCGCGCACCCCCAGCCCCTCGATCACGTCCCGCTTTACAGCGAACGGCATGATCAGCTTCGGTAGCGCCGCTGGGTGCAGGATTTCAAGCGGGTGCGGATCGAAGGTGAGGACCGTATCGGCGCCCTCGATCACCGCCCGGTGGCCGCGATGGACGCCGTCGAAGGTACCGATCGCGACGTGGCGGGGCCGCGGCTTGGCGTCCGGCAGACGGCTCACCTCCAGCCTCATCGCAAGGCCTCGCCCGCGGGAATCAGCTCGGCGAGCTGATCAAGGCTGAGATCTCCTCGCCGGCATCGAGTCGAGTTCGAAGGGTCCGATCCGCGGTGCGCCGCAGGGCCGAGCAGTAGGCGTCGGCGAGGGTCTCGATCAGGGTGCGGATGTAGGTGCCGGTCGAGCATTCGATCTCATAGGTCGCCAGCTCCTCGCTGGCATCGAGCAGCTCGGCTCGATAGATCTCGCACCTCACGCTCGGGGGTCGGCACGGTTTCGCCGCGGTGGGCCTTGCGGTAGAGCCGCTCGCCGCCGACCCGCACGGCGGAGGTCATCGGCACGCGCTGGCGTACCGCTGCCGGTGGGCAGCTGCAAGCGAGGACGGCCGAGACGCCCGTCTTGGTCAAGCTCTCCGTCGGGATCGCCGGTGCTGGAGCGCCAGCCCAGCCGCGCCGTCGCCAGGTAGGTCTTCGGCAGCTCGATCAGAAAGCGCTGCAGCCGCGTCGCCCGTGCCGAGCAGGACGAGCAGCAGGCCGGTGGCAAAGGGGTCGAGGGTGCCCGCGTGCCCGGCCTTGCAGCCGCGCTCCCGTCGTACCTGGGCCACCACGTCGTGTGAGGTCAGCCCCGCCGGCTTATCGCAGAGCAAGCACCGCGGCCGCAGGCATCGCCGGAGCCCATCCTCAGGTGCCGAGCTGGGCGCTGACCTCGCCGCAGAGGAAGGAGACCAGCTCCTCGAGCTCGAGGTCGGTCGAGAAACCTGCGGCGCGCTTGTGCCCGCCGCCGCCGTGCTCGCGGGCGATCGCTGAGACGTCGACGTCCCCCTCGCTGGAGCGCAGGCTGACCTTGCGCGCGGCCCGCCCGCGGCTGCCCTGGTCGCGGATCAAGGCCGCGACCTTGCTGCCCTCGACCGAGCGCAGGTGGTCGATGATTCCCTCGGTCATCTCCTCCCCGGCCCCGCTGGCCTCATAGTCGGCGGCTGTGATGTAGGTGAGGACCAGCCGCCCGCCACAGTGGCGCTCGATCCCGTCCAGCGCCCGTGCGACCAGGCGCAGCTTCTCCAGCGGCACATGCTCATAGAGTCGACGGTAGGTGTCGTCGACGTCAACCCCGGCTTC
The DNA here is from genome assembly GCA_963745305.1 of uncultured Solirubrobacterales bacterium. Classification (GTDB taxonomy): domain Bacteria; phylum Actinomycetota; class Thermoleophilia; order Solirubrobacterales; family 70-9; genus CAVUWL01. The sequence continues at coordinate 452,008 of CAVUWL010000015.1, forward strand.
GATCAGATCGGCGGCGATCCGGTGGGTGCGCGCGTCGGTGTTCTCGTACATGAACTTGCCGGTGTCGGTGACCAGCCCGACGTAGAGCGCCGCGGCGATCTCCTTGGTGATCTGGCGCCCCGAGCAGGATCGCCAGCTCGTAGACGATCTCGGCCGTACAGGAGGCGCCGGTATCGACCAGGTTGAAGTCGCCGAAGCGAGTGTTGTCGTGGTGGTGGTCGATGTTGATCACGTGGTTGTCGCCCTCGGTGAGGAAGTCGACCGGCATCCGGTCGATGTTGCCGCAGTCGAGGAAGACGACGGTGCGATCGGCCATGTCCGCCGGCGGCTCGTGAAAGACCTCCTCCAGCGGCAGGAAGCGGTACTCGATCGGCAGCGGGAACTCCTTCGCCGCCATGAACATCACCGAGTCCTTGCCGAGCTGGGTCGAGCAGGTGGTGCATGCCCAGCAGCGAGCCGAGGGCGTCGCCGTCGGGCCCCTCGTGGGCGGTGAGCAGGAAGCGATCGCGGGCGCGCAGCTCGGCCGCCACGCGCTCGAGATCGGTGGCGCGCCAGCGCCGACCGCGCTCGCTCATCGCTCCTCCTCTCAGGAGCCGGGAGATCCGCACGCCCTGCTCGATCGTCTCGTCGTAGTGAAAGGACAGCGTCGGGGTTCGCTTCATCCGCGTCTCGGCCGCGATCTTGCGACTGGATCACGCCGTGGGAGGAGCGCAGCCCGCTCAGCGTCGCCTCGCGCTCCTCCTCGTCTCCGAGCACGCTGACGTACACCTTGGCGGTGCGCAGATCGGGGCTGGTCTCAACCGATGTCACGGTGACGAAGCCGATGCGGGGATCGCTCAACTCGGTGCCGATCGCCGCGCCAACCACCTCGCGAAGCACCTCGTTGATGCGCCGCATGCGAGCGGTGGCCATCCTACTCCAGGGTCTGCTCGACCTGCTTGGTCTGGAAGAACTCGAGCACGTCGCCCTCCTTGACGTCGGCGTAGCCGTCGAGGACGACGCCGCACTCCTGGCCCTCCTCGACCTCCTGCACGTTGTCTTTGAAGCGCCGCAGGGAGCCGAGTTTGCCGGTCCAGACGACCGTTCCCTCGCGCACCAGGCGGACGCTGGCGTCGCGGCGTCGCCTTGCCCTCGGTGACGATGCAGCCGGCGATGCGACCGACTTTGGAGGCCTTGAAGGTCTGTTTGATTTCGGCCTCGCCGACCGCCTCCTCGACCTCGACCGCCTCGAGCAGCCCCTCCATCGCGTTGCGCAGGTCTTCGGTGATCTTGTAGATGACCGAGTAGGTGCGGACGTCGACGCCCTCGCGCTCGGCGGCGCGGCGGGCGTCGGCAAGCGGGCGCACGTTGAAGCCGATGATGATCGCGTCGGAGGCCGAGGCGAGCATCACGTCGGACTCGTTGATGCCACCGGTCTGGGAGTGGATGATGTTGATCGCGACCTGCTCCTGTGGCACTTTGGCGATCTCGTCCTGGAGCGCCTCCAGCGAGCCCGCGACGTCGGCCTTGAGGACGATGTTGAGCTCCTTGATCTCGCCCTCCTGGGCGCGGGCGAAGACCTCCTCGAGGCTGACCTTGCGGGCCTGGCGGCGGGCCAGGGCCTCGGTCTTGAGCCGGTTGGCGCGCTCCTGGGCGAGCTGTCGGGCGCGGCGATCGTTCTCGACCGCCTGGACGAACTCGCCGGCCTCGCAGACCCCATCGAAGCCGAGCACCTCGACCGGCATCCCGGGCCCGGCGCTCTCGACCCGCTCGCCGGTGAAGTCGTGCATCGCCCGCACCCGACCCCACTGCGGGCCCGGCGACCAGCGAGTCGCCAACCCTGAGGGTGCCGCGCTGGACCAGGACGCGTGACCACCGGGCCGCGGCCGGGGTCAAGCTGGGACTCGATCACGGTGCCCGAACCCGGCGCGTCGGGGTTGGCCCCCAGCTCCTCGAGCTCGGTGACCAGGAGGATCATGTCGAGCAGGTTGTCGAGGCCCTCGTGGGTCTTGGCGGAGACGTCGCAGTAGACGGTCTCCCCTCCCCACTCCTCAGGAGTGAGCCCGTCGGCGGCCAGCTCGTTGCGGATCCGCTCCGGGGCGGCTCCCTCCTTGTCGATCTTGTTGACCGCGATCAGCATCGGCACATCGGCGGCGCGGGCGTGGTCGATCGCCTCTTTGGTCTGCGGCATCACCCCGTCATCGGCGGCGACAACGACGACGGCGACGTCGGTGACCTTGGCGCCGCGGGCGCGCATCGCGGTGAAGGCGGCGTGGCCCGGGCGTGTCGAGGAAGGTGATCGTCTTCTCGCCGTGGTGGACCTGGTAGGCGCCGATGTGCTGGGTGATGCCGCCCGCCTCGCCCGGCCGCGACCTCGGTCTCGCGGATCGCGTCGAGCAGCGAGGTCTTGCCGTGGTCGACGTGACCCATGATCGTCACGACCGGCGGCCGGTCGATCGAGGTCCTCCTCGGCGTCGGCGAACGGTCGGCGCCTCGGGCTCCTCGTCGGCCGCGGTGACGATCTCGATCTTGCGGTCGTACTCGTCGGCGATCGCCCGCACCGAATCATCGGTCAGGGTCTGGGTGAGGGTCGCCATCTCCCCCATCGTCATCAGCTTCTTGATCACCTCGGCCGGGGCCAGGCCGAGCAGCTCGGCGACCTCGCGCACGGTCGCTCCGGAGTTGACCTTGGTTGCCTCGGGCTCGGCCGGGGTCTCGGCTTTTGGCGGCGGCTCCTCAAGCAGCGGCCGGCGACGACGTCCGCCGCGCCGTCGCGGCGGACGCTGCGGGGGCGGCCCGCCCATCTGGTCGCGGCGGGCCGCCTGGGAGTCGATCACTACGCGGCGTTTTTTCGGCGTCCCCGCCCCGCCCGCTAGCGGCGCTGGCGCTCGATTTCGACTCGACCGGGCGGCGCCGGCTTTCTTGCCGGGTGAGGCCGGCGTCGGTTTCTGCTTGGCCGCTGGTTTGGAGCTCGGAGGAGCCTTGGTCGCCGTGGCGCCATCTTGCCTTGCCGGCGGCGATCGCCTTCAGAGCATCGGCCTCCTCGACGCTTGAGGCGCGGCTTTGGCCTCGACACCGGCGGCCTTCAGCGCCGCCAGCAGCTCCTTGCTGCTGACGCCCTGAGCTTTGGCAATCTCGTGAACCCGTTTCTTAGCCACCCCCCTACTCAGCCTCCTCTGGGGACTCGGTATCGGGAGCGGGGCCAGCGGCAGCCTCCGAGGAGACCAGGTCCGCGTCTGGATCCGCCACCCCGGGTACCCGATCGCCTGATTGAGTGGGAGCTTGGGGCTCCGTGGGCGCGGCGCTGGGCGTTTGATCGTCGGCTTCCTGATCGCCCTGCTCTCCGTCCCCATCCTCACCGCCCGCCGGCTCCCCATCATCGCCTGCCCCGGCGTTCTCGGAGTCATGCTCTGATGGGCTCGGGGTGGAATCGAGCGCTTGAGCTGATTTCTCAGCCGTCTCATCTCCCGTAGCGACGCCTGGTCCCACCTCCTCCTCTTCCTCCTCGGCCTTCTCGACGAACTCCGCGGATGCCCGCTCGACGATCTCGGCGACCTGACCCTCGTCAGCATCGGGATCGGCAAGCATCGCCACCTCGGCCTCGGCGACGGCTGCCAGCACCGCGACCTGACTGGTCTCAAAGCGGGCCAGCGCCTGGTGCTGGGGCAGGCCGCAATAGGTCGAGCCCGGGACCGCGGCGTTCGGGCAGCGGCGGCCGTTGGAGAGCACCGCCAGGCAGCGTCCGTCGGACTGCTCTTCGCCCTCGTACTCGACCTCCTGATCTTCGTGAGGAGAACTCGGTCTCGGACTTGATGTCGACCCGCCAGCCGGTCAGGCGGGCGGCGAGGCGGGCATTTTGGCCATCGCGGCCGATCGCCAGCGAGAGCTGGTCGTCGGGAACGATCACGGTCGCCTGGCGCTCCTCGTCATCGACGATCACCTCGCGCACCCGGGCCGGGGAGAGCGCCTTGGCGACGAACCGAGCCGGCTCGTCGTTATGGGGAATGATGTCGATCTTCTCGCCGCGCAGCTCGGAAACGACCATCCGCACCCGCGAACCGCGCGGGCCGACGCAGGCGCCGACCGGGTCGACCCCATCGGCATGGGAGATGACCGCGATCTTTGACCGATAGCCGGGCTCGCGGGCGACCCCAACGATCTCGACAAGCTTGTCGGCGATCTCTGGAACCTCAAGCTCGAACAGCTTTTTGATCAGCTCCGGGATTGCGGCGCGAGACGACGATCGCCGGGCCTTTGGTCGAATCGGAGACATCGGTGATCACCGCCTTGACCCGCATCCCGTGGTCGTAGCGCTCGTTGTAGACCTGCTCGGACTTCGGCAGCAGCGCCTCAACCCGCTCGCGCAACTGGACCAGCGTGTAGCGCTTGTCGGACTGCTGGATGATCCCGGTGATCAGCTCGCCGACCCGGTCCTGGTACTCGTCATACATCATCTGACGCTCGGCTTCGCGAATCCGCTGCAAGATCACCTGCTTCGCGGTCTGAGCGGCGATCCTGCCGAAATCTTCGGGGGTGACGTCGTGGGTGGTGATCTGGTCCTCGTAGGGCGCGATCATCTCCGGGTCCAGCTCGGGGTCCTCGGGCTCCCGCAGCTCACCGGTCTCGGGATCGATCTCGGGCTCCTCCTGCAGCTCGGCCGCCTCGGCCAGCAGCTTCTCCTCCAGCTCGGGGGGAAGGATCAGTTCGAATACGCGGAAGTCACCGGTTTCGTGGTCGAGGTCGACGCGGGCGTATTTGGCGGCCCCCGGCGTCTTCTTGTAGGCCGAGAGAAGCGCGTCCTCGAGGGCGTCCATCAGCTTGTCGGCGGAGATTCCCTTCTCCTGCTCCGAGCGCCTTGACTGCTTCGACGATCTCCTTACTCACTGAGAGCTCCTTGGTCTCGGAAAGGTGGCGGGGGCGGCGGAACTTGGGGCCAGGCGAGGAGACCTCCAGCGAGTACTCGCTGAGCAGGTGCTGCAACTGGTGCTGCTCGCTTGCTCGCAGAGCGCCAGGTCGACCCCATCGGGGTGATCGATATAGATGCGCAGGGCATCGCCGCCGGGGCGCTCCACGGCGACCAGCTCGATTTGAGAATCAAGGTCGTCGAGCTGATGCTGGATGTCTTCTTTGAGGTCTGCCATGCCTGGTTGGAGCCGAAAAAAAAGTGGGCCAGGCCCACTTCTCGATACGACTCGGGTACGGATAGGGACTAAAAAGCTTGACTCGAGTATAACCCGCTGCAGGCAGCGGCCAGCCCGCCGCCGCCGGGCGGGCACCCGCGGTGGCTCGGGTGGGCTCAGGTCGAGGGGCGAGCGAATGGTTTCGACCCGCTCGAGAATCGCCTCGGCGATCTTCTCCTTCGGTGCGCGGCCGAGCACCGCCTCACCGTCGGTCTGGACCAAAGTGACCTCGTTCTCGGCGCTCTCAAAGCCGATCGTTGGGTCGGAGACGTCATTTAGGACGATCAGGTCGGCGCCCTTTCGAGCGAGCTTCAACTGGGCTCGCTCCAGCCCTCCCTCTCCGTGCTCGGCGGCGAAGCCGACGATCGTTTGCCCCGCCTTGCGCTGGCTGCTGAGCGAGGCGAGGATGTCTTCAGTTGGCTCGAGGTGTAGGTCGACGGCCACCTCCCGCCTCAGCTTTTCCGAAGCCACACCCGCCGGGCGGAAATCAGCCGGGGCCGCGGCCATGAGCAGGACATCGCAGGATGCGAACTCCGCATGCGCTGCGAGCGCGAGCTGCTCGGTGCGTCTCCACGTCCAGGCGCCGCACCCCGGGCGGGGTCGGATAGGGTGGCGTTGGCCGCGATCAGGGTCACACTCGGCGCCGCGCGCGCGCGGCAGCGGCGGCCAGGGCGAAGCCCATCCGACCGCTGGAGCGGTTGCCGATGAAGCGGACAGGATCGATCGGCTCGCGAGTCCCACCGGCGGTGATCAGGACGCGCAGGCCATCCCAGGGGCCGGCGGAGTCCGGCAGGGAGCGCCTCCACCCGCGCCAGCAGGCGGTCAGGCTCGGGCAGCCGCCCGTTGCCAAACTCACCGCGCGAGGCGAGTGGTCCCTCGCTCGGGCTCGATCACCGTCACCCCGCGCTCGCGCAAGGGTCGCCAGGTTGGCCTGGGTCGCCGCGTCTTCATACATCCGGTCGTTCATCGCGGGAGCCAGAAGCCGTGGCGCGGCGCAGGCAAGGAAAGAGGTGGTGAGCATCGAGTCGGCCATCCCGGCGGCGAGCTTGGCGATCGTGTTGGCCGAGGCAGGCGCGACCAGGTAGGCATCGCAGTTGGCGGCCAGCTCGAGGTGACCGATCGGGTCATGCACGGCGGGGGAATCACCGGGGAAGGCGCCGCCCATCGGGATCGCGCTCAAACTCTGAGCTCAACACCGGAGCACCGCTGATCGCCTCGAAGGAAGCGGCGCCGACAAAGCGAGTTGCGCCCTCGGTCATCACCACCCTGACCCGATGGCCGGCGAGCGTGGCCATGCGGGCAAGCTCAAGCGACTTGTAGGCGGCGATCCCGCCGCTTACGCCGAGCAGGAGTTTGGCCATCCGTCGCCTCCTGGAGCCGCTCGGGAGCAGTGCTCAGGAGCGGTACTCGTATTTGAGCTTGCCCTCGGCGAGCTCCTCGAGCGCCATCGAGAGATAGTTCCTATCGCTCGGCGTCTCGACCATCGGCGGCGGGTACTCACCAAAGCTGCCCTCGCCGAGATTGTGGAAGTAGCTGTTGATCTGGCGAGCACGCTTGGCCGCGACGACAACCGCGGCGTAATGGGAGTCGGCGTGCTCCAAGAGTTTGTCGACGCGTGGTTTGATCATTTGTCTGCGGAGTGTAGTGGCAGGCCGAGCTCGGTGCGCACGATCCCCTCCAACTCGGCCGCGGCTTGGCCGAGTTCGTCGTTGACGACCAGGTGGTCAAACTCCTCCTGAGCGGCAAGCTCCTGCTCGGCTACCTCTGAGGCGGGCATCGATTGCCTCGTGAGGTATCGGTTCCCCGCCCGCACAGCCGCTCGCGCAGGACCCCTGGCTCGGGTGGCGCGATGAATACCTGGATCGACTCGCGCATCGCCGCACGAACCTGGCGGGCACCCTGCACCTCGATCTCCAATACGACCGAGTGGCCCTGATCGAGACGCCTCCCAACCTCTGAGCGCAGCGTTCCGTAGCGATGGCCGCTGTAGGTCGCGAACTCAAGGAAATCCCCTGCCTCGATCCGTCGGTCGAACTCCTCCGCGCTGAGGAAGTGGTAGTCGCGCCCGTCGACCTCTCCCTGCCGCGGCTGGCGGGTGGTCGCCGAGACCGAGAGCTCGAGATCCTCGACGCGCTCGAGCAGGGCGGCGATCAGCGTTCCCTTACCTACCCCGCTGGGGCCGGTGATCACAAAGACCTTGGCCATCGGCCCCGATACTGACCGTTTGGGCGGCCAGCTAGCGACGCAGCTGAGATACCAGCTCCGCACGCTGGCGCTGGGACAGTCCCCCGATCGTCTTGGAGGGAGAGATCCGACACTGGTTGAGGATCCGATTGGTCTTCACCCGCCCGTACTTGGGAACGGCGAGCAACATGTCAAAGACCTTCGCGGTGAGCACGTACTCGGGTGGGTCCAGCAGCAGGGCGTTGATGCTGGCCCGCCCGGCTTTGAGGTCCTTCTTCAGCTTGGCCCGAGCGGTGCGGATGTCGTTGGCCCGCCTCAGCGCCTCCATCCTCTGGTCCAGCGACCGCTCCGGGGCCGCGGCTGAGGTCTTGACGGGGGCGGGCATGTGGGCGGCGAGTATAGCCGCGGCTCGATCACGTGCAAGGGCATTCGCCCCATTTCGGACCAAATTCACCTCGACCTCGAGTGTAGGTCGAGGATCCCTCCCTCAGCGCGGCTGCCTGGGCCACACAGAAGCAAGCTCCGTGGCGATCCGGCGCCCGGCCAGGGGGTCTCTGAAGCTCTCGGTTCCAACCGCCACCACGCTTGCTCCTGCCGCGATGAACTCACTCGCATCGGCGCCGCAGGAGATCCCTCCCATGCCGATCAGCGGCAGCCCCACGGCGGCTCGCACCGCGCGCAGTTGGGCAACGGCGATCGGCCTCACCGCGGGGCCCGACAAGCCCCCGCCGCCGTTGGCGAGACCAGCTCGCCGGGTGCGCGGATCAATCGCGCTGGCCTTGACCGTGTTGATCATCGAGATCGCGTCAGCACCGGCATCCTCCGCGGCGAGCGCGACCGCAGCGGGGTCGGCGACGTTCGGCGTCAGCTTGACGATCAGAGGCTTGGCGGTGCGGGGACGAAGCACCTCCAAAAGCGCCGAGAGCTCTGCCGGCTGCTCGCCGACGATCAGCCCGGATTCCACATTGGGACAGGAGACGTTGAGCTCGATCCCGGCCACCTCATCTCGCTCCCCCACCGCTGAGACGAGACGGGCGAACTGCTCTTGACTGGTACCCATGACCGAGACGAGCAGCGGAACGGGCAGCCTGGCCAGCCGCGGAAGGTCCTCGGCCAGAAACCTTCCCAGCCCCTTGTTTGGGAGCCCGATCGAGTTGATCATTCCCGCCGGGGTCTCCCAGATTCGCTGCGGCTCGTTGCCGGCGCGCGGCTGCGGCGTGATCGTCTTGGAGACGAAGGCCGAGAATGGAAAATCCTCCAGGAGCCGGTCCCCATAGACATGTTGCGCAGCGATCGCGTCAAAGGTCCCCGAGGCATTGATCACCGGGTGGGCCAGCTCAACCCCACAAAGCTTCAGCGCCAACGCCGCGGGGCTGGCTGCGCCCCGCTCGCTCGGCGCTCGCTCGCCCGACCCTCTCACCGCCACCCGCCGCTTTGCGGCGGCGGCTCCGGCATCCGCGATCGGACGGGGAAATCCAGCGCCACTCAGCACGGGGCCCTCAAGGCACAGCCGCAGGAAGCCACCCCCAGGCGCGGGGACTGCACAGCCGAAGCAGGCTCCAAAGCCACAGGCCATCGCCGACTCCATCGCCAGCTCACATTCCACCCCCCGCTCTTTGCACATTTCCCGGACCGCGGCGAGCATCGGTGGCGGCCCACAGCCGTAGACGACCGCGCTGGTCGCGTCATCACCGTCGAGCATTCTGGCCAGCAGGTCGGTGACGTAACCGCGCTGGCCGCGGTGGCCATCCTCACTGGCGAGCCCCACCTCATGACAGGAGAAGAGATCGTCCAGGCCGCCGCAGTGATCTGCATCGCGAAAGCCCAGCAACACCCGGACGGCGACGTTTTGAGCGATTAAGCGCTCGCGCAGGAGCGCCAGCGGGGCGATCCCGATCCCGCCCCCGACCAGGATCGCCCCGGCCGCCCCGGCTGCGATTTGAGCGGGCTCAGAGAAGCCGTTGCCGAGCGGCCCATTGAGCCAGACCCCCTCTCCCTCGCGCAACTCACAGAGGCGATCGGTACCGGGGCCAATCCCCTCGAGCAGGAAGTCAAGCCGGCAATGATCATCAAATTGCTCGGCTCCGGCCACCGAGAGCGCCCGAGGCAGAAACGGGCGCTGACCACGCTGTTCCCAATGCTGCTCGGCAGCCAACATGTAGAACTGACCAGCCGCCGGAAGCGGGGCTTCCGCGGCGCGCAGCGAGAGCACCCTGTAGGCACCGGAGGAGCGATTCGCGGTGACCTTGCAAAGGCGACGACCCAGCGGCGCGCTCATCGACGCTGCACGGCGCCTTTGGGCGGCGCGTGGATCTCTTGCAGCGAGTGAACCTCGGCGTCATCTTTGAGCGCAGCGATCGCCCGCACCGCGGCCGAGGCGCCAGTCATAGTCGTTACGCAGGGGATTCCCTGGCGCACGGCAGCGCTGCGGATCTCATACCCATCGATCCGCGCTCCTGATCCGGTTGGGGTGTTTATCACGAGGTCGCAACGGCGCTCCCGAATCAGATCAACCACGTGGGGGGATCCCTCCCCCAGCTTGTTGATCGGAGTCACCGGGACCCCCATCCCCGAGATCGCCTGAGCCGTACCACCCGTTGCGATCACCGCGAAGCCGAGGTCGTGGAAGCGAGCCGCAATCTGCGTCGCGGCCGGCTTGTCGGTGTCGGTAACGGTGATGAATACCGAGCCACCAACGGGCAGCGAGACTCCGGCCGCGGCCTGCGCCTTGCCAAAGGCGGTGGGGAAATCCGCAGCGATTCCCATCACCTCTCCGGTGCTCTTCATCTCTGGGCCCAGCACAGAATCAGATCCGGCGAAGCGGGCAAACGGCAGCACCGCCTCCTTGACGCTGACGTGAGCGCTCGGGCCCTGCGGCAACTCCTGATCGGCGATCCGCTCGCCCAGCATTAGGCGAGCGGCGAGCTTTGCCAGCGGCGCCCCGATCGCCTTGGAGACAAAGGGCACGGTGCGCGAGGCCCTCGGGTTCGCCTCGATCACGTAGAGATCCCCGGCGGCTACGCCGAACTGGATATTAATCAGGCCGATCACTCCAAGATCGAGCGCGATCCGCCTGGTGGTGGCTCGGATCTCCTCCAACATCTCCTCGCCAAGGCTCATCGGCGGAATCACGCAGGCCGAGTCACCGGAGTGCACACCGGCCTCCTCGACGTGCTGCATGATGCCCGCAACCCAGACGTTCTCGCCATCGGCAAGCGCGTCGACGTCAACCTCGATTGCGTTCTCGAGGAAGCGATCGAGCAGCAGCGGGTGCTCTTGGTCGGCCTTGACGTGGGCCTGCAGGTAGGCCGAGAGGTCTGCGGTTGAGTAACAGATCTCCATCGCACGGCCGCCCAGCACGTAGGAGGGTCGAACCAGCAACGGATAGCCGACCTCCTCGGCGATCACCGCCGCCTCTTCGGCTGAGAGCGCTGTTCCATACGGGGGATGCTTGACGCCGAGTCGTCCCAGGAGGGCACCAAAGCGACCACGATCCTCGGCCAGGTCAATCGCCTCCACCGGGGTTCCGAGCAGCCTCACACCGGCCGCTTCCAGCTCGCCGGCCAACCGCAGCGGGGTCTGACCGCCAAATTGAACAATCACCCCCTCGGGCGCCTCCTCCGCGCAGACGCCGAGGACATCCTCGGCGGTCAGCGGCTCGAAGTAAAGGCGATCGGAGGTGTCGTAGTCGGTGGACACCGTCTCGGGGTTGCAGTTGACCATGACCGCATCGCGACCGAGCTCGCGAACGGTCATCGCGGCGTGTACGCAGCAGTAGTCAAACTCGATTCCCTGGCCGATCCGGTTGGGCCCAGAACCGAGGATCACCACCGAGTCGCGCTCGCCGCGGCGGACCTCGCTTTGCGGAGCTCCCCCGGGCCGACTCCGCTCGTGGGATGAGTAGTAGTAGGGGGTGCTCGCCTCAAACTCGGCGGCGCAGGTATCCACCGCCTTAAAGGTGCGACTCAGACCCGCGCTTCCGTCACCCTCATTGGCAAGCGCCTGAAGCTCGCGCAAGAACCAACGATCCACCATGCAGCACTCGTGAACGGCGTCGATCTCGAGGCCGCGTCGAAAGGCCTCAAGGATGAGGTCGAAGCGCTCCGCACAGGGAACACCGAGGCGGGCGAGCAGGTCGCCATCACCCTCGGGGAACTCGGCCGCGGTGTCGAGCTCGCGTGATCGCAACGCCTTTGCAAAGGATTCGCGAAAGGTGCGCCCAATCGCCATCGCCTCCCCGACGCTTTGCATGTGCGTCGATAGCCGACCCTCGGCGCCGGGGAACTTCTCAAAGGCAAAGCGTGGCATCTTGGTGACGACGTAGTCGATCGTCGGCTCAAAGGAGGCTGGGGTAGCGCGGGTGATGTCGTTGGGGATCTCCTCCAGGCAATACCCGACTGCAAGTTTGGCTGCCATCTTGGCGATCGGAAATCCGGTCGCCTTGGAGGCCAGTGCCGAGGAGCGCGAGACGCGTGGGTTCATCTCGATCACGACGATCTCGCCGTTGTCAGGATTGACTCCGAACTGAACGTTGGAGCCCCCTGTCTCCACACCGATCGCTCGGATCACCGCGATTGCCTGATCGCGCAGCTCTTGATAGAGCGGATCGGTGAGGGTTTGGGCCGGGGCCACGGTCACCGAATCACCGGTATGCACCCCCATCGGATCGACGTTCTCGATCGAGCAGACGATGACCACGTTGTCGTTTCGGTCGCGCATCACCTCGAGCTCAAACTCCCCCCAGCCCAACACCGACTCCTCGATCAAAACCTGGTTTATCGGGCTCGCAGCCAGGCCCTCGGAGACGACCTGGCGCAACTCCGTCTCGCTCTCGCCAACCCCGCCGCCTTGACCACCCATCGTGAAAGCAGGACGAACGATCGCCGGCAAAGTGATGCGGCCGTCGGCAAGCGCCGCCTCAACCTCGCCGAGAGCTTCGACCGTAATTGACCAGGGAACTCGCAGTCCGGCGCCGTTCATCGTGCGGCGGAACTCCTCCCGATCCTCGGCGCGGCGAATCGCGGCGGCGTCGGCGCCGATCAGCTCGACTCCAAAACGCTCGAGGGTGCCATCGCCATGCAGTGCCATCGCCAGATTGAGCGCCGTTTGCCCCCCAGGGTCGGCAGAAACGCGTCCGGTCGCTCCTTTTCGATGATCCGGGTCAATGGACCTGCCAAAAGCGGCTCGATGTAGGTCGAGGTGGCGAACTCTGGGTCGGTCATGATCGTTGCCGGATTCGAGTTGACGAGGACAACCTCAAAGCCCTCCTCCAACAACACCTTGCAGGCCTGTACGCCGGAGTAGTCGAACTCGGCAGCCTGGCCGATCACGATTGGCCCCGAGCCAACCAAGAGAATCTTCTCGATGTCAGTTCGCCTAGGCATCGACCAACTCCAGGAAACGGTCAAAGAGGTGGCGGGCATCATGGGGTCCCGGACCCGCCTCGGGGTGGTACTGGACGCTCGCCCCGGGCACATCCCTGAGGATCAGTCCCTCGACGGTGCGGTCGTAGAGGTTCAGGTGAGAGAGCTCGGCGGCTCCAAAATCCGTCTCCCAGCGAAGCGGCCGCTCGCCCTCGATCCGAGCCTCTCCATCGGGGCCTCGCACTGCGAAGCCGTGATTTTGAGAGGTGATGTCGATCCGCCCGCTGTCCAGGTCTTTTACTGGGTGGTTGATTCCGCGGTGCCCGAATGGCAGCTTGTATGTCTGCAGACCAAGGGCGCGGCAGAGCAACTGGTGGCCGAGGCAAATGCCGAAGATCGGGCGCACTCCGACAAGTTCACGGACCGTATTGACGATGTACTCGAGCGCCGCGGGGTCGCCGGGCCCATTCGCCAAAAAGACAATCTCTGGGTCTTGATCGAGCACCTCCTGTGCAGAGCAGGTGCAGGGCAGCAGGGTGAGGCGGCATCCGCGCTCGCGCAACTGGCGGACAATGCTCAGCTTCACGCCCGTGTCAATCCCCACCACGCGCGGTCCGGCACCGTCGAAATGAATCGGCTCAGGCGGGCTGACCGTGCGGGCGAGGTCGGCACCCTCCATCGAGGGCTCTGCGCCGATCAGCGCCAGAGCCTCTTCCTCGCCTACTTCAGCAGGAAAAATACCCCCCCGCATTGCACCACGATCGCGGATGTGGCGAACCAGAGCTCGGGTGTCAACTCCGCTGATTCCGGGGACACCACAGTCGGCGAGCCAGTCCAACCAGCCACCCTCTGCGCTGGCAACGTCCTCGTAGTTCTTGGCGTCGCGCATGATCGCCCCGCGGGCGTGGATGCGGTCGGACTCCATCGCCGCGCTGAAGACCCCATAATTGCCGATCAACGGATAGGTGAAGGTGACGATCTGCCCCGCGTAGGAAGGGTCGGTCACCGCCTCCTGATAGCCGCTCATCGCGGTGTTGAAGACCACCTCGCCGGTGACGATCTCGCAGCTGCCGCAATGCTCGCCGTCAAGGCGGGTCCCGTCTTCGAGCAGCAGGTAAGCCGACTTCATCGGACCGCGTCCGGCCGTCGCGGTGCCTGCGCTTTAAAGTCCGAAGCGGTCAGGGAACGGACCTTCACCCCGCCACCCCGAGGGAAAAACTTCGCAACCGGTAGGCGACGCGGCCGGCCGCGATCGTCATCAGCACCCGCCCGGTAAGTTTGCGCTCGGCGCACCAGCAGTTACTTGAGCGACTCTCATAGCCTCCCTCTCCCACGGTCCACTCCGCGCGGAGGTCACAAATAGCGACGTTTGCCTCGCTTCCTGGCGCCAGCGAGGGTCTTTGCAGACCGAAAGGCTCAGCGCCGCCCCCCAGCCTCTCCACCACAATGCCGAGCTCGAGTACGCCACTCAGAACAAGATCGGTGTGAATAGCGGCGAATGCGGTCTCCAGCCCGGTAACCCCCATCGCAGCCTGCTCAAAGGGCACCTCCTTTTCCTCCTCGGCGTGAGGCGCGTGATCGGTAGCGATCGACTCAATCGTGCCGTCGCGCAGACCATCGATCAGCGCCTGGCGGTCGCTCTCGGCTCGCAGCGGTGGATTCATCTTGAAACGACCCGCATCGAGGCTCCGGACAACCTCATCTGTTAGGCAGAGGTGATGGGGGGTCACCTCCGCGCTGATCTGAACACGATCGGCCTTGGCTGCGCGCACCACCGCTACCGACTCAGCGGCCGAGAGGTGTTGGATGTGGATCCTCGCCTCCTCGTAGGAGGCAAGCGCGGCATCGCGAGCGATCATCGTCGACTCCGAGACCGCGGGAATACCGGCCAGTCCGAGCGCAGCTGAGACGGAGCCCTCGTGCATCATCCCGTCCCCAGACAGCTTCAGGTCCTCCTCGTGCAGGGCAATCGTGGCGCCGCAGAGCCGCTGGTACTGAAGCGCCCGGCGCATAAGTCCGGCGCTCGCGATCGGCAGTCCATCATCGCTAAAGCCGATCGCCCCACCCGCCCGCAGCTCCGCCATCTCGCTGAGCTCCTCGCCCAGCATGGCTCGGGTTACGGTTGCAAAGAAGCCGACCGGGATGCAGGCCTCACCGCGAGCACGCTGGCGAAGCGAGCCGATGTCTGCCGGATTGCTGACGGGTGGCTCGGTATTGGCCATCGCGAGGATTCCGCAGTAGCCGCCGGCCGCCCCTGCACGGGTCCCGGTCTCGATGTCCTCTTTGTGCTCCTGGCCCGGGCTGCGAAGGTGAACGTGGGGGTCGAAGAACCCGGGAAAGGCATGCAGCCCCTCGGCCTCGATCACCTCAGCACTACCGGCGGCGGCGGAACCAGGAGCCGCCAATTCGACTATCCGCCCATCGCCTATCACCACGTCGTGGACGCCCTCAATTCCAGCCGCCGGGTCGAGCACGGTCGCCTTGCGCAAGACCAATCCAACCGGATCGCCGCCACGCATGTCGAGTGCGTCGCAGAGGCTGTCCATCAGGGCACCCGCTCCTGGCGAGAAGCCGCGCCGCCTTGGCGTCTGCCGATGATTGATCCCGTACTCAAGCCGGCTGTCCGATCGGAGTCGGGCGCCCTTCGCCGTCGACCGGCTCGGGCCGCTCAATTCCGGCAAGCAGCTCATAAAGAATCGCCATTCTGACCACGAGACCAGAGGCCACCTGCTCGGCGATCAAGGATTGCGGAGAGTCAATCACCTCGCCGGAGAGCTCGACACCGCGGTTAACCGGGCCCGGGTGCATCAGCAGCTGACGCGGGCCGAGGCGACGGGAATCAATCTGAAATTGATTCGCGTACTCACGGATCGAAGGTATGAAGCTTTCGTTCATCCGCTCGTGCTGCATACGCAGCACGTAGACGACGTCGGCTTCCCCGAGACAATCCAAAGAATGCGACACATCGCAGCCGAGCTCGCCCATGCCACGAGGAATCAGCGTCGGCGGCCCGCAAACAGTCACCTTGGCGCCCATCCTTGTAAAGGCGGCCAGATTGGATCGGGCAACGCGGCTGTGGAGAACGTCGCCGACGATCCAGATCCGCCTTCCCTCCAGCGAATCGAGCCTACGGCGCAGGGTGAACACATCCAACAGCGCCTGGCTGGGGTGCTCGTGCTTACCGTCTCCGGCGTTGACCACAGCAGCGGTCGTCCAAGCGGCGACCAGTTGGGCGGCGCCAGCAAGCGGATGGCGAATCACGATGGCCGCCGGGTCATATGCCGACAGGGTGGCCACGGTGTCTTTAAGCGACTCTCCCTTCTCGATCGATGAGCCAGCCGACTTGACTGAGATTAGATCCGCCGAGAGGCGCTTTGCTGCCAGTTCAAATGAGCTGCTCGTCCGAGTGCTCGACTCATAAAAGAGACTGATTACGGTGCGCCCGCGCAGGGTCGGAACTTTCTTGATGTCTCGACGGCCTACCTCAGCGAAGCTCTCGGCTCGCTCGAGAATGGCCTCTATTTCCTCGCGCGAGAGGTCCTCGATCGACAGCAGGTGCCTCATCGGGAAGCCTCGGCAACCAGCGGCTCTGTGATTGTCACCTGATCGATTCCATCAAACTCCTCGAGCCGAACGTTGACCCGCTCGGGGCGTGCCGTCGGCAGGTTCTTGCCGACGTAATCAGGTCGGATCGGCAACTCGCGGTGACCGCGATCGCAAAGCACGGCGAGCTGCACCCTGTCGGGGCGTCCATAGTCAAAGAGGGCATCGATCGCTGCCCGCACCGTGCGTCCGGTAAAGAGCACGTCATCGACCAGGACAACCGTGCGGTCGGTGAGATCGAAGTCGATATGGGATGCGTGGACCACCGGCTGGGAGTTCGGTTCCTTGGCACCAACGTCATCTCGGTAAAAGGAGATGTCGATGTCGCCGATCGGGGAGCTGACTCCACTCAGCTCTCCGAGCAGATCATGCAGGCGGCGGGCAAGGAGCGCGCCTCGAGTGTGGATCCCAACGATGGCCAATTCCTCTGGCCCCGGGTTCTTCTCAGCGATCTCATGAGCGATCCGCCGCAGCGTTCGCCTCAGATCGTCGTGCGCGAGCACGATCTTCTCACTCACAATTCACTCCTTCCGGGCCTCACGGGACCGAGTTAAAGGACGGCCTGAGGCTAGCAGGACTGACGGCGCTCGCGAGCGCCATTGGGCACGAGTTGGGGTTCGCCACGCTCGGGGAAAGGGATCTCGATCAGGTCGAAATCGCGCGGAGCCGACACAGGCCGGTAGACCTCGCGAGCCTCATCGAGCACCGCACCGACGTGGTAGCGGGACGATATGTGGACCAGGGCAAGGAGTTTCACTTCGGCCTCACGGGCCAACGCCGCAGCCTGGCCAACCGTTGAGTGTCCGGTTTCCACGGCTCGCTGGGCCTCATCCTCGGTGAAGCTCGCGTCGTGAATGAGGAGATCCGCCTCTCTGGCCGCCTCAGCGGTCGACCTACAGGGGGCGGTATCGCCGCTGATGATCACCCTGCGTCCTTGGCGAGAGGGCCCCATCACATCCTCTGCGCGGATGAGTCCAGCCGCAACCTCAATCTCCTCACCACGCTGCAGGCGGGCAAAATCGGGGCCTTCGGGAACCCCGAGCCGAATCGCCGCCTCGCGGTCAAAGCGGCCAGGGCGGTCGCGCTCGAAAAGACCGTAGCCAAGCGCACTGACCCCATGCTCGACCGTAAAGGACCGAACCTCATATCCATCGTGTGCCACCGCCTCGCCAGGCTCCAGCTCCACCAACTTAAGCTCAAAGCCGAGGCGCCCGACTATCGGCCTGAGGAGTTTGAAGAAATCAACCAAACCGCGAATGCCGTAGATCAGGAGCGGCTGCTGGCGATCGGTTAGATCGTATGTTTTGAGAAGTCCAGGAAGACCGAGGATGTGGTCCGCGTGGAAATGGGTGAGGTAGATCTGATCGACCTGGGTAAGCCCGACGGAGCGCTGTAGCTGGCGCTGGGTGCCTTCGCCGCAGTCAAACATCAGCCGCTCCCCACCGCGTGCAACGAGCACGCTCGCGGTCGAACGTCGAGCCGACGGGACAGAGCCGCCGGTTCCTAAGAAGATAACCGAGAGATCCACCAGTGGAGCCTAAGGGACCCGAGCATTCAAGCTCGGAGCCACGCCATCGATACGCTTAGGCGAAGACTGACCCGGACCCGCCTCGTTAAATCCTGTCTTTGGATCAAACATCTCCATTGAAGGCCACGAAGTCAGCGGTAACGTGTTCACCATCGCCAACCCAGAAAGAGCTTAGCCACTGAGCGGAATCGTTCCGGGCAGAAACCAATTTGTCCAGTGACTTTGCCCGAAAGGAAACAGGGGTGTCCGGGCCGCCCATTCCGGGTTGACTCACCGAATGAAGGTTCTATTCTTTCTTGTGGGCTTTTCGAATGTCGGTGAAAGATTCCAACTGAAGGTTGCAGTGCACACCGCTTCGGTGTCGCTGGAGCAACCCACTGCGACAACCGAGTGACAAAGTGCGAGGGTGACGAATTCAGTCATCCAGCCACCGCTGAAATCAAAGCACGCCTCCGGCACCGTCTGGTCAGGGCAGCTGAGGTAGGCCGGTAACGAGCGGCTCTCGGACAGCTTCAACGAGTCGGGGACGGGCACCGGACCACTGGATGCCGACCCCCCCACGGATGGAGGAGGTTTGACCTCTTCGTCCCCGTTGAATTCGGTCGTTACCCCGGGACAGAGCAACTTAAGAACGGAGCTGTGACCTCAGCCAAGGTCAAGAGCGGCTCGCTGCTGGCGAGCAACTTCGCCGCCGGTCAGCTCCCGGCTGGCCCCCAAGGGCATAAAGGGCGAAGCCGGCCAAGAAGGCAAGGAAGGTATCCCCGGTGAACGCGGCGTGCAAGGGGAACTGGGCAAACAGGGTGAACAAGGAGAACCCGGCGAAAAAGGGGAAAAAGGCGAAGCGGGACAAAAAGGGGAACAGGGTCTGAAAGGGGAACCTGGAGAAAAAGGCGAAAAAGGGGAACAAGGAGAAAAGGGCGAAACCGGCAGCGTCGCGAGTCCAAGCAGCCTGTTCCGACGCAGCACTTTTGAGTTCGCAGGTGTCGAAAACGACAAAACGTCCTCGATTGCGACCGCAGACTTCATCCCTGCGATCAGCGGCACGGCGCTTGTCTCCGCTCGCGGTTACTGCAACATCAATGGGTCTTTGACCGAACAGAACGAGATAGATCTCAAGCTCGGCAAGACTGAAGAAGAAGCGGAAGTCACGGCACTGACGGACTGGGGCGTCATCCGGCTCAACGAAACTGCCCCCAGCGAGCAGGCACTCGGCTTCACCGCCGAAACTGAAATACCGGTCACAAAAGGAGAAAGCGAAAGCGTTTCGCTGTTCGCTATAGGGCTAGGTGAAGGAGAGGTAAGAACTGCACCGGAAGCCTTGTTATCCACGCCATTTTCTGATTTCTGATCCTTCAACGGTCGTTCTAGGGCGCTCCGCGCGATTCGGTAGTCCCGCCTATGGTGATCCAGTTCACAACCACAACGACTGGGAGAATCGATGAGAGCAATCCGAAGCAAACTGACTTACGCCAATGTGATGTCCACACTAGCCGTGTTCCTTCTGCTTGGCGGCGGAGCTGCCTTTGCGGCTTCCAAGCTGGGCAAGAACTCGGTGGGCACCAAGCAGATCAAGAACAACGCGGTCACCGCGGCAAAGATCAAGAAGAATTCTGTGACTACGGCGAAGATCAAGGCTGGCTCCGTTACCAGCTCTCAGATCCAGTCCGGCGCTGTGAGTGGCTCCAGCATCGCTGCCAACACCGTTACGGGCGCCAACATCAACGCTCCGAGCACGCCGTTTACGCAAGCGGTGGCGAGGTTTCATTCCAGCGCCCAGTCGGAAATTGGCGGCTCTGAACCGGCGATCATCCCGCTCGGCACCTACACCCAGCCCGCGGGCCAAGATGACCAGCTTCTCGCAGGCCTGACGGTCAGCTTTAGCGCAAGCTGTGGAGGGGAAAGGAATATGGCGGCCCTCCTGCTGGAAAACCCTCCGGCGAAATTCAGCGAAATTAACATCGAAAGCGCTGTCGGCGTTGCCGAGGTCCAGAACAAAAGCACAGGAGCCTTCTCCAAACAGGCGGAATTTTCCAGCTTTGGGGCTGAGGGCCTTGGCAGCATGAGCCAAGTCGCTCCGTCGGCGGCGGTGACTCGCAGTTATAGCGTGGTCCCATTCGAGGGAACCTGCAAAACCGGCAGCGGAATTACCGTCTCCAATCCGCAGCTCGACATTCTCGGGACCAAGTAGGCGCGGGCCGCCCCCTGTCCGCTAGGGCAGGGGGCGTGTCGCTTTCTCTGTAGCGGCTACGCCAAGTCGCGATCGACTCCTCCCTCCCCAATTCACCCGGCGCGAATGGTCGTTCAGGGCATCTTTTCTGGCCTCTCAGGCGCCCAATTAGCCCGAAGGGCCAGCGTTTTCCTTTTGGCAAGACCCCCTTCGCACATAGTTTCGACCCCTCGGCCCAACAAACCCATGGAGGACCAACGAAGCTTCGCAAGGGAAAATTGACGTTCACCAACATCGCCTCGTGTATAGCGCTGTTATTGCCCTCGGCGGAGCCGCTGATGCGGCAGTCAAAGCTCGGCAAGAACTCGGTCGG
Organism: uncultured Solirubrobacterales bacterium; assembly: GCA_963745305.1. Lineage (GTDB taxonomy): Bacteria > Actinomycetota > Thermoleophilia > Solirubrobacterales > 70-9 > CAVUWL01. The sequence continues at coordinate 472,385 of CAVUWL010000015.1, forward strand.
CCCGAAGCAATTTAAGAGCGCGCCGTCACCGCCGCCCAGGTGAAGACGGGCTCGCTGCTGGCCAGCAACTACGCCACTGTGCAGCTTCCGGCTGGACCCCAGGGCGTAAAGGAAGACGCCGGCAAGGTAGGTCTGAAAGGCGAATCTGGCCCCCTGCTCACATCACTGCCGCCGGAAAGCCCCTTACAGGTAACTACACTTTCACAGGGGTTGCAAGACTGGGACAACCCGACCCCGGAGGGGATCTCGTTCCAGCCTCCTCAAAGGCCCGCAACTGTGGTTCATGTGATCCGCAAAGGTGAAAAACCCACCGAAGCCTGCCCCGGAACCGGTGAAGAACCGACGCCACTCCGGGAAACTTTGCGCGTACGCGCTTTATCAATCCACAAAACCCCTGGAAGTAATCACCTTTGGCTCAGGAAAAATGGGGATGCTTCTGTAGTACCAGTCAGAATCCAATGGAGAAGAATATGTATACCAGGGAACCTGGGCAGTGACTGCGGGATAATGACGCTGTTCAAGAACTGATACCGACCGACCCTCGCCCGGATGGCACCACGGCTATCAGGGCCTGGTCGCCCCTTGCGCTCCGTCGGGGACCGTCCCTAGGCTCCGCCGCTCTCGACCACTACCAAGGAGAGATCCGAATGAGAAAGATCCGCAGAAGACTGACCTATGCCAATGTGATCGCCACGCTAGCCCTTTTCATAGCCATCGGAGGCGCCAGCGCCTTGGCAGCTTCAAAGCTCGCAAAGAACTCGGTTGGCACCAAGCAGATCAAGAACGGCTCAGTGACCGGAATCAAGATCAAGAAAGGCACGATCACCGGGACCAATATCAACCTGGCGAAATTGGGAACGGTTCCCTCGGCCACCACGGCATCTACTGCCAACACCGCCACAACGGCGGGGACGGCAAATGCCCTCGCGGCGATGGAACCCACCCATCTCGTTGGAGCCTCGGGGCAGCCGGGATTCTTGGACGGGAGCAGCAATATCCCGTTAGAAGGATCGCCATTCAAGTTCCAACCAGTCGGCTTTTACAAGGATCATGACGGGATCGTCCACCTCACTGGTGTAGTGAAAATCGGCAAAGGAACGACTCCGATTCCTGACTTGATCTTCACGCTGCCCCCCGGGTTCCGGCCGGCGAGCGGAGTCGTGGAATTGGTCTTGGGGCATGAAACTACATCCGTTTTGATAGTTGGCTCGAATGTGTCAATCTCCGGTCAGGATCTCAGCGGTGACGTGGCTATCTCCGGAGGAAAAGCAGAAGAACTGGCAGTTCTGAGCGGAGTGACCTTCCGAGCAGAAAGCTAGTTCGCCGGGACTACCAGGGCCCGGATGGCACCACGGCTGTCCGGGCCGACTCCCTTCCCACATCCCGTCCATCAAATGCGGGACTTCTCAGCCCGGACTTCTCAGTCGCCCTCTCGCGGCCCCAACGGCTGTT
>CAVUWL010000016.1:0-795117 GCA_963745305.1 uncultured Solirubrobacterales bacterium
GAGCGGAGCCGTCGAAGTAACTGAAACGGCAGAATCAAACCTCACAAAAGCGAAAGCCCCAGAAGTCAAAGCCGCCGAAGAAGTCGCGGCCGCGGAGACGACGCTCGAAAAAGCCCAGACCGCGGAGGCCACCGCTTCGGAAGTCCGATACAGCAGAAAAAACGAAAGTCACTGAAGCCAAAGCAACAGAGGCCCCTGCGCCTGCGGTTACCGAAGCAGCAGAAACGAAAGTCACTCAAGCCAAAGCAGCAGTAGTCTCAGCTGAAAAAGAGGTCCAAGAAGCAATCGAAGCGATGGAAGCAGAAGAAAAAGCCTCACTCGAGCGAGGGTCGGGACCATCAATCCCGACACTCCTCTCAAGCTGCTTATGTCGAGCGGGTTTTTTTGAAGGTGCTTCAGGGAACGGGGCCAGCGCAGCAGATGTTTACCTCCCCCTCGGTATACGTGACCTGATCTGACACCCCGCAGACTGGGCCACGATGCATGAGACTCCAGCCCTACCAGAGGAGTCAAATGCCAAGGCAGTACCCCACGGAGTTCCGCGAGCGAATCGTCGCCCTGGCGAGGTCGGGAAGGTCCGTCGCAAGAGTAAGCGCTGACTATGGAGTGGCCAGCGCCACCATCTACCGCTGGCTTGACCAAGACCGCATAGACCATGGCGAGAAGCCCGGCGTCACCAGCACGCAGAACACCGAGCTCGCAGCCGCAAGGAAGCGAATCCGCGAGCTCGAGCACGAACTCGAGCTCATCCGCAGTGCGGCCGCGATCTTCGACGAGCAACAGAAGATCCGCCCAAAACCCTCTACCCGGTGATCAAGAACCTGACCGGGCAGGGATTCAGCGAGCGAGAGGCATGCCGCGTGGTCGGGGTCAACCGCAGCAGCTACACCCACTGGCGCAAGCGACCGCCCAACCAGCGCGAGCTGAAGCGGGCGTGGCTCGTCCCCTTGGTGGCAAAGATCCACACCGACTCCTTCGGGACCTACGGTTACGCCAGAGTCACAGCGGAGCTGCGGCTTGGCCACGGCGTAGTTGCCAACCGCAAGCTTGTCTACTCAATCATGCGCGAGCAGGGTTTGAAGGGCTTGCCAAAGCCGCCGACGGGCAAGCGAGGTCCGACTGGAACGTTCGTGGCAGCCGACCTCGTCTGCCGGGATTTCTCAGGGGAGGGCCCCAACAAGCTCTGGGTTACCGACATCACCGAGCATCCCACCAGAGAGGGCAAAGTCTTCTGCTGTGCGGTGCTCGATGCCTTCAGCCGCAGGGTCGTCGGCTGGTCGATCGACTCAACTCAGACGGCCGCCCTGGTGACCAACGCACTCGGGATGGCGATCAGAGCCCGCGACCCTGATCGCACCGTGATCCATAGCGATCGCGGCACCCAATTCACGTCCTGGGCCTTCACCCAGCGCGTCAAGGAGGCGGAGCTGATGCCGTCCGTCGGGCGCACAGGGACCGCCCTCGACAACGCGATGATGGAGTCTTTCTGGGGCCGGATGCAAGTTGAGCTGCTCAACCGCCGACGCTGGAGGACAAGAGTCGAGCTCGCCAACGCGATCTTCGAATACATCGAGTCCTTCCACAACAACAGCCGGCGCCACAGCTCGCTCAATATGCTCACACCATTGGAGTTTGAGGAGCTCCATCAGAAAAAATCCAGCTAGCTGGATTCTCATTCGGAGTGGCCGGGGCCAGGGGTTTGATCAGGCGGACTGATTTCAGGGGGTCGGGCCAAGTTCAATCAAAGGCATCCTCAATTGCCAGATTGCCGGCATATTGATTCGGACGTCAACGGTCCATTTGTTCGTGAGTTTCTGGGGCATCTCCCAAGACCTAAGCCCGTACGTTTCGAGGAGGAGGAGTCCGAGGCCATCTCTAGAGTTCCGCTGTTGCCCACAAGCGCACTCAAGAACTGGCAGCCCCCTCGCTGTAGCGACTGCGACTCGGTCCTCACCCAGTCCGCCGCCGGGACGAAATGCCGTGCCTGCCTCGAAGGGGACCGGGTCAAATGCATCTCCTGTGGCTCCGACATCTACGGCCTCTACGACCAGTGCCTCTACTGCCATCGCTCCAAGGTCTTCACGACGATGAAGGCGGAACTGAGGAAGCGTGGCGAGAAAGAAGGCGGCTTCTCGAAGCAGTGCTTGCAGTACGCGTGGCGGCGGGAACTGGAGGCGAAGAAGACGGATGACCCGCAGGAGAAGGAGGCGCTGATTTTCTTGGCGGGCCAGGCGCGGCACTGGGCCGTCGAAGACGACGAACCCCTCGCCGGATTGGAGCCTGTCCCGCTCGTGGACCGCGACGGCGTCGAACGAGGGTCGTAGTTGGCTGGCGTGGGCGGAGGGCGACCAGTCGATGAGTCCTCGGAGGACGAGCTACGCGAGTACGCCTGGGGGCATGTCCGATACGAGATCACGCATTTCGTACGCGCCACTCAAGCGATCGAGGCGGCATGTGCGGCGCTTTCCCTATGAACTTCGCCATCGAGGTCTTGGCCCTCCACCTCCGGAACCTCCTCGACTTCTTCGTCCCGCGAAGCCCACGGAAGACCGAAGTCTGCGCCCATCACCTCTATAAGGGGTGGGAGCCGCCCGACTTGGACGTCTATCTGAGGGAAGCCCGATGGATGGCGGACAAGCAGATCACCCACCTGACCACCGACAGGACGGCAGATCCCGATATGAAGGAATGGGCGGTGCAACCGATCATCTTGTCCCTGAGGCCGATCATCGAGCGGTTCACGGATGGGGCAGACCTCGTATCCGAAGACTTCCGCCGGGAAGTTAGGGAGCGGATCTTCGAATTGCCCGCTCGCCGTGACTGGACCGAGCTTCCTCCGCGACCTGACTTCGCACCGAGCTAGACGGACAGCCTCAGCGGCCGGATGGTGAGTCGGCCGGGGGCCGAGGGACTGACGGGCCGTCACGGAAGGTCGCTTGGGACTACGGCTCCTGCCCGCTAGCCCCTTGGTGCGTGTACTGCTGTTGCATAGGCGCGCTCGGTACCAAATCCGGCACCACGGAACACTCTGGAGATGGGTCGAGCAGGCATCAGAAGACGGAAGCCCGCTTCTAGAGCGGGCTTCCGTTAGTCGGGGCGACTGGATTTGAACCAGCGACCGCTCGGCCCCCAGCCGAGTGCGCTACCAGACTGCGCCACGCCCCGATATGTTGAGGACGGCCTCACTACCTGCCGCCCAAGCGGGCGACGGGAATCGAACCCGCCCTAGGAGCTTGGAAGGCTCCTGTGCAGCCACAACACTTCGCCCGCGGGTTCGTCGATTATAGGTCTCGTGACTGCGCGGGACCGAAGGCAAGAGGTCGAGTCGCTGGAATAGATCCCTGCTGACCCTCAGTACCCCGTCCCGGTCTTCACCTGCTTGCGCTCGTTGGGGTGGGCGCCGCCCTTTTTGTCAAGCGTCGCGCAGGCATCGGAGATGTCGACGCAGAGCCGGTCGACCTGCTCGCGGCTCAGCGTCTGCTTGACCAGCGCTCGCAGCACCTTTACGTCTTCGGCGTTGGGGGGCAGCGTGTAGGCGGGGACCATCCAGCCGCGCTCGCCTGAGAGCTGCCAGGAGAGGTCGAACTCGTCGTAGTTCTTCTCCCCGGCGAGCCTGAAGGCGACCAGGGGCAGCTGCTCCTCGTCTGCTCCGATCAGCTCGAAGTCGCCGCTGGCCTTGAGCTTGTCGGCCAGGGCCCTGGCGTTTTGCTGCATCGCGTTCATGATGTAGGCGTAGCCCTCGCGCCCGTAGCGGACGAAGTTGTAGTACTGGGCGAGGACCATCGAGGCGCCGGTGGAGAAGTTGAGGGTGAAGGTGGCGTCGGTCTTGCCGAGGTAGTTCTCATAGAAGACGAGGTCCTCGGCGAGGTCGGAGGGCTCGCGGAAGATCAGCCAGCCGATGCCGGGGTAGACGAGGCCGAACTTGTGCCCGGAGACGTTGATCGAGCGCACCTGCTCGAGGCGGAAGTCCCACTCGGAGTCGGGGTAGAGGAAGGGCCAGACGAAGCCGCCGCTGGCGGCGTCGACGTGGAGGGCAACGTCTAGGCCCTGCTCCTCCTTGAGCTGCTCCAAGAGCTTGTTGATGCCGACGATGTCATCGGCGTGGCCGGTGAAGGTGGTGCCCAGAACGGCGGCGACGCCGATCGTGTTCTCATCGATTTGGTCGCGCACGTCCTCGGGGCCGATCACGTACTTGTCCTCCTCCAGGGGGATGATCCGCGGCTCGACGTCGAAGTAGCGGCAGAACTTCTCCCAGACCACGTGCACGTCACCGCCGAAGACCAGGTTGGGCCGATCGGTCGTCCTTGCCGGCCGCTTCGCGGCGCTCGCGCCATTTCCACTTCAAAGAGAGCGCCCCCAGCATGATCGCCTCCGAGGAGCCCTGGGTGCGGGTGCCGGTGGTCTCGCCGGGTGCGTGGAAGAGGTCGGCGAGCATGCGCACGCAGCGCTGCTCGATCTCGGCTGAGATCGGGTACTCGGCGTGGTCGATGAAGTTTCGGTAGAGGTTCTCGGCGATCAGCCGGTTGCGCCTCGGGCTCCATCCAGGTGGTGACGAAGGTGGCGAGGTTTCGCTGCGGGTCACCCTCCATCGCGAGTTCCTCACCGAGCAGGCGCATCGCGTCTAGGGCCGACATCCCGCAGGCGGGGAAGCTCTTATCGGGGGCGTCTTCGGTGAGGAAGCGGTTGCCGTAGAGCATCGCGGCCTGATGGGCGGTGGGGGAGTCTTTTGGCATCGGGACGGCTCCTAGTTGGACGGGGTCTTGAGCAGCTCGGTCTTGGCGGTTGCGAACTCCTCATCAGTGAGACCGCCGCTTGCATGCAGGGAGACCAGGCGCTCCAGCTGGTCGACTTTGGCCTCCCCCGCCGAACCAGTGACCTTGCCCCGTCCCTCTCCCCCGGCCCGCGTCTGGGTCGAGCGCCTAGCGGCAAAACTGGCTGAAGCGTTGCGGATGCGCTCCCCGAAGCCACCCGTTGAGGCCTCTGGAAACTCGCGCAAGATCTGGCGACGAAGGAACTCTGTCCCGATTCCGAGCAAGACTAGAAAGAGCAGGATTCCAGCGGGTTTGCGAAAGGCAGCGATGGGAGCCCAGGCGATTAGGGCCAAAAAGATGACCCCAGCCACACCGTAAGCGCCGGCGCGATAATCACGCACGTAGGGCGAGATCTCGCGGCGAAGACCCAGCGCCACTCGGGTTGGCCCGGCGAGCCAGGCGCCAATCACAAGCAAGATCCCGAAGGCGATCGTCGAGGATGCAACCGTGACCAGCAGCGAGGTCCCAATGCTCCACACCGCGCTCGCCGCCGGGCGCACGGAGCTCGATTTTGCCAGAGCGTCGACCACATAGCCGCCGGAGATCTCTCGCACGAGCAGCGCCAGCACCCCGGCCACGATGAAGCTGAAGCCCACCGATCGGAGCGCCTGGCGGCGACGCGGCCCGGCGAGGTAGACGGCGAGCCCATACAAGAGCAAGACGATCAGGGTCAGGACGATCGGCAGGCGCCGGATCAGTTGGGCGATGCTCTGCGCGGTGGAGAGTTGATTTGACTTAAGAATTGTTAGCTGGCCGGCCCCGGCGGGAATTTTTGAGGCGAGGTTGCCAACCCCCAGCTGGGCGCCGATCTGGCTTACCAGTGAGCCCAAGTTGAGGGTCACCTGGCCGCCGTTGGTTGAAAGCGTCGAGCCGCCGCCGTCGAGGATCTTCAGCAGTGCTTCGTGCGCGGCGCGGTTCGCATCGCTCCAGAGTTCCTGAACCTGCGGTGTCGCCAACGCCTTTTCTGCGATCTGGGGAGCGAGCTGGTGCAACCCGCCGGCGGCCGGCCCAGCCAGCGGTGCGAGTTTTGGTGGGAGCGCCTTTTGGAGCTCTGCCTGCACGTTTACGTTGGCAAAGAGCTGGTTGGCAAGAAAGCTCGAGAGCTGGCTCTCGACAGCCTTGTTTTCGAGCAGCTTGTCGCTGGTGTTGACCCAGGCATCGGTGTTGAGGGCCTGACGGTTGATCCAGATCGAGAAGATCCCAATGAAGGTAAGAATCGTCGCGATGATCAACAACGCGACCACCACGCGGGGGTGCCCGGATTTGATCGGTTTGGAGCCCTGCTCAGCGTTCATTGCTGAATCTCTCTGCGGTTGCGCGGCATGTAGGCGCGGTTGGCTGAAGGTGGCTGGCTGGCATCTGCATCGGTTCTTTCGCCATCGCCGATTTCTTCCCTCGAAACGGCGACCGGCTCAAACTATGAACTGTTGAGCGTTGCAGCATCGCCCGAAGCGGGTGATTTAGCGCACTTCAGCCACCGACCACCTCCATGGATTCCGGATCCTGCCCTCCGGCCCAGCCTGGCCTACGATCGGCTCGGATCGAACACCGCAGCCCGGCACCCAAATGACGCATCTGTAAAAAGGGGACCTTCTGAACGTGGGGCCGAGGGGCAACCGGGGCGAGTCAGCCGGCTTAGATCTGAACCTGTCCGTCGTTTAGGGCACTCCAGAGCTCGGTCGTCCCATCGAGATCGAGGGGATGGGTGATCGCCACGCCCTCGAAGTGGCTGAGCGCCGCCAGGATTCGATCGGCCCCGACGCGCTCAATCACAACCAGCAGGACCGACGCACCCGGTTTCAACATCGCCCTCACCTGTCGTCGGAAGGTGAGGTCGATACCGCTCTTTTCGGACTCGTTGATGACGAGGCCGAAGAAGACCCCCCAGAACTTGCTCCAAGCTGCGGTCGCGGCGGGGTGACATGAGGTCATCAGCTCAGACTTGCCGTTTCGCTCACAGACAAAGACGCCGATCGCGTCGGGATCGATTGGCAGGTCTTCGGCCAAACGCTCAAGCTCCTTGGCTGCTTGTCCGGCAACGGTCTCATCGGTGAATTCGATGGCGATAATTTCTGGCATCTCGGTCCGGACCGACGCCGCCTCACGGGGCAAACACCGAGCCTGCAACCTAATCGCCCGAATCCGGGCCAACATCCTCCAATGCGGGTGATTTCGCCCCCCACTGTCGAGGCTATGACGCGGGGCGCTAGCGGTCCAGAAGACCCGAGCTTCGGGCTCGCTCAACAGCCTCGCGCCGCGAGGAGACACCGAGCTTTCGGTAGACACTCTGTGCCTGCGTCTTGACGGTGTTGGGTGAGACAAAGGCCTGCGCGGCGATCTGGGGAAGCGAGAGATGGGTGGGAAGAAACTGAAGGACCCGCAGCTCGGCCGGGGTCAGGACCTTGGCGGCCCCAGAGGAAACGGCCTCGATCGCAACCGAGGTTTGTTCGATCCACTCGTTGAGAACAATCGCGTCCGGGGTGAGCTTCAGTGCCCGAGCCGCGTCCTCCAGCATCTGGATAGCCGCGGCCGCATCGTCCAGACGCGCCGCGGTACGCGCCAGTGTCAACTGGGTCTCGGCCTCATACCACGGAGCGAAACCGTCAAGTCGCCCCAACAGGTCTATCGCGAGCCGCTGGTCTGCGGCGGCCTCCCTGACCTTGCCGAGCTGCGAGCGAACCAGAGCCGAGACCGCAAGGCCCAGGGCCATGATCGGATACTCAATCAATCCAGACCGATCAATTTGGGCCCTGGCCTGGGAGGCCAGCATCTCAGCCAACACCCGATCGTCCTCCTCGATCGCCAGCAACGAGAGCTGGGCCAGGCAGAGAACCTGGATGCTCGGCGCCGCGACCGAGCCTCTCCGCGCACCCTCCGCCAACCTCTCCTGAGCCCCAAGGCGCGATCCGCGAAGGTGCATTCCGACTCCATCAAGCAGGCAGCACAACGAAAGCCAGGGGCTCCGCTCCGGCAGGGCCGTGGCTGCTGCCGAGGTACGCGCGCTCATCGCCGCGACTCCCTCGCGCGCCAGCACGGCTTCGACCAGTGACAATCCAACGCTGAGCGCCTCTTGCTTGTCCGAGGCTTCTTCTGCGCTGACCAGGCTCGCCGACACGGCCGCCCAGTGCTCGGCCTCAGATCCGGCTCCCCGCGTGATGTGCGCGTAGGCAGCGGTCAGGCTCAAGGCCGAATCCGAGGCGATGACATCTTCTCCAAGGCGCTCCAGCCAGCTCATCACCGTCGCGTTTCGACCTCTGGTCATGTACTCAGGGACCCCCATCCACAAGAGCTCTCCCGCTCGATCAACCGCCCCGCCCTCGATCGCATGATGAATCGCCCGATCCCAATCACCGTGCTCGGCCCACCACTGCGAGGCGCGCCTGTGCAGCCCCTCCTCCTCCCGTGGCTCGGCGCGATGGAGCTCAGCGCGCAGCATCTCGCGAAAGAGGGCGTGGAAGCGAAACCACTCATCGCGACGATCCAGGGTCGTAAGGAGCGCGTTTGAGCGCGAGAGATCGCGTAACGCGGCAGCGGAGCCCCGGCGTTTTAAAACGTAGTCGCAAAGCTCGCCGCTGAAGCGATCTAGCACCGAGATACGGCGCAAGAACTCGAGCCGCCGTCTGGAAATCGGGACCAGAAATACTTCCTTTATGTAGTCGACGACAAACCGATCGTCGCCAGCGAACTGCCTCACCGCCCGGTCGAGGTCCGTGTCCTCGCCGAGCGCGAGTCCGGCGAGATAGAGCGCAGCGGGCCAGCCCTCCGTGCGCCGGACCATGACATCGAGCTGCTTGGGTCTGAGTTCGAGGCCAAGACCGCTGAGCAGCTCATTGGATTCGACCTTTGTCATCGCCAGATCGGCGCGCCCCAACTCGGTCAGGCCGTGGTGAGCGCGAAGGCGCCCGATTGGCAGCGCCGGCTCCACTCGCGTTGCAAGGGCAAGCTGCGAACCCGCTTTGATGTGAGTCCCGATCGCCGATACCACGGCAAGCGATTCGGGAGACTCGATTTGCTCGAGGTCATCGAGCACGAGCACCAGGTCCCGCCGGCGCTCGGCGAGGGCGCGAAATAGGCGCGGCAAGACGATGCCCTCGACGCTCGACTCGGGGGCAAAGAGCGCCTCGGTCACATCTGCAGGGACCGCCTCAACTTGCCCAAGTGCCTCGATTATCGAGGCCACCAACATCGCCGGGTCATTGTGCTCTTCGCCGAGCACCAGCCACGTGAACGGACGGGAACCCTGCTCGGCCCACTGGCTCAGGAGCACCGACTTTCCGTAGCCAGAGGGAGCGTTGAGGAGAACCACCGGGGTCCGAGCTTCATCCAGCCTTCGGATCAACCGCTGGCGCGCAACGCTCGGTCCATCGAGGGCGACCGATGAGGGACCTGCCGGCAGCGTTGGGGAGGGCTCGGAAATGGTGTCAGTGATCGGGGGGTCCATTGGCCAGGGGGTCCCCCGCGACCCCAACGCCGCCATGCTACCCACCGGCGGCGCTTTTCGTCGGTAGAAACTGCTTAATTCCGACCCGCACCGCATTCGGCAACTTCTCAGCGCGATGGCAATAAATGCTTCGGCCGTCTTCCGTCCGCCACCCCACCCCGTGCTGGCAAGCTGGGAGGTCGCGCCAAATACTCCGCATGGCTCTGAGCATCCGTTCCCCCACCCGGCCCTGCAGCGGGCACGCCCGGGAACCCCCGCGGGCCAGGGCGGCGCGATCGCCACTTGCGGCCTGGGCCTGATCGGCTAGCTCCCCAAACGAGACCCCAAACTGTGCTGAAGCTAGGGGCTCTTTTGGGCCTCAGCCCCGATCGCGACCAGATCCTCGGGATGCACCCAGGTATCGACCAAAGCGTCTCCCCCGGCTGATTGGATCGCGTCTCGCAGCGGGATTGCCCAACGATGCTCGATCAGCGCGATCGCCACCGAGGTGCCCGGTGGAATCGCGTCGGCCAAAAACCAGGAGTCCTGCCCGCCGAGCAGCGAGCCATCTGCGGCGGCCTCGGCACCAAGCTCAGCCCCGACCTCCGCCCCCTCCTCACCGTCGGCACCAAGGCCAAGGAGCGCTCCGGCGAGCGCACCGAACTGCACCGCCTCCTCCGATGAGAGGTCACTTTGCTCTAGCTCGACCACCTCGCCCGCCTCATCCTTTGCGACGAAGAGCAGGTCGACCAAACGAATGATGTCGTGCTCGCGAAGGCGCCGCAGCTCGGCGATGATCTCGCCTTCAAACTTGCCGTCCTCAAAGCCGACGACGAGCAGCTGTACAGGTCCGAAGTCCATTTGTTCCTCTCTGATCGTGGCGGATTAGATCCCCTGGGTCAGCCTCTGTCGCTCGGACTCATACTGCTCCTGGGTCAGGACCCCGGAGTCCAGCAGCGATTTCAGCTTGGTAAGTGCGTCGATTCGGTCGCTCTCTGAGCTCGGGCCCGATGGCGGAGCCGAGGCTGGCGCCGCACCCGCTGCGGGCTGTGGCTGCGCTTCGGCGATCTGGCGATCCTGTTCTTGCTCGTGGGAGGCCGTGGCGGCGTGATGCTTGCCCGCGGCGTATCCGACCCCACCGACCATGGCGGCCCTCATCAATGGTCGTCTCCTCAACAGCGGCATGCACGTTCTCCTTTTGCGTATTGGCTCGTGTACCTGGCGGCCGAACAGATGCAACCCGATCCTAACCCGATGGTCATCGCTCGAACCGGGTGAAATCTGGGTTGGCACCACCGCCGGCCCCCCGCGACCCGATGACCACTCAGGTGAAGTATCCGACCAGGCCGGTGCCGAGCAGAAAAACGCCGATTGCCGCCAGGGCGACGATCGCCATCCGCCGGCCGCTGCGGGTCAGCCAGGAGCGAAAGCGCTGCACCTCAACGACCGTCCTCTCCGGTGCGATGAAATATCCGATCAGCGGAACCTCAAGAAAGATCAACAACATCACGTTGAACCCGAGGATCACGAGAATCTCCCCCGCGGTTCCGTATCCGAGCTTTTGCAGCTCGCGGAGTGCAGCAAGGTAGGAGACACCCGGAAGCGTGAGCACAACCCCGACCGCAAAGGTCACGCGAGCCGATCCCCTGCCCAGCAGCTGCTCGACCTTGGAGGGTGATTTCTCGGCCGCCTTCTGATCATCGCCCTTGCGCAGCCGGCGCCGCTCTTTCAGCCTCTCGTCATGGCCTCCGGCGAGGACGTAGGCAACGATCAACGCGATCAGCCCAAACGCGATGTCGATCGAGGGACTGATGGAATTGCGGGCGGTACTGGTCGCGCTTGAGTCGTGCACCACAAAAACGATCAGGAAGCCGACCGTGAGGCTAACCAGCAGGGCTCCGGCTAGATAGCCGAGCAGCAAGCGCTTTGGGCTGGGCAGGAAGAGCATCACCGTCACCGCGGCGAGCAGCGTCGCGTTGGCCGCGGCGACGAGTGAGAGTAGAAAGATTTCGCCCATTGGCTTTGTGAAATCGGGGCCCGACGCCTCGTCGAGCCCCGATTCGAATCAGGCCTGCTCAGGCTCTCCGTAGACGACGAGGCCGTGGATACAGATCACGCACAGCGCGAAGACCCCGAGTGACCAAAATGGGTAGGCGCCACCGACTGAGAGCAGCGCCCCGATCGCGCCCAGGGAGGCGGCGATCAGGCCAATCACCCGCCCGAATCCACCGCCGCCGATCAACGAGATACCGCCCAACAGCTGAATCGCCCCCAAAATCACGGTGATCCAACCCCACGTGTGAAGGCTCGAGAACACGTAGTGGGTGTTGTTTGCGTAGAAGTTCGCGTTGCTGATTGCAGCGATTCCATAGATGACGTTGAGCGTGCCCGCGATCATCAGCAAGATTGCGACAAATACGGCGCGACCCACACCTCTCATAGATTTCTCCTTTCGCACCCACTCGCGATGTCTGGCGAAGGGTCTCGATTTATCTTCGGCCTTCCTCGCCAAAGCTCTTCTTCGCCATAGGCTCGCGACTCGCAGCGAGCAAGACATCATCTGAACCGGGTGATTGGCGCCCCGGGGCGATTTCACCTTCGCTCGCCAGATCACCTCCCGCAGACCCGGCCTGGAGTGCCTGCGCTCGATTTGAGGACCAGTTTCCTAGACGCTATGGCCTCGGTTAATCACCGGGGCCATCCGAGATAGGCCGGACCCTCTTGCTCAATCGGGGGTTTGTCTGGCCGGAGATGGGCTCCGGCTGACCCCAGGCAAAGGAGGGTCCGGCCATGAACGGAACGATGACATGGGTTGGGATGGACGTCCACGCGCGCTCCACGCACGCTGCGGCAATCGACTCGCTGAGCGGCGAGCTGCGCAGAGCGCGCTTTGGCCCCGGCACCGAGGAGGTGCTGGGATGGCTCGGTGAGCTGGAAGCCGCCGGTGCGGGCGGCCTATGAGGCGGGCCCGACCGGGTTCGGGCTGATGCGGGTGGCGAGCGCAGCCGGCATCGAGGTTCCAGGTGGTGGCGCCGAGCAAGACGCCGCGGGCTCCGGGCGATCGGGTAAAGACCGACCGCAAGGACGCCGAGCTCCTGGCGCGGCTTCTGCTCGCCGGGCAGCTGAAGGCGGTAACGGTTCCGCCGGAGTGGCTGGAAGCGATCCGCCACCTGGCGCGCACCCGTGAGCAGGTACGGCGAGACCTGATGCGAGCCCGCCACCGGGTCTCAAAGCTGCTGCTCTGCCACGGGCGGGTCTACCCGGGCAAGAGCGCCTGGGGGCGCGATCACCGCTGCTGGTTGTCCCAGCAGGCCTTCGAGCACGAGGCCACCGAGCTGGCCTTCATCGACCAGCTCGCCGCCGTCGACGGGCTCTGCGCCCGCCGCGAGGCCCTCGATGAGCGGCTCTCCAGGCTGGCCCAGGACGAGCGGCTGTGGCCGACGGTCGCGAGGCTGCGCGCCTTCCGCGGCATCGACACCCTCACCGCCCTGATGCTCCATCTCGAGCTCGGCGGCGACTGGGGGCGCTTCTCCTCACCGCGCAAGCTCTCCAGCTGGCTGGGGCTGACCCCCTCCCTTGCAGCAGTCGGGGGAGTCAGAGAGTCAGGGCGCGATCACCAAGACCGGCTCGGGGATCGCCCGCCGCCTGCTGGTCGAGTCGGCCCACCACTACGCGCGGGAACCGCGGATCGGTGCGACGCTCGCCAACCGCCAGGCCGGCCAACCCGACCACGTCCTGCAGATCGCCTGGCGCGCCCAGACCCGCCTGCACCGAGTGGGCACAGCGGCTGCGCGAGCGCGGTAAGCCGGGAAACGTCGCAACCGTCGCGGTGGCCAGGGAGCTGGCGGGCTTCCTCTGGGCCGCGGCCACCGCGCCATGAGCTGACCGCTCAACACAGCGGTCGCGCTCGGTCACCTGGGTCCGGGCCAACGGCCGCCGGCACGCGCGATGTCCCTATGGGCGGCCCTCACCCGGCTATGCCCGTTCCTAGATTGCGCCCGCCGGCGACGAAGCCAGCGCCCTGGGATAGCCAATTCCCGCATTGTCAGACTGACAGCCGTCGATCTCGCGCCCGGACCCGGGCACCGAGCCCTCCCACACCGGCCGCTATTTGCGGTCGCGATCAGCGCTGGGCACTTGACAAAACGGCGGCCATATCAGGGACGGGGCGAGTCGCGAATGCAGGGGTAGACCTCGCCCGGGGGAGGGGGGCGCACCGCCACCGGCGATCACAACGACCGCCACTGACCACGTCTAAACGACGGCGATCTGGCGCCGATTAGCTCGCGACCCGGGTGCCAGCCAGCAGCAAGACCAGGGGAATTCGACGTCGGCGCTCAAACTCAGACTGATCGTCAAAAGCCTCGCGGCGGGCGGTTGGCTCACGCAGGTTGACCAACCGAAAGCCAGCGCGGCGCAGCTCGACGACGTAGCTCTCGATCGTGCGGTGCTGCCATACCGACCGCGCCCCCAACCACAGCTGCTCGCGAGGACCCTCGACAAAGTATTCATCGACCGCCCAATCTCCCCGCGGCTCGGCCGTGTCTTGGCGCGCGTCATGGGAAGTGATGACCGGATGCACGACCGTGAAGACGAGCCGGCCCCCGGGCGGCATGCAGGCGTAGGCGACTCGCATCACCGGGGAGAGATCCGCGACGTAGTGCAGCGCCATCCGAGACAGCACCAGATCAAACGATGCCGGCGCTGCTTGGAAATCCTCGATGTCGCAATGCAGCACCTCACCCGCGGATCCGCTAAGGGTCGCCCGAGCGGCCTCGACCATCCTCTCTGAGCCATCGATCCCCACGTAGCTGGCGCAGCCTGCCTCCAGCAGCCTCGGCCCAACTGCAGCGTCGCCGCAACCGAGGTCAAGCACCCGCAACCCCGAGATAGAACCGAGCTCCTCAAACAGCGCTGGCTCCTCCATCACGAGGTTAGGGTTAAGCGACCACTGGCGATGCTGCTGGTAGCGCTCGAAGACGCCAGGCTCGTCATAGAACGCCCCACCGCGCCGCTGACCGGCATCTTCCCTATTCGGTTGTGGCGCGCCGCTCATCTACCGAGAAGCTAAGGCTACAAGGCGGCGAGACAGCGAATTCGCGCTGCTCTTACTCGCCAACCGGGTCTCGGGGTGGAGATTTCCCTGATCGACCTGCTGCCCCCGCCGCCCCAGATGCACCCTCGAGGGAGGGGGGGCTATCGTGAGGGCGCGGCGTGAAGGCCATCGACCCGAGATTGCAGCACTACGCGCGCGCGTCTCGGATCTTTCTATATACCGCGGTCGGGCTGGGTGTGCTCAGCGCCGTTTTGATCGTCACCCAGGCCTGGCTGATAGCCGACCTGGTGGCGAGGGCGTTCCTTGGGAGAAGGAGTCTGGGTCAGCTGCAAACGCCGCTGCTTTCTCTGCTGGTGGTCGTCCTGGCGCGGGCGACAGTTGCCTGGGGGTCCGAGCTGGCTGCCAAACGGGCGTCCTCGCGAGCGAAGTCTCAACTACGAGCCGCCCTGCTCGAGCGCGTCGCCTCGGCTGGGCTGATTCAGTCAGCGGCACAGCACACCGGTGAGCTCGCGATCCTCGCGAGCAGGGGCATTGACGCCCTGGACGGCTATTTCTCGCTTTATTTGCCGCAGCTCTTTCTGGCGGTGATAGTACCCCTGGTTGTGATCGCGGTCGTCTTGGCCAACGACTGGATCTCGGCGCTGATCATCATCGCGACGATTCCCCTGATCCCGCTGTTTATGGCGCTTGTGGGGGCGAGCACCAAAGAGCGTATGGACCTTCAGTTCAGCACCCTGGAGAGGCTCGGCGATCACTTCCTCGACGTCGTCGCAGGTCTGCCAACGCTGAAGGTATTTGGCCGGGCAAAGGCACAGGCCGATGCGATCCGCGAGGTCACCGAGCGCTACCGCCAGACCGCGATCTCGGTGCTGCGGGTCACCTTCCTCTCCTCGCTGATCCTCGAGCTTGTCGCGACGATCTCGGTTGCCTTGGTTGCGGTCGCGATCGGCCTTCGACTCTTGAATGGAGACCTCGACCTGCGCACTGCCCTCTTTGTGCTTGTGCTGGTCCCGGAGGCATATCTTCCACTCCGCCAGCTGGGCGCCAACTATCACGCCAGCGCCGAGGGGATGGCGGCCGCGACCCAGATCTTTGCCGTCTTGGAGGCGCCGCAGAGGCCGCAGGGGGGCCGCACCGCCATTCCAGATCCAGCCCTGGTTGGCCTCGAGGTAAACGAGCTTCGGGTCAGCTACCCCGACCGGGACGAGCCGGCGCTGGACGGAGTCTCGCTGGCGGTGCAACCAGGAGAGGTAGTGGCGCTTGTCGGGCCGAGCGGCTGCGGCAAGTCGACCCTGCTGAGCGTTTTGGTGGGGCTGATCTCTCCGCAAAGCGGATCGGTTCAGATCGGCGACAGTGAGCTTTCTGAGCTCGACCTCGACGCCTGGCGGGCCCAGATTGCCTGGGTGCCGCAGCGCCCGCACCTGTTCAGCACATCGATCGCAGAAAACGTGCGGCTCGGCCGCGGCGACGCCTCGCTCGCCGAGGTTTGGTCCGCGATCTCCGACGCCGGCCTCAGCGACACCGTGCGAGACCTGCCCCAGGGCCTTGAAACGATGCTCGGCGAGCGCGGGGCTGGCCTCTCAGGCGGCGAGCGGCAACGGCTGGCGCTGGCCCGAGCGTTCTTGCGCGACGCCCGCCTGATGTTGCTCGATGAGCCAACCGCAAACCTTGACGGTGAGACCGAGCATGAGGTGATCGAGGCGCTCCGAAGGCTCTCCCACGGGCGTACCGTGGTGCTGGTCGCCCACCGACCGGCGCTGATCGCGATCGCCGATCGAGTGCTCGAGCTTGGCCAAATTGAGGCCGCAGCGTGAGCCGCGGCGAACGGTCAAATCCACCTTCACCCCCCCAACCAGACGCTGGGCCGAAGGCCCCACTGTTCCAAACGCTGAAGGTCGCACGGCCCGCGGCGGGGCGCTTGGCGCTTTCCACGGCGCTGGGGACCGGAGCGATCGCGGCCGCGATTGGACTGATCGCGGCCTCGGCCTGGCTGATCTCACGCTCTGCCCAACGCCCCCAGGAGTCGGCCGTCGCAATCGCGGTGGTCGCGGTGCAGTTCTTTGCGATCTCGCGCGGCCTCTGCCGCTACGCGGAGCGGGTGATCGGCCACGACGCCGCCTTCCGCCTGCTCTCAGACTTGCGGGTCCAGATCTATCGGCGGCTCGAGCGCCTCGCACCATTGGGGCTGCCCGCCTTTCGGAGCGGCGACCTGCTGGCCCGCCTGGTCGATGACGTTGAGTCCCTGCAGGATCTGATGCTACGGGTGATTCCGCCCTTTGCGATCGCCCTGATCGTCGGATCGGCAACGGTCGGCCTGGTTTTTCTGATCCTGCCGGGAGCCGCATTGATCCTCGGGGTAGCCCTGATCCTTGCTGGAATCGCGGTGCCCTGGCTGACCGGGATCCTCGCCGCCCGCGCCGAGGCGAGACAGGCGGCGGCGCGGGGCGAGCTGAGCGCAGCGGTGATCGATTTGATTGAGGGTGGTCCCGAGCTGGCGGTCAACGGGGCAAGCGGCCGGCAGTTGTCTCAGGCTCTCGCCGCCGATTCGGAGCTAACCGAGATCGCGCGATCGAGCGCTCGCACCGCGGGCATCGGCCAGGGCCTGAGCAGCCTCTTCGCCGGAATTGCGATGTGGGGTGCCCTGCTGGTTGGAATCATCGCGGTCCACGCGGGGAAATTGAACGGCGTCTGGCTCGCTGCGATCGCCCTGGTACCCCTGGTCGCCTTTGAAATGGTCACACCCCTGCCAACCGCGGCCCAGACCCTGCAACGCGTTAGGCGCTCGGCGGCACGCCTGTTCGAGGTCTCCCGTACGAAGGCTCCGGTGCGCGAGCCCGATCCTGCGCTCGCACCCCCGCGCCGGCGATTCCAGCTGCAGGTGCGCGGCCTTTGCGGCCGCTACCCCGGGCAGGCGGGCCTAGCTTTGGCGGATTTCGACCTCGACCTGGGCCCCGGCCGACGCGTCGCGGTGATCGGACCGAGCGGCGCCGGCAAGTCGACCCTGGCCGCGGTGCTGCTTCGTTTCTTGCCCTATGAGCGGGGATCGGTCAACCTCGATGGCACCGAGATCGCCGCGCTGAGCGGCGAGGATTGCCGCCGCTGCATCGGCCTTGTCTCCCAGGATTCCCACGTCTTCGACAGCACGCTGGCGGAGAATCTGCGCCTCGCCAAGCGCGACGCCACCGAGGGGGAGCTGCGCGCCGTACTGGGCACGGTCAGATTGCTCGAGTGGGCCGAGGGGCTGCCGCGGGGCCTGCAGACCGAAGTTGGAGAGCGCGGAGCGCGGATGTCAGGCGGGCAGCGACAGCGGCTGGCGATCGCTCGGGCCCTGCTTGCTGACTTCCCGCTGTTGATCCTGGATGAGCCCGGCGAGCACCTCGATACGCCAACAGCCGATGCGATCCTCTCCGAGCTGCTCGCAATAACGCGGGATCGGTCCACACTCTTGATCACCCACCGCCTGACCGGGCTGGCGGAGGTCGAGGAAGTGATCGTCCTTGAGGGTGGCAGGGTGGCGGAGCGTGGCACCCACCCAGAGCTGCTCGGCCAGGGCGGACGCTATGCGGCGCTTTGGCAGCGCGAGGTCAGCGTTGCCCGGCGATAGCTAAACGTTGGGTGGATCGGCGGCAACCGAGGGCGGGGGATCGGCGGCGCTCGGAGGAGCCTTGACCCGAGCCCGGAACACATGGAATGACCAGCCCTGGTAGAGCAAAACGATCGGCAGCATGATCGCCGCGACGATCGTCATCACCGTGAGTGGGTAGGAGGGCGAGGCTGAATTGTTCACCGTCAGGTTGTATGCGGCGTTGGTGCTGGAGACCATCACGTTGGGATTGAGGTCGATGAAGATCGAGCCGACGGTCGCGGCGATCGCGACCGCCGAGGCCGTGAAGGCGGGTCCGTCGTGATCGGTGATCGCCAATCGCGCCGCAAAAACCACCGCGATCAGCGCCAGGATTTCAACCGGACCCGGCACATCTGCGCCACCGGCAACGCTGCGGGTCCAGATCACAAAGCCAACCACCATCACGATCGCAGCCACACCTAGCGGCCGCGCCAGCGCCCGGGCCCGCTCGCGCACCTGATCGGTGGTTCTGAGCTTCAAAAAGGTCGCGCCGTGCAGGAGGCAAAGAGCGACCAGCGTGACCCCGGTCCAAAGGCCGTAGGGGGTCAAAAGGTCAAAGAAGTTGCCGCTGAATTCGTGGCTTGAGTTGATCGGCAGACCGTTCAGCAGATCGCCGAGGCCGACCCCGATCAGCAGTGGAATCAGAAGGCTTCCGATCGTCATGGCCCAGGTCCAGGTTGAACGCCAGCGGGGATCATCGCTTCTGCCCTTGAACTCAATCGAGACGCCGCGCGCCATCAGCGCAGCGAGGACCACCAAGAGCGCCAGGTAGAGCGCGGAGAACATCGTCGCATACCAACCGGGGAAGGCGGCGAACATGCTGGCGCCAGCGACGATCAGCCAGACCTCGTTTCCGTCCCACCAGGGGCCAATTGTGTTGATCGCGACGCGGCGCTCGGTGTCGGTTTTGCCAACGAACGTGTGAAGCATGCCGACGCCAAAGTCAAAGCCCT
The DNA here is from genome assembly GCA_963745305.1 of uncultured Solirubrobacterales bacterium. Taxonomy (GTDB): domain Bacteria; phylum Actinomycetota; class Thermoleophilia; order Solirubrobacterales; family 70-9; genus CAVUWL01. The sequence continues at coordinate 18,866 of CAVUWL010000016.1, forward strand.
CCAAGACGAAGAAGCCGACCCAAAGGATCGTGATCAAGACAAACCAGATTGTGTGAAGTTGCATCGCAGCTCCCCTAGTAGGTGAGCGCCGTGATCGCGGTTGCACCGGCCGCTGCGGACCCATCACCCTGATCGTCATCCTCGGGAAGGCCTTTGCGCGAGAAGCGCAGCATCAGGACAACATCGGCCGCGCCGAGGGCAAGGTAGATCGCCACGAAGACGACGAGGCTGATCCAGATGTCGGTCGAGGTGACCGAGGGCGAATTGGCATTGACCGTCTTCAGCAGCCCCTGCACTATCCACGGTTGTCGGCCGCTCTCGGTCAAAAGCCAGCCGGCGGTATTCATCAAGATGGGCGTCACCACCGCCCACAGTGAGAGCCGCAGGAACCACTTCGAGCGGTCGAGGCGTCCCTTGTGGACCAACCACGCCCCCCACAGCGCCAACAGCGCGATCAACGAGCCGAGGTAGGCCATCACCCGCATCGACCAGTACTGGATGAAGACGTCGGGGACGTAGTTGCCGGGCCCGTATTTCTTCACGTCTTCGCGCTGCAGTTCATTCAGTCCCTCCACCGCACCGTTGAAGGTGCCGGTGGCGAGCACCGAGAGAAGGTGGGGAACTGCGATCAGCTGTGAGGGGGTCTGGTCGTTGCTGCCGCCACCGATCTGAAAGACCGAGAACGAGCACGGCTGGCAGTTGTTCCACTGGGCCTCGGCGGCGGCGATCTTGGCTGGTTGGTACTTGGCCTCGATCTCGCCCAGCTTGTTGCCGACGAACATCTGGATCAAGATCGCCGGCAAAAGCACCAGCACCGAGAGTCGCCCGGCGTAGTGAAAGGCCGCGACCTCGCGCCGCTTGCGCAGGTGCCAGGCAGAGATCGCGAGCATCACCAGCGAGCCGGTAACCAGCGAGGCCAAGATCACGTGGACGTAGCCCCAGAGGAAGGTGGGATTGGTGAACAGCGCCCAGATGTTGTTTAGCTGGGGCTGGCCGTGGTTGAGCGTGTAGCCGACCGGATGCTGCATCCAGGAGTTGGCGGCGAGGATGAACATCGCTGAGAGCATCGAGCCGACCGCGACCATCCAGATGCAGGCCAGGTGGATCCGTTTGGGCAGCCTGCCCCAGCCAAAGATCCAAAGCCCGAGGAAGGTCGACTCCAAAAAGAAAGCCGCCAGGCCCTCCATCGCCAGCGGCGCGCCAAACACGTTGCCGACGAAGCGCGAGTAGGCAGACCAGTTCATCCCAAACTCAAACTCCTGGACCAGACCGGTGACGACCCCGACGGCGACGTTGATTACCAAAAGCGTGCCGAAGAAGCGGGCGAGGCGCTTGTACTCGGGTTTGTCATTGCGATACCAGGCTGTCTGCAACAAAGCGACGAGGAAGGCCAGGCCGATCGTCACCGGGACGAAGAGGAAGTGATAGATGCTGGTTGTCGCGAACTGCCAGCGGGCAAGGTCGTTGGTCAACGCTGTTCGCCGCCCTTCGAAGACCTCAAATGCCGCCGCCGGGCCAAACCGCTGGAAGGACTCGGCGGGGAGGCGATCAGATCACCCCGTTGACGGGATCGCGCCCCGACTTCAAGCCGCCGGCCCCGGCGGCCTCGCTGCTTGCCATGGTGCCCAGAATAACCCGCTCACCGCGGATCCCGAATCGGGCCTCGATCCAGGCCCGCAGAACGCCGAGCCGATGGCCGAGCACCCCGCTCAGGTAGTAGAGGTGAATGCCGAGATACATGTAGAAGGCGAGGCGACCCGAGATCCCGCGGCCGCGTACTTCGCAGACCGCCTTGCCGCGACCGACCACGGCCAGAGCCCCCTTGTCGAGGTATTTAAATGGTGTCGAGGCGCCGGGATGACCAGCCTTGATCGCCTTGGCGACGTGGTGGGCCTGTTGGATCGCCACCGTCGCCAGACCAGGCAGGGGGCGATCACCGGGACCGGGGTGAGCCGCCATGTCACCGATCACCGAGATCGCAGGGTAACCGGAGATCGTGCAGTCCTCCCCCACCTCGATTCGGCCCCCGCGGTCGGTCTTTGCACCGGTGGCGGCGGCGACGACCTCCGCCAGCGGGGCAGCCCTGACCCCGGCTGCCCAGATCACCGTGCGGGCGCTGATTCGCTCCGTCGACTCGCCGAGCTTGACCTCAATCCCGCGCCGGTCGATCGCGGTCGCCATCGCTCCCTCGCGAATCACGACGCCGAGGGAGGCGAGCTCCGCGGCCGCCTTGGTCGAGAGCTCCTGCTTAAAAGCGGGCACCACCCTCTCACCGGCATCGACCAAGACGACGCTCGCCTTGCGTGTATCGATGCGGCGGAAATCACGTCGCAGCGTGTCTTGGGCCAAAATCGCCAGCTGCCCGCTGACCTCGACACCGGTCGGACCGCCGCCAACAACCGCGAAGCTGAGCCATTCCTGCTGGACCTCGGGGTCGGTGGCGCGCTCGGCCTGCTCAAAAGCTCCAAAGATCCGGTCACGCAGCCCAACGGCATCCTCGAGCGTCTTTAGCCCGGGCGCGACCTCTGCCCACTGATCGTTGCCGAAGTAGGAGGTCTCTGCCCCCGCGGCGAGGATCAGGCTGTCGTAATCGAGCTGCTCCCCGGTGTCAAGGGTGAGGCGCTGCTGGGCAGCATCGATCCCCTTCACCTCGGCCATCAGCACGGTGGTGTTGGCCTGTCGCTTCAGCATCGTGCGGATCGTCGCGGCGCACTCGCCCTCTGAGAGTCCTCCGGCGGCGACCTGGTAGAGCAGCGGTTGGAAGAGATGATGGTTTGTCTTATCGACCAGGGTCACCTCCACCTCGGCGCGGCGCAGCGCCCGGGCGGTCGCCGCACCGCCAAACCCGCCGCCGACGATTACGACTTTGCGCCCTTTTCGCTGATCGCGATCAGGCGCCACCGGCGGCCCCTGGGGATTGTCTGGCTCCCAGCCGCTCGAGCAGGTGGTCTCCCACACGCAAGCCATTTGCCATCGCCGTCAGCGCCGGGTTGACCGCTCCAATGCTGGGGAAAAAGCTCGTGTCCACGACGTAGAGGTTGTCGAGCTCGTGGGCCTTGCAGTTGGCGTCGAGGGCGGAGTCAGACGGATCGAGACCAAAGCGAACCGTGCCGGCCTGGTGGGCGACTCCGGCCACCGGGATGTCGGTGCGCAGGTAGGCGCTTCGCGCCAGCAGGTGATGCTCATGCATGCCGAGCTCACCCAGCATCGACTTGAGTCGCTGATAAAGGCGGCGCTTGGGCTCGGCGTTAGTGGGCTCATAGCTCAGCTGCACGGCGCCGTCGGGGCGCAGGGTGACCCGGTTCCCCGCCCTCGGAAGGTCCTCGGTCGAGAGCCAGAAATCAACCGCGTGACGGGCGATCTGATCGAGGGCGAACTCGGGCGCAAGCGCGGTTTGAAGCGGTTTCTCGCCGCGATACATATCGGCCTGGGACTTGCCGACCATCTGAATATTGCCGAGCGGAAACTCAAAGTCCTCGGAACGAAAGTAGAAGTCATTGAGGCCGAGGGTCTTTTGAAAGACGGTCGGATTCTCCTCCTTGGAGATCGCCAGGACCGCCTGGCTGGCGTGAAACATGTAGTTGCGACCGACCTGATCTGAGCCGTTGGCGAGGCCGTTTGGATGCTCGGAATTGGCCGAGGCGAGCAGCAGCTTGGCCGAGTTTGCCGCGCCGCAGGAGACGACAACGAGGTCGGCTGAATGGGTCTCTGAGACGCCGTTCCGCGCCACCACGACCCCGGTGATCGAGCGCCCGGAAGGATCGGTCTCAAGCTTGACGACCTCCGCGCCGGTCTGAAGGGTGACATTTTGATGCCGAAGCGCGGGGCGCACTGCCAGCATCTCGGCGTCTGACTTGGCCTGAACCAGGCACGGAAATCCGTCGCAGGTCGAGCATCGAACGCAGCGGCTTTGCGCCATATCTGCCTCGTTTAGCATCACCCCGCAGGGCGCGTGAAAGGGGTGCAACCCGGTTGCCTCAAGGTCATCAGAGAGCTGTTGGATTCGAGGCTCATGGGAGACCGCGGCGTGCGGGTAGGGGGCACTTGCCGGCGGTTCGGTCGGGTCCTCGCCGCGCGCCCCGCGCACCTCATAGAGTTGCTCGGCCTCGGTGTAGTAGGGCTCAAAGTCCTGATAGCTGACGGGCCACGCCGGTGAGATCCCGTCATGGTGGGTCAGCTCGCCGAAATCCTCTGCGCGGAGGCGATAGAGAGCCGCGCCATACATTTTGGTCGCACCGCCGACGAAGTAGTGGACCTGGGGCTGAAATTTCTCGCCCGCTGCGTCATACCAGGTGTCCTTGGAGATGTAGCGGTTCTCGACGAAGACTTCCTCAGCCGACCAGTTCTGGGGCCCGCGCGCCAGCCAATCGCCTCGCTCCAACAGCAGGATGCGCTTACCCGAGGGCGCCAGGCGGTGGACCAGGGTGCCGCCCCCCGCACCGCTGCCGATCACGATCACGTCGTAATCACTCACGAGATCTCCTCGATCCGCTCGGCGAGGATGATCCTGGCGGCGGCCTCGATCAGGGCGAGGTGGGAGAAGGCTTGCGGGAAGTTGCCGAGGTGGCGACCGGTGTCGGTGTCGAACTCCTCAGCGTAGAGACCGAGTGGCGAACCGATCCGAAGCAGGCGTTCCATCAGGTCACGCGCCCGCTGCTCCTCCCCCACCACCGCCAGCGCTGAGACCAGCCAAAACGAGCAGATCAAAAAGCTGCCCTCCTTGCCCGACATGCCATCGTCGGTCTCCCCGGTGCGGTAGCGCAAGACGAAACCGTCCTCGGTGAGATCGTCGGCAATCGCCACCACACTGCTCTTGAGACGCTCATCGTCGCCGGGCAAAAAGCCAAACAGCGCCGCCAGGAGGGTGGAGGCATCGAGCGCTTCGGTCGAGTAGTGCTGGCGCAAAACGCCGTTCTTGAGGCCCTTGTCGAGGATGTCCTGCTTTATTTCCTCCGCCGTCGCGCGCCACTTCTCGGCGGGCCTTGCGTCGCCGCGAATCTCGGCGAGCTTGGCGGCGCGATCCAGCGCCACCCAGCACATCAACTTGGAGGAGACGTAGTGCTGGGGCTCACCGCGAGCCTCCCAGATCCCCTGATCGGGGTCGCGCCAGACTTTGGTCGCGCATTCGGCCTGGGTCTCGACGATCGGCCAGAGCCGCCGCGGCAGCCGCTGGCTGCGCCGGGTGTGGAGCAGGATCGAGTCCAAAACGGCGCCGAAGACGTCGTTTTGGCGCTGGTCGAAGGCACCGTTTCCAACCCGCACCGGACTTGCCCCGGCGTAGCCTGAGAGCTCATCGATGGTGACCTCGGCGAGGTCGCGACGACCGTCGATCCCGTACATGATCTGCAAAGCGCCGTCATCGTTGGGCTCAAGGTCGGCGACGAACTGCATGAACTCATCGGCCTCCCAATCGAGTTCGAGAAAGTGCAGGGCCTGCAGGGTGAAGGTCGAGTCGCGCATCCAGGTGTAGCGGTAGTCCCAGTTGCGCTCTCCCCCCGGGGTCTCGGGCAGCGAGGTCGTAGCGGCTGCGACGGTTGCGCCGGTGGGCATGTAGGTGAGCCCCTTGATCGCCAGCGCCGAGCGCTGGATCGGCTCGCGCCAACGGTGATCGGGGAGCCGGGCGCGGCCAAGCCAGTTGCGCCAGAAATGCGTGGTCGCGGCGAGGCGGGCATTTGCCCCATCGACGTCGGTGGCCGAGTCGAAGTCCTCTGCCCAGGAGAGGGCGCAGAAGGCCTGCTCTCCCTTTTGGAGCTGATGGCGCCCCCGCACCCACTCCCCCTCGATCCCGAGCGCGATATTGCTGCGCAGCCGTACGGTCAGTCCGGCGCCGCTCGCATCGGCGGCGTGGTTGTCGCCGTCGAGCAGCGTCCACTTCGCCACGGCGCGGCCGTAGTCAAAGATCGGTTCACAAATCAGCTCCATCTCGACGCTGCCGTCGAGGCACAAGACCGTCCTGATCAGGAGGTGATCGGCGTCCTCATCAGCTGGAGGCCGGGTGTGCGGAGTGATCAGATCGGGTCCGCGGGTGGCGCCAATCGTCAGCGCGTCTCTGACCATCACCCAGCCGGTTGGCGACTTCCAGGTGGTCAGCAGGGTGTTGGTCCCGGGCTCATAGACCCGCGAGGAGGGCACGTTGATACCGAAGGGGGCAAAGCGAAAAGAACCCGCCTCGCGGTCGAGCAGGCTGCCGAAGATGCTCGGCGAGTCAAAGCTGGGGACACAGAGCCAATCGATCGAGCCGTCGGGTGCAACCAGGGCGCTGGTGTGGCAGTCGGAGAGGAAGGCGTAATCGGCGATCGGCGGAAACGGCGAGGGCGCGGCGGCGCTCTGCGGAGCGGCGGCGGCGGCCCCATTGTCGGCGCTCGCCTTTTTCGGTTTTTTTGCCTTGGCGGGATTCATGAGGCAATCCAGGGCCCGTGCCAGCGGCCGTGTCCGGCCACCAAACGATCGGCTTCCTCGGGTCCCCAGGAATCCTTGGCGTAACCGTGCACCGCAGGAGGGGAGTCAAGCAGCGGCTGCAGGACCCTCCAGGTCTCCTCGACGCTGTCTTGGCGGGTGAAGCGCGAGCTGTCACCGAGCATCGCCGCATGCAGCAGCACCTCATAGGGCGTCGGCCCCTCGCCTCCCTCTGTGGCAAACTCCATATCGAGGTGGATCGGCTCGGGATTGCGATCGCCGCTTCGCTGCGCCTGCAGGAGCATTCGCACTCCGGTGCTGGGATCGAGCTTGATCACAAGCTGGTCGGCGTCGGGGTGCCCACCCATCCCCAGTCCAAGCCTGGGCGGGTGCTTGAAGACGAGGCGCAGCTCGGTTTGGGTGACCGGCAGATCCTTGCCGGCGCGGATGAAGAATGGCACCCCCGACCAGCGCCAGTTCTCGATCTCAAGGCGAAGCGCCGCGTAGGTCTCGGTGCTTGAGTCCTTCTTTACCCCGTCGATCTCCAGATAGCCGTCGTACTGGCCGCGCACGTAGTGGGCGGGGTCGGCATCGGGCATCGAGCGAAAGACGGAGAACATCGCGTCCTTGAGCGTCGCCGCATCGCCGCCGGAGGGGGGCTCCATCGCGGCCGCGGCCACCACCTGCATCAAATGGTTTACGACGACGTCGCGCAACGCTCCCACCGGGTCATAGAAGTGGCCGCGGTCCTCGACGCCGAAGCTCTCGGCCATCGTGATCTGCACCGATGAGACGTAGTTGCGGTTCCAGACAGGCTCAAGCATCGTGTTGGCAAAGCGCAGGAAGAGAATCTCGACCAGGCCCATCTTTCCCAGGAAGTGATCGATTCGGTAGAGCTGGGACTCATCGATATAGCGATGGACTTCTTCGTTGAGCGCCCGCGCCGAGCCGAGGTCGTGGCCGAACGGCTTCTCAACGACGACCCGAGCCGCGGCGGTGAGACCGGCGTCAGAGAGCCCCTTGATCACCGCACCAAACAGAAACGGCGGGATCTCCAGGTAAAAGACCGGGCTCTGCTTCGCCTCTATCGCCTTGGCGACGGAGGCGAACGTCTTGGCGTCGGAGAAGTCTCCGGAGACGTAGGAGAGTCGCTCGGCAAAGCGCTTGAAAACCTCCTCATCGATCGTTTCCCCGCATGCCTCGATCGAGCGACGGGCGTGCTCACGCAGTTCCTCGAGGCTCCACTGATCAACCGCCACACCGACGATCGGACAGTCCAGGAGGCCGCGTTTCTCGAGCCGATAAAGCGAATGAAATGTCATCACCTTGGCCAGGTCACCGGTGATGCCGAAAATTACGAAGACGTCCGCGGGTCGTTGGGAGGCGCCCCCGGGCCTAGCCGAAGAGGGAGCAGCGCTGGGACTGGTGGCTACTGCCATTGACGTGGTCCTTTCGATTGTTCTGCTCTGTCTTGCAGCGTCGGTGTAGGCGCCGCGAGCCGTGGCTGCTCGGGATGCTAAAGCGCCAACCGGGGCAGCGGCACGACCGCCTCCAGACCTGGCGAGTGCTCAACCGCAGTGGTCGAGAAATCCGGCTCGGCTCCCCACCGCTGAGCAGCGAGCAAAACGGGGCGGCTGGAAGCAGCCCCAGAGTCCTGATGGTGTATGGCTCTGGCATCGTGGTCGGATCTGAGACGAAGCGAAGCCGCTCCGACCGGCCGAAGCTATGCGGTCGCCGGACTGCCGGCATCATCCAAAGCAGGTGATTGTCAGCTTCCGCCGTTGGTAGCTGATCGGGGCGGCGCCGAAGCTAACCCGCCGGCGCGGTGGAAGGCGCGCCCGCGATACCGCCCTCGGCTCGGCGATCCATGGTCTTGCTGAGGCCAACGGTGACCAGGTAGGCGACAACGACGCCGACGATGATCAGCGGCTCTGCGCCTTCACCACCTTTGCTGAGCAGGACGCTTGCCAAGACAACGGCGGAGAGTGGCAGGCGCAGCACCGACACCACCCCGGCCCCCATCCCGACTCCGATCGCGCCGGTCAATGCAAACCCCGGAAGATGCGATGCGAGGATCCCCGCAACAGCGCCGATGAACAGGGCCGGGAAGGTCGGGCCGCCCCGGAAGCTGCCCAGCGAAATGCCCCAGGCGACTCCCTTGAAAGCGAGGACTAAAAGCAGCGCCGAGATTGACCAGGCACCGGCGCTTGTCACCAACCCCGGCAGCGCATCCTGGCCTGAGAAGAGGACTTCGCTGGCGCTTTTTCCGCTCGTCGCGTGAAATGCGATCGCCAAAGCGGCGACGATCAACCCGGCGGCAGGCAACAGCAAGAATGGGCGTGGCTTCACGAGGCGATGGGTTTGGAGCCCGACCCTCAGCACGACAAAGGTCAAAACGGCGACGGCGATGGCGAGCGGGATCGTCCAAGCGAAGTCAGAGAGCGAGGGCTGGGCGAGACTCGGAACCGAGAGCGCGCCGATTGCGTAGGCGCTGGTACTGAGGCCGGTGAGCGAACCCATCCCGATTGAGACCAATGAACCAATCCCGGCGGCGAGCAACCCTGGAATCAAGACCAGCGGCAGTTTTTCGCGGTCCAACCCAAGCGCCTCGATCAGGATCACGGCGGCGATCAGCGGTGAGTTAAAGAGCATCGCCATCGCCGCGAAGCTTCCAGAGACGGCGATCACCGCCTCAGCCTGGGCGGGCGTATCGCGTCTGAGCAGCCGAATTGAAAGCAAGCCGAGCCCCGCGCCAAGCGCGATCAGCGGCGCCTCGGGGCCCAAAACCAGGCCGAGGCCAATCGTGGCGAGGGCTGCGAGGGCGATCCCAGGTAGCTCCGACGGCTGGGTCGGGTCACCGCCGACCTTGAGGCCCTCGGCCGGAACGTGGCCACCCTTGCCGGGCAACCGCACGATCGCAAAGGCGATCGGAGCGCCGGCGATCGCCAGCACGAGGAGGTAGTACCACGAGGGCGGGCCGTGGTGATAGCCCAGATCGCGCGGCAGGTTGGTGAACACGAAGGTCTGGATCTGGTGGATCAGCTCTAGGAATGCCCAGGCGGCGAGGGAGACGACGATGCCGACGATCGCCGCCAATCCGAGCAGGGCCAAAAGCGCTTTGCGGGGAGGGCTGGGGTTGGCGCCCGAGGCGGCTTGGGCCTCAGGCATCTGCGCTCTCGCCCTCGGCGCCGGCCACGGCAAGAGAAGGTTTCATTGCCCCGACCATATCCGCCCACTCGAGACCAGCGCCCACCCAGTGCCCTCCGCCAAGCCGTCCTGCCGCGCCCCCGGACGCCGCGACGCCTCCGCGTGCAGCTCAAAAACGGCTCCATCGGCACCGGTCTTGACGATCAAAACCGCCTCGGCGCCCGGGGACGCAGCGACGAGCGCCCAGCGCTTTTGGGCTCACTTTGGAATTGGATCGGTGCTGGCTGGCGCGCCCTAGACGAGTGGAGGGGGAGAGCCAGCGATGCTTGCAGCAAAGCTCGGATCCCAATCACACACCGTGCAGGCGTGATCGAAAACCGAGCGGGCGAACTCAAGCACCAGCGCCCGCGGATTGGCGCTGGCGCCCAGATCGTCGCAATCCAGAATGTACTCGCCGAGCGCGGTATCCCAGCGCGCCTCAGCCGGCGAGCCAATTCCATCGGCAAACGAATCGGGTGCGGGGTAGGCGTAGGCATAAAAGGCGGCCTTTGGATATTTCGGGTCGCCGGGCCACCAGCCCACCGCGACCTCCTGTGAGTCCATCGCGTTGCGCATGATGAAGTCCTCTGCGGGAGGCTTCGCGGGGCGACCGGAGAAGAGGTTGACGGCGAGGTCAAACGACCCCCACCAGGCATTGACCGGCGTCACCCGGCCCCGAAACGGCGCTCGAAAAGCGGCAAGGACAGTGGCCGCCTCGGTGGCCGCAGCGAAGTAGGCGCTGACCCGATCGGGGTCATAGCGAGCGTGCTCCTCGTCCTGATCGAGCGCCACGCTCCACGGCACCTCCTGAGGTGTGGGGTCGATCTCAACCGCACCGGCGAGATCGCCAAAGCGCGCGAGCACCTCGCGGGTCACGCTCCCGACCGCACGGTCGGGCATCAGTGGCACCCGCCGCTCCCCTCCGCCACTGTGCTCGACCAGCGCTTCGTGATTTCGGAGGTCGAGCCCGACCACCACCACCCCGGAGTCATCTGGCGCGGGCAACGGCAACGTTTCCAAACCGCGGGCGCTGAGGCGAAGCGCTGAGTGCTGGAGCTGGGGCTCGGGTGCTGCCAACTGCGCGGCAAGCTTGCCCAAAACCTGGCTGTGCGCGTGAAGCGTGTCGCAGGTCTCACTCCACTCCTCATATCCACTCGCCGGCCACGGCGAATTCATCAGATCACCACACCTCCGTTGCAATTTCAGAGCCGCCCATAAGCCTATTTCCAATTGCCGCCGAGCGCCAGCCACAAAGCGCCGGCGTCCTGGACGAAGTCGCCGCTCAATTCTGGCCCTTTCAAGTTACCCCCGGCGGCGAGCCGTCACTCCCTTCCTCCTTCGGGTCAGAAATAGTTGCTATGCCTTATATAAGCATATGATTGAATATCAAAATGGACGACGTTTTCGCGGTGCTCGCCGAGTCCTCCAGAAGGGGGATTCTCGACCTGTTGATGGACGGGCCCCACTCGGTCGGGGAGATCGTCGAGCGCAGCGGCCTGAGCCAACCCAACGTCTCCCGCCACCTGCGCATCCTGCGCGAGGCCGAGGTCGTGCAGGCCCAAGCCCAGGGCCAACGTCGCCTCTATCAGCTGCACCCGCAGGGAATGCTTGAGCTGTTCGGCTGGATCGCGCCCTATCAGCGCCTCTGGCGGGGCAGCCTCAAGGCGCTCGAAGAACACCTGGACGAGGAGGACTGAGATGCCCGCACCAGATGCGACCCTGGAGGACCGAGGGGGTAAGCCGGCGCTGCGCTTTGAACGGGTGCTGCGCCACGGGCCCGAGCGAGTCTGGCGGGCGCTGACCGAGCCCGATCAGGAGGCGGCCTGGCATCCGACCCCGGCCCGCTTTGAGCCGAGGGTGGGGGGTCGCGTCGTCTTCGTGGAGGGCGGCCACATTGCCGATATGCCCGACGGCGAGGTCACCGACTATGACCCGCCGCGCCTGCTCGGCTACACCTGGGATGCGGATGGGTCCGAATCCAATCACCTGCGATTTGAGATTCGCCCCCACGATTCGGGCTGCCTCCTGATCCTCATCCACAGCTTCGAGGACCGCTTGAAGGCCGCCCGCGACGGGGCTGGCTGGCACCTCTGCCTCACCGCTTTGGCCGAGTCCCTCGAGGACACCTCCGACTCGCCAGAACCGCTCCCCCACTCCTCCCGCGGGTGGCCGGCGCTGAACACGGCATATGAGCAGAAGTTCGGGATCTCCCCCGAGGAGGCGACTCCCCCGCCGCAGCGCGACTGAGGCAACCGCGGAGCTCCAAGACGATGAACCGCGGCCCCCGCGCGGCGCGCCAGCCCTGCCGGGAGGGGGAGCGGCCCGAACAACCTCGCTCAGAAGCGAGGCTGAGCTTGACGATCGGTGGCCAAGCAGGATTCGTTTGAATCGCCAGCCCAAACGTGCATCGAATGAACGCCGAGCGGTGAGCTAGCGCTGGCCGCAGTCTCAATTCCTTTACCGAGCTTGGCTCGGACCGATCGGTCCCTGGGGCACCTTCGCGAACGGGGATTTGAGATTGTCCGCCCAGTCCCGCAGAAATGCCTCGGTGGCGGCGACGTCGAGGGGACGAGCGAAGAGGAAGCCCTGCCCGTTGTCGCAGGCCTCTCGACGCAGCAGGGAGAGCTCATGATGTTGCTCGATTCCCTCGGCGAAGGTCTCGATCGAGAGCGCCTTGCCGAGCTGAACGAGTGAGTGGATCAGCGTTTCGCCCTCCTGGTTTCGTCCCAGGCCTGAGATGAACGAGCGATCGATCTTAAGCGCGTCGACCGGGAACCTCTGCAGGTGGGCGAGCGATGAGTACCCGGTCCCGAAATCATCGATCGCGATCTGCACGCCAAGCGCCTTGATTGCGGTGAGGCGCCTTGCGGTCTCCTCGATATTTCGCATCAAGGCGGTCTCTGTAACCTCGATCGTCAGCGCCTCGGCCTCCAAGCCGCTCGCCGCAAGCGCCGCTTCGATATCGGCGGTGATCTGATCGCTGTCGAGCTGGCGTCCGGATACGTTGACGGCCATCTTGATCGGGTACCCGGCCGCCCGCCACTGGGCCGCCTGCGCGCAAGCCTGATCCAGGACCCAGCGGCCGATCTCTGTGATCAACCCTGACTCCTCGAGCAGAGGGATGAAATCGTCGGGTTGAAGGACTCCGCGCCCGGCGTGATTCCAACGGATCAGGGCCTCGACCCCGGTTGGACTCATGTCGCTCAGATCGATCGTCGGCTGAAAGGCGAGAACGAACTCATCGTTGCCGAGCGCTTCGCGCAGGTCCATCTCAAGTTCCATCCGGTTTTGGATCACGTCCTGCATCCCGGTCTCAAAGACGACGTAGCGGTGCTTGCCGTCCCACTTGGCCCGATACATCGCGATGTCGGCCTTGCGCAGCAGCTCCTCCGCGGAGGTTCGCTCGCCGATCGCGATCCCGATGCTCGCCCTCACACTAACCCGGGTCTGGCGATCGGCCCCGAGCTTAAACGGCTGCTGCAGAGCTTCAAGCAGTCGCTCGGCGACCAGCTCGGGGCCAGCCGCGAGCGAGAGCTCTTCTGAGATCACCACAAACTCATCCCCGCCCAGGCGCCCGAGCGCATCGGCGTCGCGGATCACGCCCTCAAGCCGTGCCGCGACAGCCTGCAGCAGTTCGTCGCCGATCGTGTGGCCGAGGGTGTCATTTATGTCCTTGAAGTTGTCGAGATCGATGAACAGGGCGGCTACCGGTGCCTGACTGCGGCGCGAGCGCGCGAGGATCTGCTCGACCCGATCCAAGATCAGGGTGCGATTGGGAAGGCCCGTCAAAGGGTCGTGTGTGGCCAGAAACGAAAGCTCCTCCTCGCGGCGGGCGAGCTCTTCGTCGGTCCGCTGGCGCTCGATCTCAAAGCACTCACACATCCGCAGCAGGCTGAACTCGAGGCTCAGCTGCAAGATATTTAGAGCGCCTGCGAGCGCCTCGGGGGAGCTGCCCAGTCCGGTGGCGGCGTCCTTGATCACCGCGGCCATCGCATTTCGCCACCAAAAGCAACGCCAGGTCACCTCGTCGAGGGAGGCGGCACGATGAACAGCCAGCTCCCCAAAGATTTCCCAGGTTTCTCGACCGGCCTCAATCGCCACTTCCATCCCCTCCCCCGCGATCCAGCGGGCGACGGCGATCGTCGAATTGCGGCTGATCCGCTCGAAGCTGTCTTGGACCACGGAGTCGACATCGTGCTCGGGCCCGGTCGTGCGCTCAAGGGTCAGCTTGAGCACGTCCTCGGCGCGCGACTTGAGCTCCTCGCCGAGCCGCCTGAGGCCCTCTGCGGGCTGCTCATCGACCGTGGAAGGCGGGGCTGGGATCGCCAACCGATCCGCTGCTGCGCTGGACTGATCGGCGCTCATCTCGAAAAGGGCAATCGGCGAGCCACCCGCTCACCTTTAACGGTGGGCAACTAAATGCGAAGCGCCGATCCGATCAGCACCAGCTTTGCGGGATCCGGCTAGGGGGCCTGGCGCATCCGCCATCCCTGCACGAAGCTGAAGCCGACTAAAGCCGAGTCCTCACTACCCTCGCGATGGATGACCGTGTAGTAGGGGCTGCGCCGAGCGGCGCCCCCCGATCTGCGGTAGAAGAAAACGTAGTGGTGCATCGGTCCGGAGTTGGCCTTCCACCAGACCATCTGATTGCGAGGATCTTGCTGGCTGAAGATTTCGTCGAGGACGAGCCTGACGTAGACGCCAACTCCCTCATCGCAAACAAGAAACATCGATCCGGTCGGTTTGAGAATCCGATGCAGATCCTCCAGCGGGCCCACAATCCAGTTCAGGTAGCTCCTCACCCCACCCCCCCAACGATCCTCAGCGGAGGCCGCCTCGACTCGATCTGCCCAGCTCCCCTCGTGCAGCCAGCTGGCGAAGGCGGGCGGATCCAGATAGACGAGATCGACGGATTCATCGGGCATGGAACAGAGCAAGCGAAGGTCCTCTTCGCCGTAACCCGGACTCGATTCAAGCTCAGCCGCTGCCACGATGGCGGGATTCGGCCAGTGGCTGAGGTCCGCTTAACACTGCAAGGCTTGTTGCTTCGGGCAGCGCCGCCCGCCAGCGCGGTTACGCCGACCCCATGACGCCGATCAGGCTGCCGGGCCGAAATCACGGCGAAGCTAGCCGGCGCGCTCTGCTCCCACTCAAATATCTGCCTGTCTTTCTAAAGACTGCGCGCCAGGAGCCGATCTCAATACCGAATGACCGGATCGGCCAAAAGGCGTGGGTTCCTCGGGGGCCCGGGACGCTCGGAGGCGCGTGCCGTGGCAGCGCTGCTGCTGGCCGGCGCCGGACTGGTGATCCTCTCCCTGATCCTTCCCCATCCCGGCGGAGGCAATACATCGGCCCAGCTCGCGATCGCTGCTGCGATGTTGTGCGTCGGTCTCTTGTGCTGGGGCCTGGCTCACCGGATTCCGATCGGGTTGACCCACCTGGTCCTCGCGAGCACCGCGGTTCTTACCAGCCTCCTGTTTTTTGAGAGCGGCGTAGCGGTCGGCCAATATGGTGCGATCTTCGTCTGGGCGATGCTGGTCGCTGGGTATTACTTTCCGCGCCGGGTCGCAATCGCCCATCTTCTCTGGCTTCTCGGTGTCTACGCGGTGGCACTGATCGCGGTGAGGAGCACCGCTGGGTATTCGCCGCTCAGTCGCTGGCTCTTCACCGCGGTACTGCTCTCGATCGTCACCCTCCTGACCGGCGCACTCGTCGCTCATCGGGCCAGGGCCGACCTGCGAGCGCGGCGTTTCTTCGATCTATCCCACGACATGCTCTGCACGGCGAACATGGAGGGGTACTTCGTCGAGCTGAATTCCGCCTGGAAGCGCAGCCTTGGCTATAGCGATGAGGAACTGCGCGCCGCCCCCTTCGTCAACCTCATTCATCCCGACGACCGCGAACGAACCGAGGCGCAGGCGAGGGAATTGTTTGAAGGGGGGGATACGATCGGCTTTGAGAACCGCTTCCTGGCCAAGGACGGCGCTTGGCACTGGCTGCGATGGAGCTCCGCCCTGGCCGCTGATGAGTCGCTGATCTACGCCCGGGCAACGGACGTGACCGACTTAAAGCGGGTTGAGGCCGAACGCGAGGACCTCCTGATCGAGGTCGAGCTGCTTGCTCGCAGCGACCCACTGACCGGCTTGCCGAACCGGCGAGCGCTGAGCGAACAGCTACCGCGCGAGATGGCCCGCGCCCGCCGGGGTGATTCGCCGCTTTGTCTTGCACTCATCGATCTGGACCACTTCAAGACCTTTAACGACGGCCAGGGTCACCTCGCTGGTGATGCCGTGCTTCGCGAGTGCGCCGTCGCCTGGGACTCCAAGCTAAGGGGAGAAGACACGATCGTTCGCTACGGCGGCGAGGAGTTTTTGCTCGTGCTTCCAAACTGCGCCCTGCAAGACGCCACGGTGATCGTCGAGCGGCTTCGAAAGGTGACTCCGAGCGGACAGACATGCTCGGCCGGTATTGCCTGCTGGGATTTCTCCGAGACGATCGACGACCTGCTCGAACGCGCCGACATGGCTCTTTATAGAGCCAAGCGCGAGGGGCGCGATCGGATCGCCTCCTGAGTGAAATACCGCGACATTGCGCTGCGCCAGGCCGGCGGGGCGAAGGAAAGTTCAGGCTCTTGGTTTAGGAGGCCACCGTCAAGGATCAGCCTCGGAGCGACCGCTCAGGTGTTCGCCACCTGCACGAGCACGAAAACCATGTAGAAGAGGATCAACAGGCCACCCCCCCCGCGCCCGACTCCGCGCCGCGGGGTCAGCAACAAAAGCGCCGCGAGGGTCATCATCACCAAACAGGCAAGGTCGAAGCGAACCAGCCCCGATGCGGGCTCGAGGCCGATCAGCAGGGCTGGAAGCATCACCCCCCCGAGCAGGTTGATCGTGTTGCTGTTCAGGCTCTCGCTGACCAAGGCAGCACCGCGACGGCTGCTGGCGAGCCGAACCGCCGTGTAGGCGTTCGGCAGGCTGGTGAGAATCGCCAAGACCAAGACTCCCACCAAAACATTTGGGAGCTGCCACCGATCGGCCAAGCTGAGGGCCGAGCGCACCATGCCCTCGCTACCGGCCACGATCAGCCCCACGGCGATGAGGATCGTCGAGCTCAACCGCCAGATCGGAGTCCGGCGAAACCGGTGCTCGGCGTGGCGAGCGACGGGCTCTGCCCTGGCGGGACTCCGGACCAAAAGCATCAGGTAGGGGACCAAGACGGCGCCGAAGGCCAGCAGCCCGAGCGCCGGCGGCAGGCCGGCGAGGATGATGCCAGCCGCCAGCACGACGGCGAGCAATCCCACCGCACCCTCCACGAGAAGGGCACGACGCTCGATGCAGACCGAACCGGCCACGATTGCGCTGAGACCAATCATCGCCGCCAGGTTGAAGGCATTTGAGCCGAGCACGATGCCAAGGCTGACGCTTTTTGCGCCCTTTGCCAGCGCAATCAGCGCCGAGCAGATCTCGGGGGCATCGGCGGCAAGGGCGGTAAGGAGACCGACCAGAGCCTCCGGCAGGCCGAGTCGAGGGGCGAGGTGATCCAGCCTGTCTGCAAAGGAGCTCGCCGCGCCCAGGGTCAGGAGCACTGAGAAAAGAAAGACCGCTATCGCGAGGATCGGCATCGGAGAATCCTGGGTCGACGACGTGGTGCCGACCAGACTTCCCGGCTCACCTTTGCTTAGCCTATCCGCGACCGCGATCTGCTGCTTGAGGCCGCCCCCCTTGAGAGGATTGGTCTCGGGGTCCGATCTGGCTCAGCCTCAGCCAGACGGGTTAAACCGAAGCTTGCCGCCGCGGCCTCAAAGCCTCGACTTAATTCGCCGTCGTCAGCTCAGAGCTGGTTCGGGATCCGCCTCGGTGATCCCCAGAAAGGTGGGGAACCTTCGCGGGCCCAGGGTCGCGGCTGGGGCTGCGAACGAATTCGCCAAGCTCGATGCATCCAGCCAAGCAGACGGGCCTCTCTGCTGCGATTTAGAGATGGCTTAATCGCCGCTTATAGCCTCGATCCCAGTGAATATGGAGGGGGTCGGGGCAGAGCGGGTTGGCGTGGATTGGCGCCGCGCGGAGTTCGTCCTCACGCTGCTCGGGTTCCTGGGCTTTTTCACGCTGGCGATCCGAACCACAACCATCTACAGCGGCCTGCCCGCGCATCCGCTCTTCGTCCACGTGCCGGTGATCTTGATCCCGGTCACCGTGATTGCCGCGGTCGTCTTTGTGTTCAGGCAAGACTGGTTCTTGCGCTACGGCGTCGCGCTCTCGGTCGTCTCAATCATCGCGATGAGCTCGGTGTTTTTGACAATGCAGGCCGGGGCCGCGCTGCGCCGCGCCCTCAACTTGCAGGGCCCCGCCGCCAGCCTGATCTCCCAGCATTCCCACGCCGCCCACATCCTCGCCATCATCTACGTGGTTTTCACCGCGACCCTGATCATCACCTTCGCATCGCAGCGGATCTCCACTGGCATGCCGACCGGGCTCGGTTTTTTGGACCGACTCCTCTCTCTGGGGTCGATCAACACGGCGCTTCGCATCGCCCTCGTTGTGCTCTCGATCGGCGCCGGCTACATGGTCTTTAGGACCGGCGATCTGGGCGCAAAGGCGGTCTGGGCGGGACGTCTTCAGGCCGCGAGCTCTGGTCGCGCTGGCGCTGGGGGAATCTCCCCGTTGACCCCACCGCCCGCGGAGCGCGGCGCCCCATAGGTCAGGCGCTCATCGAGTCAGGAAACGCCCGGCCGTTTGAGCAGTCGCCAAACGGGTAACCCCACTGAGCAGCGGGTGCCAGCCCGAATCCCTGCGGCTTTTACCGGCCAAATCGGTTCCCGCAAGGGTGAGAAGACCAACCGCCTTTTGGGTGGCGCGGCGTTCGGGCTGGCCACCCCATTCGCAAGGCAAAAAAGGAGCTTCTATGTCTGACCGACTCAGCGACAAACGGATTGCGTTCCTGGTGGCCAATGAGGGTGTCGAGCAGATCGAGCTGACCGAGCCACTCGAGGCCGTCCGCGCCGCCGGCGCCGAAGTGGACCTCCTGGCCCCAGAGGCTGGCGAGATTCAAGCGTTCAACCATCTTGATAGGGGCGAGACTTTCGAGGCCGATAGCGCGGTCGCCGATGCCGAGGCAAACGACTACGACGGCCTTGTCCTGCCCGGCGGCGTCGCCAATCCCGACCAGCTGCGAACCAATGAGGCGGCAGTTGAGTTCGTACGCGCCTTCTTTAAGGCTGGCAAGCCGGTCGGTGCGATCTGCCACGGGCCGTGGACGATGATCGAGGCAGACGTAGTTCGCGGTCGCACCCTGACCTCGTGGCCGAGCCTGCAGACCGACCTGCGAAACGCTGGCGCGGAGTGGGTCGATGAGGAGGTCCACGTGGACCAGGGGCTGGTCAGCAGCCGCAAACCCGACGACCTTCCGGCCTTCAACGCGAAGATCGTCGAGGAGTTTGCCGGGGGAGTGCATCAAGGCCAGCGGACAGCCGCCACCGCCTGAGCGGGGCGCAATCGAGACAAAGGAGGGCCGATGCCACCACGTGGAGTGAAAAAGGGAAGCAAACGAGAGCGTCAATACAAAGAGATCAAAAAGAGCGAGAAGAAACAAGGCCGCTCGAACAAACGGGCCGAGGAGATCGCAGCGCGCACCGTGAATAAGGAAAAGGCGCGCTCCGGCGAGTCGAAATCGTCGAGGGCCAGCTCAACCAGGGGTTCCTCCGCAAGCAGCCGCGGCGGTAAAAAGTCGGGCAAAGGCCAGAGTGGACGAACTCGGGAACAGCTCTATAACGACGCGAAAAAGATGGGTATCGCAGGCAGATCGAAGATGACCAAGGATGAGCTCCAACACGCTGTATCCGGGGGGAGTTGAGGCATCCGGACCTGAGGACAAAGCATGCGCACTTCGCGCTCGAGCTTGATCCGCGCCCTTGCCCTCAGCCGCCATATATGGAGAGATAGGAGCAGACGCTCGGCTTCGCCCCAAACCAATAGTTAAGCGCTCTCTTAACTATTTGCTACGGTCTCGGCATGCCCTCCGAGGCCGCTGCGCTAAACCAAGCTTTCCACGCCCTCGCCGATCCGAGTCGACGCTCAATCGTCGCCCGGCTCAGCCGGGGTCCAGCTTCGGTCGGCGAGCTGGCGGAACCGCTTTCGATTTCGTTGCCAGCGGTCGTCCAGCACATCAACGTCCTCCAGCGAAGCGGCCTGGTCAGCTCCGAGAAGATCGGGCGGGTCCGCACTTGCCGCCTAGAGCCTTTGCCCATGCAGTCGGTAGAGCGCTGGATAGCGAGGCACCGCAAGGAATGGGAGAGCCGCCTGGATCGACTCGGCGACGTACTCAACATCAACCGCGAGGAGAACTAATGAGCATCGCCCATGCCGATTTCAGCATCGAGCGTAACTACGGCTGCAGCCCGCGGCAGGCATTCAGGGGGTTCTCGGACCCCGACCTGAAGCGGCAGTGGTTCGCCAACCCTGCCAACTGGCCCAACGCCTTCTGGGAGCTCGACTTCCGAGTCGGCGGCGGCGAGGTCAGCAGCGGCGGAGAGCCCGGCGGCAGACAGAACCTCTTTCGCAGCACCTACCACGACATCGTCGAGGACGAGCGGATCGTGTTCGCCTACGACCTCCTCCAAGACGACCGGTTGATCTCGGTGTCGCTGACGACGGTTGAGTTCTTCGCCGAGGTAGGCGGCACGCGGCTCCTCTTCACCGAGCAGGGCGCCTTCTTCGATGCCCTCGACGATCCGGCGCAGCGCGAGCACGGCACCGGCTGGCTGTTGGACCGTCTCGGAGAGCTCCTCGCCGGGGAGCCGGTTCGATGACCTTGACGCTCTACGAACATCCCTTCGCCGCCTACTGCTGGAAGCCACTGATCGCCCTCTACGAGCGCGAAGTGCCGTTCCAGCGGCACTTGGTAGGCGGGGAAGACGACCGCGGCGAGCTTGCGCGGCTATGGCCGCCGGCAAGCATCCCGGTGCTGCACGAGGATGCGACGGGCCTGACCGTCCCGGAGTCGACGCCAATCGTGGAATATCTCGATGCGATCGGCGTGGCGCCGCGGCTGATCCCCGCCGAGCCGGCAGCGGCCCTGCAGGCGCGGCTTTGGGACCGCGTGCTCGACGGACACGTGATGACGCCGATGCAAAAGATCGTCGGCGACAACCTGCGACCGCAGGGAAACCGGGACAAGCACGGGGTCGAGGAAGCCCACATAGCTCTCGATTCCGCTTACAAGATGCTCGATGAGCGGCTGGTGGCCGGGGGGTGGGTTG
The DNA here is from genome assembly GCA_963745305.1 of uncultured Solirubrobacterales bacterium. Taxonomy (GTDB): domain Bacteria; phylum Actinomycetota; class Thermoleophilia; order Solirubrobacterales; family 70-9; genus CAVUWL01. Next base: position 39,702 of record CAVUWL010000016.1, read on the forward strand.
CCGGCAAACGGTTCAGCCTGGCGGATTGCGCCGCTGGGCCCGCCCTCCATTACGCCCACGTCGTTCACCGCTGGGACGAAGATCGCCTCGGCGACCTGACCCGCTATTTCACGGAGCTGATGGCGCGGCCGTCGGTGGCGCGGGTAGTCGAGGAGGCGCGGGAGTACAGGGGGTTGTTTCCGATGCCCTGGCCCAAATACGCGGCATAGGGAGAATGACCAGATCCGAAGAGCAGCCGCGGCCTTGCCTCACCGCAGAATACGCAGGGAAATGGAGCTGTCCGCGATAAGCCCATTTCACGCCGGCGGAACCCTCCCCAGGACTGGTTCGGAGACCAATCACTCCGCGCCAAGTCATTCCACATTCGCCTGAGAAAGCCGTCGTTTGGCTCCAGGAGCCAGATCGCACACGGGACAGCCAGGACTCGAACCTGGAATCGCCGGTTTTGGAGACCGGTTGCTTGGTCAAATTTGGCGCTCTAGCCAGCCAAATTCCGTGGGAACCGGGTTCTGTAGGGAACGGGGTAGGGACGAAACCTAGACGACAAACAGGGGGAGCGTGAGCGGAGATGGTCAGCCAGCGGCGGATTTCTGACCGCGAGACCGTGACCGATTCGAGCGCGTAGCGCCCTCGCGCGATGCCTCCGACAGCACCTCGCGAAGACGGCGCGAGACGAGCGTTCGCAGCCGCGCACTCTCGATCCGGTCGATCCATTTTTTAATCTGAGCGTCATCGAAACCTTCGGGCAGCGAGAGCTCGGGAAAGAAAGTTCGGCTACCGGAAGCTGCGCGAACATAGACGGCGTCGAAGAGAGCCTTCTCCGGCGTCGCCAGGTAGCCGCTCTCTTCAGAACCCTCGTAGCCGCCGAAGAGCCCGGGGGCAAGGTGGTGGATCTCATAGATGCCAAGAGACGTGGTAATACGCCTCGCTCGATCGAGCGAGGCGACCGAGATCTGCCGCGGGATCTGTCCGATTATCTGGTGGCGAGAGAGCGCCGACCAAAAGGACACATAGGCCGGGAAGGGAGCAGTTAAGAAGGGAGCGAGCGCAAACGGCGCGACCTCGGGGTCAAGCGCCCACAAGCCGTGGCGGAGGCGACGCACGAGCCCGCCCTCGTCCATGGCGTTGAGCCGCCGAAAGGCGGTGCGTTGAGAGGTCTGCCAGCGCGCGGCCGCCTCGCGAGTCGTGATCACTGCCCGTTTCATTGCGAGCAACTCGCCGAAGTCGTTGGCCGGGGTCATCGTGCCTCCTCGAGCTTCTCGGCGACGAAGGTCTGCATCCGCTCCCAAGAAACATTTCCCTCATAGAGCTCGACCGTCTCGGGCTCAAGGAAGGGCAGAACCTGGTCGCGGAAGGCGGCGTAGGGCAACTGCATGGCCAGATCGGCCGCCTCGGTTAGAAGATGCGGATCGAGCGAGCCAGGCGTCAGCGGTCGCCGGCGGAAGAGCAGCTCGAGATCGAAGACATCGCGCGCTTGGGTCTCGGAGCGACCGGCAAGGGCGCGCACCTTCTGCTCGATGGGCGTGTCATCGACGTAGTGCTGGACAAGCGGAGGGCTGAGCGCGTAGGGCGCCACGATGCGCCGAGGGATCGGCTCGAGGCGATAGTGGCCCTCACTGTCTCGGTAGCTGAACTCGATCTTGGTTCGGATCAAGTGATCGTGCCCGGGGGCCTCAAGCCCGACCTTCCAGCGCTGGGTGGTCTCGCTGTGCTTCGGGTTGGACGACTCGGCGATGCTCAAGTCCTTTGCTCGCAGCAAGGCTTGCATCGGCACGGAGGCAAGGACGTCGTCGATCTTCTCGGTAAGGCGGTAAGCAGGCACCCCTTCAACGTTGAGATCGATGTCCTCCGAATAGCGCAGGCTGTCGAAGAAGTAGCGCAGGTTCGCGCCGCCCTTGAGGACGTAGCGAGCCGGGTCGAGGCGTTTAGATAAGACGTCGAGAAAGGCGACGTGAAAGAGCTCAGTGATTTGGGGAATTCTGAGCGTTTCCATGCCTCAAGAATACAGACTACAGACGTTTTTTGACCTTAATCTGTATTCCTAAGAATTAAGTTGCACGCAGTCCGGCAGCGCAGTCGACAGCTTGGCAGGAGGCGCCGACCGATCCTCGCGCTGAGGGCCAAAGCGCCCATCAAAGGCATTTTACGAGCACACGCAGCCACGCGGCACCGACGAGACCCGCAGACTCACCGACGATGAGGCTGAGGAGCTATTCCCTGGCTTCCCACGATGAGTTTCGCTAGCCGTTTCGCTGGTCCCTCCAAGGGAACGCGTAGGGAACGAAACGCCCAAAAAGAGCTCTCACGACGCCTATGGATCCCCTCCGCCCCCTTGTCAGGACCGGTGCCTTAATTCCTGAGAATGCGTCCTGGAATTGCCCTCAAACCCGCATCGGAAGCGGGCTTGCAAACGGGGCAGCCAGGACTCGAACCTGGAATCGCCGGTTTTGGAGACCGGTGCCTTAGCCAGTTGGGCCACTGCCCCAGAGGAGCCGGAATCGTATCCGAGTGCCGGTTGCAATTCGTGGCGAAAGTCAGGGCAATTGCTATCCGCCGCAACCCCGAGCGAAACCTGTCACTGCTCGGCGCTGCTTTACTCCCGGTCACTCCAATTGTCGAGCTGGCTTGACTGGTCGACGCGGCGTAGGAATTCCCGAGCGAGATGTCCCGCTCGCGGGAGATTTTCTCCAAATCGGAAAACGCCAGATCTCAATCTGCAGTGGTTGCGTATGTCTGACCGATCAGAGAGGATCGACGCATGCCTGAGCTCAGCCAACCGGGTTGCTCTTACGGTGGCTTTGCGAGGATCAAAGGCTCGTGAGTGCAGCCGGCCGATATGGGGACGAGACATGATCAACACCGGCGGGGGATGAAATGAAGGGAATCGCCGTCCTGGTCGTGATCTTGGTGGCGGTTCTGGCCGGGGTGGCCTATGACCTCTATCCGAAAGATTCCTCAAGCAAGTCGGGAGTCGATCAAGCCCTTGTCAGGTTCAACAAGGAGATGAAGGTCGCCGGGGTTCCTCGCCACGCCGGTTTACCGATCCCGCCGTTCGGCGTCTACAGCTACGCGACCCAGGGAGCCGAGGAAATTGAAAGCACCGTGGCGAGCACCGGGCATGGTTATGGCAAGGTGACGGCGATTGCAATCACCCCGACTCCATGTGGGGTCAAGGAACGTTGGCAGCCGCTGGCCCAAAGCTGGACCGAAGGCGAACTCTGCCTCAAGCCGAAGACATCGAGGGTCGCCGCGGTGCGAAACTTTCACGAATTCTTCGGTGAATCGAAGCTCGTGCACTACAGCTGCACGGGCGGAAGCGCCCCTTACAGCGCGCAGCTGCAGCCGGGGATGCGGTGGGTGACCAATTGCCGATCTACCTCGGGCACCGTGATCAGCCACGTCAGCGTGGTCGGGCCGGCGAAGCTGATGGTCGGAGGGCGAGCGATTGCGGCGGTGCACCTGCACTCCTCGATCGCGCTCAGCGGAGATCCCGAAGGCAGCGACAGCCAGGGCACCTGGCTGGCCCGCTCCGACGGACTCCTGCTGCGCCGCACGGAAACCAGCACAGCCCACGTGAGCGCCAACGGCGGCAGCAAGTTCAGCCAGCACTATCAGATCGGACTGATCTCAACCACCCCCCAGCGCTGAGGCACTCAGCGGCGGCAAAAGCTGGGCTCGGGCCCGATCTCCCGAAACCAGGTCAGATCGATCAGGCCCGACTGCTCAAGCGCGGTGCCAAGCGGGCTCTCGCTCGGCCGCGGGCGCGACTCCCCTCAGCGAACGAGCGGGTAGGCGCAGATGTATTCGTAGTCGGAGACCAGTTCTTTGGTTTTCGGATCTTCGTTGAGGACAAACTTCTCTTCGGTCGCGCTGACCACGGTGGTCCCGTATTCGGTCCCGCTCGTGTTTGCGGAGAGGGAATCGGTGAACTCGCTGTGGGTTCCGGTCCCATCACCCAAGTTCAGCACCCCGCGCGCTGAGTAGAGCTGCTGCGGAGTGGGCAGCCAGCCACCGCGGTTGGCGCAGGCGATCGCGGCATTTTGCACCCCGGTCACCGGGCCCGAGGGAGAAGAGTCAAAGCAGACGCCGCGAACCAGGGTCGTGCCGGCCGGACAGGTCGCGTTGTGGCCCCCGACCTTCTGGGCATCGCCGGCATTGTTGGCGTTGCTCACCGTGGGCACGGTGCCGAGTTCGTTGACGTTGACGTTGGAGCCGTCGAGGGTCTTGCTGGCAACCTGGGCCCCGGTGACAGCGCCTTCGCCGAATTTCGAAGTGATCACGGCCTTGGCCTGGATCTGGCGCGAGCCAACTGAATTCTTTTCTAGTTCGGACTTCGCCCAAGCGGTTCCGCCCAGAGCGGCTATCAGTGCAATCACTGCCATAACCATGGCCGGTGACGGCCGCTTGAACCCTGCCTTATGCATCTCTCATTCCTCTCTGGGGACCGATATCGCGGACGCCCGACTTTAGAAACCCAGGTACTCACCCAGCCACTGACTCCCTCTCGCCGGGCAGTTTAGCGTCAACGGACCATTTTGGGGCGAAGTCCGAGCCTCAGCGTCGCGGTCTCCCCATTTCCACGGCGCAAGACGATCTCAAGCCTCACCGCCAGGCGCACGCGCCAGCCGCCGCAGCGCTCTTCTCGAAGCATCGGCGACGGGTTTCTGATCGGCTAGGGCGATTGCCCCAGTGCGGATCGGGCCACCATCTCAATCCTCGCCACCCCCTGGAGAGCCCTCGAACTCGCCGATATCAGCCTTCCCCGAACAGAGCGATCCCAGCTAGAGCTGGGGTTGGGGCTCAGTGCCCGTGCTTTTTGTGCTTGATCTTCTCGCACTTGGTCGCGCCGTGGACCTTCTTTTTCTTGAAGCCCTTTTTGCACTTGAGGGGCTTCTTTATTTCCTGTGGAATAGGGGTGGGGCCTCCACCTCCACCGCCGCCGCTACCACCGCCACCGCCACCGCCGCCCGCCGGGGGCGCTGAGGTAAAGGGCGCCACGACGATGTTTCCACCCCCATCGCCAGCGACGCAGAGCGAAGTCGACGCGCAAGAAACCGCGTCCAGCTGATTTTCGCTGTCGACACTTGTTACGGTCCACGCCGAGGGACCGCCGGTCGGGTTGGTCGAGGTGATCACGTTGCCTTCGGCATCGGTGGCGACGCAGAGCGTCGACGGCGAGGACGTGCAGGAGATGCCCGTCAGCTCGTTTTCGCCGTCGATGTCCGCCGGTTTCCATTTCGAGAGGCCACCGCTCGGTTCGGTCGAGGTGAAGACGGTGCCGCTGCCGTTGTAGGTGACGCAGAGTGAGGTAGAGGCGCACGAGACCCCGAGCAGGCTGTCTTCGTCGATATGGGCGCCGCTCCACGCCGAGGCGTTGCCGGTTGGATTGTTGGAGGTGAGAAGGCCGCCGCCCAATCCGACTTCGCCGACGGCGACGCAGAAGGACGTCGACGGACATGAGACGCCGAACAGATTGCCCACAGTTTTGGTTTCAAAGAGCGGCAAGACCCGCTTCCACGTCGCCTCGTTTCCGGTTGGACTAACCGAGCTGAGAACGATCGGCCCGTGTTCTTCTCCAGTTTCGTTTTCGTCGCTGACCGCGACGCAAAGAGACGAAGACGCGCACGAGATCCCCCACGGTATGTCGAAGCTGCCGGGCAGAGATTCGACATGCCAAGTTTCCGCGTCGGTCGGGTCGGTCGAGGTGACGACGTGGCCCTCCTGGTCAACGGCGGCGCACAGCAGCGATGGTGAGGCCGTGCAGGAAACGGTGTGGGTGGATTCGACATTTGGCGGGTCATCGACGAAGGCCGGGTAAGTCCAGGCAGATGCGCCGCCGGTCGGGTTGGTCGAGGTTAGGACGTTGCCGACATCGTCAACGGCGACGCAGAGCGACGAGGGCAGGCACGAGATGCTGGGGATCGGGGCGATACCGCCGACATTGACGGGAGCCGACCACGAAAACGGCGAGTCGGCGCGGGCCGGGGCGACGAAGACAACTAGCAGGCAGAGCGCAAAAATGGCATTCAGCAGCAGCTGGCGTGCGAGCCGCAGCCCGGCAAAGCGATCTGAAAGGAGCAGACTGGGCGCCATTGGGTTCTGCAGCCTGCCCACTCATAGGTGCGCTGTCAAGGTCAACTTGTCCAGGCGGGTCTGCCTGACCGATCCCGAATCTGAGCCACCTGAGCAGCACTACTTCTTCGAAATCGGTTCCGTGCGCACCTCTCGCCTCAGCACCGTCATCTCCGGATTATTCGACAAAAGCTGCCGACGAGGACACCCTCGACGCCGATCCGCTCCTCCGCCGCGGCGAAAGAATTAGGGCAGAGAGAGCCGTAGCCCGGGCAGCTCAAACCCCCCGTCCGAAAGCACAAATCAGGGCAGCAAATCGGCTCCAGCAGCGGCGCAGGGTCGAGCAAGAGGCGGCAGCTTCAATCGATCGGCTGGATATAGAGCGATTTAGCGATCTAGCTGTGATCGGCAGTCTGAGCGGGCGGCTGGTTACCGAGCGCTCAGGAGAGGCCGCTGTCGGCGAGCGGCGCCAGCCCGCGCAACTGCTCCAACCATCGCAAGGCGTCAAAAAACCTGTTGCGGCAAAGACACCCAGTGGCCTGAGCTACCCAAACGGGCCATCGCCAAGGCCGATGCCCCCACCTGCCTCAAAGCAACAAGGTCGACGGTCCGTCCCCAGAAGCGATGTCGCGGGGCCGTTAGCTCCCGGGCCCATCGCCGAGGATCTCTACCGCGGCCATGTTCCACTGGTCGCCGGTCGGGGCGGTGTCGTTTAGCGTCACGGTGCTTCCGGCCGCCCCGGTGACCTGCCCCATGTATTGCGACCAATAGGTGTCCCCGGTTTTTGTGTCCAGGTACTGCGAGAGCATCACCTGGTTGGGCCCGAGCGTGCGCGCAGCTGCGTTGTCGTAGTCATTGCCGACGCCGAAGACGACCGATCCTTCTTCGGTTGTCTTCAGGGAAACGCTCGGCGCACCGTTCGCGCCACCTCCGGCGACAGAAGCGCCGACACCATCTGACATCTCCATTGAGATCACGGTGAGCGACTGATCGTAGCCGCCAACCGCAGGGGTTGAGGTGACGGTTGTATTGACCAGCGCCGCGGGCGCAGTTGCTGTCCAGATCTCGGCGTCGCCTGAGTGCGTATTCGCCCGCCGAACGAGTTTCCAGGTGAGGCCGGCGCCGGAGACCGTCGCCGACTGGGCACCGGCGCCCGCCGGTCCGTCCGAGGCGACAAATGCAAACAGCTGCTCCCCTCCTTCGGCCGTGGTGAAGGCCTGCGTCGTTGTCGTGCCGTGGCCGTTGGAGGTCACATTCGCGTCGATCACGAAGCAGGGGCCTTCTTCGGGTGGATTCTGCACCGTTACTTCGATCGGAGCTGCGTTGCCGACGTTGCCAGAGGTATCGGTCGCCGTGGCGGTCAGCGTGTGCTTGCCATTGGTCGCCGTCGTCGTATCCCAGCTGATCGCGTAGGGGGCCGAGGTTGCCGGAGCGCCCAGCGCTTTGCCATCAAGGTAGAACTGCACAGAGCGGATCCCAACCTTGTCGCTTGCGTTGGCGCTCACCTGCACCGTGTTTGAAACCTTCTGCCCGGCGACCGGATTAATGATCGAGGCATTGGGTTTTTCACTGGTTTCTTCGCCCCCCGAACCTTCCTTGGTGATAACCGAGACATCGGGCGCGGTGCCGACAAACCCATTGCTGTCGGTTGCCTGCGCGCTGAGGAAGTGCTTGCCAGGGGGGGTGCTCCCGACCGTCCAGTTAAGCGTGTAGGGAGCTTTCGTCACCGGCGAGCCGATCGGCTCGCCATCGAGCAGGAACTGCACCGAGGAGATCGGTGCCGGGCCGCTCGCGGTGGCGTTTAAGGCGACGGTTCCCGACAAGGTCGATTCCGATCCCGGGCTCGTCAAACTGACGGTTGGAGGGGTCGAGTTCGGGTGGGTCTGTTCAAGCACCGTAACCGTGTTTCCTTCGACCTGAATCTTGCTGTCCGTGAGGTTGTTCGAGGTGTTGGACTCATCGAAATAGTGGTATGGATCAACCTCGCCTTGGAGCCAGTAGGTCCCATTTGGGAGGTTGGTGATTTCGATGCCCTCGCCCCCGTCGGTCGCTTCGTACTTATCGCCCCAACCGACGCTCAGGCCAAGGGTGCCTTCAGGCGTCTCACAGGCACTGTCCGGATACCCGTTCGTCGAGGGTGTGTTGGATACCCCGCCGACCCGGGTATCGGAGGTCATGCAGAAGTCTACCTTGGGACTGGTTGCGACAATGCTGCCGAGTCCACCGCTCGGCGATGCCGTGTAGAGCTGGAATTTGTCCAATGGAAAGTTGTAGTCCGACGGCGGAGCCCAGATCATCGGCCCGGCGATCGGGACCAGGTGATCAAATTTCCACACCCCGGGGCTGGGCATCGTGTAGAGGGCCTGGTAGCCCTGCGAAATTCCCGTGGTTTTGTTGTAGGTCGGCCGCAGCTCCCAGGGGCCTTCGCCGGCATCCCAGGTGATGTGGGTGAACTCCAAGGTCCTCGTTGTCGCAGTGTGGATGATCGAGATTTCGCTGGTTGGCATCAGCAACTGCAGATCCGGGTAGGCAATCGGGGTGGTATTGGGGGTGACGGCGTTCGAAGGCGAGGAGGCCGGCCCTTCACCGACAGCGTTGGTGGCGCTCACGGTGAACGTGTAAGAAGTTCCGTTTGTCAGCCCGGTGATCGTCGCGCTGCTCGCCGGAGGGGAACCGGTCACCGTGGTCGACTGCTTGGCTTCGGATCCAACGTGAGGCGTCACCGTGTAGCTGCTAATCGGGCTACCCCCGTTTGAGGGCGCGCTCCAGGTAACCGTGGCCGTGGCGTTGCCCGCCGTCGCACTGACGCCGGTCGGCGCAGACGGTTTTACCGGCGCCGTGGGAGTGACTTCATTCGAAGGCGAGGAGCCCGGCCCTTCACCGACAGCGTTGGTGGCGCTCACGGTGAACGTGTAAGAAGTTCCGTTTGTCAGCCCGGTGATCGTCGCGCTGCTCGCCGGAGGGGAACCGGTCACCATGGTCGACTGCTTGGCTTCGGATCCAACGTGAGGCGTCACCGTGTAGCTGCTAATCGGGCTACCCCCGTTTGAGGGCGCGCTCCAGGTAACCGTGGCCGTGGCGTTGCCCGCCGTCGCACTGACGCCGGTCGGCGCAGACGGTTTTACCGGCGCCGTGGGAGTGACTTCATTCGAGTGGTTTGAGGCCGGACCGCTGCCTGCCGCATTGGACGCCTGGACCGTGAACGAGTAGCTGGTTCCGTTTTTCAGCCCGGTGATCGTCGCGCTGCTCGCCGGCGGGGAACCGGTCACCGTGGTCGCCGTTTGTTCGACCGCACCGATGTAGGGGGTGATCGTGTACTTCGTGGTGGCGCCACCGCTCGTCGGCGCGCTCCAGCTCACGCTCGCCGAGGCCGGTCCCGCGATCGCGCTCACGTTCGTGACCTGGCCAGGAACCGTCGTTGGCGCCGGTTCAAACTCGACATCTACCCAGTAATTGGTCGCTTTATAGGTCTGGCTTGGAAAGGTGTTCGATGAGCTATAGGCATAGACGCCATCGGCGCTCACGGAATTCGCGAGCGCCTGCAGCGGCGGAGCCTTCGTACCACTCGATGCAAAGCCTGAGGAGGTATCGGAATAGTGGCCTTTGGGCGCCAGGTAGGAGGCGATGTAGGTCGTATTTGCGGCGATCGCCACCGGGGTTGAGAGGTTGACCTGCTGCCAACCCGAGGCGCCCTCGCCGGTGAAGGTGGCCGAAGCGAGCAGCGTCCCGCTCGTCGTCCAGAGGCTGCCGATGTGGGTGCCGGTGTTGGCGGCCGCTTTGTAGAAGCGGATGCCGGTGATATTCCCCGCCACTTCCGAGCTGAACTTGACGCCCAGCACGACCGATTGCCCGTCGCCGGAGTCGATCGTCGCAGGCGTGGCCGATCCGAAGATTGTGTCCGGCACCGCGGCAGCGGCGCCGCTGGGAAGCATCAGCAAAAGCATCAGCAGACCCGTGGTCCAGATCAGTGTCGGCTTTCCTCTCTTCCCCACCTGCCTACCCTACGTCGGATCCTCTCGCTGTGCATCCGTCGGATCCTCTCGCTGTGCATCTCGGTCCAAATTTGGTTCTCATGGTTCATTCGAATGAATGACGAGCCGACCGTCACCGCCGGCACCGGCCCTCGCGTCGCTGCCGGCCCTCGCGTCGCTGAAGGGACTGCCGGCGAATCTCTCTTGCGGGCTGAATCGAGGACACCTTCAGGCAGTCAATGGGCCTCGATCCGCCGCGCTTCCGCTTGGAATCTGGCTAGGCGGGCCAATTCCCGTTTCCCGATCCTCGACGAGGCATGGGTCGGCCTGACGGACCGATGGGGCTAGGCTTCAGCGGTCGTGTCGCTGACCGCCCTGACGTCCGCGGAGATCTCGCTGCCGGCCGAGGCCGATGGCGCGCGCGTCAGCGACCGGATCGCTGTTCTGGCCGACACCGTCGACGTCGTCGGGTTGACCGACAATCACGCCGGCCAGCCGCGGATGTCGCCGCTGGCTGCGGTGGCGCTCGCGCGGGAGCAGGGCGTGGGGACAATCGTCCACGTTTCCTGCCGCGATCGCAACCGGCTTGCCCTGCAGTCCCAGGTCGTGGGCGCGGCGGCGCTCGGCGCTGAGGCGGTCCTCTGCATGCAGGGCGATCCGGTGCCTGGCATCGAACATGTGGCCGACATGACCGCCACGCAGCTCATTGCGAGCGCGTCGGCATGGAGCGCCCCGCACCCGCTGGCGGTCGGGGCGGTCGTCAATCCCTTCGCCGAGGACATCGACCGGGAGTTGCGGCTCCTGCGGCGCAAGATCGCCGCTGGAGCAACCTTCGTGCAGTCGCAGATGATCTTCGACCTCGAGGCGCCTCGAAGCGTTCCTCTCGGCCGCCGAGGACACCCTCGCGGGCGTGCGGTTCTACGCAAGCGTCGCGCTGCTCCGCAGCGCGCACATGGCAGAGCGCGCCTGCGCGCTACCGGGGGTCGCGATTCCACAGCGGGCCCTGGCGCAGATCAGTCGCGGCGGCGGCATCGACCTAGCGCGCGAACTGGCGGCCGACGTTGCCAGAATCTCGCGCGTAGATGCGCTTCACGTATTTCCGCTCGGAGCCGAGGCGGCTACACGCGAGGTCGCCGCCGAGTTCCGCCTCGCGCGGGGGGTCAGCGCCCAGCGTCTGGGAGGGACCGGTCAGTAACGGGAACGTCTTGTAGCGACGCCCCCGCAGTTCGGGACCTTCACACCGGTCCGGTTCTGACGTCTCGCAAGACCCGTCCGGCGGCGCGTCCGGGGACCGGAGGGCTATGCAGAGGCCATCGCGGGGCACCGAGAGTGACATTCCCGAGCCGCGGCAAGAGCAGGCCTCCTCAGAAAGCTGCGGTCGGCACCCGCATCTCGCCAGATGAGAGAAGCGCACCGCCCCGCTCTGGCGGCTGAGCGAGCGTCTGAACTGAGTCCTCGTTGACGCTCGCCGCGGGTGAGAAGCGAAACCTGAAGAGCCGCGCCTCGTTGATGCCACGGAGAGGCGGTCGTCGCGGGCGCGACTTCAGAGATGTCCCCGATGACGTCGCGCCAAATGGCAGGGTCAGCCTGACGGGGACACCGCGAGTAGTCTTCTCAGCGGTGGAGATCGCGCAGGTGGGCGGACGGCACGGAGGCAGTGAGGGGCGCTTTAGCGCGTGGGAGCGCTATGCCTGGGCCGCGGGGATCCTGTTCGTCGTCGCGCTGGTGGCCGAGATCGTCGTCGCTGTTGGAGTCGAACTGAGCCAGAACGACTCGGCGGCGAAGATCGCGAACGGTCTTCGAGCCCACGAAACGCGGCTGATCGTGATCGCATGCCTGTCCGTTGTCTATGCGGTCAGTTTCGTGATCTACCTGAGCGCGCTGCACAACCTGCTCCGCGGGGACACCGATCGAACTCGGTTCCTTGGCTCGTTGGTGCTAGTCGGAGGAGTGCTCTTCGTTACCCTCCACGCCGTCAGCGACATCGGTATCACCGGATTGGTCGGAGCAAAGCTCGCCTCCTACGGGGCTCAACACGACCCGGGCGTGTCCTACACGCTGTATTTGATGACGTTCGCGCTGGAGAGCGTTGGCGATGTCTTCGGCAGCCTGTTTGCTTTCGCAACAGGCGCGCTTGTGCTGAGAAGCGGGGTCTTGCCACGCTGGCTTGGCTGGGTGTCGATCCTCGTCGGGTGCCTGCTCTTCCTGCAGGGCTTCGGCCTCGGTGGCGTCATCGCCTCTTTCGGGCTAGTCCTCGACCTCATCGGGTTCCTGCTCCTCCTGGTCTTTGTCCTGGTGAGCAGCGTCATCTTGGTCATGCGTAAGAGCGCGGCGCCCGACACCGCGGGCGCAATCACGTAGACAAGCACGCGATCCCGAGCCGTGGGCGTGGGGCATGAGTCTCTGTTAGGCCAGGGTGGGGGGCCAGGCCTGGGCGAGCTTTCTCTATCTCGACACAAGCGACATTTTTCTTGCGCTTTGCGCGGAGATGGGAGCGTCTCGGAGGCGTCGTGCCCACTACCGCTTGGGACGTCCTGAGCGACAGCGCCACGCCCGCTTCGCCGCATGCCCGCAACTCCATCGCTGCAGGCGTGGTCCTCGTAATGCTCCATGAACGCGGACAAGCAACGCGTGGGGCGACGGAGCATGCGAGTCGCGGCGGATGTTGAGGATGTCTCGCTCAGGGGGCCTGCGGTGATGGGATTTCGACCGTGTGGTCCACGAAACCCGAGCGTCGATCCTGGCGAGCATGGACGAGTTCTTGGCTGGCTCCGCAGAGCGCTCCAGCTGGGCATAGCTCGGCGGCCACTGAGCGACGGGGATTGCGGATCCCGGCGAAGGCAATGAGACCTCCGCTCGCAACGAGTACGGCTGCGATTGCGTCCGCGATGCGGAAGGCGTGCACCGCCGCATCGTCGAAGGCCGCCCTGAGGAGAGGTCGCTCGCTGGAGCGTACTCCCACCAAGCTCGTTGCGACGAGAGGCTGTCGCTTGGCGAGGCTGATCGCCGAGCGGCCAGCGGGATCGACCGCGGAGCGCCGTAGCGTCGCGTCGACCCGACCAGCAAAAGCTAGAGAAACGACGGCTCCCAGCACGGCGACCGCGAAAAGCTGGGCGACGCGTGAGAGCGTCGTATTCACGGCTGCGGCAACCCCTGCGTGATCTTCCGTCACACCCCCAAGGACCGTGGCGGTCAACGGCGCGACAAGCATCGCGAGTCCCAACCCGAACACGATCAGCGCCGGAAGGACATCGGCGAGGTAATCGCCGCGCATATTGACCCGCGTCAACAGCCATACGCCGCAGCCAGCAACCGGAGGACCGAGGCTCAGCAGCGCCCGCGACCCGATGCGGTCGGCAAGCGCGCCGAAGGGGCGGGAGAGCAGGATCATCAGTGAGGTGACCGGAAGAAGCGCCAGCCCTGCCTGAACGGGGCTGTAGCCGCTGACCTCTTGCAGAAACACAGGCAGCAGAAAGATCACGCCCCCCAGCCCAAGGTAGGTGGTAAATGTCGCCAGGTTTCCGACCGTGAAGTTGCGCTCGCGAAACAGGCTCAGTGGGAGCATCGGCGTCCGGGCTCGCGCCTCATGCGCAACAAACGCGATCGCTCCGAGAACCCCTGCCGCGAGCGATCCGACCACAACGCTGCTCCATCCGCGCGACGGCTCCTCGGTGACAGCGAACACCGGACCCGCGAGCGCGATGGCCGCCAAGAGGGCTCCAAGATAGTCCAGACGTCCGGCTGCCCGATCGCCAGTGTCCTCAGGCACCCCGCGAGCAATCAGCGTCAGGGTGACGACCACGAGCGGTGCATTGAGCAGAAAAATTAGGCGCCAAGAGCCGGCAGCGATCAAGACTCCCCCGATGAACGGCCCGATCAGCCCGACGATCGAGCTAAGCGCGGTCCATGTCCCGATCGCCCTGGCCCGCTCGTCTTCGGGAAACACGTGGACGATCACCGCCAAGGTGGTGGGCGTCACCAGTGCCGCGCATGCCCCCTGCATCGCACGGAACGCGCATAGCTCGGGGATCGACGTGGCGACCGCGCAGAGTGTCGAGGTGAGGCCGAACCCGGCAACGCCGACCAGGAACACACGCTTCTGACCGAATACATCTCCGAGCGAGCCGCCGATTAGCAACAGCGAGCCCAGAGCCAGCAAGTACGCGTTCGTCACCCACTGCTGGCCCGCCAGACCACCACCGAGGTCGCCTCGAATTGCCGGCAACGCGACGCTGGTTACGGTCGCGTCCAGGAACACGACGCTCGTGCCCAGCACGGCTGCGAGCAGGGTCAGCTGCTTCTCGCGCGGTGTGGCCACTGATCGGATGTCTGGCACAGGCCCAGATTGGCACGTCACAAGCGCTACTCGACTCGCAACCGCACCTTGGACGAATGAACAGCAAGAGGGTTTGAGTCCGGCACCTCTGTTCTCGGAACCGATGCACCTGGTAGGACACTACTCAAACCCTTCCAGCGTCCTCCTGGGTGCGCTGGACGCCGCTGAGGACGGTCGCAGCGGCTCGAAACGACGATCCAGCGAGGCGGCAAGCGCTTTCTCGCGGCGGCTTGGCAATGGCGTAGTCCAGCGGGCAGTGGTCAGCGTGATGTTCCACTCACGGAGGACCGATGCAGGTGGCTGAGGTTCAGCGCGGCGTTGAAGAGCGGCTTGGTTCGGCTGTATCGAGAGGTTCCGTGTATGCCTGCCTGTCGGTCGGTGCTCGCCACTCCGTGAGGTTCGAGCGAATTGCACCTGGCTGCTACCGGCTGGTGCCCGATCGCTGACGCATCCCGCACCAAAAGCGCAGGTGCGCAATTTCAGTATGCGGTTGTCTATGGATTTGGTCAAGCCGAAGCTGACGCGTCTGCCGCACAGCGAGGATGCCCAAATCGTTTCAAACTTGGCGCGGCTGCCATCTGCTGACGGGCTCCCAGCCACCGCGTTTGCCGAAGCGAGCTTCCAACCCGCAAAGACTGCTCCTCCTCGTCCGTTCCGACCGTCTCGATCGCGAGCGTGGTTGCGCCTGCTTCATTGGCAATGCGATAGCGGCGGACCGACCTGGATTCGTGCGTGTGGCTCAGTGGCGGCGTGGACCAAAGCTAGCGCCGTGTGGCGCAGCCGGCCCGACCAGCTCGTCCGGTCTCGCGGTGGTCAGTACCGTCGCGGCCGCCGAGCTTGGCCTCTGGGTACCTGGAGCACGAATGGCTGCGTGATGCCAGAACGCCCAGTGTCAGGGTGAATTCAGAGCCTGCCCGCGCTGGTATCGGCGCCAGGTGCGTCGCGCGCGCGCAACTCCTCCGACGACGAGAGCGAGCGGCACGAGTACCGCGGCCAGGATCAGGATCGCGATGACGACGACGAGCAGGACCTGGCCTGCGTCGTGAAGACCTCTCTGGAGGGTGAGTCCTTCACTACCGGCGCGTGTGTCGCCGAGGATGCTCACTTCGACTTCGGACGAGCTCGCGCGCGCCGTGATCGAGTTCACGGAGGATTGTGCTCGCGCAATCGCAGCGCGGGACGCCGCCAGGCGAGCGTGCAGGCTGTCGATCTGTGCTTCGGTGCTCGCTGCTGCGAGTGCACGCAGCAGCGCTCGCTGTTCAGCTTTGGCGTCGCTCAACCGCTGGTGCGCGGCGATGTAGGTACCGGTGATGTCCTGCAGAGACTGGTTCTCCGCGCGAACCGGAGCCAGACGCCCGATCGCTGCCAGCGCGGCGGCGAGTCGCGCGCTGGGCAGCCTGAGCGCGAGGGTGGCTTCACTAGCTCCCTGCTGCTGCACCTGCACGTTGGACGACTCAACGTAGCCGCCGTCACGCACCGTGAGCTGCGCAACCTGGTCTGATGTGGCCTGCAGGTTCTGGGGGGTGCCGCCCAGCGTGATGGACGCCGCGAGGTGCTGCACACGCCTGGGTGCCGAGGACCCGCCAGTAGCGCTCGGGGCGGCAATCGACGGTGATGCCTGCGCCCGTGGGGACACAGCCGAGCCTCCCGACGTTGCCGCAGGTGCCGAAGGTATGGAAGAGGGGGACGACGATGCTGCGCCTTGTGAAGCACGGGCGCTACCGCTGAGGTCAGCTTCTGTCGTTCTCTGCGTGGGAGCCCTGGACTCGATAGCAGGCGCGGATCCGTGCGATCCCGAGATGAGTAGCGCCGCGACGATCGCAACGGCTACAGTCGCAGCTGCCCCAACAGCCGAGCGCCGATGAGATGTGAGTGACCACGAACCGCGCCGATGGCGCACAAACGCGCCCGGTCGCGAACCCGACGTGTCGCCCGCCGAGATCCGTCGAGGTGACCCGGCCGAGTCCTGACCCCGCATCCGCGTCTCGGCATCCTCGACGCAACCTTCGAGTGCACCACGGCGCTCAAGCTCCTGCGCGAGGCGCACTTCAAACGCGGGAGTCATGGGGGGAGCGAGCGCACGCACGTCATCGCGCAGCTCTCGCCAAGCATACGCGTCCGGGCGCTGGGACTCACCGCGAAGCGCAGCCTCCAGCTCCGCGGTCCAAGCCTCCTGGCCGGGCAACGGCTCATCGGATGGGAACGGAATGATCCTCATGCGACCTCCTCGCGGCCGGCTTCGCCACAGTGCTCGCGCAGCCGCGTGAGCGCACGGTGAAGCCGCGTACCGGCGTTGGACTCGCTGATGCCCAGGGCACGTGCAAGCTCGCTGTTAGAGAGCTGACCGTGAAACTTCAGCAGCACGAGCTCACGCTCGCGAAGCGGCAACGATGCAGGCGCCTCAAGCACGGTTGCGCGACGCTCCACATCCTCAAGCGCGTCACCAGGGGCCCGATCGTCTACAAGATCATCCCCTGCTAGGTCGTAGCTGCTCCTGCGCCTTCTTTGACGCAGTTCATCCAAAGCGGCATTGCGGGCAATCGAGAACAACCAAGCGCGCGGGGTCCCGCGCCGCCGATCGAAGCGCAAACGCGAACGGTAGAGCCGTTCGAACGCGAGCGCGGTGAGATCCTCAGCCGCTGAGCGATCGCGCAGAAGAGAGATCAGATACCCATGCACATCGCTGGCGCACTCTCTGAAGAGGACATCAAACGCGGCAGAGTCGAGCACACCCACACGAGATGTCGCTCTAGTCCGTGACGATGGCTGCTCGGAAGAGGACACGGGAGTGCTCATCACCCTAACTACGGCGGTGATGGCAATCCGTCACAAACTATCCACGCTTGCTGCCCACACCTCGGTGCGCTAGTGCTTTCCGGGCCGAGCGATCGTCCGAGCGTCGACCGCGCTCATGAGCGCAATGGACGATGCTCGAGCGTTTCGCGGGCTGACCCTCGACTCGCGCGGAGGGAAGACGAGGTTCAGGATCCTGGGAGCTGGACGCCTTGGAACGTGAGGACCTCGGCGAGCCTGTCGAAATGCGCGTCGCGGTGGAGCACCGCGACGCCGCCGTGCTCGGCCGCGGCCGCGGCGATCAGCGCGTCGGTAGGCGGCACGCGGTGGTATCCGTCGCTGTGCTCGGCCAACTCGCCGATCGCGCGCATCGCGGTATCGGCTACAGAGCGATCGTCGCGAACGATCCGCAGCGCGTCGAGCTCGGTCTCGAGCGCGACGTACTCGGAGCTGCTGCGCGCGGAGTAGAGGAT
Source organism: uncultured Solirubrobacterales bacterium (assembly GCA_963745305.1). Classification (GTDB taxonomy): domain Bacteria; phylum Actinomycetota; class Thermoleophilia; order Solirubrobacterales; family 70-9; genus CAVUWL01. The sequence continues at coordinate 57,347 of CAVUWL010000016.1, forward strand.
CTCCATCCGCACGATCGGCGTGATCCACAGGCGGTCGTCGATGACCGCTGCCTGCAGGAGATCGCCGAGTTCGCTGGGGAGCGACGCGACCCGCCACCATGCTGAAGTGTCAGCGATGAACGGAGTGTCGCTGCGCAGCAGCTCGACGGCGTCCACCGCAGCGGCTACCGCTCGGCGTCGGTCAGCTGCTCGATGTGTCTGAGCGTGTCGCGATCCAGCCCGTCTGGCCTGCGCAGCCGCTCCGCGAGCAGCCGTAGCCGCTCGGCGCGCTGCTCGTCGCTCAGCGCCGGCTTCTCGGCGGTGGGGATCGTGCTCAGGACCGAATGCTTCACAGTGACCTCAGGGTAGCGCCCCGGTGCGACAAGAGCGAGATCTTTGGCGGATAGCACCCCTGGTTTGCGAGTCGGGGCTGGTAGAGCAGCGGTTCCTGTTCGCTTGCCGATTCCGAGGAGGATCCCATGACCGAATCCACTGTTCTCGACTCTGCCGGACGCCGCCGCTCGCCGGCGACGATGCCCGGCTACCACGCCGGACGATCGCCCCGCAACAAGGGGATGCGCTACCCCGCCGACCCGCCGACGGTCGAGGAGATCGTCGCCGTGATGCGCCAGGTTGGAGATGATCGCCACGGCGCTCGCCTGCGCGCCGTGATCGTCGTTCTCTGGCGCGGCGGGCTTCGCATCCAGGAGGCGCTGGCGCTCAGCGAGCGAGACCTTGACCCGCACCGTGGCTCGATCCTCGTCCGCCGTGGCAAGGGCGGCCGCCGCCGAGAGGTCGGCATGGACGAGTGGGGCTTCGAGCAGCTCCGTCCCTGGATGGCCGAGCGCGAGCGGCTGCCGGTCGGCCCGCTGCTCTGCGTGATCGACGGACCGACCCACGGTCGGCCTTGGTCTGCCGCCGGAGTCCGGGTCGAGTTCCGCAACCTCGCCGCCCGAGCGGGGGTGAGGCGCCGGTTCGCGCCCCATCAGCTCCGTCACGCGCATGCGCTTGAGCTGGCCCGGGAGGGTGTGCCGCTCAACATCATCCAGCGACAGCTGGGGCACGCCAACCTCGGCACGACCAGCATCTACCTGCAGGGCATCGACACCGAGGAGATCATCGCGGCCGTCCACACGAGGCGAGCGCCGATGATGCCGGCCAGCGCCGGCCTGCGGCTCTAACCAGCTGAGACGACGACAGCGGGAGCGCCTGGATGGCGCTCCCGCTTCGTCTTGCGAGAGCAGAAGTTCGGGGAGCGTTACTGACGCCGCTGCGTTTCGTCCATCTCGACACTCTCGAACTTGACTCCCGACGCTCCTGCTCCCGCCGCAATGCGGCAGTAGCGGGCGACTGCGGATTCCGCGTCCAGGCTGGCATTCTGGAAGAGGAGAACTCTTGATCAGACGGCGACATTTTCCGCGCGTTCGCGCTTGCGACGGGCCACGGTGTCATGCACGGCGTCCCAGTCGACGTCCTTAAAGTTGTGCATCGGGCAGTATTTCGGGCCGCACATCGAGCAGAACTCGGCGCCCTTGAAGTAGTCATCGGCGAGTGTTTCGTCGTGCATCGCGCGAGCGGTCTCGGAGTCAAGCGCGAGCTCGAACTGGCGCCGCCAGTCGAAGCTGAAGCGGGCCTTGGAGAGCTCGCGATCCCATTTGGCCGCTCGCCGGTTGCCGCGTGCGAGGTCGGCGGCGTGGGCGGCGATTCGGTAAGCGATCAGGCCCTGCTTGACGTCCTCGGCGTTAGGCAGACCGAGGTGCTCCTTCGGCGTCACGTAGCAGAGCATCGAGGTGCCATGCCAGCCGACGATCGCGGCGCCGATCGCGCTCGTGATGTGGTCATAGCCGGGCGCGATGTCAGTCACAAGCGGCCCGAGCGTGTAGAACGGCGCCTCGTGGCAGATCTCCTGCTGGCGGCGCACGTTCATCTCGAGCTGGTCCATCGGGATGTGCCCGGGACCCTCGATCATGACCTGCACGTCGCGCTCCCAGGCGCGCAGCGTGAGCTCGCCGAGTGTCTTTAGCTCCGCGAACTGCGCTGCGTCTGAGGCATCGGCAATCGAGCCGGGCCGCAGACCGTCGCCGAGCGACAGCGAGACGTCGTGGCGCCTGCAGATCTCGAGGATGTCATCGAAGCGCTCATACAACGGGTTCTCGCGCATGTGGTGCACCATCCAGCGCGCGAGAACTCCCCCTCCGCGCGAGACGATCCCGGTTACACGATGTTGGCAGAGAGGGAGATGCTCGAGCCGAACCCCAGCGTGGATCGTCATGTAGTCAACACCCTGGCGCGCCTGGTGCTCGATGTTGTCGATCAGCAGATCCGCTCTCAGGTCCTCGATTTTCTTGACTTGCTCCACCGCCTGATAGATCGGGACGGTGCCGATCGGCACCGTGGCCGTGGCGATAATCGCCTCCCGGGTCTCATCGATCCGTTTGCCGGTCGAGAGGTCCATGACCGTATCCGCACCCCACTTCTCTGAGACCGTCAGCTTCTCGACCTCCTCCGCGAGCGAAGATGAGGTCGGCGAGTTGCCGATGTTGGAGTTGATCTTGACCCGCGCCCGCAGACCGATCGCCATCGGATCCAGCGCGTCGTGGTGCACGTTGGCCGGGATGATCATCCGCCCCCGCGCGACCTCATCGCGAACCAGCTCGGGCTCGAGCTCCTCGCGCTTGGCAACCCGCGACATCTCGGGTGACACGATTCCCCGCCGCGCGAAGTGCATCTGCGTACAGCACTCCCCGTCGGCTGCGAACTCAGTGCGGTACTGGCGATTCATGTTGGCTCCCTTCGCTGGCATGATCCAGATCAGGTTCGGCGGGTCGACGCACGGTGCGCCCTCTCAGTCCCAAAACGGGACTCCCCGGGTTGTTCGAGACCAATGCTACCTGGGGGACGCTGCCCGACCTCTCCCGACGCGGCACTCCTTCCGCGATCCGATCGCCTTCGCGGACGCTGACTGCCGGATTGCTTGAAGAACAAGCGTGTCCGACAGGCGGTTCCAGACTTGCGAGTTGGACGAGGGCCGAGCCCCTCGCTACCTGCAGCCCAGACTCCTGCTTCGCCGTCGAAAGGGGAGCCGCCACAGTCCCAACCGTCGCGCCCACGGGATTGCAGCCCCTGGATTGACGCCGGTCTCGTTGAGGCCGAGGTTCGCGAACTCGTCGGCCGATCGCTCGAGCAGCGCTGCGGCGGTGATGTGTAAGAGCCGTGTAGGAAGAGTCTTTTCCGCAGGAATTGGGAGGACAATTGCTCGCGTGAAGCTTCTGATCGTCGACGATGATCGTGCGCTGCGCGACGCTCTGCGGCGTGGGTTGAACCTCGCCGGCTATGAGGTTGTTGGTGCCGGGGCGGGGCTCGAGGCGCTCGAGCAGGTCACTGAGCAATCCCCCGACGCGCTGATCCTCGACATCGGGCTGCCCGACGTGAGCGGACTGGAGGTATGTCGAAGGCTGCGTGCGCAGGGGCAGCGTGTGCCGGTCCTGATGTTGACCGCGCGAAACGCGGTCGAGAATAGGATCGATGGTCTCGACGCTGGCGCCGACGATTACCTCGTGAAGCCGTTTGACCTCGGTGAGTTGATTGCCCGCATGCGGGCTCTTTTACGCCGCAGTGGTCCGCAGGACGGGGCTGGCGATCCGTCATTCGGCAGGCTGCGGCTTGACAGCGCTCGTCATGGCGCAAGCGTTAACGGCAATTTCGTCGAGCTTACGCGCACCGAGTTCCAGCTGCTCGATCTCCTGTTGCAAAATCCGCGGCGGGTGCTGGCGCACAGCGTCATTTACGACCGCGTTTGGGGGTATGACTTCGGCCCCAACTCGAACGCCTTGCGCTGCTACATCGGCTACCTTCGGCGCAAGCTCGAGGATGCCGGGTCGGTGCCACTGATCCACACAGTGCGCGGCGTCGGCTACGTCTTGCGCGAGCCATGAGCTTGCGGATGCGGATGGCCGCCAGCGCGGCTGGCGCGGTGACTGCCGTGGTCTTGATGATGGCTGTGGCGGTATACCTCGCGGTGCGCTCGGACCTGCGCGGTGAGGTCGATCGCGTGCTGACCGAGCAGGCACAACCACTGACCGCCAAGGCCTCTGGGATCTCTGTCAGGACGTTCAAGAACGTCTCCGGGATCGGTGGATCGGCTAGCGGTGTCATAACACCCCGCCTAGTGCCGCCAAATGCCCCGCTGCCTGGCAAGCGGATTGTGCTTCCAGCGCCGCCTGGCGCCAGGGTGGCAATTAAGCCGGCCGGACCGCAGACCGCCGCTCGGGTGGCGATCACCCAGGGACCGCCGCAGCCGTTCACCGGTGCCGGCGGCTACATCCAGTTCCTGCGCCCGGACGGTAGCTTCGTAAAGAGCGCCAACGAGGGTTCGCTGCCGGGCATCCCGCCGAGCGCGGCGGCGCGCGCAATCGCAGCCCGCGGGACGGGGCGCGAACTCACCGACTTGGAAGTGGGAGGCGAGCACATGCGCGTCCTCACGGTCGGAGTTGGTCCCCGCGGCGCCGTGCAGTTGGCCCGCCCGCTGACCGAGGTCGACAACGAGCTCAGCAACCTTGTGGTGATCCTTGTGGTGGTCGGGGCCGCCGGCATCCTGCTCGCTGCCCTCCTCGGCGCGGTGGTCGCTCGCACCGCGTTGGCCCCGATCGCTCACTTCACGCGTCGCACCGAGGGTCTCGCCGCGTCGGCTGAGCCGGCGCAGCGCCTGCAAGTCGAGGGGCGCGATGAGCTCGCGCGGCTCGCTGTGTCCTTCAACCGTACGCTCGACGAGCTCGAGCGCTCCGTGCAGGCCCAGCGCCAACTCGTCGCCGACGCGAGCCACGAGCTGCGCACGCCAATCGCCAGCCTGCGCGCCAACATCCAGGTGCTTGAGCAGGCGGAGCGGCTTTCGGTGAGCGAGCGCGAGAGCTTGCGCATTGACGTGGTCGCCGAGCTCGATGAGCTGACGGGCCTCGTCAGCGACCTGGTCGAGCTGGCTCGGGGAGTCAAGCCAAGCGCGGTGCTTGACGAAGTGCGCCTCGATGAGCTCGTCAGTGCGGCGGTCACTCGCGCCCAACGCCGCTCTGAGTCCGCCGTATTCCACCTCGAGGTCGAGCCGACCCTGATTAGCGGAGACGCATCACGGATCGACCGCGCCGTCGCCAACCTTCTTGCCAACGCGCAGCAATGGAGTCCGCCGGGAAGCACCATTGACGTAGAGCTTCGCGAGGGCGCTCTGAGCGTACACGACGGTGGCCCCGGATTCGCCGAGGGCGATCTGCCGCATGTATTTGCCCGTTTCTACCGTGCTGACGGTGCCCGCGGCAAGCCCGGCTCTGGCCTTGGACTCGCGATCGTCAAGCAGGCCGTCGAAGCCCACGGTGGCCACGTCGAAGCGTCCAACGCGCCTGGCGGCGGTGCCCGCGTGACCGCCACCTTCGGGGTTCCTACTCAGCTCCTACGCTCAACCGACGCCAGCTTTATGCAGACCTGACACGCTCACGAGCGTGCAGTGATCTGCCGCACCCCTTCGCCAAAAAGGAGTTGTTACTCAATGACCCATTCATGGCGGTTCAAAAGCGCGGTCGCGGTGGGAGCTTGCGCCGCCGTTGGCGCGATCGGGGGAATCGCCGCCGGCGCGGCGGCCCCATCTCACGGCGGCACAAAAGGCAAAAATGGCCCGGAAACGCAATCGGGATGCCCTGCCCCGGTCCGAATCGGGATGGGTGGCCCACCGATGGCAATGTTCGCTTTCGGTGGCCCGCCGGTGCACGCCGTCCAGATCGTGCCGAATAAGGCCGGCGACGGCTTCGACACCCTCACAGAGGATTCCGGCACGGTGAAGTCGGTCTCTGGGGACAAGCTTACGATCACCGAGGGCACCGAAAAAGCCACATACGCCACGCCAACGCTGACGATTCCAGCCAACGCGACGATCCAGCGCAACGGAGAAAGCGCCAAGCTCTCCGAAATTCAGACCGGCGACCACGTCGACGTCAGCTCGGGTTCAGACGGCACGACGTCCGTCTTCGCAGTCGACTCTGGTCAATGGCCACCAAAGCCCACCATCAAGCAAGGAAGACCGCCAGGACCGGGCTTTCCGATTTACCGCAAAGGGGGACCGCCTCCGCCGGGCCTTCGAATGTACAAGCGCGGGGGGCCGCCTCCCCCTGGCTTTGCAATTTATAAGAAGGGGGGCCCGCCTCCGCTGGGCCTTCGGATTTTCAAGAAGGGGGAGACGCGTCTGCCGCTTGGTGGACCAGGCGGACCGGCCGCGGCGGGGGGCGTCACCTTGAGCTGTAGCTACCGCGCTCCAGGGCCATAACGAAACGCTCAACAAACTGCAGCCGAAACCACGCTGGGACCATGCTCGATCTGGTGGGCGGTTCGCATGCTTCCTCCTTCTCACAAAATGCAAGCGCCAGTATCAGTCGGTGCCGCGCGCCTGCAAGAAACAAGGCCGAGCGCCTCGCTGACCTGCAGCCAAACTCCTGCTTCGCCGTCGAAACGGGAGCCGCCGCAGGTCCCCGCCGCCGCGCCCACGGGATTGCGGCCCCTGGATTACGCCGGGCTTGGGCCGGAGCAGTGCGACCGGATATCAGCACATACCCCTTTGCAGCAGGATCGTTGTAACAACAACAACGAATGCGGGCGGAGGGACTTGAACCCCCACGAGCCGAAGCTCACCAGGACCTAAACCTGGCGCGTATACCAATTCCGCCACGCCCGCGTGGCAACCCCAACGGGGCCTTAACGCGCGACCAATGCCGCAATGTCGCTCCTAGATTCTATGATCGAGGGCGTGCCGGTAGGAGAGGTCAGGCCAGGCTATGAACTGTGGCGGCCAAATCGGGAGAAACCCGAGTCGGTCACGACCAAGTTCGTGATCGTCTTTTTGCTTGCCGCGACCGCGGCGATCGCTCTCCTGGTGACGATCACAGGCTTCTCCTTGCTCGACGGCGGCGGTGCGATGGGAGTGATCTGCATCATCTACGGGCTGCTATATGCGTTCTTCGCGATCCTGGTGGCCCGCTGGAGCCGCGGCATCCTGCCCCTCGCGGCCGCGCTCTCGATGATCCTCGCGATCCTCTGCGCGGTCGGTGCGGACAGCTGGTTTGCCCGCAACAAGGCCGGCTTCAGCCACGGCCTGATCCCGGTCTCGGTGATCGGGCTCCTCGTCGTCATCCTCGCCTTGCTCCAATTGGTCGTGATCGCCGTTTCTCTGTACGGCTTCAATCAAGCCTGGAACGTCGAGGAGGAACGCCCAATCGGCTCCGGCGAAGATTACGGCGCGGGGGCAGCGCCGAGCGACTCGCCGCCGCTGCCGGCCTGAAAATCGCGGCCAGTCGCCTTCGCGTTTCGATGCCGGAGGTGGGACTCGAACCCACAAGCCCGCAAGGGCAATCGATTTTGAGTCGATCGCGTATGCCAATTCCGCCACTCCGGCGCGGCGCGAACCATAGACCCGCCGCAAGCACGGCATCGGGTATAAGCGAGCGGTGAGCTCGGAGCCGATTAAAAAAAGCAGCGCCAAGCTTCTCTGGCAGCCCTCCGCTGAGCGGATCGAGCGAGCCCGGTTGACCGAATACATGCGCTGGCTGGAGTCCGAGCGGGGGCTTCGATTTCGACGGCTACGAGCAGCTCTGGCGCTGGTCGGTTGACGACCTGGAGGCTTTTTGGGGGTCGATCTGGGACTTCTTCGGCGTCCAGGCCGACGGTGGCTATGAGGGGGTGCTCGGCCGGCCGCGAGATGCCGGGCGCCGAGTGGTTCTGCGGGCGCTCAGCTGAACTACGCCGAGCACGTCTTCGCCGGCAAAGACGACGATGAGACGGCGATCCTTCACGCCTCCGAGCTGCGCGAGCTCGAGCGAGTTGAGCTGGGGCGAGCTGCGCCCACAGGTCGCCGCGGTCGCCGCAGCACTGCGCGAGCTGGGGGTCGAGCCGCGGCGATCGAGTCGTCGCCTACCTGCCCAACATCCCCGAGGCGATCATCGCCTTCCTTGCCAGCGCCAGCATCGGCGCGGTCTGGTCGAGCTGCTCACCGGACTTCGGCCCGGCGAGCGTGATCGACCGCTTCGCTCAGATCGAGCCGAAGGTCCTCTTCGCGGTCGATGGCTACCGCTACGGCGGCAAGGACTTCGACCGCCTCGCGACGCTGGCCCAAGCTGCAGGCCGAGATGCCGAGCCTGAGCTGCACGATCGTCCTTCCCTACCTCGACCCCGAGCCCGACCTCTCCCCGCTCGGCGAGGCGATCAGCTGGGATCAGCTGCTGGCCAGCGGCCGCGGCGCCGAGCTCAGCTTCGAGCGCGTCCCCTTCGACCACCCCCTCTGGGTCCTTTACTCCTCCGGCACAACCGGGCTGCCCAAGGCGATCGTCCAGAGCCAGGGCGGGATCCTGCTCGAGCACCTGAAGAAGCTCCACCTCCACGTCGACGCCCACCCCGGCGACCGCCTCTTCTGGTTCACCACGACCGGCTGGATGATGTGGAACTTCCTCGTCTCCGGGCTTTTGACCCAAGCCGCGATCGTCCTCTATGACGGCAGCCCCGGCTTCCCGGACATGAGCGTGCTCTGGGATTTGGCCGAGCGGGCCGGGGTCACCATGTTCGGCACCAGCGCCTCCTACATCGCCGCCTGCATGAAGGCCGGGGTCGAGCCCGGCGCGGGGCGCGACCTGTCCGGCTTCGGGCGGTCGGCTCCACCGGCTCCCCCCTCTCCCCCGAGGGCTTTGACTGGATCTATCAGCACCTCGGCGCCGATACCTGGCTTTTCTCGACCAGCGGCGGCACCGACCTCTGCACCGCCTTCGTCGGCGGCGTCGCCCTGCTGCCCGTCTATCGCGGCGAGCTGCAGGCGCGCGCCCTCGGCGCCGCGGTCGAGGCCTGGGATGAGGACGGCAAATCGGTGATCGGCGAGGTCGGCGAGCTGGTCGTCACCGAGCCGATGCCCTCGATGCCGGTCTTCTTCTGGGGCGATGAGGACGGCAGCCGCTACCGGGCGAGCTACTTCGAGCACTTCCCCGGAGTCTGGCGCCACGGCGATTGGATCGAAATCACCGCGCGCGGCACCGCGGTGATCTACGGTCGCTCGGACTCGACCATCAACCGCTCCGGGGTGCGGATGGGGACCAGCGAGATCTACCGCGCGGTGCTCGGCCTCGAGCAGGTCCTCGACGCGCTCGTCGTCGACGTGCCGCGGCCCGGAACCGAGGGCTGGATGCCGCTCTTCGTGGTCCTGCGCGAGGGCGCCGAGCTGGATCAGGACCTGCGAACCCAGATCGCCCGCCGCATCCGTGAGCGCTGCTCGCCCCGCCACGTCCCCGATCAGGTATTTGAGATCGCCGAGGTCCCGCGCACCCTGAGCGGCAAGGTGCTGGAGGTGCCGGTGAAGCGAATCCTGATGGGCACTCCCGCCGAGCAGGCGGCGAGCCGCGACTCCTTGGCCAATCCCGCGGCCCTTGACTACTTCGTCGCGCTGGCCGAGCACGACTAGCCGCTGCGGCGGCGCGGCGCCACCGCGCCGACGCCCGAGAAGGAGTCCGATCGCAGCGCAAACTATCGCGACGTCAAGCAGGCCTCGCGCCCCCAGGGCACCGCCGGGGGTAACCCGCGAGAGGGCATCGAAGGTTTAGGTCGGTTTAGGTGAGCGGCATCAGGTCGTGTGCCGGGCCGGGCAGCTGCGCTTCACCAGTGGCTCTGCTCGCCGGAGCGGAGTCCTTTCTCACTCAGATGCCGTGAAGCTGAAAAGCAGGAGCAGCGACGCCGCCATTGCCGAGATCACCAGGCTCGCAGCGACGGTGCTTGTGTAGGTGCCGGCGTAGTGGAGGATCGCGCCAGCCCGAGAGGCCGCAAGGACGCCGGCCCCCAGCAGCCCCACCGCGCCGAACACCTGCAGCCGCCTCGGCGATAGTTGGTGGGGGATGATCGAGCTGATCTCGGTCTCGCCGCTCCTTGTTTCGAGCTGGCGGAGCACCGCGAGCGCCGCGAACCCGTAGCCGCTGGCCACCAGGATCCCGCCCAGAACATCGCTAGGAAAGTGCCAGGTGAGAACGAGGACCGAGAAGCAAACTCCAAAGACGAGCGCCGAGCTTGTGAGTGCGGTGATGGCTCGCCAACGCGGCGGCACGACGAGCAGGCAGGCCACCGCCATCGACATCGCCGAGGTCGCGTGTCCGCTCGGAAACGATGCCGAGTTGATCTGGTGGGCACCGAGGATCGGCTGGATCCGAGGGTGGGCGAGAATCAGCTTGAGCACCTCGGTCGTCAGGTTTGCGGCTACCACGACGCCGATTGCGGCAATCGCCTGGCGCCTGCGCCCCCAACGCCCCGCCAAGCAATAGAGGGCGATCAAACCCAGGGCGAGGGGGAAGAAGCCGCCGAGCAGGGCGAATCCCGAAACCGGTACCCGAAGCGGCCCCGCATCAAGCGTCCCGAAGCCGTAGAGGGCGGTGGCGTCCAGGCGCTCGGCCCCGCCGACATAGAACGCGATCAACATCAAGAGGACGAGGGCCACGGCGCAGAGCGCGCACCCGATCAGCGCCGCCGCTGGGCTCTTGAGGCCAATTCGCATCCGCCAACGGTAGCCGGATCGCTAAAGGGATCCTTAGGCGGGAGTGATCGGATTGCGCCGATCGGCAGGCCTTCGGAGCTTGCCATCGGCGTAGGCGAAGCGGCGGATCAGCTCCGAGCGCAGCTCGTCGGGCTCGACCACGGCGTCGATCACCAGCTCAGAGGCGAGGTGGAGAATGTCGATGTCGGCCGCGTATTCGGCCCGCTTTTGCGGCGACGAAGCGCTCCCGCTCGGCCGGATCGTCGATCGCCTGGATCTGGTTGTAGAAGACGGCGTTGACGGCGGCCTCGGGGCCCATCACCGCGATCGAGGCGCTCGGCAGGGCGATGCAGCAATCGGGCTCAAAGGCCGGCCCCGCCATCGCGTAGAGACCAGCGCCGTAGGCCTTGCGAACGATCACCGAGATCTTCGCAACGTTCGCTTCGGAGACGGCGCTGATCATCTTCGCCCCATGACGGATGATCCCCTGGCGCTCGACCGCGCTGCCGATCATGAAGCCGGGGACGTCGGCGAGGAAGAGCAGCGGCAGGTTGAAGGCATTGCAGGTCTGGATGAAGCGGGCCGCCTTATCGGCGGAATCGACGAAGAGGACGCCGCCTTTTTGGCGTGGCTGGCTGGCGACGACGCCAATCGCGCGACCGTCGAGCCGCGCGTAGCCGACGATCAGCTCCTTTGCCCAGCGCTTGTGCACCTCGAGCAGCGATCCAGCGTCAAGCAGTGCTTCGAGCACCTCGCGCATGTCGAAGGGCTGGTTCTCATCGGCGGGGATGATTTCTGCAATCGGCGCGCTCGAAGCGGGCGCCCGCGCCGCGGCCGGCGGGGTCTGGCTCGCGCCAGCTTGATGGCATGAAGGAGAGGTAGCGCCTGGCCAGCTCGATCGCCTCCTCGTCGTCTTTGACCAGGAAGTGCCCGCAGCCAGAGACGCCGGTATGCATCTTTGCGCCGCCCATCTGCTCGAGCGTCACCTTCTCCCCGATCACCATCTCCGCCATCCGCGGCGAACCCAGATACATCGAGGCGTTCCCCTCGCGCATGATCACGACGTCGCAGAAGGCCGGGATGTAGGCGCCACCGGCGGCGCTTGGCCCGAAAAGCAGACAGACCTGGGGGACCTGGCCGGAGAGGCGCACCTGGTTGTGGAAGATGCGACCTGCGCCGCGGCGCCCCGGAAACATCTGCACCTGCTCGGTGATCCGCGCCCCGGCGGAGTCGACCAGGTAGAGGATCGGGATCGCGAGCTCGATCGCCCGCTCCTGGACGCGGAGGATCTTCTCCACCGTCTTTGGCCCCCAGGAGCCGGCCTTGACGGTCGGGTCGTTTGCCATCAGCGCGACCCGGCGCCCCTCGATCATCCCCAGGCCGCTGATCACCCCATCGGCGCCCAGCCCCTCCTGCTCCCAGTTCGCGAGCTGGGCGTCCTCGAGGAATGAACCGCCGTCAAGGAGCGCCTCGACCCGCTCGCGAACCGCCAACTTGCCCTGCTCGGCGGTCTTTTCATGGTGGCGGGTGGGGCCGCCCGCGAGGGCCGCCTCAAGTGCCTCGGCGAAGTCGCTCACAGCTCCGCCCCGATTCCGCTCGCGAGGCGACACTCGGGCACCCGAGGAACGGAGCTGGCGGAGTCGATGCTCATCGAGAGGAGCCTAAACACGGTGCCAATCGATCGGCCCGGCGCGCAGCAGGTGGGCACCGAGCGGGCGGCCCAGGAGCTCCTGAGCGGCGCGGGAGGCGGCGATCAGGCGCTCCAGGTCGATTCCGGTCTCGATTCCCATCTCGGTCAGCATCGAGACCAGATCCTCGCTTGAGATGTTGCCGGTCGAACCGGGCGGCACCGGACAGCCGCCCAGCTCTCCGAAGCTCGACTCAAAGGAGCTGACGCCCGCCCAGAGGGCGGCGAGCACGTTGGCCAGCCCCTGGCCGCGGGTGTTGTGGAAGTGGGCGGTCAGCTCCACCGATTCCAGTCGCGGCTTTGCCGCGGCGAAGAAATCGCCCACCTGACGCGGATTCGCCATCCCGGTGGTATCGCCGAAGGCAACCTCCTCACAGCCCGCCGCGCCGAGGCGCGCGGCGATCTCAAAGACACGCTGCGGATCGACGGCGCCCTCATAGGGGCAGCCGAAGGAGGTTGCGATCACCCCCTCACAGCGCAGACCAGCCCCGCTCGCCTCGGCGAGCGTCGCCTCCAGCTCGGCCAGGGACTCGGCCACCGAGCGGTTGACGTTGCGGCGGTTGTGGGTCTCAGAGGCGGAGAGAAAGACGCTCACCTCATCGAATCGATCGCGAACCGCGAGGGCCCGCTCGAGGCCACGCCGATTTGGGATCAGGACCGAGAAGCTGACCCCCTCGCGCCTTTTGACCTGGGCGAGCACCTCGGCGGCGTCGGCAAGCTGGGGGATCACCTCGGCGCGCACGAAGGCGCTTATCTCCATCCGCCCCAGCCCGATCGCCGAGAGCAGATCGATCAACCTCACCTTCTCGGCGGTGGGGATCGTCTCGGGCTCGTTTTGGAAGCCGTCGCGGGGACCGACCTCGCGAATCGATACGCGCTCGGGCAGAGCCGGCATCAGATCAGACCATCCCGAGGCCGCCGCTGACCCCCAGCGTCTCCCCCGTCACGTAGCTGGCGTCATCGGAGACCAAGAAGGCCGCGGCGGCGGCGACCTCCTCAGGCTGGCCGAGGCGACCGAGCTGGGTCGAGGCCCTCATCGTCTCGATCACACGCTCGCCGATCTCGCCATACTCCTTGGCGCCCATCAGCAGCGGCGTCTCGATCGGCCCCGGGGCGATCGAGTTTGCGGTGATCCCGTAGCGAGCGTTCTCGCGGGCGATCGCCTTGGTGAAGGCGACGATGCCGCCCTTTGCCGCCGAATACACCGCCGAGCCCTTGGAGCCAACCCGCCCGGCCTCAGAGGAGATGTTGACGATTCGGCCGTAGCCCGCCTCCTGCATCGCGGGCAGCGCGGCGTGGGTGCAGTTGAGAACCCCGCCGAGGTTGACCGCCAGCACCCGCTGCCACTGCTCGGGGGTGGTGTAGGTGAAGAAGCCGAACTCATCGGTGCCGGCGTTGTTGACGAGGATGTCGAGCGTCCCGGTTGCCTCAAGCGCCGCCCGCGCGGAGTCAAGCTCGGTCACGTCGAGCTCGATCGGGTGCCCCGAGACCTCGGCCGCCACCGCCTCGGCTCCGGCGAAGTTGATGTCGGCCGACCCAGACCTCGGCACCCTCGGCGGCCAGCCGCGCGGCGATCGCCGCGCCGATTCCGCTCGCCGCCGCCGCTCACCAGCGCCTTTCGTCGCTCCAGCCTCACTCGGCGAGCAGCATAGACTGGCGCGCTGTGAACGCGGAGCCTGCACCAGCCGATCCGAGGCCCCTCGCTGAAGCGAGGGCTCCGACCAGTTGAGCGATCCCGAGACCTCCCCGATCCCAATCATCGGCGGCACCGGCGCCCTCGGCGCCGGGCTGGCGCTGCGCTGGGCGCAGCGCCGGCGCGCCGGTTCGTGATCGGCTCGCGCTCGGCCGAGCGCGCCGCGGCCGCCGCGGCCAGACTGCGCGAGTCGATTCCCGGCGCCAGCATCGAGGGGCTGCAAAACGAGGACGCCGCCCAGCGGTCCGAGATCGTCTTCCTCACCGTCCCCTTCCGCGCTCAATCGGAGAACCTCAACAACCTGCGCGGGGCGCTTCGGGCCGGCCAGATCCTGGTCGACTGCACGGTTCCCCTCGCCGCCGCGATCAGCGGCAAGGCGACCCGCTCGCTCGGCGTCTGGCAGGGCTCCGCCGCCCAGCAGGCCCAGGAGATGGTGCCCGAGGGGGTGACCGTCGTCTCCGCGCCTGCACACGGTCGGCAGCAGCGCTGCTCAGCCGACCCCGAGGCCGAGCTCGATCGAGGACATGCTGATCTGCGGCGACCGCAAGGCCGAGAAGGCCGCGGTGGCACGCCTGATCGAGCTGATCCCCGGCCTGCGCGCGGTCAACGCCGGGCCACTGGAGATGGCACGGATCGTCGAGCAGCTGACGCCGATGCTGATCTCGGTCAACAGCCCGCTACAAGACCCACGCGGGGATCCGGCTGACCGGAATCCCCGGCGGCGACCACTGGAGCTAGCGGTGCGGGTCGCGCTGCTCGCCGGCGGTACCGGCGGCGCCAAACTCGGCGCCGGGCATGCAGGAGGAGATCGGCGCCGAGCTGAGCGTGATCGCCAACACCGGCGATGACATCGAGGCGCTCGGCGTCCACGTCTCCCCCGACCCCGACCTGATCACCTACTGGCTCTCGCGGTGAAATCGACGAGGAGCGCGGCTGGGGTCTGCGCGAGGACAGCTTCACCGTCTTCGAGCGGCTGCACAAGCTGGGCGCGCCGGGCTGGTTCGGCCTCTCTGACCGCGACCTCGCCGCCTGCCTTTACCGCCGCGAGTTCCTCGGCGGAGGGCGGGCGCCCGACCGACGCCCAGGCCCAGATCGCCCGCGGCACTCGGGGTCGCGGCGCGGTCCTGCCGATGTGCGATGAGCCGGTCCGCACCCGGGTCCTGACCGCGGCCGGGCGGCGCGGGCTGCAGGAGTACCTGATCCTCGATGGCGGCCGAGCCCGAGGTCCACGGGGTCGAGCTGGAGGGGATCGAGGAGGCCGAGCCCGACGCGCCGAGGTGCTCGAAGCGCGCTCGCGGCGGCGCCGAGGCGATCGTGATCGGCCCCTCCAACCCGGTGATCAGCATCGGCCCGATCCTCGCCGTGCCCGGCATGCGCGAGGCGATCGCCGCCTCCGGCGCCCCGGTCGATCGCGGTCAGCCCCTACGTCGGCGGCGCCGGTTGTCAAGGGTCCGACCGAGCGCTTCATGGCGGCACTCGGGCGCCCGGCGACGCGCCGCCGGAGTCGCCTCGCTCTACGCCGGCCTGATCGACGCGATGGTCGTCGACGCGGGCGACCCCGACCCGCCCCCGAGCGAGATCCCGACGCTCGTCGCCCCGACTCTGATGGAGGGCGCCGCGGGCCGGCGCCCGGGTGGCCCGCACCGTGCTCGATTACGCCGCTAGCCTGGCCGCGGCTTGAAGGCGACCGCGGTACTCCCGGTGAAGCGCTTCGCCGCTGCCAAGCGCCGGCTCGCCACGGGCATCGAGGAGGCGCGGCGCAGGGAGCTGGTCGACGGCGATGCTCGGCGACGTCTGGAGGCGATCGCGCGGCCCGCACGATCGACGGCGACGATCGTGATCAGCGACGAGCACCGGGCCGCGGAGCTGGCCCGCGCGGCGGGAGCGGAGGTTCTCGCCGAGGGCACCGAGGCGCGGGCACTCCGCCGCCGCCGCGCTCGGGGTCGGGCGCGCCGCGCAGCGGGGGGCGCGCTGCGTCGCCCTCTTGCCCGGCGATTGCCCGCTGCTTGACCCGCGCGAGCTCGATCACCTTCTGACCGGCGTCCCGGAGCGCTACGTCAGCGTCGTTCCCGACCGCCACGGCACCGGCACCAACGCCCTCGTGCTTGCCCCCCCGAGCGCGATCGCACCGGCCTTCGGCGAGGGAAGCTGCGCCCGCCACGTCGCCGCCGCCCGCGAGGCCGGCATTCCCTACGGGGTCGAGGAGCTCGCCTCGCTCGGCCTCGACCTCGACACCCCGGCCGACATCGTCGCCCTCACCACGCGAGCTAGAGGCACGTCCGGGCAGGGCGGTGCGCACCGCCAAGGCGCTGGGGATATGAGCCCCCGGGCGGCGAGGAATCTCGCCCGCGCCTCGCGGTCAATTGGAGCCCGGCCGTGAGTGAGCTCGAGGTGATCGCGATCGAGGCGATGCCCGAGATCGGAGAGGGAGCAGCGCTCGGCGAGCTGATCGCCGCGCGCGCCGAGATCGGCGCCGAAGACCTGCTCGTCGTCTCACAAAAGATCGTCTCCAAGGCGGAGGGCCAGGTCCGCCGCCTCTCCTCGGTCCTGCCCGGTGGCGAGGCCCGCCGCCTCGCCGCGGTGCTCGGCAAGGAGCCGGCGCTGGTCGAGCTGATCTTGGAGCAGAGCTCCGAGGTCCTGCGCGCCGAGCGCGGCGTCCTGATCGTCGAGACCCACCACGGCTTCGTCTGCGCCAACGCGGGCATCGATGGCTCCAACCTTCCCGAGCCCGACACCGTCTGCCTTTTGCCCGAGGACCCCGACGCCTCAGCACGGGCGATCCGCGCTGAAATCGCCGCGGCGGCGGGCGTCTTGCCCGCGGTGATCATCTCCGACAGCTTCGGCCGCGCCTGGCGGGTTGGCCAGGCCGAGGTGGCGATCGGCTGCGCCGGGTTCTCTCCCCTCGACGATTGGCGCGGGCGCCCCGATGCCTTCGGCGTCGAGCTGGAGGCGACCCTGATCGCCGTCGCCGATGAGGCCGCGGGCGCCGCCGATCTGATCCGCGGCAAGGCCAGCGGCATCCCCGCGGCGCTGCTGCGCGGCCTCGGCCGCTTCATCGGCCCCGAGGACGGGCCCGGAGCGGTCGCCCTGCGCCGCCCTCACGAGCAGGACCTCTTCCGCTAGGCGCCGAGCCGACCGCTGACATCGAGCACCGCGGCTCCCTGCAGGGAGCCGCTGCGGATGTCTGAGAGCGCCTGCTGCGCGGCGCTCAGCGGATAGACCTCAATCTCGGTGTGAATCGGAACCCGCGGTGCCAACTCGAGGAACTCCTCGCCGTCGGCGCGGGTCAGGTTTGCCACCGAGCCGAGCTGGCGCTCTCCCCAGAGGATGTCGTAGTCAAAGGCCGGGATCTCGCTCATGTGGATGCCGGCGCTGATCACCCGCGCTCCCTTCGCAGAAGCCGAAAGCGCGGCTGGCATCAGCGCCCCAACCGGGGCAAAGACGATCGCTCCGTCGAGCGGCTCGGGCGGGGATTCCTCAGAGGATCCGGCCCACTCCGCCCCCAGCCGGCGGGCAAAGATCTGGGTCTCGGTATCGCCAGCGCGGGTGAAGGCGAAGACGCGTCGGCCCTGAAAGACAGCAACCTGGCAGAGGATATGGGCGGCGGCGCCAAAGCCGTAGAAGCCGATCCGCTCGGCCTCCCCGACCAAGCGCAGCGCCCGGTAGCCGATCAGCCCGGCGCAAAGCAGAGGGGCTGCCTGATCGTCTGAGAACTGGGCCGGGATCGCGAAGCAAAAGCGCTGATCGGCGACGGCGAGCTCGGCGTAGCCGCCGTCGATGTCATAGCCGGTGAAGCGGGCGCGATCGCAGAGGTTCTCGCGCCCGCTGGTGCAGTAGCGACAGACCCCGCAGGTCCAACCCAGCCAGGGCACCCCGACCCGATCGCCGCTCGCAAAGCGCCCCGCACCCTCTCCCGCCCCGATCACGGTGCCGACGATCTGGTGGCCGAGAATCAGCGGCAGCTTCGGCTCGCGCAGATCGGCATCGAGGATGTGCAGGTCGGTGCGGCAGACGCCGCAGGCGGCGACCGCGATCAGCACCTGGCCCGGACCCGGCTGCGGATCGGGACGCTCGAGCAGGGCCAGCGGCTCGCCCTGCTTTTTAAGGACCATCGCGCGCATTGCCACATCATCGCGCCCGCCGGGCACCGGGAGAGGCGAAGCCCGGCGCGATCCCCCTAATAGGTCTCGAGGATCTCGTAGAGGGTGGTGCGCTGGGCGGGGTGCGGCCGCCGGCGCGGGCCGCCTCGATCAGCTGGTGGGGCTCCAGGCGCACCCCGTGCTGGGAGCCGGCCATCCGCGAGATGTTCTCCTCCATCAGCGTGCCGCCGAGGTCGTTGACCCCCCAGCGCAGCGCCTCGGTCGCCGCATCCAGGCCCATCTTGACCCAGCTCGCCTGCAGGTTGGGGATCGAGCGCCCCAGGGCGAGGCGGAAGGCGGCGGTGTGCTTGAGGTTCTCCTCGGCGGAGATCTCCTCGATACCGTGGGTGCGACCGAGCATCGTGTTGAAGGGGATGAAGCTGAGCGGGACGAACTCGGTGATCCCGCCGGTTCGCTCCTGCAGGGCGCGGATCACCGCCATGTGGCGGGCCAGCTCGCGCGGCTCCTCGATGTGGCCGAACATCACGGTCGAGGTGGAGCGCAGGCCGGCGCGATGGGAGGCCTCGATGATCTTGCACCCAGCGCTCGACCGGGAGCTTGTTCGGTGAGATCCGCTGGCGGACCCCGTCGTCGAGCACCTCGGCCGCGGTTCCCGGGGTCGAGCCGAGCCCGCACTCCAGCAGGTACTCAAAGACCGCCTCGGGCTCCTTGCCCGAGCGCTCGCACATGTAGTGGACCTCCATCGGCGAGTAGGCGTGAAGGTGAAGCTGGGGCGCAACCTCCTTCGCCAGCCGCAGCCATTTCCCGTACTCCTCAAGCGTCAGGTCGGGATGGATCCCCCCCTGCATGCAGATCTCGGTGGCGCCGAAATCAACCGCATCTTGGATCCGCGCGGCGAAGTTCTCCTCGGAGACCTCGTAGGCATCGGGGGAGCGCCGGCCCTGGCCGAAGCCGCAGAACGCGCAGCCGACCACGCAGATGTTGGTGAAGTTGATGTTGCGGTTGACGACGAAGGTCACCCTGCTCCCCGGCCAGCTCGGCGCGCAGCTCGATCGGCGGCCATCGCGCATCTCCTCGATCACCTCGGCTCGGGTCTCTGAGAAGAGCGCGGTCAGCTCGTCCTCGCTCAGCGCCACCCCCTCGCGGCCCTTCGCGATCGCCGCCTCGGCCAGTGCCGGGCGCGAGTTGCTCATCGCGCCGCCGACCCGAGCCGCGCCGCGGGATGAAGCTCCAGTACTTGAGCTTGATCACGTCGAGCACCCCCTGCTCCATCCACTCTGAATCCATGTACTGGGGGTAGACGCAGAGCCGCTCGCTGAGCGCGTAACCCTTGGGGGCCAGCTCCTTGCGGACCTGATGGGGGCTGGGGAAGGCCTGCTCGGGGGAGATGTGGTCCCCGTTTGCCGAGAGCCCACCGAGGTCGGTCGCCCCCGCCTCGATCAGCTCGGCCCAGCTCTCTGAGAGGTTGGGCGGCACCTGGATGCCTACCTCCGGCATCAGGCGCGCTGCACTCTGAGATCAAGCGCTTGATCTCAGCCAGGGAGACCTCCGATGCCCAGGCGGGCAGCGCGGCGCCACCGTGATCGACCGCGGCGCCGGGCTCAAGGGGGGCGGCCGTTTGGGGAGCGTCGCCGGTCTGATCGGCGCGCGACCGCCCGGCCGAGGCCTCGCCCCAGCGGCTGCGGGCGGCCTCCTCAGCGATCTCTGCCACCTCGCGTCCGTAGTAGCGGGGGTGGGGGACGAAGTTCTGCAGGATCACCTCCTGCAGGTGGCCGTATTTCTGCTGCAGGTCGGCAAGCGCCTCAAGCGAGGCGATCCGCTCCTCCTCGCTCTCGCCGATCCCGACCAGGATCCCGCTCGTGAACGGGATCCGCAGCTCGCCCGGCGGCCTCGATCATCGCCAGCCGCCTGGCCGGGTGCTTGGTCGGCGAGCCGGCGTGAACGGTCTCCATCAGGCGCTCTGAGATCGACTCCAGCATCAGCCCCTGGGAGGCGGTCACCTCGCGCAGGCGCGCCAGCTCGCCGCGGCTCAAGAACGCCGATGTTCGTGTGCGGCAAGATGCCGCGCTGAAGCGCCCGCTCGCAGGCCCAGACCACGTATGAGGTGAAGTCCGGGTGGCCCCATTCGGCGAGTCGGGCGGCGACCTCGGGGTTTACCTCGGGCCGCTCGCCGGTGAGGATCAAGAGCTCCTTGGCGTTTCGGCGCTCGGCCTGCATCGAGCTGGCGCTCGACCTCGTCGGGCGCGTAGATATGGGCCCCGTGGGTTGCGAAGGCGCAGTACTTGCAATAGCACTGGCAGGTGCGCGAGAGCGAGAGCGTGTAGTTCCGCGAAAAGGTGACGCGACGCACGCGTTGCAAGCTAGCGCAACCGCCGGGCCGGCCGGGCCCGGCGGCTCAGGGACCTCCGCTCAGTCGCTTGGCTCTGGCTCTGGCTTTGGCGTCGGCGGCAGCGGTTTTTTGCTCGGCGCCTTGATCCGCTCGGGAGACTCGGTCGGCGCCACCCCGCCGGGCTCGAGGACGAACGCGAAATACAGCGGCGGCCAGCAGCGAGCCGACGATCGGTCCGACCAGGTAGGGCCAAACGCCGCCCCATGAGTTGCCGACCAGCGCCGGGCCGAACCAGCGCGCCGGGTTAAAGGAGCCACCGTCCATCGGTCCGCCGACCATGACGATGAAACCGAGGGTGGTGCCGATCGCCAGTGGGGCCCAATCCTTCATGCTTTTTTTCGAGTAGACGGCGACCAGGACGACCAACACCAAGCAGAAGGTGCCGACCGCCTCGACCACCGAGCCGGCGAAGTTGCCGTTCAAAAGACCGGTTACCTGCACGGCCCCGTAGTGGGTGGCGCGACCCTCGTCTTCGAGCAGCCCCTTGGTCAGGAGCGCTCCAAGCACCCCGCCCGAGAGCTGGGCGAGGCCGTAGATCGCCGCGTCGATCGGGCTGATCCGCTTCAAGACCGCGGCGGCAAGCGTCACGGCCGGGTTGAAGTGCCCACCGCTGACCACGCCGAACATGACGATCAGGCCAAACAGCAAGAAGGCGTGTACGAGGCCGACGACAGCGAAGTCGGAGCCAAACTGCGCCTGGTTCCCGGTGGCGACGAACAGCACAACGACGCTGGTGATGAAGAAGACCAGCAAGAAGGTGCCGATCAACTCCGCAAGATATGCCGCGAGTCCTCGTTCCTGCACTTCACTCCTCCTAGATCCTCGGATCGGTTGCGGGCGGCAGTCTATCCCCCTGGCGCATGGAAAAGGCTTCTGACCGCCAACTTCTTCTTCAGAAGGCCGTGTTCGAGGTCCCAGCGGGCCCAACCGCGGAGCACCGAATAGTCAAATGGAGCCGGCGCGAGGATCGGCAAAAGGGCCGCCAGCTGGGCGCGCTGCTGTGCCGGGTCGAGGCTCGGGACCGCGCTGAGCAGATCGCCCAGGGCGCGGGAGGGATGGCGCTCGGTGAAGTGATAGCCGCGCTCGGTGGCGGCGACCATCGCCGCGACCAGCTTCGGATCGCGATCAAAGGTGGCGGCGGTGGTGGTCAGGATCAGCTCCGGATAGGGAGGGGCGCCGTAGCGGTTGACCCGAAAGACGTGGATCGGAATCCCGTCGCGGCGCAGGTCGACGCCCTCGGCGTTCCAAAATCCGGTCACCGCGTCGACCCGTTCGGCCGCCAGCGAGGAGACCGCGTTAAAGCCGATCGTCACCCGCCTCACCTTTGCCGGCGCGCCGCCGTCGGCGCTCACCTCCGAATCGACCACCGCTTCATCGGAGGGCAGGCCGCTGACCCCAACCGTGCGCCCGACCAGATCCCGCGGCCGGCGCACCGGCCCTTTGGCGCGCGAGATCACCGCGGCAAGCGGGCGCTGCACGATCGCCATCACGCCGACCAGATCGAGGCCATGCTCGCGGGCGATTCCGAGGTCGTGGATGTCGAGGATCGCGAAGTTGGTCCGCCCCGCCGCCAGGAGTTTCGGCGCGTCGGTCGATTCCCCCGGCACGTGGACGCTGAGATTGACCCCTGCGTCGCGGTAAAAACCCTGCGCGAGCGCCGCGTAGATGCCGGTGTGGGCGGCGTTGGGGGTGAAGTCGAGGACCAGCGTCGCGCCGGCAGGCGCGCCCGGTTCAGCGCCGCCGGCGCCGCAGCCGCAAACGGCGGTGAGCAGCGAGGCGGCCGCCAGCAGCGCGGCAAGACCCCTCATGTCAGCGACAGCTTATGCAGATAGGGTTTGCCCGGATGAGCTTCGCTGAGGACTTTCAGCGGGTCCTTGACTCGATGCCGCCCGATTGGACCGACCTCGAGCTGGACCTGCGCATCGATGAGGAGAGCCGCTATATCGACACCGCGGTGATGCTGAGCCAGGTAAATGCCCAGCCCTACTCACGCTCCGATTGGCATTGGCGCCTGCTCGTCGCCCACAGCTTCGGACATGCGGCTGCCGCGCCGACCGTGAAGGGCGTGCTGGGCCGACTCGATACCGAAGGGGTCAGCGGCGAGCTGGTTTTGCGCGAGGTCCGCGAGGGGCGCTCTGAGGTGGTGCAGATGTGGGGCCGACCCGAGAGCGTTCGCGAAGAGTTTCGCCAGCGCCGCTCGATTTAGTGGCCCGCGTCCTCGCCGTCGTCGCTGACCTGATGCTGGCGAGCCGGGTGCGCGAGAGCCTCGAGGGCGCCGGACATCAGGTCTGCCTCGAGGCGAGCCTTCCGATCGGTCTGGATTTCGATGCGATCGTCTGTGACCTCGACGCAGTCGATGCCACAGAGATCGCCGCCGCCGCGCCCCCCAGCCTCGGCTTTTACTCCCATCTCGATACCGCGACAAGGGCGAGCGCGGAGGCGGCGGGGATCGATCTGATCATCCCTCGCTCGCGGATGGCCCGTGAACTGCCCCAGCTGCTGGCGGGCCTGCTCGGGGACTCCTGATCGAAGCTGCCTCGAAAGCCCACCTAGCCGAGGAAGACCTGCTCGATCAGGAAGACGTTGAGGGCGATGATCAGCGCCGCCAGGGTCGCCGGCCAGCGCGGTTAGCCAGCCGGGGTTGACGAGGGCGCCCATGATGTCGCGCCGTCGCGCGATCATCACCAGCGGCACCAGCGCGAAGGGGATCCCGAAGGAGAGCACCACCTGGCTGCCGATCAGCGCGTTGGTCGGATCGACGCCGAGTGCCAGAATCAGAAGGGCAGGAGCGAGGGTCAGGGCGCGGCGCAAAAAGATCGGGACCTGGCGCTCGATGAAGCCCTGCATCACCACCTGACCGGCCATCGTTCCAACCGAGGAGGAGGCAAAGCCCGAGGCCAAAAGGGCGACGCCAAAGATCGTCGCCGCGTGGGTCGAGACGATCGTCTTCAGTCCCTCATAGGCCCCCTGGATCGTTTCAATCCCGGCCATTCCGCTGCCGTGAAAGAGCGCCGCGGCGACCAGCAACATCGAGATGTTGACCACTCCCGCCAGCGACATCGCGATCACCACGTCGACTCGCTCAAAGCGCAGGATGCGGCGGCGCTCGGCATCGTCGCGACCGACGATCCGGCGCTGGGTGAGCGCGGAGTGCAGATAGATCACGTGGGGCATCACCGTGGCGCCGATGATCCCGGTGGCCAGGAGGATGCTGCCGGTGCCCGAGAAGCCGGGGACGAAGAGGTGACTGGCCGTTTCGCCCGCATCGGGCTTGGCGTCAAAGAGCTCGATCAGAAAGGAGGCAACGACGACTCCGACCAAGATGCTGATCCCGGCCTCGAGGCGGCGAAAGCCCATCCGCTGCAGGGTGAGGATCCCGAAGGCCCCCGCCCCGGCGAGCACGCCGGCCAAAAACAGCGGCAGCCCGAAGAGCAAATTGAGGCCGAGGGCGGCGCCGACCACCTCGGCGACGTCGGTCGCCATCGCCACCACCTCGGCCTGCAGCCACAGCCCGATCACGCTGCGGCGCGGGAAGTTCTCGCGGCAGAGCTCGGCGAGGTTTCGTCCGGTAGCGATCCCGAGCTTCGCCGATTGGGTCTGAACGACCATTGCGATCAGGTTGGCGAGCAGGACCACCCACAGCAGCAGGTAGCCAAAGCGGGCGCCGGCCGGAGACGTTGGTGGCGAAGTTGCCGGGGTCGATGTAGGCAACCGAGGCGACGAAGGCCGGCCCGAGGAAGGGCAGAAACCGGCTCAGGCCGCGGGCCGAGCCGTCAAAGGAGCGCCGCGCCGCCGCGGCGACCGCGGCCTCCCCCGGCAGCACGTCCTCGACGGTGGCTCCCGGCGGGCTCGGCTTTGGCGCCTCACTCACCGGCCCCCCTCCCCCGCGCCGGGCTCGCGCAGGTCGGGGCCGGGGATCGGCGTGCCGTGGGGATCGTGGCTGGGCTCACCGAGCTTGGCGGCGATCAGGAGCTCGAGCTCCTCGGAGATGTAGTGCTCGAGGACCTCTGCCTCCTCGTGGACCCGGTCGGTGGACATCCCCAGCGCCTCGGAGAGGTAGGACTCGATCAATCGGTGGTGGCGGATCACCTCCAGCGCCACCGCTTCACCGGCGCCCGTCAGGCGGGCGCCCTTGTAGGGGCGGTACTCGAGCAGTCCGAGCCCGGCCAGCCGCTTCAGCATCGAGGTCGCCGTCGCCGGGGTCACCTCGAGCCGCTCGGCGACCTCCCCGTTGGTGACGGGCCCGTCGCGCTGGCGCGAGAGCAGAAAGATCGCCTTGGCGTAGTCCTCTATTGCTTGAGACGATTTAGACACGTCTAAAATTGATTTTGACACATCTAAAAGGTCGCGGTGGATAGCTGCTCGGCGCTTGCCTGACCCAGCTCAGGACTTGGCGCTTGCGCCGACTCTTTGGGCTAGGCGAGCGATGGCCGGAGCGTCTGAGCCAGCGGCCGGATCGCTTCCCATCCCTCCCCTCCAGGACCTGGGACGCCAGCCGAGGTCCGCTCAAGCCGCAGAGGCCCCCGGTTGAGCTCGAGGCGATCGGGGCTTTTCATGCCCGTAGACTCTCGCCCCATGAAGATCGGGATTGTCGGGCTCGGCTACGTCGGGCTGCCACTCGCGATCGCCTTCGCAGAATCCGGGCACGACGTGATCGGTCTCGACCTGCAGGAGTCCAAGCTGCAGGCGCTGAGGGAGGGGCGCAGCTACGTCGAGGACGTTGACGATCAAAGCCTGGCGGCGATCGGGGGCCGCCTGCACCCCACATCCAACTATGCGGATCTGACCCCATGCGCAGCGCTGGTCATCTGCGTCCCGACCCCGCTCAGTGATTCGCGCGAGCCCGATCTCACCTACCTGCTCTCCTGCGCCGCGGCGATCTCCGAGGTGCTGCAGCGAGGGCAGCTGGTGGTCTTGGAGTCGACTAGCTATCCGGGCACGACGCGCGAGCGTCTGGCTCCGATCCTCGAGCGATCCGGGCTGAAGGCGGGGCTCGACTTCCACCTCGCCTACTCGCCGGAGCGGATCGACCCCGGGCGCAGCGACTACACCGTGGCCACGACGCCGAAGCTGCTCGGCGGCATAACCGAGTCCTGCGCCGAGCGGGCCAAGGAGCTCTACTCGGAGATCTGCGATCAGGTGATCGTCCTCTCGACCCCCGAGGCAGCCGAGCTGGCAAAGCTCTTGGAGAACATCTTTCGCTCGGTCAATATCGCCCTCGTCAACGAGCTCTCCCAGCTCTGCGATCGCCTCGGGATCGATATCTGGGAGGTGATCGACGCGGCGGCCACAAAGCCGTTTGGATTCATGCGCTTTGATCCCGGGCCCGGGATGGGGGGCCACTGCCTGCCGGTTGACCCCTTCTACCTCGCCTTCAAGGCTCGCGAGCACGACTTCTACCCCGAGTTCATCGAGCTGGCCGGAAAGGTAAACCAGGCCCAGCCGGCGTTTTGCGTCGAGTTGATCCAGCGCGCCCTAAACGGTGCCGCCAAGCCGGTCAAGGGCTCAAAGATCCTGATCCTGGGCACCAGCTACAAGGCCGGGATCGCAGATACCCGCGAGTCCCCGGCGATCAAGATCCTCCACCTCTTGGCAGAGCTCGGAGCAGAGCTCTCCTACCATGACCCACACGTCCCCGAGCTGGGCGAGCTGGCCCTCAGCTCGGTGCCGCTTGAGGCCGCCCTAGCCAGCACCGATCTGGCGGCGATCGTCACCGCCCACCCCGAGCTCGATTACGGCTCGGTTGTCGCAAGTGCCGCGTTGGTGGTCGACTTTCGCGGCGCAACCCGCGGGATTGAGGCAAGCAATCTGATCCGGCTCTAAACCCGGCAGGCTCGGCGCATGGCGAGCGCTCCGGCGGG
Source organism: uncultured Solirubrobacterales bacterium (assembly GCA_963745305.1). Taxonomy (GTDB): domain Bacteria; phylum Actinomycetota; class Thermoleophilia; order Solirubrobacterales; family 70-9; genus CAVUWL01. The sequence continues at coordinate 83,584 of CAVUWL010000016.1, forward strand.
GTGGCGACTTGGCAGCGAAGCTCCCGTGCGGAACCTGAAGCTCGTCCCCAACGCGATTCAGGCGACGTTTTCGCCCCCCTAAACTCGAGAGATCGCACCTTTTGAGCTAGACGCCCAGTACCGCCAGCTGCGCGAGGAGTGCGGCCTGCTCGATCGCTCCGCTCGCGGCATGCTCGCGGTCAACGGCCCCGACGCAGCCGAATACCTGCAGGGCCAGATCACCAACGACGCCGAGGCGCTGGCGCCCGGCGAGGGCTGCTACGCGGCGCTGCTTGACCGCAAGGGACACATGCAAACCGACCTGCGGCTGCTGCGCCTCGGCGGCGAGCAGTTTTGGATCGATACGGAGCCAGCCGGAGCCGCGGCGGCGCTCGGCCACCTAAAGACCTACAAGATCGGGCGAGAGGTCGAGGTCACAGACCTCGGCGGCGAGCGAACGATCCTCTCCCTGATCGGACCGCGCAGCGCCGAGATCGCCGCCACCGCGGTGCTGGCGCCCTACCGGTGCGCCAAGACATCGCTCGCCGCGATCGAGTGCTGGGCGGTGGGGACGCGGGAGGGAATCGATCTGATCGCGGCCGCTGCCGATTCGCTCGCTCTCTGCCGATGCGGTGATTGGCGCCGGCGCCGTTTCGGTCGACGCCGAGGCGGCGGAGGTACTTCGAATCGAGGCCGGTCTGCCGCGCTTTGGGGCGGAGATGGGCAGCGCCACGATGCCCGCCGAGGCGGGCATCGTGGAGGCCGCGGTCAGCTTCACCAAGGGCTGCTACATAGGCCAGGAGACCGTCGCGCGCCTTCACTACAAGGGCCGCCCCAACCGCGCGCTGCGCGGAGTCGCCCTCAGCGCCCCCGCCCAGCCTGGCAGCGCTCTGAAGCTCGGCGAGAAGGAGGTGGGGAGGCTTGCGAGCGCCTGCATCTCCCCCGCCCGCGGCCCGATCGGGCTAGCAATCCTGCGCCGCGAGGCCGAACCGGGCGCAGAGCTTGCCGTAGGTGAAGATGGGGTTACGGCGCAGGTTGTCGACTTGCCGTTCGGCTAGATTCCGCCGCGATGGGTGGTGGGAGAGGCAAAGCGGCGGTGATCATCGCCTTCGGCGCCCTGGTCTTGGTGGCCGGCGGCTGCGGGGTGGAAGAACACGCCAATGACCCGCGGCCCTCACCGCCGGTTCGGATCAGCGTCACCCTCAACACCAGCGCCGTCACGATCACCCCCGCGGCCGTCGGGATCGGCCCCGAACGCAGCCAGCAGATTCCGCAAAACCGTCGTCACAGGCAGCCGCCGATCCGCACCAAATCGCCGCTCGTGGTCACCTTCGTGATCGCCAACCTGACCAGCTATGAATCCCACCTTGAAATCCGCGGGCCGCGCAAGGCGACCTCGGAAACGATCGTCGCCAACGGCGCCGGCACCTTCCAAGCAGAACTGCCGACCGGCACCTACACCCTGAGCGCCGCCGACATTCCCGCCGCCAGCTCGGCCCACCTGATCGTCGGCCCCTACCGCGCCTCCTCTCAAAACGACGTCCTGTTGCCATAAGCCAGCCCCAAGGCGGTGCCGTCTGATCGGTCCGTCACGATCGCTGGCCGATGATCATCGCGCTCGCAATCGTCGTCGTCTTGCTTGCAGCAGGTTGCATCTACCTGCTCGCCGCCCGCCGCCCCGAGCCCGAGCTCGGCGACACCGTGCGCGCCGCAACGCAGGAGGCGCTTGCGGGGTTACTGGCCACCAACCGCGAGCTCAGAGACGCCGATCGCGCCGCCTCTGAGGCGGCGCTGCAAAAGCGCGAGGCCGAGTTCCGTCGCCTCACCGAGCCAATCGGGGAGAACCTGAAGCGAATCGAGCGCGAGGTCTCAAGCCTTGGCAAGGATCGCCGCAGCGCCGACGGGGCGATGCAGACCCTGCTCGGTGAGATGAAGATCGGCCTCAGCGACCTCGGCACCCAGACCGGAACCCTGGTCAAGGCGCTGCGCCAGCCCCACACCCGCGGTAAGTGGGGTGAGGTGCAGCTGAAGCGCTGCGTGGAGATCGCCGGGATGACCGAGCACGTCGACTTCGAGCTGCAGCAGTCGATGCGAAGCGATGAGGCGCTGCTTCGACCCGATGCCGTCGTCATGCTGCCCGGCGGGCGACGGGTGGTGATCGACTCCAAGGTCCCGCTCGACGCCTACCTCGAGGTGCTTGAGTCCGAGGATGAGGCGGGTCGGCGCGGCGAGCTGCTCCGCCACGCCCGCCAGGCTCGGGAACACATCACCAAACTCTCCTCAAAGCGCTACCAGGACCAGTTTGCAAGCGGCGAGAGCCCCGACTTCGTCGTCTGTTTCATGCCCTCAGAGGCGGCGCTTCACGCTGCCTTTGAGGCCGAGCCGACGCTCTATGACTACGCCCTGGAGCAAAAGGTCCTGATCGCCACCCCGACCACCCTGGTCGGGCTGCTGCGGACAATCGAGCTTGGCTGGCGCCAGGAGCGAATCGCCGAGGAGGCCCAGGAGATCGCGACCGCGGCGCGCGAGCTCTACGGGCGGATGGGGGTCTTTCTGCGCCACTTCGCCAAGGCGGGACGCCAGTTGGGCTCCGCGGTGAATGCCTATAACGAGGCTGTCGGCTCGCTGGAGAGCCGCGTCTTGCCTCAGATGCGCCGCTTCTCTGAGCTCGGAGCGGCGAGCGGTGAGGAGGCCGAGGATCCGGGACCGGTGGATCAGGCGGTGCGCCCTGTGCTTGCCGAGGAGCTGGCCGAGATCGAGGCCGGCGGCGGCGGGACGGGCTCGGTGGTCGAGCTTCCCGCATCACCGCGAGTCGGCTCGGCTTAAGCGCCCCCAAAAGCCGCTCTGATCTAGGATTCCCCGGCCCGTTTCCCGATCCAGCTCAGGAGCCCAGCTTGGCCGTTGACAGCAGCGCAGTTTCAAAGCTCGACGTTGCGCCCGGAACCCTGCCCGAGACAATGGCCGCCTGGGTGATCCGCCAGGAGCGCGAGGGCGAGCCGATCGATGCCTTCCAGCTTGAGCAGATCGAGGTTCCACAGCCCGGCGCCTTTGAGGTGATCGTGCGGGTGATGGCCGCAGGGGTCAACTTCAACAACGTCTGGGCAGCACTCGGCAAACCTGTTTCGGTCTTCGGCTACGGCGATCACCCTCAGTGCGGACACCACATCGGCGGCTCCGATGCCTCCGGAATCGTTTGGAAGGTCGGCGAGGGGGTGACCCGCTGGAAGCCGGGTGATGAGGTAGTCGATCCACTGCAACCAGGCCTCCTATGAGGACGTCGAGGTCCACGGCCTCGATCCACTTGCCGCACCGAGCCAGAGGATCTGGGGCTATGAGACGACCTGGGGGTCCTTCGCCCAGTTCACCAAGGTCCAGGCCCAGCAGCTCCTCCCCCGCCCTCAGAACCTGAGCTGGGCCGAGTCCTCCGCCTACGGGCTCACCTACTTCACCGCCTACCGGATGCTGATCGATCAATGCAAGCTGCAGGCCGGCCACAACGTGCTGATCTGGGGCGCCGCCGGAGGCCTCGGGGTCTTTGCCACCCAGCTCTGCGCGGCGGCCGGAGCCAACGCGGTCGGCGTCGTTTCTTCCGATCAGAAGGGCGAGCTGGTCAAGCAGCTCGGCGCCGTCGACTACATCAACCGGGCTGAGTTCTCAGAGATGATGAGAACTCCCCGAAAACATCGCCGACCCGGCCGCCGAGAAGGAGCGCTTCAAGGCCTCACGCGGCTTTGCAAAGCGGGTCAAAGAGATCCTCGGCGATGCCCCCGACATCGTCTTTGAGCACGTCGGACAGGCGACCTTCCCGACCTCGGTCTTCGTCGTGAAACCGTTTGGCAAGGTGGTGATCTGCGGTGCCACCTCGGGCTTTCAGCTCGACTTCGACGTCCGCTACCTGTGGATGCGCCAAAAGCAGATCATCGGCTCCCACTTCGCCAACGCCTATGAGTGCATGCGGGCAAACCAGCTGATGGCGGAGGGCCAGATCCGCCCGGTGCTTTGGAAAACGATGGGCTTTGACTGCGTTCCCAACGCCCACCAGCTGCTTCATGAAAATAAGCACCTGGGCAAGATCTCGATCCTGGTCGGAGCCGAATCCGAGGACGAGGGCAAGGTCGAGGACGGACCCGGCGCCGTCCGGGCCGAGGTTGGAGCGTAATCAGATGGCTGAGGTCTGCACTCTGGATTGGCACATCGCCCCCTTCCGAGCCGACCGCTGGCTCGACCTCTGGGAACCGGCGGCGGCGCGGATGCCCGCCTTCGGCGCCCGCAGCTGGTCGCTGATCCGCTCGATCGATGACCCGCTCGCCTTCCAGCAAACGGCGCTTTGGGAGGCGCGCGCCGACTTTGAACGCTACTGGTACTCAGAGGATATTGAGGCAGCAAGAGCCAGCGTCATCGATCTCTATGACCTGCCGCTCCTGCCCGCCTGGCACAAGCTGTTGGCGGCCGAATAGGCCGCTCGGCCCGCGCCGGCGCCCAGCCGCGCCCGAGGGCAAAGCCGAGCGTGCCGACCTGCGGCGCGACTACACCGAGCTCACCCCGGCTCAGCGCGCAGAACAGGTCTTTGAATTTTCCAAGTTCATGTCCCAGGTGGCCGAGGCGGGGCGTCCTCAGCGCGGTGCTTGAGCTCGATATCGGAGCGATCCTTGCCGAGCTTGACAATCAAGACGTTGAGTTCCTGATCATCGGCGGGGTCGCCGTCGGCTACCACGGCTACGTCCGTGCGACCGAGGACGTTGATCTCGTCCCTGTACCCGATTCTCGAAACCTCAAAAGATTGGCTGAGGCGCTTAAAAACCTCGATGCCCAGATCGAAGACGCAGAGGAATTCGAGGCCGAGGAGCTACCCAATCCTCTCGATCCGGAGGCGCTGGGGCTTGGCGGCAATTGGGTGCTCCGCACTCGGCTCGGTCGCCTTGACTTGATGCAATGGATTGGCGAGCTTCCGCTTTGGGAGCAGCTCTCAGCCGCCGCCATTAAGGCCGAGATAGGCGATCTGGTGGTCAAGGTCATCAGCTATGCGGATCTCATCGCTCTAAAGCAAGGGGCCGGCCGGCCCGAAGACCAGACCGATTTGGCGCGACTGCCCCAGGCGCGCGGAGAGGAGTAGCCGGAGCGCCCGGGCTAATCGATCACGATCAAAAGGACGGTCAAAAGGCCAAGCGCAATGCCGCCGGCTGCCAGGGCGCCGTGGGCGTAGCGCGGCGTCTCGGGAAAAAGTCCTTGGGCCAGCGCCCTCTCTACCTTTGCCCGACGAAGGCTGCCGTAGGCGATCACGGCGACGCCGTAGAGCGCGAAGCAGACCCCGGCGATGTCGTAGGGCAAACGCGAGACATGGCGATCGAGCCCCGGAATGACCCTCCCCACCGCCAGCGCCACCGCCAGCGCGGTCAGCCCGGTCCGCCACCAGGCCAACTCGGTGCGCTCGGTTGCAAGCAGGGTACGTCGGGTCGCATCGACCGCCTGATCGGCTGGCTCCTGATCGCTCAAGGCAGCGGTTTATATCGCCCTCAGCCGGCGATCAGCGCGCTGACCGCTCGCGTCTTTGCCACGGCTATGGCTCCCAGACCGACCAGCAGCAGGCCGGCGATCAGCGGCCCGCCGTCAAGGGCCGCGGTGCCCCAGTGCTCACTCAGATAGATCGGCTCCAAGATCACCGGGACGAAGGTCTGCACGGCGAAGGAGAGCGGCACGACGAAGGTCGCGGGGCGGCGCTGCAGCGCGGTCATCTCGGTGGTCAGCGCAACCAGGCCAGTTGCAGCGGCGACCGCCAGGCAAAGCGCCGCCGCCACCCACAGCCCCGAGTCGATCTGATCGCTGACCAGCTTGGTTGCGATGTTGCTCGCACCGTAGGCCAGCGCCGAGGCGACGATCACGAAGTTGGCGGAGTCAAGTCGCCCCCGTCCTCGCAGCGCGAAGGGGATCAGTGAGATCAGCGTCATCAGCGCCATCACCGCGATCACCGCGGCCTCGCTGCTCACCTTCTCGGTCCCCGAGGGAGTGCCCCAGGCCAAGAGCCCGATCCCGGCGGTGATGCCGATCACGCCGGCAACCTCAGCCCACCCGACCCGCTCGCCGAGCATCCGCACACCGAGGTAGAGGACCAACAAGAGACCGGCGGCGAGCACCGGCTGCACAACGACGAAGGGCGCCCAGGAGAGGGCGAGGACCTGCAGGCCAAAGCCGACCCCGCCCAGCAGAAAACCGGCGATCCAGCGGCGACGATGGGCGAGGTGGGCGATCAGTGAGAGCCGCAGGCCCTCCGCCGCCGGCTCGCGGCGAGCATCGGCTGCCTGCAAGATGATCCCGACGTTGAAGGCGACCGAGGCGGCTGCGGCGGCTGCGATGCCGAGCGCGAGCAAAGCAGCGCGACCTAGGCGATCGCCTTTGCGGCAAGCCGCTCGGGGTCGATCCGCACCACGTCCCAGACCAGGCCGATCCGCTCCATCGCAGAGATCAGGATCGCCGATGGATCGAGCTCAAAGCGACCGAGGCCGTGGCGGGCCGAGGTCGGGAAGGCGTGATGGTTGTTGTGCCAGGCCTCACCGAAGGTGAAGGGTGCAAGCCAGGCCAGGTTTCGTGACTCATCCGCGGTGTCGAAGTCGCGGCTGCCAAAGAAGTGACAGAGAGAGTTGATGCAGAAGGTGATGTGGTGCAAAAAGAAGATCCGCACCGCTCCACCCCAGAGCAGACCGAGGAGTCCGCCGATCAGGGTGCCGGTCAGCGCGTAGCCCAGCCCAAACGGCAGCGCCAGCCCGAGCACGGCCCAGAGGATGAAGGTGCGATCGACGAAGCGCACCACCGGGTCGGCGATTAAATCGGGCGCATAGCGAGTTTCCTCGGCGGGCTCATCGCTGAACAGGACCCAACCGACGTGGGCATGAAAGAGCCCCCGCAGCGCCCCGATCAGGCCGCTGCCGTGTCCAACGTGGGGGCTGTGGGGGTCACCCTCGGCGTCGGAGAAGCGGTGGTGGCGGCGGTGGTAGGCGACCCACTCGATCACCGGTCCCTCAAGCGCCATCGAGCCGAGCACCGCCCAGACGAAACGCATCACCGCGCCGGTTTTAAAGGAGCGATGGGTGAAGAGGCGATGGAATCCAACGGTGATCCCAAAACCGAAGGGAATCAGGGTGGCGAAGAAGATCAGCGCGTCCTGCCAGACCAAGAGCCCACCCCAGGATTGCTCGATCGCGACCGCGATCAGCGCCAGCGGGATCACGGTCACCGCGAGGTTGGCGACGCGGTCAACGAGGCTTCCGGCGGCGGGCATTCCGGCGTTGTATTGATGGCCCGCGCGCGGGCCATCTGAAGTGTGCTCAGCCACCGAATCGTCCTTTCCTGTCCCCCGTCGAGCTGCTCAGCACGAACTTCCCGACGCGGTCCGAGGGTCTCCGGGCAGTCACGGAACTCCTGGCGTCCCTGGCGAGTTGTGCGAGGGAAGGCTGGGAAGGTTCGACAGCGGCTCGTAGCCCTATTTGCCCCTGCAACTGTAGCTGGTTATCCGGTCAGCGGATGGGAATTGATCTTGGCGCCGGGTCGAGCCGCTCCCCCCCAAGCGGAGATCAGCGGCGCGCCTGGCGGAGATGCTCCTCAGCCGCCTAGCCCGCCGAGGACCGAATACGGATTGCGCGGGCGCTCCTTATAGGCCGCCTTCCAGCTCCCCTCAACTTTGACCGCACTGGCGCCCCCAGCCTCTTCGCGGAATCGCTCGGCAAGAGCTTTGGCGCTGTCCTCATCGATCGCCCCCACCAGCAGGTACTTCCAGCGATGGACCGAGGGGAAACCCTCATCTCGGAGCTTGCGGCGGAACTCGACCGCCTCGCGGTGGGAGGGGAACTCGATTCGCACCTCAAAGTTCGGGTAGCCCTGCTCGCGGACCTGCTCGTCTTCGGCGGCAATCTCTTCAGCGTGCTCTGCCCGAAGCGCGAGGTCGTCATCGGGAAGCGGCTTATCCGGATCCTCCCAGCTCTCCGCAGTTGGATGCCAGTGCCGCAGCTCGGCGCTGAGCTTCCATCCGTGCTGTTGCGCGAGGCCGTCGATAACCTTTTGGGCAGCCTCGGCCTGCTCGCGGGTGCCGGTGTAGAGATAGACCGTCGAGCCTTCCCGGCTGACGATGACGCGATCGTGAAACGACTCGCTGAGATCATGCTCGAGCTCGCTGCCCTCGAGGTGATCGGTCAGCAAGGCCGCATGGGAGTCCTCCTGCGGGTCGACCTGCAGGCGCCAATCGTCGTTCATCAGCGCCAACCTACCCGAGGTGCTTGATCCGCGACGGCCCGAGCGGCGTAACCTGAGTTGAGACCGAATCCCTAGGCCGAGGAGGCCAGATGTTTAGTGGACTTGAGAGTCCGGCTCATTTGATCATCGTTTTGGTGATCGCAATGCTCGTGCTCGGACCCAAGCGGCTGCCTCAGGTCGGCCGATCGCTTGGTTCTGGGATCCGGCATTTCAAAGCCTCACTCGAGGGTAAGGATGAGCACGAGGCGGATCAGGTGGACGATCAGGCTCGGCCGGACGAGCCGTCCGAGCCAAGCGTCTCGGTCAACGCCCTCCCGGAGACCGAGGTCAAGGAGCCCTCACCGCCCAGAACCCCGTGAAGTTGCAGGCGCCGACTCCGCCCGGGATTGCCAGCGCTCAAGCCCCCTGCGCGGCGAGCTTTTGACTTCCAGCGAGCCCGCCTCTTTCCTGATCCGCTAGGTAGTACCAGGGCCGCTGCGCCCCGACCGGATCTGTTTGTGCCAACCCAGATGCCGTGGTCGATCCCGGGCTCACGGGCCATCGCGCCACTGGGGGCGGCAAATGCAGCTGTTCGGCCGGCTCGCCCCTCCGCGCTGGCCTTCATCCAGAAGCGCCAGCCGCCCGTATGCACCAGGCGCGCTACCCCCGTAGGCTGTGTCTGTAATGGCGATCATGGGTCAGGTCCTCCGCCTTCACGAGCAGCTCTACAAGCGAACCGACGGACGGATCGGACACCGGATGATCGGCGTCCCGACCCTGCTGCTGGAGACGACCGGACGTCGCTCGGGCGCAAGGCGGACCAACGCCCTCGTCTACGCCCGCGACGGAGCCGACTACCTCGTGGTGGCCTCCAACGGGGGCGCCGAGCGTCACCCGGGGTGGCTTCATAACCTGCGAGCGAATCCCGAGGTCGAGATTCAGATCGGCCGCGAGCGCCGCAAGGCCACGTCCAAAATCATCCAGCCCTCCGATCCTGACTACGAGCGCCTCTGGAAGATCGTCAACGAGAACAACCGCGATCGCTACAGCGCCTATCAGCGACAGGCGGATCGGGCAATTCCGCTCATCATCATCACGCCGACCTGATCTGAGATGGACGCCTCCAGAGGGAGTTGAATCCAGTCGCTTAGCTTCGAGACCGCCGGCGTGTCATTACTCCTGGCGTGAGACGGGTGACTGCGAACTGCCGAAATCAACCGGACTTTCGGTTGCTCCCTGCGAGGGCCTCTCGATGATGTTCACTCCTCCACGTCGATCGCACCCTCAGCCAAGCGCCGTTCGAGAATCCCGTCGGGCGCCTCCTCCGAATACTCCTCTGGGCCTGCTCCTCAGCAAGCTCCACGCCAACCCTGCGGCAACCAGCACGACCAGAAATCCGAACAACCCAGATACCGCATACACCGAGAGGGGAGGAGCGACACCAACATGACGCCTCAGGCGGCGAGATCATCCACAGCTTGCGCGGGTTTGGCGTCGAAGTCCCTCGCGCCTTCGGTCCACTCTAGGGGGAATGGGCTGATTCTGGCTAGCCGCTTGCCGTGAGCGTTCCAGGGTCTTCCCGGTTGCCTCGGGCTTCGGGCGTCTAGCTTTCCGGGCGGAGCTCCCGCTCTTCAATCGTTAGTGAATCAAGAACGCGATTGACTTGCTGCAATAGCGGCCCGGTAATGCTCGAGGAGCCAAGCACGAGATAGAGGCAGAACGGCCGATCCTGTGTGGTGAAGAAATGCTGAAGGCCCACTTGGCCGGGGCGCGCCAGCAGCAGGTTTCGCGGACTGAACATCTGAGCACGCAGACTTCGCGGGATGCTTTTTTTCGCGAAGAGGCCCTGCCCGGCGTGCAATCCACCCCCTGGTACGTACTCCGTCAGCGTTAGGAACGCCCCCGGAGGAGCCATCGTGGCTGTGGCCGTGGTCCCGAAGTCTCCATCCTCTTGAGGAAGCGCGAAGTTCGCAGCGTGAAGGGTAGCCGCCGTAGGCCGGGTGGCGGCGCTGCGGAGAGCGTGGCGTCCGTCTACATCCTCGGTGCGCCGCGCGTAAATACGCCCGTCCCATCCGGGCGGAAGATCTACGCTGATGTTGTGGGCCGCCAGCTGCATTTCAGGGCTTACACCAAGACCACTGCTAAAGCCAATATCGCAAGCACAGTCTGTGTCGAGACCGCCACCAACGCCGTCGGCCGGCGCCATCGCGCCAGCCGCTTTCCAAGTGAGAGCAGCCGAGCGGGGGTGTTGACACCGGCGGCCGCAAAGAGCACGGCGGCTCGGGCGAAGCCGAAGGTCGCTCCGATCAGCGCACCGAGGCCAGGCGAACCGCTCAGCACGGCGGCCAAGAAAGTCAGGTAGACGGCCGATGTGCTGACCACGGTCACCACTCCAAGGCCGAGCTGGAAGCCGAATCCAACCCCGTACACCCAGCCGCGATAGCGGCGCATCCAGTCCTCGTTGACCTGCCGCGCGACGCTCGGAAGGCGCAGTCCGCCGAGCCCAAGATCCAGAGCCGTGCCGACCAAAACGGCGCCAACCAGCACGAGGAGCCGCGGTGAGGGTGCCAGAGAGAGAGCGTCAAGCAGCGCACCGAGGCCACCGGCGGCGGCGCCAAGCACGGCAGCGGCCGCCGAGGATCCGATCACGAAGGCGCTCACCGTCACGCTCCATCGGGAATTGCGGCCCCGCTCACCGAGCGGAGTGATGCTGGTCAGCATCGACTCACCTCATGGAGACCAGGCCGAGCGAATCGCGCCGATGATCGCCAGGGTGAGCCCGAGGCCGAGGAGTGCCGAGCTGGTGCTCACCCCGTCTTCCCGCCGTTGCTGGCGGACGGATAAAGGCTGGGGTGGCCCGGGCCGATCCCAGCCTGCTGCAGTTCCCGCTCCGCCAGCTGGGAGCGCTCGGAGCCGGATCTGACCGGCTTCGCCAACGGCTCGGGGTTGGATTGGGGATTGAGAACCTCAATGTCGTCGAGGGCGTCGGCAAGCAGCGAGCCGACCTGCTCCCAGCTACTGGCAGCACCCTCGCCGTACACCCTCCCGGAGCACCCGTCGACGTAGACAAAGTAAGGGGTGGTGGGCACCCCGTAGGCCTCCCAAGCCGCCGAGGACATGACCAGCACCACATCGGAAGGGGCAAGCTCGCGCAGCCGCGCCGGTCGCTCGTGGCTTGAGTCCTTGACGACGATTGCAAGCCGCGCTCCACCCGGCAGCTCCCCCCGCCGATCCGACTGGAAGTCCCGCCAGAAGCCGGCACAGACCGTGCAGCCACTGCTGAGAAACGCGAGCAAGGTCGGGGCGCCCCCCGGACCCAGGCCGATCTGGACCGCATCCCCGTTCAAGGTGGCGCCAGAGATGTCTTTGGCGAGCGGAGCATGATCGCGCTCGGAGGCCGAGGCCGGCGGCGGGATCTCCACACCTGGACCCGCCTCCTTGGCCTCGGGGCCAAGCCGGCGCAGGATCTCGGCGTGACTTCGCAACAGACCGACCACGAGGATCGAGAGCAGCACGAGCAGCACCGTCTCGCAGGCAAGGATCGCGACCGTCACGTCAGGCTCCGGGGTTGGGTTCAAGGATCTTCACGTTTGCCTCCGAGAGGCAGCCGGCCTCGTGGCTGCAAGTGGTGTCGTCTTGCTTGTAGGTGCCATTGCAGCGGAACTCCGGGATGCTCGACGGGTTCTCACAGACGACGACGCGGCAGGCGATCGCGGTCACCTCGGCGATGTCGGCGTTGCACTGACCGTATCGAAACACGTTGCACCCCACCCGCCTCTGATTGCAATCGCCTCCGGCGCAGTGACAACCACCGGGGATGCTGTGCCCGGGCACTATGTTGCAGTCGACGTAGTAGCGGACGTTTTGATCGCCGCAGAGACGCTTGCCCGCGTAGTAGGTGCACTTCCACCAGCCGCCGATGAAGGTGTGGGGAGGGCAGGTGTTTTGGCCATTGTTGATCGAGCAGCAGAACTCGGTGTAGCCGTCATTGCAGAGGCTCGCTCCACTGCAGTCGTGCGGACCAATAATCGCCCAGGCCGATTCAGGCCGAAGCAGGAACCGAAGCGGCGCCACCGCGAACGCAGCTGCGGCGAGAGTCGTTCGACCGAGGAAGCCACGGCGCGAGGATCGACCCTCAAAAAACGAGTCAGCGGCGGCGAGGAGGCGGCGGCTCGGGGCCTCGGTGTCGTGAGGATCAGGCCGCACGATCACCTTGGCCGGCGCTGTAGGCTCGCCAGGAATCTGGAAGCAAGGTGAGAAGCGCAAAGATCAGGTACACCGAGCACCCGATCCCCACCAGCAGGGTCAGCGCGGGAAGGCCGTCGCCGAAGATCGTCGTCAGGCTCGGCGGCGGTTTGACAAAAGCGGCGAGCGCTACCGCTGCGCAGACTAGGTTCATTGCGAGGTGACCGAGGTGGGTGGGGACTGAGGAATCACCGAAACAGCCGCAGGGAACCTGGTGCTCGCCGCGCAACCAACGGGCGCCGATCGCAACTGCGAAGACGAGATAGGCGCTGGCCAGGGCAGCCAGGGCGATCCGGCCGGGGGCGAGCAGGCACAGGGCACCGATACAGACCTCGGTTGCCCCAAGGGCCCTGGCGAGCGTGAGGCTGGGCGGTAGTCCAAACGCGCTGATCGCCTCCTGGGCGCTCGCCGGTGAGCGTAGCTTCGCCAGGCCGGCGAGAAGCATCACCCCAGCGGCAATCGCCAGCAGTGGAAGCAACGCCTCATTCACCACCCGCAAGGCCTCCGGCTATTTCGGCAACCTCGGTGCCATGTATGCAGCCGCTGATCCGGGTCCGGAACCTCCCCGCAATCTGGGCAGCCCGGCTCCCGAGTAGCGAGGTGGGCTGAACGAATATCGCGGCAATGCTTTGAAATTGCTCGCCGTCATTGCAGTAGCCGCGGGTTCTCTCCGTCCCCTCATAGAGATCACCTTCATGGAAACTCAAGGTGCTGGTGAAAGTGCCACTCGCTCCCCCCCGGCGCAGACTCACGGTCTGGCAGAGACCCTGCTGACAATGATCGGTGAAGTTGTAAAGACGGTGCACGATCTGCCCAGATTGCTGCCCGAAGGGGGCGCCGCCGCGAAGTACCTTCAAAGAGACCGCGTAGCGTCCGGAGAGGATCGCGTCGGGGCTCCGAAAGGTGCCAGCTTCGCCCGTCGCCTGTCCGAATGCGTTGCTTGCCAGGATTCTGTAGTGGTAGAGAGTTCCGAATCTAAGGTTCGAGAGGGTCGTGGAAACCGCCTCCGGTGCCGCTTCTGGGCCGGCACTTTGGCTTGCCGAGGTGAATTCGAAACTGGTACTAGTGCCGTATTGAAAGACGACGGTTGTCTCAGCGCCGCCGGCATTGACCGTGCCCTGCACCGTCGCGCTTTGCGGGGATATCGCGATCGCGGCTCCGGTAACTGCGGTCGGGGCGGTGAGGGCGCCCTGCGCTGCGGTCTCGACCCCAGCGGAGCGAATCGTCGCGCCGCCGGCCGTCCGGGCGCCCACGGCACCCGAGGCAAACGCTGCGGCTGCAAGAACAGCAAAGAGCCCTATTGCGCTCTGATTTATCAACCCTGCACCTGAGGTGACTGAGCCTAGCCGCTCGCAGCGATGGAAGCGAGGCGGCGAAGGAATCGAACCTTCCAAGCGGTGGGCTGCACCGCCCTGCTGGCTTTGAAGGCCAGACGGGCCACCAGACCCCTGCCGCCCCACGCAGAAAATAGAGACGTCTCCACGACTAGGGCTGATCGACGCGGTGGGAGCCACGCAAGACATGGCGGTCGCCCTGTCGCAAGGTGACCCTGCACGCATCGAGATGCTCCAGCAAAGCTCGTGAGTACTTGCGGCTGATCCCGAGCGCGTCGCGCAGTCCGGCGAGCGTTATTGAGCCCTCCGAGCGGGCGATGGCGATCGCCCGCTCTCGAAGCGCCTCAAGTTCGGGTGTCGGGTAGCAGACGTTCGGCTTGATCTGGATCAGATCTCCCGAAGCGATCAGGCGGTTGCGGACCACAGTCGCCTCGGCGCGGCTGATCGCCAGCGTCTCGGCAAGTGCCCGCCATCCACGCGGCATCGCGCGATCGGAGCGAAGGATCTCCAGAGCAGCCAGCGCAAGCTCGCTGAGTGGAGCGCTGTCTAATCCCGCCGACTCGGCCCCTGCCACCCTCGCCGCGGAGGCAACATCGCCCGCCCCCTTTTTTGCAACTACCGTTTCGGTGCCCAGCTCAAACTCGCCGTCACGGATGCCCCGCAGGCGATCAACGGCGGGCCCCGGCCCATGACGACGCGGGTGAGCGTCCAGAATTCGACCGCCTCCGAGCGTATCGGCCGAGGCTACCCCGCGCAGCACCACCCGGTCTCCTGACCCCACGATCAGTGGCGCCTCAAGTCGGATTTGGGCAAGGTCCCGATCGAGCCAGACGACGCGCGCCGGCGCCTCGCGGGTGCCGTGGTGAACCTGAACTCGCTCGTGCTCTGCGAGCGAGTTCGCGTTCAGGAGCGCCATCTCGATGTCCAACCGGTAGGTCGGTCGAAGGCCGGACCCCGCGCCTGCCACAACATCGCCGCGATGGACCTCATCGCGCTTGAGCCCGGCTAGGTTCAAGGCGACACGCTGGCCTGGATCGGCGGTTTCCTGCGGCCGATCGTGCACCTGGACCTCGCGCACCCGGGCCAGATGATCGCCGGGGAGCACGGTGACGCACTCGCCTCGACGGACCCTCCCCGACCAGAGGGTGCCGGTGACAACGGTACCCCTGCCCGTGATTGTGAATACCCGGTCGATGTGGAGTACGGCGGGATCCTCATCTGTGGGGAGGTTTGTCCGGTCCTCGACCTGCTCGGCCAACTCCGCGAGGGCGCAGCGAAGCTCCGCCAGACCCTGCCCGGAGTGGCTGCTGACCTCGATCAGAGGGGCGTCTTGCAGGAGCTCTCGCGCCTGGCCCCCCGTTCGAGATAGCGCTCGAGCGTCGGCCAAGTCGCATTTCGTCAAGGCGATAACCCCCCGCTCGATGCCCAAGGCCCGAAGCACCGTCAGGTGCTCGCGCGTCTGTGGCATCACGCCCTCAGCGGCGTCGATGACCATCAAAAAGAGATCGATGCCGCTCGCCCCGGCGATCATCGTGCGCACGAAGCGCTCATGACCCGGGACGTCGATCAGACTCAATCGCCTCCCCCCTAGGTCGAGCTCGGCGAATCCCAGCTCGATTGAGATACCACGGCGCTTCTCCTCGGCCAGGCGGTCGGTGTCGCGGCCGGTCAACGCGCGGACCAGAGCCGTCTTACCGTGGTCGACATGGCCGGCGGTGCCGACGGTGAGCGGTCGGCTCATCCTCGCGTCATCGCCCCCCGCGCCAGCTCGGCGACCAATCCGATGTCTGCCGCCTCGATCGTTCGCGGATCAAGCATGATGCGGCCATCGCTGATCCGCGCAATCACCGGCTGCTCGCCCGATCGCAGCTCCGCTGCTAGCGCCTCTGCCCCAAGTGGGCTGGGGTCGATCACACACACCGGCCCCTCCAGCTCCACCCCCGGCAGCGAGCCCCCACCCGGGCGAGATGCGTCGCGTGTGACCGATGCCCGCTCTCCGATCGCCCCGGCCAGTTGCTCAGCGCGGCGCTCGAGCTCTGCGTTTGAAGCATTGAGCATGGCCAGCGCCGGAATCGCCCCAGAGCCGTTGAACCGATGCAGGCGAAGCGTCACCTCAAGGGCGGCGAGCTGCATCTTGTCGAGGCGCAATGCGCGGGCGAGGGGGTGATTACGACAGCGTTTGATCGCCTCGGCCTTGCCCAGTATTAAGCCGGCCTGCGGTCCCCCCAGCAGCTTGTCCGCCGAGCAGCAGACCACGGCGGCACCGGCGCCGACGCTCGCCTGGAGCGTCGGCTCATCGTCGATCGAACTCAGGGCGCCCGAGCCGAGGTCCTCGATCGCCGCCACGCCCCGCTTCTCGCCAAGTCGGCTGAGCTCTTCCAGACCAACTTCCTCCGTGAAACCCACGGTCCGGAAATTCGACTGATGGACTCGCAGCAGCACTCTCGTATCGGGGCCGATTGCTCGCTCGTAGTCGGCGATCCTGGTGCGATTGGTCGTACCCACCTCGACCAGCCGCGCGCCCGATTGGGCAAGAATCTCTGGAATGCGAAAGGAGCCGCCGATCTCGATCAGCTGACCCCTGCTGACCACGACCTCCCCGCCCTCGGCAACCGCGGCGAGGGCGAGCAGCACCGCCGCTGCGTTGTTGTTCACAGCAAGCGCCGCCTCTGCCCCACACAGCTCGCGTAGTGCGGGCTCGATGTGGGCCTGACGGCTGCCGCGCTTGCCGCTGTCGAGCTCATACTCGAGGTTGGTATAGGCGCCACCGGCGAGCGCTGCCGCCTCTGCCGCCTCCGGTGCAAGGGGGGCGCGGCCCAGATTGGTGTGGAGGATCACCCCGGTGGCGTTGATTACCGGTCGAAGGCTCGCCTTGGAGAGGTCCCTCGCGCGGGTGAGGAGCGCCTCATCTAGCCTCGACTCACTCAAGTCGACGCTCTCACCGCCGAGCAGGCGGCGCCTCAGCTCACCGATCTCGATCCTCGCCGCAGCGACGGCGAGCCGTCGTGGCAGCCCGCTCGCTCTGCTCACCAGAACCTCGACTGAGGGCAGCTCGCGCAGCGCCTCTCGCTTTCTCGCCGCTGGCGCAGCCATCGGTGCTGAGGGTATCTTGCGAAAGTGGACTCGGTACCGCAAGCACCGCCTCTCACCAGCCTCTCTCACGGCGCAGGCTGTGCCTGCAAGATCGACGCCGTGAGGCTCGCCGGGGTTCGCGAGCTGCTGCCAGCCAGCCACGACCAAAACCTAATCGTCGGGCTTGACCCGGCTGACGACGCCGCCGTCTACCGTTTGACCGACGATCTGGTGATGGTCCAAACGATCGACTTCTTCACCCCGATCGTCGATGATCCCTTTGATTTCGGGCGCATCGCCGCCGCCAACGCCCTCTCCGACATCTATGCGATGGGTGCGACCCCGAAGGTAGCCCTCAACGTTGTCGCGTTTTCGCTGGACTCACTCGGACGCGAAGTGCTGATCGAGATTCTTCGGGGCGGCGCTGAGGTTGTCGGTGAAGCTGGGGCCACGGTAGCGGGGGGACACTCAATCGACGATCCCGAGCCCAAGTACGGCCTAGCGGTGACTGGGACAGCCCATCCGGCCGAGATAATCACCAAGGCGGGAGGGCGCGCGGGTGACCTGATTTTCCTTACCAAGCCGATCGGTGGCGGTTTGATCACCACCGCCGCGAAGCGGGGAAGGGTTCCGGCAGCTGTGCTCGCCGAAGCGACTGCCGTGATGACCGAACTCAACGCACAGAGCGCCTTAGGGGCGCGGCAGGTTGGCGCCCACGCGATGACCGACGTGACCGGATTCGGCTTCTTGGGCCACCTGCACGAGCTATGCCTGAGCAGTGGTGTAGCCGCGGAGATCGATGCTGGGGCGGTTCCGGAGATCAGTGGAGCGCTCGACCTCGCCGCCGATCCAAAGTGTCGAGCCGGCGGCAGCCGTCGCAACGCCGAGCACGCCGCAACCTTCACCGAATGGGACCCGGGCGTCAGCGAGGCACGGCAGGTTCTGCTCACCGACGCGATGACCTCTGGCGGTTTATTGCTAGCGGTTTCCGAACAGGATGCAGGCCGAGCACCAGGAGCGCTGGTCGGGAGGCTCACCGAGGGCCCTGGGGGCAGAGTCAGGGTTCGCTGAGCGGTTAGCGCCCAGCTCGCGGTTGGCGCCTTCGGGTGCTTCGCGCTCTTTTTGAGCTTCGCTTGCGCTTCCTTCCGTTCAGAATGCTCTTCAGGTCTCCGAGGGGAATCATCCGTCCCTGATCAGAATTCGGCGACCTAACCCGCCCAAAGCCCGAAAACCTTGCGGCGGATTCAGTCAAGAAAGCGGAGTCCAATCCCAGGGCCAACAGGCAGGTTCCCGTTGGTGGGCCACATCAACCTTTGACCCTCACGCACAAGCTTGCGGTGGCGGTCGCTCTTGTCCTCGCTGATTGGTCGAGCCATACGGACTCCGCTCCTTGGGAAAGGTTGCGATGCACTTCGTGTTCCCCAATGAAGAATTGAGGTGGGGGCAACAAAAGGACATCACAGCTGAAGGGTCACTCTAAGGCTGGCAGAAAATCGACACTCCGAACCACGCGGACACCGCCCCTCGGTGCTTGGAGGCATCGTAAAGCGCGCGCCGAACTGTTGGTGAGGCAGCGAGACGTCGGCCAACCGGGTCACAACGACGCCTCGGAGCGATTTCCTCGGGGCTGGGATCGAGCAGCTACCGAAGTCGTGGCGGTCTCTTGCTTGGGCTGGTGTCGCTCGGCTGCCGTTCATGTTGACCGAGTCGTGAGCACCAGCTAGCCTCGCTGGCGATGGGAGTCTCGCCCAGGTGCCGCCACATCCGTTGTCTGATCCTGGCGATGGCGGGCGCCTATGCCCTTTTCGCCGTCCCCAGCGCCCTCGCCCGCGCTGCCTACGTCACCAACAACGGTCCCGGCACTGACAACGTCTCGGTGATCGACACCCAGGCCGTTAAGGCGATTGGCTCCCCGATCAAGGTCGGCACCGATCCGCGGGCCATCGCGATCAGCCCAGACGGCAAAACCGCTTACGTGGCCAATGCCGACGAAGGCACGGTATCGGTGATCAATACGCAGATCAACCAGGTTGTCGGCACGCCGATCAAGGTCGGTAGCGATCCGCGGGCCTTGGCGATCAGCCCGAACGGGCAATTTGTCTACGTCGTAAACGATGGTTCAAACAGCGTCTCGGTGATCGACACGCAGACTAACCAAGTCGTTGGCCCACCACTGGAAGTGGGCACTTCTCCGATTGCAATCGCCGTCAACCCGAACGGTCAAACCGCCTACGTGATCGACAATGGCTCATCCAGCGTTTCGCTGATCAACACCCAGACCAAACAGGTGGTGGGTTTGCCGATCGCCGTTGGGATTGATCCGCATGAGATCGCAATCACGCCTGACGGGAGGTTTGTCTACGTCACCAACACAGGCTCCAAAAGCGTCACGGTGATCAACACCAAGACCGAACAGGTGGTGGGCTCGCCGATCATGGTGGGCACCAATCCGTGGGGGATCGCTATCAGCCCTGACGGACAGCGCGCTTACGTCGCCAACTTCGGCTCAGACAATGCCTCGGTGATCAACACCCAGACCAACGAAGTGGTGGGCATACCGATCACGGTCGGAAGCTCGCCGATCTCAATCGCGGTCAACCCCGACGGGCAACTCGCCTACGTCGTCAACAATGGCTCCGAAAGCGTCTCGGTGATCAACACCAAGACCAACGAAGTGGTGGGCATACCGATCAAGGTTGGCTATTCTCCGGAGGGGATTGCGATCCCACCCGACCAGCCTCCACACGCCGCCTTCTCAGTACCGATCGCCCGCCCCGGAGTGCCCGTCATCTTTGACGCCTCAGGGTCAACCTACTCCGGCTTGATCACCGGTTATGACTGGGGGTTCGGCGACGGAACCAAGGAAGAAGACGGTGGCCTCACCCCCAGCCATACCTACAGCGCCCCCGGCACCTATCAGGCGAGCCTCGCCCTGAACGATGACGAAAGCTGCTCGACTGAGTTCATCTTCACCGGACAGACCGCCTACTGCAACGGATCAACGCTGGCGACGCAGACCGTTAGCGTCACCGTTGCCTACCCCGGGGTTAGCGTCAAGTGCCCGAAAAGCGCCAGGCCAAAGGGCTGCAAGTTCAAGCTGCAGGCGGTAACCAGAAAGCCGAAGAAGGGCAAGAGGAAGACGAAGACACAGAGCGCCGTCGCCGAAGCGAAGCTCAAGGCCGGTCAATCGACGATTGTCTCGCTGATACCCAAGAGCACCTTTGCTACCACGCTCGCCACCGCCACCAACGTCCTGGTCAGGGAGACGCTGACGACCAAGGGCTCAAAGCGGACTCTTTTTAAAGAGTTGAAGATCGTTCAGTAGCGAAGCGGGTTGGGATCGGAGCAATCCTTCGCACCCGGGCCCGGAGCGCCTTTCCATTCCCCAGCGGCAAAGTGCGTCCCGCGCCTCGCGTGGGCGTTTGCCCACCACTCATTTGCCGTCGGTCTCACCCTCATCGGAGCTGGACTTACCCACACCGGGTCGACCCGGCGGCCGCCGCGCAGAATCATCGCCACTACCACTCTGCCGGCGCAGCCGGTTCGGGATCGGCACCGAGCCCCGATACCAGCGGACCAAGCCGAGAATCGCCACCGCCAAAAGGGCAGACCCGATGACAATCGCGCCAAGGAGACCAAGATCTGAAATCAGGTCGGTGATGGTGCGTCCGGTGAGATAGGCGCCGAGGCCGTAAAGCGCCGCCCAAAGCGCGGCTGAGACCGCGTTGACCAGCAGGTATCTGGCCGTCCTCATCCTCGCGATTCCAGCGGCCCAGGATGGTGTCAAGATGACCGCGGCGGTCCCGAAACGCTCATAAAGCCGCTCGCTGCGCCCCAGCGCCCGACGTCTCGCCCTCAGGAATGGACCGGGGGAGGTGATCAGGGCACGCCCAGCCTTCAGGCCGATCACCCAGCCGGCGATCCCCCCGGCGGTAGCGCCAACCCACGCGTAGAGGAGGACCGGGCCGAGGTTGAGCCGGTTGTGGGCGGCGAGTATCCCCGCCGCGACCAAAACGGCCTCACCGGGACCTGGAAGGCCGATCCAGCTGGCGCCAGAGGCAAGAAGCACCCCGATATAGTCGGCCGGCGGTCCATGGACGTGCTTGTTCTGAAGGTGGATGGCGGCTGGAAGGATCGCCAAGGCAAAGGTTGTTCCAACCAGACGAAGGCGCATCTGGGCATTCTGACCCCGGCACTGCAGGGCCCTGCCTTTGTGACCCCTTCCTCGCGCACAGAGGAATCGCGTCAATCAAAAGCATGCCCTTGCCCTCCAGCCCGACAGCCACGGCCTCCAGCGCCACCCCGTTGGCCTCATCGCCGGCGAGAACGAGGCTGGGATCGACTCCGGTGGGGACGGCTAACCCAGCCCATCGCCAGATCGAGGGGATTTTGATTGAGACCTGCTGCTTCGGCGCGAAGCGGGCGCGATCAATCAAGGTCAAACGCGGCAACGATCGCGTCGGAGAGGGCTCGCTCCTGACTGGCGAGGAGCACACCGATCTGCTCTCCCAGGGCATCGGTGGGAATGGTGGTGATGTTGTCGCAACTGACGACCGAGGGCTCCGTGAGGCCGTTCGCCGCATCGACGCCTACCTCGCTGGAGAGCCCGCGGATGGTGGTGGTGATCGGCGCGACGGTAACCGTCCTGAGGTGGGGCCGCACAAGCTCGCGGGTCAGGATCAACACAGGCCGAGCCTTGTCGAGCTGGGCGACCTGAATGGCCCGCATCAGGCTGAGTCACGTGGCAGGCCTGCCGTGTGCGCCGCGAGTCCTGCGAGATCTGGGTCCGGACCGCTGCGGGCAAGGATCCGGGCATCGCGTTCTGCAAGGGCACGGCGTCGCTCGCGCTCCAGCGCGCGGGCGAGGACTGCCGCCCGGCTGCGCCCGGCGCCAGAGTCGACGGTCTGATCGATGAAGTCGACAAGATCATCTGGCAGTCGAACGTTGATCTGCTTGCTCATCCCATAATGGTAACAAAATAGTAGCAGCGGTCGTTGTCTCTCTTCGCGCGGGGCGGAAGGACCTTCGGGGCGTTGTAGGAGAGGAGATTGGTCCATGCACGCTCGCCGTCGGTCGGGTCCGTAAAAGCCTATCCCCATAGGAAGTTCCACTAAGGACATATCTCAGTAGACGGCTCCCAACCGCGCCGCGTGCGCCTTCTTGAACGCGATCATGCCGCTTGCCAGCTGTAAGAAGGCGAGGTGGTTCTCCTCCTTCTTGGACCAGCGGATCAGGATTCCCCGGTTGCGGTTAAACCACGAGTGACACGCCTCGGCGACCCAGCGCCGCGCCTTCCACTCGGGATGATTGGTCTTTAGCTCGACTTCCTCACCGCGGGTGCGTATGTGGGGCTCGAAACGCTGGCGGAGGGCGAGCTCGCGGATGTCCTCGTAGTCATAGCCCTTGTCGAGGCAGAGCCCCTGCGGGTTCTCCTCGCTGGGGATCGGCCGTGCGATTGGAACCGACTCAAGGGTCGGCTCCAAGAGCTTCATGTCGTTGCGGTTGGCACCCTCGTGCGCGATCCCGAGCGGGATCCCGGCAGCATCGGTGAGGAGCGAGCGCTTCGCCCCCCCTTGGCTCTGTCAGTGGGATTGGGGCCGGTCTTCGGCCCACCCAGCGGCGCCTTGGTCATTGCCCCGTCGGCCGCCAGCCAGGACCAATCGATACCGACCTCAGAGTCGTAGTCAAGCAGGCCCTGGCGCCAGATCTCGTGAAAGACCCCTGCCTGCTCCCAGTCCTGGAAGCGCCGGTGGGCTGAGCTCGAATGGCAGATCCCGGTGATGTTCAGCGCGTTCCACTGCATCCCGGTGCGCAGGACCAACAAGATCGCGTCCATCGCGTCGCGGTCGGGGACCCGCGGGTTGTGACACCCAAGCGGGTGCCCAGGGCGTGCTGGCAGGAGCGGCTCGATCTTCTCCCACAGCCAGTCCGGCATTCGCCAGCCGTCGTCGCGGTCGACCAGTCCCATGACCCACCTCCACTATTCAGTTTTTCAGCGGACGGTGAGGGGGTTCGACGCTCGGCGCGGGATTCCTACCGAGATAGGTCCTAAGGCGCCCGCGGCTGGGAAGAATCCAATGGTGCCATCAGCGCTGGTGGGAAAACCTGATCCTGCTCACGCTGCTGTCCTCCGAGGTCGAGCCGCTCAGGCGGGCTCTGCACCGACCCCACAGCCATCTTCTGACGGACCCGGCTCAGCCCTGCTCAAGCGGTGCCATCGTCAGTCCCGCCGAATTCAGTTGGTCCCAGTAGTGCTCGGCGGGCTCGCGCGGGCCGCTCCAAACGATCGCCTGGCCACTGCTATGGATCTGGTCGGCAATCCGGTGGCCCTGCTCGATGCTCACCCCCGGCAGAACACTTGCCAGCGTCTGAGCAACGTGATCGAAGGTGTTGTGGCTGTCATTGCGAACGATCACCCGCCAGGCGCCCTCGTGGCCCGAACCGGGGCCGGCACTGCGGGGCCGCTCAACTGTGGTCGTCGACATCGCCTCAGATTATGCATCGGATTGCCCACCCCAGAGAGATACTCAAGGAGCCGCGATGAGGGAACCGAAGGGTTAATCACCCGATGAGCCGCCCGCAGGACAACCGCCTGCCCTACATGCCGGGGATCGATGCGTTGCGGGCGATCGCCGTACTCGCCGTCTTCTTCTACCACTCCAGCGTCACCTGGATGCCGGGTGGCTTCCTCGGCGTCGATGTCTTCTTCGTGATCAGCGGCTACCTGATCACCTCGCTGCTGCTCAGCGAGTACCGCCGCGGCGGCCACATCAAAGTCGGCAAGTTCTGGCTGCGCCGGGCGCGACGCCTGCTACCCGCGGTCGGTGTCTTCATCGCGGTGACGATGCTGGTCGCCGCGATCGTCGAGCCAAATCGAATCAACGCGCTGCGCGGTGATGCCCTCGCCTCGCTTCTCTACGTCGCCAACTGGCACTTCATCTACAGCCACCAGTCCTACTTCGAACAGTTCCAGACGCCGTCGCTTTTCCGCCACCTGTGGTCGCTGTCGGTCGAGGAGCAGTTCTACCTGTTCTGGCCGCTGGCCTTCGCCGCCGGAATGTCGGTGTTTGGTCGCAAGCGGTTGATCGTCGGCGTGATCGCCGGGGCGCTGGGCTCGGTGGCGCTCGCCTGGCTGCTCTTTCACCCCGGCGCCGATGCCTCGCGCGTTTACTACGGCACCGACACCCATGCGGTTGGCCTTCTGGCGGGCGTGGCGCTGGCGCTCTTTTGGAGTCCCTGGGGTCTGCGCCGCGGCACCGCTGGACGCTGGAGCGGCCCGTTGCTCGATCTTTTTGGCCTGCTCGCGCTGGCCTACATCCTCGCCAGCTTCCTGCAGGTCCACGACTATGACCTCTCCCTCTACCACGGCGGCTACCTGATCCTGGCCGTCGCCACCGCAACCCTGATCGCCGTTCTCGCCCACCCCTCGGCCCGCCTCGGCGCCCTGCTCGCCCAACCGCCCTTGATCTGGCTCGGCCTGCGCAGCTACAGCTTCTACCTCTGGCACTGGCCGGTAATCGTCCTCACCCCGGTGATCGGCATCTCCCTCCAAAAGGGGGTGCTGATCCCGCTGCAGCTGCTCGTCGTGCTGGCGCTCGCCGAGCTCTCCTACCGCTACGTCGAGCTGCCCTTTCGGGGCAAGACCAAGCCAGCGCTACTGCCCGATGGCTGGTTGCGGTTTGGCCGGCCGGCCCTGTTGGGAGCGGTCCTCATCGTCGTCGTCGTGGTCGGCTGGAGCGGAATAGTGGGAAGCACCGCTCAGCAACCCAGCCTCGCCGCGGCCTCGACCGCCGAATTCGCCAGGGTGAGGGCGAAGCGAGCGAGCCGGCGCGATCCCGGGCAAAAGGACACCCCCAAGCAGCGCTCCCAGGGATCGGCAGGCGCGGCGCGGATCGTCGCCTTTGGCGACTCGGTGATGGTCGGCGCCAAGGACCAGCTCGTCGCCCAACTCGGTCAGGGATTCTCGATGAACGCAAAGGTCGGGCGCCAGGTGGATGAAGTGATCGCCCTCGCCCGCCAGCTGAAGGCGGGCGGTCACCATCCCAACGACCTGATCATCCAAATCGGCGACAACGGACCCCTCTACAGCGAAGAAATGGATTCGCTTCGCACCGCGACCAACGAGGCCGATCACGTCTTCCTGATCACAGATCACGCGCCGGTCAGCTGGATCGGGGAGTCAAACGAAGAGCTCTCCCAGGCGGCAAAGGAATGGCCCCACACCTCGCTGATCGACTGGAACGCTGCGGCCAAGAACCGCCGCGGCCTGTTTTGGGACGGAATCCACCTCACCCCCGCCGGCGCGGCTTATTACGCGCGCCTGATCGCCGCCGCGGTCAACGCCGAAGCGCGATAAAGCGCTAGCTGCGGGGTGAGCCGGTCCGGACAACGAGGTCAGCAGGGTCAATGGCTGACGCCGGGAAAAGGCTGGGGCAACCCTGGCGGTCGCGGTGATCTCGCTTGCATTCGCCAGCGCCCCGGCGCCGGTCGGCAGCTCGAAGTGGAGCGCCACCAAGTGCACGTCCGCTTACAAACCCCCGCTGCACTCCCACCAGGGCGCCTCCACCAAACAGATCGGGTCCGAGCTGGGCGGGCTCGAACGGGCCCACGACTGCGCGTTTGGCGCCGAGTAGGCAGACGGCGGGTTCGCGCGGCCGGGGCCGCGGCGAGGAGCGCTCAGTAGGGGCTCGGAACCCGAACCACGACGTTATCGACGCTGGCGATCGTGCCCGTCGCATCGCCACCGGATCCGACCGAGACGCCAGAGGCACCGCCGTGCAGTTCGCGGGCACCCGCGTCGACCGCTTGGGCGACCAGCTTGCCACCGGCGAATGCGAAGAGGCGACACTGGCCCCGTTCTGGCCCGCTTGAGATATCGACCGCCTGCAGGCTGAGATCGTTGGTGCGGTTTATCCCCTGCACCGTCTTTTGATTGCGGGTGATATCTAGGTACTTGACCTTCCCGCCCGGCAGGTTCTTGCGCAGCTGGACCTTTTGCTGGGCCGGATAAACGGCGAGCTGATAGCCGCCGCCGCCTCCGGTGCGCAGCACCAGACCGAGGTAGACCTTTCGCTGCAGGCCCTTCGGCGTTTCGCTCAGCAGCCGCTCGCTGGCGGAGACTTCGAGCTCACGACCGACCACCGGAGTCCGGTAGGTGCACTGGGTGGTGTGCTTGCCGAGCGTGATCCGCAGCGCCTGTTCGACTCCCCCTCGGCTGCAATTGCGCCCGGTCAGCTTGATCATCTGCCCACGCTGGGCCGGGGTCTGCATGCCGTTTCGGTAGATGCCGACCATCGCCGCCGCGGCAACCGCGACGATCACCAGCGCCGCGACTATCACGGCAAAAAGGACGGCTGTGAATCGCGCTCTCATGGCTAGGTCGGGCGCGTCAGGCAGGCACGGGGCCCTGCGCAGAGGGTCCCCGTTGGCTTCGCGCCCATCGCAGCCTAAACACAGCCACGCGGAAAAGATGCGCCCGGGAGCCGATGAACGGCGGATTTCGGGCCGACCCAAATATCATTAGTAACGATGAGCGAGCACCGCCTCAGCGAGCCCGACCGCCCCTGGGTGATGCGCACCTACGCGGGGCACTCCGATGCGCGGCGCTCCAACGAGCTCTACCGCGGCAACCTCGCCAAGGGCCAGACCGGCCTCTCGATCGCCTTCGACCTCCCCACCCAGACCGGCTATGACCCCGATCACATCCTCGCCCGCGGCGAGGTCGGCAAGGTCGGCGTCTCGATCGCCCACAAAGGCGACATGCACCAGCTCCTCGACGGCATCCCGTTGGACGAGATGAACACCTCGATGACGATCAACGCAACGGCGGCCTGGTTGCTCGGCCTCTACGTCACCGTCGCCGAGGAGAACGGCGTCGCGCGCGCCGATCTCAGCGGAACGACCCAAAACGACATCATCAAGGAGTACCTCTCGCGCGGCACCTACGCCTTCCCGCCGGAGCCATCGATGCGGCTGATCGCCGACATGGTCGCCTTCACCGTCAGCGAGGTGCCGAGCTGGAATCCGATCAATATCTGCAGCTATCACCTGCAGGAGGCCGGCGCGACGCCGGTTCAAGAGATCGCCTTCGCGCTCTCAACCGCGATCGCCGTGCTCGATGAGGTTAAGGCCCGCGGCCAGGTCGCGGAGTCGGACTTCCCCAGGGTCTTCGGCCGCATCTCCTTCTTCGTAAACGCCGGCATCCGGCTGATCGAGGAGATCGCCAAGCTGCGCGCGATGGGGCGACTTTGGAACGAGATCGGACGCGAGCGCTACGGCGTCAGCGATGAGAAGATGCTGCGCTTCCGCTACGGAGTGCAGGTCAACAGCCTCGGCCTGACCGAGGCTCAGCCAGAAAACAACATCCAGCGGATCGTGCTCGAGGCGCTTGCGGTGACCCTGAGCCGCGACGCCCGCGCCCGCGCGATCCAGCTTCCCGCCTGGAATGAGGCGATGGGCCTGCCCCGCCCCTGGGATCAGCAATGGAGCCTGCGCATCCAGCAGGTGCTCGCCCACGAGACCGACCTGCTCGAGTATCCCGACATCTTCGAGGGCTCAGAGGTGATGGATGGGCTCGTCGAGGAGCTCAGCGAGGGGGCTCGCGCCGAGATCGCAGTAGTTGACGAGCAGGGCGGCGCCGTTGCTGCCGTCCCCTACATGAAGGCCCGCCTGGTCGAATCCCACCGCGAGCGGGTGGCGCGGATCGAGAGCGGCGAGCAGAAGGTGATCGGCCAAAACAGCTTCACCGAGAGCGAGGACTCACCGCTAACCGCGGGAGCCGACGGAGGGATCCTCACCCCGGACCCCGAGGTCGAGGCGCGAACGGGTCAAGGCGCTTGAGCTGTGGAAGTCTGAGCGCAGACTCTGAGGCGGTGCGGACCGCGCTTGCAGAGCTCGCCGAGGTCGCCGCCGATCAGAGCGCCAACGTGATGGCGGCGACGATCGCCGCCGCCCGCGCCGGCGCCACGACCGGCGAGTGGGCCGAGGTCCTGCGCAGCGCCTTCGGCGCCTACCGAGGCCCGACCGGAGTCGATGCGGCGCGCGCCCCCCGCCGCGCCGCGAGCAGCTCGCCGAGATTCGCCAGCGCGTCGATCAGGTCTCAGAGCTGATCGGGCACCGGATCAAGATCCTGGTCGGCAAGCCCGGCCTCGACGGGCACTCAAACGGCTCCGAGCAGATCGCCCTGCGCGCCCGCGACGTCGGGATGGAGGTGATCTATCAGGGAATTCGCCTCACCCCGGCTGAGATCGCCCAATCGGCGCTGCAGGAGGACGTCGACGTGGTCGGCCTCTCGATTCTCTCCGGCTCCCACCTCGAGCTCGTCCCCGAGGTGGTCGACCAGTTGCGCGAGGAGGGCGTCGAGGTGCCGGTCGTGGTCGGTGGCATCATCCCGGTGGCCGATGCGGTGCGACTCCGCGAAGCCGGAGTTGCGGGCGTCTACACGCCCCGTGACTTCGACCTCAACCGGATCATGGGCGAGATCGCCGAGCTGGTCAGGCAGCGATCCGGCAGCGCCGCGCCGGCCTGAGTGACCCCGAGGCAACAAGGCGCCACAATGAAAAGCGATGAATGAGCTAAACGGCGACCGCTCGGCCTGGCTGCGCTGTTATCGCTGCTGGTCACAGAGCCTTGAGATCCAGATCCACTACGACGCGATCCGCCGCATCGACCCCGACAGCGGGATCCCTACCGACGGCGTCGATGAGGTCCAGGAGTCGGTGGTCCAGTGCCTTGACTGCATGCACGATCAGCCCCACCTGACCTTCCAGGGAGACCGCGTCGTGCCGATTGAGGATCGCTGGGAACGGATGGTCGCCGGCACCCCCTGGGTCGCCTCCTGCACGGTGACCGTCGATCAGGATCGGGTCGAGACCTGCTCGGGACCCGAGGCGATCGAGTTCCTCACCTACGGCGCCTTTGGCGATGCCGGCGTGCGTGAGTTCTTCACCCACGTGCGCTTCCACAAGCACGATGAGGAGAAGATCGTCATCCACCTGCTGGTCGAGCTCTATGCGCGCTCAGCCCAGGAGGCAACCGACGTGCTTGAAGAGGCCGCCCACGGTCAGCTCGAGATCACCTCCCTGGCGGAGGAGTCCCGACCGCCGGCACACGCAGCAGACGAAGCTCACTGAGCGAGCTCAAGCGCCGGATTCAGCGCCTGGATCGGTCAGCGCCGCGACGTCAGCGAGATCTTGCGGACGACCGCTGGCGAGCTTCATATGGATCAGGTCATCAAGTGAAACGACCGCAACCTCGATCTCACCGAGGCGCACCGGCAGGGCCCGCTCACTCAACTCCGAGTACGGCCGAGCGCCCGGAACATCGCGCCTAACGTCGATACCACCGTCCCTGCTGGTGAACTGCCAGAGGGTCGCCCGAGGCAACATCTGGGTGTCGATGAGATCACCCTCGTGGCCGGGGTTGAGCACCCTCGCATCGAGTGAGCGCAGGGCAGCTGCAAGGCGCTCAAGGTTGGCCGGGTCGGGGGCAGGGATCAAATCCGCATCGTTTGTGGTCCGCACATGCCCGTGTGTTTGGACGGCCAGCCCACCGATCAGCACGTACTCAACCCCGTGCTCGGCGAGCGCCCGCAGAATGCGCTCGGCATCGAGCGCAACCTCAGGCTCGACCACGGGCCTGGCGCCCGGCCAAGGCGAGCCGCCCAGCCAGGCGATTCCAGGAGATGCCGAGCGCCAGGCGCTCCTGCGGAGAGCGCCTGGCGCTGGCCTGGCGGTGCAGCGGATCGTAGACGCGCTTTAGCGGTGTAGGGCAAAGGTCGAGGCCCTCGCCCATCGCCGCCAAGAGCAGCTCAAGAGTCTCGACGCTGGGTGAGACCTCATCGTTCTCGAGCCGGCTGATCGCCGATTGCTGGGTCCCGGCGCGCCGCGCCAGTCGCTGCTGAGATAGCCCGTGCCGCGCACGGGTGCTGCGGATCAACTCACCCGGACCCATGGCCATATTATAACAAATTCGTGATAGTCCGACTTCCCTGCTCCCATGGGAGCAGCGACTCGGCGCTGTGGTCGGTTGGACCGCTTAATCCACGCTGCAGATGGCTGGCAACGGCTCTGTCGAGCGGCGCCGAGGGGCTGCTTCCGCGCCAAGCACTGCCAGATGGCAGACTGGCGCGGACCGCCGCCTCAAAAGCGCATCCGCCCGAGGTATCCACCATGCCGAGTGACCCAGACTCCCAACCGCCAAGGGAATGCGACCTGGTCGTCGTCGGCGGAGGCATTCTCGGAATGGCCGTTGCCCGAGAGCTGCTGAGCAGGCGTCCCGGGGCGCGGCTTTGCGTGCTGGAGGCCGAGGATCGGATCGGTCGCCACCAGACCGGACATTCCAGCGGGGTGATCCATGCCGGCATCTACTACGAGCCGGGCTCGCTCAAGGCGAGGCTCTGCGTCGAGGGGGCGCGGGCCCTGTATGGCTATTGCGAGGAGCACGGGATTGCCTTCAAGCGCTCGGGCAAGCTCGTCGTCGCAGTCGATGGGAGTGAGTTGGAGCGACTCGATGAGCTGGAGCGCCGCGGCCGGGCAAACGAGGTCCCCGGCCTGCGCCGCCTCAACGCTTCCGAGATCGCCGAGATCGAGCCACACGCCCGCGGGGCCGGCGCACTTCACTCGCCCGCGACCGGGGTCGTTGACTTCGTCGCCGTAGCGGAGGCATTTGCAAGCGACGTCAGGCGAGCCGGCGGAACCGTTCACCTCGGCACCGCCGTCGCTGGCGCAGGCCAGAGCTCGGGAAAAATAGCGCTGCGCCACTCCCGCGGCCTCACGAGCGCATCGGCGGCGGTCTTTTGCGCGGGGCTCTGGGCGGACCGGCTTGCCGTGGAGTGCGGCGCGCCCGCGGATCCGCGGATCGTTCCCTTTCGGGGTGGCTACCTGCGCCTCGCTGCGGCCCAGGCGCAGCTGATCCGTGCCAACGTTTATCCGGTCCCGGAGCCAGAGCTGCCATTTCTCGGCGCCCACCTGACCAGAACGCTTGACGGCGAGGTGCTGATCGGGCCGAGCGCCCTGATGGCTCCGGCTCGCGACGCCTACCGACTCGGGACGATACGGGGCCGCGACCTCACCGAAACGCTGAGCTGGCCGGGCACCTGGCGGCTCGCCGCCCACCATTGGCGAGCCGCTTTGAGGGAGATCCGCCATGCGGCCAGCCAGCGCTCCTTCATCAGCGAAGCAGCCCGGCTCGTTCCCGAGCTGCGCGGAGCCAAGGCGCAGGGCGGCTTCGCGGGAATCCGGGCCCAGGCTCTTGACCGCGATGGAAAGCTGGTCGATGACTTCATCGTTCACCGCACCGAGCGAGCCATCCACGTCCGCAACGCGCCCTCCCCCGCGGCCACCTCATCGCTCGCCCTGGCGCGGCTGATCGCCGACCAGCTGGCCGCGGTCGAGCGAACCAACTGAGCGCCCCAGATCGGCTCGCGTCTAGCGCCAGCCCGCGAGCCCACGGCAGAGAAGGGGCCTGGGCTGCGGCCCGCAGCAAAGCCCGGGCGGCGCCGATCCTCGATCAGCCCGAATCGCCCTCGGAGCCAAAGATCTTGTCGAGCATGGCGGCCGTGTTCTCGATCCCAAACTCCTCCCGCAGCCGCTTCTCGATCTCCTCCCGGCTGCTGCCACCAACCACCAGCTGGGTCGCCAAGAGGCGGGCGCCGGCCGAGGGGGCAAGTGGATCGGCACGGTCCTCGGGCTTACCGCCCTCCCCAACTCCATCTCCGGGAGTTCGACTCAGCGCGCCATCAAGCGCCTCGACCATCTGATCGGTCTCGCGCTTAACCGCATTTGCCCGCTCGAGCAAAGAGTCGAGCAGCTCGGCAATGCCGAGCGCAGCGCGGCGAGCATCTTCGAGGTCCGCCCGGATCGAAGTGGCGGAGTCGTTGGACCCACTATTTGACGGACCGGCTGAGCGCTCCACCGCTAGAGGATTTGGCCGCGTTTATTGGTCAGGCGGCGCAGAATGAATCCGGTTGAGATCAGCACCAAGGCGACTCCGAACAATGCGATCAGGTCAAGGCCGGTGAAGGGAAGCCCGCTGATCACGCTCTGCTTGAGGCCAACCGCATGAGTTCCGGCCGCCACCAGGGTGCCGTGATTCTGACCGCCGGCCTGCGTCACCGCGGTGCTGTACTGGGCGCTGGTCGGATCAGATTGCGCCGCAAAAGCGGTTCCCACCGGGACCAGGGAAAGAAGGGCGCCAACGGCCACCAGTGCGCCGAGGCGGCGCGGGTGGTTTCTCCTGTTTGTTCGATCGAGGGCCACGGTGCTGGTTTACACCTTATCTGCTGCCAGCAGCCGCGGCGGCCCGCCCCGCCCGGCGATCGAGCTGCCGCTGTAGCGCCGCCACTTCCGGCGCTTGGGGATTCAAGCGCCGCGCCCTGCTCAGCGCGACCTGCGCGGCCGACCGATTGACCGGCAAGAGCTCGCGGGCGATGAAGTAGTAGGCCGCGTAGTCATCGGGCTCTCGATTGGCTGCCCCTCTGAACGCGCCCAAGGCGACCCCGCGCTCGCCCAGCTCGGAGGCCACCGACCCCTTCAGGAGCAGCGGCTCAGCGTTGAGCGGATTGAGCTCGGCGGCCCGGCCGAGGTCATCGAGTGCCGCACGCGGGTCGCTCGCGGCCTCGGCCGCAGCCTGCTGGGAATATCGGTCTGAGAGGAAAAGGGGGGCGGCGAGCAAGCTCAAAACGACCAACGCCGAGATCGCCAGAGCCCGGAGGCGCTTGGCGGTGCCGCTGGCGGGCGAGGAGAGCCCAGGGCCAGCCGCGGCTCCCAGTAGGTAGAGGCCCGGTCCGGTCACGCCGGGGTATTGCCAGAACCAGTCATAGGAGCTGTGGATAAACCACTGGGCGCCGCCCGCAGCAGCAGCAGCGGCCAAGGCCGCCGCGATAATCGGCCCCCGACGCCGCGAGCGCGCCGCGGCCAGCGCCGAGCCGCCAATGAAAAAAGCCAAAAGGACCAGCCCCGGCAGGCCGAGCTCTGAAAATGCAAGCGCCTCGATGCTGTGGGGGTCGCGCGGGCTCTCTTCGCTTCGGCGGTGCTGCAGATAGGCCAGCTGGAAGGAGCCCGCACCCCCACCGAGCAGCGGATCGGCGAGGCCCTGATCGATGCTGACTCGCCAGAAGTCGTGGCGGTTGGAGCCGATGTTGGCGCCGAAGCGAACGCCCTGACCGTGCAGGTTGGGATATCCGGTCTTGTTGAACTCGCTGATCCGCTGGTTGACGAAACCGATCGGTCCACCGTGGCGCAAGACATAGATGGAACCCCCAACCAAGACCGTGACGATCGCGACGATCGCCGCCCCCCAGGAGAGCAGGCGCACCCCGCTTGGCCCAACATGAAGGCGCGGGTGGATCAGGCCGAGCGCCACCGAGGCGAGCAGGAGGGAGAGGACCGCGGTGATCCCGACCAGATCTGCGGCGTGATGTAGGGGGGGAACCACGCCGGCGTTGGCGTGGCCGTAGCGGTAGACGTCGAGCAGAGCCGGCAGCGCCGGCAATACCGGCAGGGCGGCGAGAGCGATGATTCCCGCCGCGTGCAGGCGCCGTGGTGCGAAGACCAGGTAGACGAGGAGGGCGAGCAGCAAGGCGGGGATCGAGCCGCGGCTTTGGGACAGCACTGCCAGCTCGATCAGGATCGTCGCCATCGCGACCGCGACGGCGCGCAGCTGCCAGCGCCACTGCTTCCAGGCGGCGAGCCCGAGCAGGGGCCAGAGGCAGATCAAAAAGAAGGCGGCGTTTGCGTTGCGGTATCCGAGCGGAAAGCGCAGGGTCGCTTCTTCGTGCAGGTACCAGCTGACATTGGTTCCGGTGGCGATCACTACCGTTGTCGCAATTCCGACGATCGCCCCCGCGATCGCGACCGGTGCCAACGCCCACAGCATTCGCCGCCCCAGCAGTCGCGTCACCCAAAGGCCGAAGACAAATAACGTCGCGTAGGCGAAGATCCGCTCCGAGTATTCGAGCGCGGCTGTGGGCACGGTTGTCCAAAGGACCGAGATCAGGGTCCAAGCACCGAGCCCGATAAGGGCGATCAGCCCGACCCGCGCGGGGCCGTCGAGGCGTCCCCCAAAGGGCACGAAGACCAAGAACAGAGCCAGCAGCAAGAACAAGCAGATCGCGGCCGGGTAGAAGACAGGACCGAAGTAGGCACCTTGCTTCCACCCCCACCAGGCAAAAACGATGCCGACGGCGACAAGCACGAAGGCCGCGATCTGAGCTCCCTGAGGTATCTCCCCGAAGCCAGCCTCCGATCCCCCCTCGGCAGGCCAAGCGCTTGACCCAGCCGGGCCCGGCTGGGATGGGTCGGAGTGCCTGGCCGGCATCAAGGCCACGCTAGCGCACTTCGTCATCAGCGCTGCTGTCAGAATCAGCGGGCGCAGGACCGTCGGCACGCGCCACGAAACTGTTGAGCTGATGGCAAAGCAATCCGAGCAGAACCCCACCGCCTGGCTCCAGCCTCTCGAGGAGACCGTCGGGCTGGCGGGCTACGTCGAGACGCTCCGTGAGCGCTTCAAGTTGATTGTGGTCATCACCGCGATCACCACCGCGATCGCGGTCATCTACGTGCTCACCGCCACCAAGATCTACGAAGCCCAGTCCGAAATGCTGATCACGCCGCTTTCGGGCACCGACCCCACCCTCGCCACGCTCGGTCTGATCACCGATTCCAGCGAACCGACCCGACCGGTCGAGACCGCCTCCAAGTTCGTGACAAACATAGATGTGGCGATCCGAGTCCAGAAGGAACTCAAAACCGAATACTCGCCGCAGGAACTCCTCAGCATGGTCTCTGCGGTGCCGGTCGCCCAGAGCAACGTCGTCGCGGTCAGCGCCCGCGCCGACTCTCCGACCTTCGCCCAGGAACTCGCCAATTCCTTCGCGACCCAGGCCGTCGCCGATCGCACCCAGCGCCTGCACCAGCGAATCGACGCAACGATTCCCCTGCTGCGGCGCCAGATCTCAACGACGCCCGCCGAAGCTGGCGGTAGCGCCGAATCGCTGGGGGCCGAGCTGGCCCTGCTGCAGACCCTCCAGCACGCCCCCGATCCGACGATCGCGGTTGACGCGAAAGCCGAATCCCCGGGGACCCAGGTCTCGCCGCGAACGCTGCTCAGCGTCGCCGGGGGAATCTTTGCCGGCCTGATCTTGGGAATCGGGGCCGCCTTCGCCGCTCAGTCACTGGATCCGCGGCTGCGGCGCGAGGAGCAACTGCGGCGACGCTACACGCTGCCGATTCTGGCCCGGATCCCGAAGGACCCCAGCGCCCGCTCCGATGGCAAGCCGCTTGACCCCGGCGCGATCGCGCCGGTGACCGCCGAGGCCTACCGGACGCTGCGAGCCACGCTTGTGATGCGCCGATCACAGCGCAGCGGCCAGGGCCGGGTGATCGTCGTCACCGGCTCCTCGGTCTCTGAGGGCAAGACCTCGACCGCAATCAACCTCGCCACATCGCTGGCGCTCTCGGGGCAGCGCGTGATCCTGATCGAGTCAGATCTGCGCCGCCCGTCGGTCGGCAAAGCACTCGGCGTCAAGGCCGAGGCCGGCGGAGTTGTCAGCACCCTGATCGAGAACACCAGCCTTGCCGACGCGCTGGTCTCCACAACCCAGTACGGCCCCAATCTTCAGCTCCTGCTCGCCGACTATGAGGGTGGCTGGATCGCGGAGCTGTTCTCGATCCCGGCGGCGGCGGAGCTGATCCAAGAAGCGAGGGCGATGGCTGACTTCGTCGTGATCGACTCGGCGCCGCTGACCGAGGTCGTCGATGCGCTGCCACTGGCCCGAAACGCCGATGACGTGGTGATCGTGGTCCGCCTCGGGCAGACCCGCCTCGACAAGGTCGCCCAGCTCGCCGAGCTGTTGGCCGAGAGCGAAATCAAACCGATTGGCTTCACGATCGTCAACTCCCCACGCCCCGGCGGCAGCCGCTACCACTACCAGCAAGGCTACGGACCCAAATCGAGCCAAAAGCCGCCCCGGGGGCGACGCTTGCGATCCCGCGTGAGCTGAGGCAGGCCGTTGGCGGCTCGGATCGATCCCGCCCGCTGGATTTGGACCCTCGGCCTCGGGGGCCTCGCGGCCGCCGTCGGGCTGCTCGCCGGCATCGACCCGAAACTGGCGATCGCCGCCTCGATCGGCCTGGCCTTCATTCTGCTCACCTTCGCCAATCTGACCGCGGGGCTGGCCATCTTCACCGTGGTCAGCTTCCTCGAACTGACCTCGGTCACCTCCGGCGTCGGGCTCGCCAAGGTGATCGGCCTGGCGCTGGCGATCTCCTGGATCTCCACCGTCGCATCAGGACGGCGCGAGTACCGCGCGGTCTGGAGCGTCAGCCCGGGAATGGCCTGGCTCGTGGTCGGCTTCCTCAGCTGGGGGGGTTTGAGCCTGCTCTGGGCCGAAAGCGCGAGCGCCGGGTTGGCCCAGATGCAGACCTATCTGCTCGTCGCCCTGCTGATTCCGATCGTCTTCACCGCAGTTCAAAGCAGCAGGGACGTGAAGGCGGTGGCCGGCGCCTACGTCGGGGGCGCGACGATCGCTGCCGCCTACGGACTGGTCGCGTCGCCGAGCGCCTCCGGCGCCCAGGGCGCCGTCAACGCGACGGAGCAGCTGAACCGGATCGCTGGCACCGTAGGCGATCCCAACGTGCTCGCCTCGGTGCTCCTCGTCGGGGCGATTCTTGCCTTCGCACTCGCCGCCACCCAACACCGCTCGCCGCTGGCGAGACTCATCGTGGCGGGCGCCGGCGTCCTCTGCCTGGGGGTTCTCGTCCTCACCTTCTCGCGCGGCGGGCTGATCGCGCTCGGCGCCGCGATCCTCGCGGCGCCGCTGGTTTCCCGCCACAAAGCCGCGATCATCGCGACCGGCCTGCTGGTCCTGGTCTGTGTCGTCGCCTACATCGGGGCCCTCGCCCCCGCCAGCGCACGCGAGCACATCGTCGCCAACGACGGTGGCAGCGGTCGTACCGACATCTGGAAAATCGGCTGGCGGATGGTCGAAGCAAAACCGGTGATCGGGATCGGCGTCGGCAACTTCCAATCATCCTCGATCCACTACCAGATCCGCCCCGGGGTGGCGACGGTGAGAACCGACCTCGCCGACAACCCGAGCGTCGCCCATAACTCGTTCCTGGAACTGCTGGCGGAGATGGGAATCGTCGGCCTCGGCCTCTTCCTCGGTGTCGTGCTGACGGCGCTTGCCGCCGCCTACAGGGCGGCG
The DNA here is from genome assembly GCA_963745305.1 of uncultured Solirubrobacterales bacterium. Taxonomy (GTDB): domain Bacteria; phylum Actinomycetota; class Thermoleophilia; order Solirubrobacterales; family 70-9; genus CAVUWL01. The sequence continues at coordinate 120,640 of CAVUWL010000016.1, forward strand.
AGGATGTTCTTCGCCAGCGATCGCAACGACCTTGCGGTGATGTCCGGCGCGATCTTCGTCTCGCTGATCGCGCTGCTCGCCTCGGATTTCTTTATCTCCGAGCAGTTCAGCAAGCAACTCTGGTTGGTGATCGCCCTCTGCCCGGCGATGCTGGCGATCGCGCGGCGGGAGGAGAGGTCCGCCTAGGCGCTCCCGAGGCGCTCGCTCGCCGCTCGCGCCAGGAGCGCCTCGTAGAGCTCTTCGATCCTGGCGATCCAAACGTCAAGGCCCCAATGCTGGCGCCGCAGCACGCGTGCCCGCGCGCCCAGCCGCCCCCGCAGGTCGGGATCAGCGAGGAGCCGCGCGATCGCCCCGGCGAGCGCCTCTGGGTCACGTGGGGGGATCAGGAGCCCCGACTCGTTCTCGGCGATCAGCTCGGGCAGACCGCCCACCCGGGTGGCGATCACCGGCAGAGCTGCCTCCATGTACTCGAGCACCGAGAGCGGGCCGCCCTCGAAATCAGAACAGCAGATCGCAATATCGAGAGCGGCGAGCAGATCGGGAATGTCGTCCCTGGCGCCCAAGAACCGCACCGCATCGGCGACCCCCAGTCGCCCGGCGAGCCGCCTCAGGGGCTCGAGCTCAGGGCCCTCTCCAACCAGCAGGGCGCTCAGATCGGGGCGGGCGCGGCGCGAGATCGCCAGCGCTTCGATCAGGACCCCAAAGGCCTTCTCGGGACGCAGGTGCCCGACGCTGCCGAGCAGCGGCGCGCCGCTGGGGATCCCCAGCTCCGACCTGATTCGATTTCCGGCGCCGGGCTCAAAGCCGGCGATCCCGTTGGGGATGACGACGATCGCGGCGGGATCGATTCCCTCCCTCTCGATCATCCCGCCGCGCCCCTGCTCAGAGACCGCAACGAAGGCATCGGATCCAGGCGCGATCAGGTTCCGGTCAAGGAAGGGCCGCAGACCGCCGCGATCATAACCCCACATGTGCTCGTGGGCGATGACCGCCGGAACCCGGGCGAGGCGACCGAGGATCACGGCCCACACGTTGGAGCCGAAGAGGTGGGCGTGGAGAACCTCAATCCGCTCGCCCCGCAAAATCTTCAGCAGGGGCCACCACGCCCAGAGCGCGGCGCGCGAGCGGCGCCTCAGCTTGATCACGCGGACGTCGGCCTCGCGCAGGCGGGCGAGGATCGCCGCGGCCGCCTCGATCCGCTCGAGTCGATCGTCCCACCTGGTGATGCAAAACGAGCGCTCATAGCGAGCGGGGTCAAGGCGAATCGCGTTCTCGACCGCGAGTCGCTCCCCGCCCCCGGGGCGGGCGATCGTGTCGACCATGACCACGACCCGGCGGCGGGACAGCGCCGATTTCGCCGCTCCCTGCATGGCTCAACTCGTCCGGCCGCGGCTGGACACTTGCGCCGACCATTGCCAGAAGGACCCGAGCATGACTGTGGAACCGTATATCGATGAGCGCTGATTCCCCCTCCGGCGCCGAGCCGCCGGGCCCCTCGGGCCTCGGCGGCGTGGTCGTCAGGGGGGCGAGCCTGGCGGCCGGGGGTTACGCCTTCGCCCAGGGTCTGAACCTTGTCGTCTACCTCGTCCTGGCGAGGCTGCTCTCACCCGCTGACTTCGGCGTCTACGCCGCCGCGACCGTCCTCCTTGGGTTCGTCACCTTGGTCACCGAATCGGGGATGGGCTCGGCGCTGATCCACCGCAGCGATCGGATGGAGGAGGCCCTCAGCACCGCCGCGGTTTGGACGGTGATCGCCGGCGGCGTGCTGAGCGTCGGGGCCCTTGCCACCGCCCCCCTGATCGGCTTCTTCTTCAACAGCTCTGAAATCGCCGTGGTCGCGGCGGCGATGTCGGGCATCGTCTTGCTGCAGACGGTCACCTCGGTGCCGGCGGCGATCCTGCAGCGAAGCTTCTCCTTCCTGCGCCGGCTGATCGTCGAGCCCGCCCAGGTGGTCGTCTTCGGCGCGATCGCAATTTTCGGCGCGGCCAAGGGCTGGGGGCCGTGGGCGCTGGTCGCCGGGCAATACGGCGGCGCCTTGGTCGACGTCGTGCTCTCCTGGGCGCTGGTTAGCTTTCGCCCGAAACTGGCACTAGTCTCAAAAGCGATGTGGCGCGAGCTCGCCGGCTACGGCCGCCACATCTTCGTCGCGACGATGATCCTACGCGGTGGTGAGACCTCAGACGCGGTGATCGTCGGCCGTTTCCTCGGCGAGGGATCGCTCGGCCAGTTTCGCTACGCCGCCCGACTTGCGATGACGCCGTTTCAGCTCCTGCTCGCCACCGCCGCCTACGTCCTCTTCCCCGCCTTTGCCCGGATCGCCGAGGACCGCGACCGCTTCCACGCCGCCTTCCTTCGGTCCCTGCGCTGGATGTCGGCGATCGGTTTCCCCTCCGGTCTGATCCTCGTCCCGCTCGGTGTGCCGCTGGCGGTGCTCGTCTTCGGCGACGTCTGGCGCGAGGCCGGCTACGCGGCGATGGGGATGGGGCTCTATACCGGTGCCAGCTCGCTCAGCTCGCTGGCCTCGGAGGCGCTCAAGGCAGATGGCCGCCCCGACCGGTTGACGCGGATGCACACCGTCACCGCGCTGATCACGGTCGCGGCGATGCTGGCCGGGGTGCCACTCGGCCTCTCTGCGGTGGCGATCGGCCTCTCGGTCGGCGCTGCGGCGGGGGGCGTGCTCGGCCTGATCTACGTGGTCCGCATCGTCTCGGTCAACGGGCGGGCGATCATCGCCGAGGTCTGGCCTCCCCTCGCTGCGGCGCTGGTGATGGCGGCGACAATGACCCCGGTCGAGTTTCTCCTGGTCAGGGCCGCCGAGCGAGGCACCGCGATCGGCCTGCTCCTTCTGGCTGGCGAGGCGGCGGCGGCGGCGGCGATCTACCTCGGCGTCCTCGCTATTCTGGCCCCCGCCACAGCGCGGGGGCTGATCCGCGGCCTGATCGGCGCCCCGGCCACGCTGCGAAGCGCGATCCGCCTTCCGCCCGAGGAAGATGCGCTCGACGCCGCCGAGGCGCCGTTACCCGGGAACCCGATCCATGAGTGAGCCCCAGATCAGCGTCGTCATTCCCGCCTATAACGGCGCCAGGACAATCGCGGCGACGATCGACTCGGTTCTTCGCCAGAGCCGCGAGGACTTCGAGCTGATCGTCGTCGATGACGGCTCCACCGACGAGACGGCCGCTCTGGTCGAGGATCGGTTGCGCCGCGACCCTCGGGCTCGACTCTTGCGCCAGCCCAACGGCGGCACCGCAGCGGCACGCAATACCGGCCTTGACCAGGCCCGTGGCGAGCTGGTCAGCTTTCTCGACAACGACGATCTCTGGATGCCCGATTACCTGGCGCAGATGTCGAGCGCCCTTGAGCGAGAGCCGGAGGCGGGACTGAGCTATACCGACGCCTGGATTCTCGATGACCGCACGAAGCGAATCCGGACCAAGACGGCGCTTCAGTTCTTTCCCAGCGTCGGCCCCAGGGCGCCCGCGGCCACCGTCCTTCGGGCACTGCTGAAGACCAATTTCATCATGAGCTCGGTGATGGCCCGCCGCCCGGCGCTGGTGGAGGTCGGGGGCTTTGACCCGGAGCTGAGCGGCGTCGATGATTATGACCTCTGGATCCGAATCGTCGCGACCGGGCGCACCGCAGTCCGCGCCGATCGCGTCCTGCTGATCCAGCGCGACCGACCCGACTCGCAGTCAAAGGACGTGCTGGGCATCATCGAGGGCCACTGCCGGGTGCTCCGCCGCGCCCGTGAGAACCCCCAACTCGACCCCGACGCGAGGCTGCTGGCGGAGCGCGAGCTGCGGGGGTTTGAGCGTTGGGCGGCAGCCCTGCGGGGGGAAGACCGCCTCCAGCAGGCGGTGTTTTGGCTCCGCGCTTTGTTCTCGACGCTTCGCGGCAGATTTCGGCAAAAGAGCAAGTGGCCCGCCGAGCCGCCCGCCGAGGTCGCCCGCGCCTTCCCAAACCTCCGCCTCCTCTAGGCCTGCCCGTGCCTCAGGCAAGGAGCCCGGTGTAGATGTCGATCAGCCGCCCCGACCAGGTCGAGAGCTCGAAGTCCGAGACCACCCGCGCCCTGCCCGCCTCGCGCGCCGGCAGCGAGGGTGGCGAGGAGAGCATGCGTTCGATCGCGGCCGCGGTGGCGGCGACGTCGACCGGAACGCTGAGGCATGACTCGAGCCCGTCGCAGATGAAGGTGTGCCCGGGGATCCGGCTGGCCACCACCGGTAGATCCGCTGCGATCGCCTCAAGCACCCCGTACGGCGTGCCTCCCTCGGCCCGGCTCGGGGCGACGAAGATGTCGGCCGCGGCAAAGAGCGGGCGGACATCGTCTTGGGGGGGAAGCAGCCGGATCACCCCCTCGAGGCTTGAGTCCTCTCGAAGCTGGGCAGCGCGTGGATCGTCGCTGACGATCAAGCCACACAGATCGGGATTGGCAAGGCGCGCCCGCTTCAGCGCGGCGATGAAGATGTCTGCCCCCTTGACCGTCCAATTCCAACCGAAGGCAAGCAGGACCGGTGCCTTCGGGGCGAGGCCGAGATCGTGACGCGCACGCGCTCGCTTGCTGGCGCTCGCCGGCCGGTAGCGATCGGAGTCGATCGCGTTGGGCAGGAAGACGACCCGGTCGCGCGGCCCGAGTCTGCGGCGCACCGAGCGCGCCAGGTCGGGCGCCGGGCAGAGGATTTTCTCCGCTCCACGGCCGAAAACCCCGAACTTGACCAGGTTGCGGAAAACGACGTTGGCGCCGCGATTCAGCGCCGTGTGCTCGTGCCAGATCACCTTGGCGTGAGGACGCGGGCGGGCGGCGACAACGGCCGCCAGGTCAAACGTCGTGAAGTGGGTGTGCAGAATCGTCGCCGTGCTGCTCTCCTCGAGCAGCGCGGCGATCCAGCGGGCTCGGCCACGGCGACTGGCGGCTCCCACGAAGCGCACGCGGATACCGCGCCGTTCGAAGTCCCCAAGCCAAGGCGGCGGCTCTCCCCCGGAGCCCGAGAAGACGGCCTCTGCGCTCCAACCCCGCGCCGAGGCGTCCCCGAGGACGCGCAGCAGGGCCGGGATAAAAGAACCGCTGCGCGAATGCTGATACTCGGCGAGGTGGATCAGGCGGGGCATCGCCACCCCCCCGGCGCGCGGCGGCCGAGTCGATGAGGCTCGCCTACATCGTCTCTCGGTTTCCCCACCTCTCGGAGACCTTCATCGCCCGGGAAATCGAGGCCGTGGACGCTCACGAGGGCGTCGAGGTCGAACTGCTCTCGCTCTTTGCGCCGCAGGCCACGGGCCCCGTGCACCCCGTCGCCGAACCGTGGCTGGAGAGGCTGCGCCGACCCGGCACCAGGGAGGCAATCTCGGCGTTTGGCTGGTGGGCGTGGCGGCGGCCGCTGCGGCTGCTCACCTCGACCGCGAGGATCGCACTCGCCTACGCCCACCGACCGGCGCTGCTCGCACGGGCGCTGGCGATGATCCCAATCGCCGCCGCCCATGCACGGCGGCTCGAGGAAGAGCCCGTCGACCATCTGCACGCCCACTACGCCACCTACCCGACCAACTGCGCCTGGCTTTGCAACCGGCTCACCGGCACCCCCTACAGCTTCACCGCCCATGCCCATGACATCTTCGTCGATCAGAGCTTCCTGGCCACGAAGGTCGCCGACGCCCGCTTCGTCGTCGCGATCTCCGACTACAACCGGCGCTTCCTGCGTGCCTACGGTGGCGACAGCGCCTCGCCGGTCCACGTCGTCCACTGCGGCATCGATCCCGCTGCCTTCCCTTTTAACCCGCGGCTCCCCGAGACCGCTGGCCCGGTCAGGGCGGCGTGCGTCGCCAGTCTGCAGGAGTACAAGGGTCACGCGACGCTCCTTCGGGCGCTCGCCGGCACGGACCCCACGCTGGCGCGGCTCAGGGTCGACCTGGCCGGCGAGGGCCCCCTGCGGGCGAGCCTCGAGCGCCAGGCCGCCGAGCTCGGGCTAGCCGATCGGGTCGCCTTCCACGGCGGGCTCAGGGAGGTCGAGGTCGGCGAGCTGCTGGCCGCCTCCAGCATCTTCGTCTTGCCCAGCATCATCGCCGCCGATGGGCAGATGGAGGGTCTGCCGGTCTCCTTGATCGAGGCGCTCGCCTGCGGCCTGGTGGTGGTCACGACGCGGCTCTCGGGAATTCCCGAGCTGATCCACGATGGCGAGACCGGCCTTTTGACAGAGCCGGGCGACGCCGCCGAACTCGGCCGAGCGCTGGCCAAAGCGATGCGGGGGGCCGGGATCGATCCGCTCGTTGGTCGCCGTGAGGTTGAACGCGAATTCGACCTGCGCGACTCGGCCGAGCGCCTGATCGAGCTGTTTCGCGGCTCGCTCATGACCAACGGATAGGCACGTAGCCGGAGAGGATCGCCTCAAAGTTATCGAGCAGGCGGTTGGAGATCACCTCGAGGCCGAGATTCCCAGCAATCCAATCGCGCGATTCGCGCGCCTGGCGGGCGGCGAGCGCCGGGTCGCGGGCGAGGAATCTCTGCACCTCCGCGGCCAGCAGAGCCGGATCGCAGCGCACCACCGAGCAGGCGGCGACGCGGGCCCCGACGTAGATGTGGCCGGGGATCTGCGTCGCGACAACCGGAGTGCCGCTGCAAATCGACTCAAGCACCGAGTAGGCCATCCCCTCCGAGCGGCTCGAGGAGACGACGACGTCGGCGGCCGCAAAGAGCTCGCGGATGTCGGCGACCGGCGCCACCACCTGGACCACCTGCTCGAGGCCGCGCTCGGCAACTTCACGCTCGGCGACCCTCGCCCCACCCCGCTCCAGGCCAACCAGATCGCGCTGCCCGCCGCGCTGCATCTGCTCGATCGTCTGCAGGAAGATGTCGCCGCCCTTCAGGTACCAGTGCCAGCCGAAATGAAGGAGGACCGTCGCATCCGATCCCAGCCCCAACCTCGCGCGTGCCCTTTGGCGTTGGGTTGGGTCCTGCAGCGGGTAGGAGGCGACGTCTATCGCGCTGGGCAGGAAGTGAACTCTCTCGACCGGCGCCAGGCGCCGGATCGCCCCGTCGGCGATGTTTTGGGCCGGACAGAGCAGCGCGTCGACCCAGTGGCCGAAGGTGGCGAACTTCGCGATGTTTCGAATCACCGATGCCGGTCGGGTCATCAGGGTGCTGTGAACATGCCAGACGATCGCCGTCTGCGGGCGCCGTCCGGCCGCCAGCACCGCCGGCACGTCAAAGGTCGTGAAGTGCGAATGCAAGACGGTCGGCCCGGCGTCCTCGGCGAGCATCCGCTTCAGCCAGAGCCCCTGGCGGATCCGCGAGGAACCGGGCGCAAAGCGCACGTCGATTCCCGAACGCTCGAGCCCGGCGATCCAATCCAGTCCCCGGGAATCCTCGGTGAAGACCGCGGCCGCAGTCCAGCCGCGGGCCAGGGCGCGGCGCAGCAGGTCGTGCACCATCGGCACAAAGGCCCCAGCCTCGCTGCGCGAGAAGTTGCAGAGCTGGATCATCCGAGGCGGGCCGGCGCCCCGAGCGGCGCCGAGCTCGCCCTCAGAACCCATCGACCCTCATCCCTGCGGGTCAAAGAGCGGCGGGTCCCGCTCGTAGGCGACGGCGGCGCGCTCGTGCTCAGCCGGCGTGCCGATGTCAAACCAGGGGCCATCGAAGTGGTAGTTCGCGACCTTCTCCTCGGCGGCGATCAGCTCCAGCACCAGCTCGGGGAAGTCGAAGCGCCGGCGGGGAACCTGGGCGAGCGCCTCTGGTGAGTAGACGTAGATACCCATGCTGACCTCGTAGCGCAGGGTCGGCTTCTCGACATAACCGCTGACCCGCCCGCCCTCGCCCTCGATCACTCCCAGCGCCAGCTCGACCGCCTGGTGGTGGGAGGCGATCGTCAGCGCGGCTTCCTGATCTCGGTGAAAGCGCATCAGGTCGCAGTAGTCGAGGGTCGTGAGGATGTCGCCGTTCATGACCAAAAAGGGGGCCTCGGGCGGCTCGAGTTGGCGCAGCGCTCCGGCCGTACCCATCGGCTCGTCCTCCCAGTGATAGGAGACCGAGAGTCCGGCGGGGACGGCGCTGCTCTCGACCAGATAGGCGCGGATCAGCTCGCCGAGGTGCCCGACGCAGAGATCGAGATGGTCGAAGCCCGCGCGCGCCAGCTGGCGGATGATCAACTCCAGAATCGGGCGCTCGCCGACCGGAACCAGCGGCTTCGGCAGGACCGTGGTGTAGGGGCGCAGCCGGGCTCCTTGGCCGCCGGCAAGGATCGCCGCTCTCATCGCGATCGCTCCGCACGCGAGGGCGCGATCATCAGTCTGAGCCGCCCTGCGCCTGGACGCGGCCCGCGGCATCGGGGATCGTGTGGCTGGCATAGAAAAGCGGGCGCTGCTCGACGTCGTCAAAGGCGCCGACCTGGATCGCCTCGACCAGCTTGCCGATCGAGACCGGCACCCGATGGCGGGCCTCAAAGCCGAGCCTTCTCTCGATCTTCTCAAACGAGACGCGGTAGTTTCGCGGGTCCACCCCGCCCTCGTGAAAACTCAGCCTGCCGGCTCCGTTCAGGTGTTTTTGCACCGCCTCGACGACCATCCGCTTGGTGTAATTCTCATCGCTGTGCCCGACGTTGAAGACCTCGCCCCGCACCGCCTCGGGCGCGGCGTCGAGCACGGTGATGATCGCCGCCGAGATGTCCTCAACGTGGCAGTAGGGACGCCAGGTATCGGCGTCATAGACGAGCAGCTCCTCGCCCCTGGTCAGGGTCCGGGTGAACTCCGAGATCGTCAGGTCAAATCGCATCCGCTGCGAGATCCCGTAGGCGGTCGAGATCCTCAGCACGGTGGCGCAGGGATCGGCGCTTCGGGTTCGCTCGAGCAGGAATCGCTCGAACTCGACCTTGGTCTCGGCGTAGAGGGAGACCGGGGAGAGCTCGGACTCCTCGGTGGCGGGCTCGGCGGTCTCGCGCAGGCCGTAGTTGGAGCAGGTCGAGGTGAAGACGAAGCGCCCGACGCCGCGCCGCGCGCAGGTCTGAAGGGCGAGCTTGGCGCCCTCGACATTCACCGAGCGGGTCAGGTCGGGGTAGCGTTTGGAGACCGGGTCGCCGACCAGTGCGGCGAGCAGCACGACATCGGTCACCCCCTCAAGCGCCGTTTCGAGGTCTGCCTCGACGCAGACGTCACCGCGAATGAAGGAGAAGCCCGACTGCTCAAAGACCCCGGCAATGGCGGAGCCGTGGCGATAGAGAAGTTTGTCCAGCACCCGAACCCTGTGGCCGGCCGCCAGCAGACGGCGCACCAAGACGTTGCCGATGTAGCCGGCGCCCCCGATGATAAGGACGTGGCGGGTGTGATCGGCGCCGGTCAAGAGAGATCAGCCTAGGCAAGCCTGCCGCCGTAGAGCGCGGCGAGGCGATCGCCCTGCGCGCCCCAGGTGTAGCGGGCCTCGATCAGCTCCCCGGCGGCGCGCGCCAGCCGCAGCCTCGCCGCGGGGTCATCAAACAGCCAAAGCGCGGCCTCGGCCATCGCGGCGGGCGCCTCGGCCGCGATGTAGTGGACGCCGGCCTCGGCGCCCTCGACCCCCTGCACCCCGAGCCGATTTGCGATCACGGGCAGACCGGCGCAGAAGGACTCCAGCACCTTGTTCTTGATCCCCGACCCCGAGAAGGAGGGCAGGATCGAGACCGCGGCGCCGTGCAGCTCGGATGCCATCTCAACCACATCGGCAGCAACCGAGACGCCGTTAAGGTCTGCAAGCTGGCGCACGGCGCGCCCGGGCCGGGCCCCGACGATGCGCAACTCGGCCTCTGGGTTCGCGGCGCACAGTAACGGTGCGACGCGTCGTGCAAGGTAGGTAGCCGGCTCGACGTTGTGAAAGTAGCCGAGGTTGCCAAAGAAGAGGGCCCTTGGTCGGCGCTCGCTGGGCTCCACGAACGGGAAGGCATCGCGATCGACACCATTTGGAATGACCACCGCTCCGCCAAGTCCGGACACGGCCCGGTCGGCGGCGGAGACCACCGAGCAGCTGTCTGCCGAGGCGACCAATCCGGCCTCATAGCGGCGCATCGTCCACGCCTCCAGGCGGAGTGGCGCTCGGGCAAGAAGGGGCGCACCTCGCGCCCGTGTTGCCATGTTCATCGAGAGCGAATCGGTCAGGTCCAGGTGGCGGTGAGCGCTCCCGGCGCTCGGCATGTAGGGCCCCATGCGGGCGAGCGTCAGGTGAACCACATCGGGATCGAGACGATCCAGTTCCTCGCCCAGCGCCCGTTCCATGCCCGCGTCAAGGTGGAGGCGAACCTGGCCGGGCAGGTCCGCTCGCGGATGTCTCAGGTTGGCCAGAGCCCTCCCCCCAATCCGGGGCCGCACGCCGCGGACCTCGACCGCGGCATCGGGCAGCTGCGGACCGCTGCCAAAGCAGAGCACGGTGATCTCGGCTCGCCGCGAGAGGACGCGGATCAGGTTGTAGGAGCGCACCTGATCACCCCGCAGCGGCGGGTAGGGATAGCGAGGGCAGACGAAGAGGATCCGCGGGCGTCCCATCGCCGAGGATTATCCCCGGAGGATTCACCTTGAGACGGCGGCCTGGGGTCCACTCCCGAACGCGCAGGGGACCCGCATGGTTGTGCGTGCTCGCCGCCACGGCCGCGACGGCGCTGGCCGTGGCGCCCACCGCAAGCGCCGCCTTGAACTTGGAACCGATCGGCGAAAGCTTCGACGAACCAACCTTCGTCACCTCGCCGCCGGGGGATGCGAACGCGCTCTTTGTCACCGAGCGCTCTGGAGACATCAAAAAGGTCGAAGCGGGGACCGTGAGCGTCTTCCTCGACCTCCAAGACCGGATCGAATACGTGCGCAACGACTTCTGCTGCTTCGAGAAGGGCCTGCTCTCGATGGCCTTCGCGCCGGACTACTCCCAATCTCATGCCTTCTACGTCGACTACATACGACAAAAGAGCGCCGCAGAGACCTCCGGCGACATCCGGGTGGAAGAATTCAAGACGAACGAAGCCGGCGAAGCGATCCCCGAAAGCGGACGACCGGTGCTGACAATTCCGCACCCGACGATCCATCACTTCGGCGGGCAACTCGAGTTCGGGCCAGAAGGCGATCTCTACATCTCGGTTGGCGACGGCTCCGTCAACGTCGAACCCGCGAGCATCGAGGAACCGCAGAACCTCAACTCGCTGCTGGGCAAGATCCTGCGGATCGACCCCCACGAAAGCGAAGGCCAGCCCTACACGATCCCCGCCGGCAATCCCTTCGCGGGTGAGGCGGAAAGGCGCGCCGAGATCTGGGCCTACGGATTCCGCAACCCCTGGCGGTTCTCCTTCGATGCCGAAAACGGCGCCTTGACCGTCGGCGACGTCGGCAACTCAGAACGGGAGGAGATCGACTACGTGCTCCCCGAAGGGGGAAACCCCGCCGGCCGGGGGCTCAACTTCGGTTGGCCCTGCCGCGAGGGTCTGATGGCGAGCAACTTTGGCCCCACCGCCGAAGACGGGTGTCCGCTCGCTGAAGGCACCTACACCGAACCGATCTTCGACTACGAACACGTGCCGATCGACGGCTCCCCCCAGAGCGCCTGCGCGATCATGGGCGGCTACGTCGCCCATGATCCCAGCCTGGGCGAAGCCGACGGCCGCTATATCTACGCCGACCTTTGCACCGGACAGGTCCGCTCGATCGGGCTCGACGGCAAGGGCGATCGCCTCGAAACCACGGTCCCGATCCCGGCGGGGAAAACGTCGGGCTCGCCCGAGTCGTTGGGCCAGGACTCCTGCGGGCGCATCTACGTTGCCACCGCGCTCGGTTTCGTCTACCGCCTCAGCGGCCCGACCGCGACCGACTGCACTCCCCCGGTCCTCGCCACGACCGTTCCCCCCGGCCCGGCGAATGACAACTCACCCGTGATCAGCGGCTCTGCTCCACCCGGCTCCGCCGTGCGGATCTTCACCACGCCCGACTGCACGGGCCCCCCGGTTGCAGAAGGTAGCGCCGAAGAACTGGAAGGCACGGGAATCGCGCTCTCTGTCGCCGATGATTCAAACACCAGCTTTCGCGCCAGCGCCAACTACAGCTCCGACTGCTCGGCCCCGCTCACCTACGTCGAGGACTCCACGCCGCCCGACACCTCGATCACCGACCAGCCGCCTGCAACGACAACCGAAACCACTGCGAGCTTCTCCTTCGAGTCCAGCGAGGCGGGTTCGAGCTTCGAATGCAGCCTTGATGGCGGCGCCTGGGTTTCGTGTACTTCGCCAAAGACCTACTCCTCCCTCAGCGCCGGCGCCCACACCTTTGAAGTGCGGGCCACCGACGCCGCCGGCAACGTCGACCCGACCCCGGCGAGGGTGAGCTTCAGGGTCGAAACCGTAGTGCCCCCGCAAAGTCTCCCGGCCGGATCGGGTCTGCCGATTCCCCCCGCCGGCTCCGGCGCTGCGGCGCTCCAGACCGAGGTGACCCTGGCCCTGCGCCGGGCGCCCGGCGCCGACGGCAGCCGGGCCCTGCTCCGCGCCGGCGTCAGCCCCTGCGCGGGGCGCGAAGGCGGCGCGATCGAACTGCTGCGCGCCAACAAGGTCATCCTTCATGCCCACCTCAGCCCAACCTGTCACGCCACCTTTCGGGTCAGGGGCGCTGCTTCGGCCAGGTTCCGTGCGCTCGTGCCGCCCCTCGGCTCCTACCTGGCCGGTGCCTCGGCGCCGATCCGGGTTCCCCTCGCAGCGGTGCCGCCAAGTCGTTAGTTGACGACCTCGAGGCGGCTCCAGTCGACGCCACTGGCGACGTCAAACCAGTATTCGGCCTGCCCATTGCCGCTGTATTCCTCGGGTTCCATGCCCAGCGATTTGGCCAAGGAGACGAAGCCATCGCTACCGCCGACACTGGTCTCATCCGCCGGGGATTCCCACTTCAGCCCCCACTGGGAGGCGTTGCCCGTGGTGTCCTCGACGTAGGCGCCGTATTTGGAGAAGGCCTCGAGCACCGCCTTCTTCCAGCGCGGCGCGTTCAGGGCTTCGATCTGTTCGGCGCTCATGTTGAGGCGAAGGTGGGCACCCATCGGCAGCGCGTTGGCTGTCGGCATCCCAGCTTCGGCGCAATCGAGCCCGCCCTTTGCGGCCGGCGCGACGAAGCCGACGGTGCAGGGGACCGTGAGGGCCAGGGCGTGATCGATCAGACCCGCCTTCAGCTCCGGGGCTCGAATGATCCCGGCCAGAGCGCCGAATTGGGCGGCCACCGCATCGGATTCGAGCCCTTCTCCTTCGATCCGGGTTTTGCCCCCCCATTTTGCCGTGATCTGGCCTTCGGAGATCGAGCGCACGTTCCAGAGGTCATACTCCCAGCCGCTTTCCTGATCGACGATCGTCATGTGGGAGTCCATATCAGCATTGCCAATCGGCCAGGTACCAGACGGGGCGGCGCCGGCGGGCAGGTTGACCTGCTCGCCCTCGATCGCACAGCGACCCCACGTTTCGGTGCAATGAATCGAGTAGACGGGGTCGCTTGGGCTCGAGAAATAGGTCGCCGTGCCGTAGTCCTTGGCGCTGTCTCCGGCGACGAAGTAGCTGATGTTCCCGCCCGAGAGCAGGCGGCTGACCATCGCGCTGGACCCCGGCGCGGGCTGCGCGCCTTCGGCACTGGAGTTAAACGGCGAGCTGTTCGCGTAGGGCCTCCAGCAGGCGCCCGGCTGGTTCGTGGCGCTGTAGGTGCCGGCGCCCACCGTGACGCCTACCGACGCGCACGACGCGGCGCTTTCCTTGACGCTGACCGCGCTTTGGACGCGAGCGACGTGCGGACTGACCGCGACTCTCGAGGCCCGTGCGATTCGGGCCCGCGACCGCGGGCGGTGGGCTCGGGTCCGAGCCCTACAGCGCCTGCGGGCCTGCCCGTGATGGAGCCCTCGGCAGGCGCCAGCGCGGCGGGCCGAGCGACCCTGCGCGCTTGCCGCATCGGGCTGGCTGAGGAGCTGGGTCCCGATCAGGGCGACGGCGAGCGCAAGGAGGAGCAGGGAGCCTGCTCGGAGCGCCCGAAACGCGGATCGATGCCCGTCTGAAAGCCTGTTTGCCTCCATCCCGAGCAGATGTCGGCCGGGCCCGGGCCAAGCTGTGGCGTTTTGCCTCCGACTTGTATAAATGTCCAGATCGGGGCCGACGGTGGCCGTTCGGGGCCGCCGGCGCCCTCGGAATAGGATGCGATCGGTGTCCGAGCAGCCCGTAGAGGGATCCGCGCTCCCGTCGCCGCCCGCCTTCTCCGGGCGCGAGCGCCTGGAAGCCCGCCTCCTGCGCGCGGTCTCGGTTCGCCGCATGGAGCAGCCCGAGGACGATCCGGCGATCTGGGACGCCTGGCGGGAGGAGTCGACCCGCCGCTTCTTCGCCCGCCTGCCGCCCTGGCTTGAATTCGAGGGCAAGCGGGTCCTAGACGTCGGCTCGGGCTACGGCAACACCTGCATCGAGGCGCTGCGGCGTGGGGCGAGCGAGGCGGTCGGGGTCGAGATCGACGCCGAGTCGGTGGCGGCCGCCGACGCCAAGCTCAGCGAGGACGCCGAGCTCGCCTCCCGCTGCCGGTTCCTGCTCTCCGACGTCGCCGCGCTGAGTGGGGAGGAATTCGATCTGGTCCTCTCCCAGGACTCGATGGAGCACTACGGAGAGCCGGAGCGATTCGTCGAGCAGATGCTTCGCCACCTTGCCCCCGGAGGCCTCTTCGTGGTTGGCTTCGGGCCGCTGTGGAAGGCGCCCCTCGGCGGCCATATCGGCTTTCTGACCAAAGTCCCGTGGGCGCACCTGATCTTCTCCGAGCGGGTGATCATGGCCGAACGTCGCCGCTACCGGCCCGAAGAGTCGGCCCGCACCTACGAGGAGGTCCGCGGCGGGCTGAACCAGATGACCCTGGCCCGCTTTCGCAAGATCATGGAGGCAACCGGTTTCCGCTGCCTCTACTTCGAGACCAACCGCGGCGAGCACCCGGCGACCAGGGCGATGCGCCTGCTCAGCCGCGTGCCAGCGCTGCGCGAATACATGACCACCAACGTCTACTCGGTCTGGCGCAAGCCAACCTCGAGCTAGCCGCCGCTGGGGCGGCGGGCGACGGCGAAAGCTCCACAGACGGCTAGGTCTGAGCCCGCCATCTCCCGGTAGGAATGCTTCAGCTTCGGGCGAATTTCCCTGACCATCGCCAGCGAGGCGGCGAGCTCGTCCTCCGCCAGCACCAGCGGATGGGGCTCGAGCTCGGGCTCACGATCGATCAGGTGGGTGATCCAAAACTCCGCCTCGAGCCCCAGCCTGGCGAGCAGTTGGCGGTAGTAGGGCAGGAGCTTTCGGTTCGGCTGTCCGGTGTTCTCGACCATCATCCGGTAGAGCGGGGCTGGCACGGTGAGGAAGGTGAGCGGGTGAAGCCCCTCACCGCTGAAGAGGCCGTGATCGCGCATATCGATCTTGTGCGCCATCGTGCCGCCCGGGCGCAGCAGGCGGTGCATCTGCTCAAAGGCCGTGTCGGTGTCGAAGATGTGCTCGACGACCGCGCGGGAGACGATCAGATCGAAGCTCTGCGGCTGAAGCGCGGCAGCGGCCTGCTCGATCGGAACCCCCTCGGTGACGCTGAGTCGCTCGGGCGCGAAGGAGAAACCGCGATCGATTCGAAGCGCCCCCTCTGCCCGGTCACGCTCGTTGGGCTCGAGGCGACCCAGCAGCGCCTCATAGACTTGCCGCTGGTACTCGGCGTCGCGCCAGGCGATGACCCGATCCACCGTTTGCACCATCTCGGCTCCCGCGGCCAGGAAGCGCAGGGCGACCCCGAAGCTGTCGCCGGGGCCGAGCTCGAGCACCCTCTTGCCGACCAGATCCTCGGCCTTCAGGCCCGCGTAGGTGAGGTAGTCGCTAAAGACGCGGTCCACGTACTCGACCGAGTCCTCGACCGCGTAGTTTCGGTGGGTGGCGCCCATCGCGCCGGTTGGGTTTCCGATCCCGAGCCTTTCGCGCAGCATCCAGGAGCGATCCCTGATGATCCGACCGATTACCGTCGCCCACTTGGAACGCTTCACTGCCCGCTTCAGGCGCCCGGCTCGATCCATCTCGCGAACATACAGATCGCCTCGAGCAGATCCCCCGCCCGCACACCGCCATCGCTCTCATCGTGGCTTGCGGCGCCCCGGACTAGTGTTTGATCGGTGCAGGCGACTCCGATTGAGCTGCGCGCCGCTCCCGAGAGCGAGAATCCAACTACCGGCTTCGCCGTAATCGTCGCCTACGCTCGCAGTCTGCTCAGGCAGCTCGGCGTCGCGCAGGGGCCTCTCGGGGCGCTCCGCGTCTGCCAGGTGATCCTCGCCAAGCGAGTCGCCCCGATCACGACACAGCAGCCGATCGGGGTCCCGATGAAGGCGCTCGATGGTGGGGAGCTGTTCGTCAGGCCGGGGACCAGCGACCTGCGAAACGCGAGCGACTATTACGCGCTTGAGCTCCACCTTCCGGCGGCGGAGGTCGCGGCTGGCGAGCTGCACCAGATCTGCGAGCTCGGATCAAACATGGGCGCCGCACTCAGCGCCCTCGCAACCCGCTACCCTGCCGCCCGCCTGCTTGGGGTCGAGCCCGACGCCGCCAACGCCGCCATTGTGCGGCGCAATGTCTCTCGTTACGGCGAGCGCTGCACGGTCGTTGAGGCGGGGATCTGGAGCGCCGACGCGGAGCTCATCCTCGACCGCGCCTCCGACTACGGCGAGCATGGATTCAGGCTGCGCGAACGCGACGAGGGGGAGGACCCCGCGGCCGCGATCGCGGCGCTCTCGGTCGACACGCTGTTCGCGCGCCACCTTCCCGAAGGCCCGATCGATTATCTCCACATCACGATCGAGGGCTCTGAGCGCCGCATCCTTGAGGCCGGCGGGTCCTGGACGCGACGGGTCAGGTCGCTTCGGATCGAGGCGCATCCCAACCTTGGCTACCCGGCCGCGGAGGTGATCGCCGACCTCGAGCGCCTCGGCTTTCGCGCCTGGCCTGATCTGCGTCTACCGGAGAAGTGGGTCCACGCGGTCAGAGCGCCGCTGCCCGAGGAGCGGAGAGCACGGCCTCGAGTCGGTCGGTGACCAGGTCGAGTTCTGCGTCGCTGAGCGAGGCGTGAAGCGGCAGAATCAGGTTGCGACCCGCGAGCTCAGAGGCGACCGCGAGAAGCTCCGGATCAGCGCCCTCGCGATAGGCGGAGAGTTCGTGCAGGGCGGGGTACCAGGTGGTCTGAATGCCACGCGCCGCAAGCTCTTGGCGAACCCAATCCCTGCTGCTTCGATCGCCGATCAGGACCGGGAAGACGAAATGCGAGGAGCGCTCGACCTCCTCATCGCTGAAAGGCAACTCGAGACCATCGAGTCTCCGCAGGGCCTGCCGATAGACGCGCGCCGCCCGGCGGCGAGCCTCGATGTCATCCCCCAGGCGCTTGATGCGGCTGAGTCCGAGCGCGGCGCGGGGCTCGTCGATGCGGTAGTTGAAGCCAATGTCGGTGATGTCATAGCCGAGGCCGTGACCGCGGTGGCGCTCCCAGGTGACCGAGGTCATCGCATGGGAGCGCAACGAGCGAGCCGAGGCCGCCAGCTCCTCCTGATCGGTGCAGACCGCGCCGCCCTCGCCGACGGCGAGCTGCTTTTCGAGAAGAAGCTGAAGCAGCCCAGGTGGCCGATCGAGCCGACCGCGGATCCCCCCTCCGTCCGCGCGCCGATCGCCTCGGCGCAGTCCTCGATCAAGATGATCCCGTGCTCATCGCAAATCTCGCGAATCGCAACGATCTCCGCGACGTAGCCCCAGAAGTGGACCGCGATCACGGCCTTGGTCCGGGGCGTGATCAAACTCCGCAGACGATCCGGGTCGAGGTTGGGGCTCGTGGGCGAGCGCGAGTCGCAGAAAACGACTTCGGCGCCGCAGTAACGGGGAGCGTGAGCGCTGGCGACGAAGGTGAAGGACGGCACGATCACCTGATCGCCGGGCCCCACCCCTGCCGCCCGGCAGGCGAGGTGCAGGGCCGCCGTCCCGCTTGAGACCGCGACCGCGTGCTCGGTCCCCGCGGTTGCGGCCAGCGCTTCCTCGAAGACCAGCGTGCGCGGGCCCATCGTCAACCAACCCGAGCGCAGGCAGTCGAGCACCGAGCGGACGTCCTCATCGGTCACCTCGATCTCAACCAGCCCCACGTCCCAACTCATGCGAGCACCTCGGCGAGGGTCGCCGTCACCCGCTCGAGCTGGGAATCGGTCATGTGCGGGAAGAGGGGCAAATTGAACTGGGTCAGCGAGGCGAGCTCCGTCCGGGGCAGCGAGACCGCTGGAAAGCGCTCGCGATAGGCGGAGAACTCGTGCACCCCCGTGTACATGGTGGTCGTCTGCACACCACGCGCGTGTAGCTCGGTCCGGACCCGGTCCTTGCTCTTTGTGTCCTCGAGCATCAGGCTCATCGAGTAGGCCGAGGAACCGTCGATCTGATCGTCGCGGAAGGGCACCGAAACACCCTCCAGGCGCGCCAGCCGAGCGCGATAGTCGCGGGTAAGTTCGCGCCGGCGGTCGATCTCGGCGGCGAGACGGCCGAAGCGAGAGATCAATAGAGCCGCCCGCGGCTCATCCATCCGGTAGTTGTACCCGAGCCCGGTAACGTCGTAGCCGCTGACCCTGCCGGCGTGGCGATCCATCGTCCCCGCACTCATCGCTTGCGAGCGAAGCAGGCGAGCGGTGGTTGCGACCTCGTCGCTATCGGTGCAAAGCGCACCGCCCTCGCCGATCCCGAGGACCTTGTTCGGAAAGAAACTGAAGGCGCCTGCGAGGCCGAAGGTTCCAAGCGCCCTGCCCCCGATGTCGGAGAAGGGAGCATGAGCGCAATCCTCAAGCAGCACCAGGCCACGCTCGGCGCAGAGCTTCTCCAGTCGCTGCGGCGAAGCCGGATAGCCACCGTAGTGAACCGGCAGGACCGCTTTCGTTCGCGCTCCGATCAGGGACTCGGCGTGCTCGGGATCGATGCAGAGGTCGTCCTGGCCGACAATCTCGGCGAAGACCGGGGTGGCACCGGTCTGCATCACGGTAGCCACGGTGGCGACAAAGGTGAAGGAGGGCACGATCACCTCGTCCCCGGGGCCGACGCCGGAGGTGAGCAGCGCGAGGTGAAGGGCCGCCGTGCAGCTCGAGGTCGCAACCACGTGGCGGGCCCCGAGGTGGGCGGCGAAGCGCAGCTCGAACTCCTCCACCCGGGGGCCCATGGTCCACCACCCCGAGCGCAGCGTCGCCTCGACCGCGTCAAGGTCCTCCTGCTCCATCTTTAGATCAAAGACCGGGATCGACGGCGCGGCGGCGTCGATCTGCTTATCAGCGCCGCCTGCGGTGGCCTCGGTGCCCTGATCGGCGCTCATCGGCCTGAGATTCAATCAGGCCCCGATTCTGCGCCTGGACCCGATCACTTCAACCCGGGTTCACGCCGCGGCGGCGCGATTCGCGAGGAGCCGGCGCCGAGCGGCCCGATCCTGAGTCCGGCGAGGGAGACGAGACTCCGACCCATCCCGAGCGGGGCGCCGCCGAGCAGCTCCGAGCTGATCTGGGGCAAGCGTCAGGTGGTGGGGGCTGCGAGCAACACCCCCTGACGATCTCGGTTGCCAGGCACGCGCTGCGGACCCTTTTGTCTCGTGCAGCTCGGCTCGCGGCGATCCTCAGCGGATCGCCCTTGCTCAGTGAGTCTGGCCGGAGTGACCGAGGATAAATTGCTCCTCGGGGGCGCGGGCACCGAACTGGACGCCGCTACTCAGCGAGACCCGCACGTTCTCCAGCAGGACCAGCGCGTCGAAGTAGACCGAGCGGTGCTTTAGGTAGAAGAGATCGTGGCAGAGCTTCCAGCCGGTTGCTTCCTCAGAGCCGCCGTAGCCACAGCGGGCCTGCGCCCAGCCTGCAAGCCCCGGCTTGACCAGGTGGCGGCGGTCGTAATAGGCGAGGCGGCGCTCCAGCTCGACGATCAGCTCGCGGCGCTCGGGGCGGGGCCCGACGATCGTCATCTCACCGCGCAAGACGTTCCATAACTGCGGCATCTCATCGATGTGCAGGCGGCGCATGATCCGCCCGACCCCAGTCACCCGATCATCAGCGTCTGAGGACCAGCGGGCACCGGAGTCCTCGGCCGCGATCCGCATCGAGCGCAGCTTGATCATCTCGAACTCGCTGCCGCCCTCTCCGATCCGTCGCTGCCGGTAAAAGACCGGTCCGCCATCGCTCAGCTTGATCACGATCGCGAAGGCAACGAGAACCGGTGCCAAGACGATCAGCATCGCGCTGCCGATGACCAGGTCGAAGGCGCGCTTGGAACTCGGCGCCCCGCCGCGATAGCGAGGGTGAAGCAGGTACTGAAACCAGGCAGCGTTGGATTGACCGAGCGGCACGTGCCCGAGCAGGTCCTCATAGAGCTGGCTCGCCTCGATCAGTCGAACCGGCAGGTCGAGGCAGGAATCGGCGACCTGCTCGAAGATCTCAAGGCGCGGAGCGGTGGGGCTCGGACTCATCCCCCGGCGTGCCTGAGGAGTGGACGAGGAAGTCGATCGTGTGTCGGGTCACCACCTCGCGGACCTGGTCAAAGGAGCCCAGACGCCGCGGACCGCCGCTCGCCGGCTCGGTGGTCGGCTTGTCGCCGTCGATCCAACCGATCACCGTGTAGGAGCGGATACCGGCAAGGCGCAGCTCATCGGCGAGCCCAATCGCCAGCCCCGGCGATCCGATCACCCCGATCCGGATCTGGCGCGAAGACTCAAAGCGAACCTTGGTCACCGCGGCTACGGCGGTGACCATCCACGCCCCGATCAGCGGCACGATCATCGCCGAGGCCAGCTCGGGGCTGCCCGCCAGCGCAAAGGTGGCGAGGGCGAGCCCGATCCCGATCACCGGTGCCAGAGCCCGGACCGTGAAGGCTGCGAGCGGCATCAGGTGCAGCGGGTAGCGCTCGCGCTCCAGCATCAGGCTGGCCGCGAGCACGGCGACGAACACGATGGCGCCGTGACCGACCCCGCGCAGGTGACCGCCGGCCATCAGACCGGCGGCCGCCGCGGGAGCGACACAGAAGCCGAAGATCCCCAGGAGGCGCTGCGCACGCAACGCGGTCAGGTGGGGAAGTTCAGTCGCGGGATTCATGCTCTTAGTCCTTGTGGGCCCCAGATGCCGTGAGGCGCCGCAGGACCAGGCCGCTGCCGGTTAGGACCGCTGCCGCCAGCACCAAGGTGCCGACGTCGAGGCCGGTAAAGGGCAACGAGCCACTGCCGCTGTTGGCGGTAGCGGCAACTGCCTCCGTGCCGCTTGGAACAGCCGCGGAGGAGGGCGTGTTTGAGCCACTTTCATTGTTCGCCAAGACGTCGCTTGCCGGACAGTATTGAGCAGCCGTTGGATCAGACTGCACGTTGTTGCAGTCGTTGTGATTGGCGAAAGCCTGCGCCGGCACCACAAATGCGGCTGCAAGCACCGCAATCGCAATAACCGCGCGCAGGCCGGTTCTTATGTCGATTGCACCGGTCACTGCTGGGTCTCCTTTTCTTCTGCCATGGCCAAAATCAGGTCTGCAGGCACTTTAGTGCCGAGGTCGGGGTGAAACTCGCCGAAATGAAGCCGAGCCAATTCGACCAAGCGTTGCTCGTTATCGGCAGTAACGATTGTGCCGCATCCACATCGGATTAACAGCTGTGAATCCTGGAAGTCGCGGGTTAAGAATTCAAACATCGCTGTCGATCATGGATGACAAGTGTTCCCACAACGTGAAGACACCGTCTCTGAATCGTTTACAGCGATGCCGCCGCTGGAGAACGGCGCTACCCGCATCCAGCTCTGCGGACGCCTGAAAGCAGATGTTAGCGGGCATCACGTAACCCCCGCCCTGCGGGGCCGCCAGGGTCGGGTCCTGCTGGCCTATCTCGTGCTGAACCGCGGCCGCCCGATCAGCCGCGAGGAGATGATCGCTGCGATCTGGCCAGACTCCCCGCCGCTCAACCCCGCGGCGGCCCTTCGCACCCAGCTCTCCCACCTGCGAAGCGCGCTCGGCGTCAAGGCGCTGGCCGGCCGAGACACGGTCGAGCTCCGCCTTCCAGAGCACACCTGGGTCGACATCGAGGCCGCCGAACGGGCGATCCGGGTCGCCGACTCAGCGCTCAAATCAGGCGATTGGAAAGACGCCTGGATCCACGCCCACATCTCCCTAAACATCGCCGGTCGCACCTTCCTGGCGGGCTTTGAGGCGCCCTGGGTCGAGGAGGTGCGCCACGAGCTCGAAGAGCTGGAACTGCGCTCGCGTGAGGTGATCTCCCGGGCCGGGGTCGGGCTCGGCGGCTCAGAGCTCGCCGGCGCGGAGCGCTCCGCCCGGGCCCTGATTCGCGCCGCCCCGTTTCGCGAGTCGGGCTACCTCAACCTGATGGAAGCCCTCGCTGCCTCCGGCAACACCGCCGAGGCGCTTCGCACCTATGACTCCTTGCGCACCCTGCTCAATGAGTCCCTGGGCAGCGCTCCCGGCGCCGAGATTCAGGCGCTTCACCTGAAGCTGCTCGGATAGCCGCCCTGCTAGGCAGGTTTTCGGGGCACAAGCACCAGGCGCTTGAACTCCGCCACCAAGACGCCGTCTTGGTTCAGCACCCGGGTGTGGACCCTGACCACGCCGCGGTCGGGCTTTGATTTCGACGGGGTCACCTCGAGCACCTCGGTCTCACAGAACAGGGTGTCGCCGTGAAAGACCGGATTTGGATGGCTGAGGTCTTCGGTTGCCAGGTTGGCGATCGCCTTGCCGGAGATGTCAGAGACCGACATCCCGAGCGCCAGCGAGTAAACGAGCGGGCCGACGACGACGTTTTTGCCCTGCTGGGAGCCCTTCGCATAGACGTCGTTTAGGTGCAGCGGGTGGTGGTTCATCGTGATCAGGCAGAAGAGGTGATCGTCGGCCTCGGTCACCGTCTTTGCCGGCCAGTGCTTGTAGACGGCGCCGACCTCGAACTCCTCCAGGTAGCGGCCGTAGGCGTGAGCCCCCGACGCCTCGCGCTCGGCCTGATCGGTGCTCAGCTCATATTTCTCATCGCTCATCGCTTTGGGGCTCCTCGGGGATTGGACGGCGCGGGATCCTACTGGCATGAAACCACCCGCGGAGTTCGTTCGGGCGAATGCCTCCTCGGGCGTGACCGCACGGCAACCGTGCTGCAGCCCGCTCGGAAAGCTCCATGGGGTAGTGGTCGGACCCGGGCAGGAGGCCCTGTCTGATCGGGCGCGTTGGCAGCCTGACGACGATCGTGGTCGTTTGCCGCGGTCAGTAGTGAATGGCAGCTTGCGTCGACCACTTAGGGGCGGCCACCCTTCCCCTAGGAGCGGGCCGCGAACGAATCCCGACTCGCCTGCAGGCGCCGCAGCTGATCGATCCGCAGCAGCGCAATGACCGCGAAAAACCAGCCTGCGGCAACCAGCCATCCACCCAAGACATCGCTGGGGTAGTGGTTGTGCAGAACCACGACGGAGGCTCCAACCGCCGCAACCAGCGCCCCGCCCAGGACAATCACAATCCATCGCCACGATCGCGGCACGATCAAAACCACCGCCAGGGCCAAGGCCATCGCCGCCGTGGAATGGCCGCTGGGAAAGCCGGTGGGGCCGATCTGTTCGAGGCCGAGAAGCGGCTGATAGCGGCGGTGAAAGAGAAGCTCCTTCAGCAGCTGCGTGGTCAGATTTGCCCCGCCGATCAGGATCAGAGCCCCAACCGCCTGACGCGGGCGCCTCAGAAAGACCGCTACCAGGCAGATCGTTGCGGTCATCACGATCTGGGGCAGGGGATCCGCCAGCAACCTGAAGCGCCTCGCCACGGTGCCGAGATCAGATTCCCTGTCGGCTGAGAGTCGGCTCAGGATGCTCGCGTCGAGGTGCCCAAACGGCTGCAGCTTGTAGGCCAAGGCGGTGAGGACGACCAGCGAGCCGGCGCAGATCAAACAGCCCAGCGATCGGGCCCCTGATGCTTCCAACCTCCCCAGCCGCAGCCGGAGTCCTAGGAGGCAGGCCCGGTGCCGCCGACCCTGGATGGGCTTCGGGCGAGGTTTCGCGCGATCCTTCCGCTGTCGACATCGGCCAGGTAGTAGAGCACCGAAAAGCAGGTCAGTTCCTGCACCGAGACTCCGGTTCGATCGGACTCCGCCCGGATCGCATCGGCCGTGAATCCGTCAAGGCGCACCGTCTCGGGTCCGCCCACCGCGAAATCCAGCTGCCCCGATCCGGAGATCATCGCGGCCGCCTGGCGCGTTTCGGCATCGCCTGCTCTGTTGGTCTTTGACCCACATCGATCTAACGTAGGGTGGATGCGTGTGCTCGCGCGGGACTCCCCAAATTAGGGGATGAAAAAAGTCCAGTTGTCGAATTGCCTGGGCGGACCAATCAGGCAAGCACTGAGCAAAAGTCCCCGCTCCTGCACGGGAAACCGCACCTTGCACTCACCGACGTTCCGCCCGAAACCGGGCGCCTTGACAACCCTGCAAACGGCGCTTCCGCGCCCAAGCGCCAGCGCAATCCTGACGGCTACATGAATAAATGTCCACGATCGATCATCGGAATACCCGATTGGGATGGATTGCCGATGGCGTAGGAACCGCGCTCAGCGGTGCCTCGAGGTTACCCAGCGAAGAGGATCCAGTTTGAGCATCAACCGTCGGCCGTCAGCAAAAACCTGCATCTCATGCGCCATCGCCCTGCTGTCTTTGGCGACGAGCCTTGGCGCCATCAGCTCGGTTCCAGCTCTGGGTGCTCCACAGTCCCAGCATGCAAAACGCAAGCGGGGCAGGGATGCAAGATGCGCAGCGGCCCACCACAAGGGGCGGGGCTCCAAGAAAAGGGTTGTCAGGCGGGCGACCGGCAGACGGTTCTGTGCGGCGAGACGCACCCGTCCTGGCCCGCCAAACGGCCATCACAGCCTCAGCCTACGGACCCAACCACCGTGTATCGGCGCTGGCTCTGAACCCAAATCTCTTGGACCAGAAGTTTCCTCCAGCCCTGAACCGGCGGGCGGGCCCTTTGCTCTCGACGAACCGAAACGTCCGGCTGAAACTCCGGCCGAACCGCCTGTCGAAGCGCCTGCAGGAACCACCCGCACCGTTTCGCTTTTTTGCGGCCAACAGCTTCTGGAACGCAGCCGCTACCCGAGAACACGCCGCTTGACCCGAGCTCAGCGGCGATGGTGGGTGCCTTCGATCAGGAAATCGCCAGTGAAGAAGAAACCAAAGGCGGCCCAGCAACTATCAACACGACCAAGTGGTCGGTTCCGATCTACACAGTGCCCGCCGAACAGCCGACCGTAAAGGTCACCTTGACAGGACGCTCACTTTCGCCGGCGCTTCAGACAGCGTGGAGCGAAGTTCCATTGCCCGCGAATGCTCAGCCCGCGGCTGGAACAGATGCCCAGCTCGTCGTCTGGCAGCCGAGCACGGATCGACTGTGGGAGTTCTGGGGGCTCGCCGATGGGGCAGGAGGCTGGCATGCAGCCTGGGGTGGGGCGATGCAGAACGCGTCGTCTGACTCGGGAGCCTACGGTCCCGAAGCCTGGCCCGGTGCGCAGCCAAGCTGGGGAGCGAGCGCCTCTTCGCTCTCGATCGCCGGGGGGCTGATCACATTGGAAGATCTCGAAATGGGTCAGATCAACCATGCTTTGGCGATTGCGATTCCAAACCCACGCGCCGGCGGTCTATGCCTCACCTGCGCTAGCGGACCGATGGGTCCTCTACCGAGCCGCTATCGCTGCCCGAGGGCGCGCACCTGCGACTTGATCCCAACCTCGATCTTGCCGACTCTGCACCTTCCGCGATTGACATTGATGATGGCCGAAGCGGCGCAGCGCTACGGGATCGTCGTTAGAGACAGAGCTGCGAACGTTGACTTTTTACGCACAGGATCCGACGCCGACCGGGACGAATCCATACACAGGGACCCAAGGCTACTTCGAAGGGAAATCCCCACGATGGCTCCTCAAGTCGTTCCCTTGGAGCCACCTGCAGCTACTCAAGATGGAACTGCACAGCACCTCCTGAGATGCGCATTCGGCGTCAAGCCTGCATGACATCGAATACCATGCCGCGCTGAACTTTGACGTCTAGCTCCCAAGCCGAGCAGCAGTTGATTCTGCTCAGTGCTGGCATCGCGGCACGCCGACAGGACAGGCGTGAACAGGCCAGGGGATTGATGGCGCAGGTGGACTGGTCGCGGCTCGCCGAGACCCTGCGCGCCCGCAAGCTCCTAACGACCTTGGGTCCACGCATCCTGGAGCTGGCGGAGCGGAACGAAGCGAGCGCTTTGCCGCGGCAGTCGGACACGCATTGGAGACGGGACGTCGCCAGAGCGCCTACTTGCAGCTCGTTTCCCTCCGCTCGACAGCGATGCTCGCTGATAGCGGAATTCGCTGCACCCCGCTGAAGGGCCCGCTACTTGGCGAGGCCATTTACGGTGATCCCGGTCGGCGTCTCTCCAGCGACATCGATCTGCTCGTCGCGCCAGAGCAGCTTCATGCTGCAGTGGAGGTGGTGCGTGGATTGGGCTACCAAGCTCCCACCGATTACGTGGGAAAGGATGGGTTGCCTCTGCTGCACTTCGTGCTCGACACACGAGCGGGGGGAGTTGCCACCGGTGGAGCTCCACTGGCGCGTGCACTGGTATGAGCGAAGCTTCGCGCACGAGCGGCTGCTCCCGCCAACCCCCGACGACCCGCCCCAAAACTGGCGCCCTGCTCCGGCCGACGAGCTCGCCGCCCTTCTGCTGTTCTACGCCGGGATGGGTTCATCGACCTGCGCCTCGCCACCGACCTGGGCGCCTGGTGGGACACTCACGGCTCCGGCCTAGCACCCGGCGCGCTCGAAGAGCTCCTGCACGAATATCCAGAGCTGGGGCGCGTAATCCCCGCTGCCGCCAAAGCCGCCGAGAAGACGGTGGGCTTGCCGCGCAGAGCAGATCATCGGAGACAGGCACAAGCTTGGCCTTCGCGGACGCGCATCGCCGTGCGGCTCGCCAATCCCAATCCCCACTCCAGCCAACCCCAGCTCTATGCAGACATCGGGCTTATCGACGGACTGTTGGCACCCAAGGGAGGATTTGGCGCGTTCGTAAGGCGCCAGGTACTTCCACCCCGTGAGGTACTGGATCAGCAGGCGCACCACGGTGAAAAGCAGCGAGCAAGATCGCCTCTGGGCCGTGGCGCGGGAGTGTTGGGCCGCTACGGGCTGACGATGATTCGTCTGCTGCGCGCCCCCGAAACACTGACCTGAACTCATGCCCGAACAATTAGTTCTTATCCGTAGCCGCAGCGGCATACAACTGTCGCGAGGCGAGCATCGATCACCTCGACACTTCTTGTCTCCAGAGCAGAATCGACGGCCCCGCTCGCCGATCCTCCGCGCGAGCTGAGGGTCGGCCAACAGATCCGTCAGACGGTCCGCAAGGCCGATCTCATCGTCAACGGCTACAAGCATTCCTCCCTCGTCGGCAAGCTCGGGTATACCTCCAACCGGGGTGCTCACGAACGGTCGTCCCAAGCTCATTGCCTCGGTCAAAACCATCGGCATTCCCTCGGCCCGTGCCGGCAATGCGACCACTCGGGCACGCCGCAATATCGCCTTCATCTGCGATCGAATCGACCGGCGGCCGCACCTCGAGTCGCTCCGCGCTTGGTGGAGCAAAGTCGCCCAGAGGGCCCACCATCAGACACCGAGCCCTTGGGCGTCGTTGGGCCACCAGCTGCCAGGCGCTATGCAGGACGTCGGCACCCTTGCGAAGGCCGATCTCTCCAGCGAACACAACCAACTCCTCCGTCTCGTCTGCTGGAAGATAAGTCGTCGTCGACGAACAACGGGATTCGGTACAATCTCTGACGAACGCTCAGGAGCGCTGGCTCGGACGCATTCGAGGGTCTCTTGATCCAAGCAAGTGATAAGATCGGCGCGACCCAACACCGTGGACACAAACCGTGGATGCCGACGGGCAAAAGGTATGAACGACGCGCCATGAATCGTCACGACCGTGACCAAGCCCGTGCCATCGTGCCAGTGCGACCAATGATCCCTCGCGGAGAAAGGACCCTCTCTCGGAAAGATGCACGTGAGCAACGTCGCCTGCCGACATCTGCCGGAGCGCTCGAACGGAAGCTGCCAACAGCCCGGTGGTGACCAGGGACGAATGCGGCCTCCACGTCGAATAGGAGTCGACGACGTCGCCCCCGACCTGATACTCGGTGAGCACTCTGATCACCGTAGCCATGCCACCGACCGTGGCGGGATCGGGACCGAAATGGTGAACGACCAAGTCGCTCGTCAAGGCTCAGCCGGATCTTTCGAGGACCAACGATCTAGCCCATGCTGGCCGCCGCGGCTTGTCACGCGATCTGCAAGGTTGGCCTCGTCGCGTCTCGATCCCTGGCAATGCCAGGACAGCGGCAACGATCAGCGCAGCTGCGTAGCACGTGGGGCTGTTGAGCAGCGTATTATCCGCAAGCGAGTTGACGAGACATCCCGACGATGACAGCGATCGCAAGCGCCGGCTGCATTAAGGGTGCCTGCGTTCATTGTGCCCGGGAATCTTCGCATATTACGGAAAAGGCAGCGGAGCAGAATCGACGAGGGCCGCCAGCAGGATAGCTAAACCGACGATGCCGGTCTCGACAAGGTAGCGGATGTATTCGTTGTGGGGCAGGAGGAAGTTCAATCGATTCGTGGCTGTGCTTTCGGCCGTCGTCGTCGTGCCGAGGCCTCGACCGAGGACAGGGGAACCTTCCCACTCCGACAGGAGAGTCTTCCACCTATACAGGCGGGTATCGAGCGTACTTGTTGTTTCACCCCGTTCGCCAGCCGCGAAGCTTGTAGAGGACTCGCTGGAGACGCGCTGCGCGCCGAGGGGCGTCGCGAAGAACGCTAGAACAACAACCCCAGCGATAACGGTGGGCCAACATTTAGAGGACGTAGAGCCAGGTCGAAGTACTCCTAGTGTCGTATACATCGCTACCAGAGTTATCAGGCCGTCAATGCTGAACGTAGCTACCAAAGCGGCCGAGAACAGTGCCATCAGTACCCATCACTCCGGCGCCGACCAAAGTCGAGATACCGCCACAGAGACGCGGTGGAGGCGATTGCGAAGAACATCGCGGCGCTATTGGGATGTGCGAAAGTGCCGTTCGCCCGGACATTGTGCGCAACGTCCATGCCAGTGTGTGTCGCGAGTTGATAGAGGGCCAGGATCGCTGGAAGAATCGCTGACGAATTGAACAACGCGTGTCGCCCTCGCAACGGTGACGGCTCCACGAGCGTTGTAGACGATCACTCCAAATGCGACCACCGATACCTCACGTACGCCCTCCCTGACAGTCTCCGCCGATGCACCGCTCGTTCCCACCGCCAATCCCGTCCAGATACAGATCCACGACACAACCAGGACCGTAGTCAGCATTCCCTCACGCCGGCGCAACACCAAAACAACAGCTAGGAGAATGAACAACACGGCGATGGCTGCCGAGACATTGAGACTGCCTGAATGCCGACTGTTTGGCGCAGACAGATCGTCGGTCAATACTCGTATAAGTAGTAATCCGCCAACAAACGGGCCTAGCAGCATCTCGGATCTGCTCAACGGCCCGTGTCGACGCCACGAAGACGCGACAACCCGATACCGCGACCGAAAACTCATTCAAGCATCTCACTCAAACTCGAACCTGACCTGGAGTCTCTGTTAGGAATGGCAAACATTCAAAAAAGCTCGTGCGTACGGCTCATCTGAGGATACCTTGCAATCCGTCGATGCGTAAGATACCCGTTGATCGCAATCCCAGGCTTTCAGGCATCTTCCATTCCCGTGCGCATCCAACCCAAGCCGAATTCAGCACAGAGCTCGTGGCCGGTCCGAGCACCAGTAGTCTTGTTGCCGATTTTTGCAATCGCCTTCTTGTTCCTAGGGCCGGCGAGCCCTATTGGCTTGCCCCAAGCCCCAACTGCAAGGTCCAGACGAGGGCGGCCTAGTCGAGTCAATGACCTCCGAAACACGGCCCAGGTCCAGTCCAGAGCGCGACTCTATCTATTGACCCAACACATTTGGAAAGACATTTCTCACCAGGCGCGATCGGCATCTCTCTTGAGACCAACAAGCTTTCCACCGACACTCTAAGTGCCGACAGCAGTCTTGTGGCGCTTATGCGGCTCCTTGGACCGGGCGTCCTTCGGCTGGGTGGTAACTCACTCGATTCCTCTTGGTGGACGAGCAATGATGAACCGCCGCCTCTATGGGCCACCAGTGTAATTACGCCTACTGATCTCACCACGCTTAATAGGCTTCTCCTGGCAACTCACTGGCGGACAATCCTTGGAGTTGACCTCGGACACTTCGACCCAAGCCGCGCTGCCAACGAGGCCAGCGCTGCCCAGCGCATCCTTGGAGATCGACTGCTCGGCATTGAGGTCGGAAATGAGCCCAACGGATACGGATTACCAATAACAGGACTGCGCCGGATCTTACAACGTCAGAAACTACCTTTCCGAACTGGCAGAATACAGGACGGCGATGCGTGTCGTGGCGCCATCGACACATTTGTATGGCCCGGATCTCGGGTTCACGTCCTTACAGTCGTGGCTGCCATTAGTCTTGGCTGTACGCCCCGTACCGTTCCGTGAAATTACCCAGCATTACTATCCTACTAACTATAGCCGGTCGAAAGGGCTTTGTAAGGGTACTCCAATACCGTCCGCTCTCGAACTTATCTCGCCAGAGGTACGCGACCAAGAGAATGCTGTCATTCAAACGATCGTTAGAGCCAGTGAGATAGCACACCGGCCAACTCGATTAAGCGAGACAAACACCACCAGCTCCTGCGACGCAAGTGGTGGACCAGCTACAAGCCCCGTCTTTGCGAGTGCCCTGTGGTCACTCGACTGGATACTGCGCTCTGCAAGTGCTGGCGTTACCGGAATCAACTTTCATGCAGGAGAATTTGGGCTTTGCTTGCCAAGCACCTTTAGCCCCATCTGCGCTGAAGGACAGTCCGCGGCAGCAAAAGGGCGCGTCTCAGCACGACCGGAGTACTACGGCCTTTGGGCTGCACGACAGCTCGAGGGGGGTCGGTTTTCCCCAGTTGATATTCTCAACGGCAGTGTGTCCGAGGACTTCACCGCATACGCAACCGTGCATTCGCACTCTGTGATTACACTTGCAGTTGATAACTTCGCAACCAAAGGATTGACAATGATCTATCTCGATGTTTCTGGCTACCACAAAGCTTACGACGAGCTTTTGGACGCCCCGTCGCTAAACGCAACCCGACGAGTGACGTTCGGCCATGCCTCTTTGAGTAAGACAATCGACGAGCGACCAAACGGTAGACGGGTCTCGCTAGTTGATGGGCACCTTCAGCTTGTCCTTCCTCCTGCAAGCGCGGCTATTATCACGCTACGTAGGTGATCTAGTGGATTCTGTGTCACTAATCGTTCGATGCTTTAACGAGGAGGCGCACATAGGGCGTCTACTCACCGGTGCACTTAGTCAGACACATTCACCGGACGAGATCATCGTCGTTGACAGTGGATCGACTGACCACACCCTTTCTATCGCTTCGACCTTCGATGTGCAGATTCTGCGCATCGCCCGAGAGCTATTCTCATTTGGACACGCTCTCAATGTAGGCATCGAGGCCTCAACAGCCGACATCGCGACGTTTGCAAGCGCACATGTTTATCCAGTTTACGACACCTGGATCGAGCGTCTAATAGCACCATTTGAGGATTCCCATGTCGCGCTCACCTATGGTCGACAGCAAACTCCGCCCGACGGGCGACTGTCGGAACAGCGTCTTTTATCTCAATGGTTTCCCGCGAAGTCGGCTCGTCACCAGCGGCACCCGTTTTGCAACAACGCCAACGCCGCCATTCGTCGATCCGCCTGGGAGCTGGGTCCCTATGACGAGCAGCTCACGGGTCTCGAGGATCTTGACTGGGCAAAGCGCGCGATGGAGAACGGCTACTCGATTGCCTATGTGGCCGAGGCCCCGGTCGTCCACGTTCACGACGAGTCGTTCAAACAGGTGTTCAACCGTTATCGACGAGAGGCGATTGCCCATAAAGAGATCTACAGAGATCAAGAGATGGGCGTGACAGCTGCTATCAGGCTGACCACGATCAATATTTTCGGCGACTACCGTGAGGCGTTAAATAGGCGTCAGTTTCGCGAAAATGTCATTGACGTACCACATTTCCGTACCGCCCAGTTCCTGGGTTCATATCGAGGCTTCGCACAGTCTGGCCCCGTCACCGATGCACTCAAGCGCCGCTTCTACTATCCATCAGGCCAGGGAAATGCAGTGACTGTCAGCAATGCCTACCACATAGGCACCGAAATCCACTACGACGAGCCACCGACATCGTGATGACCCCACACTGGCACGACATTTCGGTCCGACTTGACCACAACCTTCCTACCTGGCCCGGCAGTCCAGGGATTCTCACAGCATTGCGGACCTCAATCGACCGCGGTGACGATGCGAACGTCACGCAGATGGAGCTCGACGTCCACACAGGCACGCATGTCGATGCACCTGCCCATTTTTTCACACACGGTCTAGATGTTGAGGAACTCGGGCTATGTCCGTTTGTAGGCCGGGTGATCGTAGTCGATCCCGGACCCTCAAGGGAGCTTACCGCATCGGTACTCGCGAACACAAACATCCCACCTGGGACAAAGCGTGTCCTGCTGCGCACTGCCAACAGCTCGGATCCGAACACGTATACATCGCCTTTTTCTGAACGCTACGCGGCCTTAACGCTCGACGGTGCCGAATGGCTCGCGGCCAGGAAGCTTTGCCTCGTGGGAATCGACTATCTCTCGATCCAACGCTACTCGGACCCTCCGAACGTTCATAAGGTATTGTTGGGTGCAGGGATACCGATACTCGAGGGTCTTTCGCTCGCCCGCGTCTCACCGGGTGAATACGATTTAGTTTGCCTGCCAATCCGCCTTATTAGCACTGAGGGAGCACCCGCAAGGGCTATTCTCCTACCTCCCCAATCCGTTGGCGCCGAATGACCCATATCGCCGCTCTTGTCCCGATGCGTCACCACAGTGAGCGAGTCCAGGGAAAGAATTTTCGCCCACTTAACGGACGACCGCTATTTCACCATATTATCTTTTCACTTCTTGCTTGTTCTCAAATCGACGAGGTAGTTATCGACACTGATTCGGCCCTGATTACGGCCGACGCACGATCCGCGTTCCCCGATGTCCGGGTGTTGGCGCGACCTGACCATTTGCTCGGTGGGGACGTTCCCATGAATAGTATTTTAATAAACGATGTTGAAACAGTCGACGCAGATTTATACGTGCAGACTCATAGCACTAACCCCTTACTACGCACAGAGACGATTCAAGCTGCAATTGAGACGTACCTGGCCGATGCGGACCTGCATGATTCTCTGTTCACTGTCACACCGTTGCATACGCGTCTGTGGACCCCCGAGGGCCGGGCGATCAACCACGACCCCAACGTTCTGCTACGGACCCAAGATCTAGGCCCCGTTATGGAGGAGAACTCTTGCTTATATGTTTTTGACGCGCCGACTTTGCAGAGACGTGGCAACCGCATCGGTGAACGACCGCTACTCTATCCTATCGATGCTCATGAGGCTTGGGATATTGACGACGAGCTCGACTGGCTCGTGGTTGAGGCGCTCTCGGAGCGTCGGAAGGAGTTCAGATGAGCAGGGAGCACGTCCTTATAACTTGCCGACAGATGCAGAGTTGCATCGACACGTTTCGGCCGAGACTCGAAGAGCGGGAAATCGAGCTAATAATGCCAGAGATTGTCCAACAGCCTAGCGAAGAGGTATTAGGTACCATCATTGGTGAATTCGATGGCATGATCGCGGGCGATGACCCCCTTTCTGCACGGGTCTTAGAACACGCGAAACGCATGCGTATAATTTCGAAGTGGGGTGTCGGAGTCGATGGGATCGATCTCAACGCCGCACGTGCGCTGGGGATCACGGTCCTGAATACCCCAGGAGTGTTCGGCAGCGAGGTCGCCGACACGGCCCTCGGTTATGTAGTCATGCTTGCCAGGCAACTACATCGAATCGATGCATCTGTACGGGCGGGTGGCTGGGTCAAGCACGAGGGTCGTTCTCTCGACGGAGCCGTGCTCGGAGTGGCGGGATTCGGAAGTATCGGGATGGCTGTCGCGAAACGGGGAAAAGGCTTCGGAATGCGGCTTGTTGCTCATGATATCGCAGAATCGGCTTGTGCTGACGCGACAAGTATGGGCGCGACAGTTTTGGGTCGCGATGCGTTATTTGAACAGAGCGACTTCTTGATCCTTTGCAGCCCACTTACGCCTGAGACACGCCACATGGTGAACACACGGACGCTCGCCCTAATGCAGCCGGGCAGCTACTTGGTTAACGTGGGCCGCGGGGCACTCGTTGACGAGAGCTCACTCGTTGGAGCTCTCAACTCGGGTCGCGTGGCAGCCGCGGCGCTCGACGTCTTCGAGCAAGAGCCACTTCCAACGACGAGTGAACTCCGCCATTTCCAGCATTGTGTTTTCGGCAGTCACAACGCCTCAAATACCCGTGAGGGCGTATTGAGGGCGAGCGCAAGAGCGGTTGAGAACCTGCTGGTCGGCTTGGGTTAACCATGAAGCCCGTTGCTATAGTCACTGGCGCCGCGGGAGGCATAGGAGCTGCAACCTGCGACCTCCTAGATGACTACGGATGGAGAGTCGTCGCAGTTGACCGGCAGCACGTCATGCGCCCGGGCGCCCTCGAGTTGGATATCACAGATGCAAACAAGGTGACGCGCGCTCTGGCGCCTTTGCCTCGAGTCGACGCACTCGTCAACAACGCCGCGATACAACTGTTCAAGCCCCTGCTTGAGACCACCACGGCGGAGTGGGATTCCCTCTCCGCCGTAAACGTTAGAGGTGCGTTTATATGCCTCAAGGCAGTACATCGGCAGCTTGAAGAGACTCAGGGGTCGGTAGTTAATGTGGGCTCGGTACATGCCCACGCCACATCACGTCACATCGGAGCGTATGCGACAACAAAGGGTGCGTTGTCGGCATTTACACGGGCCGCCGCTATCGAGATGGCCCCGGCTGGAGTGCGTGTCAACTCCGTAATCCCCGGTGCAACGGACACAACAGCCTTGCGTACTGGATTCTCGCGATCCCCAGATGCCGAACTGACTCTCATCGATCGTACACCGCTAAAGCGCCTGGGCCAGCCCCGCGACGCTGCGCAAGCCATCGCCTTTCTTATCGACAAGGACCGCGCCGGATTTATCACCGGACAGGAGCTCATTGTGGATGGCGGTGCCTTAGCGCGACTCAGCACCGAGTAGCACTCGCCACGATCTACACCCACATTCACCCGGGACAACTCCGCGAAACGCAGAAGAACACATCAGTCAGAGTTTGACCGGACCAACCCTTACCTGTAACATTTACGCTTCGCTGCCACACGTCATGCTGACGATGTGTGCGGGAACTCCAGCGGCGAAACACCCAGACGGTAAATCCTTGGTCACAACTGCACCAGCCGCGATCAGTACGTGGTCCCCAATCACAACGTTGCCAAGGATTATCGCCCCTGCACCGATAAAGCACCCTTGCCCGATCCTGATATCCCGACCTTCGACCGGCACCTCCGGCATTAAGGCCGCCGGCTGGAGGCTAGCGCGGGTACCGTTGGCAAAATTGTGGGTCCCTGTTAAGACCTGGCAGCTATGTGAAAACAGTGTGTTATCTCCGATGTAAATATCACCGCTCATTACATTAAATAATGAATTCATCGTTGATACACCCTGCCCTAAATGGAGCCTAGCCCGGTCGCCGTGTACATAGGAATAATCTATGTTTGGAAAGCCACAGGCTAGACCAACTTTTGTGATTGGCAATAGCAAAGTGGCGGTAAACCGCTGATGCCGTGATCGATGGTCGCGTCTCCACCGGTTGTAAATAAATGCCATTCAACCTTCTCCCGCACCTATGATGCGCTTCGGAAGTGGTATCCGCCGTAGGCTTACGATCAATATCATTGGAATTGCAACTATCACGACCGCCGATCGGACTATAAGCGCCGAGATTCCTTCAGATGGAATAACTGTCGCCGATACCGCGAAGATTATAGCCGCCAGAGCGACAGCCGGGACGATATGCGACCATGGGTAGACTACGGGGTTGCCGCGACCCGCTGCGTAGATCGCAATCGTGACCAAGAGCACAAGATAGCCAACCGCCGACGCCACCGCAGCTGCGTAGATACCGTCAATGGGGACGAAGATGTACAGAAGCCCCACGTTCGTAGCGGCACTGGTCGCTGTCGCAATCCAGGCGAATCTACCGCGACCGGCACCGAGGGTAGCGCCATTCATGGGAATATAGTAGAGGCCCAAAAATCCATAGCCGAGTATCAGCCAGGGCACCAGCGCACCTGCACTGTGATAAGAAGCGGGGGATGCAACGCTGACAAATGGAGGTCCGAGCAAGGCGCCCCCAAGACAAATAATTGTGACTACTACTACCTGCACCGTAACCATCTCGGGCAAGGACTTTCGAGCGCTTGCGGTCGTCCCGGCAAGCGCGTAGGCCGGCATGAACCCGTTGTTTAGGGATTGAACGAGGACCATCGCTGGAACAGCCATGTTCGCCGCTAAACTGTAGATACCCAAAGCCACGGCCGATACGATGCCGGCACAGATCGCACGGTCAGCAAGTTGAAGCGCCCACTGCGATAGGAAATGAGGCAGCAACGGAAGCCCAAACATGAGCGCGCGTCGTACGGCACTTCGGTCAAACCCAAGTGACGGTTCAAACGGTAACGTGATGGCCGCAATGGTCAGGGTGCACGCATTCGCGATGCACAGCGCGACAAGCCAGCCAAGTGTTCCGTCGTGGAAGACTACAACGAATAGCACCGTCAGACCCGCGGTACTAACCGCTGAAGTGCCAGTGACGACTAAATAATCGCGCAAACGCTTTCCAGCCCGCAGAATTGCTAACGGAACCGTAGTGGCAGCCACAAGCAGAGCAGCAGACAACAAAGCAAGCAGCACTTCCGGTCCATCGATCTTTCCAACATGACCCCAAAACGCCCATATAGACATCCCAATTATCACTGCCAGGGTCAGTGGCACGACGAGAAGAAATCGCCAGATCGAGCTTACGAAGCGGGCTTGGCGCTTCGGATCGTCGGCGAGCCCAAAGAAGGTCCTGAAGATCGAGAGATCCAAACCGAACGCGAATAGGATCGCTACCGCCGCCGCCACAGAAAGGATCAGAGAAAGAATTCCGTACTGCCCTGGAGTCAGCGCTCGCGTGTAAAGTGGCAGAAGTACAAACTGAAGCCCGCGTTGAAGCGCTGCCGCAAGCGCAAAAACCGTCGCGCTGCGCATCGCTCCCGGCCGCCGTGCGCCCGGTCTATCGAGTTCAGCCTTCGGGGGATCTTGGACAGTCACCTCTGGTATTTTGGCAAAAAGCAGATGCAGTCTCGCTCAAACTCATTCTGTTTCACGACGGCGACTCGCGCAAAGGGCCGCGCAGGTTGCGCATGTTTCCATATGAACCATAGTTAGCGACAACCCTTCGACTAGGTAAGTTAAACTGCATCAACATGCCCACCTCGACAGACGCCGATACAGCAACCGCGTCCGCTTTTGGGCGCCGACGACCATTATCTGGTCGCGTGCGAAAGCAGACGTATCGCGTAGCACGCGTCTTGAGCATGCGCTTGAAACCAACCAATGCCGATTATCTTCACTTTCATCCCCGGATACAAAACGCAGCCGAGCTGGCTGACCTCTCGGCTCGTGTCAATTGGTACTTACCAGGTCTGACCGCGCGAATATATGTTGAGGGCTCCGATTTCGAGATACTACCCGATAATGCACCCTGGATGGCGCCTGAGCTTGTTTCGAATCCTGGGTGGACGACCACGAAGCCAGAGGGCAATGCCGAACATATCTATTGGCGCTTGGGTCTTCGACAGTTTCCATCGTTTTTGTTCAGACGCAACCGAGCGGAGGTCGTAGATAACACACTCTCAACCATAGCCGACAGTTTTGGATACGCCAGGCTAGCCCGTCGCCACGCAAGGCCCCACGCTGCGAGAGGTACGACGAATCTGGCCCGGCTATTAGCTCGCCGTACTTCAGGCCGCACAGCGCTTGTTATGGGAACTGGTCCTTCCGCGCAATTGCTGGATCCGGACGAAGTGACCGCTGATATACGAATCCTATGCAACTCGGCAG
The DNA here is from genome assembly GCA_963745305.1 of uncultured Solirubrobacterales bacterium. Classification (GTDB taxonomy): domain Bacteria; phylum Actinomycetota; class Thermoleophilia; order Solirubrobacterales; family 70-9; genus CAVUWL01. The sequence goes on from CAVUWL010000016.1 coordinate 158,831, forward strand.
TACGCGACCTAAACCTCGTACGCACAATAAATCCCGATGTGATAGCATTCTACGACCCAGTATTTCACTATGGTCCTAGTCGGTACGCGTCTCAATTTCGACAGGACTTACTCCGTTCGCTACAAGAGTGCGACGCTGAGATTGTAACCTCGTATGAATTAGGCCACATACTACTTTCTCACCATCCGGAGATCGCCTCACGCATTACTATCCTTGCGGGCGGCCCACGACAGAGGTGGCAGATACCACTGGATGATCCGGCAACCACCAAACAAGCGACTAATGTCTTGGTTTCACTCTTAATTCCGGTTGCTTTTGCATTAGCAGATACCATCCAAATTGCAGGCTGCGATGGGCGCAAGGCAACCGAGCGCTATTTTTGGCGACACAGTAGCCAGATACAGTACAGCGACAAAATGATGAAAACGGTGTTCGCAACCCATCCTGGGTTTTTCCAATTCGTCGACTACTCCGCGTTCTATGCCCAGCATTGCCGTGAGCTCGAGGAACTCCTTTCCTTCGGAGAAGCCAACGGCAAGACAATCGAAGCCATTACTCCCAGCTGGATCCCAGCGCTAGTCAAACGCGGCGCATCGCTACCTAGTGGTTGATTCCAATCAATCTCCCGCATCTCGACGCAAAGTCCAGGCCTGCTTGGTTAACTCTGACCCCACTAAGCCCTGGAACATATAGGTAAGGGATCTCAACGATTATGGGCGTTGCTTTGGTGAACCCGCTTGGCGCTGGGCTCTTTCACTACACCACTAGCCTCGAGCACGTTCTGCGAACATGCGGCGTCTCAACCCATCGCTTCGATGTTATGGAGCCGTCTTCGGCGGACTATGGCAAAATTCGATGGATTTCGTCCTATCTGTGGGGGGTAAGAAAAGAGGCTGCGCGCCATTCTCCGGACTCGCTATTCGCCTCGTGGCCAGCCGTCGGGTATTGGGATATACCCATTCTTGCGCGGATCGCTCGGCGACGCCCGACGTATCTGGTGATACATGACCCTCGACCGCTTGTGCACGCTCGCGGATATGGCCACTTTGCCGCAGCGTTAGCGCGGCGGCAAGCTAACATTAACCTGGTAGTGCATAGCTCCCAGGCCGCGGTAGCGGTCCGAGAGGAGGCCGGACTTTCCAACGTCTTCGAGGTCCTTCATCCGATGCTCAAGCCCCGCCAAGCCACACCACCAGTCGGGAGCCAAAGAATTGTCCGGGTCCTCGGTCAGTACAAGCCTGACCGCGACATAAAAGGTCTTCGCCTACTAGCAGCGAACGCACCCGCAACATGGCGCCTCGAGATTATTGGCCGGGATTGGCCCTTGCTCAACGGTTGGAGCGTGCGTAATGCGTTTGTGTCCGAGGAATCGTTCGACCAATTGCTCCGCACTAGCGATGTAATCCTAATACCATATACTCGATTCTATCAAAGCGGAGTTGCAGTCAGAGCTCTAGAGTGTGGTATTCCGGTAGTGGGTCCATCCGCTTCCAGCCTCCAAGTAGCTCTAGGCAAGAGCTCACCGTGGCTGGTAAAAGACGGTGACTGGGTCCGGTCAGTACTGGCGGCCGTTGACCGCGGTTGGAGCGAGGGATATGCAATGGCCCGCGACCTCTATAGTAGGGTGATCTCGAACTGGTCCGATTTTCTCGCTGAAACTGGTCTCCGCTGATCACACGCGTATCTTTTCGCACCGGCAGCACCAGCTTTCCGCGTTGCGGGGGTAATACTGACGCCCCCATTTGCTCGCTATCCGTAAATGACGGTAGGTTTAAGAGCTTCAGATTGATTGTCTTCACCCACGCCAGTCAATCTGACTCTGCTCATCAACTGGTGCACCAGTCCTCCTTCCCTGGATCACCCTAGCTTGCATCACCAGCCGCGCCTACGGATACAAAAGGGGAATCATCTGAGCATACGTTACCGATGGCCTTATCGGCCAAGGCCGCAGAAGCTAATTTAGCCCTAGTACGCCCACCGGCCCGCGTGCGAGCGGAGGCAAGCCCAACCGCGGCGCCAGCAATCAATAACACCTCCAGCAATGCTTCTTGGGAATAGTACGTGGGCGACACCTCGGTGGCTCCGGACAAAATGATAACTAACAGGATAGCCATAAGAGCCAGCGCAGGTGAACGGGGGTTGTCATCGACATGACGCTGCAATCCTCGCCAAGTCGACCAGACCATCAAGACAAGAGCAGCAAGGCCGATGAGTCCCATGTCTACCAGCGTCTGAAGAACGATGTCGTGCGTAAATAGCGCCGTGTCGGTAGCGTTGGCCCCAAATAAGAGAACATAGTGAAGATAGGCCCCTGAAGTAACGTGGCCGGCTGCCCCCCATCCATATATCTCCTCAAAGCTAAAATGTTTGAGTACTTCCCAAGTACCTTTCCAAATATATAGACGGCCGGTCGCCGTAGCAAGTTCCTCAGTTTGCCCATTTCCGCGCGATAGCGCGCCTCCCGCGTTGGCGCTGGCGACGAGGTTGACCAACCCTAGTATTATTAGTGGCAAGAAAGGCACCATACCTGCCACACCCAGTGCGGGAATACGACGCCGTATTGTAAACAACACTATTACAATGACCGCGATCAGAAGTGCCGCTCGCGAGTCTCCGAGTAAAATACAATACAAACACGCTCCAGCCGCTCCCCAAGCAATTTTCCGCGACGGCAACGAGGAGGTGCGAAGTCTCAACACAACAATCGAAACCAGAGCTGCAGCAACGATAATACTAAACAGATTAATGCTAAGCGCCAGAGGGAATCTTGTACGGACCGCTGAGATACCAAGGAAGCGCAGCATTTCCGCAGGGGTCCCGTCGGTCGAATCTAAGGGGGCCGAGTTCTGCAACCCCGCAAAGTTCATTAAAGTATTAACTACTACATAAACGGCTGGCGCCAGCGCAATTGCTAATAGCCGACTGTTGCGCTCGCGCGTATTGCGGGCCGTCGTAAGCAAGATGATCCCAAAAGCAACGAATAACAGATATATGAGCCCTTGGCTCGCGGCAGATTCTGTGGTGCCAAATACCCCAGCACTAGCGCCACGAAACAGTGCGATGACAATCAGCGCGGCATATATGAAGGCGATAGCGGCTGGCCAGTTTGCAAATGACCCGCGACGTTGCCGTGGTAACCCCCAACCTATGCACAAGGCGAAAACTAGCAGAATGATGGCATTGAGGAGCGTTTTGTGTCCAAGCAAGACAGGAAGGCGCACAATTGTAATGCTCAATGCCGCGACGATCGTGATAAGCCGTGCACTGCTGAATGCTCGAAAAGCGTTCAAGACGCACCAGCCATGGATATGTCCCCCAGCCCGCATGGGTCGATGCAAACGGTCCACCAGACTCGAGTTCGCGCGTCGGCGTCAGTGCCTCGGCCGAGCGGGATCTCAATCGGCGATAGTACGCAATAGGAAGGCAGCCACATCCAACGGTTCATCGAGAAGCGAGGATGGCCTTTTATTCCCGCGTCGATGGCGGCCATCGCTCCTTTCGCGGTCATTTGGACGGCGGCTGTTCGTCCCTGTGAGGGCAAGTCGGGTGTGTCGCTGCATCGTCCATGCCCGTGAAGCGCATCTCGCGAATATTCTAGCCGGTCCCTCCGATACATGGAAGCGGCCGGCTTAATGCGTAGTCACGGGCCACTTCAACTTTCGACCGACCGCTCACTAATGGCAGATGCTGGTCAAGGCCAATCTAGACTCGCCGGGTTGAGTGTACAAAGGGCTCCCATTTGGTAGACGTGTCCATGGCGCCTTCGGATTGCCGATTATTGGCTATGCGATCGAGCCGTAGTGTCCGGCCTCTTGGACCGCTTCCTTGGGTCATTCAGGCAGAGACTCTCAATCTTCTCCGGGGTCACGCCGTTATGGGTCCTGTGTTGCAGGTGCGCGCTGTTGTAGAAAGCTTCGATCCACTCAAGCTTCGCTACCCGTAAGTCGCTGGCAGTAGGTCAGGAGTAACGGTCGATTACCGTCCTCTTCAAGGTGGCAATCAACGAGTCGACGACCACCTTGTCAAGGGACGGGCCGCCCGCCCCGGGTCATCGTGACGTCTTTCCCCGCTTCCCGGCAGCGCTCGCTGAAGGCAAACGAGGCATGTGGCTGTCGCGGTCTGAGTAGTGGCCGAGTTCGCTCTCGGTGGCGCCGGGCACCGCCATCGTTGCGAACACTGACCGGCGCCATATAGAGACAGCCCTTCCAACTGCGGGAATAGGTGGCGTCGCCGACCCAGAGATGGTTGGGCGCGGTTGGGCTCCACTGGTGCCGGACCAAGATGTGTGCCGTCACTCGACGCTCGGGATGCCTGCCCCACTGAATGCCAGAGTATATACGAGACGACCCAACAGGCTGCATGACTCTAGATCCGCGACTCCAAAATGGCGAAGGTAGATCAAGGTGCTTACGAAAGTGGGTCAGGGCCATAGGCGTCAGAAGCCAGGGTGCGGACTTTTTCCCCGAGATGATCAGGAACTCGTTTTGGCTCGCGGCCTAAGTCTTTAGGTTCTGTTCCAATCGGGGACGTCGGGCTCTCGATGTCATCGACGCTAGTATTCCCTTGGCTTCTGTTAGACCAACTGAAGCCTAAAACCCTGCTCAACCATGTTCAGCACGACACCATGAAGCTAGCGATCCTCGGCAGCCGCGGTTTTCCAAGCACCTACGGGGGCTACGAGACCCTGGTACGACACCTGGCTCCATACCTTGTTGAGGCTGGGCACGATGTGACGGTATACTGCCGGGCGCGCGAGGGAGGGCATCGGATCTGGCATGCCGAGGGCGTTCGCTGCATTGCGACGCCGGGTTATGACTCGAAGTCGCTGTCGACGCCAACCTTTGGTATGACCGCTACCCTTAGCGCCAGCTTCCGGCGGTTCCACTCAATCCTTGTCCTCAACATCGCAAATGGCTTCTGGCTACCAGCCCTTCGAATGAGTGGAACACCGTTTGCCGTTAACACGGACGGCATCGAGTGGGAGCGCGGCAAGTGGAGTCGCATCGGTCGGGCCACATTTCGTGCGGGCGCATGGATGACTGCCCACAATGCAAACATTTTGATCTGCGATTCTCAAGCCATTGGCGCCGTATGGGAAAAGAAATTTGGCCGTAAATCGATCTTTATCCCTTACGGCGCACCAGTGTTGGATAAAGTAGGGAGCGACCGACTGGAAGCAGCTGGTATATCGAGCGGCTCTTACCTTCTTATTGTTGCCCGCCTGGCTCCCGAGAACAATGTCGAGCTGGCGTTGGACGCTCTCGAGCTACTTGGAGAGGGCGCACCCCAGGCGGTGATAGTAGGCAGCGCCAACTTCGACTCTCCCATAGAGGGCCGCCTTCGTGCGATGGAGACGGCAAGCCAGGTCAAATGGCTCGGCCACATTGATGACCAAACACTGCTCACCCAGCTTTGGGCTCACAGCTCTGTATACGTGCATGGGCACTCAGTGGGAGGCACCAACCCGGCGCTGCTGCAGGCTCTCGGTGCGGGAGCACCAACCATTGCCCTGGAGACGCCGTTTAATGCAGAGGTGCTGCCCTACCCTGAGCAGCGATTCCCGCAGGACGTCCAGGCGCTTGCCGATCGCATTAGATCCGTCGCAGCATCTCGCCCGCTGCAACGTCAGATGGCCAAGCGCGGGCGCTTGATCGTCAGTGAGCGATACTCATGGGATGCCGTATGCCGAGCGTACCTCGAGACACTGACAGGGCTGGCCATTGATAGTCAATAATCGCCGAGCGACCCGACTTTTCGCTCTGGCGAGGTAGCGATTGCCAAGAGGATCGTCCCAGCAATCGGCTTCAGCGCCAATGGACAGGGCAGCGAATCGTGACTCAGGCCTGATCCATAGCGCAGCGGGCGATCTCGATCTTCCTATGTTGGGCTCAGTCTTCATTTCTCGTCCATCAAAAAAACTGACCGAGGCATGCTTCGTCCGTCTGCAAGAGGGCCAAAAGGCGAAAAGCACCTACGTCGCGCTCGCTGCACCAAGGGTGACCCGGCACGCCTTGGCGTTGACGGTGCAAGTCTTCAGCTGTCGATCCATCCAAAGAGGTCCCAACAATGTGGCCGCGCACGACTACCGCGCACAGATATAATTTGATCCTGCAGCCCTCGTACTCGGGTAGATTGCTCTGCGAGCGCAAGCAGTCTTGGTCATAATGCTCCTGCAAGCTACGGAAAAGGCGACAGGATGGACACAGAACAGAACAACCTAAGCACCGAATTGGCTTTGAAAGTCATTCGTCGCCGTGGACTTTGGGTTGTATTGTGCCTTGTGATCGGGACCGTGGCTGCCTACGGCTATTCCAAGCAGCAAACCAAGATGTATACGGCGACCGCTGCAGTTGTGTTTAACGAGAACCCGCTTGACCAGCAGATAGCAGGGCTCCCGGGAAGCAGTAGCGCCGAAAGCCTCTTAGCCCAACAAACAAGTAACCGGGAACTTGTCAGGCTCGGGAACCTAGCGACAAAGACCGCAACTCTATTGGGCCATGGGCTGACCGCTCAACAGGTTAGCGCAAGCATCAGCATTGGCACCCAGGGAGAAACGGGAATCGTCAATGTCTCGGCTACCTCGACGTCTCCGACGCTCGCGACCGCTGTCGCAAATACCTATGCAACACAATTTGTTAAAGAGCATCAGAGCAGCAATCGTCACTACTTCAAGTCTGCATTGGCGATTGTGAACAACCAGCTTGCGGAACTTTCCCCTGCGCAAAGGGTTGGCACAGACGGACTGGCGCTCCAGAACCGCGCACAGACGCTTAGTCTCCTTTCAGAATTGAAATACAGCAACGCGCAGGTGGCTCAGAAGGCGCTGGTGCCTTCTAGCCCCTCCTCACCTAAGACCAAAAGGAACACAATCCTTGGCGCGATTCTGGGCCTGTTACTTGGCTTCGCCATCGTCTACATCCTTGAGCGCTTCGATCGTCGGATCAGAGATCCCGAGACTCTAGAGGCAATATATAGTCTCCCGATGCTGGGCGCTGTTCCCAAGAGTGCTGCGCTCTTGTATTCCGCGCGTCATGCCGACGGGGGGGAAAAGCCCTCCCACCTGACGAGAGTGAGGCGTTTAATCTTATTTATGCTCATCTGCGCTCTTTTAATGTCGACCGGGACATTCGCACACTGCTAATCGCATCGCCTGCACCAGGCGATGGCAAGACTACGATCGCTCGCCACCTTGCCGAGGCGGCGGCGAGACTTGGAAGAGCTCGCGTATTGCTGTTAGAGGTGGACCTTCGACATCCGACGCTTGCCCAGCAGCTAGACGTTAAGTCCAACCCAGGCCTCACCGACGTACTGATTGGCGACGCCCGGATAGACGAGGCCACTCAATCGGTCGACATGCGGGCACCGTCCGGCGAGGCGGTGAAAAGATGGGCGCTTGACGTTTTGGTCGCTGGCGCCACGCCGCCTAATCCCGGCGAGCTGATTGAGAGCTACGCAATGGATGCCATGCTCACCCGCGCTAAATCCACTTACGATTTCGTGGTGATTGACACACCACCACTTACCCTCGTCTCGGATGCTTTCCCACTATTGACAAAGGTTGACGGGATCATCATTGTGGGTCGAGTCGGGCACAGTCGACGCGACACTGCGGAACGACTCCATCAGGTTCTGGCGGGGAGCGGCGCACCCCTATTGGGGCTAATCGCTAACTGCTCCAAGGCAGCCAGCAGACCCTATCTTTCGAGTGGGAGGTCGTCCTCCAATATGGCCTCAGCTAGGGACGCTTCTTCATCCGAGACATTGTCCCCAACTGCCGAAGCCTGAGAACACCGAGTGCCCCTCAAGGACCTCACCGGTATCCTTAGAGCGATGCGATTGAGGACTCGGAGCCACACCCAGATAGGTTGAGTGATATGTCGACGGGGTATGTGCCAGCCGGTCCGCGCAGATGGGTATATGCACTCGTTCGAGCCTCAATCGAGAATAATAATTTGCGCTTTTCGTGGCGCATCCAGGCCTCCAAAAGAACAAGAATTTTCCGTCTCGGTGCTTGGTGGCGTCGGGCTGCCACTAATTCTTTATCTAAATGTTGGACTGTACACCCGGCTAGCTGTCAAACACGTCCCGTAAGGTGTTACGTTAGTCCACTGTCCAATCTTCTCGCCACCGTGGGTTACTGTAAACGCGATTCCGCGCCGCAGATGCCATTAAATGAATTGCAAATGGGAGTCCCTCCACGAGATAGCGGCGGGTGAGGCGGCGCGTGGGTTCTTGCGACAAGCGAAACGCCCACTCCAGCCCGAGATGACAGATCCAGCTCGGCGCACGTGAGAGGTCTCCCGTTGCGTAGCTAAAGCTAATGCCCACTCCGAGGAACGATGCCCCCGGTACGGCTAGCCGCAGACTGCGAATCAACAGATCCTGCTTCGGGAATCCCAGTGCGACAAACACGATCTGTGGCGCCGCCTCAGCGACTTGGCGCTGAAGGCGGCCTAGCTCTCGCTCGTCTTTCTGAAACCCCAAAGCAGGGCACGCCGTACCGGCGATTTCGAGGCCCGGGTAACTATCACAAAAGATCTCCGCCGCCCGCTCGGCGACGCCAGGATTGCCGCCTAGAAGGAATACGCTTTGTCCACGGGCACATGCGGCCTCACAGATTGACCAGACCATGCTCGACCCGGAAACCCGCTCTGGCAATGGCTCACCGGCAAGCCGACTCGCCCAGATCAACGGCATCCCGTCTGCGACAACCAGGTCAGCTTCGTCGATCAGGCCCTTCTGGACAGGGTCCCTGTGATAGCGGCGAATATGGTCTAGGTTTGCGGTAATCGTCCAGTGACCCCGTGCCGCCTCGGCCGCATCGACGATCGCCTGCACAGCACATGATTCAGTGATAACCGCCATTGGCGCGCCCATCAGGCGCATGCGCCGAAGGGGCCGATCCGACTCATCATTGAATGACGGGGACTCGCTCTTGGCTCGATTCATGTAAAGGGAACCGACGTTTCGTCCGATAGAAGGACTAAATGTAGCTGCCTGGAACTTTGAACCCTCGCGCTCAGACATGCTCGAATCGACGACATTCATACTGCTGATCTCCGTTGGCCTTGCGTGGGCCACAGTCGTCCTCGTGATTCTCGCTGCCTGTCGGATGGCTGCCCGCAGCGATGCCGGACTCGAGCTGTCATCTCAAAGGCCCCGTCGTCCGAGCACATGCGGGACGGTGCGCAGGAGGATCTTCACGTCTCCCCATAGGGACCAATTCGCGACGTACAAATAGTCAAGCGCCCCCATCTCGCGAAGCGGGACGCGCGCTGGCCCGAGGATCTGCCAAGGCCCGGTCAAACCCGGGGTCAGCTCCAAGCGGCGGCGGAACCAGCCCTTGACGTGCTCATCCTCGTCGATCACGAGCGGACGCGGCCCGACCAGACTCATCTCACCTTTAAATATGTTGAGCAGCTGCGGCAGCTCATCGAGAGCGCTCTTACGGAGGATCCGTCCCACGCGGGTCACGCGGGGGTCATCGGCGATCTTAAAGAGCCCCTCGCGGGCCTCATTTCGATCGCGAAGGGAGTCCTTGAGCGCGTCGGCGTCTCGAACCATCGTGCGGAACTTGATCACCTCGAAGTGCTCGCCGTGCTGGCCGACCCGCCGCTGCCTGAAGAAGACGGGGCCCCTGCTGTCGAGCTTGATCGCGATCGCGATCGCGATCATCGCCGGCGCCATCGCAAGCAGGCCGACCGAAGCGCCCACCAGGTCGAAGGCGCGCTTGACGATGGTCGAAGAGCGGGTCAGCGCAAACCGCTTGATTCCCATCACGGTGACCCCATGGAGGTCGTCGAACTCCACCGATGTCCCCACCACCTCCAACAGGCGCGGGAGCACGCTGACCTTGACGCCCAGCGCCTCAAGCGTGCAAACCAGATCGAGGGTCTGATCGGCGTCGACGCCATCGGGGGCGATTATCGCCCGCTGTATGTCGAGGGATCCGGCGAGGTCACGGATTTCTTCCAGCCGCGGCTCCGAAAACGCGTCGGCTGACCAGGCGGATGCGTCCGCCGGATCGATGTCGGCAACGAGCTCCGCCTTGACACCATGGTGATCGGAGAGCTTTGACCTGATTGTCGCGGCCGCTCCGCGGTCGCCGATGAACATGCATCGCTCAAGCGGAGCGAGCCGAATCGCGATCGCCCGGGCGCTGGCTCGCGCCAAGACCATGAAGACGATCAGCAGCAACCACAACAGCAGCGCGTCGCGCCGATCGAGCGTCCCGCCCCCGATCACGAATCCTCCCGCGAGCCAGGCACAGAGCGCACCGAGCGTCGCCACCTGGAAAAGCTTCGGCGTCTCGTCAAGGGTCGTCCTGTGAAGCAGCGCCTCATCGCGGTCATAAAGTCCGAAGACCTTTGCCCCCAGAACCAGCGCGAGCAGGCCGACCGCGCCGACCCACGTCAGCTGGGGGGATCGGCCCGAGAGCTGCGCGAGGACGATAAATGCCGCCACAAAGGAAACCAAGTCGGCAATCAGCAGGGCCCTGCGAAACAGCTGATCGCGCCGCAGGCTCACCTCGGTCGCCGCGCCGTGGGTTATTGGCAGGCGCCGGGTCGACCCCAGATCGTCAGGGGTGACGGGCGGCGGCGCTGAGCGAAGCGGGGCGGGCGGCGCCTCTGCGTCGGCTCCCACGCCTCCCGTCATGGCCCTGAGGTTGAGATTGCTTCGATCGGCTCGGCACCCAGGGCGAGAATCCCCATACCGGGCCCGCGATCGTCGTCTAAGATCAGCTCGACCGCCTCGTTGCGAGATCGGACTCCGAGTTTGCCAAAGGCCGAGGAGAGGTGACTCTTTACGGTGCTTTCGGCCAGAAACAGTTGCTCGGCAATTTGGCTGTTCATGTAGCCCATCACGACGAGGCCAAGGATTTGTTTCTCGCGAGACGAAAGCGCCGCGGGTTCGATCTGGGTCGCGTGCCGACGGGGCACACATACCTGCCCAACTCCCGCAGCCCGCAGGCATGGACCAAGGGTGAGGGTTGCCTCACCTTCGATCAGCACTCCACTTGCTCCAGCTGCCAGCGCGGCCCGAAGCTCTCCCGGGCGAATCTCCGCACAAACCATCACAACAGGTGTGTTAACCAACGCACTCTGCAGAGGTCCAAGCTGACTCGACACCGCAGCGGACAGCGTCCCCTCAACGCACAATAAGATCAGCCCCGGTTCTTGCTCGCTGAGGAGCAGGTCATCTACAGCCTTAAAAAGACTGAAGTCGTGCCCCTCGTTTGTAAGCAATGCGCCCAGAGGTTCGCCTGCCCCATTGGCTGCGATCAGCGCAACGCTAGACCGACCATCGGAGATGGATTCTGCCAAAGGCCCCGCCGTCTCAATAGTCCCCGACACAACCTATTAACGCCGCGCCGAGGTCCGGACTTGCGAGATTGCCCTATGTCACTTCATTGACGGAGCCAGTCAGATATTGAGTAGCACACCGCGGCCATCAATCACCCTTACTAATTGCCACCTTGATTTCGGATTGACGGAGCCCAATTGCACAAAACGACCGACAGCCCATCCGGCTGCCGGTCGCAAATGCGGCCACTTTGAGAGTTCCCAACCGGCCCGAGGCCAGCAAAAATTATCTTCCCACCGAACGGTTGCTCTGCTCCGCCCAGTCGGCTCGCCCCGGATTGTTTCCGTCGATCAGGGGTTTGACTTGCAGCCAGCTGCCGGGTTGCTTGCCCCGACGCCATACCCGCCAACTTGTCCGGGGTAACCGGCATCTCCACCAGAACCACCGAGGCAGGCCGCGGTCAACTCCTGCAGATCGCCGTAATCGACGATGCGAGGGGTCTCATAGGTGCCAAGATTCTTTGTCTCAGCCATTTGGGCCGCTCCTTATCTGTTTACAAGAACTTCGACCTCACCCAAATCCCAAAACCTGGCTAAGCCGAAGCTGAACTCGACGCAGGATAGAGGATGGGTGGCGATCTTCAAGGTGGAAAAAGGTAGGGGGCAGCGAGCGGCCCCTGGAAGTCGAGCTGCGCCGTGCTCGGCGCTGGATCTGGCGCCAGGGCGCCGTTTGCGCCGCTCTGAGCGCGCAGCCAAAGCTCTGCCGTGAGCAGTCTCCAGACCTGCCACATCCAGCGAAACGGGCGCTCGCGCAGCTCGAGGTCGCTCTCAAACAGAGCGCGCCGCATCGCCTCAAGCTCAACGTAGGCGCCGAGCTCGGCGCTACGGTGCGGAGAGGATCGCGCGGACCGCGTCGCGGTCGGGTCCGGTGAGGCAATCGATGACCAGCGACTCAAAGCGCGCCTTCTCGGGGCGCAGGCGGGCCGGATCGGGAAGCAGGCCGGCCATGGCGGCGCGCAGAAGCGGCCGGCTGAAGCGGGGATCGAAGGACTCGCCCGGAGCCTGGCGCAGGGAGAGCTCGATCAGATCGAGGTCAAGCAGCGGATGGCGGGCCTCAACTCCAGCCATCGCGGCGCGCCGGCGCTGGTGCTCAAAGACCCCGTTGGCCTCGATTCCGCGCGCCAGTCCGTAGGCACTGTGGGCCCACCAGCGCGGCCCATCGAGGCGCTTCCAGGCATGCGGCTCATCAGAGCCGAGAAGCTCGAGGGCGGAGGCTCGGCTGAGCCAGCGCGGCAGCTGCCGCCTGGCCCGTCCATGCCTGGCCAGGCCGTGGATGCGGTAGGGAAGGGCGCCGCCGAGCGCGAAGCTACCTAGCACCTCGGCGACCTCACGCCGCGCCACCTCGCCCCTGCCCCCGGGCAGCTCGCGAGCCAGCGCCAAGGTCTGAAGCGGGTGTCCGGCGCGAAGGCGATCGGCGAGCAGATAGGCGTGGGGGCCGAACAGCTCATCACCTCCATCGCCATCGAGCATCACCTCGACACCCTCAGCGGCTGCGGCCCGCATCAGCGGCAGCGTCCAGAAATCTCCCCAACCCAGAAGCGGCATCTGCCAGGCGTCCAAATACTCGATCGCGCTGGCCAGGAGCCCGCCGGGGCGGACCTCGACGTTTACCCCCGAAAGTCCGAGGCTCCGCCTCAGCTCGCCGATCAACTCGGCCTCATCGGCAATCGGGTGTTCGGGAAATGTCGCCGAGCAGGCGAGGATGCCGCCCTCGGCCCCCAAGGCCGCGATCGATGAGGAGTCCAGTCCACCGCTCATCAGTACCCCGCTCTTGGCATCCGGGGCGATCCGGCGCCGCATCGATTGCTCGAGACTGGCCCTGACCTGCGCCGCGAGCTCGGCGCTGGATAGCCGCAGGGGCTCCCTGTAGCGCGGCGCCCAGTAGACCTCGCTGCGAACCCCGCCGCGCTCGAGCACCAGGGCGCCGCCGGGTGCAAGCCTGTTGACCCCCGCATAGAGGGTGCCGGTGCCGGGGCGAGTGCTGAGGGCAACCCAGTGCGCAACTCCAGCCGGATCGGGACCCGGTCGCTGCGGCATGATGGCGAGCAGGTCGCGAATCTCAGCGGCGAAGAGGAGCGAGCCCGAGTGCTGGCGGAAAAAGAAGGGCCGCACCCCGAGCTGATCGCGGGCGATCAATCCCTCCTCGCGCTCGCGATCCCAGATGATCAGGGCGAAATCGCCGCGCAGGCGCCCCGGGAGCCCGCGACCCCAACGGCGAAATCCCGCCGCCAGCAGCTCCTCGTGTGATGCCGGCGCTGCGCCACCCAGCTCTTGCGCGATCGCATCCGCATTATCGAGCCAGCCATCGAGAAGGCAGATCGGGTTGGTGGCGGGTACCGCGGGCCCGGTGTAGGCCAGGCTGAGCGGCCCGACGGTGAGTCTCTGAAAGGAAGCGGGATCCAGCGCCCGATCAAGGCGCGAGCGATCGAGCTGGGTGCTCGGGTCAAAGCCGCCGACTATCCGCCGGTCGGTCATGCTGCGCCGATCCGACGCAGGACCGCGTCGCCCAGATCGGTGGGGTCAACGTCTGCGCCGATCACGATCCGCTCGACCCTGCCGCGAGCAACGGTCGCGCAGACATCGAGAAGACGCTCGAGCCGTCGCGGGTCGGCGAGGAGGAGGTTGAAAGTGGAGGCCAAGAGGAGCTGGGAGTTGGCAGCTGGCTCAAAGCGGGGCCGCGAGGGCCCGTCGGTGCGGCGGTCGAGAAAGAACAGGGCTCCAAGCGGCATCGGTTGGGCACCCACCCCGATGCGGGCGACCCGCTCTCGCGAGTTGACGCTCAGCACCTCCTGCTCGGGAGAGCCGCCGTTGCGCTCCTGTCGTTTGGCCTCCGCCTGGTCGACTCCGGCCACCGGCGTTCCCGGGTGTCCGATCAGCTCGCCGTCAACCTGCTCGAGCGATAGGACGTCATCGGTGAGAAAGCCCGCGCCCCGTCGAGTCAGGGCGAGCGCCACCGAGGTCTTGCCCGAGCCGGAGGGCCCGACAAGCGCGACCGCTCCAGCTCCGACGCTGACCGCACTTGCATGCAGGACCTCCAGACCGTGAAGGACGGCGGCAAAGGGCAGGACCTGCGCGATCAGCAGCCGCTGCCAGGCCGCCAGTCCCCCGCTGCCGCTGACCCCCGCCAACCTGCGGCCGTCGGCGGAGAGGACGTTGTCACCGTAAGTTGGACCCCAGATCCGGTAGCCGGCCTCCGCGCTCGCCTCGATTTGGAAGTTGACCGTCCCGTCGGGTTGGCGCTGATCGGAGATCAGCCGCGCCCCCTCAGGCCATTCCGGCGCCTCGGCGAGCTCAGACATGGAGACTTCAAGCTCGCGACCGGTCGGGCCTGCCCTGGCGCCCTGCAGATATGACAGCGGGCAATCGGCTCTGACGTCGAGCCCAAAGACGGTCGCCGAGGTCATCGGTGGGATGCCTAGAGCTCGACCAGGCGACCGAAGGTGCCGTCGGCGGGAGAGAGGACCGGCTCGCCGTGGTACTCGACCCAGGCGTGGGCAAGAAACTCGGGGTCGGTGCGAGCCGCAATTACAAGCCGCGCCGAGACTCCGCGCCTTGCCAGCAGGCGCAGCAGGACCAGCGAGCGCCGCAGGCAGCGGGTATCACCGGGAAGCAGGGTAAGGATTCGCACCACGGCGCGACCGAGCCGGCGCGCTTCAACCAGCGTCTCAGGGCCGCCGTTGGACGTCGAGGAGGCGCCGGAGCGCAATTTCTCAACCACGGCGGCGATCGGGGCGCGGCGCAGTTCGCGCTGAGCGTAGAGATAGGCGGCGAGGATCTCAGCGGCGAGACGGCCGCGCTCAGCGACGCTCAACCGACCAACGGCCCGCACCCGTCCGCTTGGTGAGAGATCGAGCTCAGACGACGCCATCGCCGTCGATTTCGATCAGCCCCCGCGAGAGCAGCGCGCTGCAGAGATCGCACATGTCCTGCTCGATTGTCTCCTGGGGTTGCTCGTAGTCCACGGCGGCCAACTCGGCGGCAGCCAGCACCGTCTCGGATTTCTCAAGCGCTTCGAGCATCAGCCCGGCGCTTGGGTTGAGGCCGTGGTACTTGCCGGTCTGCAGGTTCAAAACCACCGTCTCAGAGGGAAAGCAGCGGTAGACGACGTGCTGGGGCAACCGGATCCGGGCCGCCAGCAGCGAGGAGGATTGGGGGGTTGCGCTTGAGCTCATGGCATCTGTTGGAGTCGGCCTCAGTACTCGATGATCGTGCCCCGACGCTGGCCGGAGCGAATGGCGTGGTGGAGGGCCAACAGCGAGGCGGGCAAAAGCAGCGCCGCAAAGCCGAAGAGCTTGGCAACGGTTGCCGCGGTTGAGGTGGTCTGTGGGGTGCCGACCAGCAGGTGGCGCAGCAGCTCCGTGGCCGGGGTGAAGGGCTGCATCTTGGACGCCGTCTGCGCCCATTCGGGCAGCAGTGAGACCGGGAAGTAAAGGCCTCCAACGATCGAGATCAGGGCAATCACCCAGCTGGTGCCGACGCTGCCCTGCTTGGTGGCGACGGTGAGCGCGGCAAAGAGGAGCCCGAAGGGCATGAAGGCAAGCAGCGCCAGGAACATCGCCGGCACGCTGAGGGGAACCGTCGACCAGTGCAGCTGCAGCCCGAAGACGGCGCAGCCGACCCCGAGGGTGACCGCAGCCATCATGAAGGCATAAAGGAGCGGGAAGAGGGTCATCGCGACCATGCTGCGGATCGCCCCAAATGGCGAGAGGAGGAGCCGTTCGAAGGTTCCCGCGACCAGCTCCTGCCTGACCACTTCGGCGATCGAGAAGCACGAGTAAAGGACGGTTACCAACGCGATGCCGACGACGACAAAGCCGAAATAGCTTTCCGGGGTGGCAAATCCGCTGACGTGGACCAGGCGGGAGACGTAGTAAAAGAGGGTGAGGCTGAAGACCGCGGTCAGGGCCTGACTGACCAGCCTGGTCCGGTAGGAGACATAGACGTGCAGGTCGCGGCGCAGCACCGCGACGAAGGCGCGGGCCATCACGGCCATCTCATTCATGCTGGAACCAGCCTTCCGTGATCGAGGAACCAGCTGGAATCAAAGCGCTGTTCAAGTCGTTCGCCACTGGGCGAGCACCACAGAAGGACGCCGTCGCGGGCGATCAAATCGGCGATCGCACGGTCGAGGACTTCGGCCCCCTCCTTATCGAGGCTGGTCAATGGCTCATCGAGCAGGACGACTTCTGGCTCGGTGAGGAAGGTCATCGCGATCCGCAGGCGCTGACGCTGACCCATCGACATTCGATCGACCCGGCGCTCGGCGAGCTCGCGCAGTTCGAAGGTATCGATCGTCTGCTCGACCGAGGCCTTGAGGCCGGCCGGCGCCATCATCGCGATCCGGGCCCAGAATTCGAGCTGGTGGCGAACCGTGAGGCGGGCGTAGAGGCCGCGATCGCCCGCCGGCAGGAATGAGACGAGGCGCTGGTAGCGGCCGCGGTTCTCCGCCGCCGTGAAACCCCAGACCTGGGCCCTGCCGCGGTCGGGGTCGATCAGGCCGGCGGCGATCCGCAGCAGGGTCGTCTTGCCGGCGCCGTTTCGTCCCCCGACCCAGGTCGTGCTGCCGTGATCGAGGGTGAGGCTGACGCCATCCAGGACCGGGGCCTCGGTCTTGGGCCAGCGCTTGCCAACGTCGTGGAGCGCCAAGGGATAGGCCCGCTCGCCCGCCGTGGTCGGGGGGAGCCGATTGGGAGGGGAGGAATACGCACCATTGACCCGGTCGGCAGCTGGACTCTCGGTGGCGGGGTGAGCGAGCGCCTGATCAACCCGAACCTTCACGCCGCATCACCCACGGCCAGCCGTGCTTCCAAGCCAAGCACCCGCTGGAGCGCGTCTGCAAGATCGGCCGGGCCATCGTCGGGGCCTCCGCTGAGGCGCAAAAGTTCGCTCGTTTCAACCAGGTCGGCGTAGAGGGCAAAGCGCTGGGCGTCGCGTCCCTCATCATCGGGCAGGCCGAGCATGTAGGGGGCGAGCACAATCGGGTTGCCGGGAAGCGCCTCGCAGGCAAGGCTCAGATCTGAACCTCGCTCGAGGATGACCACGGCGGCCAGCTCCTGGCAACGCGGCTCGGCCTCCTCGGCGTAGACCCAGCGCTCACCGGCCAGCGCGGCGAGTGTCAGGCCGAAGTCCCTGCCGGGTCCAGCGCCGAGCGGAACCGTCATATGGGGGCTTGCCGAGTGCGCCCAGACCCGGTCTGATCCGGGTGCCAGGACCAAGACGTCATCGGCAAACAGGGGCCAACCGCGGCGGATCAGCTCGCAGGCGAGCGTCGACTTGCCGGTACCACTGGGGGCGGCGATCGCTACCACGCCGAGCGGAGTCTCCACGGCGGCGGCGTGCAGAGCCTCATACCCCCTTGCGATCGCGACGTTGGGAAGGACCCGACCCAAGAGCACGCGAAGCCAGACCATCGCGGTGATGCCGCGCGGGGCACATCCGAGCCGCGCCCCGGCGATGTCGAGATGGAAGCGTGCGTGCTCGGCGTAGCTAAACAGGAAATCTCCCTCGACTCCCCTCTCGATTTTCAGCTGATGTCCATCGCCGAGGCGCCCGCGCCAGGCGGAGGAGTCGGGCGTACCGCTCCAGGTCTCCCCCAGTTCGGCGGGCCCTTGAAGGGTCAGCGCGAGGGTCGGAAGCCCCTCACGCTCTGCGGGCTGCATTCCCGGTAGCGAGAAGGAGGAGTTCAAGGAAAGGCCGAAGGCGGTATAGCTGCGGGGCATTTTGTAAATAAACTCGAAGTGCGAACGAGTTCTTCCGCGCCCGGCTGGCGTTAAGGCGAGAGGCCGGCGCCCCAAAGCGGGTTGCAGGCCTATTTTGGACGACTCTTTGAGCAGCTTCGGTAGGTGCGCTTCCCGGAAAGCTGGTCGCCGAGAACGGTCGTCAGCCGAACACTGACGGTAAACGAACTCTTCGGAAGGCCGTTCAGGGAAACCGTCGCGATCATTTCTTGCCCTTTTCGGGTCACGGTCGCCGCGCGATGCAGCGAACCGCTCTGAAGCTTTACCACGGCCTTTTTGATCGGATCGTTGGTGGGGTCGCTGAGGTGGACGCGGAAGGTGCCACGGCCGTAGCAGGCCTTGTTGGTGGGCAGCTTGGCGTATCGGGAGAACTGCGCCGTGGAGACGACTGGAACCGGTGAGACGAGCGCCGAATCGACGCAGCCGAAGGTCGCACTCGCAGTCGCCCCGCTCGGAGAGATCGTCGGTTGTGAGTTGGTGCCGGGTTCGCTGAAGCAGGCACGCAGGAAGGTGGATCCGCTCGAAGTCTGCATGACCCGCCAGGCCGACTGACCGAGCTGGGGATTGGGCACACACGCTTCGGTGGCAAAAAACCACTGGTGAAGACCCCAGAAGGAGCCATCGGGCTGCTGGCGCATCTGGGTCCACATCTGTTCGCCGTCGGAGTGGGTGCACTGGGCGAATTTCGTCGGCGAGACCACGGTGCCGGTGAAACTTCCGTCGGGCTGGGGCTGAATCGCGACGTTGCCGCCGTTAAAGGACCAGACTCCTTCGATTGGAGAGCTCGCCTCGGCGGAGGCCGCCCCCACCGCCAGGACCGCCACGAGCAAGAAGGCGCTCAGAAGCGAGGCGCGCGGGGCCAAAGCCCGAGCCGAGGTTCGACCGGCGGGCCGAGGGGAAACGTCACTGCGCAGAGGTAGAGGCACCACCGCGATAACGCGGCGCGGTCGGCCTTTCTTCTGTCTCAGCCAAGAAGACGAACACCGCATGGGTGAGGAGCTGATCGATCTGCACCGACTGGGCCCGAGCCTCTTGCTGCAGCGCGGCCTCAACCTCGGGCTCAACGTCGAGATCAAATTCAACCGCGCCGTGATCGGTCACCTGGTTGCGCGCAAAGCGCGGAAAGATGACGGGCGCCGTCGAGGAGGAGAGGCCGCGAGCGTAGTTCCGCAGCGCGGCCCGCAGGCCTGGGGCGACGTTGGGCCCAAAGCGCTCCTCAACGCAGGAACAGGCGAATGCTCCGAGCGCGACTTTCACAGCTTTGTAAATACTCGATCGATTAACAAGATTTCTCCCTTTACAGACAATTACCCCCTAAATTGCTGCAAAAAACCTCCATTCCTGGGCCAATCAGACCACTAGGTCCTGACTTGTCAAGGCCCAAAAATGGACGAATTGTCGACTAGGATTGACAAGCCGTAGAACTGCCCTAGGCTCCGCCCAAGCTCCGAATCAAAAAGGCGGTTCTGGCGTTTTTCCAGTGTCGTTATCGATGCTTTTCAAACTCTCCGAATCGCGGTGGATGCGCAGCGGTGGAGCAGGGACCCTTGACCAATAAACGATCACGATCCGAGCCTGGCTCAGCCAAAAACCTCCCGCATTCCCGGGCTGGATCGGACGACCGCGGGATCGTCAAGGCGGCGATCGCTCGCGCCCAAAGCGGAGACACCGAGGCTCTGCACTTCCTCTACGTCCGCTATGCAGACGAAGTTCTGCGCTACGTAACCGGCCTGGTACACGACCACCACCTGGCCGAAGACATCACCCAAAGCGTCTTCCTCAAGCTGATGCGGGTGATCGGGAAATATGAGCCGCGTGAGGTGCCGTTCGGCGCCTGGATCTTCCGGGTCGCCCACAACGTCGCGCTCGACCAGATCAGGGCAACGCGGGCACTGCCCGTAGATGGCGTCGGCCACACAGATGATGACCGAGGTCGGATCTCCCACGAGCGGAGTCGCGATCTGCGCTCTGCGCTGGACCAGCTTCCAAACGAGCAGCGTGAGGTCTTGGTCCTTCGCCACATCGTCGGGCTATCACCGCCCGAGATCGCCGAGGTAATCGGGAAAACGGAAAGCTCGGTCCACGCCCTTCATCATCGCGGCCGCACGACCCTGCAGGGAACCCTGACCGAACTCGGTGCCACCCCGGTGGTGGCACCGAGGCCAAGCTGCGAGAAACCCCAGCTGCCGAGCTCCTAGTCAGCGAAGCGCTGGGCAAGGCGGCCACTGTCTCGGGCCGCCTCAAAGTAAAGGACGGCGTGCTGGAGCAGGCCATCGACCGAGACTCGCTGGCGCTCGGCCTCCGCCGAAAAAGCCATCCAAGTCTCCTCATCGACCTCGAAGCGCAGCTCGACCCCCCGGGTCGGGGGCCCGTCGCGTCCAATCGCCGGATAGGCCCAGCCCACCCCCCCCGAATCCCGATTGGCCAGGTAGTGGCGGATGGCCAAAAGCAGCGAGCAGGAGAGCTTGGAGGGATCGCGGATCAACCCCCCTCCAAGTGCGCCGATGCCAAAATCGCCGAGGGCGACAGTTACCGCGACCTGGGTGCGCATCCGGTTTCTTGGCGGGTCACTCTCAATGCAGCGGCCTCGCCGGATTTCCAACCACGGTCTGACCCGCCGCCACGTCTTTGGTGACCACCGATCCAGCCCCAACCGTTGCGTCGCGGCCTATTCGGACCCCGCCGAGAATCGTCGCCCCAGAACCGATCGATGCACCGCTTTCGACCAGCGTTTCGCACAGGCTCCAGTCGGCCTCAGACTGGAGCGCACCAGCCTCATTGGTCGCCCGCGGGTACTTGTCGTTGACGAAGGTCACGCCGTGGCCGATGAATACCTGATCCTCGATTCGGACCCCGTCGCAGATGAAGCTGTGGCTTTGGATCTTGCAGGCGACGCCCACCTCGGCGCCGCGCTGGATCTCGACGAAGGTTCCGATCTGAGTACCAGAGCCGATTCGGCACCCGTAGAGATTTGTAAAGGAATGGACCACGACGTCCTCGCCGAAGGTGACGTCGACGAGCTTGCGGTGGGGTGCGGTATTGGACGGCAACCCCGCCGCCGTCACCACCGAACCTATGTCTCCACCACCTGAGTCGGGCATCGGAGCATCAACGCTCACCCTCGGCATGCTCTTCCACGGCTTTTTCTTCCGGGCACGCGCAAGCTGAACGGCGCTTGCTCGTTCTCTGGATATGAAATCGCTTCCCAGTTGGCGATCCGCGAGCTCCGCGCTGGCCACACACTCAACCGCAATCGCCTCGAACTCCCTCGGCAAGGGCCGAAAAATCGCACGCAGACCAGCCCCGAGCGCTGGAACAATCGACCCCAATGAATGCTGAAGCGGGAGCCCTGATGAGCGCGTCAACCAACACGGAAACGGCGGTGCCGTTCACCCGCCTTGACAACGCGAATCCGAAGCTGCTCACCGAACTCCTTGATGTCGTAGCCGAGGTAAGCCAGGCGGGCGC
The DNA here is from genome assembly GCA_963745305.1 of uncultured Solirubrobacterales bacterium. Classification (GTDB taxonomy): domain Bacteria; phylum Actinomycetota; class Thermoleophilia; order Solirubrobacterales; family 70-9; genus CAVUWL01. The sequence goes on from CAVUWL010000016.1 coordinate 180,399, forward strand.
GTTCACGCTCGGCGACGGCCTAGGGAGCTTTGAGCGCGGGTTCGCGGCATTTTGCGGCAGCGCCGAGGCAATCGGTGTTTCCTCTGGTACGGCGGCGCTTGCGCTGGCCCTCCGCGGCCTGGGTATCGGCCCCGCCGATGAGGTGATAGTGCCTACCAATAGCTTCATAGCCACCGCTGAGGCGGTCAGCGCCGTGGGCGCCACGCCACGCCTGGTTGATGTCGATGAGCAAACCGCCCTGTTGACGGCGGCCGGCGTCGAGGCGGCGATAACAGAGCGCACGCGCTGCGTGATTCCGGTCCACCTCTACGGCCGAACGGTGGATATGGACCCGCTGCTCGCGCTCTGTCGAGCCAGGGACATCCTGGTGGTCGAGGACGCATGCCAGGCCCACGGTGCGCGCTACCGTGGAGCCCCGGTCGGATCGCTCGGAGATGCGGGTTGCTTCAGCTTCTACCCAACCAAGAACCTGGGTGCATGGGGCGATGGGGGTGCGGTGGTTACCGACGATCCGGCTCTGGCAGCCCGAGTTCGCCTGCTGCGCTCCCACGGCGAGGCGACCCGCCACAATCACCAGGTGGCGGCGAGCACCGATCGCCTCGACGCCCTGCAGGCAGCGATCCTGAGCGTCAAGCTCGAGCATCTTGGCGAGGCAAACCGGCGCCGTCGCGAGGCAGGCGCTGCGCTGCGGGAGGCACTGAACGGAAGCGATGTTGTCCCACCCCCGCCTGCCTCAGCCGACGGTGATCACGTCTTTCATCTCTTTGTCGTGCGCTGCCCGGATCGCGACTCGCTGCGAGATCATCTTTCCGCCCAGGGCATCGCGAACGCGGTCCACTACCCGACCCCAATTCATCTCCAGCCCGCCTACGCAGAGCTTGGACTGAAGCCCGGCAGCCTGCCGGCCGCGGAGAAACTTGCCGGCGAGATTTGTTCGCTGCCGATCTTTCCCGCCATCGAGGACAATGAGATCGACCGGATAGCGAGCGCTGTTACGAGCTTCAGCGCTTCCTAACTCGCCTCCACGAACGCCTTCAAATCCGATCCGATCGCCAGCCGTGGCGATACGGATCAGCCGAGAGCTACCTAGCCCGCGACACCGGCCAAGCTTCGAGCAGGATCGGCTGGCTCCCGCGCTCCGGCTCCGGTCGCCAGCACCTGCTCATAGGCTTCCAGCAAGGTGGTTGACGAGTGCCCCCAGGAGAGGCCCAGCACGCGTTCACGACCGAGCTGGCCCATCTCAGCTCGGCGAGCCGGATCCTCGAGCAACTCCTGAGCGCAGCGACCAAGACCGTCGGGGTCTGGTGAGACGGCGTAGGCGGCTGCGGGGCCGGCGGAGACGCGCGTCTCCGCCAGGCCGTAGGAGACAATCGCGCAACCCATCGCCATGTACTCGGGGATCTTGATCATCGTGGAGACGTCGTTGAGCGGGCTCGGGGGGTCGGGAGCAAGGCAGACATCGGCGCTTGAGAGGATGCGACGGATATCGAGATCCCCACACCACCCCGTGAACTCGACCGAACCGGAGAGGCCGAGCCCGGCCGCTAGCGATTCCATCTGAGGGCGAACCTCACCCTCGCCGATGAATATCGCGCGCCAGTCATCCTCACGCAGCTCACGCAGCACCGCCAGAGCCCGAAGCGCGTGATCTATCCCATCCTGGGGTCCCATCATCCCGAGATAGGCGAGCAAATGCCGGCGTCCGCGCCGCAGCGTCGGATCGGGCGAAACCGGCTGAAAGCGCTCGAGGTCAGGGCCGTTTCGCACCACGAAGACGTCGTCGGGATCGACGCCGCCGCGCTCGATCGCAATCCGACGGTAGGACTCGTTGGTTGAGATCACGAGATCTGCCGAGCGCATCGCCTGGCGCTCGATCGCAAGCAGCGTTTGGTACAGCGGGCCCTGGCGGCCGAAGCGCGAACGAAACAGCTCCGGCACGAGGTCGTGATGGTCAAATATGAGCCGCGCGCCGCGGGTCCGGGCGCTGCGAGCTGCCCAGAGCAGAAAATCGGGCGGGTTGGCGACGTGCACGACATCGAAGCGACGCTGGCGCTGAAGGCCTCGCACCAGGGCGCGGATTCTCCAAAGCGCCTGGGCGTACTCGCGCGCGTAGCCAGCCGTGCTGGCGGCCGGGCGCAGCGGAAAGCGGTGGATCTCGACCCCCTCGAGCATTTCAACGGGCGGCTGATCGCGATTGGCGGCAGCAGCGCAGATCACCACAACCTGGTAGCCGGCCGCCGCGAGGGTGCGACTCTCGTTCCAAACGCGCCGGTCTTGAGGGACCGGAGCGTTCTCGCTGATCATCAAGACGCGACCGCGATGCGGCGCGCTCACTCGGCGCCCTTTCCATGGATCACCGTGGGCAATGTGAGCAGAAGGATCTTGAGGTTCAAAAAGAACGAGCGGCGCTCCACGTACTCGGCGTCTAGTTCGATCATCTGCGAGAAGGTGAGGAGGCTGCGGCCGCTCACCTGCCACAGTCCGGTCACGCCTGGCTTTACCGCAAAGCGCCGAAACGCCTCGGGCGGATAGCGGTCAACCTCATACTGGATCGGAGGGCGGGGGCCGACCAGCGACATGTCTCCGCGCAGCACGTTCCAAAGCTGTGGGAGCTCATCGATGCTCGTCCGCCGCAGAAAGGACCCGACCCGGGTGACGCGACTGTCGGCGTGCAGCTTCTTCATCGGGCGGGCCTCGGCGCCCTCGCCGTCGATCATCTGTAAGACGTGGGTTCGATGCGTATCGGCACCGACCCCCTGGCGCATCGTGCGGAACTTCGCCACCGAGAACAGCCTCAGATCTCGACCCAAGCGGTGCTGCCTAAAAAACGCTGGGCCTCTCGAGTCATACCTGATAACCGCCGCTATCAGCAGTAAAAACGGCCCCAGCACGACGAGAAGAATCGCTGCACCGAAAAGATCGAGCGCTCGGATTGAGACCTGGTTGAGGCGTGAGGTCTCAACGGTTCCGACCTTAAGCGCCGGGCTCAGCTCTCCGATCTGCGGTTCGGAGACGGGCAACCGACCGCGGGCAAGAACGCCCGTCGCGTTGCCCGCCGAGGCGAACCGGTCGGGGCGTTCCATCCTCATGCAGCCGCCGCGATCGCGTAGCGGTCGAGCCGATCGACCACGTAGTCCTGAGCCTCATCAGAGAGGCCCGGAAAGAGGGGAAGCAAGACGACGTCTCGGGCGGCGGCCTCGGTGTGCGGGAGGTCGGCTCCCGACCCCGCGTAGGCGGCCTCGAGGTGGATCGCCATGATGCCGCGGCGGGTGGCAATCCCATCGGCGTGAAGCAGGCGCATCAGTTCCTCCGCCCCGACCGGGCTCCGCGAATTGATTCGGATTGGATAGGACTGCCAGGTCCGGGTCGCGTAGGGGGGGTCCTGGGGCAGCTCGATCGATGCGATGCCCGCCAGGGAAGCCGAGTAGCGCTCGGCGAGGCGACGCCGCTCGCTCAAAACGGTGTCCAAAATGGCGAGCTGGCGGAGGCCGACGGCGGCCTGCAGGTCGGTCATCCGCGCGTTCCAGCCGCGCTCGGGGTAGTGCTCGATGACCACGTCACGGGCCGCGTGGCGGGCCAGCGCCGATTGGTCCATCGCGTGCTGGCGCAGGCGCCGCAGGCGCTCGGCCAGCTCGAGATCATGGACTGCGATCATGCCGCCCTCACCGCAGGTGATCACCTTGCGTGGGTGAAAGGAAAAGCAGGCGAGTGGGCCGAGCGAGCCGATCGGGCGACCCCGGTGCAGGGCGCCGATCGCACAGGCCGCATCCTCGACCAGGATCAGGCCGTGGCGCTCGGCGATTTCGGCGAAGCGGTCCATGTCAGCCGGCAGGCCGACCTGGTGGACCGGCATCACCGCTTTCGTTTTCGCCGTCAGCTTCCGCTCAACCTGGTCGGGGTCGAGGTTGTAGGTGATCGGATCGATGTCGGCGAAGACCGGCGTCGCTCCGCACTGCCAGACGGCATTCGCGGTCGCGATGAACGACAGCGAGGGAACGATGACCTCATCGCCCGCACCAACCCCCGATGCATAGAGGCTGAGCTGCAGCGCGGTGGTGCAGCTAGTCGTGGCGACCGCATCGGGGGCGCCGACACGTCGGGCGAAGGCCTGCTCGAACTCCTGCACACGCGGACCCTGAGTCAGCCAACCCGAGGCGATCACCTCGGCCACGGCCTCGGCCTCCCCCCCACCGAACCACGGTCTGGCGAAGGGAACCTCCATCACCGGGCGGCCTCAGAGGAAACCAGGGCGGCGGGCTCGGAGTGGGCGTTGGGCTGGCTGGAGCGCCACCACTCCACCAGCCGCGACAGTCCCTCCTCGAGATCAATTTCGGCGCTGAAGCCGAGCCCGCTGAACGCCTCAGTAGTGTCGGCAAGCCGTCGCGTCACCCCGTTGACGGCGCGCTCGGGGCCATGCTCGATCGAGAGGTCTGAATCCATCACCGCCAGCAGGGTTTCGGCCAATTCGTTGAGGCTCGTCTCGACGCCGCTGGCGATGTTGAAAACGGCGTCTGTGACATCGGCTTCGGCGGCTAGGACGTTGGCGCGGGCGATGTCGGGCACGCAGACGAAGTCCATCGTCTGAGCACCGTCGCCAAAGATCAATGGCGGCTCGCCGCGAGCGATGCGCTCCATCCAGCGAACCAGAACCTCCGTGTAGGCGCCGTAGACGTCCATCCGAGGGCCGTAGACATTGAAGTAGCGAAGCGCGACGTAATCGAGGTCGCTCATCGCGTGATAGCTGCGAAGCAGTCCCTCGTTGAAGGTCTTGGCGGCTCCGTAGAGGGTGTCGTTTGCATACGGATGGTGGTGCTCGTCGGTGGGAAACTGGGTTGCGAGGCCGTAGACCGATGCCGAAGAGGCTGCGATCACCTTGCGAACCCCGGCGCTTGCAGCCGCCTCGATCACGTTGAAGCTGCCATCGACAAGTACCTCTAGCGCCAGGCGCGGCTCCTCCGCGCACTGGGTGATGCGAATCGCCGCCTGGTGAAAGACGACGTCGATACCTTGGCTCAGCTCCTGCACGACCTCGCGGTTGCGAACGTCGCCCTCGATCACGGTGACGTTGCCGTTATCGGTTGCCCACGCGAGGTTCTCCCGCCGACCCCTCACGAAATTGTCCAAGACCACGATCTCCCCGGCGCCGTTCTCAACCAGCTGGTCAACGAGAGTTGAGCCGATCGTGCCAGCGCCGCCGGTCACGAACATTCGTCCGCCCTTGATCAGGTCCTGCGAGGGGCGCCTTAACTGTTGGTCTGGTGTTGGGGTCATATACCTTCCTCAGGGGGAACTTTGGAAGATCAACGGACGAGGGGGCGTGTCGTTTCCGCGCCCCAACCAAGCGATTTCGCCGCCCCCCGCAACGGACGGAGCATCCTGGCGCGCAGCTCGGCCCGCACAAAGCGCCGGAAGGCGGGATCCTGAACGCGCGGAACTCCGCGCAGGGCAGCGTTCAGGTAGCCGAGAAGAAACGCCGCGCCGGAGAGACCCCGCGGCGGCAGGCGGGCAACCTTCAGCGAGCGAAGCAATGTCCACAGCAGGCCGTAGTGAAGGATCCAGGCGCACGCACCGTGGCGGGCCCGGCCCCGCAGCTCACCATCCGCGGAGCCGTGGGGGCGATGATGGCGGGCGATCAGATCTGAGTAGGAGTGGGTTTCGTATCCACTCATGCGGACATAGGTCTCATCGATCGTGTCCCAACCGAGGCGCTCGGGGATACCGCCGATTTCCTGCAGGCACTGGCGACGAAATAGCTTCACCGCACCGTGCACGTGATAGGCGGGAATCGGAATCATCTTCCAGCCATTGCGATCGGGCTCGACCAGCCTCCCGCCGGCCAGGCCGAGTCGGTTCTCAGCCTCAAAGCGCTCGATCAGCGCCTCAAACCAGTTGCCGGGTATCTCGACGTCTCCGTCGAGCTTCCCGACGTAGTCGTATTGGTGCCACAGCGCGCGCTCGAGGCCGACGTTGAAGGCGTGGGCCTCGCGCGCGAGGGCGAGGTTGTCAGATCCGGGCGGCGCAGCCGCCGCCTCAAAAACCGTCAGGAAGTCAAGTTCGCGCTCCAGGCGGCGAGCCACAGCGAGGGTGTCATCGCTTGAGCCGTCATCGACAATCAGCCAACGATCGGGGCGCCGCGACTGCGAGGCGACCGAGCGCGCCGTGCGCTCGAGGTTGGCACCCTCGTTATAGACGGGGCTGATCAGCAGGAGGCTTCGCTCGGCGGCACTCATCCGTGAAGAGCAACGTCTGGGGCGGGGGACCGCTTGCGATCACCGCACTTTTGTCATTTATGAGGAAGCGCGAGGCCCCCGTCGACGTTGCTCCAACGGTGGCCGCTGCAGTCTCGGCCCTAGTCCGAATGCCAATCCGAAACCCGAATCCATGGCTCGCACGCCGGCGCAGGCTGGTTGTGTTCGCGCTCGCAAGCGGCGTAGTTGCGCTGATCGCCGCTGCTATCAGCGTTTTCAGCATCAGCCTGGCGCCACCGAGGATCCAGATGCGCCCGCTTCAAGTCGGCGGCGCGGTGACCAACGCCGTGGTAAAGCTCGACCCCGCGATTCCGCTCGATACCGGGGCCGCCTTCGAATCGCAGGCAAAGCGCGCTGCCCTGATCGCCAATGTGATGACCAGCCCACCGATCGTCAATCGGATCGGTCGTCTCGCCGGGATCGAAGCAGACCGCATCGCCGCGACCGTTGAGGCCGACCAGAGCGTCCCGCGAGACTTCATCGAACCTAACAGCGAGCATCGGGCCAGCGAGATCCTGCTTTCCCATGATCCATACAAGCTCGACATCCAGCCCCAGCCCAACGTGCCGGTGCTCGACATCTACACCCAGGCACCCTCCGTTGGCCAGGCAGAACAGCTTGCCAACGCATCGGTTAAGGCCGCAAACGCATATCTGAGCAGCGTGGCCACTCAGCACCACCTCGCGGGAAGCCCACCGGTCACCTTGACGCAGCTGGGAAGCGCTCGCGGTGCGCTGCTGGACCCCACGGCTCCGCTGAAAATTGCGGCGCTGACCCTGGTGGTCGCCTTCGCGATCACCTTCGGGTTGCTCAACCTGCTTGCCGAGATCCGTCGCGGCTGGCTGCGGGCGGGTCGACCGTTCAATCCGCGGCGAGCAAGCACCGATCACAGCCTGGGAACAAGCGCTCCGGTGCACAGCCGAAGCGACGATTGGCCACACACGACGCGGATTCTCCCCTGGCTGATCGCGGGCTTCATCGTGATGCTCTGGCTGGTGCCGGTCAACGCGATCTGGATTCAGGCCTCACTGCCGGTCGACCTCAAACTCGACCGACTGGTGATTCCGGTGATCGTCGTCGTCTGGCTTGTGGCGCTCGCCGCGGGCAGACAGCGCGCTCCACGCTGGCACTTCACCCGAATCCATGCTGCGATCGCCGTCTTCGTTGCCGTGGCGTTTCTGAGTGTGGTGCTAAACGCCGCCTACCTCAACCAGACGCTGGAGCTCGGTGTCTCGATCAAAAAGCTATTGCTGCTGACGGCATTCTTTTCGATCTTTTTGGTGGTCGCGAGCGTCGTGCGCCCGAGTGAGGTGCGTGCGTTCATGACCTTCACGCTGGTGCTGGGGACGATCTGCGCGGTTGGAGTTCTGTGGGAGTACCGGTTTGGCACCGACCTGTTCTACAGCTGGGCATCCAAGGTCCTGCCCGGCTTTTTCCACATCGCGGCCGCCAATACCAGCGCCGATGAAATCGGCCGACCCGAAGTGGTCGGCCCAGCAGACGTCAGCCTCGAGGTCGTGGCGATGCTGTCGATGGCGCTGCCGATTGCCGTGGTCAGGCTGATGCACTCCTCCCGAACCCGTGAGCGCGTCCTCTGCGGACTGGCGATCTGCATTCTGCTCGGGGCGATGATTGCCACCTACCGAAAGAGCGCCCTGCTGGCGCCGATCACGGTCTTTTTGATCATCGCCTACTTTCGGCGTCGCGAGCTGCTCAGGCTGGCGCCCGTTGGCGCGATAGTTCTCGTAGCCATACCGGTCCTCGCGCCGCACGCGCTGGGATCGATCGTGGAAGAGTTCCAGCCCAACCACCTCGGCGTCGGAACCGTCGACGATCGGGTATCTGATTACGACGCGATCAGACCCGACCTCCTCAGCCACCCAGCCTTCGGCCGCGGCTTCGGGTCCTATGAGCACACCAGCTACAGAATTCTCGACAACGACCTCTTGATGCGGGTGGTTGAGACCGGCCTGATCGGTCTCGCCGCGTTCATCCTGATGCTCGTCCTGATCATCGCCGCCGCCGCCCCGATCATTCGCAGGCGCGATCAATCCCGCGCCCCCCCGGCCCTCGCGGTCGCCGCGGCCGCGGGCGCCTTCCTGGTCCTCTCCGCGCTCTTCGACATCATGTCGTTCCCGCAGACCCCTTACCTGCTGATGGTGCTCGCGGGTTTCCTTGCGGTCGTCAGCCGCGGCGGCGATCAGCCCTCGCCAAGGCCCCGTCAAATGGCCCTGGCCGATCCCTGGCAGCACCCGGTGGAGGTCCCCGCGCCTCCCGAGCCGAGCTTCCCGACCATCCCCACAGCGGTATAGGGGAGCGCGTCGATGACCTCAATGCTCAGCGAGAATACGGGCGATCCGGCACAGGCCGATATCGAACCCCGGCTCAGCGACGAATGGGTTGTGGTGATCGCCGGAACCTCCTGGGATGGGATCTGGCAATCGGAGCGCCACATCGCACTGCAGCTGGCGCGCCGGCTCCCGCTGCTTTGGGTCGACCCCCCGATCTCCTACCTCAGCCCGCTCCGCGACCGGGTCGCGACTCAGGCGGTACGCGAACCCCGCCTCCGTCGGGTCGCTCCCAACATTCTCCGCCTCAGCCCAATCACCGTTCCTGGGGTCAGCCGGCCCTTTCTGCGCGAGATCGCGGTCCGCCAGGCCCGCTCGAAAGTGCAGCGCACCGTCGCCGCTCTCGGCGCTCGCGTCCACAGCACGATCGTCGCCTCTGTCAGCGACATGCTCGACGTGTTACCGGGCTCCCAGCGGGTCTTCTACGGCACCGATGACTTCGCGGCGGGAGCGCGCCTGACTGGCACCGATGCCCGCTGGCTGCAGCAGGGCACAGACCGCCAGTTGAGTCGCGCCGACGTTGTGGTCGTGACATCGCCGGCGCTCAAGGAGAAGTGGTCGACGTTTCGACCGAACATCAACGTGATCCCCAACGGCTGTGACGCGAATCGGTTTGCAACGGTGGACGAGGTGGGGCGACCGACGGACGTCCGCCTGCCTGCCCCGATTGCGGGTTTTGTCGGACACATCTCTGAGCGCATCGATCTCTTGATGCTCGAGGCGGTGGCGGCAGCCGGTACCTCACTGCTTTTGGTCGGGCCGGCCCAGCCATCCTTTGACATCTCGAAGCTGGGGCCGCTTCTTGATCTGCCGAACGTGCAGTGGGTTGGAGCAAAGCCCTTTGAGGAGCTGCCTTCCTACCTGCAGGTGGTAGATGTCGGACTGACGCCCTATGTGCAGTCGGACTTCAACAGCGCGAGCTTCCCACTGAAGACCCTCGAGTACCTCGCGGCCGGGAGACCCGCGGTTGTCAGCGACCTTCCGGCGCACAGATGGCTCGGGAACCCTGACGTGAAGATCGCCGCCAATCCAAAGCAGTTCGCCACCCAGACCCGCACCCTGCTCGAGGCTGAGCGCCGGCCGCAAGACGTGCGGGCGAGAATGGCCTTCGCCGCAGCTCATTCCTGGGAGGCGCGCGCGGCGGATATCTATGAGCTCCTTGGGCTCGATGGCGCGCTGGCGGGCAGCACGAAACCAGAGCTTGGTTAGAGCGCGCCTTTACTGACTAAGCGGTCGCCTCGACGCGGGGGAAGAGAGTGGGTCGCCCGCCGGGAGATCAGAGCAGACTCAGGACTCTGCCAGCACAGCCCCGCCGAAGCGGCCAACAAAGAGACGGCTCGGCAGGATGCGACGGATAACCGCATTGAGGTCATGGGCACGGGCGGGGAACCATGCTCGAAGCGCCGCCATGTATGCGATCCCGCCGGCCAGGCCAACCCCGGCCAACTGCAGGAGCACAGGGGTATCGATGGCGCTCATGCCCCAGTCAACGGGCAGGGCGACGGCGACCAGGGCGGCGCAGGCCAGGATCGCCGGCGCCAGATCGTGCCAGAGGACCAGCAGCGGGTTGCGGACCCTACCGCGCAGGAGCACGAAGTAGGCGACGCCCAGGAAAATCGTGTGCACGATGGAGCCGGCGATCGCCACCGCCGCGAGGCCAAGATGGGCGACCGCGAGAACCGCGCCGACGTAGACGACGAAATGCGCTACCCCGTATCCGAGCAGCGCCCGAGCCCGCCCCGCCGCCATCAGCGCCGAGCCGCAGGAGTTGATCGCCATCGTCGTGGCTCCACCGAGCGCGAGTATCTGGGTCGGGAGCACGGCGGGCTCCCAGGCGGGTCCAAATAGCCAGGGTATGACCAGCGGCGCGAGGATGACAAGCAACGCAAGGAGCGGGTAGACGGCGACGGCCAGAAGCTGGACCATGCGCTGGCGCAGGGCGAGCAGCTCCTCGGTCCCGGCGGTGCGGGCCAAGACCGGAAAGGCAATCTGGGACATGGCGACCGCGACCTTTCCCTGATATTCGACTGCAAGCTGATAGCCGCGCCAGTAGAAACCCGCCTGCGCGGGACCAAGGATCGATCCGATCACCGCGTAGTCGCCGTTGCGAAATCCCGTCCATGCCACCGTGGCGAGCGCGGCCGGGCCGCCGTAGGGAAGCAGGTCGCGGACCGCCTTCCGCCGCCACCATGGAAGTGGAATCGGAGCGAAATACAGAGCAATCGCGAGCGCCAGCACACTCCCCGCCATGCTCCCAAAGACCAGCGCGGGTGCGTCCAAGCCGATGATCGCCAGCCCCAGGGTGGCCAGCGCCCGGGTCGCATTGAGCGTCAGTTCGACGATGCTGATCCGGCGAAAGTCAAGCCGCCGGCGCAGCAGCGCCATTGGCAGGGCATAGATCGCGCCGAACAGGAAGTAGGGCGTCGTCGCGATCATCAGCAGCTCGGTCTGCTCGCCAAACAATGGCTTCATCACCAAAACTGCCACCGCCACTGTGAGCGCAGCGAGGATGAGGCTTCCGAACACGGTCATGGCTAGGCCGGCCTGCAGGTGATCACGGCTGATCGTTTTGCGTTGGACTAGAGCCCCGCCGACGCCCTCCATCGGCATCATCAGTCCGAGTTCTTGGACTATCCCGATGACGGCAAAGATTCCAAAGGCCGCCGGCGGAATCAGCCGCGCAACCACAACCATCGAAGCGAACAGGACGACCTCGATCGTGATCCGCGCGTATGCGATCCAGCGCAGTTCGGCGGCGGCGACCTGGGTTAGATCATCGTTGGAGCGAACATCGTTGGAGTGCTGCTCTCCCATCGCGTCGATCGGCGGTCCTTCCTCCACCAAAGTCCACTCAGAGCTCGCGGATCACTCGGGCCGGGTTGCCCGCGGCGATCACTCCGGCAGGAATCACGCCGGTGACGACCGAGCCTGCGCCGATCACGGAATCAGCTCCGATCGTCGCGCCCTTGAGAATCCGCACTCCCATCCCGACGAAAACGTTGTCGCCAATTTCAACCGCCGCGGTTTTCTGCGTTCCGGCCTTGCGCCTGGCGGGATCGAGGTCATGAAAGTCACTGTCGAAGATTTCGACATGAGCGCCGAAGAGGCCGTCGCTGCCGATTCGAATTCCGGCCCCCTCGCTCTTGATCATCAGGTTGTTGTTGAACTCGGTGCGATCGCCAACCTCGATCAGGGCGGCTTCGGTGCTCACCTCAAGGTGGCAATAACCGCTGTAGAACTGCGGCGAGGCCCTCCAGCCAAACTGCACTCCCTCCCCGAGCCAAATCGCTCCCGGACCGATGAACAGGGCGGGTTGCAGGATCAGCGGCGATCCACCGCGTGGCCTGCAACTCGAGAGCGCTCGGTATTTCCAGATCCGGGGGCGCTGCGAGAGGCTCTCAAGCACCGAACGCCCAATGCGCCGGCCGATCCTGGCCGGCGCCGAGACCGGCTGCTGCACCTCCCCCGCGTCACGACGCTCCGCCTCGCGGTCGGTTCGGGGCTGCTCGATCCGATCGGCAACGGGCGGGCGTGGGGTCTCATAAGTACGCGGCATCTGTTCGAAATTAACGCTGGCGTTGGGCATCAGCTTCCGATCCAATCCCAGCTCCGAGGCGCCTGAAACCGGACCTGGTCTCAGACTCCGCGCAGAAGGACCCGGCGCCGCTCGAGGTTGGCCCGCAATCGGTGCCCGGCGCCGGTTGCCACAAACGGCAGGAACCAAAGTGAACGGCCAGCCCCGATTCTCTTCCTCAACTGCAGCCCCCACCACTCGCGAAGATGCGGCGCCTCGGGGTAGGTCTCCTTCGCGAAGGAGACCAGCGCCTCAACCGGGACCGCATCGCTGCCGTGAACCTTGGCGCGGTCATAGGCACGGCTCGCCTTCCAAAGCGCCTGACGGGCCAAGGTGCGGGCGACAACCCGGCGCAGACCCTCGGCGTTCTCAAGCCGAGCCCCGGCGACGGCAAAGAAACGGGTGAACGCAGCCTTGCGCTCCTCGAGCTCGACCACCGAGCCCGCCTCCCCGTTCAACATGCTTTGCAGCATGCTGTCGGAATGGCGGCGGTAAAGCGCCTGCGCCGCCCCCTTGACAAAGGCAACGTCAGAGATCGCCGCGACGCGTAGCCACATGTTTACGTCGCTGGTGTGCTGACAGGCTGAGTCATAGTTGCCGACCTCTCGCTGCACCGAGGTGCGCACGACGGCCTCAGGAGACGCGATGCAGCTGTGGCCCGAGCGGCAGCGAATCCGAATCCACTCTTCTCCCGACCAGATTCTCGTCCCCCGCCAGCGCTTGCGAATGCGCGGAAGCGCATCATCAGTTTCAAAGTACTGCGCCTGTCCGTAGACCAATCCAACCCCCGGATGGGAACGCATCACGCTGACAGCTCGCATCAGGGCTCCTGGGAGGAGTCGGTCATCGGCGGAGAGCAGGACCACGTAATCCCCGTCATCGGCCCAGGCGAGACCCTCATTGGCGGTCTCGATCAAACCCGTGTTTTGGAGGTGGCGGCGATACTCGACCCGCTCCTCGTCCCCCATGATCTGAGCCGCGACCGCTGGGGTCTGATCGGGGGAGCGATCATCGATGATCAGGACGCGAACATCGACGCCCTCCTGGCGCAAAACGCTCTCGACGCAGCCAGGCAGGTAATTCGCGTAGCGAAAGCAGGGGACGATCACTTTGACCAGTTCTTGCTTTTGTTTAGAGGCGCTCATCGATCACTCGATCTCGTGCACAGCTGAGCACCGGATCCGACCCCTCGAGGATGTTCTTGGACGCAGCCGTTCGCGATCACACAAGGGAGCCCTGCGCCCCCCTCCAGGCTGATGCCGCGCGCCGACGCCTGCCGATACCGTCGAACACGATCACACCGGTGCACCACATCGCGAACACAACGAACGCAATGACCAGAGCTTTGGCCTTTCCCGTGCCCAGGCTCGTGCTCCCGATCGCCGCCTTGCCCACCCGCTCGATCCGGACGGTGCCGCCAACCACGGGGGAATGGCGGGCGACGGTGGCAAGGGTCGCAGTTGCCGCCCTGGCGAGTCGGGCAGCGCTGCGCAGATCGGGGGTATTGGCCTGAATCGAGAGGATCGGCAGACCGGGATCGGCGCTGACGCTGACCAGATAGGGCTGGGTTGGTTTGGTGAGCGGGAGAACCTGTTCAGCTAGTGGCGTCGCAATCACCGGTGCAGCGCTGGCGGGGCTGATCACTCCAATTTCAGCGGTCCGAAGACCGACTTCATGCGCCATCTCGGCCCTCGCTTCATCACTTGCCAGCAGGTCGCCGAGCAGCGTCGTCCCCACCACTATCGAGGTCGCCCCCCGGGCGCTGGCGTCGGCAACCAATGAGGTGGGCGTGTTGACGAGCACGCGTTCTAGCGCGTGCGCCGACGGGGTTACACGGCTCCTTAGGGCCGGCGGCGCGAGCGATACCCGGTAGAGCATCCCCACCCCGACAAACAGCGCCAGCAGCGCACCAAGCACCAGCGCGATGCGGTGGTGCCCCAGCACACGGATCATTCCAAGCGACTCCATCGATCAGGTCGAATCGCCGAGCGGCCGGGCATCGAACCCATCCGATGCCACCCAACCGCGCCGCACCCTGCCGATCAAGAGCACCACCGCGCAGCAGGCGGAGAAAACGAATAGGAACGCCAAGGCAGCGAACTGGATTCCTGCGCCAGAATTGATTGAACCAGCGGTCGCGCGGCCAAGCTGGACCAACTTCACCTGATCTTTGCTCGGGGTGGCGCGCTGGCGTCCGGTAGCGGTGAGGTATTCGCGAAGACCCTGTACGGCGGAGTTGGCGAGGTTGGCGGCAGCGGCCGCGTTGGGCGCCTCGGAATCTATGTCGATGATCGGAACCGTCGGGTTTGACTGAACGCTCAAACGGTATTCGTTGGGAGATTTCAGGATGTCGGTTGATTTTGGCTGTTCGGCGCTGGTGGCCAGGGGCCGCGGCTGTTCGGGGGTCAGCGGGGGCGAAACTTTGATCAGGTCTGCGGGCACTCCCGCGCGCCGGGCGATGTAATCGCGTACCGGCAGGCTCGCGATTACATTGCCCAGGAGCAAAGCCCTGTTGGTCATTTCGGTGAAGCTGTAGGTGTCCTCGCGAAGGTCGACCAGGGTGGATCGCGGGGTGTCGACGAGCACGTGGGTGGAGGCGCTTGCGAGGCCAAGTGAATTGGGCGTGAGGCTTGGCGGAAAGACGCTGATTCCGTAGAGGATTCTTGTCGCCGCGAGCACCGCCAGGGCAAAGGCGATCGCCAGGCCGACCTTCTGCCTCCAAAGCTCGCGCATGTGCATGCCCAGTTGCATCTCCTCAGTCAACGAATGTGGAGGTCCGATCTTGCATCCGTTGAAGCGCAAGAAGCCAGGCCGCTCAGGCGTTTGTTGCCAAGGGCATGGACACCGACCGCGATCCGAGATTGACCGTGGCCGTTCACCCGGGCGCGGCGATCGCAAGCAGCTCACGGTTGTTCGCGGCCCTGGAGGCGGCCTTTCCGGTCGCCTTTAAGCCGTTAACTGCGGTACGGGGCAACGCCGCAGCCTTGATCAGGATGGGCGAGGGGGATTTACCGGCAGAGCGGGATCCCGGCCCCGAGCCCGAGCTCCCGACGCTGGCTTTCTCGGGCCCGGGCGGGGCACGCCACCCCGGTGCAGATGTTCGCCTCGGCGAAGGCAACTGCGTCGATCAGCGCGTCCGTGGAATCTCTGTTCGTGAGGACTTGGATGGTCAAGGTATCCCAACGCCGCACGGCTCGTTGCAGGAGGTGCTCGCTTTTTCCGACTCGCGTCCGGCCTGGACACGCTCGCGCGGCCCTGTTTCGATCCACCGAGTCCGCTCCACCCTGCCCGAGCTTGGACCCTCTCAGGCGCTGCGCGACCTTTTTCCCGAACGCACCCTGGCCCTGATCGCGTTGACGCAGTTCCTTCGCGAAGTCAGCGGGGATGCCTCATTCAACTCCCCCGGACTCCGCGCCGCGATCCTCTTTGATGACCCGAACCTCCGCTGGCGTACCTACGGATTCATCGCCTACCATCAGTTGCTGCAACACGCAGAAGAGCACGGCTATCACGCGGCGATTGCGATGATTCCTCTCGACGGCTGGCGCCAGCACCGTGCGACGGTCGAGCTCTTTCGCAAACGCCGCGACCGCCTTTCGCTGGTCTTCCACGGCAATAACCACGTTGCGCGCGAGCTGATGCAGCCGGCCGATGAGGCAAATGCGCTTGCGGTCGGCGCGCAGGCGATTCGACGCGCGATCCGGTTTGAATCGAGATACCGGCTGGGCATCGATCGGATCATGACCCCGCCACACGGGATGTGCTCGGCAAGCATGGCGCGGGCACTTGGTGATCTCGGCTTCGACGCGCTCTGCGCGATCCACCCGCTTCCCTGGAGCGAGCGGGTGCCCGCCGATCGCCCCCTGGCGGGATGGGACCCGGCCGAGCTCGGCGACGGCTGCGCCAACATCCCCAGAATCCCACTCCAGACCGAGCCGTCCGAGATCGCCGTCAGGGCCTTTCTCGGTCATCCGCTGATCCTCTATGGACATCATGACGATCTCTCCGAAGGACTCGACCTGCTGGCCGAGACCGCCTCGAGAGTCAATCGCCTCGGTGAGGTCGAATGGACATCGCTGCGCGAGATCGCCTTATCCAACCACGCAGACAGACTGGACGGGCGGGCCTTCCGCGTTAGGCCCTACTCCCATCGGCTGCGGGTTCGGGTTCCCGAGGAGGCCGACTATCTGGTGATTGAGCGTCCGCGCGACCCCCACCACGGGCTCGTCGGCTGGGCGGCCCAGGGGACCGACGCTTCCTTCGACGCCGAGGTTCCCTGTGGCCCTGGTGATGTCGAGCTTCGACTGAGGCCGCTCCACGCCGTTGACCCCGCCCAGGTGCCATCACCGCTGCCGCGTTTTTGGCCGGTGCTGAGGCGGTTTGGGACAGAGGCCCGCGACCGCCTGCGCCCGCTCTTGCAGGCTGGCCCAGCTTGACCGCCGGCCTTCCCGAGTTCTGGCTAGGCATCCACCTACTGCTCGGGCTTCTCGCCTCCTCGTTGGGGTCAAGCCCGACCAAGGCCGAGGATATGCACTGCTTTGTGCGTCCGAGCAGCTGCGGATATCCAGACGCGACAAATACCGGGGTTCCGGCCGGGGACCCAGCTGACCCCCTCCGGCTCACGCCGAGTCACAACTAAAGGGGCGATTCTCAACGGCCTCGAGATCAACGGTACCGTCACGGTGGCGGCGGACAACGTGACGATCGAGAACAGCCGAATCACCAGGTCTCAAGGGGGAAGCGGAACCTTTGCGGTGGTTCTCAACAAGGGGGCCGACTGGCTTCACGATCAAAGACAGCGAAGTGTCCGGGCCCACGAGCAACATCAACGGCCTCGAGTCAGCCGTTTGGAATCACTACAACAACCCCGGTGCCAGAGCTATTCGGGTCTATTTCCACCGCTGCGCGGACTGCTGGGAGGGCGCCGGGGACTTCAGCAATGACTACATGGTCGTGGATTCCTCCTACAGAGGCGCCCACGACGAGGACATATATGTCTGCAGCGGCAATGTCAACGTTGAAAACAGCACCCTGATCAATCGCCATCAGCAGACCGCGACCGTCTTTGGCGACACAATCTGCGGCGGAGGCAACAAGTTCAAGGTGACCAACAGCCTTCTAGCGGGGGGCGGCTACCTGCTCTACCCCCAGGCCAACAGCACCGCCAAGGTCGGCACGGTGGATATCTCGGGAAACCGCCTGGCCCGCTGCCGGACTAGGTCAGTGTTTGAACCCAGCAGCGGCGGAACCAGCTGCAAGGAAGGAGCCGACGCCGATGGCCTCTTCCCCCAGGGGGGCTACTACGGCGTCGTCTCGACCCTGTTCAGTGGGCCTGGTCAGAACTGGACAAACAACGTCTGGGCCGATGACTCCCAGCCGGTCTGCCCGAATCGACGCTGCTAGGGCATCGAGACCAACTCGCCGCCGCGTCGGCCCCGGCGCCGAAGAAGGGACAGGGAAGGGACAGGGACCTGCCCCGGCTAACCGGCTCCTCAACCGGGAGTGCTCACGATCGCGAGCCGCTTCGCTGCATGGCGTTGCTCTGAACCTGACTGGACCCCTCCAAGCGAGGGATCGCTCGAGATGCATTGTCGAGCTGGCGACCCCGGCGTTCAAATATTCGCCGCGGCAGCGGCGCACCGCGGCGAGCCGGCCGCGGACCCAATTCCCCAGCAGCCTGCCCGGGCAGCCTTGAACGAGGCCGGCTCGCTGCTCGGTTTAGCCCTCAAGCGGCGGTCTCGGAGGCGAGCGACGTTCCTGCTTGTTCAGCGCACGTGGCCGCTGCGGCGCATCTGGACAACATGTGGTCGAAGCCGTCCTACAGGCGAGCCATAGCCTGTTCGGCAAACCGTCTGCCGATCGCGCAGGGTCCGGTTACGTTCAGGACCCCACCGCCAGCAAGCGGTACGAACGTCGCCGACTGACCATAGATGCCGCAGTAGGCGGGACGACCGCCGACCGCGAACCGGGCGCGCATGTGAATTTTCGGCTTGATCTTGTTGAAGTCAACCCCCTCGACGGAGACGGTGACCGTGCGCTTTGGGCCGGCCGCCGTGTAGATGCAGGTTGGCCCGAGTGGAGCTTCAACTGGCGTAATCGGGCCGCCCAAGATGGTTTGAGCCTCTGCCTTGGGCACCAACGCGCAGGGATTCTTCCCGACCTTTGCAACATCGCCCGTGTCAGCGTGGCCGGGGTTGTCGTCGTTGACTTCATCACCACCGGTCCCGTGCAGCGGCTGCTGCGTCGCCGAACCATCGGTGACCATATCGCGATTGGCCTTTGTCGAGGTCCCGGACGTGCTCGCCAACGGCTGGGCGCCGCTGGCCGAGGTTGAGCCCTGCGATGAGGAGGAGCCGCAGGCGCTGAGGAGGCACGCCGCCATGAGCGCAGCGGATGCGCCCAGCGCGTAAGTCAGAAGTTTGCTCCAACGGCGCATCAGGCGCCCGGTTCAAATTCCACGTCCACCCAGTAGTTGGTGGATTTGTAGCTGCTGGTGGGGAAGATGCTTGAGCTGCTGTAGGCGTAGAGGCCGTTGCCGTTGGCGTAGGCGGAATTGGCGAGTGCGCTCAGAGGCGGGTTGCTCACGGGTCGTGGCTAACCCGGAGGAGGTGTCGGAATAGTGGCCTTTGGGGGCCAGGTAGGCGGCGACATATGTCGTGTTGGCGGTGATCTGAATCGGCGAGGAGAAGCTGGCCTGCTGCCAACCGGAGGCCGTTTCGTTCGTGAAGGTGGCGGAGCCCAGCAGCGTGCCGGAGGCGCTCCAGAGGCTGCCGATGTGCGTACCGGTGTTGGTGCTGGCCTTGTAGAAGCGGATGCCGGTGACGCTGCCGGAGACTTCGGAGCTAAACGCCACCCCGAGCTCGACCGCGGCGGTATCGCCTGAATCGGTCGTTGCGGGCGTCGAGGTGCCAAAGATCGTGTCCGGAGCACTCGAGGCCGACGGCGTGACGGCGTTGGAGTGTTCGGAGGCTGCTCCGGTGCCAACGGAGTTGGTCGCGGTGACGGTGAAGGTGTAGGCGGTGCCGTTGGTCAGCCCGGTGATCGTCGTCCCGGTCGCCGGCGGGGATCCGGTGATCGAGGTGGCGGTCTGGGCTTCGGAGCCTTTGTAGGGGGTAATCGTGTATTTGGTGATCGGGCTGCCCCCATTGCCTGGAGCCGTCCAGGTCACCGTGGCGCTGGCTGCTCCGGCGCTCGCCGAAACCGCGGTCGGTGCCGAAGGCACGGTCGGTGCCGAAGGCGTGACCGCGTTGGAGTGTTCGGACACCGTTCCGTTCCCGTTCTGATTGGAGGCCTGCACGGTGAAGGTGTAGGCGGTGCCGTTGGTCAGCCCGGTGATCGTCGTCCCGGTCGCCGGCGGGGATCCGGTGATCGAGGTGGCGGTCTGGGCTTCTGAGCCTTTGTAGGGGGTGATCGTGTATTTGGTCACCGGTCCGCCCCCAGATGGCGCTTTCCAGGTCAGACTTGCCGATTCGCTGCCCGCGGTCGCGTTGACATTCGTGACCTGGCCGGGAGGAGCGTTTACCGGGGTCGGTTCAAATTCCACGTCCACCCAGTAGTTGGTGGATTTGTAGCTGCTGGTGGGGAAGATGCTTGAGCTGCTGTAGGCGTAGAGGCCGTTGCCGTTGGCGTAGGCGGAATTGGCGAGTGCGCTCAGAGGCGGGTTGCTCACGGGTCGTGGCTAACCCGGAGGAGGTGTCGGAATAGTGGCCTTTGGGGGCCAGGTAGGCGGCGACATATGTCGTGTTGGCGGTGATCTGAATCGGCGAGGAGAAGCTGGCCTGCTGCCAACCGGAGGCCGTTTCGTTCGTGAAGGTGGCGGAGCCCAGCAGCGTGCCGGAGGCGCTCCAGAGGCTGCCGATGTGCGTACCGGTGTTGGTGCTGGCCTTGTAGAAGCGGATGCCGGTGACGCTGCCGGAGACTTCGGAGCTAAACGCCACCCCGAGCTCGACCGCGGCGGTATCGCCTGAATCGGTCGTTGCGGGCGTCGAGGTGCCAAAGATCGTGTCCGGAGCACTCGAGGCCGACGGCGTGACGGCGTTGGAGTGTTCGGAGGCTGCTCCGGTGCCAACGGAGTTGGTCGCGGTGACGGTGAAGGTGTAGGCGGTGCCGTTGGTCAGCCCGGTGATCGTCGTCCCGGTCGCCGGCGGGGATCCGGTGATCGAGGTGGCGGTCTGGGCTTCGGAGCCTTTGTAGGGGGTGATCGTGTATTTGGTGATCGGGCTGCCCCCATTGCCTGGAGCCGTCCAGGTCACCGTGGCGCTGGCTGCTCCGGCGCTCGCCGAAACCGCGGTCGGTGCCGAAGGCACGGTCGGTGCCGAAGGCGTGACCGCGTTGGAGTGTTCGGACACCGTTCCGTTCCCGTTCTGATTGGAGGCCTGCACGGTGAAGGTGTAGGCGGTGCCGTTGGTCAGCCCGGTGATCGTCGTCCCGGTCGCCGGCGGGGATCCGGTGATCGAGGTGGCGGTCTGGGCTTCGGAGCCTTTGTAGGGGGTGATCGTGTATTTGGTCACCGGTCCGCCCCCAGATGGCGCTTTCCAGGTCAGACTTGCCGATTCGCTGCCCGCGGTCGCGTTGACATTCGTGACCTGGCCGGGAGGAGCGTTTACCGGGGTCGGTTCAAATTCCACGTCCACCCAGTAGTTGGTGGATTTGTAGCTGCTGGTGGGGAAGATGCTTGAGCTGCTGTAGGCGTAGAGGCCGTTGCCGTTGGCGTAGGCGGAATTGGCGAGTGCGCTCAGAGGCGGGTTGCTCACGGGTCCGTGGCAAACCCGGAGGAGGTGTCGGAATAGTGGCCTTTGGGGGCCAGGTAGGCGGCGACATATGTCGTGTTGGCGGTGATCTGAATCGGCGAGGAGAAGCTGGCCTGCTGCCAACCGGAGGCCGTTTCGTTCGTGAAGGTGGCGGAGCCCAGCAGCGTGCCGGAGGCGCTCCAGAGGCTGCCGATGTGCGTACCGGTGTTGGTGCTGGCCTTGTAGAAGCGGATGCCGGTGACGCTGCCGGAGACTTCGGAGCTAAACGCCACCCCGAGCTCGACCGCGGCGGTATCGCCTGAATCGGTCGTTGCGGGCGTCGAGGTGCCAAAGATCGTGTCCGGAGCACTCGAGGCCGACGGCGTGACGGCGTTGGAGTGTTCGGAGGCTGCTCCGGTGCCAACGGAGTTGGTCGCGGTGACGGTGAAGGTG
Organism: uncultured Solirubrobacterales bacterium; assembly: GCA_963745305.1. Taxonomy (GTDB): domain Bacteria; phylum Actinomycetota; class Thermoleophilia; order Solirubrobacterales; family 70-9; genus CAVUWL01. The sequence goes on from CAVUWL010000016.1 coordinate 201,751, forward strand.
TAGGCGGTGCCGTTGGTCAGCCCGGTGATCGTCGTCCCGGTCGCCGGCGGGGATCCGGTGATCGAGGTGGCGGTCTGGGCTTCGGAGCCTTTGTAGGGGGTAATCGTGTATTTGGTGATCGGGCTGCCCCCATTGCCTGGAGCCGTCCAGGTCACCGTGGCGCTGGCTGCTCCGGCGCTCGCCGAAACCGCGGTCGGTGCCGAAGGCACGGTCGGTGCCGAAGGCGTGACCGCGTTGGAGTGTTCGGACACCGTTCCGTTCCCGTTCTGATTGGAGGCCTGCACGGTGAAGGTGTAGGCGGTGCCGTTGGTCAGCCCGGTGATCGTCGTCCCGGTCGCCGGCGGGGATCCGGTGATCGAGGTGGCGGTCTGGGCTTCGGAGCCTTTGTAGGGGGTGATCGTGTATTTGGTCACCGGTCCGCCCCCAGATGGCGCTTTCCAGGTCAGACTTGCCGATTCGCTGCCCGCGGTCGCGTTGACATTCGTGACCTGGCCGGGAGGAGCAGCTGGTGAGAACACAGGATCGACCCAGTAGTTGGTCCCGTTGAAACTGCTCGTCGGAAAGGTGCTGGCACTGCTGTAGGAGTAGAGGCCGTTTTCGGAGGCGAATTTACCGCCAGCCGGTTCGCCATTGGCAGCGACGGCGTGAAGCGGCGGGCTGTTGAGGATATTGCCGCCGGTTGGCGGCGGGGTGTAGAAATACCAGGGCGAGGCCGCGTAGTGACCGGCGGGAGCAAAGTATGAAGCGACATAGGTAGTTCCCGGAGACACGGCAACCGGCGTAGAGAAGGTCACTTCCTGCCAGCCCGATGCGGATTCGTTTGTGAACGTGGCGCTGGCGAGCTGTTCGCCGCCGGCCGTCCACAGCGCGCCAATGTGGCTGCCGGTATTGGCCGCCGACTTATAGAAGCGAACTCCGGTGATCGTTCCGAAGCTTTCCGTCGTGAACTTCACCCCGAGCTCGACCGAGCTGCCGTCGCCGGAATCCGCTTCGGCCGGTTTGACCGCGGAACCCCAGATTGAGCAGGGGCAGGCCACTTTTACTCCGACCCCTGCCGAGGGCGTCTCAAGATTGGAGCTGTCGTCCACCGCGCGCGATTTGATCGTCGTCGTCGGGTATCCATGGGCGGGCCACGCATATGTCCATTTGACCGATTGTTCGGCCGGCGTGATGAGGGTGGCTGGATGCCACGTTGCGCCATTGTCGGTGGAGACTTCCACCCCGGCGACCACCCCTCCACCAGCGTCGGTCGCGGTGCCCGAGATCGTCACCGCGCTGCCGTCTTGAACCGTTTCTCCTGAGGTCGGTGAGGTGATCGTCGACGTCGGTGCCGTTTTGTCGGTGGACTGCGTCCCGGCGACGAGTCCTTTCATCAGCGATTCGGCCGGAGCCCCCATTTCGGCCAGCAGATTGACCGTAAATTGCTGCATATTCGGATCGGTCGGGGGCTCTTCTGGATCGGTGTTTCCTTGGTTCCAGGCATTGGTGTTGTTAAGGCCCCAGGACCACTGAACCGTCCCTGCTCCGAAGACGAGCGCTCCGCTTGGAGCCCGGTAGAGGGTCAGGTGGTGGGTGCCCGTTGCTTCATCGTTGAGATTGGTCCCATAGTCGCCGAATGACTGCACATCTGCGACGGTGGTCGAGGAGAGATCGAACTCACCGGCTGGTCTGTAACCGTTGTCGACATCTTCATCCCACTCATAGCCCAGCGTGCCGACTTCGGGCGCAAGCGTCAGCGTCTGCCCTTGTTGCAGGTTGGCCACCGCCGTGTGTCGCCACATTCGCAGTTTGCTGTACTGCGACGGCACCGTGATTTCTGAGGTTCCCGAATTGACCTCGAACTGTTGACCGGAGAGGGAATTCTCCGGCTTCCCACCATCGGCGTGTGGTCCGCCCCGGGGGTCTCGCCAGGCACCGGTCCAGGTCGGTGGGTCGTTTGGATCGACCGGTCCCTTGAAGTGGGTCTCCTTGTAGGTGGTGAGCGTTCGTCCAGACGTTTCTGAGCCATCGATACTCGGCCCCCAACGCGTCTTCCAAAAAATCTCGTTGGCGCTGAAAAACGCAAGATTTACGCCAGCTTCGCGAGCCGCTTCGACGTTGGCACGCTGGCCGGCTGACCAGTACTCGTCATGACCGCTTGACATAAAGATCTGGTGGTTCTTGAGCAATGCACCGTTGTTATTGACCTGGTTTTGGGTTGTATAGCTGACGTCGTAGCCATTCTCTTCCAGAAACTGCATCATCTGATATTCGGCGTAGAAGAGATAGGATGCGCCGTTGTCGGTACTCAGCGCCCCATCGAATGGTCGATTGTAGGAAACGGCATAGGCGCCCTTATACGCTTCAGGTTCGCCCGCCGGACAGGAGACAGTGCAGGTATAGAGGCTGTTGCCGCCGTATGCGTTATATGCCTCCCAGGTGGCGTCGGATGTCTGCAGCAGGATCTTTGAGTGGCTGGCGTCGTTGCGGACCACGAAGATGATCTGGCTCTGTTCTTCTTTTTTGTTGTCATCGCGGGTTAAAAGAGCGATATAGACTCCCGATACGGCAGTACTCGGAACCGTCCATTGGGCCGATTCTCCCCAATTGCCGCAGTCGATAAGACCGGTGGAGGCTTCGTGCAGACATTCCGGCTGAACCTGGGGTAATTTCGCGGTCGGTTGGATATTCGACGCTACGAGCCGGGCCCCGTCTCCTCCGTAGTATCCGAGTCGCAGAATTTCGAGGTGATAGGCGGTGGCCGGCGTTTTGATCTTGAAATGCTCCGTTTCGCCGACGTTTACACTCATCGATGTCGCGTAGCCTTGGATCGTGGGGCTACCGACTTCCTGGACCTGCCAATTGATGGGCGGATCGCCGGGGAGGGCGTTCTCGCAAACGATCGGGTTGGGCGCCGAGGCGCAATGGTCTTCCGTTTCCGCCGCGAAGGCCGAGGCTGGGCTCGCGAGGATAAACGCAACGACAATCGCCAGCAGGGCAAGCAGCAAGCCGCCGAGCCGGCTTAGCGGCCCGGGTCGCCAAGAGGCGGTGCTGATCGAGGTCTTCACCTCAGGCCCCCCTCCGCGGCCAGGGATCGGATCCGACCCTAGGAAGCGACAAACATGGGCGCTTTCGAGGGCTCCCACAATGAAGGGTTCCGCATCTTTTTGACAGCCCTCTACTGAGGGCAAGAGACGGCCGATAACCGCGCTCGAGACTCGTGGGCCGGTGCGTGCACGAGCGTGGAGCCGCTCCACGCGTCCTCGCCGCCTGGTTTCCGCCGGAAAATAGATCGCGATCGCGCGGCAATGCCATGGCCGCGCCTTCGATCATCCGCGCGGCGATGCAGAGCACCGCTCGATAACAAGGAGAGCCATGTCAGACCTAACGCACCGAAGAATCAAATTTTCGCACGACTTTTGAAAAAACTTTTGCGAGACTGGACGCGGTCGAGGATTCCCGATCGACGCCAATCACCGTCGCGGAGGCACTGAGAGACGCCAAAATTCGCTCTGGGACTGGGAAAACCCCAGGGTGCGCCAACGAGAGATTTCGAGCCGGACCAATCCCCCAGGCGAGTCTGCGCCCGGCTCACCGCGCCCGCAGCGGACGAGCTTCCCCTGCGACACGGACCTTTCGAGGCGAGCCCCGCTGGCAGAGCATCTACTCCGATGAGGGCCACTCGAACCGGCCCGCGGCCGCTCATATGTCCACGCTTCGTTGCAAGTAATCCCGTGCCTCAAGGCGTGCGACGATGAGACGATGGAGGCCAGAGATGGATACGAGAGGACTAGGGCCAGCCTGCGGAGCGGATCGCCGCCACTGTTTTCAGCAAATGGAGCATCGGCTATTCTGGCCGTTTCAAAAAGCTGGTTTACCAATTATCAATGAGTCTGGATGGAGGAGGGGTCACGGTGCTCTTCAGAGCGGCAGATTTCCGTAATCGGCCGTGGCTGACGGTTTGGCTCACCCTGGCGACATGGTCGGGCGTATTCGCCGTCCTTGCGCTGACGCCGGGTCAAGCCGCTGCGGCGACAACGGACTGCTTTGCACTCCCGAGCTCCTGTGGCTATCCGGATGCGACCAACACGGGGTTCCATCCGGTACACAGCTGACGCCATCGGGCTCGATCAAACGCTCTCGACCAATGGTGAGAGCTGAAAGAAGTCGACTCACCGGATCGGTCACGGTCACCGCCAACAACGTGACGATCAGAAGACTCGAAGCTGCACACAGAATCGGGCGGGGTTGGTGCCACCGTTATCGCGCCGCAAACGGAGGCCAATGATTTCACGCTGAAAGACTCCGAGGTCTATGGCAACGGCTCGACCAGCAATGCTCCCGAGTCCGCGCTCTGGAATCGACTATGGCAACCCAGGCGCCACCCTTGAAGGTGTTTACCTGCATGGATGCACCCGAGAATGTCGAGGGCGGCCGTCACCGTCCGCAACTCCTACCTTGTCGTCGACCTCGCCTACTCAGGCGTCTCATGACGAGAACATCTACATCTGCTCTGACAACGTGGACGTCAACACTCAACGCTGATCAACATGCATGGTCAGACGGCCACCGTCTTTGGCGACACGATCTGCGGAGGCGGCAACAACTTCCAGGTCACCAACAGCTTGCTGGCCGGAGGTGGCTACATTTTCTATCCGCAGGGAAATTCCCAATCGCCGACCGGAACGATGACGATTACGGGAAACCGGTTTGCCCGCTGCAAATCCTCTCCGGTCATACGACTCCTCAGGTGGAGACTGGCTCTGCGAAAACGGCGCAGACGGGTTCGGCCTATTTCCATATGGCGGCAACTACGGATTAGCCGACAGCTACTACACCGGGAGTGGGAATGTCTGGGAAAACAATGTCTGGGACGACAATTCCCAGCCAGTTTGCGCCGACGGTTCGGCGGGGTGCGGAACGGGACCCCCGCCCACTCCCGCCGAAGCGAACTGGGCAGCTCCGACCGGAGCCGAAGCCGGCGTCCCGGTGAGTCTGGACGGCAGCGCATCCACCGGGGAAGCGCCGATCACCTGCAAATGGACGATCGAAACCTCCGCTGGCTCGGTCCTCGCCACCAAGACCGGCTGCAAGGTCACCTACACCTTCGCCAAAGCCGGTACCCAGTATGTGAAGCTCACCGTGACGGGTGCCAACGGCCAATCGGACTCAAATCGCCAATCCTTCTCCGTCGCCGCCGCGACCTCTCCCCCCCCGCCCACTCCCGCCGAAGCGAACTGGGCAGCTCCGACCGGAGCCGAAGCCGGCGTCGCCGTGACGTTGGACGGCAGCGCATCCACCGGGGAAGCGCCGATCACCTGCAAATGGACGATCGAAACCTCCGCTGGCTCGGTCCTCGACACCAAGACCGGCTGCAAGGTCACCTACACCTTCGCCAAAGCCGGTACCCAGTATGTGAAGCTCACCGTGACGGGTGCCAACGGCCAATCGGACTCAAATCGCCAATCCTTCTCCGTCGCCGCCGCGACCTCTCCCCCGCCGCTGCCGAGCACTCCGCCCACATCCCCGAGTCCGCTCGCCGTTACCGCCGACGTTCCCGACCACGCATTCTGGAGCGCCCCCTCCCAGCCGCGGACCGGGGAGAGATTCACGCTTAGCGGCAATGCCTCCCAGGGGATTCCCCCCCTCACCTGCGTGTGGACGGTCAAGGGAATGCATCGGAGCGGTGCGGCCGGGCGGAAGTGGGGTTGCACGATCAACCTCCGATTTCGACATCCAGGGGAGAGATACATCCGGCTCACGGTCCACGACGGCTCCGGCTCCAGCGCCAGCCTCGCACGAACGATCCACGTGCTGGAATCACCCGCGCGCAAGGGATCGACCAAGCAGACTGGACGACGTCGCAGCGCGCAAACGCATAAGCGGACGGCGGCCTAAGAGCTCCACCCCCGGGGACGCCCCGAGAGATGCAATCGTTCAGTTAGGGACGGATCCGAATCAGCGGTTTTGAAGAATGAAGCGTCGCCGCTGGCTCGGGAGGGTAGGCCTGTGGGCTCTCGGGAGGGAACACTTGCGGGCTCTCGGGAGGGTAGGCCTGTGGGCTCTCGGGAGGGAACACTTGCGGGCTCTCGGGAGGGTAGGCCTGTGGGCTCTCGGGAGGGAACACTTGCGGGCTCTCGGGAGGGTAGGCCTGTGGGCCACCCGACGTCAGGTGCTCGCTGCTTGGGAGACCAGCAATCAAGACGGCATGCTCGACGCCCTCCGCGGGTGGCTGACCACGACTCTCAGCGTCTCCGATCTGCTTCCAGCTACGGATGAACCAGGACCCACCCAGGATCGCTGCGCATCCAAGCAGTGCCAAAATGATCGTCACCGCGAGCGCGACCGCCCGGGGCAGCCCACGCGTCGCGGTCTGCGCCAGCGGTGCTCCGACCTGCTGGACGACGAGCTGTCGCGCCGAGGGGATGTGCTGCGAAGCGGAGATCGAGGCGAGGTATTGCCTCAGTGCGACAATCGTTCCCCCGGAAAGCTTGCGGGCAGTTTCGGCGTTCGGCGCTTGAGCGACAATGTGGAGGATTGGAAGTGTTTCGTCGGTTGAAATGCTGAGAATCGTCGCTTCGGCTTCAGGAATCCCTTGACTCGCCGGTGGCTTGACCGGCACCGGGGCAACTCCCGGCGTACTCGCGTTGGTCGGAGGGACGACGGTGAGCAGGTTGGACGGAACACCTGCCTTCTTGGCGATTGCTTCCTTCAGCGGTCCGCCGGTCATCAGGTTGCCAAGCAGATTCGCGCGACCGGCGAGCGTAGGCAGGCCCGGCCCCCTCCCCCCGACCGCGGCAACCTGGGAGTCTCTCGTGCCGACGAGAATCGCTGACGACGCTTGGGAAACCTGATACTGGCGACTCTGTGGCGGTATCTGGGGTCGGAAGGCAAGCAGGAAACCGGTTAAAAGGGAGAAACCGAGCACGAGCGCGACCAGCCTCTTTCGCCTCGACAGTTCTCGCATTATCTTGACCAGCGCCAAAGGACACTCCAGCCGTACGGGTTGAGTTTCGGGCCATGATCATTCGCCCGCCATCGATTGAACGGCTGTGCCCTCGAGCTTCTTCTGTCGTTCCGCGGCCTTTTCCGATAAAAGATTTCTGAATGGCATGGCGTTGGTTGGGCAACCCCCACGGAACCTAGGATGACGTGACGATAGAAATGAGAGCACTGGCTTCCGGAGGCGCAGAATTCATCCTCGTCGAGCTCGTCGGTGGGCCCAGTGCTCAGGTCGGCGGCTCGCCTCCCTCGGCGCCTTGGAAACGCGATCCACAATCCGACGGGCCCAGGGTCATTTGGGCCCAATCTAGATGAATGCCCGACATCTCGGCCAATCCGCCCTGGCGGATCAAGCACTCCCGCTTTTGGCCCGGTGTCAGGGGAGCCAGCAGCGGGTGCAAAGCGCCCTTTATCTAGTGAGGTGCCTGGGATGACGGAGGAAGGGCAGGGCAACGACCTGGCGATCATCATCGTCTCGGCAAACAATGCCGAGTGGCTGGAGCCATGCCTGCGCACGGTCTTTGCCAGCGCCGGGGACGCCTCGATCGATGTCGTCGTCGTCGACAACGAATCCACAGACGGCACCCGTCGGCTGGTCGAAGAGCAGTTCCCCTCGGTTCGCGTAGTCGGCTCGCGCAACCTCGGCTTTTCGCACGCAAACAACCGAGGCGTGGCCACCTGCGGGGCTCGCTACTACCTCTTCCTGAATCCCGATACCGAAATTGTCTCAGGCACCTTCGGAGATCTCGTCGCCGCGATGGACGCACGGCCGGCGGTTGGCTTGATCGGCGTCCGCCAGCTGACCGCCGATGGGACGCTGTGGCCCACAATCCGCTACTTCCCGAGCCCCTCGCGCGCCCTCGGAGAGGCCTTGGCGTCCGAGCGCTGGCCCATCCATGCGCGTTGGGCCGGCGAGCGAGAGCTGAACCTCGACCTGTATCAGCGCGAGCTTTCCTGCGATTGGACTACCGGCTCGTTCATGCTCGCTCGGCGCGAGGCCCTGATGAGCTCCGGTTTGCTCGACGAGCGATTCTTCATGTACGCGGAGGAGATTGATCTTTGCCTGCGCATCAAGCGGGCTGGCTGGGAGATCCGACATCTGCCGACGATGACGATCGTCCACCACGCGGGTAAGGGCGGGGTGCGCCCGAAGATGGTTGCCCAGGATGCCTACTCTCGCCGCCTCTACGCTGGCAAGAACTTCTCACAGCCGACGCGCTCGGCCTTTTTGGCAGCAGTCCTAGCCCGTCACGCCCTGCGCGCACTAACCCCGGGAAGCAATGGCGACCTAAAAGCCCGCAGGACCGCGGCGCGGACCGCAATCCGAACGCTGATCGGCCGCGCCGAGCCCCCGTTCGGTCCGCCCCCGAAGACCGCGCTTGCCCCGCTGCTTCACAACTGATTCGATCTACAGCGCCCGCAGCCAGGCCGCGATCGGATTTTTCCTTGGGGATGAGACGATCCGCTCCGCGATGGCTCGGATATGGCCTCGTCCCTTTTTCCTACGTTGATTTCAAAACGAAATGGAAGTCCCTGGCCGATGGCCCGTTGGTTGATTGATGTACTTCGACCACCCAATCGAGATGCTGGTAGTCGGCTATGGCTACTGGGGACCGAACATCGTTCGCAACGTAATCGAGCGAACGGAGTTTGAGTTCAGCGGTCTCTGCGAGCGCGACGACAAGCGGATTGAGGAGTTCAGCCGCCGCTATCCGGGCAGCTATTTTGAGCGCGATCTCGATACTGCCCTGGCAGACCCTGGGATCGAAGCCGTGGCGATCGCCACCCCCCCTCACACCCATTATGCCTTGGTCAGCCGTGCCCTTAAAGCTGGTAAGCACGTCTTGGTTGAGAAGCCGCTCGCCCGAACCGCCGCCGAGGCCGCCGAGCTGATCGCGCTCGCCGACGACCTGGGACAGGTATTGATGCCGGGCCATACCTTCCTCTACAGCCCATCGGTCAACAAGGTCGCCGGGCTGATCGGGGAGGGCGTTTTGGGCGAGATCTACTTTGTGACCTCCTCGCGGATGAACCTTGGTCTCTACCAGCAGGACGGAGTTGTGCTCGATCTGGCACCCCACGATCTCTCAATCCTTCTTCACTGGTTCAAGAAGCCCCTAGTTGAGGTGACCGCCAATGGCCGTAGCGTCTTTCAGGACGGCGTCCACGAGACTGCTTTCCTGACACTGAGATTTGAGGGCGGAGCCCAGGCAAATGTTCAGGTCTCCTGGTTGGCGCCACGCAAGGTCCGCCAGATGGTCGTGGTTGGCAGCCGTCGAATGGTTCAGTATGAGGACACGGCCGCAGATGATTCGGTTCGGATCTACGATCGCGGACTTGACTTCTCCCACCCGCCTGCAAATTTTGGCGAGTACCGCTTGACTTATCGCACCGGCGACATGATCGCCCCTCAAATCGAGGCAGCGGAGCCGCTCGGATTGGAGCTCAAAGACTTTGCCGCGGCAATCCGTGAGGGATCCACGCCGGTCTCCAACGCCCGACTCGGGTTGGAAGTTGTACTCGGACTCGAGGCCCTTGAGAAGTCCCTGCACTCGAGCGGTACCCCTATCCCTGTCCCCTCGATTGACGAGGTTCTGGCGCCCAGCGCCAGACAAAAGCTGGCCGCCTGACCGAGGGATCTTACACCGGTTCTTTACATAGTCAGGGCGAGAGTACGCTGCACAAGCAGGCTAAGGGCAGGCGAAAGGGGCTTGGTCTCCAATTGGTATGCACAGGGAGTGCAGCGTATTCTCACCCTGACTTACTTGCATCACCCTCGCGCCCGGTCCTACAGATCCCCATTATTGGGGGTCCGATTGCACCAATCGATCGAAGTCTTCCACCCTCAAAAGTTGGATCGAACTCGGGTGGAAAGTTACAAACTCTACGAACGCGAGTGATCCGCCTTTCTCAATGGAGACCTGACCGGACGCAATTCGCTCTCGGGCATTCTGTTGCAAAGTCCTTCAGATTGTGTGGGGCACATGCCCAATCTGCGTTTGCTTAAGTCCGAGTATGAAATTTGGCCGAATATTTGGGTTGACAGATGGCCCAACAGTCCATAGCTTGTTCGCATCGACCGAGGGAAAGCGGCGAAATGGTTCTAAAAACGGATCCAATCGAGCAGAACGGCAGAGGAAGAATGCGCATTGAACAACCAAAGTGGCGACCGCAAGGGACTGGCAATTCGCCGGCGAGTCCCGACGCGGATACGAAGGCGGCCGAAGCGAGCCAAGAGAGCCGCCTCGTGCAGCGTGCCGTGGCATGCGCCAAGGCAGGTGACACCGAGGGACTGCATTTCCTATATGCCCGCTACGCGCCAGATGTCCTGCGCTATGTGGCAAGTTTCGTCCACGACCACCACGAGGCCGAGGACATCACCCAGGACGTCTTCGCAAAGCTTGTAAAAGGGATCAAAAAATACGAGCAGCGCGAGGTTCCATTTGCGGCGTGGATCCTCCGGGTTGCCCGTAACGCCGCGCTCGATCATCTTCGCTCAAAGCGCGCGATACCCACCGAGGAAGTCAGAGTAGCCGACGACGACCATGCCGCAGTTAGCTTCGATCGCGGCCGGGATCTGCGTAACGCCCTGGAGCGGCTGCCCGACGCACAGCGGGAGGTCCTTGTTCTGCGGCATGTGGTGGGCCTTTCGCCGGAGGAGATCGCCGATACACTCGGCAAAAGTGAGAGCTCTGTCCACGGCCTGCACCACAGGGGCCGGCGCACCCTGCAGGCTCATCTCGTCGAGCTTGGCGCGGTTCCGGTAGTCGCAGCATCCCCAGCCTGAGTTAAGTTCCGTTACGGGGTGCCGGCAGCTTGTACTCAGCTTAAGCGGCTTCTGAGAGGCATTTGCTCCGGGACCATGCTGGTTACTACAAACCTCCCGGATTGATCGGGTCGAAAAAGACCGACGGAAATGTAGGGACCCCTGGTCCAGACTCCTGACGATCGCGGCCGATTATTGACAACCGCCGCAAGGCAAGGAGTCCTCTCTCCATGTCTTCCCGCCGCGTCGGTGGACACGTCAGCGCCCGTGTTGCGCCGCGCTCCGAGGCCGCAATCAGGAAACTTCCCCGACGGCCTTAAAGCGCTACGCCGCCAGCTGGCCGGGGTGAAGGGTAAGCCGTCGGGCGAAGCGCCCATGCAGCTCCCCTCGAGGCTCAAGACAAATGCCGGTCGCGCTGAGCTTCCCGAGACGTGAGCCGCCACGACGCCGGTAAAACCGTAGTTCTGGACGTGAATACAAAGTTTCAAGCACCTGACTGGCGCCCCCCGCTGGAAGCACAATTACCGCGGACGGGTTCAATCCGGAGCGTCGAGAACGGCGACAGGGCTCTTGCAAGAGTCAAGTGCCCTATACCAACAAACGTCCATGGCACGGAACCATTTCTACAGATCACCCATCGAGAGTCGATCAGCGCACAATGCTCAAAAACTCTCGCATACGACTGTCCGTATTGTTCCTAATCGCCGCGCTGTGCATGCTTACAGCCGTCGGCGCAAACGCCTCATCTGGCTCCAAGAGGGCAGATCAGGCCGCCTGCAAGCGCAGGGCTCCCGGTAAGGCACGGCGCAGCGCCTGCCAGCCCAGCGTCCTCTCAGTGGCCCCATCCATCCGCCTGGCGGGGCAGCGTGACCACGGTCATCACTCTAGGTGGGAAAGATCACATTCGGAACCGACCTCGACTCCGGCGGTCGAATCCGAATCAGCGCCCCCACCCAAAGAAGAACCGAAAACCGAACCTGAAACCAAACATGAAGAACCCGCACCCGAAACCAAGCACGAAGAACCGATCCCAGAAGTGCCGTCGATTAAGTCGGAGAACTGCTATTCGGTCCCAAGCGCCTGCGGCTATCCAGATCCTACGAACACCGGAGCCACCGGAACCCTGACAGCATCGGGTTCGATCACGGCCTCCACCAATGATGAGGTGATCGAAGGCAAGGAAATTACGGGACAGATCACAGTCGAAGCGAACAATGTAACGATCCGCAACGACAAGATCACCTCAGCAGACACCGGCAGCGGCTCGGCCGGAATCTGGGTCCAAAACGGCCACACCGGAACCAAGGTCATCAATACCACGGTCTCCGGAAAGGGTTCGGGCTCCAGCACGGTTGAGGCGGCGATTCGCAGCTATAGCGGCGTAACCGTCGAAGGCAGCAGATTGACACTGTGCAACGAGTGCGTTCAGGCATGGCCACTGACGGTCAAGAACACCTACATGAAGGTGTCCTCGATCTATTCAGGCGCCCACGCTGAGGACATCTACGTCTGCTCCGGATCGGTCGACGTCGAACACTCGACCCTAGTCAACGAACAAGGTCAGACCGCAACTGTGTTCGGCGACACGATCTGTGGCGGCGGCAACAAGTTCACGGTGACCAACAGTCTGCTCGTCGGGGGCGGCTTCGTTCTCTACTCGCAAGCGAACTCGACCAACCCGTCTGGGGCTCAGACGACGATCACCGGCAATCACTTTGCCCGCTGTCTCTCCAAGCCGGTCTACAACTCGGGGTCAGGAGGCACCTCCTGCCAGAGCGGGACCGACTCCAACGGCCTCTACCCAAATGGGGGCTATTACGGGGTCGGCGCCTACTTCTCGGGTCCGACCACCTGGCAAGGCAACGTCTGGGACGACAATCTAGCGACGGTCCCCGAGCCCTGAGCATTCGGCCTCTTCCCCAACAGATCTCAGCGCCGCTGAGATCTGTTGGGGTCGGGGTCAGGCCGTCGGAATTCGGCTCGTTGAACCCGACAGACCCAACGTCGACCCCGGGGAGTGCCGCAGCAGCGCGGCTTCGGCCTCATGGTTCGAACCCGCCCCTCCGACGTGCTAGCGGTTTCTGCTCTTTTCTAGGATCCGCTGTGTGATGCGTCCCGCGTTCTCCTCTGCGGCGAAATACAGCGTCGCGTGCTCGATCATCTGCGCCACCGAGATCTGCTGCATTTCCGCCTCGGCCTCCAACTCGCCCCAGAGGTCCTCCTCAATGTAGAGCTCAACTTCCACTTCCCCCCGGTCCTCCTGGTCACGCAGAAAGGCCGGATAGGCCCAACCCGGCCGATCAAACTCCTTGTCCCTTAGGTAGATGCGGATGCCTCGCACCACCCGAGCCGAGACGAACTCGGGGCCCTTGCCCGCCTCCCCAAGCAGCGCCTCAAATGCAAACCAGCTGAGACTGACCGTCACGAAGCCCTTCACGACGGCCCCCGCCCATCTCGGCTGTAATCGCAACCGCCCTTCACACCAATATCGGTCCTCTCTGAGCGCCCCAAATATTCGCCGACGGGGAGAGTACTGGTAGGCACCTACACAAACCAGGCTATCGCACCTTCTTAAGGCGGGCGCGCTGTTCTTGGCGCTCGACCACCTGGGCGATTAGCTTCAGTACATTGGAGTCGCCGGTGGCCTTGATATGGCCGGTTTCAAACGCCTTGCGATAGCTCTTGAGCGTCCCACGCTCAGCCAGCTCATTGAATTGGGGACGGTCGATCTGGACCAAGACGCGCTCATCCTGGGCGAGATCCTTGGTGATCTTCGGACCCGGAACCTCGACTCGATATAGCTGAATGTCGTGGCGGGCTTTCAGCTCAAGCCCGAAGATGAGTTTCAGTTTTCCGAGCGCCGGAACCTCCGCCTGGAATCGATCAATCGCAGTCTTGATCAGGTCGGAGGTCGAGGCCATGGAGCCTAGATCTTGTGCCGCTGCAGGAGCTTTTTGCCGATCACCATGCGCTGGATCTCTGACGTTCCCTCGCCGATCAAAAGCAGCGGCGCATCGCGATAGAGGCGCTCTATCTCATACTCCTTGGAGTAGCCATAACCGCCGTGGATGCGAAAGCACTCCTCCACGCACTCCTTGCCGGTCTCAGAAGCGAGCAGCTTTGCCATGCCGGCCTCCAAGTCAGAGCGCTCACCCGCATCCTTCATCCGCGCTGCCTTGCGGGTGAGAAGGCGCGCCGCCTCGATCTTGGTGGCCATGTCTGCGAGCTTGAACTGGATCGCCTGGTGCTGGGCGATCGGCTTGCCGAAGGTCTTTCGCTCCTGGCTGTAGCGCAGGGCCAGCTCCAGGGCACGTTGAGCGATGCCAACTCCGCGCGCGGCGACGTTGACCCGTCCTACCTCCAGCGCGTCCATCATCTGCACGAAACCCTGTCCGACGCCGGCCTCCTCGCCACCCAGCACTCGCTCGGGCGGACAGCGATATCCGTCGTAGACCAGCTCGGTCGACTCAACGCCCTTGTAGCCCATCTTCTTGATCTTTGGTGGAACGGTCAGGCCCTTGAACTCGCCCGAGTTGGTTTCAGCCCAGGGCTCCTTCTCGGTTATGAAGCAGGTCATCCCCTTGTATGGAGGGTCGGCCTTTGTGTCTGTCTTCATCAGGACGAAGACAACACCAGATCCAAGCCCGTTCGTAACCCACATCTTTTGGCCGTTTAGCTCCCAATTGCCGTCCGCCCCCTTCGTGGCGGTCGACTTGATTCCCTGCACGTCGGAGCCGATCTCGGGCTCAGAGAGAGAGAACGCGGCGCGGATCTCGCCAGTCGCCATCTTCGGCAAGAAGTAATCCTTTTGCTCCTCGGTTCCGAACTTCATCAGCAGGTAGGAGCCGATGAAGTGGGTGTTGACCACGCCGGAGATCGAGATCCAGCCACGGGAGAGCTCTTCGACGATCATCGCGTAGGTCGTCAGGTCCAGGCCCATCCCGCCATATGCCTCCGGAATCGTGACTCCGAAAAGGCCCAGCTCCTTCATCTGCTCGACGATCGGCTCCGGAAAAGAGTCCTCGTGGTCGTAGTGCTCGGCGTTGGGGATGATCTGCTCGTCGGCAAACTGGTGCACCATCTCTGTGATGTCGCGCTGGATCTCGGTCTGCTCGCTGTAGGCGGCGGTCTCTACGGCCATTGCTCCTAGCTCATCGTGGTTGGAGGACGGGAACATCGCTCCCGCGCGTGAGGCGAAGAATAGCCTGCATCGATGGCTGACCCTTGAGCAGGGCCTCCCGATACTCGGCCTCCGGCTCGGACTCCAGCACGATCGCTCCACCGACTCCGATCGAGGTCGATCCGCAATCGATGACGATCGTCCTGATCGCGACGCTGAGGTCACAGCCACCGGCTAGGCCCAGGTAGCCGATCGCGCCCGAGTAGATGCCCCGCGCACCCCGCTCCAGCTCGTCGATGATCTCCATCGTCTGCTTCTTCGGCGCGCCGGTCATCGAACCGGGCGGAAAGCAGGCGCGGATGCAGTCCGAGGGCGCAAGATCCTCGCGCAAGCGACCGCGCACGCCCGAAACCAACTGGTGCACGGTCTCATAGGTCTCGATCTGCATCAGCTCCGGCACGTGCACGGTGCCGAACTCACAGACGATGCCCAGGTCATTGCGGAGCAGGTCGACAATCGTGATGTGCTCAGCCCGACTCTTTGTATCGACACGCAGTTCCTGCGCTAAGCGTTCGTCCTCCGCGGCGCTCTTGCCCCGGGCACAGGTGCCCTTGATCGGTCTCGCTTCGACCCAGCGATCGGAGCCGATCCGAAGAAACCGCTCCGGTGAGGAACTGAGTACTACAAGGTCTCCGAAGCGCAGGTAAGCGGCGAACGGCGCCGGGTTGACTCGTCGCAGGTTGCGGTAGAGCAAGAGAGGATCGGCCTCGACCTCGGCGGTGATCTTGTTGGTTAGACAGACCTCGTAGGTCTCCCCTTCAAAGAGGCGCTGTTTGCAACTTCTGATGTCGTTGAGATACTGATCGCAGGGACGGCTGAGGTTGAAGGCGACCGACACTTCCGGATTAGATTCCTGCTCCCAATCGGATCCGCCCGCGGGAGCAAGAAGCTCCAGCCGCCGACCGATCTCGCCAATCCAACCCGGATCTCGCTCATCTTCGTCGGGTTGACTGAGGCAGAGAAGGTATGTGCGTCGCTCGAGATGATCGAAGGCGATCACCCGGTCGGCGAAGATGAAGGCGGCATCAGGTGCCGGGGAACGATGGGCGGCATCGCCCTCGCAGTCGGCCTTCAGCTCATAGCCGAAGTAGCCGACGAAGCCGCAGTTAAAGTCAAACGGGAGGTCCGCCTTGGGGCTGCGGAGCCGAGACATCTCTCGATTGAGGTATTGAAAGATCGACCCCTTGACGAGCTCGATCCGCCCCCCGCGCTCGATTCGAACTGCAGCGGCGTCGACGTCGTAGGTGATCACGGCGCCGAGCTTGCCGCCGCTATCGCCGATGAAGGAAAAACGACTGCGCTCCCCGGCCGTGGCGCTATCAAGCCAAAACGCGTTGGAGCTGTCTGCGTAGAGGCTGAGGAAGACCTGTTCGGGGTCGTGCAGCACGTCTAGCCGCATCACGTCTAGCTGCAGGCACCCTTCGCCTGCAACGGTGAGGATTGAACTGGCGCTCGCCACCTCTTCAAAATAGCCCGAGATGCCCACTCTCCTAAAACCCGAACCCGACCAAGGTGTCTTTGAGACGATGCTGGTCTGTCGCGGCAGGGTTGTGGAGCTGGACGCCCACCTGGCGCGCCTCAGCGCCAGCCTAGGGTCCCTATTCAGCGCGCCAATACCCGCTTCCGCTGCTCAACTGGTGCTCGATCGCGCGCTAAACATCGCCCTCGGTCGGCTGCGCTTGACGATCGCTCCCAGCGGCGATCGCGGCCTCCGAGCCTCGGTGGCGAGCGCAGAGGTCAAGCCGGAGCTCATCTTTCCAGCACCGCATCCGCCAGTCCGGCTGCATAGCTTCATCCTCCCCGGTGGCCATGGTTCCCACAAGTGGGTCGATCGACGCCTACTTCAAAGCGCCGAGGCAGCAACTCAAGACGGCTCGATCCCGCTGCTCACAGCCCAAAACGGCGATCTGCTTGAGTCATCGAGGGCAAACGTCTTCGTCGTCTGTGACGGCGTGCTGCTCACTCCCGAGGCCGATGGTCGAATCCTGCCCGGTATCGCTCGGCAGTGCGTGATCGAGGTTGCTCGCGAAGCGAACGTCGAGGTACGCGAGGGCCTCATTTCACATGATCTCCTAAGGGAAGTCGAGGAGGTCTTTTTGAGCGGCTCTCTGCGCGGAGTCGAGCCTGCCTCTCAACTTGACGGCGGTGCGCTGGGGAGGTGTACCGAGGTCAGCGCGTTGATCGCCGCCGGCCTGCGGCGGCGCTGGCTGAATGAGACCGGGCCGGGGCTCGATCCAATGCCCGCAGTCGCGCCACCACGCGGTCGGCCCGCGCCGTGAAGCTGGCCAGACTCCCCCCCAGCTGTCCGCTGTAGGCCCGAGAGCGCTCAGCCGCTGAATCGCGCCGCTCTCTGAGCATCGCCGCAGTCGCCCGCTCAGCCAATTCCGCGGCCCGGCGCGCCTGCTTTGCGGTCTCCAGCACCGAGGCACCGACGCCCGCGACCGCCGCCTCTGCTGCCCGAGCGGTAGCCAGCGCTTCATCGATCCTCTCCACCAGCTCGCTTAAGAGCGGCGGCCGGGCGCCCTCGGACAAGACCCAATCCTGCGTATCGTCGCGCTTTGAATCCTCCATCAGCTTCGAATCTATGACCAGCACAGGCGGCAAAGCCCCAATCGACCGCGATCGAGCCGCTTGACTAGATTTTGACCACCGCAGCGAATCAACCCAAGGAGCAGCTTGAGAAACCCCAGAGACTTCTTCCATCCGCAGGCGATCGGTGCCCCCGAGCCGCTGCGAGAAATACCGGTGACTCCATCACGGATGATCCACTTTTTAGACTTCTCGAACGAGAAGATGGTCGCAAAGGCGGCCGAGATCGCCAAGAAGACGGATATCCTGCTCGGTAATCTGGAGGATGCAATCCCGGTCGACCGCAAGGAGGCAGCCCGCGAGGGACTGATCCGCGCGGCCAACGAATCGGACTTCGGGCAGACCTCGCTGTGGACCCGCGTCAACTCGCTTGAGAGTCCCTGGGTGCTCGACGACCTGACCACGCTGGTCACCGAGATCGGCGACAAGCTCGACGTCGTGATGGTGCCCAAGGTCGAGGGTGCCTGGGACATTTATTACGTCGACCGCCTGCTCGCCCAGCTCGAGGCAAAGGCCGGGCTCCAGCGGCCGATCCTAATTCACGCGATCCTCGAGACCGCCCAGGGAGTCGTCAACCTGGAGGAGATCGCCGCCGCAAGCCCGCGCATGCAGGGCATGAGCTTTGGTCCCGCCGATCTCGCCGCCTCGCGGCGAATGAAGACTACCCGGGTCGGTGGCGGCCATCCCGGCTACCGCGTTATGGAGGATCCCGTCGACCCCGAGAACCCCGAGGCCAACCGGGTCAGCGCCCAGCAGGACCTCTGGCATTACTCAATCGCCCGCATGGTCGATGCCTGCACCTCGGTTGGGATCCTGCCCTTCTACGGACCATTCGGCGACATCAAGGACATCGCGGGATGTGAGACCCAATTCCGCGCCGCTTTCCTGATGGGCTGCGTCGGGGCCTGGTCGCTGCACCCCGTCCAGATCGACATCGCCAAGAAGGTCTTCAGCCCGCCACCGGAGGAGGTCAGATTCGCCAAAAAGGTCCTGGAGGCGATCCCCGACGGTCGCGGCGTCCACATGATCGACGGCAAGATGCAAGATGACGCCACCTGGAAGCAATGCAAGGTGATGGTCGAGCTGGCCGAAATGCTGGCAAAAAAGGATCCCGAGCTGGCCGCTGCATATGACCTCGAATCGTCGGCATCCAAGGTCTGAGCGCAGGTCGCTGGAGGCGCCACCTAGCCGCGCTCAACCGTAAAGCGGGTAATGGATCCTGGTTGCACCCGGCTGTGCGCTGCCTTCAAAACCGCACCCAGCCGCACCGGACCGAGATGGGTGACCTCTGCGGGGGTCCGCTCGCAATGCTCACACGGTCGCGGCCTGTGGGCTCCCGGACTTTTAATTGCTCCGCTCCGATGGTCGAGCGATATTTAGCAACCGCTCGATGAGGCGCCCGCTTGGCCAAATCGAGAACTGGGGGCCTCTACAGCCCAACGCCAACCGCCGCGATTGGGCCCGGCCCGCCGCGTTGAGAAACCAAGTCATGCTCCTCAATCTACGACGGGGGAGACCCTCCGCCCTCGCCACTTGCTGCAATCGAAATCCCGGCGCCCCAGAAGCCGCTTGGTGGCTCTAGATCTTCGCCCAATCCCAGTTATAGCGCTAGAAACCTCGAGCATTGACCTGAGCTTGCTAGAACGATGGAGACGGATTAACTGACGCCGGTTCACTGACCGCGAAGGACTGGCGATTGGAGTTGGATTCGCCGTTGGCGTCGGTCACGGTCAGCTTCAAATACTTCGTGTTCGCCTGTTCGAAGGTGAATTTGATCGTGCAGCCATTGTGCGTCTCCCAAACGATGCTGCCGCTTTCGTTTTCAAACGACCAGGTGCAGCTGAGCGGCGCTTCTCCGGTCGAGGCGCTCCCGTTAAGGGTCACCGGGACCCCGACTTCGACCCCGCTCGGGGCCGTCCAGATCGCCTTCACCGGGCTCGAGGGTGCAGAGCTGGCTTCACTGACCGCGAAGGACTGGCGATTGGAGTTGGATTCGCCGTTGGCGTCGGTCACGGTCAGCTTCAAATACTTCGTGTTCGCCGTTCGAAGGTGAATTTGATCGTGCAGCCGTCTGTGCGTCTCCCAAACGATGCTGCCGCTTTCGTTTTCAAACGACCAGGTGCAGCTGAGCGGCGCTTCTCCGGTCGAGGCGCTCCCGTTAAGGGTCACCGGGACCCCCACTTCGGCTCCGGTTGGGGTCGTCCAGATCGCTTTCACCGGGGTCGGAGGGGGCGAGCTGGCTGCACTGACCGCGAAGGTCTGGCGATCGGCGTTGGATTCGCCGTTGGCGTCGGTCACGGTCAGGTTCACGTACTGGGCCCCCGCCGTCGTAAAGGTGTGGCTGACTTTGCACCCGCTCTGGGTTCCGAAGACCGTAGTGCCAGTCTGGTTTTCAAACGACCAGGTGCAGCTGAGCGGCGCTTCTCCGGTCGAGGCGCTCCCGTTAAGGGTCACCGGGACCCCCACTTCGGCTCCGGTTGGGGTCGTCCAGATCGCTTTCACCGGGGTCGGAGGGGGCGAGCTGGCTGCACTGACCGCGAAGGACTGGCGATCGGCGTTGGATTCGCCGTTGGCGTCGGTCACGGTCAGGTTCACGTACTGCGGCCCCCGCCGTCGTAAAGGTGTGGCTGATCTTTGCACCCGCTCTGGGTTCCGAAGACCGTAGTGCCAGTCTGGTTTTCAAACGACCAGGTGCAGGTGAGCGGCGCTTCTCCGGTCGAGGCGCTCCCGTTAAGGGTCACCGGGACCCCGACTTCGGCTCCGGTTGGGGTCGTCCAGATCGCCTTCACCGGGGTCGGAGGGGGCGAGCTGGCTGCACTGACCGCGAAGGTCTGGCGATCGGCGTTGGATTCGCCGTTGGCGTCGGTCACGGTCAGGTTCACGTACTGGGCCCCCGCCGTCGTAAAGGTGTGGCTGACTTTGCACCCGCTCTGGGTTCCGAAGACCGTAGTGCCAGTCTGGTTTTCAAACGACCAGGTGCAGGTGAGCGGCGCTTCTCCGGTCGAGGCGCTCCCGTTAAGGGTCACCGGGACCCCGACTTCGGCTCCGGTTGGGGTCGTCCAGATCGCTTTCACCGGGGTCGGAGGGGGCGAGCTGGCTGCACTGACCGCGAAGGTCTGGCGATCGGCGTTGGATTCGCCGTTGGCGTCGGTCACGGTCAGGTTCACGTACTGGGCCCCCGCCGTCGTAAAGGTGTGGCTGACTTTGCACCCGCTCTGGGTTCCGAAGACCGTAGTGCCAGTCTGGTTTTCAAACGACCAGGTGCAGGTGAGCGGCGCTTCTCCGGTCGAGGCGCTCCCGTTAAGGGTCACCGGGACCCCCACTTCGGCTCCGGTTGGGGTCGTCCAGATCGCTTTCACCGGGGTCGGAGGGGGCGCCGTCCCGCACCCCGATGTCCCGTCGGCACAGACGGGTTCGGAGTTGTCGTCCCAGACGTTGTCCTGCCAGACGTCTCCACTTCCCGAGTAGTAGTAGGCGGCCAACCCATAGCTCCCACCTTCTGGGAAGAGCCCGTAGGAATCGGCACCGTTCTGGCAGGTCCTATCGCCCCCGGAGGGGTCATAGACAGAGGCCGATTTGCAGCGGGCGAAGCGGTTGCCGGTGATCGTCATGGTTCCCGTCGCCTGGGAGGAGTTGGCCTGTGGGTAAAGGACGTAGCCTCCCCCCGCAAGGAGGCTGTTGGTTACCGAGAAGCTATTTCCGCCTCCGCAGATCGTGTCACCGAAGACCGTTGCGGTCTGGCCCTGTTCGTTGATCAGCGTTGAGTGTTCAACGCTGACGGCTCCCGAGCAGACGTAGATGTCCTCGGCGTGGGCACCTGAATAGATCGAGGAGACCTTCATGAAGGTGTTCTTGACCGTGAGCGGCCAGGCCTGCACGCACTCGTTACAGAGCTGCAGGTTGCTGCCTTCGACCGTCACCCCGCTGTAGGCGCGGATCGCGGCCTCAAGCGTGGAGGCGCCCGATCCCTTGCCCGACACCGATGTATCGATGACCTTTGTCCCGGTGTGTTCGTTTTGAACCCAGATCCCCGCTGAGCCGCTGCCCGAATCGGTCGCGGTGATCTTGTCGTTTCGGATCGTCACGTCGTTTGCTTCGACCGTGATCTGCCCGCTGATGTCCTTACCTTCGATCACCTCTCCATTGGTCGAGGCGGTGATCGAGCCCGATGCCGTCAGGGTGCCGGTCGGGCCGGTGTTGGTGGGATCTGGATAGCCGCAGGCGCTCGGATTCGAAAAGCAGTCCGTGGTCGCCGCCGATGCACTGCCTGGCAGAAGCGCAAGCGTGCAGATCAGGCCCAGCAACCCCGCCAGACTCACCGTGCGCACGGTCTGGACCCGCCAGACAAAGGCACTCGCGCTCCCGGATATGGCGGAAACCGCTTTTCGGGTCAGAGTCTCAGTCATTCAGCCCTTTCGATCGAAGTGTCGATAATCGGTAAACCAAGCTGCGGCCATAACCTACCCAAAAGTTGTCAATACGAAACGGACGGCAGTGGCCCGCAGCTCCCGGGTGCGCTCAGCTTGGCGCCGCTCGCCGGCGCTCTGCGCGACTTTGCATTTCGGGGCGCGCCCCCCGAGCTAGGCGCTCAAGCTCGGCGGTCATCCCACACGTCCCTCGGTCAAGCGAGCGTAGCAGCCGCTGCCCGCCGGGCATGGGGGGCCATTTTTGAGCCAACCCAGATGCCCCAGCGAGGTGCCGCCAGCTCGGTGGGACCCGATCGCCCAGGGCAGAGTTTCTTTAAGATCGATTTAGCCGAGCTCGCCGCGATGCCCTGCGATCCCGCCCAGCCCGCCACCCAGCGGTTTGCCGCTGGACCTCAGGCCTATCCCAGCCGCTCTTCCAAGCCCCGCAACTGCTCGCCAATTTGGCGCGGCAGCCTGTCTCCAAACCTCGCCAGGTGCTTTTGCAGCTGGGGCAGCTGCTGGCGCACCAGGTCCTCATCCACCTGAAGAAGTTCGCTCATTGCCTCCGCCGAGATATCGAGACCCTCGGTGTTCAGTGCCCCCTCAACGGGCAGGAGGCCGATCGGGGTCTCGGTGGCCTCAGCGGCGTCCTCACAGCGGCGGAAGATCCACTCCAAGACTCGGCTGTTCTCGCCGAATCCAGGCCAAAGGAACTTCCCGTCCGCATCTTTTCTAAACCAGTTGACGTGGAAAACGCGCGGCAGCTGGGCACCCTCGCGCTCGCCGGCCCAGAGCCAGTGGGCGAAGTAGTCGGCCATGTTGTAGCCGCAGAAGGGGAGCATCGCCATCGGGTCAAAGCGCAGCTCCCCGACCGCGCCGGCCGCCGCCGCGGTCGTCTCTGAGGACATCGTCGCGCCCATAAAGACCGCGTGCTCCCAATCAAATGCCTCATAGACCAGCGGTACGACGGTCGCGCGGCGGCCGCCGAAGAGGAAGGCATCGATCGGCACCCCGGCCGGATCCTCCCACTCCGGCGCGATCGAGGGGCACTGGGAGGCGGGCGTCGTGAAGCGGGCGTTGGGGTGGGCCGCGGTCTGCTTGGAGTCGGGAGTCCAATCCTCGCCGTGCCAATCGATCGCGTGCTCGGGCGCCTCGCCGGTCATCCCCTCCCACCAGATGTCGCCGTCGTCGGTTTTTGCGGTGTTGGTGAAGATCGAGTTGCGCTCGATCGTCTCCATCGCGTTGGGGTTGGTCTTGTGGCTCGTGTTGGGGGCGACGCCGAAGAAACCGGCCTCGGGGTTGACCGCGTAAAGGCGCCCGTCGGCGCCGAACTTCATCCAGGCGATGTCATCGCCGATCGTCTCGACCTTCCAGCCGGGAAGGGTCGGAATCAGCATCGCCAGGTTGGTCTTGCCGCAGGCCGAGGGGAAGGCACCGGCGACGAATTTGACCGCCCCCTGTGGCGAGGTCAGTTTGAGGATCAGCATGTGCTCGGCGAGCCAGCCCTCCTCACGCGCCATCGCCGAGGCGATCCGCAGCGCAAAGCACTTCTTGCCGAGCAGCGCGTTGCCGCCGTAGCCGGAGCCAAAGGACCAGATCTCGCGGGTCTCGGGGTAGTGGACGATGTACTTGTTGTCCTCGTTGCATGGCCAGGGCACATCAGATTCCCCGCCGGCAAGCGGCATCCCGACCGAGTGCACGCAGGGGACGAAGCGCCCCTCGGTGCCCAGCGCCTCAAGCGCCGGGGCGCCCATCCGGGTCATGATCCTCATCGAGGCCGCGACGTAGGCGGAATCGGTGAGCTGGACGCCGATATGGGAGATGTTTGAGCCGATCGGCCCCATCGAGAAGGGCACCACGTACATCGTTCGACCCTTCATGCATCCTGAGAAGAGACCGTTCAGGAGCGCCCGCATCTCCGCCGGGTCACACCAGTTGTTGGTCGGGCCGGCGTCGGCCTCGCTCTGGGAGCAGATGAAGGTGCGATCCTCGACCCGGGCGACATCGGCGGGATCGGAGAGGGCGAGGTAGCAGTTGGGCCGCTTCGTCTCAGAGAGGCGCTCAAAGGTGCCGGCCTCGATCAGGGTCTGGGCGAGTGCGTCGTACTCCTCAGCGGAACCGTCGCACCAGTGCACGGCGTCGGGTTCGGTCAGATCTGCGATCTCCCCAACCCAGTTGAGAAGCTTGGCGTGAGTGGTCGGCGCTTGCGCCGTGGCGATTTGGCTCATCCTGGCACTTTACTTACTGGCCTGCAGTTTGATCAGGCTGACATCGGCTTCCTTGTTGATGATCTTGAGCGTCGCCGTCGCCCTCTTGCCGTTGCTAAAGCTGATCGCGCAGGTGAATGTGGCGCCCGGTTCGACCTTCTGTTCGGAAGGGCAGGAGACCGAGGAAACCTTGTTGTGCAGCGATTTTTCAAGGTTCGCCTTGATCGCTTCCTGCGTCTTGGCGCTATCGATCACCGTTTCGCCGCAGCCGGCGATCGCAACCGCAACCACCGCCAGCGCGACGCCGATGGCCACTCGGTTCAATCGAATTGTAGACCTCATATCCCTCCCTCTTTGACGAGCAACACAGGGGCAGTATCCCAGGGTGGCGGTGCTCGGATAGGGTTCCCGGCCGCCCATGCGCTTTTACGAGTACGAGGCACGAAAGATCGTCGAGCTGGCCGGGATCCCGGTAACCAGCTACGGCTTCTGCACCAGCGCTGAGGCGGCGCGCCAAGCCGCCGAGGAGATCGGCGGGGCGGTGGTGATCAAGTCCCAGGTGCTAAGCGGCGGGCGGATGAAGGCCGGGGGCGTCAAGTTTGCCGATGACCCCGATCAGGCGGCTCGCCACGCCGCCGAGATCCTCGAGCTAGAGATCAATGGACAGATGCCCCGCGGCGTCTTGGTCGACCCCAAAGCCGAGGTCAAACAGGAGTACTACGCGAGCGTCGTTTGGGATGGAACGGCGAAGCGGCCGCTGATCCTGTTCAGCGACATGGGCGGTATCGACATTGAGGAGGTGGCGGCTACCCACCCCGACCACGTCGGCCGCGCTCACCTCTCCAACCTGCTGCCGATCTCTGACTTTGAGGCCAAGCAGGCGATCGCGGCAACCGGCGTCAGCGGCTCAGCGCTGGTTCGCGCCACCCCGATCCTCGCCCGCCTCGCCCGCCTCTTTCGCGACTACGACATGACCCTGGCCGAGATCAACCCCCTGGCCGAGCTGAGCGATGGGCGCTTCGTCGCGCTCGACGCCCACATGGAGATGGAGAACGAGGCGGTTGGGCGCCAGAAGGTGCTGCTGCGAAAGCGCCTTGAGATCGATGAGGAGGACCGCCGCGAGGCATACCAACCCTCCGAGTTCGAGCGCAATGTGGCGGCGATCGACGCCGCCGATCACCGCGGCGTGATTCAGGGCAAGGACCACGGCTTCGACGGAAACCTGGGCCTGGTCATCGGCGCGGGCGGGGGTTCGCTGACCCTCACCGACGCGGTCAGAAGCCAGGGCGGAAGGCCCGCCAACTACTCAGAGATCGGCGGCAATCCCTCCGTCGCCAAGGCCTGCGGCCTGGCCAAGCAGGTGCTCGAAAAGGACGGGGTGGAAAAGATCGCGGTGATGATGTCGATCGTCTCCAACACCCGCGTTGACATCGTCGCGCGGGGCGTGATCAAGGCCTGCCTGGAGCTCGACCGCGACCCCGCCGAGACGATCGCGATTTTTCGCATTCCCGGCGCCTGGGAGGAGGAGGGATTCAAGATCCTCAAGCGATACGGGGTCGAGTCCTGCGATCGCTCCGTCTCGCTGTGGGAGGCCGCAGGGCGCGCCGTGGCGAAGATCCAGGGAGCCCCAGCGTGAGCATCCTCTTGAGCAAGGAGACGACCTTCATCGTCCAGGGGATCACCGGACGCGAGGCGGTCAACCTGACCCGAGAGTGCCTGGACTACGGCTCCAAGGTGGTCGGCGGTGTGACCCCGGGCCGGCGGGGACGCGAGGTTCATGGCGTGCCGGTCTTTGACACCGTCGCCCAGGCGATCGAGAACTACGGCCACCAGATCGACGGCTCGGTGGTCACCGTCCCTCCGGCATTTACCAAGGACGCGGTTTTCGAGGCGATCGAGAACGGGATCAAGCTGATCGTGATCGTCACCGAGCGGATCCCGCGCCGCGACGTGGCCGAGATGGTCGAGCTTGCTGATATGCGCGGGGCGCGGATCATCGGTCCCAACTGCCTCGGTCTGATCGTGCCGGGGGTGTGCAAGATGGGCGGAATCGGGGGACCGGCGAAAGACGCCGCCAAGGCCTACGCCCCCGGCCCGGTGGGCGTGATGAGCCGCTCCGGTGGAATGACCACAGAGATCTCCTCCTCGCTGACCCAGGCCGGCCTCGGCGTTTCCACCGCGGTCTCGATCGGTGGCGATGCGATCATCGGCTCCACCTACGCCGAGCTGATGCCCTTCTTTGAGGCCGATCAGGAAACCGAGGCGATCGTGATCTACACCGAGCCGGGCGGGCGGATGGAGGCCCAGCTCTCCGAGTGGGTATCTGAGCACAAATCGCGGCTGCCGATCGTCGCCTTCATGGCGGGCAAGTTCATGGACGATGCGGAGATGAAGGGAATGAGCTTCGGCCACGCCGGCACGATCGTGGAGGGAGTGGAGGACACCGCAACCGAGAAGATCGCTCGCCTTGAGGCCGCCGGAATCAGGGTCGTCGAGCGAATCGACCAGATCCCCGCCGCGGTCTCAGAGAAGCTGGGACAACCGACCTGATGGCCGCTTCCCTGCACCGCGTTTTCATCGAGATCGAACTCGATGCCTCGATCGCCGCCGATCGCGAGCTGGCGGCCAAGCTCGAGGAGGTCTGCCCGGTCGATATCTTCAAAGCCGGCGATCAAGGCATTGAAATCATCGAGGAGAACCTCGATGAGTGCGTCCTTTGCAACCTCTGCGTCGACGCCGCCCCGCCCGGTGCGGTCAGCGTGATCAAGCTCTACGAGAGCTGATAAGCGTCAAACAACCGGCCTGAGATGAGGCTCTCTCCATCGCCGGGGCGCCAGGGAAATGCAGGGGGGCACACCGATGACCTGCGCTAACCTCTGCACCGATATCTGTAACGTTTGATGGAAGGTGAACCCAGTTGATCGATAGCCCCCGCCGCGTCGCCGTCATCGGCGGCAACCGGATTCCCTTTGCGCGCTCTGACAGCGCCTACTCCCATGCTTCAAATCAGGACATGCTGACGGCCGCGCTCGACGGCCTGATCGAGCGCTTCGACCTCGCCGCTGAGCGGCTCGGCGAGGTCGCCGGCGGCGCGGTTCTAAAGCACTCACGCGATCGCGACCTGACCCGCGAGAGCGTGCTCAGCACCCGCCTCGCGCCCGAGACGCCCGCCTATGACGTCCAGCAGGCCTGCGGCACCGGACTTGAGACGACGATCCTGATCGCCAACAAGATCGCCCTCGGGCAGATCGACGCCGGCATCGCCTGCGGTGCCGACACGACCTCCGATGCCCCAATCGCCCTCAACGAGCAGCTGCGCGAGACCCTGCTGGAGGCAAACCGGCAGCGCTCAGCGGTGGCCAAGCTGCGCACCCTGAGCGGCCTTCGCCCCGGCCACATCGTGCCGGCTATTCCACGCAACGAGGAGCCGCGCACCGGCCTCTCGATGGGAGAGCACTGCGCGCTGATGGCAACCGAGTGGGGAATCGGCCGCGCCGAGCAGGACCAGCTGGCCCTCGCCAGCCACCGAAAGCTCGCCGCGGCCTATCAGCGCGGCTTCTTCGAGGATCTGCTCACCCCCTACCTCGGCCTCGAGCGCGACCAAAATTTGCGCCCTGACTCCGACCCCGAGAAGCTGGCCAAGCTGGAGCCGGTATTCGGGGGGCCGAAGGGGACGATGACCGCAGCCAACTCGACCCCGCTCAGCGACGGGGCGGCGGCGGTGCTTTTGGCCAGCGAGGCGTGGGCTGCGGAGCGCCAGCTGCCCGTGCTCGCCTACCTCAGCGAGGCCCAGACCGCGGCGGTCGATCACGTCCACAAGCGCGAAGGACTGTTGATGGCCCCCGCCTATGCGATGCCGATGATGCTTGACCGAGCTGGAATCGGGCTGGCTGATTTCGACTTCTACGAGATCCACGAGGCATTCGCCGCGCAGGTCCTATGCACCCTGCGCGCCTGGGAGGACCCGGTCTTTTGCATGGAGCGCCTCGGCCGCAAAGAGCCCTTTGGCTCGATCGATCCAGCCAAGCTGAACGTCAACGGCGGCTCCCTCGCCGCCGGGCATCCGTTCGCCGCAACCGGCGGTCGGATCGTCGCCGGACTCGCCAAGGCGCTGCATGAAAACGGCGGCGGTCGAGGTGTGATCAGCATCTGCGCGGCCGGGGGCCAGGGTGTCGTAGCGATGCTCGAGGCGCCGGAGACAGACGATGAGTGATCGCTACGCGCAGATCGTCAACGCTCCGATCGCCGCCACCCTCGCCACCCAACTGGGGCTGCCCCGCCCGGTCCGCCTCGATCGCCACCGCGCCGGCGAGCCGCTGATCGCGGGCGCCGTCCTAATCGGCGCGGCCCCCGGCGGCGGCCTCAGCGCGGCGGCGGCGCGGGTCCTCTCGGCGGCCGAAGTGAGGGCTGCGACGATGCCCGAGAAGCCGCTTCGCGAGGCCGCCGCCGAGGCGGGCCTTGACGCCAGCCTCTTTAACCCTGCGAGCGGAAACGAGCGCTTCAGGGGACTCCTCTTTGACGGCTCGGGGATCGCGGATTCCAGCGAGCTCTTGGAGCTGCAGAAATTCTTTTACCCAGCCAGCGCGCGGCTCGAGCGAAACGGTCGGGTGATCGTGCTCGCCAGATCCGCCTCAGATTGCGATTCCAGCCGCGCGGCAACCGCCCAGCGCGCCCTTGAGGGCTTCACCCGCTCGCTCGGCAAGGAGGTCGGTGGGCGCGGCTCAACGGTGCAGCTGGTCGTGGTCTCCTCGGGGGCCGAGGAGCAGCTCGACTCGACCCTGCGCTTCTTGCTCTCGCCGCGCTCAGCCTACGTCTCGGGTCAGGTGATTCGGGTCACCAAAGCGGTCACCGCCACCCCCGCGATCGACTGGGAGCGCCCGCTGGCAGGAAAGCTGGCGCTGATCACCGGCGCCTCGCGTGGGATCGGAGCCGCGATCGCCACGACCCTGGCTCGCGACGGGGCCTCGGTGGTTGGGCTCGACGTGCCGGCGGCTGAGGCCGAGCTGCGCCGCCTCTGCACGGAGCTGGGAGGGGAGGCGCTCAGCCTCGATATCACCGCCGAGGACGCCCCGCAGCGGATCGCCGAGCGCTTCGCCGACGGAATCGACGTGGTCGTCCACAATGCCGGGGTGACCCGCGATCGAACCATCGCCAAGATGCCGGCGGATCGCTGGAGTGAGTTGATGGAGATAAATCTCTCAAGCGAGGAGCGGATCAACGAGGCGCTGCTGGGAGCCAAGGCGCTGGCAAAAAACGGCCGCATTATCTGTGTGTCGTCGATGTCGGGAATCGCCGGCAATCCCGGCCAGACCAACTACGCGACCTCCAAGGCGGGCGTGATCGGCATGGTCGAGGCGCTCGCCCCCGAGCTCGCAAGGCGCGCCGCGACGATCAACGCGGTGGCGCCGGGCTTCATCGAGACGAAGATGACCGCGGCGATGCCGCTCGGCCCGCGCGAAGTGGGCAGGCGGATGAACAGCCTCTCCCAGGGCGGACTGCCGATCGACGTGGCCGAGACGATCGCCTTCTTCGCCAGCCCGGCCTCGACCGGGATCAATGGAAACGTCATTCGGGTCTGCGGCCAGAGCCTGCTGGGCGCCTGAGATGGCGACTCGAACGCTGAGCTCAGCACCCGCCATTTTGCCGCTCTACGCCCGTGCCGCCGCTCCGATCGTCCCCGGCGCCTCGCTTTTGCCCTTCGTCCCGGGCGGTGGCGGGGAGGTTCCCGATCTCGATCTGAATCTGAGCGGAGTGCGGGCCAAGCCGGCGGCGCTGGCGGCCTACACAAGGGTCTGTGGCTTCGCCCTTCGCGACCACCTCCCCCCCACCTATCCGCAGGTTCTCGCATTCCCGCTGCAGATGGCGGTGATGGCCGACGGGCGCTTTCCGTTTGGCGCGATCGGCCTGATCCACATTGAAAACCAGATCATCCAGCACCGCCCGATCGGCCTTGGCGAGGAGCTGACCCTGCGGGTGCGCCCGACCAAGCTGGCGCCGCACCGGCGCGGGCAGACATTCAGCCTGCAATGTGAGGCACGAATTGGGCGCCAGAAGGTATGGGAGGCCACCTCGGTGATGCTTCATCGCGGCGGCGAGAAGCCGGCGGAGGGGGCCGCGGCCGATCCGGGCGAGGCGGAGGATCTGCAGCTGCCGAGCGTCGCCGAGTGGCGCCTCGGCGGCGATCTGGGGCGCCGCTACGCGGCGGTCTCCGGTGATCGCAACCCGATCCACTTGCACTCCCTGACCGCCAAGCCGCTCGGCTTTGGGTCCGCGATCGCGCACGGGATGTGGACCAAGGCGCGCTGCCTGGCGGCGCTTGAGAGCCGCCTACCCGACGCCTTCAGCGTCGCGGTCCGCTTCCGCCGCCCGATCTTTTTGCCCTCAAGGGTCGAGTTCGCAAGCGCCCCTGAGGGGGCGGCGATCAACTTCGCGGTGCGTGACGCAAAGCACCACACCCCCCACCTTGAGGGCAGAATCGAGCCGGCAGAGCTAAAACCAAAAGCGAAAAGCAAAGGGAAAAAAGCAAAGTGAGTCCCTCCGACACCGAGGCCCCGCTCTCTGAGCGCGGCATGGGCCTGGGCCTGCGGGCGCTGAACCGCCTCGCCGGATATGAGCTGCTCGATCGACTCGGAGTCCGCAAGGGGCTCGAGCGAGCGGTGTTTCACGCGACCAAGAATGGGTTTCGCTCGGCGACGGTGGCCGGCCGAAGCTTCAAGGCGGCCCAGAAGTTGGCCCGCCCCGCCCGCCAGGCCAAGGCCAGATCCCACGGGCTCTTCGACCTCACCCCTACCGACGAGCAGCAGATGTTTGCCGAGGCGGTGCGCTCCTTTGCCGCGGAGAAGGTTCGCCCGGCAGCGCTTGAGGCCGACGGCGCCGGCGCCGTTTCGGCCGAGCTGCTCGCCGAATCCACCGAGCTCGGCATCAACATGCTGGGCGTCCCCGAGGAGCTCGGCGGGGTGATGGCGGAGCAATCGGCCGTGACCAGCGTCCTGATCGGCGAGGCACTCGGACACGGGGACATGGGGATCGCCTACGCCGCCCTGGCCCCTGGAGCGGTGGCGACGGCAATCGGGCGCTGGGGCAGCGCCGAGCAGGAGGCCACCTACCTGCCCGCATTCAGCGGCGAGGACACGCCCGCGGCGGCGTTGGCGCTGCTTGAGTCGCGGCCGCTCTTTGATCCCCTCAAGCTGCAGACGAAGGCACGCAGGAGCGCCTCGGGTTGGACCCTCGACGGTGCGAAGTCGCTGCTAGCCCGCGCCGCAGAGTGCGAGCTTTTCGTGGTTGCGGCGCAGGCAGAGGGGATCGGACCGGCCCTTTTTGTGATCGAGTCCGGCGCCAATGGCCTCTCGGTTGAACCAGAGCCGGCGATGGGCCTGCGAGCCGCCGCCACCGGTCGCCTCCTGCTGCAAAACGTGAAGCTCTCCAGCCAAGCCCTGCTCGGCGAGGGCAAGCGCGAGGACTACATCGAGTGCGTCAATCGCTCGCGGATCGCCTGGTGCTCGCTGGCGGTCGGCGCGGCTCAGGCGGTTCTTGACTACGTGATCCCCTACGTCAACGAACGCAGCGCCTTCGGGGAGCCGATCTCAAACCGCCAGGCCGTCGCCTTCGCGGTCTCCGATATCGGAATCGAGTCCGACGGAATGCGACTCGCCACCTACCGCGCCGCCAGCCGCGCCGATCGTGGCGAGGACTTCGACCGCGAGACAGCGCTCGGGCGCCGGCTCTGCGCCGCGAAGGGAATGCGGATCGGCTCAGAAGGCGTGCAGCTTCTGGGTGGACACGGCTACATCAAGGAGCACCCGGTCGAGCGCTGGTACCGCGACCTTCGTGCGGCGGGCGTGATGGAGGGCGCCCTGCTCGTCTAGAGCCCAAAAGACAATGATCAACCTCGAGACCCCCAAGAAGTTCAAACCCCTGATCGGCCAAGCCCACCAGGTCGCCACCGAGGTCTTTCGGCCGATCTCACGCAAATACGACACCGCCGAGCACGCCTACCCCAAGGAGCTCGACATGCTCGCCTCGCTGATCGAGGGGATGAGCGAGGGTGCCGACATCGCCGGCGCCGGCGCCGGCGGGGTTGGCCGCGGCGAGCAGGCGGGCGCAAAGGATGGAGAAAACCGAAACGGCTCCAACCTCTCGACCGCCCTCAGCGTGATCGAGCTCTGCTCGGGGGACGTCGGCCTGCTGCTCTCGATGCCAGGCCAGGGGCTCGGCAACTCGGCGATCGCCTCGGTCGCATCCGAGGAGCAGCTTGAGCGCTACGGCGGGCGCTGGGCGGCGATGGCGATAACCGAGCCAGAGGCGGGCTCGGACTCCGCCTCGATCCGCACCACGGCCGAGCTCGATGGCGAGGAGTACGTGCTAAACGGGGAGAAGATCTACGTCACCGCGGGCGAGCGGGCCGAGCTGGTCGTCGTCTGGGCGACCCTGGATCGCTCCAAGGGGCGCGCCGCGATCAAGTCGTTCATCGTCGAGCGCTCCAACCCGGGAATGAAGCTCGATCGGCTCGAGCACAAGCTCGGGATTCGAGCCTCCGACACGGCGGCCTTCCGACTCGAGGACTGTCGCGTCCCCAAAGAGGCGCTGCTGGGCAACCCCGAGATCGATGTCAAACAGGGCTTTGGCGGTGCGATGCAGACCTTTGACAACACCCGCCCCCTGGTCGCCGCGATGGCGATTGGCGTCGCCCGCGCCTCCTTGGAGGAGACGCGCAGCCAGCTGGCCACGACCGGAGTCGAGATCGATTACTCGACACCGGCCCTCTGCCAGCACGCCGCGGCGGCTCGCTTCCTGGAGATGGAGGCCGATTATGAGGCGGCGCGGCTTCTGACCCTGCAGGCGGCCTGGATGGCCGACAACGGCAAGCCGAACTCGCTACAGGCCTCGATGGCCAAGGCAAAGGCAGGTCGGACCTGCGTGGAGGTGGCGCTTGGCTGCGTCGAGCTCTGCGGCAGCCTCGGCTACGGTGAGAACGCGCTGCTTGAGAAGTGGGCACGCGACGCAAAGATCCTCGACATCTTCGAGGGCACCCAACAGATCCAGCTGCTGATCGTTGCCCGCCAGATGCTCGGCAAGAGCTCAGCTGAGCTCAAATAAGCGAAAGGTCTCAGCCAGCGCCGGCGCGGTCGGGCTGGGCGACGCAGCGATTCTCGACCTGCAGGGCGAGATATGAAAAGCGCCGCGCTGCGACGCTCACCCGCCCCGTCTCCCCGTACCAGCAGGCCCTCGTGACGTAGGCCTTCACCGCGTAGCGCCCCGCCGCCAGGCCGAAGCTGAAGTGACCGCCGCTCGGTTCAGCTTGGGCGACGATCTTGGCCTGGCCAATCCGGTGCACGACCAGGTGCGCTTCGGGGCCGCTGTAGAGGGGGAGCGGGGAGATGATCGGCATGCAACCAACCCTGCTGCACACCCCCGGGCTGGAGCCGGGACCCAGCGGACATGCAATCAGCGCCGGGGAGGATCGCTGCGGGCAAATAATCACCCCACCACAGACTGGCGGCGGCGGACAGTGAGGAATGCAGGCCGAGGCGCAGGTCGCGTCATAGACCTCACCCCGGATGCCGCTCGCGCCCGCCGCCTGTGTGGAGCCGACCAAAGGCGAGGCCGCAAACAAAGCAAAGCCCAAAATAGCTGCCCGAAACATCGTTTCGAGGTTACTCCCCAAGCTCAAGATTCCAGCCCGATCAACCTCGCCACCAAGAGCTTTAGCGCCGCCGCCGCCCCGCACTCTCAAAGCGGGCGGAGCGCCAACTCAGGCCGCGCCATCACGGTCAATCTGATGCCGGCTCGGCGCGGCCTCAAAGGAGACCGGGCGAGCCCCGACGCCCTTCCTTCCCTATAAGTCCCTGGCGAGGATGAAGCGCCGCCCTTCATGAACCTGATCGAAGACCTGATGGAAAGCAAACCGGCCTCGCGGCTGGGGATCGTCGCGATCGATATTGAAGGCGGGCGCCGCGACTGGCACTTCGGTGAGCTGATCGCGCGCTCTGCCGGGCTCTCCGGGGCCTTTGCGGCGCGAGGAGTGCGCCGCGGCGACGTCGTGATGACCCTGGTCGGAAACCGGATCGAGTGGGTGCTGACGCTGCTCGCCTGCTGGAGGATGGGCGCGGTAGCGCTCCCTTGCAACGTGCAACTGCGCAGTCACGATCTCGGCCTGCGGGTTCTCGCCGCGGCGCCGAAGCTCTGCGTCGGCGAGGAGGATCTGCTCGCCGAGCTGCCCGCCGAAGCGCCGACGATGACGATGAGCGAGGTCGCCGCTGTGATGGATGAGGACCGCGCGCAGGAGATCCCCGCAAACGTCGAGGCGATGGCGGCCGAGGACCCCGCCCTGATCGTCTTTACCTCCGGCACCAGCGGTGAGCCGCGCGGCGTCGTGCACGCCTATCGCTACCTGTTCGGCCAACGCCTGCAGGCCGAGCACTGGCTCGCTTCGCGCCAGGGAGAGCTGGTCTGGTGCACGACGGCGACGGGTTGGTCGAAGTCAGCGCGAAACGTCTTCTTGGCACCCTGGCTGACCGGCGCCGCCGCGGTCATTCACAACGGCCGCTTCGACCCTGAGGAGCGGCTCCAAATCGCCGCGTCGCTCGGGGTCAACGTGCTCTGCCAGGCGCCCACCGAGTACCGGATGCTGGTCAAGCGAACCGAGCTGCGCCCGGTACCGACCCTGCGGCGGATGGTCTCCGCCGGAGAGCCGTTGGAGGCCGAGACGATCGCCGCATTCCGCGACGCGATGGGGCTGGAGCCCGCCGATGGCTACGGACAGACCGAGACCGGCCACGTCACCGGCAACCTCAGCGGCGAAGCGATCCGACAGGGATCGATGGGCAAACCGCTCCCCGGGATCGAAACCCGGGTCCTCGCTGGCGAGCTCCAGGTCAGGGTTGCATCTACTCCAACCTTCTTCTCCCGCTATCTCGATGGGGAGCGCTTTGAGGGCGAGTGGTGGGGCAGCGGCGACCTGGTTCACGTCGATAAGGACGGCTACCTTTTCTTTGAGGGCCGAGACGACGACATCATCCTCTCCTCCGGATACCGGATCGGACCCTTTGAGGTTGAGTCCGCACTGCTCGCCCATCCCGACGTCGCCGAGGCCGCCGCGGTCGCGGCACCCGATCCCGAGCGCGGTGCGGTGGTGCGCGCGGTCGTCGTTCCGCGAAACCGGGAGCCCAGCGAAGAGCTGGCGCATGAGCTGCAAAAGCACTGCAAATCGACGACGGCTCCCTACAAGTTCCCCCGCATCGTCGAGTTCGCGACCGAGCTGCCGAAGACGGCAAGTGGCAAGATCAAACGGGCCCAGCTGCGCGAGGGCGGGTCTCGGGGAGCAGGCTAGGGCGGCCTTCCCCGCTTGCAAGGGGCGACCCGGGGAACCAGCTCGATCCTGTGGACACGCTCGACTAGTCTTGGAAGCGATGGCCGAGATCGACCCCAGGCGAGTCGCCGCGCTGACCGAGGCCCAGCAGGAGCGTTTTCGAAACGCGACCGGGCGCTCCGCGCAGACCTTTGAGCGCGCGGTCAAGGTGATGCCCAACGGGGTTCCATCCTCGTTTCAGTCAGCCGATCCGTGGCCGGTCTATCTGAAGCGGGGCAAGGGCAGCCGCGTTTGGGACGTCGACGGAAACGAGTACGTCGACTTCCACAATGGCTTCGGGGTGATGTGCATCGGCCACGCCAACCCGACCGTCGGCGCCGCGGTCAAGGCGCGAATCGATGAAGGCACCCACTTCGCCGCACCAACCGACGGCTCAATTGCCGTCGCCACCGAGCTGAGCCGCCGCTTCGGCCTGCATCAATGGCGCTTTAACAATTCCGGAACCGAGGCGACGATGGATGCCGTCCACCTCGCCCGCGGCGCCACTGGCCGCGACACGATCTTAAAGATCGAGGGCTCCTATCACGGCCACCACGACTCGGTGATGGTTTCCGTTTACCCGCCGCTTGAGGCGCTCGGAGCCCGCGATGACCCGGTCAGCGTTCCATACGGCGCCGGCGTCCCCGAGGCGATGACCTCGCTGACTCGAGCGGTCCCCTATAACGACGCCGAGGCGCTTGAGAGCGTGCTGGAGAAGATCGGCGAGCAGGTCGCCGGGCTGATCATGGAGCCGGCGATGATGAACATAAACATCATCCCGCCGCGGCCGGGCTACCTGCAGCGGGTGCGCGAGCTGACCGAGCGCCACGGTGTCAAGCTGATCTTTGACGAGGTGAAGACCGGTGCCACGATCTCCGCCGGCGGTGCGACCGCCCGCTTCGGCGTGCTCCCCGACATGATCACCCTCGCCAAGGCGAGCTGCGGCGGCTACCCCGGCGCGGCGATCGGGATGAGCGAGGAGCTGGCCGGGCTGGTCGCCGATGGCACCGTCAAGCAGTACGGAACCTTCAACGGCAACCCGTTGGTGATGGCGGCCGCCGAGGCGACCCTGACCGAAGTGCTCACCGATCAGGTCTATGAGGAATTCGAGGCGGATAACGCGCGCCTTCTCGGTGGCTGCCAGGCGATCATCGAGCGCTACGGCCTTCCCGCCTACACCGAGGGACTCGGAGCCAAGGGCTGCGTGATCTTCTCGCCGCAGCGGATGTATGAGTACCGCGACTACCTCAGCGACGTCGATGATGAGCTCTCGGCGCTGGCCTGGCTCTACCACATGAACCACGGGATCTTCATGACTCCGGGGACCGAGGAGGAGTGGACGCTCTCGATCGCCCACACCGAGGAGGACCTGAAGCGCTACCTTGACGCCTTCGAGGCCTTCGCCAGCGACGTCACCGAGGGCTAGCCGAGCAGGCTCAGGCGGCGAGTGCCTCGGTGGCGTCGACGGGGCGACCGAGGAAGTAGCCCTGGGCCATGTCGACTCCGTAGCTGCGCAGCAACTGCGCGGTCTGAT
Organism: uncultured Solirubrobacterales bacterium; assembly: GCA_963745305.1. GTDB lineage: Bacteria > Actinomycetota > Thermoleophilia > Solirubrobacterales > 70-9 > CAVUWL01. The sequence continues at coordinate 238,761 of CAVUWL010000016.1, forward strand.
CGTCTTGGACGAACTCGGCGATCGTCGTCTTGCCGAGACCGCGGGCGATCTGGACGATCGCCTGCACGGTCAGCTGATCGGCGTCGCTGTTTGGCATGTCGCGAACGAAGGCTCCATCGATCTTGATCAGGTCGAAGGGGATCGCTTTGAGGTAGTGGAAGGGACCAAAGCCGGCGCCGTAGTCATCGATTGCGACCTGACAACCGAACTCGGTGATCCGATCGGCGAAGCTGGCGGCCGCGTTTAGGTCGTTGACCCTGGCGGTCTCGGTGATCTCAAAGGTGCATCGCTTCGGATCAGCATCGCCCTCATCGAGGCGGCGCTCGATGAACTCGAGCACCGAGAGGTCGGTGATCGAGGCCCCGGAGAGGTTGACGTGAAGGCTGACCGGCTGACCGGCCTTCTCGCGCTCGGCGAGCAGCTCGAGGGCGTGGGCGACGACCCAGCGATCGAGCTCCTGGACCATCCCGGAGCGCTCCGCGACCTCGATGAATGAGGCGGCCGGAAGCAGCTCGCCGTTGTCGCCGGTCATCCGCAAGAGCAGCTCATAGCGCTCGATCACGCCGGAGGCGAGGCTTCGAATCGGCTGGGTGTGGAGGCTGAGGCGGTCGTTGGTGAGGGCGTCGCGAATCCGCGCCGTCGTGGTCTTTGCTCCAACCCCACGACGCTTCGGCTCGCCCGGGTCCCGAAAGAGCGCGATCTGGTTGCGACCGTCTTCCTTGGCCTGATACATCGCCTGATCGGCGGCGACCAGCAACGCCTCTGGGCCGATGCCGTGATTGGCTCCAAACATCGTGATACCGACGCTGATCGTTGCCGCCGGGAGGCCGGCCTCGGGACCGCTGCGCTCGGCGATCTGGGCGCGCAGATCCTCCCCCAGCTGCAGCGCCCCGGCGGTGTCGGTCTGGGGCATCAAGACGGCAAACTCATCGCCGGAGAGGCGGGCGACGACGTCGGTGGTGCGGACCCTTTCCCGCAGAACCCCGGCCACGCGACGAATCAACTGATCACCGGCGTGGTGGCCGTGGGCGTCGTTGATCGCCTTCAGGCCGTCGATATCGATGATCATCAGCGCCCCCTGGCCACCGTAGCGATCGCTGAAAGAGACGAACTGATCGAGTTCACCGCGAAAACGGCGGCGATCAAGCAGCCCGGTCAGTGAGTCGTGATCGGCGAGATAGCGAAGCTTGGCCTCGGTTTTCTCCGCCTCTGCCAGGGCCGCCAAGATGACCTCGCGGTCCTCGGGATCGAGCTTTTCGATCACCGCCTCAATATCCGCGGCACCTTTGTCTTGCAGTCGCTCGAGTGCCACTGAGAGAACGTAGTGCTTTCGGGGTGCCGGCGATGCCCCCGGCCCCATCGGGCGGGCACTGCGCACAAGTTTCAGCGAGCGTCGGCGACGAATACTGTGCGCGGCGGCGGCGCTGGGTAGCCTCAACCCATGCCGAATCGACTCGCGGCCGAGAGCAGTCCCTACCTGCTCCAACACAGCGACAATCCGGTCGAGTGGTACCCCTGGGGCCCCGAGGCGCTGGCGCGGGCGCGGAGCGAGGATCGCCCGATCCTGCTCAGCATCGGCTACTCGGCCTGCCACTGGTGCCACGTGATGGAGCGTGAGTCCTTCGAGGATCCCGCCACCGCCGCCTACATGAACGAGCATTTCGTCAACGTCAAGGTCGACCGCGAGGAGCGCCCTGACCTCGATGCCCTCTATATGGAGGCCGTCCAGGCGATCAGCGGCCAGGGCGGCTGGCCGCTGACGGTCTTCCTCGATCCCGATGCCGTCCCGTTTTACGGCGGCACCTACTTTCCGCCCAGCGAGCGCCACGGCATGCCGAGCTTTCAGATGGTGATGGAGGCCGTGATCGTGGCCTTTGACAGCAAGCGCACCGAGCTGCGCGAGCGGGGCCCGCAGACGCGAGCCCGCCTCGGTGCGATCGCCGAGCTGGAGGCCTCCTCTCCCAATCCGGATCGCGACTTGATCGAAGCGGCGACCGAGACACTGAGCGCCGCGGCGGACATGAGCGCCGGTGGCTTTGGCGCTGCGCCCAAGTTCCCTCCGGCGTCCGCGCTCGAGCTGCTGCTCGCCCGCGCTCAGACCGAGATCGTCGAGCTGACCCTGGATGCAATGCTCGCCGGCGGCATCTATGACCAGGTCGGGGGCGGCTTCTCGCGCTACTCGGTCGATGCCGACTGGCAGATTCCCCACTTCGAGAAGATGCTCTACGACAACGCGCTGCTCGCCCGCGCCTACCTGCACGGCTACCAGGCGCTAGGGCACGAGCGCTACCGTCGCGTCTGCGAAGAGACGCTCGAGTGGGCGCTGCGGGAGATGCGTGGTCCCGAGGGTGGTTTTTTCTCGGCCCTAGACGCCGACTCAGAGGGCGAGGAGGGTCGCTTCTATGTCTGGACGCCGCAGCAGATTCGAGCGATCCTGGGCAGCGGAGCCGAGGCGGTGATCAGCTACTACGGGGTCAGCGAGGCTGGCAACTTTGAGGGCCGAAACGTCCTGCACCTCCCCGGCGGCGCCACTGCGGCGGCGCCGCCCGGACTCGCCGCGGCGCGCAAGGCGCTCTATCTGGCCCGCGCCAAACGCCCCTGGCCGAACCTGGACGACAAGCGGCTTTGCGCCTGGAACGCGCTGATGATCGGCGCCCTCGCCGAGGCCGGTGCGCTCTTTGAACGCGAGGACTACCTCGATGCAGCCCGGCGCTGCGCGGACTTCGTGCTCGATTCGATGCGCGACTCAGAGGGTCGCCTGCTTCGCACCTATAAGGACGGCAAGGCTCACCTCAATGCATACCTTGAGGACCACGCCTTCTTGCTCGAGGCGCTCCTGGGCCTATATCAGGCGACCTTTGAAGCGAGGTGGTTTGAGCAGGCCCGCGCCCTCGCCGAGACGATGCTCGCCCGCTTCTCCGACCCGAAGCGAGGAGGCTTCTTCTCAACCTCCGACGATCACGAAGCGCTGATCGCCCGCCGCAAGGAGATCACCGATCACCCGATTCCCTCGGGCAACTCCTCGGCCGCGATGGGTCTGCTTCGCCTCCACGCGATCAGCGGCGATCGCAGCTTTGCCGAGCCGGCAGAAGCGGTGCTTCGCCTCTTCGCGCCCGCCGCGAAGGGTCATCCGGAGTCCTTCGCCCACCTGCTCTTAGCGCTTGACTTTCACCTCACCCCCACAACCGAGGTAGCCCTGATCGGCGAGGATCTCGGCCCCCTTGCTCGGGTGCTTCGCTCGGCCTACCGGCCCCACCTGGTGATCGCCGGCGCCGCGCAGGAAACCAGCTCCCCAGAGCTACTCGAGGGTCGCAGCGCAATCGGCGGCATCGCGAGCGCCTACGTCTGTGAGCAGTTCAGCTGCCGGGCCCCGGTCACCGAGCCCGGCCGCCTGGCCGAGGTCTTGGCCTCAGAGAACCGGTAGGAAGTTCTCGATCTCAAACGGCGTCACCTGCACCCGGTAGTCGTCCCACTCCTGGCGCTTGATCTCGACAAAACGGCGAAAGGTGTGCTCGCCGAGGGTGCGCAGGACAAGCTCAGACTCCGCGGCGATCTCAATCGCCTCGCCGAGGGTCGAGGGCAGCTGCTCGATCCCCTGGTGGGCCAGCTCCTCCTGGGAGAGGTGATAGAGGTTTTGCTCCATCGGCTCGGGTAGCTCATAGCCCTTCTCCACCCCTTCCAGACCCGCCTGCAGCATGCCGGCGAAACACAGGTAGGGATTGCAGGCGGGGTCGGGACAGCGAAGCTCGGCCCGCGTCGCTCCCTCCTTGCCGGGGTGATAGAGCGGCACCCGGATCAGCGCCGAGCGGTTGCGGCGCGACCAGGCCAGGTAGACGGGGGCCTCATAGCCCGGGACGAGGCGCTTGTAGGAATTGACCCACTGGGCAAAGAGCGGCGCGATCTCGCGCGCGTGCTTGAGCTGTCCGGCGATGAAGGACTTAGCCGTGGCTGAGAGGAAGTAGGGGTCATCGGCGTCATAGAAGGCGTTCTTGCCATCCTTTGCCAGCGACTGGTGCACGTGCATCCCAGAGCCGTTCTCGCCGAAGAGCGGCTTTGGCATAAAGGTCGCGTGCCAGCCGTATTTCATCGCGTACTCCTTGACCACGATCCGGTAGGTCATGCAGTCATCGGCCATCTCAAGCGCGTTCTTGTAGCGCATGTCGACCTCATGTTGAGATGGGCCCACCTCATGGTGGGTGTACTCGACGTGGATGCCCATCTTCTCCAGCGCCAGGACGGTCTCGCGGCGCAGATCTGAGCCAGCATCGAGCGTGGTCAGGTCGAAATAGCCGCCCTCATCGAGCACCTCGGGCACCCCGGCGGGCGGTTTGGCGGAGCGGAAGTAGAAGTACTCCAGCTCTGGACCGACGTTATAACCATCAAAGCCGAGCTCCTCAGCCCGTTTCAGCGCCCGCCGCAAGATCCAGCGTGGATCACCCTCATAGGCTCCGCCGCCGGGCACCCGGATGTCGCAGAACATGCGCGCCACGGCGTTTTGCTCCTCTGGTCGCCAGGGAACCAGGGCAAAGGTCGAGGCGTCGGGCATCGCGATCATGTCGGACTCCTCAATCGGGTTAAAGCCGGTGATCGAGGAGCCGTCAAAGCCCATGCCTCCATCAAAGGCGTCCTCCAGCTCGGCGGCATTGATCGAGAAGCTCTTCAGCTGGCCGAGCACATCGGTGAACCAAAGTCGAACGAAACGAACGTCGTTTTGCTTGACGATCTCGATCACCTCTGCGGGACTGCTGGGTTGCTCTGGCATTGCGGGCTCCTTCGACTTATGCGCGAGAAGGGGCAACGATAGGCGAAGTGAACCGAGTGGGTTCCATTCGACGTATTACGGGTAGCAAAGAGGGGCCGCCCGTAGTTGCGAACTCGGCCAAAAACAGGTATAACTTACTCCAAGTAAGTAAGAGGCTCAAAGTAAAGTAAAGGCCACGTAAAGGCTCTGTGAAGCGGAATCCGCGGAAGTCAGAGCCGAAAGCAGGTAGCGACGTGACAGTCAAAACAGCAGTCAGCAGATTCCAAATCCACGACGAGCTAACGGCCCCCGAGGAGACGGCGCCGCTGATCAAGAGCATTCAGGCCGCCGGTGGCGCGGTGACCAAGTTCGTCGGCGTCCTCGCCGGCTCCCCCGCGGTGATGCGCGCCTACACCAGGATGCGCTCGGAGTTGCGCGGCGGCATCCTCCCCCAGGCAACGCGCGAGCGGATCGCGCTGGCGGTAGCCGAGCACCGCGAGGACACCTACAGCATTGCCCAGTACGCGATCTCGGCGCGTCGCGCCGGACTCGGCCTCGACGAGGTCTCTCGTGCCCGCAGCTTCAGCTCAGCAGACCCGAAGGAGGCTGCCCTGCTGGAGTACCTGCAGGCAGCGCTGGTCGCCGATGGCCCACCACCGATCTATCTGCTCGAGGAGGCTCGCGAGATCGGCTGGAGTGATGAGGAGATCCTCGAGGCGCTCGGCCAGCTGGCCCTGAGCGAGTTCCAAAGCCTGATCGCGAGCGCCGCCGCGCTGCCCCAGGATCAGGCGACCCCGAGGGTCCTGCCCTCCGCGGCCTAGCCGCTGCGGGGACCAAAGCCGACCGCGCCCGGAGCGCTCGCGGCGAGACCCCGCCAGGTGATCCTCGCCCTCCGCCTCAGCTATCGGCGGAGGGCGAGGACGCCGCCCAGCTCAAGGCTGCGATTGCGCTCAGCCTTCCTCAGAGAGGGTGGCGGTATAGAGCAGTCGCGCGGTCGAGTAGCGGCAACCATAGGTTGCTCGCCTGCCGATCTTCGTCTGAGGCTGGCCCTGGCGAACGTCGGTTGGATTGGTGCATTTTTCCGGGAGGCGACTGGCCCGCCAGACGTTATTGGCCGGCTGCCCCTCGGCAAATGCCGGAGCCCAGGTGGGGACGGTGAGACCAACTATGTCGCCCTTTTGCACTTTCAGGTTTGCGGTGAATTTGACGGTCTGACCGAGATAGGGACTGAGGACGCGAATCGCGCCCTGGCTGATCAGGCTGAAGCGGGGCGGGTTGGTGCCAGTAACGCGCTTCAGGATCGCCAGGCGCGCCTCGGGTGGAGTGCCGAAGAAACCGTTGAAGAAGGCACGCTGTTTGGGCGTCGGCTGGGCCAGGGTCAAGGTCCAATCGGTGATCCTTCCTTCGCGGCGGATGTTGAAGGGCAGGTTGGTCTGGCCGTTATTTAGCTGAAAGCCGGTGACGCTGCCGATTGCCTGACACGGCAGGCCGGGGCAGGAGGGGCTTGGGGTGGCACCGGTCTGGCCGAGGATGACCGTGGTGTGGGCTGGACCCGAAGCAGCGGCGCCGGCCACCAGCGCGGTCAAAGCGATGAGGAACCCCGCCGTTAGGCTCGCGGCCGCGAGTCGACCGCGCTCGCGACTCCAATTAGCGCGCGGCGCTCCGTGGGAATACCTCAACATGCCCTTGCTCCTCTCGTTGACAATTTAGCCAAACAGGGGAGGTTAGCCGGCCGAGCGGCCGGTAAGGACCGAAACTCAGTGTCTGGCGTAGCTGAGGGCGACCGCGTAGTGGACCTGGCCGGCGCCATTGAAGCCGAGGGCGAGGCGCGCCCCGTTGGTCAGATCCCACGAATTGCCCCTCGTGTAGGGGCCGCGATCGATCACCTGGGTGACCAGGAAGTGGCCGTGATAGGCAAATTTGACCGTCGTCCCGCAGGGAAGGGTCCGGTTGGCAACGCCCACCGTGTCGGGCTGGAGTTGCTCCCCACAGGCGGTGTTTCGCCCATATAAACCGGGTCCATACCAGGTCGCGCCAGCAGTTCGCATCGGGGTGAAGGCGAGGTTTTCGGCAGCCGCTTCGGCGCCACCGGGGGCGATACTTGAGGCGCCGCCAGTGGAAGCCTGGGCCGGGGCGGCGCTCAGCGTGGCGATCGCGAAGACGGCAAGCGGCACAAGCCAACGCAAGCCAGCACCTAAGCGCCGGGCGCTCGAACCCGCGGATCGTTGCTGGTTTTCCCGCTCAGAGCGGTCTTTGCCTGTCTGCATTCTCTTTCCTGACGCTTGCGGGGTTAGCTGACGGGCTCGCGCTGAAAGAGCTGCGCTACGCGGCAGATGCCGGCGATTCGCCCCAACTTTTGGGTCCCCCGCTCTCTGCGATATGTAGGCAGAGATTCAGCGGAAGTTGGCGGCAGGTTAGCAAAGGCTAAGACGGATTTATGTGAACGGGCTGTGTCGGTCGCAGACATACCCATTGCATCGACCTCGCGCGGCGGTCTTTCAGCGCTGCACGCAAGCACCCGGCGCGGAACATAGGAAGGGCCCCCTCGCGGGGACCCTTCCCTTAGCGGGCCTGTAAGCCGGATCCTGTCGTGAGCGGCCATCTGTCTCAGCGGGACTCTCGCCCCGCAGGGACCGCCTGAGCGATCCTGCGACCTACCTGGACCTCACCGAGCCGGGTCAACGATCCTGCTTGGCCTTGCACCGGGCGGGGTTTGCCTGGCCGCCGCGTCACCGCGACGCCGGTGCGCTCTTACCGCACCATTTCACCTTTGCCTGTACGCGACTCACGTGTGGCCGCGCCATCGGCCGTGTCTTTCTGTGGCACTTTCCCGCGGGTTTCCCCGGGTGGGCGTTACCCACCGCCCTCGCTCTTTGGTGTCCGGACTTTCCTCGAGGGGTTTTCTCTCCCCCCGCGACCACTCAGCCCGCGCTAGGCATGGTAGCCCTCAGGCGGGCTTGTGCAAAGCGGCCGGGGTCCCGGACTCAGACCTTGCGAAAGACTCCAACGACCCGCCCCAGCACACGAGCCTCGGTCGTCCGGATCGGCTCCATCGCCTCATTCTCGGGTTGGAGCCTGATGTGATCTGACTCGCGAAAGATGCGCTTCACGGTCGCCTCCTCACCGATTAAAGCGACGACGATTTCACCATCGGCTGCATCATCAGAGGGCCGAACCACGACGTAGTCGCCCTCAAGAATGCCCGCGTTCTTCATGCTCTCGCCACGAACCTGGAGGATGTAGTCGCCATCCTCTCCGCCGATTACGTCGGGGATCTCGAGATACTCCTCGATGTTCTCTTCGGCCAGAATCGGCTCACCGGCGGCTACTTGACCGACCAGCGGCAAGCCACTGCCGGGCCGTATTGATCGCTTGGCCTTGTCGAACAGCAGCTCGATCGCCCGCGGCTTGGAGGGGTCGCGCCGCAAGAGGCCGATCTTCTCGAGGTTTGCGAGATGGGCGTGGACCGTCGAGGAGGAGTGCAAGCCGACCGCCTTGCCGATCTCACGCACCGTGGGCGGATAGCCGGTCTTGGCGGCATAGCGACGGATGAAGTCGAAGATCTCCTTTTGCCTCTTGGTCAGATCAAAGTCCACAGTCACTTCCTCTCAAAGAGTCACGCGTCTGGTGTCAATTGGTTCGAACACGTGTTCGCAGGCTAGCGACTGTTCCGGATGGTTTCAAGCCCAATACAATCAACAACCCCCGGGCGGCTGTGGCGGAACTGGTAGACGCGCAAGGTTGAGGGCCTTGTGAGCTTTGAAAGCTCGTGGAAGTTCGAATCTTCTCAGCCGCATCAAGAAGGCCCCGCTCAGGCGGGTTGTTCTTTTTCTGGCATCGATGAAATGGGGCGACTCGCAGCTTCATTCTCGCCTCAATTTGTCTTAGTTGCTTTCGCCGGGGAGAGGCTGGGCGCGACCCCATGAATCGTGATCCAAAGGACAAAACAGGCGTTAACCTCCTCGGGTGGAGCGCGAAGAACTGCGGGCGATTCAGACGCCGCTGAAGGAGCGCTATAGAGAGGAGCCCGAGGCCGCCCTGGTGACTCTCTCGGCAAACGGCAACCTGGGTGAGGGCGTTTCGTGCTCTGTAAACACTGGGCGCGCTCTGACTGAGGCTGGCCTTCATCCGGCTTCCGGCGGTGATGGCTCGCTGCTTTGTTCCGGAGACATGCTGCTTGAGGCGCTCGTTGCGTGCGCCGGGGTGACCCTGCGGGCGGTCGCGACTTCGCTGGGCATTTCGGTCGAGGGAGGCGAGGTGCGCGCGGAGGGCGACCTTGACTTCCGCGGCACCCTGGCGGTCGACCGCGGCGCACCGGTTGGCTTCCGCGCGATCCGCCTCAGCTTCGAACTCGAAACGGGCGCCAGCCAAGATGAGCTGAACACCCTGCTGAAGCTGACCGAGCGCTATTGCGTCGTCTTTCAGACCCTCGAAACTGCCCCTGAGCTGTCGGCCACCGTGGCGAAAGAATCAGGCGAGCCATGACTCTTGCAATGAAGCTTCGTTCGGTGAAGATTTCGCCCAAGTGAAGCCTAGATACGCGGTTCGTCCATTGCAGGCCCAGCTTCATTAAGCGAGCCGCCGCGCCACTCCGACCGAGCGGTGGCTGTAGGTCTTGCCGGCGAGCCCTGGGCTTGGCCAACTCTTCAAAACCGTCCGGTTGATGTGGTCTTTCCAGCTCAGGGACTCAGCGCCGCCTTTTCGCGCGAAGCGAAAATCCCCGCCTTGGCTCGACTGTCGGCCTGAGACGAGCCGGGGACCCGGTCAGTCGCCGCTGCCGCGGCGGCGAAACGGTTCTTGGAGGTCAGCGGCGGCGAAACCCTCCGTGTTGGGGGCGCCGCTTGCATAGCGATAGAGGGCGACGGAGAAGACCTGTCGGGTGGCGAGAGAGAGGGCGGAGACCAGCAGGATCGCGCCAATCGCGATCGCGATCAGCGCCGCGCCGGCGGTCGCGTCTCGGCTCCTGACACTGAGACCGACCGCGAAAAGGATCCCTACCGGGATCATGACGAAGACGGTCCAAACGCCGATACTGGCCAAGCCAGTAATCCCCTCTCCCCATTTGCTCTTGATCAGTTGCACCGACTCCTTGGCGGTCTCAAGTGGTCCGGCACCCTCTAGCGCCAGCAACGGCACGGCGAAGATCGTCGCCAGGCTCCAGGCGGCGCCGAGCAGCCAGGACGCGAGGCGCCCGGCGCCGGGGATCCGCGAGGCCAGCTGCTCCAAGACAAGCCCCACTCCGGCCGCCAGCAGGGACCACTGGGCAATCCGACCGACCCGGCTCCAGGAGATGCCCAGCGCTTGGCGGACGCCGATCGGTCGACCGTCGAAGCTGGCCGCGGCGGCGCCGGCCAGGGCGACGTTGAAGAAGACGCTGAGGAAGGTCAGCGGGTAAAGGGCGATAATCGCCGCCAGCGCAAGGTCGCCTCGCGAATGGGTCGGCGAGCTGAAATAGCCGGAGAAATAGAGGATCGCGGCCGCTCCCGCCAACCCGCAGCCGGCGCCCATCAGCGCGATCGAGACCATCGTCGGGTCCCGCCGGATCAGCGCCCACGCAGCCTTTGTCAGGCGCCAACCCCGCGCCATCCTCCCCTCGCTGGGGGTGCCGCCTTGGACCTTCTCAGCCTCCATACCCACAGTAATCGGCAGGCTAGCGCGATTGTTTAGCGATGGGGCACCAAGATCGCGAATGCGTCAGTCCTAGCCAGTGGTGGTCGAATTCGGACTTCGGTCTCGCCTTTCGCGCAGATCGGCATCCAACCGTCAGCCCGCCTCGAGCGCGCCCGGGCGATGCAACAGCTCAAGCTTGATCCCATCGGGGTCGCGGAAGAAGACCGCGTAATACGCCGGGGAATAGGCGTGCTCACAGGGTCCGGACTCGATCTCAGCGCCCTGATCGCGCAGCCACCGGGCACGTTCGTCCACGACCTCGCGCGAGGAGACATCGAAACAGAGGTGATGAATTCCGACTGCATAGCGGTCGAACGGCACGGGATGTGCGTCAGATCGCTTCTCGCGAAGCCCGAGTGCCGCGACTCCTAACCCTTCGGCCGATAGATACCACACCGTCTCACCCTGCTCGCCGCGGATTTCGCGAAGGCCGGTCCAGCCGATCGGCTCCAGCAGCTCACGGTAGAAGGGCAAGCTGCGCTCAATCGAGCTTACGACCAAATCAACATGGCTGAACTTGGTCCTGGAGATCAGAAAAGGCTATTAACCAATGGACACAGACGTAGTCGTGACGATGGGTTGTGGGGACGAATGCCCCTACATTGCCGGCACCGCTACATCTGCTGGGATCTGCCGGGCCCCTCGGGCCAAGCGATCGAGGTTGTGCGCGAGACGCGCCAAGAGATCGAGCGGCGAGTCGGCGGCCTGATCAGCGCTTTGGACCGCGTCGCTCCGGCAGGGCAGGAGTCCGGACCCCACCGAGGCCCCGTTTATCGCGGCAGCTGAATCAGCCCTAGCGGCGCGCCTGGACAACCCGGACGCCTGGCCGCCGGCACGGTCCAGTCAAGGGCTCAGTGACCGGACCCCAGGCTCGGCAGGAACGTTTCATCGCTTGCTTCTTCATCACCCGAAGGAGTGATTGTGGCGACCATGCGGAGCCGCGGATGGCGGGCTAGCACCACGATCGTGCGGTTTCGGAGACGCACCAAGACCGCCTGACTTGCTTCGGAGGCGAGCGTAAAGGGTTGGTGATCGAGCACGATCGCGCCGCGCGAGCCGATGCTCACCTTGAGAACCCCCGCGCACGGACTCTCGCTGCCCCCGCCGACGCAGCGCAGCTTCAGCCTCACCCATCCACCGTGGGCGCCGGTGTGATGAGCGGCCAGTGCAATCGTGAAGCGCCCCGGGGGTCCGGGTGCGATGCGGCCAATCCGGTCGCTCCAGGGCTCGGTGTACCAGAGATTGCCGTCGGGACCGCTGGTTATCGCTCCCATGTAGCGCGCCGCTCGCGGTTCGGGAGAGAACGAATCGGTCACGAATTCGCTCACATGGTGCATCCCGTTTGGGTTGATGCTGCCGATTTCAGAGGCGCTGGGACCAGAGCCGGGGTGCCAGCCGCGACAGCCGAGGCCATAGCTGCCGAAGAACCAGATGTTGCCGTCGGGACCAGCGGTGAGCGCGGACGGATCGCTGAGCGCGGAGGGCAGCGGGAATTCGGTGAGGTGCCCGGCTGCGCTGATCCGACCGATCTTTGAGCCCTTCAGTTCGGCTTCGTTATTGCAGCCGGAGAAAAGCTCGGTGAACCAGATGTTGCCGTCGGGACCAGCGCTGATCCCGTGTGGTTCCTGGCGCACCGAAAAGAAGCTGGTCTGACCGCTGGAGGAGATCCGGCCGATCTTCTTTGCTTCTGAGAGGACGAACCACATGTCGCCGTCGGGACCGGCGCTGATCGCCGAGGGACGGGCAAATTCGCGCGAACTCGGAGCCGAAAGCGGAAATTCGGTGACCTGCCCGCTCGGCGTGATCTGGCCGATCCGGCCATTTGCCTCTTCGGCGCTCGCACCTTCGAAACTGCCCGAGATCTGGCCTTGCTCGGTCTCGGTGAACCAGAGGTCACCGTCAGGACCCGCCGCTATCTGTTGCGGCTCTGCCCCGGGCGGCAGCGAGAATTCGGTGATCTGATCACTCGGTGTGATGCGGCCGATCTTGCCCGCGCTGGGCTCGGTGAACCAGAGGTCTCCGTCCTCTCCGGCGCTGATCCCGGTCGGTTCGGCCGCCGAGCTCGGAAGCGGGAATTCGACCACCTGCCCATTCGGAGTGATGCGACCTATCCGGTCTGTCCCCGGCTCGGTGAACCAGAGGTTGCCGTCGGCGCCAGCCGTAATCCCACTCGGGTAGCTTCCGGGAGTCGGTAGCTGGAATTCGGCGATCTGCCCGGGCGCGACTCCCTGTGGCTGGGCCCCTGCGACCGGTGCGAGCGCCCCCAGCAGACCGAGCCCCAGCCCGCTGGCCAAAAAGCCCGCTCTCCAAGCCGACCAGATCAACAGCTCCTCATCCTCTCAGCCGCCCAGCAAAAGGCAAACGAGCCAGACCGCTGGCCAGCAGCATCCCAATCCGCACAATTCAATCCAACACCCCGACCGCGGTGAAGTATCGGATCGAGCCCTAATCGGCCCGCCTCGTGGCGCCTCTCCCAGATTGCCCCACTCCGCCCGGATCGAGGCCTTGGCAAAATGGCCCAATGGACAACCTTGCCGTTCGCCTCGAGGGCTCAGTTGTTGTGCTCGAGCCACTCGCCACCGAGCATGCTGATGAACTCTGGCGAGCCGCCCAGCCCAGCGAGATCTGGCAGTGGCTCGCCCACATCGGCAGCAACCGCGAGTACTTTGACGAGTGGTTTCGAGTCTCAATTGAGGCGGCAGAGTCGGCGACCGCGGGACCCTTTGCAACCCGCGACCGGCGCAGCGGAGAGATCGTCGGCAGCAGCCGCTACATGAACGTGCGCCCGGCCGACCGGGTGGTGGAGATCGGCTGGACCTGGCTTAATCCGCGCGCCTGGGGGAGCGGCGCCAACATCGAGGCAAAGCTGCTGATGTTGGAGCGCGCATTCGATCAGCTTGACTGCGTCCGGGTCGAGTTCAAGACCGACTCGCGAAACGCACGCTCGCGGGCAGCGATCGCTGCGCTCGGCGCCCAGTTTGAGGGCATCCTGCGAAATCACATGATCGTTCCCGAGGTCGGAGTTCGCGACTCCGCCTACTACAGCGTGATCGATCGGGAATGGCCACAGGTGAGGACCAATCTCAAGCATCGCCTGGGCCGAGCAGCCGAGAAGACCGCGCTGAGCTGAGCGATGCCAGACCCCGACCCCCTGCACTCCCTCCCCGACGGACTCCCGATTCCCCAAGACGACGGCGCCGCAAAGCACCTGCTGGGTGCGGCGATCCCCTCCCTGCAGTTGACGAGCTCAGCCGGTGAGCACCTGGATCTGGGCGGGCTGGCCCGCCGCACCCTGATCCTCTACGTCTACCCGCGGACGGGAGTCCCCGACCAGCCGCTTCCGGCCGGCTGGGATCAGATCCCCGGCGCGCGCGGCTGCACCCCGCAAAGCTGCGCGTTTCGCGACAGCGCCGCCCAGATAGAGGAGTTAGATGGCGCCATCTTCGGTCTCAGCTCGCAGGCACTCGCCGAGCAGCGAGAGTTCTCCGGGCGCGAGCAGATTCCCTACCCGCTACTCAACGACAGCTCCTTCAGGCTCGCCACCGAGCTCGGCCTGCCCACCTTCGAGGCTGACGGGGAGCGCTACTACCGACGGCTGACCCTGATCGCCCGCGCGGGCCGGATCGTCAAGGTCTTCTATCCCGTATTTCCCCCGCAGCAAAATGCCGCCGACGTGATCGCCTGGCTCAACCGGCATCCAAGCTGAGTGGACCGCCCACACTGGCTTCGCCGGTGAAGTCTCAGGGCGCCAGGCGCGAGCGGCGCCAAAGCTCACCGTGGAGCTCGAAGAGCCACCGATCGTGGAGGCGCTCGGGCCCCTCCTGCCAAAACTCCACGCTCTGAGGATGAATCCGAATCGCGCCCCACTGCTGGGGAGGGGCGAGCGGGTGGCGATCGGTTTGATCCTTGAGCGCAGCGAGGTCGGCCCGAAGCTGCTCGAGGTCGGTGATCGGATCGCCCTGGCGGGAAACGTGGGTCTGCAGTTGGTGGCTGCGGGGCCGCTTTGCAAAGAGCTCCTCGGCGAGTGCGCGCTCGGCGATCTCGGCGCGACCGCTCAGCCGAACCTGGCGCCCGAGCGAGGGCCAGTGAAAGACGACGGCAACCTGGGGGTTGGCGAGCAGCTCCCTCACCTTGCGGGTCCAAAGGGCGCTGGTGAAAACGAGCGCATCTGACTCCAAACGCTTTAGCGAGACGACTCGGGCTGAGGGTGCTCCATCGGTGGTCGCCGTGACCAGGGTCATCGCCGCGGGGCTCGGCTCCTCACTCTGACGCGCCCTCTCAAGCCATGCCTCGAGGATCAGCATCGGATCCGCGGCGGCACCTTCGCCCGCCCGCTCGACCTCCAACCCACCGCGCGTGAACTCTGGATCGGCTGCAGCGCGTTGGTCCATTTCCAAATGGTAACATCATCTGAATTAATCTGTAATCTGAATAGATGGCCTCGAAACGAGAAACCCGCGCCGAGAAGCAGTTCCGAACCCGCTCTGAGCTGCTGAGCACGGCGGCTCAGATCTTTGCCGAGCGCGGCTACGGCGGAGCCTCGGTGGAGGAGATCGCCGAGGCGGCCGGCTACTCCCACGGCGCCGTCTATTCCAACTTTGACGGCAAGGCCGACCTCTTCCTCGCCGTCTTTGAGGACTACATGGCGACGCGGGCCCGCGAGCTTGCCGCCACCCAGCGCAATCTTGGCGAGGAGGCCTCAGCGCAGGAGAGGGCCCGGGCGCTCGCCGATCAGTGGATGAAGCGCTTTGCCACTGACCGCGACTCCTTCGCGCTGCACATGGAGTTCATCGCCCACGCCGGCCATCACCCCGAGCTGGCCGAGCGCTTCGGAACTCGATCCGCGGCGCTGCGTGAGACGGTCGCTCGCTACATCACGAGCTACCAAGACGAGGCGGGAATCGAGCTCCCCCTCCCCGCCGATGACCTGGCGCTGATCGTGCGTGCACTCGGCATCGGCCTCGCGGTTGAAGCGCTGATCGCTCCCAGCTCGGTGCGCGAGGATCTCTACGGCGATTTTGTCGAGATGCTTGTCGTTCTCCTCAAAGAGCGCGGCTCCAGGCGAGCAGACCAGCTGGACTGAGCGAGCGGCAGCTGGCCTTGGCGGCGCGCCGTGGCGAGCAGGTAGTGGCCCTTCACCGAGAAGCCCTCAGGTGCTTCGTTGGCATCCTCAAAGATCTGAAGCGCTCCGTCGTGCACCGCCTCCATCGCGCCACTGGGCTCCAGCGCCGCGCGCGCCGCGATCCAAAGCGGGTGATCGCGCAGCTCTGCCTCAAGGAAATCGCCGGCCGAGCTCGCCCTCAGCTCGAGGTGCTCGGCGCGGGTCCTGACCGAGAAGCCGTGGGGCGAGAAGAGCTCGGCCAGCGCCTCAGCATCGTGCCAGGCGAAGGCCGGAGCCGCCATCTTGCGCGCCCCGGTCGAAGCAAGCGCCTCGCGCCGAAGGCTCATCGCTTCCCCCAGCGGACCCTGCGGAGACCAGGCGCAGAGCACCACCCGCCCGTCTGCCGCGCAGACCCGGGCGATCTCAGCCGCGGCGGCTTGCGGGTCGGGGGCAAAGATCACCCCGAACACCGAAATCACTAGGTCAACCGCCGCATCGCCCAGCGGCAGCGCCGCGGCCTCACCGCGCAGGAGGCGCAGCTCCAGCCCCTTCTGCTCGGCCCTTTTCGCCGCCAGATCGAGCAGGCGCTGGGCCGGATCGACCGCGGTCACCCGCCCCCCACGCTCGGCCGCCAACAGCGCGGCGTTGCCGCTTCCACAACCGATGTCGAGGACCCGCTCGGTGCGGCGGAGCTCCGCCGCGCGGAGCGCCACCTCGGAGGCCGGGAGCAGTCCGGTAGCGATCTCCTCATAGCGACCCAGGCCCCAGTCCATGCTCGCCGGGCGCTCGCCCAGCATCGCTAACCCCCGAGCGCGTGGTCGATGTAGGGGCCGAGCAGTTTGCCGGCGGCGGCGGCGGTTTGCTCCGGCGGACCGCTGGGTGCCGTGATGTAGCTGATCGCCAGCCTGACCAGTGATTCGGCCAGCAGTCGGGCATCTGGCCCAGAGGCCTGCGGCCAGCCCTCCTCGATCACCGAGGCGAGGCGGGTGGTCGCCCAGGCCAGCACCGGCAGCCCCTGGGTGGTGACGAACGGAAGCATCCCGCCGGTGCCATCGTCGCTTAGCAAGAGCCGGATCAGCGGGTCCTCGCCCGCGGTTCGCAGAAATAGCTCGAGCGCAGCGCCAACCGCGGCGCGACCGTCATCGAGGTGTTCGTGGACCGCCGCCTCAACCGCATCGAGGAAGCGCTCACCCTCGTGGATGACGAAGGCCTGGCCGAACTCCTCGCGGTTGCCGAACTCCTTATAGAGGGTCTGGCGGCTGACCCCGGCGGCCGTCGCGATGTCAGACATCGTGATCTGAGCCCAGGCCCGCTGCTCGAGCTGATCGCGGGCCGCCCCGAAGAAGGTGTCTCGCAACAGCTGGCGAGCAGCCTCGGGGTAGGGGGTTCGAACCGCGGCCATCGACCGCATCGTGGCATTGGGCACGGTCACTGCTCGGGCTCGAAATCGACCTTATCGCGCACCCCGCAATCCGGACAGGCCCACTGATCGGGAACCTCGCTCCAGGGAGTCCCAGGCGGAAACCCCTCGCGGGGGTTTCCAGCCTGCTCGTCATAGACGTAGCCACAGACCGGACAGCGCCAGGCACTCACCGGCGCCGCCCGGCATATCCGCTTGAGGCCATCTCGCCGGTCACCGGCTCAGTGCGCCGCCCGGTAGCGAACCAGGATTCGACTCCGCGCCCGAGGCTGGATATTGGCGCGGGTGACCTCGCCCTCGTAATGCTCCAGAAGGCGCGGATCCATCACCCGACGCCAAAGCGGCGGAAACATCGCCAAGACGATCATCCCCGCATATCCGGTGGGAAGCTGCGGCGCTTCTTCGACGTGGCGCAGGGCCTGATAGCGGCGGGTCGGATTGGCGTGGTGATCGCTGTGGCGCTGCAGGTGGTAGAGCAGCACGTTTGAGGCGACGTTGTTGCTGTTCCAGCTGTGCCCGGGACGGGTGCGCTCATAGCGGCCGTCCTCGCGCTTCTGGCGCAGGAGGCCGTAATGCTCGAGGTAGTTCACCACCTCCAAGAGACTGAAGCCAAGCACCGCCTGCAGCAACAGGTAGGGCAGCACCACCAGACCAAAGACCGCGCAGAGCACGGCGAACAGGGCCACGGTCATCGCCCAGGCGCCGAGAATGTCGTTGCGCAGCGTCCAGGCAGAGTGACCACCGCGGGCGAGGCGCTCGCGCTCCAACCCCCAACTTGAGCGGAGACTGCCGATCACGGTGCGCGGCAAAAAGCTCCAAAAGCTCTCTCCGAGCCGAGAGCTCGCCGGATCCTCGGGAGTGGCCACGCGGACGTGGTGTCCGCGGTTGTGCTCGATGAAGAAATGGCCGTACCCGGTTTGGGCAAGCGAGACGCGGCTGAGCCAGCGCTCGAGGCTGGCCCGCTTGTGTCCGAGCTCATGGGCGGTGTTGATCGCGATCCCCCCAACCACCCCCATCGTCACCGCCAGCCCGATGCTGTCAAGGGTCGAAAGACCGCCGTTTGACCACAGCCAGCAGGCGAAGATCAGGCCCGCGTACTGAACCGGAATGAACAGGTAGGTGCACCAACGGTAGTAGCGGTCCTGCTCGAGCCATTTCAGCACGCTGTCGGGAGGGTTGGTCGCATCCAGCCCGATCGCTATATCAAGCAGCGGAAAGAAACCGAAAACGAGGATCGGGCCAAAGAACCAAAAGCCTCCCCAGCCGCTCGCCTTCACCGCAGCCCAGGCAATGAAGGGGGCGAGCGGCACGATCAGTCCAAGCAGCCAGGCGTAACGCTTGGGATCACGCCAGGTGGCTGGGGTCAGCTCAACCGGCTCAGGGTCGGAGTGGGTGTGGGAATGGGCGCCAGCGACAGCATCCATCTCGGCATTCTCCTTGTCAAATCGGATTCCTACGTATCTCCTGTTGACAAGCTAGCATAATTTGTAAACGATGCCGACAGAGAATGGAATTTTGTCGTCTGGATGGTGTTCCAAAACTGAATCGGAGGCGGAATTAGTCGTCAAAACAGACGAACGCATCGGATCGGTCATTGCCGGATTTGTTAACCCCGAGAACCCGCGGTCGGGTGGCCGCATTTCCGAATACCAGGCCGTGACCGAACCGAGGAGCAGCTATTGCGCGCTCGATTCCCAGGTGTCTGAGAGATGCGGATCAAGCAATTTCTCCGGCGCTCGACGACAGGCGCCGCATCGCCGGGGGGCAATGTTGCCGGGGTCCCGTCGGTCTCAATATAACCGTGGCTCCGGCCCGCTATGGGCCCGACAGTGCCAACGTTCACCTTAAGTTGGCAGAGCTCCTGGCCACAGAATCGACCTGACTGGCGGACGGCATGCTGTATCGGCTGTGCCAACCACCCCGGTTTTTCGTCAACCTAAAGCGCCGGATATATCCCACGATTCCGACCCTCCCAAATTATGCCTCTTGGTCTACTTGGAGCTCTCCTACTCGGACGAGCTCCCACGCTGCAGACGTCTAAACACCAGTCCCAGCCCGCAGCCGAGGAGCACTAACGCTACGACGATCCCTGCGGCACTGGTCATCGGGAATGCGTCTCCCGCCTTCAGAAAATGCGCAGCATTTGCGGCCTTGTCGCCTGATACTCGTGGTCTTGTCGAGTGCTTCCTTCTGCTCACCTGCTCGGGCCCTCCGTTTAGAGCATGCCTCGATCGAGGGTTTCTCAAACCTGCGACTCGACCCCCGCTTGAAATACCTAGTCCGAACAGCGGTGCGCTTGCGCCAGATCCTCTGGTTGATTCGGCCCCTCCCGTCGCTTCTTTGCGAGCCTGGCTAAGTGGCAGTGCATATTGCTTCCCTGCAGGACTACCCGGTTCGAAGAACACCCCGTTCGCCATAGCCGGCCCACATTCGACGGTCAGTCCGAAGAGGTTAACTAAGCCGAGGAGTGCGGCAGCTAATATCGCAGAGGATGGATAGCTGAAAATATTGCGATTCACAGTGACAGATACGAACAAGAACATTGAACCTGATCGAGAATATAAGGGGTTGCCGCGCCGGCGTCCAGCGCGGCAACGGTTGCGGTGGAGCATTTGAGACCCAGGGGCCCTTGATCAAATTGCTGAGCGCTCGCCGCAACCTTTTTGCCGTGGCGATCCTTTCTTTCATGCTCACGTCCCACGGAACTGCTACTGCCGCCGTGTCAACGCAAAAGCTGATCTGGGGTCCCTACGATGCTGCAGCGTTCAACACCTACGCCAATCTCGGCGCAGGCCTCTACGAGATAACGATCAACTGGTCGAGAATCGCGCCTACAAAACCCGAAGACCCAACCAACCCGGCCGACCCGGCCTATCAATGGACCCCAGCGGTCGACGAGGCGATCGCCAACGCGCAGACTCACGGAATGCAGGTTGTCCTCGAGGTTTCAGGAGCCCCAGGCTGGGCTAATGGCGGCCGGCCATACCGATGGGCACCCAATAACCCTGAGGAATATGCGGAATTCGTTACAGCGGCAGCAAAGCGATGGCCTCAAGTGCACTATTGGCAGATCTGGGGTGAGCCCACCCGCCGGGCAAATTTCATGCCCCTCCCCAAGAAGGTTGAAGGACTCAACCTTACCCCTCGGCAGAGTCGGGGCCCTGAGATTTATGCCCAAATCCTAGATGACGCCTACGTTGCTCTCAAGGCGGTAAATACAGCCAACTTTGTGATTGGAGGGAATGTCTTTAGCGGGGGGGAAATTAGACCCTTAGCTTTCATAAAGGCACTGCGGTTGCCAAACGGGAAGCCACCTAGAATGGATCTCTTCGGCGACAATCCTTTCGGCTACCGCCGGCCCGAACTTGGAAAGCCACTGATCAACCCTGGCAGCGGGATCGCGGATTTTTGCAATCTCAATGTGGTCGCAAGCTATGTAGATCGCTACCTCTCACGCGATGGTCGAAATTCTCAGAGGCTTCGCCTCTTTCTCTCCGAGTATTTTGTCCCCACAGACCATGCCAACTTTGAATTTAATTATTGGGTGACCGAGCAAACGGCAGCAAACTGGCTGAATGCAGCCTTCGCGATCGTGCGCAGTTGGCACCGTATTTACACACTCGGATGGTTTGAGCTTTACGATGAACTCCCAAATGGTCTGGGAACTGAGGTTAACCGAGGTCTCCTTACCTACACTGGAAAGAAAAAGCCGGCTTACTTCGCCTATAAGAATGGCTAGCCATACCGCACCCGGTACTAAGTTTCGGCCCGCGTCGACACAGTAATCTGGCAAAACTTTCACAAGGCCCTCTTCAATTCACCTTCAACCTCCCGCCGGCGATGATTCACCGAAACTTCCTCGTACCAATCGTGAGAGGCTAAATCCATCCTTCCGGGTCACAGTGGCTGTGGCAGCTGGATTGACGAGAGTGTTCCCCGGCGAGCCCCGTAGAACCACCAAGGGCTATGACCACTCGACATTGCCATGAGCGGGTGGTGTCATCCATCTCCTGGTGATCGGCGGCAGATATCTCAGGTGAACCAGAAATTGCGCAACTTGCCTCGACCGCAGCAGACCCTGATCGAGATCCGCCACCGGCCGCGGCAGGCCCGATAGCACCGCATATGCGATGCTCCTAACAGGCTGCAGGGCAAGATTCGACCAGACTCATAAAGAAATCGCGGCGTTAGAAATCGCGGCGTTAGGAAGGCTCGTCCGATGACACGAGCACCATCTTCCTTGCTGCACTGTTGGACAAACCAGGTCTTTTGAGCGAATCCATCGCGAGACTCGGCCCCTTCCTCGGCGGTTCTGTCGAGCTGGGTCTCGGCTAACAATTGCACCCCCCAAATCTGTTTGCATAGGAGTCCGATTGGACAGGCCCGAGTAGGCCTCCAGAGCGAGAATGATCCCGCCCCTAAAGCGGGCGCCTTCTGTGCAGAGGAAAAGGGGATCCTCGGTACCCGGCTCAACCAGGAGCTCCCCCCCGCCAGGATGGATCGCCTTCTGAGATTCTTCCGCACATAGCGAGCCGTCTGACATCATGGCTGTCGTGAGTCGGTCAGCTACTTTTGCGTACCGCTTTTCCCGCGGCAGCTATGGTTCCGGGCCATGAAAGCTCTTGTGACCGGAGGCGCAGGTTTCATCGGCTCACATCTGGTCGCCCGATTGATCGATGAAGGACATGAGGTTCGGGTGCTCGACAATTTCTCTACCGGCGCACGGTCTAACCTCACCGGTTTCGGCGATTCCGTTGATCTGGTGGAGGGTGACCTCCAGAGCTATGAGAGAGCGCACAACGCCGTGCAGGACTGTGAGGTCATCTTTCACCAAGCGGCACTACCCTCGGTTCCCCGGTCGATTCAAGACCCGCTGACAAGCAATGCGGTAAACGTAATTGGAACTCTGAACCTAATCCTTGTTTCGCGTGATAGCGGCGTCCGGAGGGTCGTATTCGCTTCTCCTCATCGATCTATGGGGGAGACCGAACACTGCGAAGCGTGAGGACGTGCGAAAATGCCGATCTCTCTAGGCGGTCGCCAAGCTCGCAAGCGAGGGATACTGTCGCAGCTTCTCCGCAGTCTATGAGCTGGAGACCGTTGCGCTGCGCTACTTCAACGTATTCGGGCCACGGCAGGATCCGCTATCGCAATACGCGGCGGTGATACCGCGTTTCATCACCGCTCTGCTCGCCGGCAAAGCACCGACCGTCTACGGAGACGGCGAGCAGTCTCGTGACTTCACCTACATCGACAATGTTGTCGAGGCCAACCTACTCGCCGCGAAGGCCGAGTCGATTTCTGGCCAAATGTACAACGTGGCCTGCGGCGAGCGCATCAGCCTCAACAGCCTTCTCGACAATTTGCGAGAGATCATAGGCACGGACATCCAAGCCTCATATCTGGGAAGCAGGCCCGGCGATGTTAAGCACTCCCTGGCCGACATCAGGTTGGCAGAAGAACGCCTCGGCTATCGACCGTTGATTGGCCTTGCAGAGGGACTCCGCCGTACTGTCAAGTACCTCCAGAGCGCTGCTGATACTGGCGGCGCTCCACTCGGCTCGCATACCATCCCGTGAGGGGGTCCCGATCGGCAGGATCGATGTACGACGGCTATCGTGGCATTGAAGTAGCGATAGATAGGGTTTCGCGTGCGGAGGTCCGACTCCCCAACGGAACCTGGCGGACCACTTACCCCAACCGGCTGGACGACATCAACGAGTGGTTGCTTGAATATCTGACCCCCACTCGATGCCTCCAGATCATGGACGTCGCCATCTCTTCTGGCATTTCCACGCTCGAGTGGGGAGATCAACTATCGGCCCACGGCGTCCGGCATCAGATCGTTGCAGGCGACCTCATTACGGAGGGCAGAGTCGTAGGCTGGGCGGGCCGGATGTCCGTGATGCTAGATAGCCGCGACAATCCGTTGTTGCTCGAACTCGGGCTCGATAGCACGACCGATGCAATCAGACAGATGGCGTGCCAAAGTGACCCGCCATCTGCTCGCGCCGCTCCTTCAAGTCATTAGGTCTCGGGGAAGGCGTGTGTCACTGGTCGCCGCCGAGCTGCGCGACCGACCGGATGTCGAGGTGGTGCAAGACGACATCACCATTCCCGGCCGCTTTCACTCGAAATTCGACATCGTTCGGGCGGCGAACCTGGTGCAACATTCATACTTCGACGAGGAGACCAGGAAACGTGTCCTCGTCAACCTGCGTGACCGCGTGCGGGAGGATGGCATACTCCTTATTTGCCGCACGGCAGAGGACGGTGTCAACCATGCAACTATTTTCAGACGCTCCGGCGACCGGCTGTTGGCGGAGGCATCGATCAACAGCGGCGCTGAGGTTGCCGGCTTGGTCTTGTCGATATGACAGTCCTAATCCAAACTCTGTGACCTCGGGGAGCGCGTGGCGCAGACTACAGCCGCAGCCAGGGCAATGGTGATTGATAGCTGTGGCGTCGGAAACGGTTCGAAAAAGAACATGCCGACTGCCGCGGCGGACAGCACGGCAATCGCGGCATCGCCGGATGCGCCCAAACCACTCCGCCTGGCTCCAAGGATTATGGCGGCGATCAAGAGTGCCATCAACAGCACGCCGATGATCCCGAGTTCTGCCGCAATGGAGAGGTACTGGTCATGTGCGGCGAGTGGGCCGTAGTGTAGGTGCGCCGCCGCGTAGGCCGGAAAGGTTGTCCATCCGATACCGCGGAGCGGTTGGGAGACGAACGCCCTGATCGCCTCCCTGGCAGCATCGAACCTTGACTGCAGATACCGCCTTTCCGCTCGCGCCGCGGTCGAGGTGAGATGAGCGTATATGGATCCCTCGAGATGGGTCGGAAGCCTGACGACATGGGAGGTCCCACCCCTGCGATCCAGCACCCTGACCCTGGAAAGTTCGAAAGTGCCGGCCCCGTGAACTCGCCAGACGTAGAGGCTTGCGTGGGGAGATCTGAGGCGGGGACGCCAGGCGAGCGAGAACGCCTGCCAGCGGGTCCCAAGAATCGCCGCCGCGGTCGACCCTGACGCACTCTGCGTGCTGTCACCGAGCATATATCGAAAGAGGAGCCTGGAATTCACCCCCCGCGCTCTGAAGCGCAATGTATAAATCCCACCGGGGCGGGCTTCGCCCCAGCGAATGCTCGACCCCTCCCCGGCCCGCGTGCTCTGGACCGCGATCGCGGCATTGCGTTCAAATAGCTTCGACGGACCGTGCGGGATCGGCCCCAGGGCGCGGCTGTCCCACCCGCTTTCATCGCGCAGCGCTAACGGACTGAGCGATCCGGGTACCGATTCGAAGCTCACGTCCTGGCGATTCCGCTCGAAGACGGAGTAGAGAACGGCCCCAACCGCCACGATCGCCACTGTCGCACCGAGTACTATCGCCAACCGGCGACGGGATCCCCATGCCTCCCGCAGTGCAAGTGTAAAAATGCCGACGCCGACAGTAATGATCGCGCTTCGCGAGTAGGTCAGTAGCAGAGCAATGGCCAGAATGGCGATCGATCCGGCGAGGACGAAACGCTTTGAACGCTGACTGGTCGCCCTGAAGTAGGCGAGCGCGATCGAGATTCCCAATGCAACGGCGAAGCCGAGTTCGTCTGCGTTGCCGTAGGTTCCCGAAAGCCGCCCGCCGGTTCGTGTCAGGTCAACAGTGCTGGAGTTGAGGGCGCCAACCCCGGCGAGCGCCAACACGGCGGCGAATACCAGGCCGCTTAGTGCCGCCACCAGCGCAAGGAGGCGCAAGCGGGGTTCGAAACCGATCGCGGTGAGCGCCAGGAGGCCGATCGTTGCGAACTCGACGAAGCCGCCGGCCTTGCCGTAGCCATTGGAACCCCAGGTGGCCATGTTGAGATATATCCAAGCGGTCATGCCGACATAGCCGGCGACAAGAAGCAGGGATGCCGGGTCCAGCCTGAACCGGTCCGGCCGCTCCCGCAGGATGTCGAGGGTCAGCAGTACCGCGAATACAAGGGCAGCCGCCCGCCCGACAGTCAGGGGATCGGCGATGCGAGTGGCCGAAAACGGCGCCAGGAAGGCAGCGCCGAGCAACCCAACCCGGGTGCGGCGGAATCCTGACGGGCCGGCGCTCACCGGCCCGCCGCCCGGCTCAAGGGGTTGCGTCCCGCGTCCGACCCCAGGGGCGCTGACGAACACCCGCGACGATCAGGTTCACAAACAGGGCCAATGTGGCCGTGGCGAGGAGCCAGACGAAGGGTGCGAAGATGATCCCGTGCCGTGCCTCCCATCGGGCGGTCAGGGTGACGCCGACAAGCCCCATGATCCCCACCGTCAGGAAGGTCGTCGCGGCCAGCCGGCTGCGAAGGTCGGCCCAGGAACGGCAGCGCGAGTATCAAAAGGCCCCCGATTGTGAGGACGAAGAGGACCATCGTCAGAGCCTGGGCGACGTGCCAGGGGGCCAGCGTAAAGCTCGATTCGCCGGGCAGTTCTTTCGCCTTCGGGTTGAGCGCTCGGACGTATTCCCTCGTCCTAGAGATCTGATCCGCAAACTTCTTGTTGGTCAAGGTCTGGGGGTCGTAGAGGCCCTGGTAGCGGCGCAACATTTCCCCCGTCCGTTCCAGATACACACCCGGATTATCGACGATCGCATCGCGCGCGAGCGAGGCCATCGCAGAAGAGGCTTCAGCTGGGCTTTTGCCCTCTTCGATCAGGGCTTTATATAGGGGCGCCGTCGTCGGGACCGCCTGTTCGGCCCTGCCGGCGTAGGCGGAGGTGTTATAGGTATCGAGGGCGAGCTGACCATCGGCAGTGCCCGGCGAAGGGGGGACTTCGTCGTAGGCGACCGCTCGCGCGTAGAGGGCAATGCCGCTCTCGCTGGCGACGCTGGGATCGTCGAAGCTGATCAGGTTGTGAATGCACCATGGTGCAAGGACTACGACCATCGAGGCCACCGCGATTGCGCTGGAGCGGAGCGCCGGTCGCCAGCGGGGAGCGCAGATCAACAGCACTACGGGCATCGAGAACAGCGCTATCAACCCGTTAGCGCGGAACAGGGTCGCAAAACCAAATGCGACCCCGGCGCCGGCGAGCAGCTTCCAGGGATCGTTTTCCATCCGGAAGCGAAGCACCGCCTCGGCGAGCAGCGCAGTGCCTGTGAATACGAGCACGCCAAACAGGTAGTCAGAGAGCGCAAACTGTTCGATCATGGTGGTGAGCGGCGAGGATGCGGTGAGGAACCCGGCGGCGACGCCAACAGCCGGGCCGAAGAAGCGCCAGCCGACGAGCAGGACGAATGCGGGCATGACCATTCCGATGATGTTCTGAAATACGACCGCGGCCTCGAGCGGGCTGGCACCTAGGGCTTCAAAGATCGCGAGCACCGTCGCGTAGCCAGGGGGCCGAAGATTGTTCACATAGCCTTGGTGGAAGACGAGCTTCGCCGTGCTCAGGTACTGGGCGGTGTCCGGAGCCGTGAAAGTCGTGCCCAGCAGTGGGGCGCGCACGGCGACGGCGACCAGCGTCACGCCGATCACGCTCAGCAGCAGCGTCAACCGAAGTCTCGGCGGGAAACGCTCGACGATGCCGCCGATCTCCGGCTTTCGTTCGTTGAACTCGGAGAGGAACCCCCCCTTGGTACCAAACGTCATGACGCCCAGGAACATATACTTCCGGCGGTGGGAACCGGTGCGAACTCCTCTGGCCGTTCGCGCTTGGTGGCGCGTCGAGCGATCCCTGCAGCGCTCATGTGGTTGATCACGGCGCTCGCGCTCTCCGCCTGCGGATCCAGCGAAGCGTCCAAGCCCTCCTCCTCCTCGGGATCGGAACCGAACAACGTGATCACCTCAGCGGAACTGAATAAGTATCCGAAAGGGACTGTGCAGCAAGCTTTCCTGAACTTCTGGTCGGACCTCCAGTACCGCTCCTGGGCCGATGCGGCCGCCTTCTACGAACCGACCTTTCGCAAGTTCGTAGGGACAGCCAAGATCATCGGCGCGAAGCGGGCCTACAGCTCCGGCTATCCCCTGCTGAAGCCGGAAATTCAGCGGATCGGCAAGGGGCGAGGCGAGACAACGATCTATTACACGGTGAGGCTTCCCGAAGGGACCAAAGAACTGAACTCGATCACTTGGCGGCACCAGGGCGGCAACTGGGAGATCGCCTACGACTCGCGGTTGGACACGGAGCTGAGCCAGCTCGAAGAGAACAGAGTCGAACTCGAAAAGAGCGGCAAGCCTCCGGCCAATCTCGAAAGGGTGTCCCCGGCCGCCGCAAAAGCTGGCAGCGAAGCCTCGGAACTGCAGGCCCGCTACCGCCAGAAAAAGGAAGGCTGAGCCCAGCCAGGGTCCCCTCCATCGAGCACCTCGCGGATCACCGCGAGGTGCCCCGCCACGGACCGCTCGAGGTCGTGCCGCTCGAGCGCCTGGCGGCGTGCACCCTCGCCCAGGGCAAGACGCAGATCGCGGTCTTCGATCAGGCGCTCGATCGCAGCGGCGATCTCACCGGGCTCGTGGGACACCACAAGCCCTCCGTCCGGGGCGACGATCTCGCGCGTGCCGCCACCATCGGTGCCGACCAGAGGGCGCCCAAGAAGCGCGGCCTCAATCAGCACGTTGGGGCTCCCCTCGTTGTCCGAGAGGAGGAGCGCGACGTCATGCTCGGCCCAGAAGGCCCGAATGTCGGTGACCGGACCCCTAGCCGTGACCCGGTCTTGCAGGCGCCGCGCAGTGATTTCCGCGCCGACCTGCTCCCGCAACGGCCCCGCGCCGGCGAGATCGACCCGCCAGGGAGCCTGGGCGTCAACGCGTTCGAGCGCGTCGAGCAGACGTCTGTGCCCCTTTTCCGCGCGGTAGTTGGCTAGGTAACCGAGGGCCACGTCCGGCCCGTTGGGCTGCGGCAGAGGCTCGACTGGTGGGTGTCCATTTCGCACGAGGCGCAGGCGGTCGCGCGGGATCCCTCTCGCCACTGCCTCCTCGATTACCGCGCAAGAGTTCCCGGTAACTCTTACGGCTCGCCGCTCGGCCCACCGAATCGGGATGCGAAAGAATGCCCATCGCTCCGAGGGCGACCCGCAAACGCTGCGGCGTGCGATCACGACGGGGATTCCCAATGACCGGGCGACCGGAGCGATCGTCGCCGAGGCCTCCTCGAGCCACGGATAGACCAGGTCGGGCTGCACCCATCGAAGCACCCTGAGCGTACGCGGCACAGAGACAGCGGGGCGTAGCGGCCGCGGGCCCCAGGTCGGGGCCGCCTGGATCAGCTCGACCCCGAGTTCGCGAAGCTGTTCGGCGTGGCCAGGATCGCAGA
Organism: uncultured Solirubrobacterales bacterium; assembly: GCA_963745305.1. Classification (GTDB taxonomy): domain Bacteria; phylum Actinomycetota; class Thermoleophilia; order Solirubrobacterales; family 70-9; genus CAVUWL01. The sequence continues at coordinate 266,965 of CAVUWL010000016.1, forward strand.
CATCGGAGAAAGCGAGGACGATCGCCTCAAGCCGATCGGGGTGGGCCGCGGAGATCAGCTGGATCAGCTGCCGCTCTGACCCCCCCGGGCAAGGCTTCCGATCGCGAAGAGAACGCGCGGCGGTCGTTCAGCCACATGCTCCTCGAAGACGGCGCCGTAAAAGTCGTGCCAGAGGATCGTCACGGTGCGGCAATCGCAGGGCTCGTTTCATCGACACCTCCCCGTAGTGAGAAAGTAGGTACAGCATCAGCCCCCCTGCCATCCAATAGGAAACAATGGAAGCGACCGAGGCGCCGGCGATTCCGATACGCGGGATTAGCAAGAAATTGAGGCCCACATTCAAGGCCAACCCCATCGCAGAGGCCGCAGATATCACAAGAGGTGGTGCGATCCGAATCAGCATGTCCCGCGCCGGACCCTCCACTGCCAGACCAACCACCGCCGGCATCAGCAGCACGAAGGGCAACACGCTCGCTCGCCAAGCGGAGCCATAGATAAGGACAATGAACGGAAACGAAACCGCCGCTGCGGCGAGCCCAAGTGCAATCGCCACCCCAAGGTTCTGGCCGATGAAATCCATCGTATAGGCGACCGCTGCCTTGGCGTCGATCTCTGTCTGCATCTCGAGAGCGGCCAAAGCAATCGTTGAGACCGCGATGAAAACAATTTCAGCGAGGTTCGCTGAGAGTGAGTAGAGGCCAGCTTGATGTGCGCTCGCCAGGAGGCCGACCAGGAGGAGGTCGAGGTTCAGGTTGAGCCATAGAGCGACCGAAGCAGCCTGCAGCCGAATTCCGCTGCGGAGTGCCGATCGAACCGGCGCCCATCCGTGATCGGCGTAGCGCTTGCAGACCAACCCGCCGTGCCAAGGTTGCGGCCAGCGCGATTGCCACGAGCGCGATCGTGATCAGCGCCGCTGCCATTGCCAGCTCGGGCGAGAGCCCAACGCCGACCTCCATGCCTACAATGAGGATGAATTGGAAAGCTGCGCCGGTGGCGATAATCCAGCCGTAGGCGATCAGCGCACCGGTGCGCAAGAGCAGTGCGGCCGCCATCTGACCGATCAGGGTGAAGGGGATTGTGGCCGCCGCCAATGCCACCGTGGGGGGGCTGGCACCGCCCAGTAGCGAAACACGCACGGACAGACCAATGACCAGCGCGATCACCATTCCGAGCAAGCCGAGAGTAAGCGCGAACAATGAGGCCAGATGACAGAGCTCGATTAACGAGGCCTCCTTGCGAGCCAACATCCGCCCGATCGATTGCTCTACAGAAAGGTGGGAGATCACCCAAACTATCGTCGCCAAGTTGAGCGCTAGAGCGTATTGACCGCGTCCGTTAGGACCCAGAGCACGGGTGGCGATTAAGCTCAGCAAAAATAGGAAGAGAAACTGAATCGCACGAAAACCCAGCATGCGCCTTCCGCCAGCCAGCGAGGAGGAGGCGAGGATCTCTGGCTCGTTGAGAGCACCGGGAAGCGTTCGCCCTTCATCCGCCTGATCGGGTGAGGGGCGGGGAGACCCAGAACCTGGGCTAGGTGGCATTCGAGATCAACTTCCAGCGCCTCGCGCATTGGCACTGAGGCTCGGCACAAAGATTCAACAGCGGGCGGCGAACTGCGGACGCGATCAATTTATGAACCTTGGGGCGGCAATGCACATTTTGGGCTGGTCATCAAATCGGCCAAATGGGCGCTGTGTTTCGTCGACTACCGCTTTGGCGGCAGCCGCCACAGCGAATCGAAAATGGCATTTGAACAGATCCGTGAGTGCCTCCCCGACCGAACGCTTTTGGTCGTTCCGTTCGAATCTACCCATCCTGACCGATTTGACCTCGCCGGCTGTTCCATTTGCCCGGCAAATCACCGGATGCTTGCCGCCGAGTCGAGAAGTCGCGAGTAAAGGGCATCGAAATCCCTCAAGAGCCGCTCGGCGGAGTAGCGATTGCGGACGTGCTCCCTGGCGCGGGATCCCATGCGGTGGCGGAGCCCCGGGTCTTCTGCCAATTGAGCCATGTGGGCCGCGATCGCAGCTTCGTCGCCAGGTGGAGACAAAAGTCCGCTTCCCTCGATCACGATGTCAGATACGCCACCCACCCTGGTCGATACCGCGGGCCGACCAGCGGCGGCAGCCTCGATCAGGGCCACGGGGGTGCCCTCGTTGTCAGAGGTCAGGAGGGCGGCGTCGCTGCCGGCGAGGGTCCTCGCCATGTCCCGCCGGTAACCGAGAAAATGAACAGCGTCTGAGCACTCAAGCTCTCGGGCGAGGTTCTCCAGCTCTGGCCGCAAGACGCCATCACCAACCACAGCGACCGAGACCGCGGCACCGCCCTTGCGGGCAATCGCGACCGCCCGAAGCATCAAGTCGGGGCGCTTGATCGGCACCAGGCGGCCGGTGTAGGCAAAGAGGACATCGCCGGCTCCAACACCCAGTTCCTCGCGGAGCCTCGTGTCGGGCTCTGGGCCGAGTTCGAGGAAGGGCTCGAGTTCGAGTCCAAGGGGGACCACTGCGAACTTGGACCGGGGCGCGATCCCCAGCCCAACCAGTTCGTTGACGGTTGCCGAGCTGACGCCGATCAGGAGGTCGCTGACCCGGGCGAGTGAGCGCTCGAGGCGCCTAAACGTGCCGCTCCTTATTCCCCCGAAATAGCCTCGCAAAACGTGCCCGTGGTAGGTATGGACGATCACGGGACGAGGCCCGGGGGCCAGGAGCGCTGCGATTCGACCCAGCATTCCCGCCTTAGCAGTATGCGTGTGGACTATTGTTGGGTGGAAGGATCGGATCAGGCGGATCAAGGCGATCAGCGCCAGGACATCTTGCTTCGGCCGAAGCTCGGGGCCCAGACGATCGATGTAGCGAATATTGACTCCGTCGAGGTCGGTGTGCTCCACCTCGCCGGGTCCGACTCTGCCGCTCACGAGGAGCGTTTCGTAGCGATGCCGATCGAGTTGAGCGCTAAGTAGCGCAACGTAGTGGGCAGGGCCACCGAGGTTCATCCGCGCGATCACCTGCATCACTCGGATTGGCGAGTTAGCCTCAGACATTATGGCTATTATCGTCATCGTGTCGACGGGTCAGGCGTCCGTAACTGGAGGGGTGGCTTCCGTAATCGCCCTCCAGGCTATGGATGGGTGCTCGACGTGAAATACCTGATAACCGGAGGGGCAGGGTTCATCGGGTCGCATCTCACCGACGCACTGATCGCCCGCGGTGACACGGTCTTGGTTCTCGACGACCTCAGCACGGGGCGGTTGGCCAATCTTGAGCCCGCCCTGAGCACGGGATCGGCGGAGTTCGTCGAGGGTTCGATCCTCGATGCGGCGGTGGTCGAGGAATGCACGGCTGCTGCTGATGTCTGCCTGCACCTAGCCGCGGCGGTGGGCGTGCAATTGATTTTAGAGCGCCCGCTCGACTCTCTAATCCGAAACGTTCGCGGTAGCGAAAACGTCATCTCCTCAGTTGCCAGGCGGGGCGGCAAGATCCTCGTGACCTCTTCCTCGGAGGTATACGGAAAGAACAGCACCGGACCGCTCGCAGAGAACTCGGACCGAATCCTCGGCCCGCCATCGACGGCGCGTTGGGCATATTCAACCGCCAAGGCCTTTGCGGAGGTGCTTGCGAATGCCTATGGAAATGAGACAGATACCGAATCGATCGTGGTCCGTCTTTTTAATACCGTGGGGCCGCGACAGAGCGGCGCCTATGGCATGGTCCTGCCGCGGTTCGTCCAACAGGCGACCAGCGGCGATGATCTCACCGTTTACGGAGATGGTGCCCAGACGAGATGCTTTGCCCATGTGGCAGACGTCGTCGATGCGATCCTCCGTTTATGTGACGCCGATCGGGCAGTTGGCCGCACCTTCAACGTAGGTTCACCCTGCGCGGTCTCGATCCTAGATCTCGCCCTCAGGGTGATCAAACGTGCTGGTTCAAGTTCAAACGTACGACTCGTTCCCTACGAGGAGGCATATGGAGAGGGGTTTGAGGAGATCGGGCGGCGTCATCCAGATCTGAGCCTGCTCAGCCGAATTACAGGCTGGACACCAGTTCGTTCGGTCGACGACACGATCGACGATGTCATAGCCGAGCAACGAATTCGCACCGAACTGAACGAGGCTGCATGAAGTGACCGAGGGCATTCGCCTCCTCGTCGCATTTGCCCTGGCGGCGATCCTCACCGCTGTCACGACGCCCGCTGCGATCGCAATTGCCAACCGCACTGGCTTCCTTGATTCCCCAACCGGGTATAAGGCCCATTTGCGCCCCACGCCCTATCTCGGCGGGCTCGCCGTCCTTGCGGCGGCCCTCCCGACGAGCTTGATTATTGACGATGGGTTCACTCGCTATTGGCCGCTGCTGCTCGGAACCGTGGGCCTCTCGCTCGTCGGCACTGTCGATGATCGCGTAAATCTGTCGCCCTGGCTCCGGGTGGGTGCAGAGGTGGTGGCTGCCTGGTTTCTTTGGGCGGAGGGTTTCGGGTGGTCCTTCCTTTCCAGCGAAACAGGCAACCTTTTACTCACCATGCTCTGGGTCACCGCCCTTGTCAATGCATTCAACTTGATGGACAATCTCGACGGAGCCGCGGCGAGCGTCGCAACAGTCTCAGCCGCATCCGTCGTAGCCTTTGCGGTGATCGGCGGCGAGCGATCCTTGGCTGTGATCGCGATTGGCCTTTGCGGATCCTTGATCGGTTTTCTCCGTTTTAACCTGGCGCGGCCGGCGCGAATTTTCCTCGGAGACGGAGGAAGCATGGCAATCGGATTCCTACTCGCAGGCTCGCTCATGGCTGTCCCGCTGGGGGGGCTGTCCGGTTGGCCTATCCTGATCACGGCAACCATCGCGGTCGGACTCCCGGTGTTCGACACGGCTCTGGTTGTACTGTCGCGCCGTCGCCGGCGCGCGCCTATATTCTCGGGTGCCACCGATCACACCACCCACCGCCTGCACGGTGTCCTAAAGTCGCGTAGGGCCGTGGCGATGGAGTTGCGGAATCGGGATATGTGGGCTGGCGATTCGCAGCGCAATTCGGAGGATGCGGTGGTCGTTGCGGGAACCGTTGCGCTCTTGGTCGGAGCGACGATGATTATTGCCGTCGATGGATTCGGATGGACGGCCGTCTCCAACGACTCCTAGGCCCTCCGGTGCAAGCGGACGGCGAAGCGATGAGGGTTCACCAGGGCGCGCGCAAGGCGATGCTCACCCTGGCGGGGCTGGGATGCGGCGCCAGTCCAGCCTTCTTTGGTTATTTCGATATGTCGGTCTGGGGGATCATCGGCCTGGCGCTCCTGGTCGTTGCGATCGGCTTGTTCGTGGCGAAGCCAGTGGTCCCCACCGGGATCGCCGCAGTCGCGGTGGCTGGGCTGCTGATCTTTGCGGCGTGGTGTCTGCTCTCAACTGGATGGGCGGAATCCGTCGACCGAGCTATCACGGAAGGCGATCGCTGGATTGTCTACAGCGTCTTCTTGCTCCTCCTCGTTCTCCTAATCGCCGAGGAGCGAGACGGAGAGATCTTCGTCTTTTCGGCCGTGCTTGCGATTCTTTGCATAGCTGGGTACGAGCTCGCGATGATGCTTGGAGGCGAAGGGGCCTCGCTATTTGGCGGCTCTCGACTCCTGCAGCCACTCGGATATACCAATGGCCTTGGGGGATACTTTCTGCTCGGGTTCTGGCCTCTGATCGTGGTTGCCGAACGAACGCGCGGCCACCTGTTCGCAGGCTTGGCCGCCGGCGCGGCGACCCTCCTCGCCTCGCTTGTCCTGATGACTGACTCCAGAGGAACGGCCTTTGCATTTGCTGCTTCGGCCATCGTACTAATGGCGCTGATGCCAAGACGAAACCGGCGTGCCTGGATTGTCTTGGCGGTATCTGGTCGGACTGGCCCTTGCCTGGGGCCCACTGACAGATATTACTAAGACGCTGCCACCCGGTCACTTTGCACCGGCGACGAAGACAATTCGTCGGGGGGCGGAGTGGAGTCTATTTGTGGCTGTTTTAGTAGCCGTGGTCTGGGGAACCGGTAGTTGGATAATCGATTCCCTGCAGCGTCGTTATCGCGCCTTTGCTCGGTTTGCTGCGCGGGTTTCCGTTGTCTTGCTGAGTGGAATCGTCATCGTCTCGGTGATCACCGTCGTGATCACGGCGAAGGATCCGGTTCAGAAGATCTCGAAACAGTACAACGCTTTTACCCAACTCAAGCCGGTCACCGCGGGTGTGAGATTCACGTCCGGTGGTGGCAACCGCTATGACTATTGGCGAATCGCGTGGTCACAGTTCACCAATCACCCACTCGATGGCGTTGGTGCAGGAAATTTCGATCGAACATACTTTCTGCAGCGAAGGACGAATGAGGATGTCCGCCAAGCCCATAGCATCGAGCTTCAGACCCTTGGCGAGACCGGAATTGTAGGTGGATTGGCGCTCGGGTCGTTCTTTTTCGCGGTGGCCATCGGCGTCTGGAGACGGGCTCGAGCTGCTCGTGGTCGGGGGTCGGAAAGGGGCCTCACCGTCGCGGCAGCCGGGATGTTCGTCGTATGGCTCGCCCAGACGAGTGTCGACTGGCTCCATCTCATTCCTGGCATCACGGGACTCGCTTTGGGAGCGGGGGCTGTATTGCTACTTCGACCCGGGCCCGTCAGCGAAAGGAAGGAGGAACTCCGCAGACTGCCCCCAACTGGGGCAGTCGCAGCAATAGCCCTAGCCGTGATCGCCGTCGTTCTGATTGGCCGTCCCACCTTGGCAGCGCACTTACGAACCGAAGCTCAGAATGAACTCGGATCCCATCCCCGGAGCGCCCTCGACAGGGTGAGCGAATCAATCTCACTGGATTCTGATGCCGTACAGACCTACTACATCAAGGCTGCGGCGCTGGCCCGACTGGATGCGTATAGGCCGGCCAAGGACGCGCTGGAGGAAGCGATAAGCCGCGAACCTCATAACTTTGTGAGCTGGGCCTTGCTCGGCGATCTTGCTACCCGACGAGGGGCTATCTCATTGGCCCTCCGCGCATATGGACGGGCATCGAGACTCAACCCGAGGGCCCATGAGCTCGGTCTGCTTGGGTCCAAGCGATGGCTTGTTGAGCGACTGCATAGAAATCCGGCATCGGTTGGTTCGCTAAGCGAAGCTGGCGAATGAGGACCGCGTTGCACTAAGAAAAGCGGAGGATGCGTCGCCGCCCCGCGAGTTCACCGGCCTGGCTGCCCCAGGCAATTGCGGCATAAGGCCGCTGCCGCGCCCCGCAGTGCTCCCCGCTACCCCTCGACCGAGCGAAGCTTGCCCCCTCCAGCTAGCCTACCGGCCCATGCCGGACTTGGGGAGACGGATTTCAATCCGAGACACCACCCAGCGACGGGAGTCTCGATTGGGCTGGATGACCCCCCGCCCGGTCCGCACCGATTGACCACCACCACGCCTCGCGCAAGCCTTCAGAGGTTGGGTTCCCAAAAGCGGGACAAAGGGAGCGATGAACAGAACGAAACGGGCCTCTCTGGCGCTGGTCGTCTTGGTTTCGGGCACCCTTGCTGCATCGCTCGGAAGCGCAGCCGATGCGCTTGCTGCAACGGCGCCCTCGATCGAAGCTGAGTCGGTAGCGCAGGTTAGCTCCGCCGACGCCACGCTCGAAGCTACGATCAATCCCCAGGAAGCCTCGCCGGGCGCGGTTTACCAGTTCCAGCTGGTCGAGGAACCGGGCGAATATGCCCCCGAAATCCTCTGCCCGCCCCACTCGGGTGGGTTCAGCATCTGCATCGGCAACCATTCACCGAGCGCCCTGCCGATCGGCCTGATCGAGCACGGCTCAAGCGGCGTCTCGGTCAGCCTCAATCTCGGCAAAGCCGGTGTATCCCTTCAGCCCGAAACGACCTACCACTACCGGGTGCTTGCCGCACACCGGATCCAAACCGAAGACACGCTTGAATGGGAAGAACCGACGGTCAGCGGCGCCGATCAGACATTTACGACGCCGCCTGCGGCCGCCGCACCGCCGAGCGAAGTTGTGGTCGAACCGGCGGAAGCGGGCACCAATGGTTTCAAGATGAGGGGCAAGCTCAACCCCAATAACCTGCCCACTAGTTACTTCTTCATATACAGGAAGGTGAGCGAACCGGAATGTGAAGACCTGGAAGGGTGCGGGATTCATACGGCAGAAGGTGGCACCCTCAACGGCGGCTCACAGCAGGAAGTGTCGCCGAGTGAAGCGACGGAACTGGTTCCCGGAGAAACCTACGTGTACTGGCTGATCGCCAAGAACGCTGACGGCACCGTACGAGGGGAAAACACTCTTATGTTCACGGGCAGGGAATCCTATCGTCCCTCGATTGTCTCCGAGTCGGCCTCGGGAATTACCGAACACGACGCAACACTCGAAGCCCAGATCAACCCCGACGGTGCCAAAACGACTTACGAGTTCTACCTCGAAGCGCCATCGTGCCAAACCTATGGCCCTGGCCACTGCGAAGCCGGAGGTGGTGTCCCAATCGCCGGCGGGAAGATCCCGCAGGGCAGCGAACCCCAGACGGTAAGTGTGGATGTGGAAAAAACCTGGGGCAAGCTCTCGGCGGCCACAGCCTACGGATACAGGGTGGTTGCCAGCAACGAAGTCGGCGAAACCCTCGGTACGGAGAGGGTCTTTACCACCCCTCCCGCGACGGCGCCGATGATCGAAGGCGAGTCGCTATCGCACCTGAGCGCCACCGACGCGACGCTCGAAGCCGAGATCAACACGGAGGGGCTCGCGACGAACTATCAGTTCCGCTTGGAATCGGGTTGCCTGCCGCCGCTCGCCTGCCTGGCGATTGCCGTGTATCCGCTGCCACGTGGCGAGCTGCTCGGCTCCTTCATCACCCAGGACGTCAGCCTCGACCTAAACAGCGCAGGTGTCAGCCTGCATCCCGGCGTCAAGTACCGCTACAGCGTCGAAGCCGCCAATTCGGCCGGCGCGACCGAAGGCGCCGGGCAGATCTTCACGGCGCCCTTGGCACCGCCGCCCTCAAACCCGCCGCTCGGAACCAAGGGCCCACCGCCGGCGATCCAGGTACCGCCGCCGATCGGGCTTCTCCATCACAGGACGCACCATCGCCGCAGGCACAGGCGGCGCCGCCATCACGCCAGCCCAAATCGCTCCAGCCGCCCGGGCTAGCTGGCCAAACCTCACCTACGCAGGCCCGGCCGAGCAAACCCGATTCGGGGCCAGATTAGGAGCGGGGACTAGGGTGGTTCCCTATGGCAACGAAATCCTTGAAGGAGTGCCCGGTCTGCAAAGAGCAGACGCCACATGCCAGCGTTGACGCCGATCACCGCGTTGGCAATGACACCCCTGGGCCGATGATCCTCGGCTGGGTCTGTTCGAAATGCGGCACCCGAAGCAGGGTTGTCTAGACAGGTCTCAGCATGAATCTCAAGGCCGAGGAGCCGCTCACCCGATCGCCGCCCCGGATTTCGTGGCCAAGAACCAAGCTCTAACCCTCTCCTGGTCAGGAGGGAGGTTGATTCAAACCTCTGACTCGCGGGCCCGAGCCTAGCCCTCGGCCCCGCATCCACCACAAGCGGTGACGGCTCGACCCGAGGCAGAGCCCAACATCAAACCGCCAAAGGCCCGAGGCCGGCAGGGCCATCCGGCCCCGGGAGCGCTACCATTTTGCCCGTGTACACGTTCTTCGGGGTCCTGCAGGTGATCATCTCCGCCGTCCTCATCTTCTTGGTGCTGCTGCACTCAGGAAAAGACGCGGGGCTCTCCGGTGCCTTCGGCATCGGCGGCGGTGGCAGCGCCTTCGGCGGCGGCTCGATGGTCGAGCGCAACCTTGATCGTGCCACCGTCTTCTTCGCCGTCCTTTTCGTCCTCAACACCTTCCTGCTGCTGAAGATCAGCTGAGGGGGAGCGCTCAGGCGACCGGCTCGCGGGGGCGGCCGTTGCCGTTGCCGCCTGACTCGATCCGGTCGAGGATCTCCACCGCCTCACGGCGCAGCTCGGCGTCAAGCAGCGCGTAGTCTCCGTCGGAGAGCTTGCCGGCGGCGTGGTCGAGTTCGGCGTCTCGAATCTCGCGGTACTTGGCCTCCTTCAAGGCATCGATTCCGGTCTCGGCTGCAAAGCCGCTGCGGCGCCGGCGCGAGGGCCAAAGCGCTACCGCGGCACCCGCCAATGCGATCAGGCCGCCGATCCACATCCAGGTCACCAGCGGGTTGATGATCACTTTGAAGGTGGCGGCGGCGCGATCGCTGAGATAGCTCTTTGCGATTCGATCGGCGGTGGCCAGCTGCAGGCTTGTGATCTGGGCAAGTGCCCCGGCTCGCAGGGAGGGGTTTGCGGCGGCGGCTCGCATCATCGCCGCCACCGCCTGGCACTGCGGCGGCGTCCCCGCGGCGGCGCTGAGACATGCCTGAAAACCTTTGTCGGCGAGGTGCACCCGCCGCTGCACGAGGCCGATGTTGGGCTGCACGGCGGTCCAGAAATCGCTGCCGAGGCCAGCCTTGAGGCCCACCTCGCTGGTCGCTTCTCCGTTAAAGAAGCTGCTGATCGTGCCGCTTTGGACACCGGTCGGGCGGAAGTAGCTGCGGGTCGGGTGCATCACGGCGAATCGCTTGCCGCCCTCCTGCACCCCGAGCAGAGCACCGAAGGTGAACTCCTGTCTGTTGGCGCCGACGGTGGGCCGCAGGTAGGTGATCTTGCGTCCATCGATCACCGTGCTCTGGCCGGGTCGCAGGTTGACTTCGCGGTTGGTCTGAAACGAGGAGGAAGCGGCGATTCCGATCAAGACGACGGCGATTCCGATGTGGACGATGTAGCCGCCGTAGCGGCGGCGGTTGCGGGAGGTGACGCCGAGCAGCGCCGCCGGGAAGGAGCCGCCGGAGATCTTCCGCCGCGCCGCGGCCCCCTGCCAGAACTCCTGCAGCAACCCGGCCAGTGCGAAGGAGGCAAAGACAAAAAGCGCGAAGGCCCAGGGCCGGTGGGTGGTGTCGGTCGTGAAGACGAGCACGATCGCGACCAGCGCCGCGAAGATCGCCGGGCGCAGGAAGACCCGCCTCGCCGCCGTCCAGCTGACCCGTCGCCAGGCCAGCAGCGGCCCGATCCCGGTGAAGAGCACCAAGAGGATCGCCAACGGCGTCGTGTAGCGGTCAAACCATGGTGCGGCGAGAGAGGCCTTGTTGCCGGTGAAAAGCTGGGAGATCAGCGGGAAGAAGGTGCCCCAAAAGATCACCGCGGTGAGCGCCACCAAGAGCAGGTTGTTGATCAAAAAGACCGACTCTCGCGAGAGCAGCGAGTCGATCCGCTTCTCAGAGCGCAGGTCATCGAGCCGCGAGACGATCAGCGCGGCCGAGCCAATCATCACCACCGCGATCAGAACCAGAAGGTAGGGGCCGACGGTGTTATTGCCGAAGGCGTGGATCGATTGCAGAACGCCGGAGCGGACCAAGAAGGTGCCGAGCAGCGCCATCGAGAAGGTGCCCACGATCAGCGCCGCATTCCAGACTTTCAGCATCCCCCGCTTCTCCTGCACCATGATCGAGTGCAGGAACGCGGTCGCCAAAAGCCACGGCATCAGCGCCGCGTTCTCGACCGGATCCCAGGCCCAGTAGCCGCCCCAACCGAGCTCGGTGTAGGACCAGCGAGCACCGAGCAGGAGGCCGAAGCCTAGAAACGCCCAGGCGATCAGGGCGAAGCGACGGGTGGCGCGGATCCATTCGGCGTCGAGCTTGCGGGTGATCAGCGCGCCGATCGCAAAAGCGAAGGGAATCGTCAGGGCGACGTAGCCCGAGTAGAGCATCGGCGGATGGATCATCATGCTGGGGTGCTGCAGCAGGGGGTTTAGACCGACCCCATCCGCGGGGGCCGGACTCAGCGTCGCAAAGGGGTTCACGTCGGGGGCAAACAGCATCAACCCGGTGAAGAACGCGGCGACGCCCGCCATCACCGCCGTCGCGTAGGGAACCACCTCGCGCAGCTTGTTGCGGGTCACAAACAGCGCCGCGCTTGAGGCGATCGAGAGGACCCAGGCCCAAAGCAAAAGAGAGCCTTCCTGGCTCGACCACATCGCCGCCAGCTTGTAGAAGGACGGCGTCTCCAGCGAGGAGTGCTGCTGAACGATGTTGAAGGCGAAATCGTTACTGGCAAAGGCGACCTCGATGATCGCCACGCAGAGCGTGATCAGCGCGCAGAAGGCATAGATCGAGCGACGCGAGAGCGTCACCCAGCGGCGCTCCCCGTGGCGCCCGATCAGCGCCGTGACCGCCGCGAAGACCGCGGTGAGAAATGCCAGCGCCAGGGCGGCGCTGCCGAGGCTAGCCGTCATTCTTGGTCGTGTACTTCGACGGGCACTTGGTGACCAGCGTGTTGCGCTGCCCGACGAAGGTGCCGTGCTTCACTTCTCCGCTGAGCACGATCTGGCGCCCGCCACGGAATGGGTCGGGGATCGTGCCGCTGTAGGTAACCGGGATCCCCTTCGTTTCGCCTTCGCCATCGGCGACCCGAAAGCGCAGGTGATCACCGTTTTGTTGGACCGAGCCCGGAATCACGGTGCCCGTCATGTTGTAGTTGGTGCCGGGTGCGGCGCTCAGCAGCTGGGTCGGGTCCTTGGCCTGGGTGGAGGCGGTGAAGGAGGTATAGATCAGCGCCACGGAGAGCAGCACGGCGGTGCTGAGCGCGACGACAAGACGGATCTTCCTCTTGCGCTGAGGATCCACGGCCGTGCATTATCGCAAGCTTGGCCTGCGGGGTAGGCCGCGGCGATCTGGCAGAATCGCGGCGATGTCACCGCCGCGCGCAAATGACCCCGTCTTGCTGATCACCGGGGCCAGCAGTGGGATCGGCGCGGCGACCGCGCGCGCCGCATCGGGGAGCCATCGACTGGTGCTGGCGGGGCGACGAATCGAGCCGCTGCGTGAGCTTGCCGCCGAGCTGGGCGGGGAGGAGCGCGCCCTGGCGATCAGCTGTGACGTCACCGAGTGGGAGCAGGTGCAGGCACTGAGCGCCGCCGCCCTGGATGGTTTCGGGCGGATCGATCGCGTTTTTGCCAACGCGGGCTTCGGTGCCTCGCGGGGATTCTTGGAGGAGTCGGTGGAGCACTGGCGGGCGATGGTGCTGACCAATGTCTACGGCGTCGCGCTGACGATCCGCGCCACGCTTCCCCACCTGCTCGAGCGCGGTGACGGTCATTTCGTGATCACCAGCTCGGTCGCGGGGCGACGCGCGCTACCGGGCTCGCTTTACTCAGCGACCAAGTGGGCGGCGACGGCAATCGGGGAGTCGCTGCGGGCCGAACTTCGCCAGATCCATGAAAACCACTCGATCCGGGTCACCCTGATCGAGCCGGGGATGGTCGACACCCCGTTCTTTGACCAGAGCCCTGGCGAGTGGGCGCTGCGAGACGATGACATCGCCGCTGCCGTGATCTTCGCGCTCGACCAGCGCCAAGGGGTCGATGTCAACGAGATCCTGATCCGCCCCACCCACCAGGCGGGCTGAGGCTCAGGGCTCACCGAGCGCGCGCAGTACGACTCGCCAGTAGCCGCGCAGGACCAAGCGGACAAGCGGCGAGCGGGCCGCGGCGCCGATGAAGGGCGAGTCGAGGTCGGCGCTCAGAAAGGACGCGAACCGCGCGGCGCTGACAGTCGCGGCGGCCTGCACCCGGCGACGCTCGCGCAGCAGGCGTGGCATCCATCGAATCAGGTCCGCGCTCGCCGCCAGCTTCTGCCTCCCCCAGCCACCGCGGATCGATACGCCGACCAGGGCCAGCTCGGTTGCGAGCAGCGCCGGGGCCAACGCCACCAGCAGCGCGGTCGGGTAGACGCGGATCAGAAAGGCCCAGCGATTTCGCTCCAACCAGCGCCACTTCTGCGGGCTGGAGTCAAACTGGTAGTCGTGATCGACGACCGCCGCCGGTTCGATTCCCAGCGTTCCACCCCCCAGCCGCAGCCGCAGCGAGAGGTCAACGTCCTCGTGGTAGAGGAAGAAATCCTCGGCAAATCCACCCAGCTGCCGCCAGCTTGAGCGCGGCATCGCCAGCGCGGCGCCGGAGAGAGCGCTCACCTCTGCGGCGGGCGGGGCATCGGCCAGCGGGTGACCATGGCCGCCGGCCCAAACGATCCCGGTGAAGTGGACCGGGTTACCGGCGGAGTTGATCCGGGCACCGTCGCGATCGGCGACCAGCGCCTGCCAGGCGTCCCAGCCGCGGTCCTGCACCCAGGGGCGACGGATCGCCTCGCCGAACCCGGGCTGGGGCGCAGCGTCGGGGTTGAGGAACAAGAGCAGCTCGCCCCGCGCCTGCGGAGGCACCCCGGTTGGCGGCCGCGGCGAAGCCGAGGTTCTCGCCGCTTGAGATCAGGCGCGCAGCCGGAGCCAGAGTGCCGAGGATCTCGACGGTCCCATCGACAGAGCCGTTATCGACGACGATCAGCTCATCGCCCGCCTCCAGCTCGGCGCTCAGCGCGGGCAGCGTTCGCGCCAGCTCGGCGCGGCTGTTCCAGGAAACGATTACGACGGAGAGGGTCGGAGACACCGGGTCAAGAGGCTAATGGCCCCCGACCCGGCTCCCCCATCGCAGCTCGGCCTAGCTCGACTCAGCCCTTACAGCCGCTGACCCGCAGCGCCAGCTTCTTGTTGATCAGCTTCTTTTCGTTTTGGCCTTTGATGTTCAGGTAGGAGTGCTGGGGCTTTGAGCAGAGGTTGGTCGAGTTTTCCAGGAGGCTTTTGCTGCCACCCTGCATGTTGAGGATGAACTTCTTGACCGGAACATCGGGGGTCGGGTAGAAGACGGTCTTCAGGCCGCCGCGCTTGGAGCTGATGACCCCGTGCAGCTGGATGTTGACCTGACCGCGTAGATCGGCGACCAGATCGGGCAGTTCGTTGCCGGAGGGGACCAGGTAGACGGGGCCCTTTAGCTTCTGGCTGAGCACCGGCGTGATCGCTTCGGCCTGACCGTAGACCGAGGTGGAGGGGCATTCCTGGGCGGCCAGCTGCGGCCTGGTGCAGACCTTCTTGATGTGACCCTGAGTCGAGGAAAATCGAGTTCGGCAGGGTCAGCGCCGTGCGGCTGACGTTTGCATCGCCACTGCGGGTTTCAAGGATCGCCCGGATCCGCGGGTTCTTGGCTCGCGTGGTCGGGCCGTAGAGGCGGGTGTGAAGGGTCGGCTTGAAGGCGAGCTTGTTGCATTCGGTCGCCTGGTAGGGCGCGCTCACCGAGTAGGAGCTCCATTCTTTTTCGATGCTGGCGTTGCCGCCGGCTCCTTGGATCGTGCCGGCGGTGGCACCGGCGGCACAGTTGGTCGGGTTGAGCATGAACTTGGCCCGGTTCATGTTCAGATTGATCGAGCGGATGTCGAGCTTGACCCCGCCATAGACGTCGGGGATCGGATCGGAGACCGCGTTGATCTGGGCGGTTTCGGGGTTGACGTTGAGGGCGATCCGCACCACGACGGTGCCGAGGTCAAACGGACCTGAGACCGCCGGGGTGATCACCGCCAGCGAGAGTGGCGCTCCCTTGTAGGGGCCGGCGAGGTAGACCTTGCCCGCCAGCGAAACCGGTTCGGCCCCGGTGCCGGCCGATGTGGTCGCGGCGCCGAGCAGGCTTTCACTCGAACAGCTGGGGGTGGCCTGCTGGGCGGTCCCGGTGCTGGCCGCCGCCGCCGTCAGGGCCGCTTCGGAGCAGTAGGGGATGCCGCTCAGGTTGCCGGTCAGGCCCTTCGGCAGCGTCACGTTTACGCGCTTCAGTTCCTGTTGGCCGTCGGGGCGCCCGATCGTGACCTTGAACGGGCTGTAGGCGCCGGCCTTGGTGCTTTCGCTGATCGCCGTGTAGCTCGGGGCGAAGGGGCGAGAGGCCAGGGTCAGCGGGCAGCTGCCACCCCCAGGCAGGCTTGAGAGGGTGAATTTCGCCGTCGGGTTCTTGGTCGAGGCCGAGCTCGACCACGGTTCCATCGTGCTTGTGGTTTCCGCTGCGGCGCAGGTCGGCGGGCTGGTCAACACTTTCTTGGCCCCGTTAAAGCTCAGTTTCAACGATTCAAACGGCACCTGCGGCAGGCCTTCGGGCAGCGGACCGGCCAGCGGCCCGACCTCTTTTTCGTTGAACTTGGCGGTCAGCTGGCCCGTCGTCGGGTTGGCGCTGACCTCACCGATCAGCCGCACGACGATTCCATATTCCTTGGACTTGACTTCGACCAGGTCGCGGAACTCTTCGCCGGAGGTCGGCACAGAGCTCTTCTGTTCGCCGACGTAGATATTGCCTTTGAGCGAGCCTTTGGGCAGGGTCTGCGTTTCGATTTCTGCCGTGCCGATGATCGACTTTTCGGGGCAGCTGTTGTTTTCGATCCGCTTGTTCTTATCGAACTGTTCGTCCTTACAGGCGACCAGACCGTTGGAGGCGGCCGGGTTGAGGCCCATCCCCGCCGGCAGCGTCACCTTGGCGCTCCGAAGCTGGGACTGAGCTACTTCGCCGCCGCCTTTTTCTGGGTTTTCAAACGGTATTTCAGTCGTGATCGTCGCCGGGGCGGGAGAGTCAACTTCTTTGGTGCCGGGTTCGACGTTGATCGATGGTGTGAAGGGGACAGCAGCGCAACCTTCCTGCTGCACACCGCTTGGGAGCGCCGCTTCAACGGGGGTCGAGCCGGCAGGGAAATTCGGGTCTTCTTTTTCGTAGGACTGGGCCCGAAAGAAGGTCGAATAGGTTTTCTTATTCGCCGCTTCTTCGGGGTTAAGGCAGGTGTTCGGATTGGTGATGTAGGTACCGTTGCCCCCGGTGCCGAAGCTGATCTGGCGGCTGATCAGGGTCGAGAACGGCGGTTCGAGCGGTGGCAGGGAGATCGTGAAACTCTCGTGATAGTCGCTCTCCCAGGAGACTTCGGTTTTGAGGAAGACCATCTGTTTCCCGGCGACAACGAACCCCTGCAGCTGCGGTTCGCCGGGACTTGGCACCAGGTTGTAGACCGGGACTTTGGTGCCGTTCGCTTCGCTGGGGGGAATCACGAAACCTTCCGGCGCTTTGAATTTCGGCGCGACTTCAACCCCCGGAACGTTGGTGACGAGGGTGACTTCCTCGCGACCCAATATCGTCGACGGTTCGCAGTTTGGTACGTGCAGTTTTTCGCCTGGTTTAATTTCAATGACGCGTTCGAAGTTGGCCAGCGTGCATTTTTCTGGGGTCGCCTGGGGGTTGACGGTGAGACCCGGCGGCAGATCGACGCGTAGGGTTTTGATCGTGCGGCCGTTCTGAGGTTCTTCGATCGGCGCAACAATGATCCCCGGCCCCAATTCTTCAAACGGTTTGTGTCTGACGATGTACTGGGTGAAGCCGATCGACGGATGACCGGCGGCGGTCTTGAAGATAAGTTTTGGTGTTTCCGGCGAGCACTGGGTCGGCGAGTCAGAGGTGCAATTTGCCGACTGCCAGCCGTCCAGCGCGGTTGCCGGATTATTCTGTTTTTCGATGATTTCGCCGGTGTCGGCCTCGGCCAAAGGCGCCAGTGCAGCAACTCCGAAGACCATCATCACAAATACGATCAGGCGCCTTGCCATTGCATCTCCTTATGTAAAACCGCTGGACGGCTCGCCGCCCCTGCATAGCGCGTAATCAAATAACAACTCCCACGGTTCAGAGTAGCGGTTGGGGTGGCCGCGATCAAGTCCGCGCTGCCTGAGAGCGGACTAATGAGGGTGCTTTTGGTGCTTGCCACGACGCCTGCAGGGAGTGCGAATTTCGGCGTGCTGGTTGGCTTTCTTACCGTTTTGTGCGGTCATCTTGACGATCACCCGGGGTCGTTTCTTGCAGAGGTTGGTGGAGTTAACCAAGAGGCCACGCTTGCCACCCCTCACCGTCAGGGTGAATTCTGAGACGGGCACATCGGGGACCGTTTCGAAGCTGTTGCGAATGCCCCCGTTGACGCTGTCGATGCGGCCGTCGAGGTCAACGTTGATCTGGCCGTTGAGCGCGACGACTAGGTCTGGCAGCTGGTTGCTCGAGGCCCGCAGGTAAACCGGGCCTTCCAACGGCTTGGAGAGGAGCGGCGTCACCGCCCGTGCATATCCGTACACGGATTCGGCCGGGCAGGCGTTGGCGGCAAACTGCACCCGTGTGCAGATTTTGGCCAGGCTGCTCTGCTTGAGGAAGAATGTGTGCGGAAGCCTGACCGAGACGTGGCTGATGTTGGCGTCACCTTCGCGGGTCTTCAGCGTCGCGCTGAATTTCGGGCTCTGTGAGCGGTGGGTGCCCCCTTTGGTCCGGAAGTAGAGCTTTGGGGCGAAGCCGAGTGATTCACAGCCCTTGACCGCAAACGGCACCGAAACCGGATCGGTGCTGAAGTCGGCCGGGTTGGTGGGATCCGATCCCCCACCCCGCAGCGCTCCGCTTACCGACATCGCCGAGCAGTTGGTTGGGTTGAGGACGAACTGCTTTCGGTTGAGGTGCACCGCGATGGTGCGGATGTCGAGCAGAGCACCACCAAAGACGTGCGGGATCGGATCAGAGATCGCATCAACCTGAACGGTTTCGGGATTGACCGCCAGCGCCACCCTGACCACAACCGTGCCGAGATCGAAGGGGCCGGCCGCAGCGGGGGTGATCACTACCAGCGAGAGAGGCGCGCCGTTGTAGGGACCGGCGAGGTAGACCTTGCCGCTGATCGCGATTGGCGAGGGTCCGCTTCCTGCGGTTATCGCGGCGTCACCGACCAGGCTGCTGTCGGGGCAGCTCGGTTTGGCGACCTCCGCGGCGGCGCTGTTTGCTGCGGCGGCGGCGATCGCCGCGGGCGGGCAGTAGGTGAGTCCGGCGAGCTTGGCACTGAGGCCGGGGGGCAGCAAGACGTTTGCCCCTTTTAGCTCCTGATTTCCTTCACCGCGGCTGACGCCGACGTCAAACTCGCTGTAGGCGCCACCCTGTGAGTTGGTGGTCTTGGCGCTGAAGCTCGGGCCGAAGGGGCGCTCGGCGAGCGTTTTCGGACAGGCCCCACCGCCGGGAGCGCTGCTCAGCGTGAAGCTCGCTTTGGGGCTCGCGTCGCCCGCTTCGGTCCAGGGGGTCATCTCGGTCGTCGTCGTGTTTGGCCCACAGCTGACCGGGCTTGTCAGCACCGCCTTCGGCCCGCCGTCGAACTTGATCTGAAAGGCGCTGAAGGGGACCTGGGGGTTTTCGCTGAAGGTCGTCGTCAGCTGCCCGGTCTGAGGATTGGCGCTGACCTGGCCGATCAGCCGCACCGATATTCCATACCGAGATGACTCGGCGTCGACGAAGATCCGGTACTCGTTTCCAGAGGTCGGATCTCGGCTCAGCTGCTGACCGAGGTAGACATTGCCGGTCAGCGAACCATCGGGAAGCGGCGGGGAGTCAATCGAGACGGTGCCGATCTTTGAGGCGGTGGGGCAGCTGACCGCGCTGGCGCTGCCCTTGCCGAGCTGGGCATCGGTGCAGGCCTTGAGTTCGCCGGCCGCCGAGGGATTCAGCCCCATGAATGGCGGCAGCGTCACCTTTGCGTCCTTTAGGTCTGAATTGGCGAGGCTCGATTTCGGTTCAAACGGAACGTTGACTTCGACCGTGGAGCCGTCGGGCGAATCGGTCTTGGTCGTTTCAGGCCGAACCGACACCGAGGGCGCAAAGGGAACGCCCGAGCACCCGGTGGGCATCGTTTTTGGCGGCAGCGGTGACTCGATCAGGGGCGAGGAGTTGGGAAAGCCGGCTTCTTCTTCTTCGAAGGAATCGGCGCGCAGATAGGTCGAGTAGAGGTGTTCAAAACCCGCCGTTTCGGGGTTCTTGCAGGTGCTTGGCGTGGTCAGAAAGGTGCCGTTGCCGGCGACACCGTTAAAGACCAGGCGATTCTTGAGGATCATTCCGAGCGGCGGTTTGGGGGCTTCGATCGTGAAGTACTCGTGGTAGTCGCCGCTTTGCTCCCGGTAGGCCCCGTTGGTGTCGATCCCGGCTTTGAGGAAGACGTTGCTGCCAACCGCGTTGAAGCCAAAGAGCGCCGGTTCGCCGTTGGAGGGCACAAGGTTGTAGACCGGCACCAGGGTGAGGGGCGGGGTCGGCGGTGCCGTTACCCCGCTGATCGAGTCGGTGATCGCGCTGGTCCCCACCTGCGAGCCGGCCGGACATTTCGAGGCGCTTTCTTCAAAGCTGGCGAGTGCACACTGTTCTGTCGCCTGCGGATTGACGCTTAGACCGAGTGGCAGATCGACCCGCAGATCCTTGATGAAGCCGACCGGAAATTCGAGCGGTCCGACGCTCGTATGCCTGACGATGAACTGGGTGAATCCGACCGGTGGATGTCCGGCCGCCTGGGTGAAGAACTGCCCGGGCGTGTCGACCGAGCATTCGGGCAGATCACTCTGGCAGGTCCCCGCCTGCCAGCCGTCGGCCGCCGTGTGGGGCTGGTGCTGTTCTTCGATGATGCTGGCTGCCTGCGCCCCCGCTGCGGCGAAGAGACAGGTAGTCAAAAGAGCGATCGCAAAGACTCCACCCCGAAGTAGCGCCCGTATTCCCATGCCATCCATCTTCCCCCCGTTGTAAAGTTCTAAACCGATTTTACTTGATTTTGTGTAGGCAAGAGCCGCGTAATTCGGTAGCTACACCGATGAGAGGGCGGGAGACCAGCCACTGTGACTGAGGCCGTTGAGGGAATCATCGCCGGGACCAACAAGGCGGCAGGTGATCCGTTAGCCGCGACTTGACTCCGTGCGCGCTGGCTCCGTGCGCGCTGGTCTCGAGCGGTCGCACTTCGCTCCGCTTCGGCGTTATCGGGCAGACTGAGACATATCGGTCGCATCCCGCGAGTTGATCAAAATCGCCGCCAAGTCGGTGCCCAAGTTCAGCCCGGGCGCGGAGCTGAAAAGACGGTCCAGTAAGCGGACAGCCGGGCCTGCGCCTGCGATTCGCCGCGACGCGACGTATCCGGCATTAGCCAGCCGGGCTGGGAGGCCTGGCTTGGAACTGCTCGCCGCCCTCTCGGGTTGCTCGTCGAGCGCGTCGATCAGCGCAGATCGACCAGCTCGACCTCGGCATCGACAGCGAGGATCTCGGGGTCGCCGTTCCAAAGCGGGACCTTTAAGTACGTCGCGGTTGCCAGGCAGAACGCGGCCGCGTAGGAGAGGCCGCCGCGCGCCTTGACGTTGGCTGCCGCTGCGACAAGCGCCCAGTCGGGATTGATGACCGTGAGCTCGCGGCGCACCTGCTCAATCGTGTTACCCGCCCCCCCCTGAGCCGCTGACTCGCATCTCGAGATAGAGCACCTCGCCGAGATTGACCGAACACATCGCGGCTCCCGATTGGAGCCATCCGTCGCTCCGTATGAGGAGCTGGCCCGAATTGTCATTATGCGCCGTGGGGCGCTGGGCTTGACCCAAGCCGAGTTAGCCGCCCGAATGGGCACGACGGCCTCGGCGATCTCTCGGATAGAGAGCGGCCAGCACGCGACCAACGCCCAGACCCTAAAAAAGCTCGGTGATGCCTTCGGCGCTCGCGCCGTTCTTGGCTTCGAGTTTGGGCCGGTAGAGCATCCCGAGCGCGAGCTCATCGTCCTCTGATCGCGAGCGCCAAACACAGAGCTTGCCCTGCTGAACCGTATTTCTCTGGGCTTGCGCGACACCGAGCGCGGCAAACAGACTTGCACCGGGCAGACGCCCGGTCACCCACCGACGACCCGAGCCGGGCCGCAGTCACCCGAAAGGGCGCGCGGCTTGGCCGCGAGCCCCCAGAGCTCGACGGCGGACCGGCCCACAATTTTCTACGCGGCCTCGACGACGATGCGGGCGCCGCGCTTCGGGGCGTAGGTAATCGCCCGGCGGGCAACCCGCTCACCGCGGCCCGACTGGGCCACAGGGCTGGTCCGTTGGAGAATCGTCTGCATGACGATCTTCATCTCAAAGAGGGCGAAGCTGGCGCCTAGGCAACGACGGACGCCGCCACCGAAGGGGATCCACTCATAGGTCCCGGGCGGGTCGGTGGCGAGAAAGCGCTCGGGACGGAAAGCCTCGGGCTCGGGGTAGAGGTCGGCCCGGCGGTGGATCAAGTAGATCGAGGGGTTGATGCTGACCCCGGCCGGTAGGAGGCGGCCACCAATTTCGGTGGGCTCGCTCAGGTGGCGGCCGACGGCGGGGACGACCGGCCGCAGCCGCAGCGACTCCTTGATCGTCGCCTCGAGATAGGCCTCCTCGCCGGCACGGGTCTCGGCGCTGAGGCGTTCGAGGATCTCGGGATGGCGAACGAGGCGCTCAAGCGTCCAGGCCAGTGCCGTCGCCGTCGTCTCGTGGCCGGCAAGCAGCAGCGTCATCAGCTCGTCGCGGAGCTCGACGTCGGTGAGTGGGCAGCCCTCCTCATCGCGCGCGGCGAGCAGCAGCGAGAGGATGTCCTCCTGGCCGGCGGCCGGCTGGCGGCGGCGCTCGTGTAACTCGGCGTAGATGACGCGGTCGGCCTCGGCCTTGATCTTCTTAAAGCGCCCCCAGGGGCTGCGCGGTCGCGGGCTCTCCGAGCTGGTCAGCTGTAGAGCGAACAGACGCGGCTGGCTGGCGGCGGCGTCGAGCAGGCGCGCAAGTGGAGCGCCGAGACGCTCGAGACGCTCGGGATCAGAGACGCCGAAGACGGTGCGCAGAATCACCTCGAGGGTGATCGCCCGCATCGAGGGCGCCACGGCGAAGGCCTGCCGCCGCGGCCAGGAGGCGACCTGGCGCTCGGCGATCTCGCGCATCGTCTCGCCGTAGGCCTGCATCCGCTCACCATGGAAGGGCGGCAGCAGCAGGCGGCGCTGGCGCAGGTGCTCGGAGCGGTCGAGCAGTAAGACCGAGCGGTCGCCGAGCAACGGCCGCAGGATCTCGTTGTTCTTGCCGGCGAGCATCGTCTCGGGATCGGCGGTGAAGACTGCCTTCAGCGCCGCCGGGTCGGCGGTGATGACCTGGGTGCGCTTGGCGGAGAGGCGGAGGGTGAAGTAGTCGCCGTAGCGGCGCTGGCAGTCCTCGAGGAAGGAGGTTGGCTGGAGCAAAAAGCGCCCGACGAGGAGAGGTTTAGGCAGCTGCGGTCCCGGCGGCAACTGCGGAGTAGGAGTCGGCGCTGGTGCGGTGGCGGTGCTCATCTGGACCCTCCTCGTGGTCGCCGCCCTGGCGGCGTTGACCATTGGTTCAATAGCTGGAACATTGATAGCAGTTATTGAATATGCGGTCAATGGAGGCTACGCTGCAGCCATGGCGAGCTCGACCCCAAGGCTGCGACTGAACACCGAGGCGCGCCGCGAGCAGCTGCTCCTCGCGGGCAGCGAGCTGCTGGGCCGTCGGCCCTATGACGAGGTCTCGATCGAGGAGATCGCGATGGCGGCGGGTGTTTCCAAGGGCCTGCTCTACCACTACTTCCCGACCAAGAAGGACTTCGTGCTGGCGGCGCTGGAGCGCGGCCAGCGCGAATTGGCGGAATTGACTGCGCCGGATCCGGATTTGCCAGCCCCCGAGCAACTCGGCGCCAGTCTCGATCGCTTCCTCGACTTCGTCGAAGAGCACGCCGCCTCCTTCGCGGCGCTCTCGCGCGGGCGGGGCGGTGGCGACGCTGAGATCCGGGCGACCCTGGAGGCAGGGAGGGCAGCGCGGGTCGAGGCGGTGCTGGCGACGCTCAGCGACTGGGGAGCAGCGCCGGCAGGCTTAGTCCGCTCGCCGACACTGGAGACCGCCGTTGAGGGCTGGTTCTTCTTTCTCGAGGGCGCGGTTCTGCGCTGGCTAGAGCGTGAGGACATCGAGCGCTCTCAATTGCGGGAGCTCTTGGAACTGACTCTGCGGGGAACGCTCGAGGCGGCAGAGTCCCTCACAGGGCCCAGCGCACCAGCCCAGAGGTCACCTCACCAATCGTGAGCCTTCAGAAAGACGCCGAGCATCACCGGCACCGCTCTGCGGCAGCACGCCAGGTCTGACGCAACACGCCCGATTCTTAGACAGTGCCTCAGACGAAGCTCGAGTCTCGGGTCCCGCCTTCTCACCAAAGAGCCTCGTGCTCCTCCATCACGCCCATTCCCCCTGCCAACTCGATGCCGTCGAGCGAGCCCGAATAGGTACCGAAGAGGTGGCGGTAGCGAGACCGCAGGACCAGCATGTTGTCGTCGCGGGAGCGCTCGGACTCGACCGCGAAGCTGAGCAGGGCGCCGCTGGGAAACTCCACCCCAACCGTGCTTCTGAAGGAGACCGGCGGAGGCTCGGCGGGCACGCCCGCCACCCAAATCGCCCGCTCGCTGCGCTCGGGTGGGTCGTTGATGCCGGTTACGAGGTTCCAGGCAACGGGTCGGCCATCGGTTGCGGATCCGACGCCGGCCGACCAATGCCAGTTCGTGTGTCTTTGGTGATAGCCCGCCGATTCGTCATCGACGCCGTAATCCTCGACCTTCCATCGACGTCCCTCGGCTTCGATCGTCCCGGTCACCGCCATCCCGGCGCGCTTTCGAGTCCAACTCCAACCTGCACCGCTGGGACAGATTGATTCCACCGCAGCGGAGTCTCTAAAGCGCAGCCTCGCGCGGACCTGCCCCGAGTTAATCTCGATCTCTGGACCGTTCATCACGACCTCTGTGCCGCCTGGGCGCATCCGCGTGTGAGCATGAAGTTGACCTCCTTCGCGGTCCCATACTGCCCAGAAACACTGCCCGAATGGGCCCACCTGAGCACGGGTGGCGCAGAGCATTACCTCGGACCCGCACACGGCAACGTAGCGCCAGCGCTTGCGCAGCTCGCCGTGACTGCGCAAGGGCATATGGGCGGGAGGAAGCGGCAGGTCGGGGCGGTCCCGCCCGGGCCCACGCCAAGGGAGCTGGAAGGTGGCACCCACGAAGCGAAGCTACCGCAGCTCGCCTCGAGGACCTAAATGATAATTCGTAGCTCTGGTCGCTACCCTGATGAACACCTGATCGCTAGGCGCGCCTGCGATTACCGGGCCTTTTTCCTATCGCGGGGGCGGGTTCTGAACGGATATCAGCGACCGCGTATCGCCT
The DNA here is from genome assembly GCA_963745305.1 of uncultured Solirubrobacterales bacterium. Lineage (GTDB taxonomy): Bacteria > Actinomycetota > Thermoleophilia > Solirubrobacterales > 70-9 > CAVUWL01. The sequence continues at coordinate 291,879 of CAVUWL010000016.1, forward strand.
TACGCAGAGCCAAATTCTCGCTGGTTGAGTCGCGCCGAAGTCTGCTTTCGAAAAGGACTGGTTCCGACCGAGAAGGCTCAGGAACGCTCGCCCGACCAGTGTTTGTGGACGAGGTCAATCGCGTCTTGGTCGGTCAGTTTTTCAATTTCCTCGGGCGCCATCTGAAGCTCGCCGACGAGCACCGGGATCACCCACGGCTCGTGCTCAACAGCCAGCTCATCGTCAGTCTTTACCGGCCGTTCGACCGGCTCGCCGCTTTGAATCGCCTGCCAGAACTCGGCGCGTGAGACCTCGATCTGTTCACGCAAGATCGTGCTGTAGCGTCCGGGACTGATCGTGCTAGACCGATCGTGGGAGATGTGAGTCTGGAGGATTCGCCCGCTGCTGCCGACATACAGGCATCTCATCCCCAAGGGATCAAAAGCGGACGACGGGTCTCGAATCCGCGACCTCGAGCTTGGGAAGCTCGCGCTAAGGCCTAGTTTCAACCGCTTGAAAATGCGCTTTGCCTGCAGATGAGCAACTTCTCAGTTGACAGAAGGTGACGGCAATGGACACGATGGACCCGATTTTGTTCCTACCCCTGTTCCTGCCCAGCTAGAGTCGATGGCGCGATGATCTCGATGATCCGGCCCGGGTAGCTCAGCCGGAAAGAGCGGTCGCCTTCAGCCTCGGGGTCGACCTGTATCCGGGTCGATGCTAGCTGTCGAGCCGTGTAGTTCGAACACCCAGAGCGTTCCGATGAGATGGTCGACGATAGCCCAAATTCGGCTTCGGAGCTCGTGGAATCGTTGATCGGTGCGGGTACACGGTCCCTCGTGAGCTGAAAGCCAAGTGAGCCGGCGTCAGGCCCGCTTATAGAGAGTGGGGAATCGAACCGCCGGCGCCACGATTTTCTGTCGCGTGCTCTACCAACTGCGCTACCTCGCCGTAGGACCGAAAACCGCTATAGAAAGCGGTGGTCAAGGCACCAACGGCGGCTATCTTACAGGCGAGAGACGAGCGCAATTCGCGCTTTCTAAGGCCATACATCAGGCTCCTCGCGCGGCGTCCTCGAAGCGGCCCAGAAGCTTGAAGAGACCCTTTGCCTCCCAGCTGTCGCCCTTCTTTTGGTTGCGATGCCTTGTCAACGCGCCAATGCCCTCCAGCTGGGCCAGGCCGCCGATCGTCGCGGGCCGCGATCGTTCGATCTCCTTCTCCGCCACGGCCGCGGTGATGATCGGATACTTGGGCAAGATGTCGATGAGACTGAGTACGGCCGCATCGCTTCGGACCGGTCCGATTTGCTTGCGCCAGTCCTCTTGGAGTGCCGCGACATCCGCCGAGTACTTCCGAGCTTGCGCGGCCGCGATCTCGACAGCACGCGCGAATTGGGCAATCCACTGATCGGTCTTGCCGGCTCGGAAGGCCTGCAGCCCGGCGATGTAGGCGTCCTTGTTGGCGCCGAGGGCAAGGCTGATCGGCGGCACGTAGGTGGGGGCGATTTCCCGCCGGCGGAAGAGAACGTGGATCAGGCAGCGTCCGACGCGGCCATTGCCGTCTCCGAATGGATGGATGAGCTCGAATTGAGCGTGGGCGAGCGCCGCCTGTGGAAGCGGAGAGATGTCGTCTCGATTCATGAACTCGCAGAGGTCTTCGAGCAGGGGACGAACAAGCTCATGGGGAGGCCCTACATATTCGGCATTTGGCGGAGCGCTGCCGCCGATCCAGCTGGCCTCTTCTCGGATTTCCCCTGCGATCTTGTCGAGCGGCGGCACGATGGCCAACTCCTTATGGATCTCTGTGATGGCATCAAGAGAGAGGTCGCCGCTCTCAGCACCGATCTCCGTTGCTTTCTCCAGAGCCTTGATAGTGCCGAGGATCTCCAGTGCTCTGTGGTTGCCATCGCGTCCCTCGAGCTCAGCTTCTGCAAGCTTGCGATGAGAGATACTGAGACCCTCGATCTGCGATGAGGCCAAGGCCTCTGAGCGCAGCAACTGGCGACCCATTCCCTCCAGGGAGACAAGCCCGGATATGTCCGCGTTGAGATCTCGTACCGCAGTCCCGGCGCGCTCGCAAAGAGCCGCCGTAGCGCTCTTCAGAGCTGGCTCCTCATCAGCGATCTCATCGGGAATGAACGCCTTGTAACGACGCGCTTGACTGTGGCGCCTACCGCTGCGCGTAAAATCTGAGGCCCAGCTGAGTTCTTCGTAGCGGCCCCGATCCGCCATCAGTGTGGCCTCTCGCAGCCTTTAAGCTCCAGGCTCATGCTTTAAGTTTAGCGCCTCTAGCTTAAAGCTAGAGGCGTAACTTGAGCCGCTCGGGCCTCACCACGCTCAAGGCCTCCTCTCCAACGGAGGCTGCAGCTGCTCGCCGCTCGGTGCCTCGGCATCGTGCTCTAGCCTCAAGTTGGCTTCAAAGTCGTGGGCACTAAAACCGCTCGAGCCTCGGCAGCATGGCGGCCATAGCGACAGCTGCGATTCCCAAGCTGCCCAAGAGCATCATCGTAAGACCCCTTTGGCCTAATGCCCCGACAGTCAGGACCACCCCGAGAACAAGAAGCACGAGCCGACTGGCCTGGTCCAAGTTGAGCTTCATGGGTCGCATCACGCTCGTGATCTAACCCCCAGCGTCGTCCACTTGATCTAACCCCCGGCGCCGTCCACTCCGAAATGAGAATCCAGTTAGCTGGATTCTTTTTGATGGAGCTCCTCGAACTCCGTTGGGGCGAGCATCTTGAGCGAGCTGTGGCGCCGGCGGTTGTTGTGGAAGGACTCGATGTACTCGAAGGTCGCATTGGCGAGCTCGACCCTCGTCTTCCATCGTCGGCGAGGATGCCCGAGGACTCGGCGGTGATGCCCTGGGCCTTGTAGACGTGGACGGCGTAGCCCAGGTTGAGGTCGGAGAACTGCGCGGTGGCGACCTCCACCTCGCGCGGTTCGCGCTCGTGGGTCTTAACCTGGTCTCTAGAACGGGGAAGCGGACGACGGGTCTCGAACCCGCGACCTCGAGCTTGGGAAGCTCGCGCTCTACCAGCTGAGCTACGTCCGCAGATCGCAATCCTAGAGCCGGATGCGAGTTCTGTTCTACTCGATTGGCGCCACCAGTGCGACCGGCGAACCCGATTTTCTGCCCACTTCTGCCCATTGCGACATGCATGCACTCTCCGGCGCGATCACGAGAAGCTCAGGGCGTGTAGCGGGACAGCATGAAGCGGATCTGGCCTCCCTTGCGAATCGGGAGGGAAGACCATGCTCCCAACAGTACCCGGCCTCGATCATCAACCACAACGCGAGGTTCCCGCCCTTCTCTCGCGCGACCGAGAATTTGAGAGACCACCCTGCCACCGTGCCCGAAGCGTCGTTCCAGTTTGCCATCGGAGCCTAGGCAAAACAATTCGAGTGGCCCTTTCCCACCTTGGTCCCCCCCGATCAACACTTCTCCCTTGGGATCGGTCGCGATCGCGGGGAAAAAGCCTTTTGAGTGCGGCAGTGTGAAGGTTCCACCCCGGCCAAATCCCGTGTCGAGTGCTCCGTTTGGGCGAAGCCGAACAATGCGACCGGGCTTTGGCGCTGGTTCGACTCCCCCTTCGACTTCACCGCTCAGGAGGAGAAGAAGCCTCCCGAAACGATCGAAAGTGACCGCTTTTGCGGGGCGAAACTGCCCCGTCTCATCCGGGCCAAATGATGGATCGGGAGACCCAGAAGAATCGAGCCGAGCCACGCCCCGAACGGCACCATTGAGTTCAAGTTCGGATTCACACTGTGGGCCCACCCAACGAATGTAGGCAACCCCGCCCGAGCGGTCGACAGCAGGTTCTTCGGCGGCGAACTCCGTCGCAACGGCTTGCACACCGCTTCCGTTGAAGGTTGGATCCGGTTCACCACTGGGAGTGAGACGAGCGACGAAGGACTCATGAAAGGGCCGCGTCCCGGGAAACTCGTCCCTACACGCACCGAAGTTTCTGTCGGCCGACCCGGTGAGGATCGGCCTATCTTTGGCATCGACGGCGAGGCCGCTCACTTGGACCTCGGGCGCCGGGTAGTCGAGCACCTGAGCCCCAGGTTCGGGCCGGACGAAAGGAGGCTGAAAGCCGAAGGTCGAGGAAACAACGCCGCCGGTGCCAAAGCTCGGATCCGGCTTCCCAGCTGGGGTAAAACGGTAGACGGTCGCCAGCTCGGGAGGAAGGTTGGGACCGCTTTCTGGGATTCCGCTTTGCGAGGTCAGCGCGGTAGTCCCTGCGACCAGCACCCGACCTCGCGAGTCGACCGCGAGACCGGTGGGATCGAATTGCGAGCCCCCGACTTGATCAAAGGCCACACGTCCATGTTTCCCAAAACCGGGGTCTGGCCTACCGTCGGGTTTGAAGCGCAGCAGAACCCCTGCCGCCAAGACAAAGAGCCCGCCACCGTGGGCAGCTGCGAGGCGGAAGCTTGGAACTGAGAACGCGGATTTATCGGCAAGCGTTTTGGTGACCCTGCCGTTAACGCCGAAACTTCGGTCGAGAGAGCCGGCCCTCACCTGGGCAGAGGCCGGCACGGCCGCCAGCAGTACCAGGATCGCGGCTGCAAGCGCTGCCCGGCCAAATTGGCTCAGCGCCGTTCGCTTGACTCCCTCCTTGCCCATTGACGGATGCCTCCTCGCAGGGTCGCCTGGGCTCAGTAACACCGATCGATGCAGGAGTTGCGTTCTCTCTATCGGATTGGTGCGGGCACAAGATGACGCACTCGAAGAGCCCTCGACCCCGCATGGACGATCTAGGCAAGCGACCGAATCGGCACTACGCTTGAGCTCATGCGGGGGAGGGGCGCAACGTCGAATCGAACTTCCGGCGATCCTGGCAAGGCGCCCAAGTTCAGGGCATTGGCGCTGCTAGCAGGCGTCCTGGCGCTTCTTGGCGGCGCATTGGTCATCGCCGGATCCAGCTTCGGCGCCGAAGATCGGTTCGGTCCCGTGGTGACCGCCTCGGCCCAGATCTTCCCAACGGCAAAGTCTCCCGAAAGCACGCCGATTCCAGTCACGCTGCGGATCGGGTTCACGTCTCGCCAACCCAATAGTCCCGAAACACCTGAACTGACCCGGATTGCGTTCGAGTTGTCCAGCATGGTCGTATTTCAGAAGGCTGGGTTGCCGAGTTGCTCGCTCGCCAAGCTCTATTCGACAGCCACGATCGCTGGCCGGTCCTGCGCCAAATCACTGGTTGGCCACGGTCGCGTGGTCTCCGAAGTCACCCTGCCCGGCCGAGAACCCGAAACGATTAACGGCCACCTCTTGGCCTTTTACACATCAGCCAGAGGCCTGCCAGGGATCCTTGCCCAGGTCAGAAGCGACGGCGCTTTGCCGCTCACCTACGTGATTCCGTTCAGGTTCGCGACCCACGGTAGGTTCGGAACGAGCCTATATGTCAGCAAGTCGCAAATGCGCGCGATAGCGGGTTCCTGCGTGCCTCAGCACGGCGACTGCTTCGGGCCGACTTATGGGTTCGAGGGTATCTACGGCCATATTTCCCGGTTCGAACTCTCCCTGCATCGTCTTTTCACCAACAGGGGCAGGCGAAAGAGCTTCGTCAGCGCAGACTGTTATCGACCCGCTCACGTTCGCGGAGCTAATTTCCCCTGGCAGCAGTTGAGCCTCGGCTTCGCGAGTGGCGCCACCGTGCGGGCCACAGCGCCTGGACCGTGCTAGGAGGACCTCGGGGTGCTCGCCGGTATCCGTAGTGCTTTCAGGGCGTCGTTGACTGCGAGGATTGCGGCACTGCTTGCGGTTGCGGTGATCACGACGGCACTCCCCGCAGCCAGCTCGGGAGCGGCAAGCGCACCCCGTAGGCCACCCCGCGCGAACCTTGCGAAGGTCCAGATCGGCAGCGCTCGCTGGGAGATTGCGGTGTTTGGCGGCGTCGAACCCGGAGTCGGACGACACCCTTGTTTTGCGGTTGGCTTTTCTTCCAGGCCACAAGGGCCCTTTGCTTTCCTCTCGTTTGGGCCGCAGCCGCTCTGCACGTTGCCCAGCTACGGCGGTCCAGCTTTCGAAAGGGATGGCCGGGTCAAGGAGGTAGTTGGGATCGCCTTTCCACCCAACGTCGTCCAGGTTCGTTTGGATCTGCAGGAACTAGGCGAACGGGTCCTACCGCTTCAGCTTCTGACGAGGCGCCAAGCCAAGGAGGCCCACGTTGAACAACTCCGCTGGGGCTATCTGAAGGTTGTGGAGAAGATGCCGGTATGCCTGCAGGAAGTCACCGGATATGACGCCCAGGAACAGGCGGTTTACCGAGCGATTGCGGGTCCGGCTGCACGGTGCCAACCCGAACCCACAATCGGCGGTTAGTGACCTAATCCATGGCCGTCAACGCAGGTGAGCATTGACTCTCTAGCTGACCTCGGCTCGTTCCGGCATCGTCGCGGGCTCGCTTCCTACCATCTCCGCCCAGTGGAACATGGTGATGAGAACGCAGTCGTAGTCCATCCGTCGCGAGAGCGTAAAGTGATCGATATGATGTCTTCATATGAGCCGCTTGCTCTCCGTCTCCCTGCCTGACGATCTCGCCGAAGAAACCGACGCCCTCGCCCAGAGCCTGGGAAAGACGCGCAGCGAGGTGGTCCGCGATGCCCTGCGCCGTCAAGTGCAGGTCGGGCGTTTTGCCGAGCTGCAGCGATACGGTCGCGAGCGCGCCGAAGCCTTCGGGGTCGGGCCCGATGACTCCGAGGCGCTGGTCGACGACATGCGCTCCAGGCGCGGCTGACGCTGCGCATTGCCTGCGACACAAACGTCTTGGTCTCGGCGCTCATCGCCGACGGACCGCCCAGTCGAATCATCGAAGAGGTGATCGACGCTCGTCTGGAGCTTTCCCTCCCCCGACCGGTGATGGTGGAGTTGGAGCGGATCCTGATCGGGAAGCTGGGCTTCAAGCCGGAGCGCTGGCGCGCGGCCGAGGAGCTCCTCGGCGATCTGTCGGTGGAGTTGATCCCGGCGCCGGTGAGCCGACCCGAGGCCATGACCGGCGATCCCGACGATGACCTGATCCTTGCCTGCGCCGTTCAGGCTGAGGTGGACGTTCTCGTTTCCGGCGACCGTCGGCATCTGCTTCCCCTTCGCAAGCATCGAGGCGTTCGGGTGATGACGCCACAGGCGTTACTAGCGGAGCTGCGGGGCCCGTAACCGGAGTTCAGCTGGCCAGCCCAGCTCCACGGTGCGATCGGCGTGTGTGCCGCCAGGGGCAGCGGAGCGCTCTGCTCCTGCTACTTTTATGTACATGAGTGACTCGGTCGGAGTTGCCGAGCTGCGGCAGAACCTCAGCGTCTACCTGCGGCGGGTCAGTCGCGGAGAGCGGCTGGTGATCACCGATCGCAATCGGCCGGTGGCCGAGCTCGGCCCGGCGCCGACGACCAGCCCCGACCTCGATCGCCTCGTCGCCGCGGGACGGGTCTCGCGCCCGCTGCGTCGGGGTTTGCCGGAGCCGTTGGAGCTGACCGGCGATCCGCGGGCATTGAGCCGTGCGCTCGATGACATCCGCGGCGATCGCTGATCGTGGCGGTCTTCTACGCGGACGCCTCCGCACTGCTCAAGCTCGTCCGCGAGGAGGCCGAGTCGGGTGCGCTGCGTGCTTACTTCGAGGGTGCGGACCTGGTCAGCAGCGAGCTCGTCCTGGCCGAGATCCCTCGCGCGGTGCGCCGGGCGGTTGCTGAGGATCCCGCCCTCCCGCTCGACTTGCTGCTGAAACGTGCGGGTGAGCTGGTCGATGTGCTCGCGCTGCGTCCGCTCGACCGTCCCCTGCTTGCCGGCGCGGGGGCGCTGGCCGAGCCGGCGCTGCGAGCCCTCGACGCGATTCATGTTGCGTCGGCCGTCGACCTGGACCCAATCGAGGCATTTGTGACCTATGACGAGCGCCAGGCTGCCGCTGCGCGACTTGCCGGCTTACGAACGATGGCTCCGGGACCCTAGCGAGGGGATCGTCGAATTGGAGACCGGTCGGTTCGCAGAGTTTCGCGCTTTAGAAAGGGCGATCGACGTCTATTGGGAACCGCAGCAGAGAACGAAACTCCAACGGAAATCCGCTACTGCGCCGGCGCCACATCGCGTACCGAGGAGACGAAGTGAGACCAGTACTCGGCGCCCGCGGGACCAACGAGGCTGATTGGAACGCCGGCGAAGCGAAGGTCCTCGCCAGCCGCCTCGAGGACCTGGCGAGCCTCACTAGCGAGCATGTACTCGGACAGCTCTTCGTTAGCAGGATCGGCGAGCCAGCGCAGGAGCAGGCGGTAGGCGGCGAACAGCTGAGGCCAATCCTCGTGCCTCGGAAGCTGTGAGTTCCAGGAAGCCGAGCCATTGGCCCTGGGAGACAGCGAAGCGCTGTTCGTTGCCGATCTCAGACGAGCCGACGACACCAGCGGATCGAAGCGAGTTGACGCCTCCTGGACGTTTCGCTTCGTGTAGGCCGTCGAGGCGGCGAGCACCTGGACGTTGACTCGAGGTGCCTATGCGCTCAGCAGAACGCGGACGACCTCGGCACGGACGCTGACGCCGAGCAGAGCCCGAAGGCGAAAGGCGAAGTTGATCGGCAGATTGAGGTTGGGATGCTGAGAATTCCGGGACGGCTCGGAGGAGGCCTTCAGAAAACCCTGGGCGAGAAACGCCGGATCCGGATCGCCAACGGACAACTGCGAATAGCGGAAGAAGGGCTCAGGCTGGTCGAGCCTTTCCCCAGGACCCGTCTTGGCCTCGAGGCGGGCACGTCGTCGGCGCTTGCCAAGCCAACCGAGGACCGCCTCAACTAGAGCCCGGTCGGCCTCGTCACGAACCGGGTTCCGCAGGCGCTGAACGCTGATCAGCCTCTCGTTTAAGGCGAGCCAGTCGAGGATCTGGTCCAAGAGGCGCGGTTCACCACGACCGACCTCGAAGCTCAGTAGCAGGAGTGCCTCGGGATCGGCCGCCCAGTGATCCTGGCGCGCGGGGCCACCCAGTACTCCCATCTGCCCCCACTGGCTCCAAAGGAAGTCGGCGGGGCGGCGGCCAAGTTCGTCTCTAAGTTCAGAGATCTGCATGGTCGACCTCCAGATTGGAGAGCGTATGGTCAAGCATCTGCAGATACCCCTCGGAGGGATCCTGGGTGTGGGTCCAGCGGGCCGCGGCGAGAAGCTCAGCATCAGTCGGGGCCAGCGCTCGCAGGTCCTGCTCGTGCTTGCCGGGACCACGTTCGACCAGGACATAGAGCTTGAACTGGATCTGGTCATAGCGAGAGGCGAGATAGATGCTTAGGCCACCTCCGTAGTCGCGCCGCTCGAGACGCTCGATCAGGCCATCCGCCAGACCGAAGTCGAGCAGGTCGGTGGGGCCGGCGTTGAGCCAGCTATTGAGCAGAGAGAAGTCGCGGGCGATCCGGAGCGCCGCGGGCATCGGCTCAGCCCGCTCGAGGCGCCCGCCGGAGCGCAATGCGACGATGTCTACATCGCGCGTCGAGCGCTCGATTAATCCGAGGGTGAGCAGGCCCGAGCCGCCGATTACGACCAGCTCGTAGCGCTCGCGGGCCGCGGCAAGCTGCTCCCCGAGGGCGAAGAAAAGCGCATCGGGACTTCCTGATCTGCGATGTCTGACATCTCGATATGAGACGAACACATCTCAGATGGAATTGCCAACCGGTTCCAAAACCGGTTGCCAGCTCCCCGAGTGCCAACCGAAACGAAGCTAGCGGCCGCGCCGAGATCAACCAGTCGGGACGGTGAGGCGATGGGAGCGGGCGATCTGCTCAGCCATCTTCTCATCGACTCCGAGCTGCTCAGCGATCGCAGTCCAGCCCGCGACGGCGGCGGTGACCTCGGCGAGGATGACCTGGGCACGACCGCGCTTCAGACCAGCGACGCCGGCGACCTCGCGCAGATCGGCGACGGTGAACCCGCTGCGCTTGCCATTGATCGACATCTGGTGACTATCGAGCCATGGGTTGCCCGGTTTCCAGGCCCAGATCACGTCATAGGCAGGAGCCAACAACCAGGCGCCTTCGGGACCCATAAGGAATGCGACGTTTTTGACGTGGTCGTCCTGATTGCGGGCGACGACGTTAAACACCATGCGTCGAAACTGCTGCTCCACCGCCGGCGTCCCGAGCCCGAGCCGACGGATCAGCTGCAGCAGCTGCTCATAGCTATAGGTGCCGGGCTCGTTGTAGCTGACCTGCTCCAGCGCGCCGACGGTCTGCATGTGCAGCTTCTCGCCGTCCTCGGGTCGGTCAAAGCGACGGGTCATGAAATGGCGGCGGCCGTTCTCCTCCAAAAGGCGGCACTCCATCATTTCGATTCCGGCTGCCGTTGCCATTTTCGAATACCCGTACTCGACCGCGCCCCATCCCTCCGGGTCGGTGAGCCCGTGGTCACCGGCGCGCGAAACGCCGTCGAACTTCAAGATCCATTGGCGATAACCGACGCCGACCTGAACCTGGCCCGAGCGGACCTGGCCGGTGGCGTCGTTGTAGGCGATGAATGCCTTCGGACGCGCCCCTCCGGCGGAGCTGCCGACGGCAAGGATCGCCTTCATCGCCTCCTCGTCGGGGTTTTCGCTGAGCTCGGTCACGAACTCGGTGCGCTCTGCGAGCACCTCGCTGGCTAGACGCACCAGCGCGTCGAGATGGAGGTCCGCCCCAGCCGGGAGGGCCGGCTCATGAGTCGGTTGGAACTCGAGCGCACCCACCCCGCGGGTGCCGACGTAGCAGAGCCTCTCAACGACATCGAAGCTCGACTCCTCGCGCCCCCGTGAGGCCAACCAGGCGTTGACAAGCGCGGTGCCCCAGCGGTCGGGCAGCGAGTCGGCCAACAGTCCTGGCAGGCCCCTGAAGGCGTCCTGCGGCAGGCCTGGAAATCTGTACGGCTCGATCCGCAGCGGCATCCTGATCGGCGCGATCTGTATGCCGCTTCGGACGAAGGCCGGGTCGTACTGAAAGGTCGCGTAGCGGCCGCCCGGATCGATCGAGACTGCGCCGATCCGAGATCCCCACAGCGTTACCGCCGCGACGGTCAAAGCCCCGACTTCGGCCGATTGCCCCACCGCCAAGGCTGCTCGGCGGGTTCTGGAGGCTCGGCGGGCAGACCTCCACGGCGACCGCGGGCACGCCGCCGGATCTTTTTCTGCTGACGGTCGAGCTGGGCGATCGGTAGATCGATCGACTCAGGTACGGCGAGGTCGAGCCCCGTGAGCAGTCCGAGGGTTCGCAGCAGCTTGATCATCGAGGTCATCTGAATCGAGCGCCCCCGCTCGGCGCGCTGCACGGTCGCCTGACCGAGCCCAGCCTCGGCGGCCAGCTCAGCTTGAGTCCAGTTGCGCTCGAGGCGATGGCGCTCCAGCCTGCGGCCGAGCTCAGCGAGGATGGCGGCATCGGTTGTGAGTTCGTCGATATGCATCAGTTTTGATTCGCTAAATCCATTATGGAGGTTAGTACATCGTATTCGATGGATAGTGTATCACCCTCTGGCTCATAATATCCATCATTTATGATGTTTAAATCCCTGTTGTAGCAATAATCAATCATTATTGATGTATTCGCAGCTCAGTCGGCTGAAAGGGAGGCTCGATCTCCGCTGCGTCTGGGCTTCCTCGACCGACTTGATCGGTGCTGGTCTGGAAACCTTCATCTTCGCCAGCGAGACCGCGGCGACGACGCTCGGCTGAGCCCAGCAAAACGTTGGAGCCAGGGGCTGCTGTCGTGATCTGTCGGCTCTGGCGGGGCCGGATTCCGGGCGCCGAGCAGCCCGGTCGAGCCGGACCCAGAAACCGCTTCGGCTCGGCGATCAGGAGCGCAATCTAATCTTGGCGGCGTGCGCGCCCGCCCGCTGATCGCCCTGCTTGCCGTCGTCGCCGTCGTCGGCCTGCTCGCCTACGGCCTGGCAAGCAAGGGCGCGGTTGGAATCAGCGTTGGAGAGGCGGCTCCAGCGGGACCGCTCCCCCGCCTCAGCGGCAGCGGCAGCGAATCGCTCAGCCACTACCGCGGCCGCTGGGTCCTGGTCAACTTCTGGGCCTCGTGGTGCATACCCTGCCGCCAGGAGGCTCCAACCCTGGAGCGCTTCCAGCGCCGCCACGGCGACCCCCGCTTCACCCTGCTGGGGATCGATACCCGCGACCTCAGCGGTGACGGCCAGCGATTCGTGCGCCAATACGGCCTCACCTACCCCCAGCTGCGCGATGGCGATGGCCAGCGCGCCCACGAATTTGGCAGCACAGGCGTCCCGGAAAACTTCCTGATCGATCCGCGAGGGCGACTGGCGCTGCTCTACAGGGGACCGGTCAGCGGTGCCTATCTGCGCCGCTACGTGGCGCCGCTGCTGCCCGCCGGTGCCCGCTCGTGAGATTCGCTGCGCTGGCAATCGCGGCCGCGCTGGCCCTGAGCGCGGTGGCGCCGGCGCTGGGCTCCACCGCCCGGCCCAGCGTCTCCCTAAACGACATCGAGGGCGAAGTCATGTGTCCGATCTGTGGCGAGCTGCTGGAGCTTGCGGACTCACCCCAGGCGCTGCGAGAGAAGGCCTTCATCTCGACCCTGATTGCGAAGGGCAAGAGCCGGGCCCAGATCAAGGCCATCCTCGTATCGGAGTACGGACCCGAAGTGCTGGCGCTGCCCAGGGCCTCGGGGTTTGACCTGAGCGCCTACCTGGTGCCGGTGATCGGCTTTGCGATCGCCGCCGTGGCGCTGGCGCTCGGCGTCTTTCGCTGGCGCCGCAACGCCGGACCGCCGGGATCAGACCCGCCCCGGGCGCAGGGACCAAGCGATGAGGATGCCGAGCGCCTCGATGCCGACCTCGCCCGCTATGACCTCTGAATCAGCCCCGCCACCGGGATTCCCCCGCGCCTGAGGGACTCCCCCGCGCCGAGGCAGGCGAGCGTCTGCTCGGCCTCCGCCGCCGCCGCCTCCAGCGCCTCGCCGCCGCCCGGCGCGTCGATTACGACCAACTCATAGGCGGCGCGCAGTTTTGCGGCGGCATGGCGGAAGGCGGCGGTGCCAAGCAGCTCCGCGCCGGCGGCGGTCGGTGCGCCCGCGACGATGCAGACCAGCGGCGCCGTCGCGGTGGCTGAGGCCGGACCGGCCAACACAGCAGGCTGCAGGATCTCCGCCGCGCTGGCGCCCTCGCGCAGGTACTCGTGCAATCCAGGTGAGGACGATAGGCCGAGCTCTGCAGCCAGGCTTGGCCGCTCCAGCTCGCACTCGATCAGCACCACCCTGCGGCCGCTGGCCGCGGCGGCGCTGGCGAGCCCCAGCGCCACTCCCCGCTTGGCTGCGGCGGCGCCGCTGATCATCACCGCCCCGCAGCCGTCGAGCTCGGCCAGCGCCCCGAGCAGTGCCTTCAGATCGGCGCGCCCCAGCGCTCCCGGTCTCCGCCCACCTTGCCTCGCGGCTCCCAGCTGGGCCAGCACCGGGGGCTTGTGGCGGCGGCTGAAGATCACATCTGCTCCGGCGCGGAGATTCCAAGCAGGCCGAGGGCGGCGGCGATCGTGCGCTTCGCATACAGGCAGAGGGCGAGTCGCGATCGTTCGACCCCCTCGCCCTCGGCACCGATCACCTGGCAGTCGCGGTAGAAGGCGTGAAAGTCAGCGGCAACCGACATCGAGTAGGCACAGATCCGATGCGGCGCGCGGCGCGCGGCCGCCTCGCGAACCTGCTCGGGAAACTCGAGCAGGCGCTTGATCAGCTCCCGCTCGGTCGGCTCCAGCGCCGCGGCGGTGCCGGTCTCCGCGCCCACCGGCCCCGCCCCCTCCCCCGCCTTGCGCAGGATGCTGGCGATGCGAGCGTGGGCGTACTGGACGTAGTAGACCGGGTTCTCGCTTGAGTGCCGACGAGCCAGGTCGAGGTCGAGGTCGACCGTCGTGTCGTGGCTTCGCCAGAGCATGAACCAGCGCGCCGCATCGGCGCCGATGTCATCGATCAGCTCATCGAGGCTGACGAAGTCACCGCTTCGCTTCGACATCTGCGAGCGCTGCTCGCCCTCGACGATGTGGACGAGGCGCATGATCAGCGCCTCAAATGCATCGGGGTCGGCGCCGAGCGCGGCGATCGCGGCGCGGATCCGCAGTACGTAGCCGTGATGGTCGGCTCCAAGCACGTCGATCAGCCGCCCGAAGCCTCGCTCCAGCTTGTCCCAGTGGTAGGCAACGTCGGCCGCCAGGTAGGTGGGCTCGCCGCTGGCGCGGATCAGAACCCGATCCTTGTCATCGCCAAAGGCCGTGGTCCGCAGCCACAGCGCTCCCTCGCTGCGGTAGCTGTGGCCGTTTTCCTGCAGCTGGGCGAGGGCGGCATCTACCTCTCCGCGCCGGTAGAGCTCCCGCTCTGAGAACCAGGTGTCAAAGCGAACCCCGAAGCGCTCGAGGCTGGCCCGCACCCCGGCCATGATCAGCTCCACCCCACGGCTGCCGAGCGTATCCAGATCGCCGGGGTCGAGCCGCTCGGCGCCGAGCTGGGCGGCCAGCTCGGCGACGTAGGCGCCTTCGTATCCATCCGCGGGCGGCTCGGCTCCGCTCATCGCAGCCGCAAGTGAGCGGGCGAAGCGCTCGACCTGGCCGCCCGCGTCGTTGACGTAGAACTCGCGCGAGACATCGTGGCCGACCGCCTCGAGCAGGCGGACCAGGGCATCGCCGTAGGCGGCGTGGCGTCCACCGCCGACGTGCAGCGGCCCGGTCGGATTGGCGGAGACGAACTCGACCAGGATCCGCTCGGGCGAATCGGTGGGCGCCGGCCCGAGCCGCTCCCCGGCGGCGCCCAACCGCTCCAGGGCCCGCCGATACCAGTCATCGGAGAGGAAGATATTGATGAATCCCGGCCCCGCCACCTCGATTCGTTCGACGCTTCGGGCCGCGGCGAGCTCGCGCTCGAGCTCGGATCCGAGCCGCTCGGCGACCTGCCGCGGGCTCTGTCCGAGCGGGGCCGCCAGCAGCATCGCCGCGTTTGAGCTGTAGTCGCCGAGCTCTGGCTTGGGGGGGCGATCGAGGGAGGGAGCGGGCGCGATCGGCTCGCCGTCGCGCAGCGCCATCGCCGCCTCATTAACCGCGCAGCGGAGCTCGGAGATCGAATCGTTGGCAGCCATCGCGACCATCGTATGGAGCCGGGCGCCGGATTGGACCCGCGCCGCCCCAAGATACGCTTGGCAGCCTTGCGCGCAGCCGTGATCAGCGACGTTCACTCCAACCTGGCGGCACTCGAAGCCGTGCTCGAGGCAATCGAGTCAAGCGAGGTCGCCGAGATCTGGTGCCTGGGCGATGTCGTCGGATACGGCGCCGACCCCAACGCCTGCGCCGAGCTGATCCGCGAGCGCTGCGACCTCTGCCTGGTCGGAAATCACGATCTGGCTGTGCTCGGTGGCCTCAACATCTCCGCCTTCTCAGAGTCCGCCGCCGAGGCGGTTGCCTGGACCCAGGGCTGCGCCAGCGAGGCGACGCTCGAGTTCCTCGCCGATCTCGAGCCGGCCGCCGAGCTGGCCGGCTTCGGCCTCTTTCACGCCTCCCCCCGCGACCCGATCTGGGAGTACGTGCTCTCCGTCGAGCAGGCCGATGGCTGCTTTGAGGTGGCCGCCCAGCGACTCTGTTTGATCGGCCACTCCCATATCGCCCTCTTCTTTTGCCAACCCGGCGCCGATCAGCGCGGCGAGACCCGCGGCGCCCAAAGCGGCGACGACACCCTGCTTGACCTCAGCGCCGGCAGCTGGCTGCTCAACCCCGGCAGCGTCGGTCAACCGCGCGACGGCGATCCCCGCGCCGCCTGGATGGAGCTCGACACAGAGCTGCACTCGGCCCGCTTTCACCGGGTCGACTACGACATCGACCGGGCGGCCGAGCCGATCCTCGCGGCCGGCCTTCCAAAACACCTCGCCGAGCGCCTCTACCTCGGCACGTGAGCGTCAGTTGCAGGGGAAATCCAGCCTTTAACTCGTTCTCTAGACTCGGACCGTGGGTCGCATAAGCGCATCCGTGCTCGCCCTCCTGCTCGGCCTCCTCGCCGCGCTGGCGCTGACTTCGTGCGGGAGCGCCGGCTCCGCCAAGCTGCTGGCTGGCAAGACGGCGGGTGAAATCACCACCAACCTCGACGAAGTGAAGCGACTCGCCAAGGGCGGTGAATGCGTCGGCGCCGAAGACGCGGCACAGCAGGTCAGCGACCAAATCGACGCGCTCGGCGGAATCGATAAGAGGCTCAAGCAGGCCCTGCGCGAAGGCGCGACGCGGCTGAATGAAGTCGTTTCTGAATGCAACGAAGAAGCCACCGAAACGACCGAAAGCGAAGAAGAAGCGCCGGAAGCCACGACCACCAAGACGACCAAGAAGGAAGAAAAGCCGAGCAAGCCGAAGCCGACGACGCCGCCACCGAGTAAACCGAAGCCGACGCCGACCCAAACGACGCCGAGCACCCCGACGACGACGACGCCTCCGCCAAGCACCGAAGGCACCGAAGCCGGCGGTACCGGCGCCCCCTCGGGCGGGGTTGGCGCCGGTACCCCGCTTGGCGGAGGGCACTGATGCTCGAGACCCTCTCAGGGCGCTATGAGATCGGCGAGCGGCTCGGCTCCGGTGGCATGTCGACCGTCTACCAGGCCACCGATCGCATCCTCGAGCGCACCGTCGCGGTCAAGGTCTTGGCAGAGCACCTCTCCGATGACGAGCGCTTCGTCGCCCGCTTCCGGCGCGAGGCGCTGGCCGTCGCCAAGCTGATCCACCCCAACATCGTCCAGGTCTATGACACCGGAGTCGATGATCAGCCGCCACTACATCGTGATGGAGTTCGTGGAGGGGCGCTCCGGGGCCCAGATCCTGCAAAAGCAGGGGCCGCTTGACGGCGACACGACCGCCGAGATCGGGATCCAGGCCTGCGCCGGGCTCGATTACGCCCACCGGCGCGGGATCATCCATCGCGACGTCAAGCCGGGCAACCTGATGGTCGTCGGCGGCCCGGTGGGAGGTGGCGAGATGACGGTCAAGCTGACCGACTTCGGGATCGCGCGGGCGGTCGAGCAGACCCGGATCACCCAGGTCGGCTCGGTGGTCGGGACCGCCGCCTACCTCTCCCCCGAGCAGGTGCGCGGCGAGGAGGCGACCCCGGCAACCGACGTCTACGCGCTCGGTGTCGTCCTCTACCAATTTCTGACCGGGCGGCTTCCCTACGAGGGATCGACCCTGGCCGAGCTCGCGGTGCGCCAGCAAAACGAGCGGCCGCTGCCACCCAGCACCTACAACGACGAGGTGCCCGAGACGCTCGGCGCGGCGGTCCTGCGCGCCCTCGAGGGCGACCCAAACCGCCGCTACGCGAGCGCCGATGAGCTCTCCGGCGGGCTGCGACTTGGCCTGCTATGGCGAGGACGTGACGCTGCCGGTCGGCGAAGGCTCGACCCCGACCCGGGTGCTCGGCGCCGAGACCGCGACGCGCCGCCTCGACCAGCGCCAACCGAGCGAATACCGGCCGGCGACATCGCCGACCAGGCGCCCGGCGCCACGCATCCCCCAGACCGCGCCCGAAGCGGCGCCGGCCCGCCGCCGCGGTGGCTTCTCGCGCTTCATGCGTTTCCTCGGCGCCCTGATCGCGCTCGTCCTGATCGCCGTCGCGGTCGCCGCCGCGGTGATCATCCTCACCGACAAGGCCGAGGGCGTGAAGGTGGGCAAGGTGGCGGGAAACACGGTCGATAAGGTCGTCGAAGAAGTCAAGGACCTGATCAAAAAGAACACCAAGTAGCGCTTGGGTGGCGCCAGCTCAGCCGCCCCGCCCCCAGGGCGTGGCGCCGGCTGCGATCGCGGCGCTGTAGGAGCGAAACGAGCCGGCTGCGATCGCGGCGCGCGCCCCCGCGGTCAGCTCGAACATGTAGGTGAGGTTGTGCAGGCAGATCAGCCGCACCGCGGTCAGCTCCTCGGCCCGCGACAGGTAGCTGAGGTAGTCGCGGTCGTGGCGGCGACAGGCAGGACAGGGGCAGCCCGCCACCAGCGGGCTGCGATCGCCCTCCCAGCCTGACTTGCGC
The DNA here is from genome assembly GCA_963745305.1 of uncultured Solirubrobacterales bacterium. Classification (GTDB taxonomy): domain Bacteria; phylum Actinomycetota; class Thermoleophilia; order Solirubrobacterales; family 70-9; genus CAVUWL01. The sequence continues at coordinate 309,818 of CAVUWL010000016.1, forward strand.
AGATCGATGCGGAAGCGAGCCTCCGGACGCGGGGCGAGGGCGACGCCGTGGCGGGCGAGGCGGGTCGGCACCGCGCAATCAAAGATGTCCAGGCCGAGGGCGATGCCGGCCAGCAGGTCATCAACCTCGCCGATTCCGAGCAGGTGCTTGGGCGCGCGCTCGGGCAGAAGCGGCGCGGTCAGCGCCAGGACCTCGCGCATCTCGTCCTTATCGCGGCCCAGGGTGCCGCCGATCGCGATCCCGTCGACGGCGGCCCCGGAGACCGCCTCGGCCGCCGCTTCGCGCAGGTCGCGTGGATGCCGCCCTGGACGATCCCGAACACCGCCTGATCGGCGCGGGCCCTCGCGCTCGATGCCAGCCCAGGCAGCGCCGAAGCCAGCGCTGGGTGCGCTCGGTCGAGCGGGCGGTGTAGTCGCGATCGGCGTGGTAGGGCGTGCACTCGTCAAAGGCCAGCGCGATGTCGGAGCCGAGCGCGCTTGCACCTGCATCGAGACCTCGGGCGAGATGAACAGCCGAGCGCCCGTCGCGGTAGGAGCGAAAGCTGACCCCCTCCTCCTCGATCGAGACGACCGAGCCCTCTCCCCCGGCGCGGCCGCTGCCCTTGACCTCATTGGCGACCCCGCCGTGGGCGAGCGAGAAGACCTGAAAGCCGCCGGAGTCGGTGATCAGCGCGCCCTCCCAGCCCATGAAGCCGATGCAGTCCACCGGCGGCGGCGATCCGCTCCGGACCGGGCGAGACGAACAGGTGGTAGGTGTTGCCGAGGATCAGCTGATAGCCGAGCCCGGCGACCTCCTCGCAGTCCAAGCCGCGCACGGTCGCCTTCGTCGCCAGCGGGATGAAGGCGGGCGTTTGGATCGACCCGTGCGCCGTGTGAAGCGGTGCCGGTCCGCGCGGGCCGCCCCGTCGCGGCGCGCTCGATCTCAAACCGAAGCCGGCTGCGGCTCGCTCCCTCACGCGATCAAGGAGCGCCCGGTCATCGCCTCGGGCTGGGCGATGCCGAGCAGCGCCAGAGCGGTCGGGGCGACGTCGGCGAGGATCCCGCCGCTCGCGCAGCTCAAGGCCCTCGGCGGTGATGATCAGCGGCACCGGGTTGAGCGAGTGGGCGGTGTTGGGAGAGCCGTCGGGCTCGAGCATGTGGTCGCAGTTGCCGTGGTCGGCGGTGATGATGCAGGCGCCGCCGCTGAGCCTGCACCGCCTCGACAACCTCGCCGAGGCAGCCGTCCACCGTCTCCACCGCCGCCACCGCGGCGGGGATCACCCCGGTGTGGCCGACCATGTCGGGGTTGGCGAAGTTGATGATGCCGAAGCGGTAGTCGCCCCCTGGCCCAGTCCTCGACGAAGGCCTCGGCGGCCGCACGCGGCCGCGTTCATCTCGCGGCTTTTGGTCATAGGTCGGCACCTCGCGCGGCGATTCGACCAGGAACCGCTCCTCGCCCATCCCACTCCTGCTCGCGGCCACCGTTGAAGAAGTAGGTGACGTGGGCGTACTTCTCGGTCTCGGCGACGTGCAGCTGGCGGCCGCCGGCCTCGGAGATCGTCTCGGCAAGCGTCGTCTTCGGCCGCGCCTCGGGGAAGGCGACCGGGTAGGGCCAGCCCTTGCGGTAGCTGGTCATCGTCGGTCAGATCGAGGATCGGACCGCCGGCTCGGGAGAACTCCTCGAAGCCCGGCTCGGCCAGGGCCCGGGTCATCTGGCGGGCGCGGTCGGGGCGAAAGTTGACGAAGATCGCGACGTCGCCGGCGAGCGGCACCGTCGTAGTCGCCGATCACGGTCGGCTTGACGAACTCGTCGGTCTCGCCGCGCTCATAGGAGGCCGCGATCGCCTCCTCCGCGCTGGCCGCGTGCAGGCCGCGGCCGTGGACGATCGCGTCGTAGGCGAGCTTGGTCCGCTCCCAACGGGTGTCGCGATCCATCGCGTAGTAGCGACCGCTGACGGTGGCGATCGCGCCCGGCGTGGCGCAGCCAGCGCTCGAGCTCGGCGAGGTAACCGCGGCCGCCGTGGGGAAGCGTGTCGCGACCGTCGGTGAAGGCGTGAAAGACGACGTCGGGGACACCCTCCTGGGTGGCCAGCTCGATCAGTCGCCTCGATGTGCTCCCAGCCGGAGTGAACGCCGCCATCGGAGACCAGGCCGAGCAGGTGCAGGCGCCCGCGCGGGCTGTTTCGTGCCGCGCTCGCAAGCGGCCAGCAGCGCCTCGTTCTCAAAGAAGCTGCCGTCGGCGATCGCCGTCGTCGATCCGCGCCAGGTCCTGCTTGACGATCGCCCCGGCGCCGAGGTTGAGGTGGCCGACCTCGGAGTTGCCCATCTGGCCCTCGGGCAGGCCGACGTCGCGACCCTGGGCGGAGAGCTGGGTGTGGGGAAACTCGCCCCCAGAGGCGGTCGAAGACCGGCGTCTTTGCAAGCGAGATCGCGTTGCCCGGGCCGGGCTCGGCGAGGCCCCAGCCGTCGAGGATGACCAGCGCCAGCGAGGGGAGCGGCGCCGCCGTCAAGCCGTGCCTCCGTACCCCGGCCAGGCAAGGTTGCCACCTGGGGCAGGCGGGAACGCGATCAAAGCTCTCATGTCGCTGCCACGATCAGCGCGAACTCAGCTGGGTCGAGGCTGGCGCCGCCGACCAGGGCGCCGTCGATATCGGGTTGCGCCAGCAGCTCGGCGGCGTTTGCCGGCTTCACCGAGCCGCCGTAGAGGATCCGGATCGCGCTCGGCCGCGGCGCCGCGGGCGCGCGAGCATGTCGCGGATGAAGGCGATCGCCTCCTGGGCCTGCTGCGGGGTCGCGGTGCGGCCGGTGCCGATCGCCCAGATCGGCTCGTAGGCGACGACGACACGAGCCAGATCGGCTCGCTCCGAGCGCCGCCAGATCGGCCTGCAGCTGGCGCTCCAGCACCGCCTCGGTCTGCGCCGCCGTCGCGGGCTTCCTCGCTCTCGCCGACGCAGAGGATCGGCTCCAGGCCGGCGGCGAGCGCCGCCGGTAGCTTGCGCGCCAGCGCCTCGTCGGTCTCACAGAAGAACTGGCGCCGCTCGGAGTGGCCGAGGATCACCGCATCGACGTCGAGCTCGCACCAGCATCGGCGCTGAGACCTCGCCGGTGAAGGCGCCCGGAGCCCTGCTCGTGCATGTTCTGGGCGGCGACCCGCACCGCGCTGCCGCGCGAGCGCTCGACCATCTCGGCCAGGGCCATGAAGGGAGGGCAGATGACGACGTCGTTCTGGGTCGCCGGCGATCCGCGGCAGCAGCGCGTCGATGAATTCGCGCCGCCTCGGCGACGGTCTTGTGCATCTTCCAGTTGGCGGCGATGTAGGGGGTGCGCTCAGGCATCGTAGCAGCGCCTCCAGACCCGGCAGCTTGCTTCCCTCCAACAGCTGCAAGGACGCTCCTCCTCCGGTCGAGAGCCAGTCCACCTTCTCAGCCGAGGCCGAACTGACGAAGCGCGGCGACCGAGTCGCCGCCGCCGACCACGGTCAGTCGCCGCGGCCTGCGCGACGGCCTCGGCGACCGCCCGGGTCCCGGCCGCGAATGGCTCCAGCTCAAAGGCCCCCATCGGCCCGTTCCAAAGCACCGTGCCGGCCGCCGCGATCGCCTCGGCGTAGACGCCGCCGCTGCGCGGCCCGATGTCGAGACCGATCCAGCCCTCTGGCACCTCGACCCCGTCGATCTCGCGGCGCTCGGCGGCGGCGTCAAAGCGCTCGCCCAGGACCAGGTCGACCGGCAGGCTGAGCTCGCAGCTCGGCGCCCTTCGCTCGCTCCAGCGCCTGCGCGGCCAGCGCCACACCCTCCTCCTCGACCAGCGAGTCGCCGGTCGCGATCCCCTGCGGCGCGAAAGAAGCCAAAGCACATCGCGCCGCCGATCAGGATCCGGTCGGCGATCTGCAGGAAGCGATCGATCACGCCCGACCTTCTCGGAGACCTTGGCGCCGCCGAGGACGACCACCAGCGGACGCGTCGGGGGACTCGACGACCGCGCTCAGCTCGGTCACCTCGCGCTCCAGCAGCAGCCCCGCATAACCCGGCAGAAGATGCGGCTACCCCTGCGGTGCTGGCGTGGGCGCGGTGGGCGGCGCCGAAGGCGTCGTTGACGTAGAGGTCGGCGAGAGCCGGCGAGCGCGGCCGCCAGCTCCGGGTCGTTCTCGGTCTCGCCGGGCTCAAAGCGGACGTTCTCCAGCAGCAGCACGTCGCCCGGCCCGAGCTGGGCGGCGGCGCCCTGCGACGTCGGCACCGATCACCGCCAGTGCCTGACTGCACCTCGGGGCGCCGAGCAGCTCGGCGAGCCGCTCGCCCACCGGGCGCATCGAGAGCGCCGGGTCGGGCCTTGCCTTGCGGGGCGACCCAGATGGGAGACGAGGATCAGCGCCGCTCCGCGCTCGCGCAGCAATTCGATCGTCGGCAGCGCCGCGCGTGATCCGGGTGTCATCGGCGACCCGACCCTCGTCGCAGCGGCACGTTGAAGTCGACCCGCAGCAGCACCCGGCGGCCCGCGACGTCGGCGTCACGGACGCTGGCCTTGGGGAAGCTCACCGCCTGGGTCTCAGGCGCCGTGGGCGGCGACCGGCTCAAGCACCTTGCCGGCCAGCTCGACGCAGCGGTTCGAGTAGCCCCACTCGTTGTCATACCAGGCGAGCGACCTTGACCATGCGGCCGTCGCCGATCGCCATCGTCTGGCCCGCGTCGAAGATCGAGGAGTGCGGGTCAGCCGACGATGTCGGTGGAGACGATCGGATCCTCGGTGTAGGCGAGGATGCCCTGCAGCGGACCCTCGGCGGCGGCCTTTACCGCGGCGTTGACCCGGTCGGCATCGAGCGGCTCAGCGCTGGTGAAGACGAGGTCGACGACCGATCCGGTCGGCAACCGGCGCCCGCATCGCGAATCCCGTTCAGCTTGCCGCTCAGCTCCGGCAGCACCAGGCCGACCGCCTTGGCGGCGCCGGTCGTGGTCGGGATCAGGTTGAGCGCCGCCGCGCGCGCCCGGCGCAGGTCCTTGTGGGGCATGTCCTGGAGGCGCTGGTCGGCGGTGTAGGCGTGGATCGTGGTCATCAGGCCCTGCTCGATGCCGAAGGCGTCGTTGAGGACCTTGGCGAGCGGCGCCAGGCAGTTGGTCGTGCAGGAGGCGTTGGAGATGATGTGGTGGCTTGTCAGGGTCATAGGCGCTGTCGAAGTTGACGCCGAGGGCGACGGTGACGTCGGGCTCCTTGGCCGGAGCCGAGATGATCACCTTCTTGGCGCCGGCGGCGAGGTGCTTGGCGGCGTCGGCGCGCGCGGTGAAGAAGCCGGTCGACTCGATCACCACCTCGACCCCGAGCTCGGCCCAGGGCAGGGCCGCCGGGATCGCGCTCGGAGAGCACCTTGATCTCGCTGTGCCGTCGACCGACGATCGGCCGTCCCTCGCCTCGACCGCGCCCGGGAAGCGGCCGAGGATCGAGTCGTACTTGAGCAGGTGGGCGAGGGTCGCCGGGGTCGGTGAGGTCGTTGACCGCGACGAACTCGAGGTCGGCTCCCGCCGCGTGCGCGGCGCGGAAGACGTTTCGCCCGATGCGCCCGAAGCCGTTGATGCCGACCTTCACTGCCATTGAAGTCAATCCCTCCTGAGGTTGTGAGTCTCGATGCTAATGGCTGGCGGGCCGATCCTCGATCCGCCAGACCGGGCGCGGCCGCCCGGGGCGCCGCTCATTCGGAGCCGATCGTGATCTCGATCTCATAGCCGTCGGGGTCCTTGAGGAACGCCGAGTAGGAGCCCGAGCCGTAGGAGCGCCGCTCGCCGGGGTCGCTGAGCGCCTGTTCCGCCCGCCGCGATCCCCGATTCCCAGGCCGCCTTGACGGCGACGATTCCGGCGGCTGAGAAGCTGAGCAGCCCGAAGCCCGGCCTCGGTTCGTGGTGGGCGGCGATGAAGAAGACCGGTTTGGCGATCCCCCAGCCGATCGTCTTGTCCTCATCGAAGTGGCGCCGCCAGCCCAGGGGCGCAAGCAGCGCGTCATAGAAGGAGGCGCTGCGGTCGAGGTCGGAGACCTCCAAGAGGACGTGATGCAACATCGGGACCGGGGAGGCTATAGGTGGCGGAGCCGTCGGGCGCGTCGCCCGCTCAACCGTTGCGCGGGGTCCAGCGGAAAAAGCGGACCGCCAGAACCAGGCCGAGCAGACCCCAGAGCGCGACGATCGCCAGGTTTCCCCAGCTGATCGCGGGACCGCGGCCGACCGGGACGTAGGCGTCAAAGAAGGCCACGAAGAAGTGGCGGATCGGGAAGACGTCGGCGAAGTGGATGACCCCGCTGGGGAGCTGGTCCTCCGGGATGAAGACGCCGGAGAGGAAGTAGAGCGGCAGAAGCAGCGCGTTGACGATCGGCGCCGCGGCGTCCTGGGAGGGGATCGCCGCGGTCAGGGCGATGCCGAGGCAGCAGAAGGACGGCCGCGCCGATCACCAGGGTGACGAGGATCGCCGGCCGCCCGTTCCCAGGGAATCGGCACCGCCGTAGAGGATGCCGCCGATCGCCGCCAGCAGGGCCAGCATGATCAGCGCGACGACGATCGAGTTGCCGATCCGCCCCGCGATGAAGACCCAGGGCGGCATCGGCGTGCCGCGGCCGCGCTTGAGGCGGCCGTCCTCGCGCGCGATCACCAGCGACATCGCCAGGCTCTGCATCGTCGCCGAGATCACCGAGAGCGTGATGATCGCCGGCACGTAGTAGGTGGTCGGTCTTGATTCCGCCGCGCACCTTGACCGTCTGTCCGCCGAAGACGGTGGCAAAGATCAAGAGCAAGACGACCGGGAACATCACCGTGAAGAAGACCGAGGCGGGATTGCGCCAGAAGGCCTTCTGGTCGTAGCGGAACTGGTGCAAGGACGAGCCGTTCATTCGGCTGCCTCGGTCAGCTCGAGGTAGACGTCCTCGAGCGTCGGCCGCTTGACTTCGAGGCCCTCCAGCTCGAGCCCCTGCTCAAGCGCCCTGCCGGTCAGCTCGTGAAGCGCCCTGACCGGGGTCATGGTCTGCAGCGAGACGTCCTCGCCGCCGAGCCGATAGCTGATCGTCGCCGGTCTGGCTTCTCGCGCTCGCCGAGGTCCTCGGGGGTGCCGCGGGCGACGATCTCTCCGGCGGCGATGATCGTCACCCGATCGGCGAGGCGCTGGGCCTCCTCCATGTAGTGGGTGGTGAGAAAGACGGTCTTGCCGAGGTCGCGCAGGCCGGCGATAACGTCCCAGGCCTGGCGCCGGGCGGAGGGGTCAAAACCGGTGGTCGGCTCGTCGAGGAAGAGCAGCTCGGGATCGCCGATCAGCGCCATCCCGACGTCGAGGCGCCGCTGCTGGCCGCCGGAGAGCTCGACTCGCGCGCTCGCTCGCCTTGCCGCCGAGCCCGACCAGCTCGATCACCTCGTCGACCGGCCGCGGCGCCCGGTAGTAGCCGCGCGTAGAGCTCAAGTGACTCGCGAACCGTCAGGTAGGGATCAAGGCGGCAGCTCTGCAGGACGATCCCGATCCGCTCGCGCCACTCGCGGCCGGCTCGCTGCGGGTCCTCGCCCAGGACCGAGACCTCACCGCCGCTGCGATCGCGGTAGCCCTCGAGGATCTCGACCGTGGTCGTCTTGCCGGCGCCGTTTGGCCCGAGGAAGGCAAAGACCTCACCGGCGGCGACCTCGAGGTCGATCCCGCGCACCGCCTCGGTCTCGCCGTAGCTCTTGCGCAGGCCGCGGATAGGATGATGACGGGGTCGGGCACGAGCGGCCCGATTCTATGGACGCTCAGCTGTCGAGCTCGACGTCGCGGTGCTTGACGCGGACGATCACGTCCTCGCGCTCGGCGAGGTCGCGGCGGATCCGGTCGGCGACGGTGACCGAGCGGTGGCGGCCGCCGGTGCAGCCGACCGCGATCGTCAGGTGGCTCTTGCCCTCGGCGACGTAGGCGGGGACGAGGAACTCGAGCAGCGGCAGCAGCCGGCCGTAGAACTCGCCCGCCTGGGTGCCCGACTCGACGTAGCTCGCGTACCTCGCGGTCGAGGCCGGTCAGCGGTCGCAGCTCATCGTCGTAGTGGGGGTTGGGCAGGAAGCGAACGTCGAGGGTGAGGTCGGCGTCGCGCGGCGGCCCGTTCTTGAAGCCGAAGGTGAGCAGGGTCAGCGCCAGCTTGCCGCTCTCCTCGCGTGCCGAGCAGCTCCTCGGCGATCCGCCGCCGCAGCTCGCGCGCCGGTCAGGTCGCTGGTGTCCATGACCACGTCGGCGCGCTCGCGCAGCGGCGCGAGCAGCTCGCGCTCGGCGCGGATCCCGTCGACGATCCGCCCCTCGGGCGCCAGCGGATGGCGTCGGCGGGTCTCCTTGTAGCGGTCGAGCAGGGTCTCCTCGTCGGCCTCGAGGAAGAGGACCTTCGGCCTCAGCCCGTCGGCCTCGCAGGTCGTCGAGCACCTGCGAGCAGGTCGTCGAAGTACTCGCCGCCGCGCACGTCGGAGACGACGGCGGCGCGCTCGACGCCGCTGCCCTCGTGGCGGAAGAGCTCGCCGAGGCTGCCGATCATCCGCGGCGGCAGGTTGTCGACGCAGAAGTAGCCGCCGTCCTCGAAGGCGGCGATCGCTTCCGACTTGCCCGCCCCCGAGTGGCCGGTGATGACGACCAGCGTCACCTCGCGATCGGCCGCGTGCGCCTTGCCTGCGCTCTTTGGTTTTCTCGCGTTCGATCGCTCCCTCAGCCGGTTCGGTTGAGCTGCTCGTGGATCTCACGGGCTACTTTGCCAGGCACGCCGGGCACCGCCTCGAGTTCCTCGCGGGTGGCGGCCAGAAACCGCTCCGGGGAGCCGAAATGCTGGAGCAGGGCGCGCTTGCGCGCCGGGCCCGACTCCCCTTCAGCTCGTCGAGCACCGAGCCGGTCATCGCCCGGTCGCGGCGGCCGCGGTGGTGATCGATCGCGAAGCGGTGGGCCTCGTCGCGGACCCGCTGCAGCAGCTTCGAGGCCTCCGAGTCGGCGGGCAGGTCGATCGGCGCCGAGCGGCCGGGGACGTAGACCTCCTCCAGGCGCTTGGCGAGGCTGACGACGGTGACGCCGCGCTCGGCGAACGGCCGCAGCGCCCGCATCCCGGCCGCGAGCTGGCCCTTGCCGCCGTCGATCATGATCAGCGAGGGCAGCGAGGCGAAGCTCTCGTCGCGCTTGCCGTCGTGCGGGCGAGAGGTCGGCCTGCTCGAGGTAGCGGCCGATCCGCCGCGCCAGCACCTCCTCCATCGAGGCGAAGTCGTCGGGGCCGTCGTTGCCCCCGTCGCGCGTCGCCGCGGACTCCGAAGCGCCGGTAGTCGGCCTTCTTCGTCGCGCCGCCCTCGAAGACGACCATCGAGGCGACCGTGTGCTCGCCGCCGAGTTGGAGATGTCGAAGCCCTCGATCCGGACCGGCAGCTCCTCCATCCCGAGCGCCTCGCGCAGCGCCGCCAGCGACTCGACCCGGCGCTGGCGGCGGTGCTCGCGGCGCAGGCGGTCCTGGTCGAGGGCGAGGCGGGCGTTGCGCTCGGCCAGCTCGCGCAGGCGGCGTTTGTCGCCGCGCTCGGCGACGCGCACCTCGACCGGGGAGCCGCGGCGCTCGCTCAGCGCCTCGGCGAGCACCGCGGCGCGGTCGCTCAGGTAGGGGCCGACGACGATCGTCCGCGGCATCGCCGGCGAGGCCGAGTAGTACTGGCCGATGAACTCCTCGGCGACCTCGGCCGAGCTCGCGCTCGGCCTGGTTGTCGAGGTAGAAGCTCTGGCGCTCGGCGAGGATCCCGTCGCGGACCTGGAAGACCTGGGCGTTGGCGTCGGCCCCCTCGGCCGCGACGCCGATCAGGTCGGCGGTGCCGACCGTGCCGCCGGCGACGCGCTGGCGCTCAAACAGCGAGCGGATCGCCTTCAGGCGGTCGCGGTGCAGCGCGGCCCGCTCGAATTCCTCGGCCGCCGCTGCCGTCGTCCATCTTCGCGCGCCTCCTCGCTCTCGACCTGGCGGTAGCGGCCGGAGAGGAAGTCGACGATCGCGTCGATGTTGCGGCGGTACTCCTCGCGGCTGACGTAGCCGACGCAGGGCGCCCCGCAGCGCTTGATGTAGTAGTCGAGGCAGGGGCTGCCGGAGCGCCGGCCCGGCTCGGGCCCCTCGCAGGTGCGGAACTGGAACAGCTTGCCGAGCAGGTCGAGCGTCTCCCGCACCCGCTTGGCGCTGGAGAAGGGGCCGAAGTAGGCGCGGCCGGGGCGGTGCTTCTCACGGGTGAAGTAGACCCGCGGGTAGTCCTCGTCGAGGCTGACGCGACGTAGGGGTAGGACTTGTCGTCGCGCAGGCGGATGTTGAAGCGCGGCCGGTGGCGCTTGATGAAGCTCTGCTCGGCGAGCAGCGCCTCGGCCTCGGTGGCGGTGACCAGGACGTCGATGCGGTCGACCCGGCTGGTGAGGCGGGTCTCGCCGCCGGAGAAGTGAGAGGCGACCCGTTTGCGGATCGAGCGCGCCTTGCCGACGTAGAGGAGCTCCCCGTCGGCGCCGTGGAAGAGGTAGACGCCGGGCGAGTCGGGCAGCTCGCGACGCCGCTGCGCGAGCCGCTCGGCGCGCGAGAGGCCGCCGTTGTCGCCACCATTTGACACCGAGCAAAGGGTAGGCTGCTGGCCACCCGGCCAAATGCAACGCCCCCGACGGAGAGCCGAGATGACCACCCAGACCCTGAGCCCCCAGAGCTGAGCACGATGCGAATCGAGATCGACGGCGAGATCGGGACGCTCACCCTCGATCGGCCCGACGCCTTCAACGCGATGAGCCCGGAAATGATCGGCGAGCTGACCGTCGCCTTCGCCTGGCTCGCCGACCGCGCTCCGCTGCGGGCCCTGATCTGACCGGCGCCGGCAAGGCGTTCTGCGCCGGCGGAGACGTCAACTGGTTTCGCAAAGGGGTCGAGGCCGAGGAGATCGACCTCCCCTCCGAGGTGCGTCGCGGCGCCGAGGCTCTGCACCAGGCGATCGTCGACCTGCGCCGGATCCCCTATCCGGTGATCGCCGCCGTCAACGGTCCCGCGGCCGGTGCCGGGCTTCTCGCTGGCGCTGGCCTGCGATACCCGGATCGCCTCGGAGTCCGCCTTCTTCGCCTGCGCCTACGGCCGGATCGGCGCCTCCCCCGACGGCGGCATGACCTACTTCCTGCCCCGCGTGGTCGGCCCGAGCCGGGCGCTGGAGATCCTCCTCGACGATCCCAACCTGAGCGCCGCCGACGCGCTCAGCGAGCGCTTGGTGGCAGAGGTCGTCGCGCCCGAGGAGCTCGCCGATCGGGCCCGGGAGAAGGCCGAGAAGCTGGCCGCCATGGCGCCTCACTACGTGCGGATGGCGAAACTGCTCTGCGGGCAGAGCATCGAGAACAGCCTCACCGAGCACCTGCAGCTTGAGCGCCACGGAATCGCCGACAGCATGGCTACGGAGGACCTGCGGACCGGGGTCGAGGCTTTCTTCGCCGGCGAGACGGCCGGGTTCAGCGGCCGCTGAACCCGCGCCGCGCCGATCGCGTATGCGCGGTTAGAGTCCCAACGACCCGCCTCGATCCGAAAGGCCCCCAATGAAGAAGGTCACCTCCCTGTTCGTCCTCCTCCTCGCCTCGGTCGCGCTAGCCGCCTGCGGGAGCAGCAGTTCATCGAGTTCGAGCTCGACCACCGCCAACACCGAAACCACCGCGGCGACGAGCACCCCGTCCAAACCGGCCAGCAGCGGCGGGCAGACGCTCAAGGTCGAAGCCAATCCAAACGGCCAACTCAACTACGTGCCGAGCAAGCTCACCGCCAAGCCGGGCAATGTGACGATCGAATTCATGAACCCGCAGGGACTCTCCCACGACATCGCGGTTGAAGACTCAAGCGGCAAGAAACTCGGAACATCTGAACTTATCGCCGAAAGCTCAACCACGCTCAGCCTGAGCAATCTGAAGGCTGGCACTTACCACTACTTCTGCACAGTGCCGGGACATCGTGAAGCGGGTATGGAAGGCACATTGACCGTAAAGTAGTCAACTCGCACCCGTGTAGCCATGAACTGGGGCTTCTCATTTGCCCTCAACCTCAGGCATAAATCGGGTGTCCACTTGCCACCAGCCGCCGCCATCCTGCTTCTGTCCCGGGGATCCCGCGTAGCGAGCTGGAGCGCTGTTGCGAGCAAGGAGTAGGCCGAATCGAGTGCATTGCGTGGGACTCTGCGTGGTGATCCGCTGGGGACAGTGCTCGCCGATCTGCGCAAGCGTGGCCAGCCAATGTCAATCAAGTCAGTTTGATTTGCCGCGACCGCCCTCACCCAGGACCTCATGGTCCTAACTCTCAACCGGCGCGATTTCGAGCCAGCGCGGGTCCAGCTCCTCGATCCGTCGGCCTGAGGGTGCGCGAACCGACTGACTCAGGCCGAGACCATCACGCGGGTAACCGAGTCACCCACGAAGCAGGGCTTCTCATTGCCCTCAACCTCAAGCGTAAATCGGGTGTCCACTTGCCACCAACCGCCGCCTTTGTCCTCGACCGAGATGACCTCGGCGCGCGCGCGGACCCTGCTCTCAACCGGAACCGGGGCCGGGAACCTGATCTTGTTCCAACCGTAGTTGACCCCCAGGGCAAAGCCGCTGAGGGAAATCAACTGCTTGCGGAAACCGTCGACGAGGGAGAGGGTCAGGTTGCCGTGGGCGACCGTCGTGCCGAAGGGGCTCTCCTTCGCCGCTCGCTCGACGTCGACGTGAATCCACTGATCATCACCGGATAGATCGGCAAACGTATTGATGTCTGCCTGGGTGACCGTCCGCCACTCGCTCGGGCCAATCTCCTGCCCCAGCATCGACTGCATCCCCTCGACACCCTGAACCTGTGTAGAAGCCATTCGCGCGCCAGTCTAGCCAACGCCGCGGGTCATCGGAGGGCTCACTTCGGCCCTCCGCGGCGGCCGCTTCCGGCGCTCTGGCGGGATCGCCGTATCACCGATCCAGGCACCCGGGCAGAGGGCGAGTCTTGTCGTGATGCCTGGCTCAGTAGGAGTTGGCCTCGACCCAGATCCGCCAGATAGCCGCCACCGCAACGCCGAACAGAAGGATCCAGGCCAGGGTGCCGCCGCCGCTCGCGAAGAGCTTTTCGGTGCCGGCGATCAGAAGCGCAATCAGGCCCAGGGCGCCGTAGAGAATCGCCCGACGCCGATCGCTGAGGGTCGCAAGGGTCAGCTCGTTTTGGCGGCTGAGGCTGTAGATCATCCAGGCGATCGCCGCCAAAAAGCCCATCGTCAAGGCGGTGAGCAGCGCTTCGACCACGTTGCCCCCGGCCGGCGCAAATGCGACCGCAAAGGCCAGGGCCATGATGATCGAGACGTTGCGCACGCTGCGCATCGATCGATTGTACGTCTCAGCGACCGCGATCCTAGGGCGCGGGCTCAATCTGGGCGCCGTGCGGGTGGGGCCCGGAACGACGGGCGAGGGCGACGGTGATCGCCGCGACGCCGATCACGGTAACCAAGCCCGGACCCAGCACCCCGGTGCCAAAGATCCTGGCCAATCCATAGGCGGCTGCCGCGATCGCCGCCGCCGCCGGCAGGGTCAGCAGCCAGGCGGCGACGATGTTGCCGGCAACGCCCCAGCGCACCGCCGAAACGCGCCTCGCCGCCCCGGCGCCCATCACCCCACCGCTGATCGCGTGGGTGGTCGAGATCGGAAAGCCAAGCAGGGTGGAGGCGAGGATCGTCGCCGCCCCGGCGCCCTGGGCGGAGAACCCCTGGGCGGCATCCATCTTGATGATCCGCGAACCCCTGCGCGCCCATGATCCGCCAGCCGCCGCAGTAGGTGCCGAGCGCGATCGCCGTCGCCGCGGCGACGATCGCCCAGAGCGGCGGTGAGGCGCTCGCGCCGAGGGTGCCGTTGGCGATCAGCGCCAGGGTGATCACCCCGATCGTCTTTTGGGCATCGTTGGCGCCGTGGGCAAAGGCGAGCAAACCTGCGGAGACGATCTGGGCGCGACGGAAGCCGCGCGTCACCGGCCCCGGTCGGCGAGCGCCGAGGAGTCGATAGATCGCCACGATCAGCACCCCGGAGACGACCGAAGGCAACAAGCGGCGCGACCAGCGCCGGCAGCAGCACTTTGTCGAGCAAGCCACCGATTTCGACCGCCCCGGTCCCTGCCGCGGCGATCGTCGCCCCGACCACGCCGCCGATCAGCGCATGGGAGGAGCTCGAGGGGAAACTGAGATACCAGGTCGCCAGATTCCAGGCGATCGCGCCGATCAGGCCGGCGAAGACGACGTTCGGGGTGATCGCGGCTGCATCAACGACGTCGTGGGCGACGGTCGCCGCCACCGCGACCGAGAGGAAGGCGCCGAGGAAGTTGAGCACCGCGGCCAGCGCGATCGCCACCTGCGGCGGTGCCGCCGCCGGTCGAGATCGCGGTTGAGATTACGTCAAAGGTGTCGTGGAAACCGTTGGTGAAGCCGAAGCCGAGCGCCGCGGCGACGACGAGCGCAAGGATCGCATCGGAGTTCACGAGTTCTTGATCACGATGCCCTCGATGATCTGGGCCGCCGTCTCGGTCGCATCGATCGCGTTCTCAAGCACCGCGAACATGTCCTTCCAGCGGATCACGACCATCGGGTCGATCCCGTTGGAGAACAGCGAGGCGACGGCATCGCGGGAGATCCGGTCGCCCTCGTTCTCGAGCCGGTGGATCTCGATCCAGTAGCGGTCGAGATCCTTGAACTCGCGCAGGTGCTCGAGGCCGCTTGCAAGCTGCTCGCAGGCACCGACCAGGACCTCGGTCAGCGCCTGGGCCTGGGACATCGGCGCCTCGATCTGGTAGAGGCCGAGGAAGTCGGCCGCCTCCTCGGTGAAGTCGACGATGTCATCGATCTGGGTCGCCAGCCCGTAGATGTCCTCGCGATCGATCGGCGTCACGAAGGTCGAGTTCAGCCGCTTGACGATGTCGTGGGTGATCCGATCGCCCTCCTGCTCGGCCTTGAGGATCTCCCGCCGAGAGGCCGCCGTCGTCGGGCCAGGAATTCATCATCCGGTCGAGCAGACGAGCGGCGTGAACGGTGTTCTGCCCGGCCTCGATGAAGAGATCGAAGAAGGCGCGATCGCGAGGCAGAAGCGAGAGGCGTGGCACCGGGCAATCCTAGAGGTCGCCGTCGGCGTCGCCCAACTCAACCCGCGGGCGGCTGCCAGCTGCTCGGCCGCACGCGCCGCATGTCGCTCGCGCAGCTCCGCCTGGACGCTGCGACGCTCCCCCTCCGGGGCGCTGAGGCCGGGTCCACCGACCCTCGGAGTCAAGCTCCCAGGCATTGGTGTTATCGGCGAAGCAGCGCTCGAGCACGTCGAGCATCTCGGCCCGCAGCTCGGGGTCCTCGACCGGCGTCACCAGCTCGACCCTGCTGTCGAGATTGCGTGGCATCAGATCGGCGGAGCCCATGCAGACCTTGGTCTCCTCGCCGCGCTGGAAGGAGTAGACGCGCGAGTGCTCGAGGAAGCGACCGACGATCGAGAGCACCCGGATGTTCTCCGAGATCCCCGGCACGCCCGGCCGCAGGCAGCAGATCCCGCGCACGTTGAGGTCGACCCGAACCCCCGCCCGCGAGGCCTCATAGAGCGCCCGGATGCAGCGCGCATCGACCAGCGAGTTCATCTTCAGTGCGATCCGCGCCGCCTCGCCGCCTTGATGCGCGGCGACCGTGGCCTCGATCTCGCCGATGATCCGATCGCGCATCGTGGTCGGGGAGACGAGCACCTTGCGGTACTCGGCCGGGCGACCGTAGCCGGTCAGGAAATTGAACATCTCGGCGACGTCAGCGCCGATCTCGGGATCGGCGGTGAAGAGTCCAAAGTCGGTGTAGAGCCGGGCCGTCTTCGGGTGGTAGTTGCCGGTCCCGATGTGGACGTACTCGCGCACACGATCGCCCTCGCGGCGGGCGACGAGGATCGCCTTCACGTGGGTCTTTAGTCCGGGAATGCCGTAGACGACGTGGACCCCGGCCTCCTCCAGCGACTTGGCCCAGTGGATGTTTGCCTCCTCGTCAAAGCGGGCCTTCAGCTCGACCATGCAGACCGCCTGCTTGCCGCGTTCAGAGGCGCGAATCAGCGACGGCACCAGCGGCGAGTCATCGCTGGTGCGATAGACCGTCTGCTTGATCGCCAAGCACGTCGGGGTCAGCGACCGCCTGCTCGACGAAGCGCTCCACCGAGGTCGAGAAGGATTCGTAGGGATGGTGGACGAGGAGGTCGCCCTGGCGGATCGTCGCGAAGATGTCAACGGGCTCCTCATCCTCGCCCTGCAGGCGCGGCTGGGTGATCGGAGACCAGGGCGGGTAGCGAAGCTCAGCGTGGCCGCCAACGTCGGCGACCTCGGTCAGATCGGCGAGATCGATCAGACCGTCGACGTCATAGACCTCGCGGTCTTCCAGCCGCAGGGCGTCGATCAGCTGCTCGCGCAGCTTCGGGTTCATTCCGGCGGCGATCTCCAGCCGCACCACCTCGCCGAAGCGGCGGCGGCGGACCTCATCCTGGACCGCCTGCAGGAGGTCATCCGCCTCATCGCTGACCGTGAAGTCGGCGTCGCGGGTGACCCGGAAATAGCCGTGGTCGACGACCTCGGTACCGGGAAAGAGCGCATCGAGGTTGGCGGCGATCGCCTCCTCGAGCGGCACGAACGCGGTGCCGCCCTCGCCAACCGGCAAGAAGCGCCCGAGCAGCTCCTTCGGCACCTTGACGCGGGCGATGATCTCGACCCCGCTCTCGGGGTCGCGGAGCAGCACCCCGAGGCTGAGCGAGAGGTTGGAGATGTAGGGGAAGGGACGACCGAGTCCGATCGACCAGCGGGGTCAGCGCCGGAAAGACCTGCTCGTGGAAGCGGGCCTCGATTTCACGCCGCTCCAGCTCGGTCGCGGTCTCCAGGGAGACGAGCCTGATCTCCTCCTCCTGCCAGGGCGGGGCGCAGGTCGCCGTTGAAGCAGGTATGCAGACGGTGGTCTAGCTCCAGCACCCGAGCCTGGATCGCATCGATCTGGGCGCCTGGGGCGAGGCCGTCGGGTCCCCGGGCGTCGATCCCTGCGTCGAGCTGGTCGAATAGCCCGGCAACCCGGACCATGAAGAACTCATCCAGGTTTGAGGCATAGATCGCGCAGAAGCGCAGCCGCTCGAGCAAGGGAACGTCGCTCTGCTCGGCGAGTTCTAGCACCCGCTGGTTGAAATCGAGCCAGGAGAGCTCGCGGTTGAAGTAAAGGGCGGGATCGTCGATCCAGGCCATCGTACTCAGCCCCGGGCTGAGCTCTTGCGGGCTCAGGCAACCTGGGCGAGGTGCTGGCGGGCCGGCGTCGAGGACGCCCGGTCCAGGGCGCGACGGTAGCCGGCGCCGAGTTGGGCCAGGGCCTCCTCCCAGGAGCGCGAACGCGCCGCGCCAAGGGCGGCGGCGCCAAGCTGTCGGCGCAGCGAGCGGCGAGGAGGCGAGCTGCAGCAGGGCGGCGGCAAGGTGATCGGGATTGGGTCGACAGAGGATCCCGGTGTGGCGGTTCTCGATCAGCGCCGCGGGGCCGCCCTCGGCGACCGCGATCACGGCGAGCCCGCTTGCCCCGGCCTCAAGAATCGCCTGCCCGAAGGTGTCGGTGCGACTGGCAGAAGAGGAAGACGTCGGCGCTGGCGTAGGCCCGAGCGAGCTCCTCTCCCTCAAGCCAGCCCAGAAAGGTCGCCGCCCCGCCGAGGCGCGCCTCGCAGCTCGGCCTCCTCCGGACCGCCACCGGCGAGCAGCAGGTGCAGGCGCGGATCGGCGGCGCGGGCGCGCAGGAAGCTCTCGGCAAGCAGGTCGATCCCCTTCTCGCGGCTGAGGCGACCGGCGTAGAGGACCTTCAGCTCGCCCGGGTAGGCGGCCGGCCGGGCCTTGGCGGGATCAAAGCGCGCGGTATCAACGCCGCGCTCCCAGCGGCCGATCCGCGCTGGGCCGACGCCGAGCTCAAGCAGCGAGCGATCGGCAGCTGGGCTCGGTGAGAGGACGAAGCGAAGGGACGCTGTAAAAGGCCCGCAGGGCGGCCTCGACGATCGCCTCAAGGCCATGATCGCCGCTGCGCAGCCCGGCGTAGGTGGCGAGCTCGGTGTGGTAGCTACCGAGCAGCGGCAGGCCGGCGATCCGGCTGAGCAGCGTCGCCGCGACCCCGGCCGGACCGGGTGCGGTGACGTGGAGGAGGTCATAGCGTCCCTCGGCCAACGTCTCGACCAGATCGGGCAGGCTGGGAACCCCGAGGCTGCACCCCACGGTAGAAGGGAATCTCAAGCTCCGCCGCCGCCGGCAGGCGCCGGTCGACGCCGGCGTCGGTGCCGATCACCTCGACCTCAAAGCCGTCCACGCCGCGCTCGCGGATCTGCTCGATCGTGCGGGTTACGCCGTGCATCGAATCGATCCCGTCGGCGATCAGCGCGACCCGCCGCGGCTCGATCTCCAGCGCCCCTCAGCTTCGCCTTCTCGGCGGCGAGGAAGGCGGTCGCGGGCGCGTAGGGAACGGCGGGCACGAGCGCCTCAAAGAGCCCGCTCAGGGCGGCGGCGACCGCCCCCGCACGGATCGACTCTGAGCCAGCCTGCGACCGCGGCGCGCAGGCGCCGCTCGTGGATACGGCGGGCACGGCGGTAGAGGTCGGCGTGGGAGAAGCCATCGGACTGCAGGTAGTCGAGCAGCTCACGGCCGCGCAGATCCAGATCCATCGCCCCAAGCCAGGCCTCCAGCAGCGCGCGGGCGTCGGCTCGGGACCGATGTCGGTCGCCACCTTGCCCTCGCGCGCGGCGCCCTCGCGGATCACCCGCTCGGCGATCTTCAGCACCACCTCGGGCTCGCGGCGGCGCCGCGCAGCGCCGGCCTCGCCGAGGGTGTGGGCGCGGGTGGCGAGGGCCATCGCCGCATGCGTCCACTTGGCGGCGCTGCCCTGCTCGCCGCCGGGCAGCGGCTTCGCCGCGGCGCAGGTGTGCGAGAAACTCTTCCGGCGTGGCCGCGGCCGGCGCCTCGGTGAAGGTGCGGCCGATGTCCACGCCGGCGTGGTCGTCGGAGCCGGCGATTCCGGTGCCGCCCTTGGTCTCGACGTAGACGGCGGCGGGCATGTTCAGCTCCGCGGCGCGCGACCCGTTGCGCACCTCCCAGATCGGGAACAGCTCCGCCAGGCGGCGGCGGTGGCGTTTGGTCAGGGGCGCCTCGACGTTGTAGAAGGGGTGGGCGAGCGCGCAGGCGATCTCGGTTCTCGTGAAGGTGAGCGGCGCAGGCCTCAAGATCGCCGGAGTGTGCCTGCAGCCACTCGTGGTCTCCGAGGGTGATCCCGTAACAAAGGACATGAACCGCCTGGGGCTCGCCGGCAAAGCGGGCGGTCAGCTCCTCGGAGACGAAGCAGTCGGGACGATCGGCGAGCTCCAGGCAGCCGGCGATCGTGTCGTGATCGGTGATCGTCACGAAGTCCATCCCGCGGCGCTTGGCGAGCTCGTAGACCTCCGCTGGCGGCGTCGCGCACTCGGGCAGCCCCAGGGAGCGCTGGACCCCGAGGCGGGAAAGCTGCGAGGCGGTGGAATGGCAGTGCATGTCAACTCGGGAAGTCATCGGTGTCTCCCTGCTCGATTACCTTATGTCGCACTGAGATTCGCCCAGTTAGCAGGGAAAACTTGTGAAGCTTCCGAGAAGGAGGTGTGAAGCTGAGGTGACCGGCACCCTACAAAGAGCGCCGCAGCCCGGCCCAGGTTTCGCTGCGCTCCTCGCGCTTCCAGAGCTCACGAAAGTTGCGGTGAAGCAGCTCGCGGCGGGTCCTCAACAGATCCTGAAGGGAGGCGATCTCACTCGCACGGGGAAGCATCACGTCGCAGTCATGGATCTCACCGAGGACGGACTGCAGCGCCTTGGCGGCGCGCTGGGCAGCCAGCGCCT
The DNA here is from genome assembly GCA_963745305.1 of uncultured Solirubrobacterales bacterium. GTDB lineage: Bacteria > Actinomycetota > Thermoleophilia > Solirubrobacterales > 70-9 > CAVUWL01. The sequence continues at coordinate 329,649 of CAVUWL010000016.1, forward strand.
CGGGGCCGAAGCACTCCGCGACGATCTCCAAGACGTAGCGCAGCCGCTTGGCGGCAATCCGCATGTTGTGCTGGGCGGCTGCCTCAGCGGGATCAAGTGCCTGCTCGGCAAAGCCCTCCATCTCCTCCAGCCGGGTGCGAACCATCCGCTTTGCGTTTCGCCGCAGCGACTTGGCCGGGTCGAGCCCCTTGATCGGCCTGGCCTTCATCCGGTGATCCCCTCGCCGAGGCGCGCCAGGCGCCGTCGCAGCTTGACCAGGTGCGCGGCGCTGGTCAGGCTCGCGAGCTCGAGGTTGGCGCCGCGCTGCTCCTCGCGCAAGCTTGCGATCAAAGCCCCAACTCGGCCCCGATCCTGGGCGCCCAGATCGGCGACAAACTGCTCGAGCAGCTCGATCTCCACGTCGCGATCGCGGCGCTCTCCGAGCCCATCGGCGAGCGCCTTCACATCCCGCAGCGCCGCCCGCACGGCGCGCCGCGGGAAACAGACCTCAAAGACCTCGATCGCAGCGCGCAATCGCCGCGTCGCCACCCTCATGTCATGGACGCGCTCTGGGCGGGCGAGGTCAAGCACGCCGGCGGCCTGCTCGAAGACCTCCTCACTGCGCACCCGTAGCACCGCCGCAGCGGCCGTCGCGAAGCTGTCGCGACAGTCAAGCTCTAACCGGCGGGCGCGCACCATCGGGGCGAGAGGATCGGCGCCGGCGGCCGCGCTCAGGCGGCGACGGCCTCGGGGAGGAGCCGTTGACGCTGCCGTTTAGGAGGTCGAGGATGACGCCCTCGCGCAGGCCGCCCTTGCCGATCTGCAGCGGCTGGCCGAGCAGCTCGGAGACCTTCTCCAGCAGGAGTACGCCGGTGGCGAGGATGCGGACCCGCTGCGGGGTCGAGCTCAAAGCGCCGCGCGACGTCGGCGGCAGGGTCGCCGGCAGAGCACCCGGATCCCGCGCTCGAGCGTCTCGTACTCGAGCACCGCGCCGACCAGGCGCCGCAGCGAGGTGGCGCTGCCGCCGACCGCGACCGCCTGGGCAGGATGCTCGATCTCGACCCCCGCGAAGAAGTCGTCGATGCGGTCGCGGACCTTGCGGATCTCGGCCGCCGAGGGCGGGTCGGAGGCGATCAGCTCATCGGCGAGGACCCCGGAGCCGACCCGCCAGGAGCGGACCTGCTCGACCCCGCCGGCGACGCGTGCCGAGGATCACCTCGGTCGAGCCGCCGCCGACGTCGACGACGCCGATCTTGCCCGCGACCGGATGCCCGAGCGTCTTGGTGGCGCCGATGAAGGAGAGCCGACCCTCCTCCTCGCTCGCTGAGGACGTCGACCTCGACCCCGGAGGCCTCGGCGATCGCCTGCGCGGCGACCTCTCGCCGTTTGAGGCCTCGCGAACCGCCGCCGTGGCCACCGAGCGGATCACCTCCGCGCCGAGCTCCTGCGCCAGGCGCACCTGGGTGGCGACCACCTCGGCGACCTCGTCGATCTTCTCGGGCAGGATCGCTCCGTCGGCGTCAAGCGCCTTGTTGATCCGGGTGTAGGCGCGCTGCTCCATCACCTTCTTCAGCTGCCCGTCGACCGGCTCCGCGACGAGCACGCGGGTCGTATTGGAGCCGATATCTATGGCAGCGCAGAGCATTCGAGGGCCTCGGTTGATGTTCCCAGACGACTCGGATCTCACACGTGCGCCGCGGGCGCGAACCGCCCGGGGTCGGGGCGGATTCCACCGCGCCCCGGCGCCGGGTGTCGGCGTGGCAGCATTCCTACGCGGGATGGGAGGCGTCCTCGAACTCCCGAAAGAGACCGGTGACCACGAAGGCGACCTGCTCGCCGATGTCGACGGCGTTGTCGCCGATCCGCTCGATCGCCCGCGCCGCGAGCAGCATCGTCATCGCCCACTCGCGCCTATCGGCGTCGTCGCCGATCTCCAGCGCGAGGCGGAAGCATTCGCGGTTGAGGTTGTCGACGACGTCGTCCTGGCGGACCAGGTCGCGGGCCATCTCGATGTCGCGGCCCTCAAAGGCGCGCTTGGCCTGGCTGATCAGGGCGCGCGTCTGGTCGCCCATGGCCAGGATCAGCTTGACCATCTCCTCGTCGGCCGGCGGCTCGTTGCCGGTCAGCGGGATCACCTTGCAGATGTTCACGCACTGGTCGCCCATCCGCTCGACGTTCTTCAGCACGTGCAGAAGCGCCGAGATCAGCCGCAGATCGGTCGCCACCGGCGACTGGGTGGCGAGCAGGGTGATCAGGCTCTGGTGCACCTCCAGGTAGCGGCCGTCGATGCGATCGTCGTCGGCGACGACCAGCTGGGCCAGCTCGACGTCCTGGTGCTCGACCGCCTCCAGGGTGCGATCGAGGGCCGCGTTGACGAGGTCGAGGCCGTCGAGCGCGCTTGCCTCCAGGCGCTCCAGCTCCTCCTGGTACTGGCTCCTGCGTCTCGGTCGCCATCAGCCGAACTTCCCGGTCACGTACTGCTCGGTGCGCTCGTCGTCGGGATTGGTGAAGAGCTTGTCGGTCGGCGCCGACCTCGACCAGCTCGCCGTCCAGCATGAAGACGGTGGTATCGGCGACCCGCGCCGCCTGCTGCATGTTGTGGGTGACGATCACGATCGTCACCCGCTCCTTCAGCTCGCCGATCAGCTCCTCGATCCTCAGCGTCGCGACCGGGTCGAGCGCCGAGCAGGGCTCATCCATCAGCAGCACCTCGGGGTCGACCGCGAGCGCGCGGGCGATGCAAAGGCGCTGCTGCTGTCCGCCGGAGAGCCCGACGCCCGGGGCCCTTGAGCCGGTCCTTGACCTCCTCCCAGAGGCCGGCGCCGACCAGCGCCTCGCGGCCGCGGTCGTCCATCTCTGCTGCGCGAGGCGCCGGTCAGCCGCAGACCCGAGGTGACGTTGTCGATCACCGACATGGTCGGGAACGGGATTCGGTTTCTGAAAGACCATGCCGACCGCACGACGCACCGCGACGATGTCGATCCGGGAGTCGTAGAGGTCGAGGCCATCGAGCAGGACCTCGCCCTCGGCGCGGGCTCCGGGGATCTCTTCGTGCATGCGGTTGATGCAGCGCACCATCGTCGACTTGCCGCAACCCGAGGGTCCGATGATCGCCGTCACCGCGCCGGCGTCGAAGTCGAGGTTGATCCCGCGCACGGCGTGGTTTGAGCCGTAGTAGGCGTGCAGGTCGCGCAGCTCGACGTTGCCGACGTCTCGGCCGCGCCTTGAGCGCCGCGCGCCCGCCGCCCTTCGGCGGCGACCGAGATCGCCGGCCCGGCGGCGCGCCGAGCCGGTACTCGGGCTGGTCTGCGGGTTCGGGGTTTGACTCGGTCATCGGTGGGCTCTCGGTCGAATCTGCTTCGTCCATCCTAGGACTCCTCGGGTGGCGGGCGGGCGCTGGGCGGTCATGCCCCCATGCGCTTGCGGGAACGGGCGTAGAAGGCGCGGGCGACGACGTTGAGGGCGAGGACGAAGGCGATCAGGACCAGCGCCGCGGCCCAGGCCTCGGTGTGGGCTTCGGGTTTGGGCGACTCGGAGGACTGGAAGATGAAGATCGGGAATCGAGGCCAGCGCCTGGCTGGGGTCGGTCAGCACGCCCTGGGCGAAGATCGAGGAGAGCAGGATCAGCGGCGCGGTCTCCCCCGCGACCCGCGCGACGGCGAGCAGGGAGCCGGTGATCAGGCCGCCGGCCGCGGTCGGGATCGTGATCCGCACGGTCGATGCGCCAGTGGGCGATCCCGAGCGCGTGGGCTGCCTCCTTGAGCGTGCCCGGGACCAGCGTCAGCACCTCCTGCGCGGTGCGGGCGACGATCGGCAGCATCACGATCGCCAGCGCGATCGAGGCGGCGAATCCGCTCTGGTGTGCTGCGGGACGACGATCAGGCCGTAGACGAAGATCCCGGTGATGATCGTCGGCACGCCGTTGAGGATGTCGAGCACGAAGCGAACCGGCGTGGGCGATCCGCGGCGGCGCGAACTCGGTCGTGTAGATCGCGACCAGGATCCCGATCGGGATCGCGATCACCGCGGCGATGCGCGACGATGATCGCGCTGCCGACGATCGCGTTGGAGATGCCGCCGCCGGTTTCGCCGAAGAGCGCCGTCGGGGTGGTCAGGAAGTGCCAGCTGAGCGCCCCGACCCCCTTGAGCAGGACCGAGCCGACGACGATCACGAGGACCGCCGACGGCGAGCAGGGCGGCGAGCGTCGAGGACGACCTCGACCAGCCCGGTTGACCCGTTTGCGCCGCTTCAGGTTGCCGCGGTCGAGCAGCAGCGCGTGGCCTCGGCTCGCCGCTCACAGCGCCTCCGCCTCGGTCGGTCGGTCGACGTCGGTACGTCCTTGAGCTTGCCGCGCTGGACGATGAGCCGGGCGATCACGTTGACGATCACGGCGAAGACCAAGCAGGATCAGCCCGAGGTAGGCGAGCGAGGCCTTCTGCAGCCCGGCGCTGTTCTGGAACTGGGAGGCGATCTGGGCGGCGAGGGTGCCGCCGGTGTGAAAGAGCGAGGCGTTGATCAGGTAGGCGCCGCCGATCACCTGGGCGACGGCGATCGCCTCGCCGATCGCGCGGCCGAGGCCGAGGATCGTGGCGCCGACGATGCCGGCGCGCGAGTAGGGCAAGACGACCTGGCGGACCATCTCCCAGCGGGTCGCCCCGAGCGCGTAGGAGGCCTCCTTGAGGTCGCCGGGCACGGTCTCGAAGACCTCGCGGGTGACGCTGGTGATGATCGGGGTCGCCATGATCGTCAGGATCACCGCCGCGGTCAGGTAGCCGAAGGCGGAGGGTTCGCCGCTGAAGATCGGGAGGAAGCCGAAGCGCGCTCTTCAGCGCCGGCTCGATCGTGTCGCGCATGAAGGGCCCGAGGACGAGGATCCCCCAGAGGCCGAGGATCACGGTCGGGATCGCCGCCAGCATGTCGACCAGGGTCGCCACCGGGCGCCGGATCCGCCGCGGGGCCAGCTCGGTCAGGTAGATCGAGATCGCGATCGAGAGCGGCGCCGCGAAGATCAGCGCGATGACGAGGTGACGACGGTCCCGTAGAGGAAGGGCGCCGCGCCGAAGCGCTCGGTGACCGGGTTCCAGTCGTTGGTGGTGACGAAGCCGATCCCGAACTTCGAGATCGCCGGCCAGGCGAGGTGGATGACCTCGTAGACGATCCCGACGATCGACGACCACGGCGAGCGCTGCTGCGAGGCCGGAGAGGCCTCGCAGCAGCGGGTCGCCGATGCGGTCTGTGAGGTTGCGCCGGGCCCGCAGAACGGGGTTGCTGAGGGCTCCGGCCTCCACCTAGCTGCCGATCTTTGCGATCGCCTTCTTGTCGGCGGCGACGACCTGCGGCGGGCAGCGGCGCGAAGTCGAGTTCGGGGCCGAATTTCTGGCCCGGACCGATCGCGTAGGTGATGAACTTCTTCAGCGCTTCCGCCTTTTCGGATTTCGAGCGGCACGATCACGTAGGTGTAGGTCGAGATCGGGTAGGCGCCCTTGGCCGAGGCCGGCAGTTCGGCCAGCGAGATTTCGTTCTTCGGGCCGATCTTGTGACCGCGGCGGCGGCGGCTTCGACGCTCTTCACGCCCGGTTCGGGGAAGTTCGCCGGCCGAGTTTTCGACCAGCGGCATGTTGAGTTCGTTGGAGAGCGCGTAGGCGAGGCCGACGTAGCCGATCGCCCCGTCGGTCTGGGAGATCGCGGCGGCGACGCCGTCGTTCTTTTCGGCGCCGACGCCGGTCGGGAACTTGACCTGGGTCGAGGTGCCCACCTTCGACTTGAATTCGGGGTCGATCGTCGAGAGGTAGTTGGTGAACGCGTAGGTGTCGCCGCTGCCGTCGCTGCGGTAGACCGGGGTGATCTTGGTGCTCGGCAGGCTGGCGCCCGGGGTTGAGCTTGGCGATCGCCGGGTCGTTCCAGGTGGTGATCTTGCCGAGGTAGATGTCGGCCAGGACTTCGCCGCTCAGTTTCAGGTTCTTCGGCGCGCCGTTGACGTTGTAGGCGGGGACGGTGCCGCTCAGCGCCCAGGGGATCTGCTCGACTCCGTTGGCTTCTTCGAACTGTTCTGCGGTCAGCGGCGCGTCGGAGGCGCCGAAGTCGACCGTGCGCGAGGTGATCTGGTCGATCCCCCCGCCGCTGCCGATCGCCCCGTAGGTGACCGTTTCTTCGGTCTTGCTCGCGTAGTCGGACTGCCATTTCGACATCAGCGGCGCGACCAGGGTGCTGCCGGCGCCGACCAGCGGCGAGTTCGCCGATGCGCTGCTGCTGGTGCTGCTCGAGGACGAGCTGCCGCAGGCAGCGAACCGCGATTGTGAGCGCCAGCGCCACGCCGACGCTGAGAAGTCTCTTGGTCACGCAAATCTCCTTAGTTGGTGACGGACCACTTGCGGCCACACTCTCAGCGGCTCCCGCGGCAGCTTGTTATCTGGCTGTATCGAGGATGTAAAAAAGATGTAAAAGCCAAGGTCGAGTCGGCGGCTCGCTCAGCCATCCGGGGAGAAGCGGTAGCCGATCCCGTTGTGGGTGTGGATCAGGCTGCCGCTCGGGCAGCGCCTCGCCGAGCTTGGAGCGCAGACGACTGACGTAGACGTCGACCGAGCGGTCGGCGTGGCGGGGCTGGCTCCCCCAGACCTCGGCGTAGAGCTCCTCCCGGGTCATGATCCGCTGCGGGTGGGAGGCCAGCGTGACGAGCAGCTGCAGCTCGCGCATCGTCAGGCTGAGCGGCCGCCCGTCGACCAGCGCAGCGTGCTCCTCGGGTCGGATCTCGAGCCGACTCGTCTAGCTGCGTCTGCGGCGCTCCCGTTCTCGCCCGCCATGGCTCGCGAGCATTGCGACGCCCGAGGCCGCCGCGGTTATCTCGACGTGAAGCTGTTGTGAACGACTTGTGAAGCGCTCAGGCGGCGCGCGCGCTCGGGCACGGCCTCGGGCTGGGCGGAGCGCTCGGCGGAGAGCGCCTCGACGTCGCCTCGCCGGCGACTCCGGGCACCGGCTCGGGGTCGAAGCGGTAGCCGACCCCGAAGTGGGTGTGGATGTAGCTCCAGCCGGGCGAGCGCTTCTCGAGCTTCTGGCGCAGCTTGCGGATGAAGACGTCGACCGAGCGATCGCCGTGGGCCATCGCGTATCCCCAGACCCGCTGGTAGATCGTCTCGCGCTCGAGCACCTGGCCCTTGGCCTCGGCGAGCAGGTGCAGGAGCTCGAACTCGCGCCGGGTCAGGTCAAGGCTGCCGCCGCTGACGAAAGCCTGAAACTGGTCGGCGCGGATCTCCAGCTCGCCGGCGACCAGCGGGGCCGCCTCGGCGCTGGATCGGCCGCGGCGGCGGCGGCGCGAGACCGCTTCGATCCGCGCCATCGCCTCCTCGGGGTGGCAGGGCTTGGTGATCCAGTCGTCGACCCCGAGCCGCAGTCCGCGCACCCGCTGGGCGACGGTGGAGCGGCCGTGCAGACGATCACGCCGAGGTCGGGGAGCATCGCGCAGACCCGCTCCAGGTAGCCCCAGCCGTCCTCGCCCAGCACCGCGGGGTCGAGCAGCAGCGCGTTCAGCTTCATCGCCACCAGCTCCTCGGGGGGATCGCGCTGGCCACCTGGCGCAGCTGCCAGCCCGCGGCCTCGGTGCGCTTGGAAAGCACCGTCACGAAGCCGCTGTCGTTGTCGATAACCGCGAGCCTGATGGTCTGCTGTGGGTTCAAGTTTGCGGCGCCGTTCGTGGGCCGATGCGCGTCTTCCCGCGAGACGTCCGGATTGTATGGCGGCGAGCGGGCGGGCGTCAGCACAAATCCCCTGCGTTCACAGGATTTTCACAGCTGCGTGAGCGACCGCCGAATCGCGGAAAGTCCGGCGCCGACCGGGCGGCGGGTGCGCGTAGATTGCGCGCCCGGTGAAGCGGCACCGTCGCATGCGCTGTTCTCGCGACTCCTGCGCCGCTGCTCGCTGGTCGCGTCGCTCCGACGCTGCGCCTCGCCTGGCGAAACGGCGTCGGGCTGGCCGGGCCGACCACCGATAAGACGGTCACCTTCTTCTGCTTCGGCGTGATCGTCTTCTTCGCCGTCCTGGTGATCGTGCCTCGCTGATCCAGGGCAAACTGGAGAAGCGCAAGGAACGGCGCCGCTACGACCTCGAGCGCTTCGGCTAAGACCAGCCGGAAACCGCTGAGCAGGCGCTTCTCGCTCTCGCCCTCGATCTCGGCCACGACTTCGACCCGGCCCTCCAGCGGAGTGCCGCGGATCTTCGTCGCCAGCAGGTCATCGACCTGGAAGATTCCGGCCGAGTTGTTGAGCTCGATCTCGATCCGCACCGGTCGCTCCTCCCCGGCCTCGATCCGCACCTCATCGACGGCGGCCGCCGAGATCGAGTGGATCCCCTCCTGACCGGCCTCGATCGGGATCCGGGTGCGGCCCTGGGCCATGTCGAGCGCGTCGGCGACCCGGACCACGCCCGGCCTCGACGCGTGTAGGGCTCGCCGCGACGGCGGTGGCCGATGATCGCGTGGAGGATCTCGGCGGCGACGACGGTGCGCTCGGGCTCGCGGTAGGAGTCGGCGAGCAGGCGGTCGAGCGCGCCGCTGGCGAGGAAGAGGCTGTAGGCCTCGTGATCGGCGCGGTGGATCGACATGCCGACGTCGTGCAGGAGCGCGCCGCCGGCGACCACCACCTCGGCGTCGCGCGCCGCTCATCCCGTGGTCGCTGACCATCGCCGGCTCGACCCCGGCTTTGACCAGCAGCCGCAGCAGACGCAGGGCGATGTTGAGGACGATCTGCATATGGACCCAGGAGTGATCAGACATCCCCAGCCGCTCGGCGTGGACCTGGGCCATGTACCACCAGGCCCGCACCTGCTCGTCCTCGTTGACCGCCTCGAGAAACCCCTCGAGCTTGCGGTTGCCGCGGGTCGGGGCCCGCACCTGCGCCTCGGCGATCGCCTCGCGGGGGGGTTTACGGCTTGGCCCCTGCGGGTCCGGAGTCGGGACACGCTCGCCGCTCATCGCCGCTCATACTCGTAGCCATCTCGGCGGGCGCCCCGGCGCCGCGGTGAGCGGCGCTCAGCCGCAGACCGGCCAGGGGCTCGAGCCCGAGCGGGAATAGAGCAGCGCAGCACGGTAGTCCTGCTCGGCCGCTGAGGCCGCGGCCGGGTCGCCGCTTCCGCCGACCGATGCCCAGGTCCCGTAGTCGAACTGGTATATGCCGCGGTAGGTGCCTCCGGCGGAGACTGCCCGGTGGGTCTCCGCCCGACTCACAGGCCGCGATCGCCTTCAGGCTGGCAAGGCTGACCCCGGCGGGAAGCGACGGGGCGGCCGCGTGGCGGCGCTGAGCGCGCAACCTGGCGCGACCTTCTGCTTGCAGCCTCTTAACCTCGCTGCGGATCGCCCGGTGAAATCTGGAGACCGGAGCTTGCAGCACCGCGATCCTGACCGGCCTCGCAGCGCCGAGGCCACTCGGCGCGGACTGGGCACCGACGCCACCCGAAGCTAGCGCGGCAGACGGCGCGGCAAGGGCCGCGATCAGGGCAGGGACAATGTATGTGCGTTTTGTTAGCAAGCGCGGAACCCTGGAGTGCGCGGCCCGGTGGTTTGGTGACCGCGATCACACTTATGCCTTCAGAGTATGTATAATGAATGCATGCCTGCAAACGACCGGAACAATCCAATTCGGCGTCATTCGTCCGATTCTCAGCTTTCTGTGGTCGAGTTCTGGCGGGAATATCCCGATGATTCGGCATGCCTAGACGCGCTCTGGCGTCGCAGATTCGCTCCGGACGGCCATCACGCGCATTGCCCGGTCTGCGACAAAGAACGGAAGTTCCATCGGACCAAATCGCGGGCGTCCTATACCTGCGATTCCTGCGGCAAGCACCTGCATCCGATGAAAGGCACGATCTTTGAGAAGTCCACGACCTCTCTACAGCTTTGGTTCTACGCCATGTTCCTTATGGCAAGCACTCGGTGCGGCATATCTGCCAAACAGCTTGAGCGAGAGCTTGGAGTGACCTATAAGACCGCCTGGCGCATGTTCAACAAAATCCGCAACGAGCTTATGACCGACGAGGGCGACGAGCAGCTATCCGGCGACGTTGAGATAGACGAGACCGCGTGGGGCGGGAAGCCGCGTCGGAAGCTCAAAGGCTACAAAGAGGTTGCGCGTCACCGTGAGAACAAGACGACCGTTCTCGGCATGGTCGAGCGCGGTGGGCGTGTGAGGCTGCGGGTGATCCCGTCTAGGCGTGGCGCTGGCCTTAGTAGAGAGGTTCGGACCCACGTAAATCCGTCGGCCTTCATCATCACCGACGACTGGCCTGCCTATAAGCCGCTGCGCGGAGAGTTCCTAGATCACCGAGTTATCAATCACTCGGCTGGCTCTTATGTGGACGGCGACATTCACACGAACACGATTGAGGGCTTTTTCGGGAACCTCAAAACCGGCATGCGGGGCGCCTACAAGCACGTTTCGGATCGCTGGATTCAGTCCTACCTAGACGAGTATGCATGGCGCTACAACGCGCGATACGAGGGCCAAGCGATGTTTGAGCAGCTGCTGCGGCGCGCGACTACGCGCTAGACAAGGATGCGGGGCTGAAGTACCTCAACGTCCCCAAGCACGAATTGCATTTGTGAAGCAGTGGCAGGTGCCCCCTGCTCAAGCTCCGCGTAAAGCTGCGAAAGCTCCGGTTCGTAGCGCAGGTATTCGCGTGCTAGCTCTGCCCCGCTCAAACCGCCTGCGATCAGGAAGGCGAGGTCTGCGTGAATTGCCTGCAAACGAAGGAGAGCGTCCTTATCCGGACCCCAAGGAGACGTTTCGGTCTCTGTGAGGCAGTGGTAACAGGCCCAATGCCCCGACTCGACCAGATGCCACTCATGATCGCCGCAGTCGACCCCTTGGGGAATGTGCTCAGCAACGCCCCACGGGGCGTGTTCGCGGAGCCACGTTCTTCCTCGATATCGAGCCATTTGAGACCTCCTTTCCCTATTAAGTCTAGCTAGACGGGCGGTGTCTAGCCCGATTTACGCTTCTGTCGGTTGCGCAGACCCCGCGCCTTAGCCTCAAGAATGTAAAGGGCGCGTATGTCGGAAGTTAGGTTCTGATCGCAAGCGCGTCTTTGCACCGTCGCATCGTCTAATTGCACGAAGGCGGTCTGCCGTTGATTTCCCTTCCGCTTCCCCATCTCCCCCCTAACTCTGTCTAGGGAGTCGGATGTGGGCTCACGCCCGCTTGGTCCTACTTCTTTGGGACTGCCACGCGGTCCAGCACCGCATCAAAGGTCCCGCGCTTCAGCGGCGGAATCTCTACCGGCTCGTGGGGCTTGCCCGTTTTCGGATTGATGCCTTTGGGCGTCGTCGTTTGGGGCTTAGGCTCTTTCGCCATCTATCTGGAAAGGTAGCGCCGATGGATGTTGAAACCGAGATACAGCGTGGATCACCGGAGATCAAGTTCGGGCGAGCAGAGGAGCACTTGGAAGCGCTCAAAGACTTGATCGATGCCTTCACGGAACGTAAGCCCTATCGCTTGGCCCTCCAGGCGCACCGCCTTCAAGCAACGATTCCGTCCGATTTCCCACAGTTTGAGGTCGTCGTGCGCGATCTCCGGCCAGTTCCCGATGAGATCGGGTCTCCTCCTCGGTGATTTCCTCACCAACCTGCGGGCGTCCCTCGATCACTTGGCCTGGAACCTCGTATTGGCAAACAATGGGGAACCGGACGAACACACAGCCTTTCCGATCAAAGTCAAAGAACCTCGCGCCAAGGGGAGCGGCGAGCCCGTCCCGCTCAGAATCTCGGGAGGCATCGCCCCCGACGCAATGACAATCGTGGAGAGCGCGCAGCCGTATGAACGAAGGGATGGGGGTGATCCCGCCACGCATCCCCTCTGGTTCCTCGATCGGCTCGTCGGCGTAGACAAGCACCGGCATTTCCCTCTTTGCATCGTGGGACTTCAGGACATCCGCCATTACTTCCCCGACGGAACCGGGGGGAGACATCTCCATAGAGTGGAGATGGAAGGGGTCCGTCCTCTGTATGAGGATGCACCTATCTCCACCATCGGGATGGTTAATCCCGCCGAGCATATGGACGTGGATCTGGAGATCTCCACGACAGTAGCGCTCAAAAAGGGGGAGCCCGGCGGATGGGAGCCGCTGAGCGGCCTCTGTCAGACGCTCCTTGAGACGACGCGCAATGTCCTCGACGCGCTCAACGACCACGCGGGGTGACCTTGAGTACCCCTATCCCTAAACCCGACTGAGCGCAGGGCAGAGCTAGGCACGATTCGTGCCCAAACGCTGCTTGCCATGCGTCTTGCAGTCTACATACTCTCATGGGATAAGTGTGACCGCGATCACACAGGGCCCACTCAAGCGACAATCGCCACTAGCTCAGGCATGGAGCACGGGTCCTCAGGGCCCAATGCAGCCGACCATGCAGATCTGAGCGCGATCTGCGCGGCGCGGTCTGGGGGTCCGGGCAACGCCCAGCGGCGGCGCCAAGCCCCGTGGAGGCGAACCTGACTGGCTCCCAACGGGTTGAAGACCGCGCGGCAGTCCCCCGAGCGGGGCGGAGGCAATCACTCCGAAATCGCGTGCCGAGCCCCAGCAACTGAGCAATGGTCAGAATCGACGCAGAAGGGGGTTGAAGCGCAATTGAGCTGAACGGCCTATAAGGCGACACCGCTTCCCAAAAGCAAATCTGCTGCGGCGACTTGGGGCTGAGCTTAGGGCTCGATTCCGGCGGTGCCTAGGGCCGCGCGGACGTCCTTGATGAGCAGTTGCAGGTTCATCGGATCTGTCGGCGAGGGCTCGAACCCAAAGTGCTCAGAAAACCTTTGGGCAGCGTCATCGACGGCGTGGACAAGCAGGAGGCGAACCCCCATTTGCTCCACCACGGAGACGGCGCGACTCATCGCGTCTCCCAGCAGCAGGCGCCAATTCCCCTCCCCCTGAACCAGAATGATCAACCGCCAAGCGAGCCAAGAGGATCGCTGGAATCGGATATTGGGGCATTGATTTCCGCGCCCGGGTGGTTGCTTCGGTGTGCTCGATAGATGCAACCGTCAGCGCGTGATAGCCGACTACCCGGCCTCGCTCGGTATCGATGACAACGTAGGTTCGGGCCGACCCTGCTGCGGCCGCAATCCGGGCATGCTTCAAAAACCACACGTCGAGCGAGCCAGCCCCGTTTTCAAAGCGATCGATCCGGTGCTCGCCGCCCAGTGGCTGCGGCGCTAAAAAGCGAGACATTTCCCTACTCGGGACGTGGGCGAGAAAAGAGCTTGACTAGTCCTGGGCGCGCCTGCGCGGTGTGCGATCCATCGCCGCAACCAAGGTCCGCCAATCGTCCGCGCTAAGGCGAAAGCTGGTTCGATCGCCAAGGAGGCGCACTGCTCACTCGCGTCCGCTCTCCACAAGGAACTGGGTGAGCGTCTCATGATTGGCAGTCGCCGCGCGTTTGAATAGCGTCTGATCATCCCCAGTGATCCGCAGATTGATCCTTTGCTTCGCTGCCGCCATCTCGAAGCCGTTGTACATACAACGTATGCCAAATCCAATTCCGATCGCATTCTCGCTTGCGCTCCTTACGTATCTGAGACGGCCCTCCAAAAGCGTCGGCTGAGCACCACAGAATGCACCCAGAACCTGGCCACCCAGAGGCAAGCGTCATCCACCCGAGCAATCGATGAGCGAGAATTCGCCCACGGCCGGGCGCTTCGCGCGATCATTAGTTGATCTCTGAGCAACCGACATCGCGCCTGCTTTTGGCCTGCCCCGATCGCCCCGGGTTGATCGCCGCCGTCAGCGGCTTCCTCGCCGCCTCCGGGCTCAACATCCTCGATGCCGACCAACACTCCTCAGCTGAGGGGAGGCTGTTCATGCGGATGGCCTTTGACTCCGTCCCAGCGCCGGAGCGCGAGGAGCTGCATAGGCGCTTTGAGCGAGAAGTCGCAGCACCGCTGCAGATGGATTTCCGATTCGCCGAGTCGACGCAGCGAAAGCGCCTGGCAATCATGGTCTCCGGCGAGGATCATTGCCTCTCCGATCTCCTTTGGCGCTGGCGCAGCGGGGAGCTTGGCGGCGAGGTCGTGATGGTGATCTCAAACCACCCCGAGCACGCCGAGCAGGTCGGCTCGCTCGACCTTCCCTTCCATTATGTGGCTACCGAGCATGGCTCAACCGATCAGGCCGAGCGGCGCGCCCTGGAGCTACTGGCGGGGATCGACCTGCTCGTCTTGGCCCGCTACATGCGAATCCTCTCAGCCGAGTTCCTGACGGAGCTCGGCGCCCCGGCGATCAATATCCACCACAGCTTCCTGCCCGCCTTTGTCGGCGCCGACCCCTACCTGCGCGCCCACCAGCGGGGCGTCAAGCTGATTGGCGCGACCGCCCACTACGTCACCGAGGATCTCGACGCCGGTCCGATCATCGATCAGGACGTAACCCGGGTCAGCCATCGGGATGAGGTCGAGGACCTGAAGCGAATCGGCCGCGACGTGGAGCGACTCGTGCTCGCCCGCGCGGTCAAAGCACACCTCGACGATCGGGTCCTGCGCGACGGAGACCGCACGATCGTCTTTTAGCGACGCTAGGCGGCACTCGGGTCGGTGAGGTGCTTGGCGACGATCTGATCGATCGTGCCCTTGGTCCGCAATGTGCCGAGACCGAGCGTCGCTTCGATCGCCTTCATATCCAGGGCTGAATCAAGGATTCCACCGCTCGGCAACCAGAAGAGCTCGCGGCCGCTGATCGCGAGGCGGTCCTGATCGCCTGCCATCTCGAGCACATCCTTCCGCTCCGCCGCGCTGGGCTTGTTTCGCAAAAGCTCCACCTGCAGCTTGCCGTCGGAGGCAGCCACCTGCTCCGGCTCGAAGGGAACCTGACCGGCGATCTCAACAAGCTCTGGGCGGGTACGGAGCACAACCGCGACCTCGTAGCCAAGCGCTGATTGCAGCCCCGCTTCGATCCGAGCGCCGAGAGAGGCCTCATCTTCAGCAGCGGCGCCGAAGATGACGTTGCCGCTGGCGCGGAAAGTGGCCACCTGCTCGCACCCAAGCTCTTCGAAATGGGACCTAAGCTGATCGTTTTTCAGCCTCCTCTTGCCGAGGTTCATCCCGCGCAGGAAGGCCACGTAGCGCTGCACGCTGAGAGCCAATCTATATATAGAGAGCCGACGAAGCCGCAGGGGCGATCGGGTCGTCCCGCCAGAGGATCCACCGGGGGGAACAATCGACTGAGAATCTCTGGCCTTTGATGGAGGCGGTGGGATTCGAACCCACATCCGCGGTCGTGGTGCGATGGTCTCTACAGGTATAGCCGGCGCTTGGTTCTCGTCTCCCGGGGTCCGCGCCGGCGGGCACAAGGGGAGACAGAGCCCTCTGAATTGTCCCCTGGCGGACGGGGCGATCCGCCCGGGTAAGCCCGTTTCTGAAGCCGGTGCCCCTCCCCACGGGCGAGGGAGGACCGACTCTCATCGCCTAGCTATTAACTAAGCGGCAAGGGCGAACTCATGGTCCGCACGTATTGGTTTTTGCCGGTGTTTCACGAGGCCTCCGGCAACCTCGACCTGCAACCTTTCGCACGGATCGACCACGTCGAAGCCTGTCGCCCCCGTGCTGGTCTTGCCCGCCAATTGTACGGGGTCGACAACGGAGGCCCATGAACAGGGCAGAATCTGACGCGATCCCCGTCTAAGACGCGCTTGCCCGCCTGCGAGATGCGGTCGCGGCCTACGGCCCGTAATCACCCCGTTCAGACGGTCGAGCGACGCTTCAGATCGGCAAGCACCTCGGGGGGAAACCCGGCGACCTGATCAAGGTCATCGACCGATTGGAAGCGGCCAAGGCGCTCGCGGTGAGCGAGCAGCCGGGTGGCCTGGGTGACGGTCAGATCGAAGCCGCGCAGCTGCTCGAAGCTCACGGTGTTGAGATCGATCGCCATTCCAGGCTGGGCACCCGATGCCTGCACCGGGATGGGCTGGGTCGCGCTCGGCTGGGGTTGATTGTCCGGTGCCTGTGGCGAGGGGGCCGGAGCCTGAGGCGGCGCGGCGAAGGACTGCGGCGGTGCCTCGGGTTGCGGGGGGGCGGCGAAGGACTGAGGCGGTGGGGGAGCCTGAGGCGCTGCGGGAGCCTGAGGCGCTGCGGGAGCCTGAGGCGCTGGGGGAGCCTGAGGCGCTGGGGGAGCCTGAGGCGGCGCGGGAGCCTGAGGCGCTGGGGGAGCCTGAGGCGGCGCGGGAGCGTGAGGCGCTGGGGGAGCCTGTGGCGGCGGAACCTGGGCTGGCGGAATTGAGATAGGGGGCGAGGGCTCTTGAGGTTGATACCCACCGTCGGCTGGCGGAGCCGGTGAGGGGTCGGGCAGCGGAGGCGGTGGCTGCGGCGAGGCTGGATGCAGAGGGGCCGAGGGCTGATCGAGCCCAGCGGCGCCGCCCTGCACCGACGCGATCACCGCCTGCTCAGCTTCGGCGGCGCGACGCTCGGCCTCTCGGGCCCGCTCCTCGGCCGCCGCAACGCTTTCCTGCTTCTCGCGCAGTCGCTCTTGGCGGGCGGTCTCCTCGGCTTTCAGTTTGGCAAGGCGCTTGGCCTCGGCGGCGCGGTGCTCGGCAGCCTTGGTGCGCTCCTCGATTTGGCGCATGCGCTCCTCCGCCTCCTGCATCGACCGATCGACGGCATCATGCTCTTGCTGCAGGCGCTGCTCGGCGGTCTGCAGGTCGGCCGGCGGCGGCACCGCCTCGACCGCTGGAGCCTGGTTCGAGCGCTCGCCCGGCTGCATCATCGGCGCCAACGGGTCCATGCTTTGGGTGATCTGGCCCGACTGGGCCCGCGCCTGGCGATCTTCGGCCTCACGCTGAAGTCGTTCTGCCTCCTGGATACGACGATCGGCCTCGACTCGAATCCGCTCCTCCTCGTGCTGGATCTCCTCCACCTTGGCGCGCACCCGCTGTTCGGCCGTGGCCGGATCGTAGGCGCCAGGTACCGGCGGTGGTGGAGCACCAGCTCCCGCTCCGAACGTTGGTGCGGGCGGGGCCGGCGTCGGCTGAATCGACGGGGTAACCCCCGGCGCAACGGGAGGCTGTTGGAGCGGGGCCTGGGCGGGCGCGGGCGGCGCCGGTTGGGCATATGGCGCCTCGATTGGCGCGGACGGTGTGGGAATCGGCGCGGCCGCCGGAGGTTGGGGCGGAGCTGGTGCTGCGACCTGCTGCTGGACCCCTTGCTGAAGTAGTTCCCGCTCATGGGCAGCCCGGGCTGCGGCGAGCTTGCGCTCGGCCTCGGCGGCTTCCTTTTGCCTGCGCCGCGCGGCGCTTCCCCCGCCGCGACCGAAACGGCTCTTGCTGGCTGGCTTTGGTGCCGGCGTTGGCACTGCCGCGGGCACCTGGGGGGCGCCGGTGCCCGAGGCGGCCCCCGTCGCCGCGGCGGCCTGAGTCGGCGGCAGCGGTTTGCCGCGGCGCATCGCCCTTTGGGCGGCGCGCTCTTCCTTACGCCGTTTGGCCTCGTCCTGGCGTGCCTTGCGCTGTTGGTTGCGGGCGGCGCGCTGCTGTTCGCGGCCCTTGCGGCGACGATCTTGCGCGCTTTGGGGCGGAGCCGGCGCCGGCGGCAGGACCGACGTGGGCGCTGCGGCGGTCGAGGGCGGGGAAGCGGTCGGCGTCGGTGCGGGCGGAAGGGGCGGCGCCCCCGCGGCCGCCTGGGCTGCGGGGACCGCGGCAACCGCGGCGGGTTTGGACCCTTTTTTGGCCTTCTCCTTGCTGCGGCGCTGGGTGACGCTGACGACGAGAAGCAGGAGCAAAATTGCCACCGCGAGTGCGGCAACGAAGTAATCGACGTGATTGCTCACGTAGTTTCCCGCCTTGGTGGGAAAGGATTCGGCCTCGGCGGCGGCGGGCAGGAGCAGCGCCAGCAGACCGAAGGCCGCGAGACTTGAAAGTGAGAGTGAGCGAATGCGCATTGGTTTGAATCCTTTCATGTGCGGCGCTACATGCAAGCCGAAATTTTGAGCTGGGCCGAGCCCACCAAGGACTCGCTTCGCCGCGCTCACCTCATCTTCCTTTTGAACTCGCGCTCAACCTCGCGGCGCACGTCTCGATCGGCGATCTCGCGGCGACGATCGCGGCCCTCCTTTCCTCGGGCCAGAGCCAACTCAACCTTGGCCCGCGGGCCCTTGAAGTAGATGCGGGTGGGGATCAGGGTCAGCCCCTTCTGTGCGGTTTTGCCGATCAGCCGCTCGATCTCGGCCCGGTGCAGGAGCAGCTTGCGGGGCCGCTCGGGCTCGTGGTTTTGATTGCTCGCCGGGGCGTAGGGCGGGATGTGGAGGTTGCGCAGCCAGACCTCGCCGTCATCGACCACCGCGTAGGCGTCGGTCATCTGCGCCTTGCCGCCGCGCAACGACTTGACCTCGGAGCCACGCAGCGACGATCCCCGCCTCCATCGTTTCCACCCACTCGAATTTATGCCGGGCGCGGCGGTTGGTGGCGACATCGCCCGAGGCTGGCTGGCGCTTCTTCTCAGCCACCGACGGGCTCCAGATCGACCCGACCCCGGGCCGCTTCGATCCCCCCCACCGCGACCGCAAGCGGATCACCGAGGCTGAGGGTGGTGCCACTTCTGCGGCCGACCAGGGCGGTCTCGGTCTGGTTTAGCTCGAAGTACTCACCCCGCATCCGGCGGGCGGGCAGAAAGCCCTCATAGACGTCGCCGAGCTGACCGCCGAAGGAGACGAAGGCGCCGGCGCGAATCAGGCCCGGAGACCTCGCCTCCGAACTCAGCCTGCGGGCCGCGCTCGGCGCAGCTCGCGCTCGAGCAGGTAGGCGGCGCAGAAGATCGTCGGCGTCGCGCTCGATCCGCGCCGACTCGCGCTCGCGCTCTGAGCAGTGCAGCGGCCACCTCCCTGGCCTCGACAAGTCGCGGCGCCGGCTCTCCCTCCCCCAGCGCTGCGAGCAGGGCACGGTGAACGAGCAGGTCGGGGTAGCGACGGATCGGCGAGGTGAAATGACAGTAGGCGGGGCTGCCAAGCCCCGCGTGGCCGGTGTTCTTCTCACTGTAGTAGGCCTGCTTGAGGGAGCGCAGCACAAGCGATGTATACGCCGCGCGGCCGTGTCCGCGCCGCGCCGCCTCTCGCCGCGCCAGCCGACTCGCCTCCGCGGCGATCACCCCCGCCTGTTGCGCTGAGAGGCCCTCGCGCAGGGGCGGGGTCGGCACACCCAGCGCCGCCAGCTGCGCGAGCAGCGCGCTCAATCCGGGCGGGATCGGGCTGCGGCGTGGACCCGGTAGATCGCGGCCACCCGCCGTTGCTCCAGGGTCCGCGCCACCTGTTCGTTGGTGA
The DNA here is from genome assembly GCA_963745305.1 of uncultured Solirubrobacterales bacterium. Taxonomy (GTDB): domain Bacteria; phylum Actinomycetota; class Thermoleophilia; order Solirubrobacterales; family 70-9; genus CAVUWL01. The sequence continues at coordinate 348,895 of CAVUWL010000016.1, forward strand.
GGATCATCAGCCGCTCGATCAGGCGGTGGGACTCGGTCTGGGCCACCGCGTGGGCGGCGGTCACCTCGCCGGCGGAGTCGAATCGAAACTCCGGCTCAGAGGACTCGACGTCGAGGCTGCTGGCCCGGCGGTGCTCGCCGAGGGCCGCGGCGACCTCGCGGGCCAAGGCCAGCGGCTCGGCGACCGCGGCCGGCGGCTTGGCGCGACCGGCGAAGATCGCGTCGAGCCGATCGTAGTCGAGACGGGCATCGGAGCGGATCAGGCTGCGATCGAAGCGGGTCGAGCCTGGCTCACCGCTGCCGCTCAACTCGATCTCGACGCTGACCGCGAGGCGTTCATCACCGGGCGCGAGACTGCATGCCTCGCTGCTCAGAGCATGGGGCAGCATCGGCTCGACCAGACCCGGCAGATAGGTGCTGTTGGCGCGTCGTCGAGCCTCGAGGTCAAGCGCTGAGCCGGGGGCCACGTGGGCGGCGACGTCGGCGATGTGGACCCAGATCCGAACCCCGTCCCCCTCGCGCCGGGCCGAGATCGCATCATCGAAATCTCGGGCGCTGGCGGGATCGACGGTGAAGGTGGGGAGCTCGGTGAGGTCGCGGCGAGCGCCGCGATCAGTTTCCGCGCGACGCGCCGCCCGGGCGGCCTCGAGCTCAAGGGCAGCGCGAAAGCCGCGGCTGGGAAGGCGCTCTGCAAAGCAGCACCTCCAGCGCCTCGCCGGCGGTCTTGGGCGAGCGCCGTCCGCGCGGGCTCAACCGCGGACCTGGTGCGCCAGGACCTCAAAGGCTCGCTGCAGCGCCTCATCTCGTTTGGTGCGGGGGTTATCGCGCGCGTAGACGTCGGGGTGGATTCCCTTGCCGGCCAGGTTGACGCCGGCGGGGGTGAAGTATTCGCCGACCGTGAGCTTCAGCGCCCCGCCATTTGAGAGGTTGATCTCCTGCTGGAAGACGCCCTTGCCGTAGGAGCGGGTGCCGACCACGGTCGAGTGCGGCATCATCGGCCAGGGCCGCGGTGAGGATCTCGGCCGATGAGGCCGTGTCGCGGTCGATCAGCATCGACGACCGGGCGGGCCGGGAGGTTGCCGCCGAGCGCCTTGTAGACGGCGTGACCCTGGGTGCGCGAGTTGGTCGAGACCACCACCTGACCCTTTGGCAAAAAGATGCTGGCGATCTTGACCGCTTCCTTGCAGCAGGCCACCGCCGTTATTTCGCAGGTCAAAGACGATTCCCTTCGCCCCTCGGCGCTCGACCCTTTCGACCGCCTGCGCGGACCGCTTCATCGGAGTTCTTCGGTGAAGGCGGCAAGGTCCACGTAGCCGAGCTTCTCTCCGTTCACGGTCCTGATCCGGGTGGTGGTCACCGGCAGCTGCACCTCGGCGCGGGTAAGTTTCAGCTCTCGCACCCTGGCGCTCTTGGGGCTCGCCGCACGCCGATCGTCACCTCGGTGCCTTCGGGGCCTTTGATCTTTTCGGTCGCCAGGTTGCTGCTCTCACCGGCGATCGAGTGACCGTTGACCGAGACGATCACTTCGCCCGCTTTGATCCTGGCCCGGGCCGCCGGCGCGCCCGTGGAAGACCTTGACGACGCCGAGGCCCCGCTTCAGGGGCGTCACTTCCATTCCCACCCCGGAGAAGTGGCCGTCGATCTCCTCGTTGAAGCCGTCCAGGGTTTCGGGGGAGAAGTATTCGGAGAAGCGGTCGTGGAAATGATGGCGAAGGCCGCGCACCATCCCGCCGATCGAGGAATCGTTTAACGCGGAGTGATCGACCCGACGGTAATAGTTGTCTTCGATCAGTTCGGTCGCTTCGGCATTGAGGCTTCCCGACGAATTGATCGAAGCGCGCTGCGAACGAAGCTCGGCAGCTTGGCCGGGTGCCCGCCCAGCCAGATCCCCGCACCAAGGAGGCGACCAGTGCGGCGGCGACAATGCGACCGCGATCCGGACCACCCTCACTTGGCCTCAGACCTTCAGGAAGCGGCGCAGCGTCACGCCAGAGCCGATCGCCGAGACCAGCACGGCGGCGGCGAAGAGGATCGCCACCAGCGCCGGGAAGGAGAGGGTGCTGTTGTTCTGAGCGGCGAGGAAGGAGAAGGTCTTGCTGAGCGGGTCGACGATCGTGATCTTGCCCAGCCACAGGATCAGTATGGCCAGCAGGCCGCCGGCGAAGCCGACCACGACGCCCTCGATCATGAACGGCCAGCGGATGAACCAGCGGGTGGCTCCGACCAGCCGCATCACCTCTACCTCGCGGCGGCGGGTGTAGATCGAGAGCCGGATCGTGTTGCCGACCAGAAGCAGCGAGGCGGCGATCAGAAGGGCCGTGATCACGGTCAGCACGATCTTCAGCGCGCTCGTCACCTGGGCGATCTGTTGGGCGGCCTGCTGGCGATCGAAGATGTTCTGCACGATCGGTGAGATCGGGCGCGGCTTTCCGTTCGGGCCCCTTGGGGATGATCGCGGCCCGAATCGAACCGAGGTTGGAGGCGTCGTCGGCCTTGATTTCGAAGCTGGCCGGCAGCGGGTTGGTGTGCAGCTGCTGCGACGATCGTCTTGTCCTTGAGCTGGCTCTTGAGGGTCGGCGAGCGCTTCGGCCTTGCTGATGAAGGTGACGGTGGCGACGTGGGGGATCTGCTCGAGCTTGGTCTTCAGCGCGCCGATCTCGGCCGGTGTCGCTTCGTCAAAGATCGCGACCTGGATCTCGAGCTGACTGCGGACCTGATCGCTCTTGGCCTGGGTCGTCTGCAAGACCGGGATCAGGACGCCGAGCAAGATCACCGTGACCACCGTGGTGACGATCGCAGCCACGCTCGGCGCCGCGTTGCGGCGCAGGGCCCGAAAGGCCTCCTGGGTGAAGAAGAGGAGCCTGCTCATCAGAACAGTGACTCGCTGTCGTGCCCGTTGGTCTGGCCCTCGGGACCGACCCCCATCTCGGCCCGCATCCGCAGGCCGAACTCGGTTGTCGACTCCTCGGTGTAGCCGCCGCTGACCTCATCGCGGACGACGCGGCCCTCGTAGAGCTCGATCACGCGGCGGCGCATGCTGTCGACCATCTCGCGATCGTGGGTGACCACGAGGACGGTGGTTCCGGTCTTGTTGATCCGATACAGCAGCTGCATCACCCCGATCGAGGTGACCGGGTCGAGGTTGCCGCTGGGCTCATCGGCGAGCAGCAGCGGCGGGTGGTTGACGAAGGCGCGGGCGATCGAGACGCGCTGCTGCTCGCCGCCGGAGAGCTGGTCGGGGTAGCTGTGCAGCTTGGTCGAGAGGCCGACCAGGCGCAGCGTCTCGGGTACCTGCTCGCGGATTTCGGCGCGGCTGGCGCCGATCACCTGTAGCGCGTAAGCGACGTTGTCATAGACGGTGCGATCGGGGAGAAGCTTGAAGTCCTGAAAGACGGTGCCGATGTTGCGCCGCAGCTGGGGAATCTTCTTTCGCGCCAGGGCGCCGATGTTGCGCCCGGCGATGCTGACCGTGCCCTCGGTCGCCGAGAGCTCGCGGATCAAGAGCTTGATCAGGGTCGACTTGCCGCATCCGGTCGGCCCGACCAGGAAGACGAACTCGCCGCGGTCGATCGCCAGCGAGATCCGATCCAGGGCCATGTGTCCACCGGGGTAGACCTTGGTTGCCTCGCGCAGCTCGATGATCGGCGCGCGGGCTCGCCGCGCCCGTCCCTGCCGCTGATCTCGGTTCTTGCTCTTCTTCGCTTTTGCCATGCCGTGCTCTGTTCTGCGATCACAGGGTGACTCCTTCGCGCCCTCAGGCGCGCAAGACCCCGCCCAGCGTCTGTTGGCGAAACCTTAGCGAATTGTTAGCAAACGTTCGTAACTGGTGCGGCCGGGCCGCTTCTCACCTTTGCTGGCGGTGATCATCGACCGGCTCCGCCGACCGGGAAACGCGGCGACGATCGACGGTTCGGCGTGCCCCGGGCGCGGCCGGTTGGGGGAATTACCCGATCGCCACCATGCGCTCGATCGGAACCCGGGCCCGCACCGCCAGCTCCTCTGGAACTCTGACCTCGAACTTCATCTCCCGCAGCGAGTCGCGCAGCTTGGCCAGGGTGATCATCTTCATGTATTTGCAAACGGCCATCCGGTTGGCCTCGATCAGATTTGCCCGCGGTGCAACCTGTCGCAGCGGGTAGCATCATGCCGGTCTCGGTGGCGACGATGAAGCTGCCGCGCGGGTTCGCCGCGACCGCCGCCAACATCCCCGAGGTCGAGAGCATGTGGACGCCCTCGGCCTCGATGTCGCCGGCGGCGACGTACTCCATCGCCTGGGTCGAACAACCGCACTCGGGATGGATCAGGAACTCCGCCTCCGGATTTTCGGCCCGGGTCTGATCGATGTCAGCGGGGCGGATCCCGGCGTGGACGTGGCACTCCCCGTCCCAAACGTGGAAGCTGGGCGCGGCGCTTCGGGTCATCGATCAGGCCGGTCTCCCGTTCGACGAAGGCGCCCAGCCACATGTCCGGCCCGAAGAGGATCTCGGTCATCAGACCGTGGCGCTCCCAGATGTGTTCGACCACCTTGACCGCGTTTGAGGAGGTGCAGCAGTAGTCGGTCTCGGCCTTGACCTCGGCCGAGGTGTTCACGTACATCACGACCACCGCCCCCGGATGCTCCGCCTTCCAGGAGCGCAGCGCCTCGGCGTCGATCGCCTCCGCCAGCGAGCAGCCGGCGTCGGGATCGGGGATCAGGACGGTCTTATCTGGGCGAGAGGATCGAGGCCGTCTCGGCCATGAAGTGAACCCCGCAAAAGGCGATCGCATCGGCGCTCGGTTGCCGCCGCTTCGCGCGAGAGCCCGAGCGAATCACCGAGGTGATCCGCGACGTCTTGGATCTCTGGAAGCTGGTAGTTATGAGCGAGGATCACCGCGTTTCGCTCGGCGGCGAGGGCGCGAACTTCCTCGCTCAGGGAAGCGACCTCCTCGGGCGAGGGGGCGTCCGGCATTTCGGCTTGGATCGTCGGGAGCTCCTGCATGAGCCCTTCCTTTCCTGATGTTCGCTGGCCCGGCGGCTGCCTTGAACCAGTCGAATGAACTTGAGCTAAGTCTAGCCGCTGGGCTCGGTCGGGGTCGCGGCCGCCGCGCCGAGGCGCCAGACTTTGGGTATGCCCGAGCTACCCGAGGTCGAGATCACCGCGAGGAGGCTGAACAGCGCCCTGGCGGGAAGCGAGGTGGAGTCGGCGCTGGCCCCCGGGATGAACGTGATGAAGAGCTTTGAGCCGCCGCTTGATGAGCTGCGCGGACGGACGCTCGCCGGGGTGGCGCGAGTGGGAAAGATGCTCGTGCTTCAGTGCGGCGATCTCTCGCTGCTGATTCACCTGATGTCGGCCGGGCGGCTGCAGCTTTTCGATAAGCGCGCCTCGTCACGGGACCGGTCCTCTCGCGTGCTTGTGCGGGTGGGCGGACGGGTGCGAGCTGCGACTGCGCGAGTTCGGGACCAAGCAGCGGGCCTGGGCGAGGTTGGTCGCGACCGAGGCATTGGCCGATCAGGAGGCGATCTCAAGGCTCGGGCCCGAAGCCTGGCCGGCCCCTTCTCTGGAGCAATTCGCAGCGCTGATCGCCCAGCCACATCACCTGCACCCGCTGCTGCGCGACCAGCGCACGATCGCGGGGATCGGGCGATCCTGGAGTCGATGAGATCCTCTGGCAAGCGCGGCTCTCGCCGTTTAAGAAAGGAACCGAGTTGAGCGAAACCGAGGTCGGCAGCCTGCACGAGGGGTTGGGCGTGCTCGGCGACGGCGATTGAGCACTACGAGGCGCGGCTCGGAGATCGGCTTCCCGACAAGCTGCCGATGCCTCTCAAAGTCCACCGCCGCGAGGGCCAGCCCTGCCCGCGTTGCGGCACCCAGATCGAGGCCGTCTTTTTCTCCGAGCACCAGATCAACTACTGCCCCGCCGAGCAGACCGGCGGCCGGGTGCTGAAGGATCGACGCCTCTCGCGGCTTTTGAAGTGAGCGCTCAGACCGGCTCGATCAACATGCTGAAGTCAAGGCCGGGCGCCGAGTGGGTGAGGGCACCGACCGAGATCAGGTCGATGCCGGATTCAGCGACCGCGCGGACGCTCTCAAGGTCCACCCTGCCGGAGGCCTCAAGCGCCGGCGCGCCGGCGCCCGAGCCTTCGCGCAGCGAGACCGCCTTGGCCAGCATCGCGGTGTCCATGTTGTCGAGCAAAAGCCGATCGGCGCCGATCCCAAGCGCGTAGGCAACCTCGTCTAGGTTGCGACACTCGACCTCAACCGCGAGGTCGGGCCGCAGGCTGCGCGCCCGCTGCACCGCCCTTGCCAGCCCACCGGCGAGGGCAATGTGGTTCTCCTTGATCAAGATCGCGTCATAGAGGCCGAGGCGGTGATTGCGCCCACCGCCAGCCGCCACCGCCGCCTTCTCGAGCTGGCGCAGTCCCGGGGTCGTCTTGCGGGTGTCGAGGATCGCAACCGCGGTTCCCTGGATCGCCTCGACGTAGCGGGCGGTCAGGGTCGCGATGCCGGAGAGGCGCCCGAGAAAATTGAGCGCGGTGCGCTCGGCGGCGAGAAGGGCGGCGGCCGAACCGCGCGCCGCCGCCACCTCGGCTGGTACCTGCTCGCGCCACTGGCCCTCGACGATCAGGTTCTCGACCGGCTCGACCCCGCATTGGCGCATTACCTCAGCAACCAGATCCAGGCCAAAGACGACGCCGGGCTGCTTTTGGATAATCCTCGCCCGACCGTCGAGCTCCCCCTCGAGGCAGACCTCGGTGGTGACGTCGCCGCTGCCCAGGTCCTCGGCAAGCGCCCGCGCGACGATCTCGCTGGAACTCTCACCGGGCTCGTGCACGCTGGCAGACTAAACGGAGCCGATCGCCAAAACCGCTGATCTGCCTGCCCCGGCCGCGCGGAGCAGGTTTTTCGGCACCGACCTCACGTTCTCAGCGCCGGGCGCGTTTAATCCGAGAGGTGACCAAGCTGCCCCCGTTTCAGACCCTGATCGATGCGCACGGCGCCGACGTGATGGCGGTACTGCGGGGTGCGGTCGGGCGCGGCGACGCCGAGGACTGCTTCCAGGAGACCTTCATCTCGGCCCTGCGCGCCTACCCGAAGCTGCGGGACGCCAGCAATCTGCGCAGCTGGCTGCTGACGATCGCCCATCGCAAGGCGATCGATCACCATCGTGCCAACGCACGACTGCCGCGTCCGGTCGCCGTGGTTGATCAGGCGACGCCGCCTGAGCCCGAACTCGACGGCGAGGTCTGGGCGATGGTCGGAGCCCTGCCTCCCAAACAGAGGGCGGCGGTGGAGCTGCGCTACTGCTGCGATCTGCCCCACGCTGAGATTGCCGCCGCGCTCGGCTGCTCGCCGGAGGCCGCCCGGCGCAACCTGCACGAGGCGGTAAAGACGCTGAGAAGGGAACTGAGATGAAAGCCGCGCTGAGCCGCCTCACCGAGCGGGCCCTGGCCGAGGGCCTGATCGACGTCGCCTACACGAGCACCGATTCGCCCTTCGGCCCGTTGCTCCTGGCGAGCACCCACCGCGGTCTGATCCGGCTGGGATTGCCCAATCAGAGCCCCGAGGCGCTGCTGGAGGACCTCGCCGCCCGGGTCTCGCCCCGCGTCCTTGAGGCTCCCGCCGAGTTCGACTCGGTCCGTCGCGAGCTTGACCTCTACTTCGAAGGGCGGCTGCAGGACTTCGGCGTGCCCCTCGATTGGCGCTTGACCAAGGACTTTCGCCGCCGCGTCCTGCGGGCCACCGCTCGGATCCCCTACGGCGAGACGCGCAGCTACATGCAGATGGCAAAAAGCGCTGGGAATCGGCGCGCCGTGCGCGCCGCCGGCACCGCGCTCGGCTCCAATCCGATTCCGGTGATCGTCCCCTGCCATCGCGTCCTGCGCAGCGGCGGCGGGCTGGGTGGATACGGCGGCGGGCTGCCGATGAAGCAAGAGCTGCTTAGGATCGAGGCCGTCCGCTAAAGCGAATTCGGGCTGGCACCGATCGGGTAGAAGGTGCTCGCTCAAGCCAAATTCGCAACCCGGCTCGCCGCGCTGATCGCGATCGGCGCGCTACTGGCGCTGCTCGGCCCTGCCGCGATCGCCAGCCCGGCCGCCGCCGCACCGCGATCGATTCCGCCCCCAGGGTCGCGCCTCCCGACCCCGCCGCGGATCGAAACCGAAGAACTTGAAGAAGTCGAAGAAGAAGAACTCGAAGAGGCCGAAGGAGAAGAAGCCGAAGGAGAAGCAGGACCCCGATCGCTGGCACCGGCGCAATGCATGCTGCGCAGCGCCACCGCGAGCGTGCTCGCCTCGAGCAGCCGCGACACGGTGCGGCTCACCGTTTCCTACCGCGCCTATGCCCCCTCGCGGCTGAAGCTTGACTTCTGGCTGAAGGGAAGCCGCGGAGCGCTGCAGCTGGGCCAGGCAAGCGAGCGCCTCTCTGAACGCGGATCGCTTCACCAAAACGCCCACCTCAGCGATGCTGAGATGGAGAAGGTCAACGCGGCACGGGCTTTCATCGTGCACTTCGACGTTGCCGGCGCACCCGCCTTCTGCAGCCGCTACGCCACCCGCCGCCTCACCGTGAGGCAGATCCTGGACGGCCAAAGCTCCTGGTTTTCCGCCGCGGCATCGGCGGGCGAAAACAACTGAGCCGGGCGCAGGCCCGGCGCCGCTAGGCGGCCGTCTTGTTCAGGTAGTCGCGGATGAACTCATCAAGGTCACCGTCGAGGACCCGCCCGACGTCGCCGACCTCGTGCTCGGTGCGATGGTCTTTGACCATCGTGTAGGGGTGAAGCACGTAGCTGCGGATCTGTGAGCCCCAGGCCACGTCCTTGACCTCCCCCGCTCTCGCGAGCCAGCTCCTCGGCCCGTTTGCGCTCTTCCAGCTCGACCAGCTTGGAGCGCAGGAGCTGCATCGCGACCGCCTTGTTCTGGGTCTGGGAGCGCTCGTTTTGGCATTGGACGACGATGCCCGAGGGCAGGTGGGTGATGCGCACCGCCGAGTCGGTCTTGTTGACGTGCTGACCGCCGGCGCCGGAGGCGCGGTAGGTGTCGATGCGGAGGTCGGCGTCGTCGATCTCGAGGTCGAGCGCCTCCTCGACCAATGGCCCCACGTCGACCTGGGCAAAGCTGGTGTGGCGGCGGGCGGAGGAGTCAAAGGGGGAGATCCGAACCAGCCGGTGGACGCCGCGCTCGGCGGCAAAGAGGCCGTAGGCATTCTCGCCGCGGGCGATGAAGGTCGCCGACTTGAGGCCGGCCTCCTCGCCGGCCGAGGCCTCCTTCATCTCGACCTCGAAGCCGCGCCGCTCCGCCCAGCGCAGATACATGCGCAGAAGAATCTCCGCCCAGTCCTGGGAGTCGGTGCCCCCCGCCCCGGCGTGGACGGTGACCACGGCGTCCCCGGCGTCGTACTGACCGCTGAACAGCCGCGCCTCCTCGAGCGCGTCAAGGCGGCGCTTCGACCGCCGCCAACTGAATCACCAGCTCGGCCGCCAGCTCCTCATCCTCGCTCGCCAGCTCGGCCAGATCGTCGAGCTCGGCGACCTCGGATTCGAGCTCGGCGAAGGTCTCCAGCTTGCGCTGGGCGCGGGCATGGGAGGCGGCGGCGCGAGCCGCCGCCTCCTGCTCATCCCAGAAGCCGGGCCGCTGCATCTCCTGCTCGCGCTGGGCGACCTCGGACTTCAGCGAAGCGGGGTCAAAGGTAGTCCGCGAGCAGCTTCAGCTGCGCGCGGATTGCGGCGAGCCGCGCCGGCACCGATTCGGTTGAGGCGGTCTCGGCCACAGCACAGTTTCGCACTTTGTCCATGGCTGGGGCGGATCGCAGGTCGCGGCCACGCCACCGGCTCAGGCGCCGCGCCCCGCGGCAAATCCAGCTGCCGCGATTGCCTCGGCTCGATCCTCGAAGGGCCGCCAGCTCCTCACCCTGCCGCCGCGCAGCTCAAACAGCCAGGCGAGGCGATCCTCACCGGCGCCCGAGCCGTCCTCGGCCCAGTGCCAGGACCGGGTGATCAGGGCGAGGGCGCGATCGCGATCCTCGTAGAGCTGCTCCAGATCGATCGCTGCTGGACGCCGCCCGGTGCCCGGGTCGCCCACAGGCGCGCTGCCTCGAGGCCCTTGCGCAGACCCCGCATCGAGTGCAGTTCGATTTCTGGGTCACAGACTGCGACGAACGCATCGAGGTCACCCTCGTTGAAGGCGCGGATGAACTCGCGAACGGGGTCTAGGCCCCGTGGCACTTCTTGTACTTCTTGCCCGACCCACACCAGCAGGGGTCATTGCGGCCGATTTTGTCGTGCTCGTCCTTGACCACGGTCTCGATCACTTCGGTCGCGCCCGCCGCCGGCGCGGCGGCCGCGGCGCCACCCATCTCCATTGCTCCAACCGCACCGGCGGCCGCCACCTGCTGCAGCGCCGAGGGCTGGCCTTCCAGGGTGCCGCCCGAGTAGTCAAGCGCCAGCGATTGATCGCCGCCGTTGGCCCCGAAGGCCGCCTCGGCCTGCGCCGGGTCGAGCTTCACCTCGACGTGGAAGATCAGTTTGCTGAACTCCTCCCAGATCGAGTGCATCAGCTCCTCGAACATCGCAAAGCCCTCGTTTTTGTAGGCGACGAGCGGATCGATCTGGGCAAATCCGCGCAGGTGGATGCCCTCGCGCAGGTAGTCCATGTCGAAGAGGTGCTCGCGCCAGCGGTTATCGATCACCTGCAGCAGGATCGAGCGCTCCAGGTAGCGCATCAGCTCCTCGCCGAACTGGCGCTCGCGCTCGTCATAGGCGCTCATCGCGTCCTCGTCGAGGGCGTCCTTGAGCTTCTCGCGATCGACCGTCTCGGGGGCGAGCGGAGCCGACCTCGATCCCGACCGGCCAGATCTGTCGCAGCTGGGTCTCGAGCTCGGCCATGTCCCAGTCCTCGAGGATGTCGCCCGGGCGTGTACTCGTCGACCAGGCGCTCGATCACGCCCTCCATTTCATCGCGGGCGGTCTCGGAGATATCGCGACCCTCGAGGATCTCGCGGCGGTATTTGTAGACGACGCGGCGCTGCTCGTTCATCACGTCGTCGTACTCGAGCACCCGTTTGCGGATCAGGAAGTTCTGCTCCTCGACCTTCTTCTGGGCGTTCTCGACCGTCTTGGTCAGCATGTTCGCCTCCAGCGGCATCTCGCCGCCCTCATCGTCGACCGGCCCGAGTCGATCGAGGATCTTGTAGATCCGATCGCCGGCGAAGAGGCGGATCACGTCGTCTTCGGCGGAGAGGTAGAAGCGCGTCTCGCCGGGGTCGCCCTGGCGGCCGGAGCGACCGCGCAGCTGGTTGTCGATGCGCCGCGACTCATGGCGCTCGGTGCCGCAGATGTAGAGGCCGCCGAGCTCGCGCACCTCCTCCGCCTCGGCGCTGCAGCGCGGTTCGAGCTCGGCGACCTTGGCCTCAAGCGCCTCCTGGTAGCCCTCGGCGCCGGGGCTTTGAGCCCTGCTTTTTCAGCTCGTGGACGGCGAGCTGCTCGGGGTCGCCACCGAGCTTGATGTCGACGCCGCGCCCGGCCATGTTGGTGGCGATCATCACCGCGCCCTTGCGGCCAGCCTGGGCGATCCGCTCGCCCTCGCGCTCGGCGTGCTCGGGCTTGGCGTTTAGCACCGCGTGCTCGATCCCGCTTCGCTTCAGCTGCGCTGGAGATCATCTCCGAGACCTCGACCGAGACGGTGCCGACCAGAATCGGCTGTCCGGTCTCGTGGCGGGCGGCGATCTCATCGAGCACCGCTTTCCACTTGCCGTCTTTGGTTTTGAAGATCTGATCGTTGTGATCGGCCCGCACCATCGGCTGGTTGGTGGGGATCTCGACCACCGGAATTTTGTAGATCTTCATGAACTCGGTCGCCTCGGTGAGCGCGGTCCCGGTCATTCCCGGAGAGCTTGTCGTAGAGGCGGAAGTAGTTCTGCAGGGTGATCGTCGCGAGCGTCTGGTTCTCCTCTCGAATCGCGACGCCCTCCTTCGCCTCGACCGCCTGATGCAGGCCCTCCGACCAGCGCCGTCCCTCGAGGATGCGGCCGGTGAACTCGTCGATGATCATCACCTCGCCGTCGACCACCGCGTAATCCTTGTCGCGTTTGTAAAGCGACTCGGCCTTGAGCGACTGGACCAGGTGGTTGACCAGGGTGCCGTGCTCGCCGAGGTAGAGGTTCTCGACCCCGACGAAATCCTCGGTGCGTTTGACCCCCCGCTCGGTCGGCGCCACGGTCTTGTGCTTCTCGTCGAACTCGTAGTCGTAGTCGACCTCGGAGGTGTCCTTGGTCTCGCCGAGCGATTTGAGTTTTTCTTTGGCCGGGACGCCGTTCAGTCTTTTTGGCGAGGCGGGCGAAGGTGTAGTAGGTCTGAGCCGCCTGTTCGGGGGCGCCGGAGATGATCAGCGGCGTGCGCGCCTCGTCGATCAGGATGTTGTCGACCTCATCGACGATCGCGAAGTGGTGGCCGCGCTGCACGCAGTGCTCCAGCGCCGAGGACATGTTGTCGCGCAGGTAGTCAAAGCCGAACTCCGAGTTGGTGCCGTAGGTGACGTCGCAGGCGTACTTTTGCTGGCGGGTCGCGTGATCATCGCCCTCCTGGATCGCCGCAACGCTGACCCCCAGCGAGTCATAGATCGGTTTCATCCATTCGGCATCGCGGCGGGCCAGGTAGTCGTTGACGGTGACCAGGTGGACGCTGTCGCCTGCCAGCGTGTTGAGAAAGACCGCGAGGGTCGCGGTCAGGGTCTTGCCCTCGCCGGTGCGCATCTCCGCGATCGCGCCGTCGTGCAGGACCATTCCTCCGATCAGCTGGACGTCGTAGTGGCGCTGCCCGATCGCGCGCCGCGACGCCTCGCGGGTCAGCGCGAAGGCCTCGGCCAGGAGGTCATCCAGCGACTCGCCGTCGCGCGCCCGCTCGCGCAGCGAGTCGGCCTCTTCGCGCATCTCGGTCGTGATCGAGCACTTCCATCTCGGGCTCGATCCGGTTGATCGCCTCGGCGCGCTTCTCATATGCCTTGAATTTGCGCCCCTCGCCGACGCGCAGCGCACGCGTGACCATGTCCCTTGCGGCAGGCATCGGTCAAGGTTAGCGGTGGGCGGGGCTCAGGCAGTGCTACGGCGCAGGCGCCCGACCGCGCGACGGGTCCGACTGCGCTTGCGGCGCAGTTCGCGGTGCCGCTTGACCTGGCGTCGGATGTCCTCGGCCAGCTCGTGGATCGTGTGGGCCATCTCCGGGGTCGCCTCCCGGGCGCGCAAGGTGACGCCCTTGAGCTGAAGGGTCGCCTCCGCCACCTGACTGTCGGCGATCGAGGGGTTTCGCTCTTCAGAGATCTCGACGTCGAGCATGGCCAGCTCTGAGACCTGCATGCCGACGCGGCGAAACCGCTTCAAGACGTGCCCACGAAGCTCGTCGGTTACCTCGACGTTGCGACCTCTGACTTCGATTCGCATGCTGCCTCCTTGGGGTCTGTGCTCCGATCCTACGCCTCGATCGGGCCCGGGGCAAGCCGCGACGAACCGCGCTGCGATCGCGGCGGCGGCGCCGCGATCTGCTCTAGCCGATCCGGCTCCCGCGGGGCGGCGTTGCTAAGGAGCGCCGGTGCGGCCGGCGATCCCGCCGATCAGAAGCGAACCCGCAGATAGCTCGGCGCCGGGCAGAAGGAGCGCATCGCGGAGCTCGGCGCCGGCTCCGATCTGGGCGCCATCGCCGAGGATCGCCGGACCCTCGATCCTCACCCCCTCCCCCAGCCTGACCCCGGCTCCGATCAGCGCCGGTGCGGAGACCTCGGTGCCGCAAAGCGGCGAGGCCGAGCGGATTCCCTCGCTGACCAGCGGTGCCGCGGGATCGAGCTCGACCCTCCCGGCGAGCGCATCAAAGTTTCCCCCGCGCAGCTCATCGAGGTTGCCGATGTCGTTCCAGTAGGCCTCGATCTCATGCGAATAGAAGGGCACGTCGCTCTCCAACAGGGCCGGAAAGACGTCCATCGCCCAGTCGGCGAAGCCGGGCGCGTCGGTGGGCGCCGCCGCCCTGCTGGCCCCCGGTTCGGGAAAGAAGTCAAAGATCTCGGAGCGAAACATGTAGATCCCGCAGTTGGCCAGGTCAGAGAGCGCCTCGGCCGGATCGGGCTTCTCCTGAAAACCCCCGATCCGTTGGTCTGCGCCGGTGATCGCAACGCCGAACTGGGTGGTGTCTGTGACCCGCTTTGTCGCCAGGGTGGCGATCCCCTGGTGGGATTGATGAAAATCCCTCATCGCCCCCAGGTCGATGTCGGTGAGGGCATCGCCGGAGATCACCAGGAAGGACTCGCCGAGAAACTCGGCGGCGTTTCGCACCCCTCCGGAGGTACCCAGGAGCCGGCGCTCACGGCTGTAGGTGAGCTCGACTCCGAACCGCGAGCCATCGCCGAAGTGCGCTTCGACCAGCTCCGGGAACCAGTGCAGGTTGGCGATCGTCTCGACAAAGCCGTGGCGGGCCAAGAGCTCCACGATGTGCTCCATGACCGGTCGATTGAGCACCGGCACCATCGGCTTGGGCATCGCCGCGGTGATCGGGCGCAGCCGCGTCCCCAGCCCGGCTGCCAAGACCATCGCCCTCATTGCCGAGCCCCAACCACGCCCGCGCGCGGCTTTGGTCTGGGTCCGGGGGGCCTCCGGTTGAGGGGATGGGAGGCGGCGCCGAGCGCCCTTGGACCTAGGTGCCCTGATCCCAAGACGCCAGGTACTTGGACTGGATCTCGCTCAGCTGATCGATCTTGACGCCCTTTGACTCCAGCTTGAGACGGGCGATCTCGCGGTCGATCTCGCGCGGAACCGAGTGAACCCGGGGCTCCATCGAATCGTGGTTCTTGGCCACGAACTCGGCGGCCAGCGCCTGATTGGCGAAGCTCATATCCATCACCGCGGCGGGGTGGCCCTCCGCCGCGGCGAGGTTGACGAGGCGACCCTCGGCGAGCAGGAAGACCTCGCGGCCGTTTCGCAAGCGGTGACCCTCGACCAGCGGCCGCGCTTCATAGGTTGACTCGGTCAGCGCTTCGAGATCGCCCTTGTTGATCTCGACGTCGAAATGGCCGGAATTGCAGATGATCGCGCCGCTTTTCATCTGCTCGAACATCTGACCGGCGATCGCGTCGCGGTTGCCGGTCACCGAGATGAAGACGTCGCCCTCGGCGGCGGCCTGGTTCGCCGGCATCACGTCGAAGCCATCCATCACCGCCTCCAGCGCCCGCAGCGGGTCGACCTCGCAAACGATCACGTGGGCGCCGTGGCCCTTGGCCCGCATCGCGACGCCCTTGCCACACCATCCGTAGCCGATCACGACGACCCTGAGGCCGGCGATCAGGACGTTGGTGGCCCGAATCACCCCGTCGAGGGTGGACTGTCCGGTGCCGTAGCGGTTGTCGAAGAAGTGCTTGGTGTCGGCGTCGTTGACGGCGACGATCGGAAAACCGAGCTTGCCCTCGGCCTCCAGCGCCTTCAGCCTGATCACCCCGGTGGTGGTCTCCTCGGTGCCGCCGAAGACCTCGGGCAAAAGCTCGGGGCGCTCGCCGTGCAGGACGCTGATCACATCGGCGCCGTCATCCATCGTGATCTGGGGGTGCTTGTCAACCGCCGTTTTGATGTGGCGGTAGTAGGTCTCATTGTCCTCGCCGTTGATCGCGTGGACCTCGGCCCCGTAGCGATCCACCAAAGCCGCCGCCGTCTCATCTTGGGTTGAGAGCGGGTTGGAGGCGCAAAGCGCCACCTCGGCGCCGCCGGCCATCAGGGTGCGAACCAGGTTCGCGGTCTCCGTCGTCACGTGCAGGCAGCAGGCCATCCGGATCCCCTCCAGCGGCCGCTCTGACTCAAAGCGACGGCGAATCTGGGTCAGCACCGGCATCTGGCGATCTGCCCACTCGATCCGCTTCTGGCCGGCCTCGGCGAGCGCGATGTCGGCGATGTCAAAGTTGGTGGCGGCGGTTGCCATCGGTTCCTTTCGTGTGGTCGGGACCCCGCAAGGATACGTAGGAGCTAGCCCGGCTGCCCCAAGGCATCCTTGAAGCTCTCGATCGCCTCAACCGCGACCGGGTCGGTGCCGTCGGCCTCGGCGAGCTTCAGCGAAACCAGATCGCCCAGCATCGTCGCCCAGAGCAGCCGCGCGACCCGGTTTTCCCCCTCGCTTTGGAGCCGCAGCGAGACCGCCCCGGTGGCGGCGATCGCGGCGGCGGTCAGCTCGAAGCGGCGCCGCTCGCGCGGATGCTGATCGGCGTCCTCAAGCAAGACCGCGGAGAACCCCGCCTCCGCGGCGGCCTGCGCCCGCCACCCACAGAGCTCGTTGTGGTCGGCCTCGGGCAGCTCCGAGAAGAAGGCGGGACGCTTTGCGTTCTCGTTGATCTGAGCCTTCCAGCGCCGCGCCACCGGGGCACTCAGATCGGCGCCGTAGATGACCGGAATCGAACCCCCGAGGCGAGCGCAGATCTCCTCCGCTCGGGCCTCCAGGGCGACCCGTTGCTCGGCCAAAAAAGCCGCGGCGGCGTCGATTTCGCTGTGGATTGCTGGCCCCACTCCGGCCAGGGCGCTGACCTCGGCGGCAACCGTGAAGAAATAGGCAACCGCGGCGCGTGGCTGCAGGATTCCCGGCAGCCCGACCACCGCGACACCGGCCTCGCGAGCGGCGGCGGCCAGCTCGCCACCGGTGGTGGTCACCGTGCGCCGCGCTCCGAGCGCCTCGGCCGCGGCAAAGCAGGCAAGCGTCTCCTCGGTCTTTCCCGAATAGCTCGAACACAGAACGCTCCACTCGGGGGTGAGCCAGGAGGGCAGCTCATACCCCCTCACGGTGAGCAGCGGCCGGCTGAGGCGCTCACCCAGCGCCGCCGCGGCGAGATCGGCGCCGATCGCCGAGCCGCCCATCCCGCAGACGATCACCCCGGCCGCCTCGACCGCCTCAAGGCGCGCCGACTCGACCCGCCAGAGTGCATCGCGGAGGTGATCGGGGATGGCGAGAACGTCTTCGAGCATCATCGCGCCCCCGCAACCCTTTCATCCCTGCCGATCACCGCGTCGTGCAGCTGGGCGCCGGCGCCGACGCTGACCCCCGGCGAGAGGACCGAGCCGATCACGCTGGCCCCGGCGCCGATCGCGCACTCTCCGAGCAGGACCGATTCGCGAACCTCGGCCCCCGCCTCAATCCGACAGCCCGCCGCGAGCACGGCCCGCGGTCCGACCCGGGCGCTGGGGGCGACGCTGGCCGTGGGGTCGATCAAAAGCCCCGGGCCGCTGCGGCTGACCCGGGTCGCAACCCTTCCCTCGAGAATGTCCCAACTCGCCTGCAGATAGCGATCGGGGGTGCCGATGTCCATCCAGTAGCCGTCCAGGCGCAGGGCATGAAGGCCATCACCGACCAGGCGCGGAAAGACCTCGCGCTCGATCGAGACCGCACGCCCGGGCGCAATCAGATCCAAGACCGAGCGCTCCAGCACGTACATGCCGGCGTTTACCTCCCCCGCTGAGGCCTCCCCGGTCTTCTCCAGGAATGCCGAGACCTCTCCCCCAATGCCGGTGTTGACCAGGCCATAGGCGGAGGAGTCCTCGACCGGATGAAGGGCGAGGGTTGCTCTCGCCCCGCGTCGCTCATGGGCACTCAGCAGCGCACCCAGGTCCAGATCGGTGAGGACGTCGCCGTTTAGCGCCAGAAAGCGCTGCCCCAGATCGGGGCCCATCGCCGCCGCGGCGAAGCCGATCGCTCCGGCGGTTCCCAATGGCTCGGGCTCGGCGATATAGCGAATGCTGGCGCCGGCGCGCTCGCCCTCGCCCAGCACCTCGCGCAGGACGTCGGGCAAAAAACCGCAGGCGAGCACGACCTCATCGACTCCGTGTGAGGCCAACCACTCGATCATGTAGGCGAGAAAGGGCCGATCGACGAGGGTCAGGGCAGGCTTGGGCACGGTTGCGGTGAGCGGCCGCAGCCGGGTCCCCTCCCCGCCGACCAAGACGATCGCCTGCATTTAGGGCGCCGGGATTCGCTCGGAGTCCGCGCCACGACCGATGCCCTCATACTCAAAGCCCGCCGCCGCCATCGCCTTGGGGTCAAGGTAGTTGCGCCCGTCGATCAGGAGCGCCCGGGTCATCTGCTGGGCCGCCTCCGCCCACTCCAGCGCGGCGAACTCCGGCCACTCGGTGACCAAGACCGCGGCATCGGCGCCGCGCAGGGCGGCGAGCGCGGTCTCGTGAAACTCCACCGATCCGAGCAGCTCGCGGGCCCGCCCCGCGGCGATTGGGTCATAGGCGATCACCTCGGCCCCCTCCCCCTGCAGCCGCGCCGCCAAGACCAGGCTCGAGGCCTCGCGCATATCGTCGGTCTCGGGCTTAAACGCCAACCCAAGCAGGGCCACCCGCTTGCCCAACAGCGAGCCGAGGTGCTTTTGCAACTTGCCGACCACGCGGCGCTTTTGCAGCTCGTTTACCTCGATCACCGCGTTGAGGAGCTGAAAGTGATAGCCGCTGTTGCCGGCCAGCATCTTCAGGGCGCTGACGTCCTTGGGGAAGCAGGAGCCGCCGTAACCGATCCCGGCGCGCAGGAAGGAGGGACCAATCCGTTGATCGAGGCCCATCCCGCGCGCCACCTCTTCGACGTCAGCACCGACCTCCTCACAGACGTTTGCGATCTCGTTGATGAAGGAGATCTTGGTCGCCAGGAAGGCGTTGGAGGCGAGCTTGATCATCTCGGCGCTGGCGAGGTCGGTGTGGACGATCTGGGCTCCGAGTGGGGAATAAATCTCGGCGACCGCCGCGGCCGCCTCGCGGTCGCCGGGTGTCGAGCCGATCACGACCCGATCGGGGTGCATGAAGTCGGCCACCGCCGATCCCTCCTTTAAGAACTCCGGACAGGAGACGTAGGCGGCGCCGGGCAGCTCCCGAGAAATCGAGTCACCGGTCCCGGCCGGAACGGTGCTCTTCATCACCAACACGTGCTCGCCGCCCCCGCCCAGCTCATCGACCACCGCCCGGACCCGTGAGAGGTCGGCGTCGCCGGAGTAGGTCGGGGGCGTGTCGACGCAGACGAAGAGAATCCGAGCCGCCTCCAGCACCTCCCCGATCTCGGTGGTGAAGCGCAGCCGCTCGGCATTTGCCGCCAGCAGCCGATCGAGGCCGGGCTCATGAATCGTCGTCTCGGCGCGCGAGAGCGCCTCGACCTTGGCTGCGAGGATGTCGCGGGCAAAGACCGGATGGCCGAGCTCGGCGAAGCAGGCGGCGGTTACGAGGCCGACCCAGCCGACCCCGATCACGCCAATCGGCGCCTTCTTCGCGCTCATCGGCGCGGCTTTCGTTGTCTGTCGGAGGGCGGCCAAGCGTCTCGGTGGTGCTCGGGTTTGTAGGGCTCGGTGGGGGCGCCCCGGCGCTGATCGCCCCCAACCCGAAGTAGATCATGGCGGCCGCGGGAACCGAGCGGGGCGCGCTCGGCGCTGATCGCCTTGGTCGGGGGGCTCGGCGGCGGCTTGCTCATCGTGTGCCTAGCGGCTGAGCAGCTCGGGGACGCCGCGCAGGAAGGCCTCCAGGGTCTGGCGGTAGACCTGAAGCGAGGCGATCGAGACCCACTCCGCCGGGCCGTGGTGACCCTCGCCGATCGGGCCGAACTCGACCGCCGGCACCCCCACCCGCAAGAAGGAAACGGCGTCGGAAGCACCGTCGCGCCCGACGCTCATCGGCTCGCCAGCCTGGTGGGCGCCGGCGGCGGAGCGCAGCGCCCGCACCAGCGGAGAGTCGCGGTCCACGCTGGCCGGAGGGCGCGACATCAGCGGCGCCACGCAGACGCCGGCAAGGGCGCCGACCTGCTCCAAAATCGCGGCCGGGTCCTGATCGGGCAGGTAGCGAATATCGACATCGATCACGCACTGGTCGGGAACCTTATTGAGCGCGTCGCCGCCCCAGATTCGGCCGAGGTTGATCGAGGGCCGATCGAAGAGCTCGGAGCTGTGGCGGGCAAAGGGCAGCGACTCGATGCTGCGGAAAACGTCAATCGCGTTCAACACCGCGTTGTCGCCGAGCCAGGGGGTGGCGCCGTGGGCAGCGGTTCCGCTGACCGCGAGGCGCAGCGCCAGCACCCCCTTTGCCTCGATCCCAATGTGGAGGTCAGTCGGCTCCCCGGTGATCGCGAAATCGCCGGTGAAGCCGCTGTCGACCAGGTGATCGCTGCCGCGCTCGGCCTCCTCCTCGGACTCCTCATCACCAACGATCCCCAGCCGCACCCGCAGGCGCTCCTGATCGCGCATCGCCTCGAGGCTCAAGAGCATCGCCGCCAGAGCGCCCTTCATGTCGTAGGCGCCGCGGCCGTAGAGGCGATCGCCCTCAACCCGCGGCTCAAACTGACCCTCTCGCCCCGGCACCACGTCGAGGTGGCCGTGCAGGACGATGGTCGGGGCCGCCGGCGGTCCGACCTCGGCGCGGATCACCGGTAATCCGCGCACCTCATCGCGGGCCGCCTCGATTCCCCGCGCCTCCAGCCAGCCCTTGATGAAGCCGGCCGCCTCTGAGACCGCCTCGGGCTCTGCGGTCTGATAGCCGATCAGTCGCTTGGCGAGGGCTAGGAGCTCGTCGCTCATCCCTCGGCGATCGCCAGGAAGGCCTTCGCCCGGTCGCGGTCTTTGCGCGCTCGGGCCTGCGCGGCGCTGCCGGCATCGGCCTCGGTGAAGCGCCCTTCGGCCTCGGCCAGCTGGTCTTTGAGCGTCGCGGAGACGAGCTTGTCAGGCTCGATCGCCTCCTCCACCAACAACCGCGCCCGGTTGCCGAAGACCTGCAGCCAGCCGTGCGCCTGAGCGTAGCGCTTGGTCTCAGACTCGCTGACGTGCAGGCGCAGCTCGGTGGGGCGAAGCGAGGCCAGAAGCGGCGCGTGATTGGCGAGGATGCCGATCTCGCCATCCTCGGTGCGGGTCGAGACCTGGCGCACCTCGCCGCTGTAGACCTCCCCCTCGGGGGTCAGAACCTCTACCTCGAGCTTGTGATCGGTGCTCATCGAGCGCTCATCCCCACTCGCCGGCGGCCCTTGGGTCAATCATTGCTTCCTCCCGCCCGCCGGCCTATGAGCGCGCGGCGGCGCCCGCGTCCTCGGTCACCTGATCGATTGAGCCCTTCATGTAGAAGGCGCCCTCGGAGAGATCGTCGTGGACCCCGTCGAGGATCTCGCGGAAACCGCGCACCGTCTCGGCGACCGGCACGTACTCACCGCTGCGGCCGGTGAACTGCTCGGCGACAAAGAACGGCTGGGAGAGAAAGCGCTCGATCTTTCGCGCCCGCGAAACGGTCTGCTTGTCCTCATCGGAGAGCTCGTCGATGCCGAGGATGGAGATGATGTCCTGCAGCTCCTTGTAGCGCTGCGCCACCTCCTGCACCTCGGTCGCGGTGCGGTAGTGCTCATCGCCGAGGATGTCGGGCTTGAGGATCGTCGAGGTTGAGTCAAGCGGGTCCACGGCCGGGTAGATCCCCTTCTCAGAGATCGCCCGCGAGAGCGTCGTGGTCGCGTTGAGGTGGGCGAAAACAGAGGCGGGAGCGGGATCGGTGAGGTCATCGGCGGGGACGTAGATCGCCTGTACCGAGGTCACCGAACCGCGCTCGGTCGAGGTGATCCGCTCCTGCAGTTCGCCCATCTCGGTCTCCAGGGTCGGCTGGTAGCCAACCGCGGAGGGCATCCGCCCCAGAAGCGCCGAGACCTCCGAGCCCGCCTGCACGAACCGGAAGATGTTGTCGATGAACAAGAGCACGTCCTGGCCGCCCTGCTCGCGGAAATATTCGGCCATCGTCAGCCCCGAGAGCGCCACCCGCAGGCGCGCCCCGGGGGGCTCGTTCATCTGACCGAAGACGAGCATCGTCTTATCGATCACACCCGACTCTTTCATCTCGAGCCAGAGGTCGTTTCCCTCGCGCGAGCGCTCGCCGACGCCGCAGAAGGCCGAGAGCCCTTCGTGCTCCTCGGCGATGTTTCGGATCAGCTCCTGGATCAGCACGGTCTTGCCGACGCCGGCGCCGCCGAAGAGGCCGACCTTGCCGCCCTTGGCGTAGGGGGCCAGGAGGTCGATCACCTTGATCCCGGTCTCGAGGATCTCCTGGGTGGGAGTCAGGTCGGAGACCTCGGGGGCGGGGCGGTGAATCGGCCAGCGCTCCTCGGTTTGGACCGGAGGGCCCTGATCGATCGGCTCGCCGAGCAGGTTGAAGATTCGCCCCAGGGTGCCGTCGCCGACCGGTACCGTGATCGGTCCGCCGGTATCGATCACTTTGTCGCCGCGCTGCAGGCCATCGGTGGCATCCATCGCGACGGTGCGCACCCGGTTATCGCCCAGATGCTGCTGCACCTCACAGATCAGCTCGCTGGCCTCCCGATCGGCATCGCCGGCCATCTCGATCTTCACCGCCGAGTAGATCCCCGGCAGCTGCTCGGGGAAAATGGCATCGACAACGACGCCGGTCACCTGCTCGACTTCTCCTACATTCGCTGCGTTGTTGCTCTCGGTCATTGGTTCCTTTTCTCTGGTCTCGGCCTATCCGAGCGCCTCGGCGCCGGCGACCACCTCCAAGATCTCCTGGGTGATCTCAGCCTGGCGGACCCTGTTCATCTCCAGGGTGAGTTCTTCCATCATCGTCTCCGCGTTCTCGGCGGCGTTTCTCATCGCGGTCATCCGCGCCCCCAGCTCTGAGGCAGCGGACTCCAGCAGCGCGCGGTAGACGGAGATGTTCACGTACTCGGGGATCAGCTTGGCCAAGAGTTCCTCGGGTTCGGGCTCATAGATCCAAAGCGATCGGCTCTGAGCCAGCTCGGCCGCGGTCGGCTCCTCGGCGTCTTCCTCCTCCGCCGCCCCCTCGCCGATCACCTCGGCGCGCTGCAGCGGCAACAGGGTCTGACTCCATACGTGCTGGGTGAGCGGGGAGACGTAGCGGTTGTAGACGAGCTCGACCCGGTCGAGCTCCTCATCGACGTAGCGCGCGGTCAGCTCCTCGCCGATCTCGCGAGCGTTGGCGAAGGCGGGGCGATCGGTGAAGCCGACGTAGGAGCTGTGCAGGTCCTGCTTGCGGAAGTGAAGCGCCGAGACGCCCTTGCGCCCAACCGCGGAGAAGGAGACCTCGGTGCCCTGCTCGGCGAGCTCGCGGCGCAGCCGCATCCCCTCGCGGATGATGTTGGTGTTGAAGGCGCCGGCCAGACCGCGGTCGCCGCTGATCAAAACGATCCCGACCCGGCGCACCTGCTCGCGCTCGGCGAGGACCGGTACCCGCGGTATTCCCCCGGCCTGCTCGGCGGCGCGGCGAGTCAGCTTGCGCATCGCCTGCGCGTAGGGGCGCAGGGCGGCGATCCGCTGCTCGGCGCGTCGCAAGCGCGCCGCGGCGACCATCTCCATCGCCCGCGTGATCTTGTTGATGTTCTTGATCGACGCGATGCGGTTCTTGACTTCCTTTTGCGTCGCCATCTCAGCCTAGGCCGGAGCCGCCTGCTTGGCATCCTCGGCATCGAGGGCCGGCTCTGGCTCGGTCGGTCTCGGCGCGGCGGCGTCGGGCTTCCCCGACTCACCCTGCTCGAGCGGATCGCCGTGCTCGTCAAAATCGGCGCCGAAATCATCGACGAATCGCTTCGATCGCGCTGCCGAGCTCGGCCTCATCGTCCTCAGAGAGCAGGCCGGTCTCGGCGATCCTCGCCAGCAGCTCTGCCTTCTCGGCGTGCAGGCGGGTGCGCAGGTCTGCGAGGAACTCGCCGACCCGCTCGGTCTTGATCCGGTCGAGCGAGCCGCCCGTGCCGGAGTAGATCGAGGCGACCTGGTCGGCGACCCCCAGCGGCTCGCGCTCCTTTTGCTTGAGCAGCTCGACCAGGCGCTCACCGCGGGCCAGCGCTTTCTGGGTCTCGGGGTCAAGCTCGGAGCCAAACTGGGCGAAGGCCTCCAGGTCGCGGTACTGGGAGAGGTCGAGGCGCAGTTTGCCCGGCGACCTTCTTCATCGCCTTGGTCTGCGCGTTGCCGCCCACCCGCGAGACCGAGATGCCGACGTTGATCGCCGGGCGCACGCCCGAGTAAGAAGAGGTCGGACTCGAGGAAGATCTGGCCGTCGGTGATCGAGATCACGTTGGTCGGGATGTAGGCGGAGACGTCGCTGGCCTGCGTCTCGATGATCGGCAGCGCGGTCAGCGAGCCGCCGCCGAGCTCGTCGTTTAGCTTCACCGCGCGCTCCAGCAGCCGCGAGTGCAGGTAGAAGACATCGCCCGGATAGGCCTCGCGGCCCGGCGGGCGCCGCAGAAGCAGCGACATCTGCCGGTAGGCGTAGGCGTGCTTGGTGAGATCGTCATAGACGCAGAGCGCGGCCTTGCCGTTGTAGAGGAAGTGCTCGCCCATCGCGCAGCCGGCGTAGGGGGCGATGAACTTGATCGGCGCCGCCTCATCGGCGGGGGCGGCGACGATGATCGTGTTCTCCATCGCGCCGTTCTCCTCGAGCACCTCTTTGAGCTGCACGACGGTTGACATCCGCTGCCCGATCGCCACGTAGATGCAGACCATGTCCTTGTCGCGGTTGTTGATGATCGTGTCGATCGCGATCGCCGTCTTGCCGGTCTGGCGGTCGCCGATGATCAGCTCTCGCTGGCCGCGGCCGATCGGGATCATCCCGTCGATCGACATCAGCCCGGTCTGAACCGGCTCGGTGACCGGCTGGCGCTGGACGACGCCGGGGGCTTTGAACTCGGCCGGGCGGGTCTCGGTGGTGGCGATCTCACCGCGGTCATCAAGCGGGCGTCCGAGCGGGTCGACGAGGCGCCCGAGCAGCTCCTCGCCGACCGGGATCCGCAGCAGGTGGCCGGTGCGCTTGACCGTGTCGCCCTCGACGATCTTCTCCCACTCGCCGAACAGGACGACGCCGACGTTGTCGGCCTCGAGGTTGAGCGCCAGCCCGGTGACCCCATGCGGCAGGTCGAGCATCTCCAGCGCCATGCAGTTGTCGAGGCCGTGGATGCGGGCGATCCCGTCGGCCACGGAGAGGACCGTGCCCACCTCAGAGAGGTCGGCGGAATCGGTCTCCAGTCCCTCGATCCGCTCCCGCAGGATGCTCGCGATCTCGTCCGGCTTGATCTCCATCGGTGTGCTCTCTGCCTCCTTACGCCGCTCCGGCGACGCTCTTTCGAAGTTTCTCCAAGCGAGCTGCGGATGCTCGCGTCGAGGACCATGTTGCCGACCTGCAAGACGACGCCGCCGAGGATCTCCTCCTCGACGCGACTGGCCAGGTCGACCTGCTGCTCGGTCTGGCGCGCGATCTCCTCGCCGATCCTGCTCGACGACCGCGGGATCGAGCTCAACGGCACTGGTCACGGTCACGTCGATGCGTCGATTCTCCCGCTTCCAGAGCTCCTCGAACCGGCGCCGGATCGCGAAAGATCTCCGGCATCCGGTGCTTATCGATCAGCAGCTCGAGGAAGTTGATCAACTCTGGCTCGGCGCCGCTGAGGGCGCGCTTCAGCGCCGCCACCTTCTCCGTCGGTTGAGAAGTAGGGGCTGAAGAAGAAGACCCGCAGCTCGCGGTCGGCCTCGACGCGCGTCGGCGAACTGGGCGAGCTGCTCGCGCAGCTCAGTCGAGCTTGCCGCTGCTCCTGGGCGACCTCAAAGAGCGCCTCGGCGTATACCCGGGCGGCGTCGGGCATCGGCTAGTTCTCCGACCCCGACAGCGCCGAGAAGTCGACCTCGCTGAGCGCGTCCTCGACCAGCCGCCTCTGATCATCGGCGTTTAGCGACTTGCGGGTCACCTTCTCGGTGGCCGAGCACGGTCAGCTCGGCGACCTCCTTGCGGATCTGCTCCAGCGAGCGCCGGGTCTCGGCTTCGATGTCGCGCTTGGCCGCGCTCGACCAGCTCCTCGCGTTTCTCCTTGCCGGCCGCGGTCGCCTCGGCGGTCGCCGTCTCCGCCGCCTTGCGGGCGCGGGCCATGATCTCATCGGCCTGCTCGCGCGCCTCGGCGAGGCGGGCGCGGTACTCCTCGAGCAGCTCATCGGCTTCCTTGCGCTGGCGCTCGGCCGCGTCGATCGACTCGCTGATCGTCTTGGCGCGCTGGTCGAGCGCCTCCTGGATTTTCGGAAAGGCGAGCTTGCTCAGCACCCACATCGTGAAGAGGAAGAGGACCAGGGTCCAGATCATCAGGCCGAGGCCCGGCGAGACCAGGAAGCTGCCGCCTTCGCTGCGAGCGCTGAGACGACGCAAGCGGACAGCCTAGGCGGCCTGATCGTACGCCTGCAGCAGAACTGCCATCTGCATCGGCCTAGAGGAAGAAGGCGATCAGGCCGAAGATGAACGTGTAGAAGGCGACGGCCTCGGTGAGCGCGAAGCCGAGCCAGCGAATGCTCTGCAGCTCGTCTTTCATCTCGGGCTGGCGGGCGACCGACTCGATCTCCTTGCCGAAGATGAAGCCGATGCCGATACCGGCGCCGATCGAGCCGAGGCCGGCGCCGACGCCGAGGGCGATCGCCTTGCCGGCGTTTTCCACGCCTTCATCGGAGATCGGCGGCGACGACGGGGGACAGATCCATTGAAACAGCGCTCCTTTTCTAGTGACTGGCGGAGGTGGCTCCGCCGAGGTAGATGGCGGTGAGGGTCGAGAAGATAAATGCCTGCAGGGTGGCGATCAGGCCAACCTCGAAGATGAAGAAGAAGAAGGCGAGCGGGAAGGTCAGCGCGCCCGAGGGCGGCGATCCCGAGCAGCACGGCGAGGCCACCGCCCATGAAGAGCAGCAGCAGGTGGCCGGCGAGGATGTTGGCGAAGAGTCGAACGGAGAGCGAGATCAGGCGGGCGAAGTGCGAGATCGCCTCGATCACGAAGATGAAGGCCTTGCCGAACGGGTTCATCTCCTCCAGCCCCGGCGGCAACCAGCTCTTGAAGTAGGGGATCACCCCTTGGCCCGGATCCCTTCGAAGTGGTAGGAGACCCAGACCACCAGGGTCAGCGCCAGCGGGATCGAGAGGTTGGCGGTCGCCGCGTAGATCGCAAAGGCCGGGATCTGCACGCCGAAGACGGTGATCTCGTGCTCGGTGTTGGTCGGCAACGGCAGGAAGCCGATCATGTTCGAGAACCAGATCCAGAAGAAGAGCGCGGCGAGGAAGGGGAACCAGCGGGCGGCCATCGCAGCCGTCGAGGTTGCCGCCGGTGATGTTGTTCTTGGTCAGGTCGTAGGCGACCTCGACCGCGGTCTGCACCCGGTTGGGCTTCTGGTGCATGCGTCGCGCGATCCAGACCATCGTGACGATCGTCAGCGAGCTGGCCAGGAGCAGGTAGAGGACCGCCTTGTTGATGCTGAGGTCGAGGCCGCCGAGGTGGATCGAGACCCACGGTTCGAGCTTGAACTCGTTCTGGGGCTGAAAGGATTGATCCTTGCCGGCGTTGCCGAAGATCAGCAGCAGCAGGATCGCGATCGCGAGGTAGACGCCGAGCCCGATCAGAACTTTGGTCTTGGTCTTCATCCCGCCCCCTGCCCTGCCGGCTCAAAGAGGTGGGCGAGGCCCTGGGCGGCGAAGGAGATCGTGAAGAGGGCGAGCGACCAGGATCGCCGCGGCGAGCCCGGCCTGGCGTTCGGCCAGGCCGACCACCAGCACCGCGGTCGCCATCAGCCAGACCCGGCCGAGGGTGGTGGCGGCGATCATCCCCATCGCCCGCTGGCGGTTGCCGGCGGCGAGTTCAGCCGCGGCGCGGCGCGCCGGCGAGCACCTGGATCCCGCGCTGGGCGAGCCAGGCGGCGGCCCCGACCGCGTAACCGAGCAGGGAGAAACCGCCGAGCAAAAAAACCGCGAGCGCGGCGGCCAGCGCCACAAGGTCGACGTACTTGGGAGGAGACATAAAATCCGCCCGGCTCAGGCCGAGCGGGCGGAGGCGCGACTATATCCGAAAGGGCCCCCGAATCGCAGTTACAGAGCCAGTTCGTGAGGGTTGCCACTACCGGGCCGTGGATGCTCGAGGTCGATCGCCTCGAACTCGCCGGTCTCGGGATTGAGCCGACCGCGGCGCAGCTTGAGGATCTCAAGCACGTAGATCGAGGTAGACGCTGAAGGCGAGGGCGATCAGGCCGCAGGCGATCAGCACCGCGGTCCAGAACGCGTTGAAGTGGCCGTGGTGGTCGCTGTAGGGGACGAAGCGCAGCGCCAGGGCGAGACCGGCGAGGATCAGCGTCCAGCCGTAGAGGTAGGCGATCGTGCGGCGCTGGGAGAAGCCGATGTTGGCCATCCGGTGGTGGAAGTGCCAGCTGTCGGCCTGGTAGATCGGCTGGCGGTATTTGAGCCGCTTGGCGACGACGAAGCCGGTGTCGAGGATCGGCACCGCGAGCACGACCAGCGGGAAGGCGAGGGCGATCACGGCGTTGGTCTTCAGGGCGCCCTGGACCGAGGCGGTGGCGAGCAGGAAGCCGAGCAGGTTGGAGCCGGTATCGCCCATGAAGCTGGAGGCCGGCGGGAAGCCGTGGCGCAGGAAGCCGAGCGCGCCGCCCGGCGGTCAGCGCCGCCAGCACGCCGGCGGCGTTTCGTTCCAGCGAGAGCGCGATCGCCGCCAGGGCGATCGCGGCGATCGTGCAGACGCCGGCGGCGAGGCCATCGACGCCGTCGATGAAGTTGATCACGTTGACGACGGCGACGATCCCAGCACGGTCAGCGGGTAGGCGAGTCCAGCCGAGTTGAAAGCCACCGATGAAGGGCAGCGTCAGGACGTCGACCCGGACGCCGCCGAGCACCGGGATCAGCGCCGCCGCCGATCTGGCCGGCAAGCTTCGGCAGCGCCGAGCAGGCCGCGCACGTCATCGATGACGCCGACCGCGGCGATCGCCACCGCGCCGAGCAGGATCGCGCGGCTCTCGCCGTTGTCGGGCAGCCAGATCCAGCCCGCCACCTCGACCCCGGCGAAGATCGCCAGGCCCGAGAGCCGCGGCATCGGCCGATCGTGCAGGCCCCGCTCCTTGGGCTGATCGATCGCCCCGACCCGGTAGGCGAGCCGCTCGGCGTAGGGAACGAGCAGCCAGGCGATCGCGGCGGCTGCGAGAAAGGCGAGGACGGCGTCTGATGTCGCGGCCATATCGCGGGGCCCGAGACGGGGATGCGGGCGCGCCCAGGCTACTCGACGCTTTCGACGGCCCCGAGCACCCCTTCGAGCAGCGGCTCGGGGTCGCGCGGATGGCGCACGCCGATCGCTGATCTCGCGCTTGCTGCAGCGCGAGCTCGGACGGGATCGGCGAGGACCTGCAGCCGGCCTGCGGCGATCAGCGCCTCATCGACCCCGCCCATGCGCCCGGTGAAGGTGGTGAAGACCGGCGTGCCGAGCGCGACCGCCTCGCGGTTCATCGTGCCGCCGGCGCTGACCACCAGGTCGGCGCAGGCGATCAGGCTCTGGGCATCGATCGCCCGCTCGGGGACGAGCAGGTTGGCGGCGCCGATCGCGCGCACCGCGGCGCGCTGGGCCTCGGTGCGCGGGATCACAACCGCCTGGCCACCCCGGGCTCCTCGGCGAGGCGGTCGGATAGTCGCGCCGTAGAGGTCGTTGCGGGCGTGGTACTCGGAGGTCTCCGGCGGCGGGCGGACGACCACCAGCACCTTCTCGCGATCGAGTCCGAGCTCGGCGAGGATCGCCGGGGTCGGGCTCGAAGTCGGCCAGGTAGTACTCCTCCTTGAGGCCGGGATAGCGGACCAGCTTGCGCCCCTTCGCGCCGGTTCGCCGCAGCCGCTCGAGCGGGATCGAATCGGGGACCAGCACCCGGCGCGCGACCCGGAAGCTGATCTGGCGCTGGATGCCGGCGAACTCGTAGTCCTGCATCTGCGCCGAGGGGATCCGAAACAGGGCGCGAGACGACGGCGAGGTCGACCGAGCCGTGGGCGATCGCCAGGTCGGGCTGGCGCTCCCAGACGGACCGCGCCAGGCGAGCGCGAGCGGGCCGCAAAGCGCCAGCCCCTTGCCCAGCGACGAGGCGCCGCCGTGGCTGCCCACCGCCGTGTAGGGGATCCCCAGCCGCTCGAGGATCCCGAGCGTCTGCCCGTACTCTCGGGCGGTGACGAAGACCTCGTCGCCCGCGCGCCTCGAGCCGCTCGATGATCGGCCGCAGGACGAGCGGATGCGCGGCCGCCGTGCAATCGACCCAGACCTTCATCGCGCAGCCTGATCCGCACGCTCGCGATCGCTCGCGTGGGCCGCTCGCGAGCTCGCCGAGCGCTACGGCGAGCGACTAGACGGTCGCGGCGAGAGCTGGGGGTAGAGCGGGTAGCGGTCCATCAGGCGCCGGTGCGCTCGGCGAGGCGTCTTCTCGGCCTCGAAGTCGCTCCGAGAGCGCCGCGGAGATCACCGCGGCGATCTCGCGCCATCTCCTCCTCGACCATGCCGCGGCGTGGTCAGCGCCGGGGTGCCGATCCGCAGCCCCGAGGGGTTCATCGGCGGGCCGCGGGTCAAAGGGGATCGCGTTGCGGTTGACGGTGATCCCGACCTCCTCGAGGCGGTCCTCGGCGCTCTGGCCATCGAGGCCGCGTGGGGGTCAGGTCGACGAGGACGAGGTGGACGTCGGTGCCGCCGGTGAGGACCGGGACGCCGCCCTTCGATCAGCCCCTCCGCGAGGGCCTTGGCGTTGGCGATCGTCTGGCGCTGGCGGGCGCGGAAGGGCTCGCTGGCGGCGATCCGCAGGGCGACCGCCTTGGCGGCGATCGTGTGCATCAGCGGACCGCCCTGCTGGCCGGGAAAGACCGCCTTGTCGATCGCCTTCGCGTGCTCCTCGCGGCAGAGGATCATGCCGCTGCGGGGGCCGCAGAGGGTCTTGTGGATCGTCGTCGTGACGACGTCGGCGTGGGCGACCGGGTTGGGGTGCTCGCCGGCGGCGACGAGGCCGGCGAAGTGGGCCATGTCGACCATCAGCTTGGCTCCGACCGAGTCGGCGATCTGCGCGGAAGGCGGCGAAGTCGAGCTGGCGCGGATAGGCCGACCAGCCGGCGATGATCAGCTTCGGCCGGTGCTCGTGGGCAAGCCGCGCGACCTCCTCCATGTCGACCCGCAGGTCCTCGCGGCTGACGTGGTAGGCGACCGGCTCGTAGAGCTTGCCGGAGACGTTCAGCTTCATCCCGTGGCTGAGGTGGCCGCCGTGATCGAGGGCCATCCCGAGGATCGTGTCGCCGGGCTCGATCAGCGCCATGTAGGCGGCGTTGTTGGCCTGGGCGCCGGCGTGGGCCTGGACGTTTGCGTGCTCGGCGCCAAACAGCTCCTTGGCCCGCTCGATCGCCAGCTGCTCGGCGACGTCGACCTCCTCGCAGCCGCCGTAGTAGCGGCGGCCGGGATAGCCCTCGGCGTACTTGTTGGTCAGCACCGAGCCGACCGCCTCGAGCACCGCCTGCGGGACGAAGTTCTCCGAGGCGATCATCTCCAGGGTGCCCTGCTGGCGGCGCAGCTCGCCGTCGAGCACGGCGGCGATCTGCGGGATCGACCTCGGCCAGAGGGGCGGTTTGGAAGTTCTCGGGTAGCTCGCTCATCGACCAATCGACGATAGCAACGGACCGGGATAGTCTGGCTTGGCGCTGAACTGGCGTCCCTGCGCTCGCCGCTGCTGGCGATCTCGCTCGGCGCTGGCGGTCCCCGCAGCAACCGCCGCGCGGCCGCAGATCCCTGCCAGCGGGCCCGGCTCGCGGCCACATCTGCTCTGCCCCAACCTGAGGATCGGCCCGCCCTCGCGAGCTCTACCTCGAGCCGCGGCGCCGGCGGCCGATCGCTGCTGCACGCGACCAGCGACGTCGAGAGCCGCGGCCGCGGGCCGATGGAGCTGCGCGGCAAGCGCACCGGACCACGATCGATGCGGGTCGAGCCAGCGGATCTACCGAACCGGTGGCGGCCATCTCGACTTCTCCACCCGCGCCAGCCTCGTCTTCACCGACGTCGGCGCCTACTTCGGCGGCAGCTACTGGAAGGTCCACCAGCTCGCCGCGCTTCGAACTGTGGTCGGTTGGGCCGCCACCACCGGCTCGGCCGGCGGGTCCGACTTGGGCCCAAGACTCAACTACTGCCTGCGCGACCTCAGCGCACCCGACCCCGGCCCTCGCTCGCCCTCCCAGCCCCACTACCCCGGCTGTAACCAGAACCCCGACCAGCCGCGCGGGTCACCCTCGGCACCTCGGTCGGCTGGTCAGACATCTACCCTGCCGACTACGACGAAGCAGTGGATCAACGTCAGCGGTCTGCGCGGCTGCTTCGCCTTCGTGATGAGCGTCGACCCCCACGAACCTGCTCTCCGAGTCGAAACAGACGCCAACGACAACAGCTCCCGCCGCCTCGTCCGCCTCCCCTTTCGCGGCGACACGGCTGCTGAGCTCGAGATCTCGAGCCGAGGCGCGCCCCGAGGTCGCCGGCGGAGAGGGCGCCCTGGCGGAGGATCGCCCACTCCCCGCCCTGCTCGATCGGCGCTGAGGTCGACCACGGTCGAGGGCAGGCCGCTGAGCGCGCCGCCGTCGATCGCCAGGTCGGCGGCGGCGATGATCTCAGCACGCAGACTGCTCAAAGCGCGCCGGCGCCGGCTCGCCGCTGCGGTTGGCCGAGGTCTGAAAGACCGGGCAGCATCGCGCCGCGCCAGCGGGCCCGCCGATCAGGCGGACGCCGAGCCGCTCGGGATCCTCGCGGCAGGCGAGCGGATAGCGGTGCTCGGGTTGGCGATGACCAGGGTGACCGGCCCCGGCAGGAGCGCCGCGAGCGCGGCGCGAGCTGCGAGCGCCGAGCCCGCCGAGCAGCTCGCGCATCGCCAGCGGCGAGAAATACATGACCGCCGAGGGCTTGCCCGTGCGTCGCGGCCCTTGATCCGGTGGATCCGCTCGATCGCCTCGGGGTCGAGCGGATCGCAGGCGAGGCCGTAGAGCCCGTCGGCGGGAAAGACGGCAACCCCGCCGGCGGCGATGCAGCGCTCCAGCGCCGAGCGCGCCGCCGCGGCACCCTCGCGCCGAATCGCGAGCGGCTCGCCCATCAGCTGCCCCCGGCGCCGCTCGGCGGCGATCGCGCCTCTCACCCACCACGACCCGCTCGATCCCGGCCAGGTCAAGCCGCGTCGCGACGCCGCCAAGCCGGCGTCGCCCAGCAGCGCCGCGACCGCGAGCAGCCTGCCCCTCCCCCACCTCGAGCGCCAGCAGCGGCCCGAGCGCGCCGCCGCGGATCAGACTCGCGGATCGCATCGAGACCGTCGGGGCCGGCCGAGCAGCGCCTCGCGCGGCTCCCACTGGGTGATCTCGGGCTGCCAGCGAGCGGCCAGTCGCGACTCGGCGACGTAGGGGAGGTTGGCGACGGTCAGCTCGAAGATCTCCCGCCGCGGGCACCGAGCCCAGCACGAAGTCGGACCCGCTCGGTGAGCCCGAGCCGCGCCGGCGTTGGCGCCCGCGACCGCAGCGCCGCTGCGGAGGTATCGGTGGCGGTCACCTCGCACGCCGGGCAGCTCCGCGGCGATCGCCAGGGCGATCGCGCCGCGAGCCGGTGCCGACGTCGAGCACCGAGCGCGGGCGCGGCTCGAGCGCGCAGCTCGACCAACAGCTCGGTCTCGGGTCGCGGGATCAGGACCCGCCGGTCGACCGCGAGCTCGATCCGGCGAAAGCCCTTGCGATCCGAGGATGTAGGCGACCGGCTCGCGGCGCAGCCGCCGCCGCACCATCTCCGCGAAGCGCCGCGCCGCCGCCGGCGGCGACCGCGGCGCTCGGGCTCGGCGCCGAGCTGCGCCCGCTCGCGATCCGCTCGCCGCGGCGAGCAGCAGTTCGGCGTCAAGGCGAGGGTTCTCGACCCCGGCGGCCCGCAGCGCCTCGACCGCTGCGGCGAGCGCGCTCGCCAACGCTGCCCGCACTCGTGTTTTGCGCCACCACGCACCTCAGGCGGCCGAGGCGGCGGCCTCGAGCCTCTGGCGCTTCTCCTCGGCGGCGAGCGCGTCGGTGAACTCGGCCAGGTCGCCGCCGAGCACCCCTTCGAGGTTGTGCGAGGTGTGCTTGATCCGGTGGTCGGTGACCCGACCCTGGGGGAAGTTGTAGGTGCGGACCTTCTCGGAGCGCTCGCCGCTGCCGACCTGGGCCTTTCGCTCGGAGGCGATCTTCGCCTGCTGCTCGGCCAGCTCGCGCTCATACAGCCGCGCCCGCAGCACCCGCATCGCCCGGTCCTTGTTCTGGAGCTGGGACTTCTCGTCTTGCATCGAGACGACGATCCCGGTCGGTTTGTGGGTGATCCGCACCGCCGAGTCGGTCGTGTTGACCGACTGGCCGCCCGGTCCGGAGGAGCGGTAGACGTCGATCTGCAGATCGTTCGTGGTCGACCTCGACCTCGACCTCCTCGGCCTCGGGCAGGACGGCGACCGTCGCGGTCGAGGTGTGGATGCGACCCTGGGACTCGGTCTCCGGCACCCGCTGCACCCGGTGGGTTCCGCCCTCGAACTTGAAGATCGAGTAGGCGCCGTCGCCCTTGACCGCGAAGGTGACCTCCTTGAACCCCCCCACCTCGGCGCCGGATTGGGAGAGCACCTCGGTCGAGAAGCCGCGCTCCTCGGCGTAGCGGGTGAGCATCTTGAAGAGGTCGCCGGCAAAGAGCGCCGCCTCATCCCCCCCGGTCCCGGCCCGGATCTCGACCAGCACGTTCTTGGCGTCGTTGGGGTCGCGCTCGACCATCGCCAGGCGGATCTCCTCTTCGAGCTCCTCCAGCCGCGCCGGCGCCTCCTCGACCACCCTGCGCAGCTCCGCGATCGTCTCCGTCCTCGGCCAGCAGCTCGCGTGCCCCCTCCAGATCGTCGCCAAGCGTTCGGTACTCCAGCGCCAGCTCGTGGGCGGCTGACAGCTCCCGGTATTCGCGCCCGACCTCGGCATAGCGCTCCCGATCGGCGATCACCGTCGGGGTCGGACATCTGCGCCTCGAGCTCGGCGAAGCGCGCCTCGATCTGCTCGACCAGCTGCTCGATCACGCGACTATCTCGATTGCTGCGCCGCCGGCGGCCAGCTCGGCCGCGGACTCCTGGGCCAGAACCGTCTCCAGCGAGGCGATCGCCACCGCGAGCTGCTCCTCGTCGGGCTCGCGGGTGGTCAGGTTCTGCAGCATCAGCCCCGGCCACATCAGCGCCGCGCACCCAGCGTTTGCGGCGGTTCTTGCCCGGCCCACTTGATCACCTCGTAGGAGAGCCCGGCGATCAGCGGGATGCCGAGGATGCGCGAGGCGACCAGCCAGTACCAGGCGGGCAGCCCGATCGGCGCGAAGACGAAGATCGCCAGCACCATCACGATCAGCAGGAAGCTCGTCCCGCAGCGCGGGTGAAGGCGCGAGTAGAGCTTGGCGCGCGAGGGAACCAGCTCGTCTTCGGCCTCATAGCAGGAGATCGTCTTGTGCTCGGCGCCGTGGTACTCAAAGACCCGGCGCAGATCCTCGATCCGGCTGATCGCAGCGATGTAGCCGATGAAGAGCGCGGTGCGCAGCGTCCCCTCGACCAGCCAGAAGAGGAACGGCGAGCCGAGCTGGCCCTTGATCAGAGCTGGTCAGCCCGACCGGGACGACGAAGAAGAGGCCGACCGCCAGCAGCAGCGAGAAGACGATCGTCAGCCCCCAGACCCAGCCGCCGATCTCCTCCGGCTCGCCGTCCTCGTCCTCGGCCTCAAGCTGGGCGTTGGCCGAGATCGCCAGGGCGCGGAAGCCGATCTTCATCGACTCGGCCAGGGCGACGACGCCGCGGATCAGCGGCAGCCGCCAGAGCGCGGTGGCGCTTTGCCCAGGGCACCAGCGGCTCGGAGCTGAGCTCGATCTCGCCGTCGGGGCGGCGCACCGCGACCGCCCAGACTCGAGACGCCGCGCATCATCACCCCCTCCAGCACCGCCTGGCCGCCGACCGGCGCGTCGCGGTTGGCGACCAGCGCGCCGTCGGGCATCCGCAGCGAGGTCGCCGCCGTTGCCCGAGGAGCTCTGGCACCGCGGCGGAGGAGCCCGCCTCCGGGCTCACCGCCTACTTCCTGGCCCTGGCGTGCTTTGCGGCGCGGCGCTGGAAGCGCTCGACCCGGCCACCGGTGTCGACCAGCTTCTGCTTGCCGGTGTAGAACGGGTGGCACTCTGAGCAGAGCTCGACGTGAAGGTCGGACTTGGTCGAGCGGGTGTAGAACTGATTCCCGCAGGAGCAGTGGACGTTTGCGAGCGTGTATTCGGGGTGAATTCCGGTCTTCATCTGCATCTAAGTCTAGAGAAGTGCCGACCTGCTGCCGATAGGACCGTGTGGACACCCTGAGTGGGCCAAAGAGCTCGATCCCGTTCCGCGTCCTGAGCGCCGCCCTGGCGGCGATCCTATTCGGCGGCACCGTGGCGGTCAGCCTGCACGTCTGGTTCGCCGTGGGCGGGCCCTCGCTGGACTACCTCTGCGAAGGGCCGCTCTATGACGCCGTCGTCCTCGCCGCCGGCCTCGCCTGCCTGCTGCGCGCGACCCGGGTTGAGAGCGAGCGCGGTGCCTGGGCGATGATCGGGCTGGCGATCCTCTCCTGGGGCGCCTCGGAAGTCTACTGGACCGCCTTCATCCTCCACAATCCCTCTCCGCCCTACCCCTCCCCTGCCGACGTCGGCTACCTCGCCTTCTACCCGTTGGCCGCGACCGGGGTGATCCTCTTGGTCCGCGCCCGCGCCCACGAGCTCGATTGGCGCCTTTGGATGGACGGCCTGATCGCCGCGCTCGGTACCGCCGCCCTGGGCGCGGCCTTCGTCTTTGACTTCGTCGCCGAGCAGACCAGCGGCAGCCCGCTCCAGGTGGCGACGACGCTCGCCTATCCGCTCGGCGACATCGCGATGCTGGCCCTGGTGGTCGGCGTCGTCGCGCTGACCGGCTGGCGGCCCGGACGCACCTGGTCGCTGCTGCTCGCGGCCTGATGGTGCTGGTCATCGCAGATATCGCCTACACCCTGCAGACCAACGGCGCCAGCCTGCCCGGCGGTGACTGGACCGATCCGATCTATCTGATCGCGGCCGCCTGCCTGGGCGCGATGCTCTGGCAGCCGAGCGCCGAGCGAATCCGCGCCTCGACGGGCTTTGAAGGGTGGCGCGAGCTGGTCGTGCCGGCGCTCTTCGCCGCGGTGATGATCGGCCTCTTCGCGATGCAGTACTTCAGCGCGACCAGCGGCCTCTCGACCGTGCTCTGGGCGGCGACGATGATCGCTGTGATCGTCCGCCTCGCGGATCAGCGTGCGCGAGAACAAGGCACTCCTGGAACAGGTCAGAACCGACCCCCTGACCGGGCTCGGCAACCGCGGCGGGATGCAGGTGGACCTCGAGGCGCGGTGCGAACGCGCCGAGCAGGAGGAGCTGACCCTGGTGCTCTATGACCTAAACGGCTTCAAGCGCTACAACGACACCTTCGGCCACCCCGCCGGCGATCAGCTCCTCGCCCGCCTCGGAGCCCAGCTGCGCGCCGCGGTCAAAGACGCGGCGCCGCCTACCGGATCGGGGGCGATGAGTTCTGCGTGCTCTTGGGCGGCCCCCCCGCCGCGGTCGAGGCAACCAAGCGGGCGGCGGCCAAAGCCCTGACCGCAAGCGGGCGCGGCTATCAGGTGAGCTCATCCTGGGGGGCGGTGAGGATCCCCGAGGAGGCGGCCGATCCGGCGGCCGCGATGCAGCTCGCCGACGTGCGGATGTATGCGCAAAAGGAGTCCCGTCGGCTCGCCCCGCGCGAGGATGGCGACGGGGGGATTAGGCTTACGGCGTGGCCACAGATCAGCTCGACGCCGTCAATCAGCTAGAGCTCCCCGCGGGCCCGCTGCGCTACCGCGAAGCCGGCGCCGGCCCCCCGCTTGTCTTCGTCCACGGCTACCTGGTCGACGGGCGCCTCTGGGACCCGGTGATCGAGGCTCTGGCCGCTCGCTTTCGCTGCATCTGCCCCGACTGGCCGCTGGGCGCGCAGCGGCTCGCGATGAAGCCCGATGCCGACCTCTCACCGCCGGGGATCGCGGCATTGATCTCGGCCTTCTTGGCGGCGCTTGACCTCGATGACGGTGACGATCGTCGGCAACGACTCCGGCGGAGCGATGTCGCAGGTTCTCGCCACCAGCCATCCGGAGCGAATCGGGCGCCTGGTCCTCACCAACTGCGACACGCACGAGAACTTTCCGCCGGGGATTTTCAAGGCGATGCCGCCGATCGCCCGCTGCCGGGCGGGATCGAGTTGCTCTCGGCGCCGTTTCGGATCCCCGCCGTCGCCCGCGCCGCCTACCGTCCCTTCGCCAGGACCCAGATCCCGGCCGAGCTGATCGCCTCATGGCTTCAACCGAGCCTCAGCGATCGCGGCGGTCCGGCGCCGACCTGCAGCAAGGTGACGATCGGGCTCGACAAGCGCTACACCCTGGCCGCGGCCGAGAAGCTGCGCCGCTTTGACCGCCGCCGTTCTCCTCGCTTGGGCACCCGGCGATCAGCTACTTCCCGATCCAATACGCCGAGCGGCTCGGCGGCGATCCGGCCGATGCGCGCCTGGTTGAGATCCCCGACTCCAAGACCTTCGTCCCGCTCGATCAGCCCGAGGCGCCTCGGCGAGGAGATCGCAGAATTCCTCAGCGACGGCTGAGTCGCCGGCCAGTTGAGCCCGCAAGCTGGGACCGTTTTTCGCCAAGCTGCACGTTTTTCGTCTGATCGGAGCGCCATCCTTTGCTCACGCCCCCCACAGAGGACGGAGAGCCATGCCCAAGGAGATCTTCGACCAGGACCGGCCACGAAGCACGATGGCGCAGCGCCTCGACGAGGCCTTCGCCGGGTGCGAGCAGTGGACGCTCGCCCCGCCGGCTCAGCGGCGCAACGCGATCGGCTTCAGCCCCCGGCTGTCGAGCTCCTCGAGGATGATCGGCAGCGCCGCGACGGTGCGAAGCCAGGAGCCCGGCGCGCTGTAGTAGTCGGCGTCGTGCAGGAGCACGATGTCACCGGCGCGGGCGCCGCCCGAGCGCGGCGCGCGATCGAGGCCGGCGTCGCCCGCCGCGCTCCAGTCCCTTCCCCACTGCGACCAAAGCACCGGCCGCCAGCCGCGGCGGCGAACCGCCCGCAGCCCGGCGCCGCTGAAGATCCCATAGGGAGGGCGGTAGTCGGAGATCGGCTGCCCGCCGCCTCCTCGATCGCCGCCCTGGCCGCGCTCGGCGTCCTCGAGCAGCTGGCGGGCGCTCAGGCGCAGCTGGTTGCGATGGCGGTGGCAGTGCAGCTCGACCCGGTGCCCGGCGGCGACGATCTCAGCGACCAGCGCCGGGCGCCGCACGACCTGCTCGCCGGCGAGGAAGAAGGTCGCCGGTGCGCCCGCCTCGCGCAGCATCTCGAGCACCTGCGGGCGTGCCCTGCGGGTGGGGCCCGTCGTCGAAGGTGAGCGCGACGCCGGCGGCGCCCGTCCTGGCGCTGGGTGATCCCCAGCGCCGGGCCGAGACCGGGCACGACCGGGGCGAGGGCCGGGCCCGGCGTGCAGCGACCGCCGCCGCTGCGAGGCCGCCGGCCCCGGCGAGGCCGGCGATCAACGGCTGGGGCTGTGGCGCGCCTGCGGTGAGGCCGGTGGACGCTCGCCCTCGCCGGCCGCGAGATGACGACGACGCGAGCGATCGTTGTTCGTCCTTGCCGAAGTGGATGCGGCGTCTCGATCGGCTTCGCGACTTGAACACCCGGTAGGGAGTCTCCCAATCGACCACCGAGAGCGCCCACCACGAGCACCGCGATCGCGACCACGGCGAGGCTGACCGCGGTCGCAGCCGACCCGGCGCGCAGGCGCCAGACCGGCTGTGGTCGGACCCGCGGGCGCGACGCGTCAGCACCCGCGAGGCGATCGAGGGCAGCGAGGCAAAGGAGGAGTCCGGCGAGCGGCGTTCGCGGGTGAGGTGGCGCAGGACCGACTCCAGCTCGTGCTCGGAGCGCGCCACCTCGGCCAGGCCGAAGCGCTCGAAGGCGGCGTTGTTGGCGCGCAGGTGGCCGGCCGAGAAGCCGTAGGAGACGACCGGGCAGCCGCGGATGTGGGCCTCGAGCACGGTCAGCCCGGCGGTCGCGTGGATCATCGCGTCGGCGGCGGCCATCCAGTCGCTCATCTGCTCGGTGAAGCCGAGGATCCGCACCTGCTCGTTGTCGGCGAAGCGCTGCTCGAGCTTCTCGCGGGCGACCTCGTTGCGCCCGGTGATGCAGACGACCAGGGTGTCCTCGCCGCGAGCGCGGCTCCGATCGCGCCGCTCGAGGTCGCCGATGCCCCAGCCGCCGCCGGAGACGAGGACGAGGCGGGCGTGGGCCGGGACGTCGAGCGCCGCGCGCGCGTCGCTGCGGGTGCGCGGCATCAGGAAGTCGCGCGAGATCGGCGGTCGCATCCACTCGACGCTGCCCGGGCCGGCCAGCTTCTCGACTTCCTCGATCGACTCCGGGTGGGTGACGTAGTGCAGGTCGACGCCGGGGTGGGCCCAGTAGCGCAGCCCGGCGAGGTCGGTGATCGCCGACTGGACCGGGATCGGCAGGCGGCGGTTCTCGCGCAGCATGCCGAGCACCGCGGTGACCCCGGGGTAGGTCGAGATCGACCACGTCGGGGTCGTAGCTCGGCGATCAG
Organism: uncultured Solirubrobacterales bacterium; assembly: GCA_963745305.1. Lineage (GTDB taxonomy): Bacteria > Actinomycetota > Thermoleophilia > Solirubrobacterales > 70-9 > CAVUWL01. The sequence continues at coordinate 389,344 of CAVUWL010000016.1, forward strand.
CTTCATCAGGCCGTGGGCCCCAGACCAGTAGGCGAGGTGGTGGGCGAGCCAGCGGGTCGGGGCGAACTTGGTGATCAGCCAGTACTGGATGTCAAACAGCCAGGGCATCCAGCGAAAGGTGACGCTGGAGCCGCCGCGCACGACCGACGGCGACGATCTGCCCCATCGCCTCGAGCCCGTTGGCGACCTCGACCTCGACGCCCGGGGATTTCCTCCTCGAGGTCGGCCTTGATGATCCGCGCCGGGAAGGTCATGGCCCTCGCCGATGTCGGCGGTGAGGATCGAGGACCCGCGGCGGGCGCTCCTCGGACCGCGAGGCGCCGGCGAGCAGCGCGCCGGCGGCGTGTTCGTTGCCGTTCAGCGAGGGCTTTTTGCCCGGGATCGGGTCGGGCGGGCGGGTGCTGCCACGCACCCACTCGACGTACTTGCGCACCCCTCGCGGAAGCTGGTCTCCGCCTTCCAGCCAAGCTCCTCCAGGGCGCGAGCGTTGGAGATCTCCTTGCCGGGGAAGTCGCCGGGCCGCGGCGGCGTGTGGACGATCTCGCAGCCGCCGGTCATCTCCTGCACCGTCTCGGCGATCTCGAGGATCGTCACGACCTCCTCGCCGGAGAGGTTGTAGGTGCGGTTGGCGGCGGCTCGGGCTCGAGCGCCGGCGACGATCCCGTCGGCGAGGTCCTCGACGTAGATGAAGCTGCGGCACTGGCTGCCGTCGCCGGCGATCGTCAGCGCCTTGCCTTCGAAGCGCCAGGTCGGTGAACTTGGCGACGACGCCGGCGGCGCGGGCCCGCGGCCCGTAGGGAATGCCGAAGCGAAGCACCGTGCACTCGAGGTCAAAGAGCTCGGCGTAGCCGGCGCAGTAGGTCTCGCCGGCGAGCTTGGTCGCCGTGTAGAGGTGGCGCGGCGCCGGGATCGGCGTCTCCTCGTCGACCGCCTGCTCGGCGCAGTCGCTGTAGACCCAGGTGGTCGAGCCGTAGACGACGCGGCCGACCTCGGTCCGGCAGGCGGCCTCCAAGCACGTTCAGCGTGCCGCGGGTGTTGACCTCCTCGGCGAGCACCGGGTCGGCGTGGACGTGGGCGACGTCGGCGACCGCGGCGAGGTGGATGACCGCATCGCAATCGCGCATCGCCAGGTCGAGGTTGGCCGGGTCGGTGATGCTGCCGGTGAAGGTCTCGACCTCCAGCGGGGAGTGGTAGGGGGAGGCGCTGAGGTCGAAGATCCGCGGGGTGTCGCCGCGCTCGATCAGGCGATCGACAACGTGGGAGCCGATGAAGCCGCCGCCGCCGGTTACCAGGACCCTCATGACGCCTCCTCCTTGCCGAGAGCCGCCTCGCGGCTCTCGGGGCGGTAATAGAGCGGCACGCACCAGTGGTTCTCGGCCACCCATTCGGTGTTGGGCAGCATCGTCGGCGCGGCCCATGATCCGGTGGCAGGGCTGCTCGTAGACGCGGCCGGTTGTCTTCTCGATCTGGCTCGAAGACGATGTACTTGTAGAGGCCCGAGGTCATCCCCTCGGGCAGCTCGAGGCGAGCCGGGTGCAGGGGGTCGAGGTGCTCGCGGGCGTACTCGTTCTTCCAGGCGACGATCTCCTCCATCCGATCGGCCTGGACCAGGCCGAGGGCGGCGGTGAACTCGCTCATCCGGAAGTTGAGGCCGTCGACCTCGTGCTCGAACTTGCCGTAGTTGCGGAACTTGCGTGGCGAACTCGATCAGCTCGGGATCGCCGGAGACGAGGACGCCGCCCTCGCCGGTGGAGATCGTCTTCGTCGCGTAGAGCGAGTAGACGCCGGCATCGCCAAAGCCGCCCGGCTTGTCGAGCATCCCACTCGGCGCCGTGAGCGTGGGCGCAGTCCTCGAGCAGGAAGATCCCGTTCTCGCGGCAGTAGGCGGCGATCCGCTCGGAGTCAAAGGCGAGGTGGCCGCCGATGTGGACGAGGATCGCCGCCTTGGGCTTGAGGCGCTCGGCCTTTGCCTCGAAGTCCTCAAAGGACATGCAGAGGTCGGCCCGGTTGCAGTCGACGAACTCGACCTCGGCGCCGGCGTCGAGCGCGGCGAGCGGGGTCGCCATGAAGGTGTTGGAGGGGCAAAGGACGGTCTCGCCGCGCACCCCGGCGAACTCGAGGGCGGCGAGCGCTCCGCCTGCCCAGCTCGAGAGCCCGAGGCTGCGGCGAGCCCGTTCTACTCCGTCCAGCGCTGCTCGAAGGCGGCCAGCATCGCGCCCTCTGACCACTGCTCGGAATCGAGCACTTCCTCCCAGAGCTCAAAGAGGCGGGCACGGTCTCGATGGTCAAACCCGATCGCGAACTTGTCGCGTCAGGACGAGTTGTCTCTGGGGCCCTACGGGTGGCTCCTTCGTGGATGTGGCTGGGAGAATTGCCTTCGCGGGGACGATTCACACGGTGCGTGCAGAAGGTGCGCCAAGGCTAGCAGTGGATACGGACTCGATGGTGAATGTCTCAATTTGGCCGCGGCGCGGTCGAGGCGGGCGATCTCGCCGGCCTCAGGTCTCTTGGTAGAGCGGTCCGTCGCCGCCCTCGGGCAGGGTCAGGCGCCCGCCCTTGGCGGTGATCGCGCCGCACTGGACGCAGTTGGAGGCCGTGACGTGGACGTCGACCTCGCTCGCGCCCCCCTCCTCGAGCTGCTCCTCGGGAATCTCATAGACCTGCGCCGGGCACATCGAGACCCAGGTCTGGGCGATCTCGCGCGGCACCCGGGTCTGGATCCGGACGTGGTTGGGGGCGTCGTCGCGGGTCGCGTTGCCGGAGAGGAAGACCGAATCGAGCTTGTTGAAGGTGAGCTCGTTGTCGGGCTTGACGTACATCTCTGCCGCCCTGCCGATCTCCATCTCGTTCTCGGCGTCGTCCTCCTGCTTCCAGTGGCCGCCGGGGAAGTTGCCTTTGGTGACGGTCATCGCCGAGGCGATCGCGCCGCCGATGAAGAAGCCCTTGGAGAAGGGCTGGCGCATGTTGCGCGATTCGTAGAGGTCCTTCTCGATCAGCGAGTTGTGGACCTTCTCGTCGTAGGCCTCGAAGTTGACCGAGTCCTGCTTGAGCGCACTCGACGATCGTCTCCGCCGCGTAGATCCCGGCGTGCATCGCGTAGTGGATGCCCTTCAGGGTCGGGACGTTGACCATGCTGGCCGCGTCGCCAGCGATCAGCATGCCCGGCACCGCGAGGCGCTTTGGCATCGCGAAATAGCCGCCGGAGGGAATCGTCTTCGCGCCCCAGGCGACCCGCTTGCCGCCCTCGCAGGATCTTCTTGATGAAGGGGTGGGTCTTCATCAGCTGCAGCGCGTCGTGGGCGCTGAAGGTGGCGTCGGTGTAGTCGAGGCCGACGACGAGGCCGATGCAGATCTTGTCCTCGCCCATCGGGTAGATGAAGCTGCCGCCGAACTCGTTGTATTTGGGCGACTTGCGCAGCGGCCAGCCCATCGTGTGGATCACCCGGTCGAGCGGCTTCGGCACCTCCCAGATCTCTTTGACCCCGAGCTCCCAGCGCATCGGGTCGGCCCCGTGCAGGTCGAAGTAGTCATAGGCGGCGTAGGTGAGGTGGCCGACCGTGCCCTCGGCGAGGACCGTCGCCTTGGCGAGGACGTCGGAGCCGGGCTCGAAGTTGCCCAGCTCCTCGCCGTCTTTGCCGCGGCCGCGATCGCCGGAGCGCACCCCCTTGACGACCCGGTCCTCGACCAGGAGCTTGGTCGCGGCGGTCTCGGAGAGGATGTAGACACCCGCCTCCTCGGCTTTCTCGGAGAGGAAGCGGCCCAGTTTCGAGACCGAGGTGACGTAGTTGCCGTGGTTGCGGAAGTCCGGCGGCGGCGGCTTGAGCGGGATCGCTTTCTTCGAGGTGAGGAGGTAGACCGCGTCCTTCGTCACCTCCTCGTAGACCGGCCAATCGGCCTTGTCGAGGTCGGGGAACAGCTCTTCCATCGCCGAGGGCTCGCATGTTGGCGCCGGAGAGCAGGTGGGCCCCGGCGACTTTGCCCTTCTCGATCACCGCGACCGGGACTTCGCCGAGCTTCTCGGTCAGCTCCGGCTCGTTCTCGAGCAGCTGCATCAATTTGTTGGCGCAGGCGAGCCCGGCGGGCCCGCCGCCGACGATCGCGATCGCCGACCTCGATCCGCTCGTCCTCGGGATCGGTCGGCGGACCGATCACTTCGGCCGGGTCGAACGGCGGCGGGAACTCGCTCGGTGCAATCGGCATCTGGACTCCTTTGCAGCGGCTGGACTCGAGCTCAGCCGCCCCTTCTTCGCCTTGATCGCCTCGGTCAGCTTGGGCAGGATCTTGTGCAGGTCGCCGACCACGCCGAGGTCGGAGAACTCGAAGATCGGCGCGTTTTGGTCCTTGTTGATCGCCAGGATGTTCTCCGAGCTCTGCATCCCGACCTTGTGCTGGATCGCTCCGGAGATGCCGGCGGCCAGGTAGAGCTTCGGGGCGACCGTCTTGCCGGTCTGACCGATCTGGGCCGCGTAGGGGTACCAACCGGCGTCGACCACCGCGCGGGTCGCGGCGACCGCACCGCCCATCGACTCGGCCAGTTCCTCGCAGAGCTTGAAGCCCTCGGCGGCGCCGAGGCCGCGGCCGCCGCCGACCAGGATGTCGGCGTCCTCGATGTTGACGTCGGCGCCGCGCTGCTCGCCGCGCTGCACCATCCTCGCCTTCGTCGACCAGGGCGAGAGCTCGACCTCAACGTCGATCACCTCGGCGCTGCCGCCGCTCTCCTTGACGTCAAAGGCGTTGAGGCGGCCGATGATGATCCCCGGCTCGCCGACGTAGCCGACGTCGGCGATCTGGGAGTCCTGCAGGATCGGGCGCTCGGCGACCAACTTGCCGTCTGCGACCTTGACCTCGGTCACCTCCATCGTCACCCCGGCGTTGAGCCGCGCGGTCAGCCCGGCGCCGATCTCGAAGCCGAGCAGGCCGCCGCCGAACAGCGCGTAGCTGAAGTCGTTCTCGGAGATCACCTTGGCCATCACGTCGACGATCGGCTGGGCGAGGCCCTCGGGGACGCGCTTGGGCCGGTAGACCTTGGCCGCGCCGTAGTTGCCGAGCGCCGCGCAGGCGTCGTCGGCGATGCCTCGCCGACGACCACCGCGGCGGCCTCGCCGCCGATCTCGGCGGCCAGCTTGGCCGCCTCGGAGATCGCCCCGAGCGAGTTTTTGTTGAAGTTGCCCTCGTCGTCGTGGAGGGCGTAAACCAGGATGCCTGCCATCTAGATCAGCTTCCTCTCGTCGAGCCAGGCGACGATCTTTTCGACCGTCTCGTTGGTGTCCTCGTCCTCGATGATCTCCCCGGCCTGCTTGGCGGGCGGCGGGTTGAGCGCGAGGACCGCCGTCTTTGAGCCGGCCTCGCCGACCATCGCCGGCGTCGATGCCGACGTCGGCGGTGGCCTTGGCGTCCAGCGGTTTTTTCTTCGCCCCCATGATCGCCTTGAGGCTCGGGTAGCGCGGCTCGTTGATCGCGTCGCCGACGCTGATCACCGCCGGCAGCTCGACCTCGACCGTGTCATAGCCGTACTCGGCCTGGCGCTCGCAGCGCAGCTTGCCGTCGCTGACGTCGATCTTGATCACCTGGGTCAGCGAGGGCATCTTGCAGGTGATCGGCGACGACGGCGCCGATCGTGTAGCACTCGCCGTCATCGGACTGCTGGCCGAGCAGCACCAGGTCGGGGCTCTCGGACTCAAGCACCTTGGCCAGCGAGTAGCCGGTGGCGCAGACATCAGAGCCGGCCAGGGCATCATCGGAGAGATGCACCGAGCGGTCGGCGCCGAGCGCGACCGCCTTGTGCAGGGCGCGGACGGCGGAACCGGGGCCCATCGTCACCGCGACGACCTCCTCGACCGGGATCGCGCCGCCCTCCTTGATCTGCATGGCGGCCTCGATGGCGTGGGTGTCGAAGGGGTTGAGGTTCTTCTCACCGCTGCGGTCCAGGCGCATCGTGTTGGGGTCGATGCGCTTTTGGACGGCGGCGTCCGGAACCTCCTTGACCAGGACGCAGATCTTCAAGTTCGAGCCTCCTTGGGCTGGTTTCGCGGTTGACTGACCAGTCAGTCAGTTTATCTATTCACGCGGTCGAGAGTCACTCAGTGTGCGCTCGCCACCGCACTGGCGCTCGGTGGCGCGCTCGCGGATGAACTCGACGATCTCATCGGTTCCCGCGCCGGGGGTGAAGACCTCGGCGACCCCGAGCCGCTTCAGCTCCGGGATGTCTTCGGCAGGAATCGTTCCCCCGACCGTGACCAAGACGTCGTCGACGCCCTGCTCGGCGAGCAGCTCGACCACTCGCGGCACCAGCGTCATGTGGGCGCCGGAGAGGATCGAGAGACCGACCGCGTCGGCGTCCTCCTGGATCACCGTCTCGGCGATCTGCTCGGGCGTCTGGTGCAGGCCGGTGTAGATCACCTCCATGCCGGCGTCGCGCAGGGCCCGGGCGATGATCTTGGCGCCGCGATCGTGGCCGTCCAGGCCGGGCTTGGCGACGACGACGCGGATCTTGCGGGCGGTGGCGGCCTCCATCGGCGCGGGAACCCTAGAAGACCGGCGACTCGGTGTAGGTTCCGAACACCTCCTGCAGCGCCGCGATCATCTCGCCCTCGGTGGCCCGGGCGCGGGCCGCGGCGATGATCGGCGGCATCAGGTTCTGCGTCGCCGGCCGCCACTCGCTTTAGCTCGGCGAGCGCCGCGCTCGACCGCGGCGCCGTCACGGTCGGCACGGGTGGCGCTGAGGCGCTCGACCTGCTTGCCGTTCAAGCGCCGGGTCGATCCGCAGGATCGGCGTCTGCTCTTCGTCCTCCTGGGTGAAGTCGTTGACCCCGACGACGATCCGCCGGCGCTCGTTCAGCTCCGCGCTGGTAGTTGAAGGAGGCGTCGGCGATCTCGCGCTGTGGGAAGTTCGGCGGATCGCCTCGACCATCCCGCCGAGCTCATCGATGCGGGCGAAGTACTCATACGCCGCGCTCTCCATCTCGATCGGTCAGCTTCTCGACGAACCAGGAGCCGCCGAGCGGGTCGGCGGTGTTGGGCGACGCCGGACTCCATGGCGATGATCTGCTGGGTGCGCAGGGCAACCCGCACCGCCTCCTCGGTGGGCAGCGCAAGCGCCTCATCGTAGGAGTTCGTGTGCAGCGACTGGGTCCCGCCGAGGACCGCCGCAAGCGCCTCAATCGAGGTGCGCACGACGTTGTTGAGGGGCTGCTGCGCGGTCAGCGAGACGCCCGCGGTCTGGGCGTGAAAGCGCAGCCGCATCGACTCCTCGCGCTTGGCGCCATAGGTCTCGCGCATCTCGCGCGCCCAGATCCGACGCGCCGCCCGGTACTTGGCAATCTCCTCGAAGAAGTCGATGTGGGCGTTGAAGAAGAATGAGAGCCGGGGGGCGAAATCGTCGATATCGAGGCCCCGCTCGAGGGCCCGCTCGACGTAGGTGAAGCCGTCCTTGAGCGTGAAGGCGAGCTCCTGCTGGGCGGTCGATCCGGCCTCGCGGATGTGGTAGCCGGAGATCGAGACCGGGTGCCAGCGCGGCATCTTCTGCGAGCACCACTCGATCATGTCGGTGACCAGCCGCATCGCCGGCTCGATCGGAAAGCACCACTCCTTCTGGGCGATGTACTCCTTGAGGATGTCGGTCTGGATCGTCCCCGCCAGCTTCTCGGCGGCGACCCCCTGCTCCTCGCCGACGAGGACGTAGAAGGCGAGCAGAATCGCCGCCGGGGCGTTGATCGTCATCGAGGTGCGTGACCCCGCCCAGCGGGATGCCGGCGAAGAGCTGCTCCATGTCGTCGAGGCTGTCGACGGCGACGCCCTCGCGTCCGACCTCGCCGAGGCTGCGCGGGTGATCGGAGTCATAGCCCATCAGGGTCGGCATGTCGAAGGCGGTCGAGAGCCCGGTCTGGCCGTGATCGAGCAGGTAGTGGAAGCGCTCGTTGGTCTCCTCGACGGTGCCGAAGCCGGCGAACTGGCGCATCGTCCAAAGCCGGCCCCGATACATCGACGGATAGGGGCCGCGGGTGAACGGGTACTCGCCGGGGCGGCCGATCCGCTCCTCGTCACGGGTCGCCGTCCTCGGCGGCCGAGTAGAGCGGCTCGATCGGGTGCCCCGAGATCGTCGAGAACTCGGCCTCGCGATGGGGCTCGATTCGACCCCGCTCATCGGGGAGCTCGCGGCGCGGCGCTTGGCTCCCGGTTCGACCGCCATTGCAGAAGTCTAGATGCGCGGCGCCTGCCGCCACCCGGCGAGGCGGCGAGGCGGCGACTTGCGCCGGGCGGCGAAGCGCGAGCCGCCGAACCCGGCGAGGGTCGCCGCCAGGGTGAGGGCGAGGGCGACCAGGCGGCGGCCGAGGCGCTCAAAGCGCATCGTCTGCCAGCCCTCCGGCTTGGCGATCTCGGCCAGCGGCGGGATCGGGGTTGACGGCGACCGGGTTGCCGACCGCGCGCAGCATCGGCAGGTCTGAGAGCGAATCCGAGTAGGCGTAGGAGGCGGCGAGGTCGATCTCGGTGCTCGGCGGCGAAGGCCCGCATCGCCTCGACCTTGCCCGGACCGTAGACGAAGGGCCCCTCGAAGCGGCCGGTGAAGTTGCCCTCGGCATCGACCTCATAGCGGGTGCCGATCCCACCCTCCATCCCCAGCACCTCGGCCAGCGGCTCGACCACGCCGTTGCCGGCGGCGCTGACGATGAAGGTGGCGCGGCCGGCGTCCTGGTGGGCGTGGACCTCGCTCGAGCATCTGCGGGTAGATGCGCGGCAGGATCGCCGCCATCACCTCCGGGCCCATCCGCTCGATCGTCTTCGCGGGCACCCCGCGTGATCAGCTCGCGGGCGGCTCGCAGCACCTCGGCGGTGCGCTCGTCGGTGGTGCCGCGCAGGCGGTAGCGCAGGTGCTCAAGGCCCCAGCCGCACGAGCTGGCGGCGGCTGACGATCCCCTGCCGCGTCGCGACCCGGGCGAACTGCATCCCGCACGACCCCGCCATCAGGGTCTTGTCGAGATCAAAAAAGGCCGCGGCGCGGCTCAAACTCGGAGCCGTTGACCTCGATCACGATCGCATCGCCCTGCCCGCCGCCAGAGCAGATCGCGGCGACGCCGAGGCCACCGCCACGGCGACCGAGCTCATGGACCAGGGCGCCGACGATGCGCGCGCCCGGAGGCGCCGATCGGGTGGCCGAGGGCGATCGCGCCGCCGTTGACGTTGACCTTCTCCTCATCGATGCCGAGCATCCGCACCGAGTTGATCGCGACCGAGGCAAAGGCCTCGTTGATCTCCCAGAGGTCGACCTCCTCGGGGCTCTTGCCGATCTTCTCCAGCGCCTGCTCTGGCGGCGTTTGCCGGGGTCCTCGCCAGGTAGGCGAAGTCATCGGCGACCGTGCCGTAGGAGAGGACGCGGGCCAGCGGCGTGCGCCCTTCGCGCTCGGCCCACTCCTCGGAGGCGACGATCGATCGCGCCGGCGCCATCGTTGACGCCGGGGGCGTTGCCGGCGGTGTGGGTCGCGTCGTCGCCGCCGACCGCCCTCAGCTTGGCGAGCGTCTCCAGGTCGGTATCGGGGCGGATCGCCTCGTCGGCCTCGACCGTGCTCTCGCCCTTGCGCGACTTGACCGTGACGCCGACGATCTCCTCGGCGAGGCGGCCGGCGTCGGTGGCCTCGGCGGCGAGCCGGTGGGAGCGCTCGGCGAAGCGGTCCATGTCGACGCGGGTGATCTCCAGCTCGTTGGAGACCTCGCTGGCCTCATTGATCATCTGCTTTTCGGTGAAGGGGTTGGTGAGCCCGTCGTGGGTCATCGCATCGATCGCGCTGACGTCGCCCATCCGAAAGCCAAAGCGGGCGCCGGGAAGCAGGTAGGGAGCCTGGCTCATCGACTCCATGCCGCCGGTGACCGCGACCTCGGTGTCGCCGGCGCGGATCGCCATGATCGGCGATTCCGATCGTGCGCATCCCCGAGGCGCAGACCTTGTTGACCGTCTCCGAGGGAACCTCCTTGGGGATGCCGCCCTTGATCTGGGCCTGGCGCGAGGGGATCTGGCCCTGGCCGGCCTGCAGGACCTGACCGAAGACGACCTGCTGGACCTGCTCGGGATCGACGCCGGAGCGCTCCAGCGCCGCCTCGATCACGTGGCCGCCGAGGTCGGTGGCGTCAAGCGAGGACGAGGCTGCCGCCCATCTTCCCGAAGGGGGTGCGAGCGGTTCCGAGGATCACTGTGCTGGGCATCTACTGCCTTTCTTCTTCGGGGTCATCAGCTTCGATCGTGGGGCGCCGGGCCCCGGATCGAGACGATAGCGCCAGGCAGTCGGGCCAGCCGCGCGAGCAGCGCATAGACTCGCGCCGCGATGCGAGGTCGAGGTTCAGCCAGACCGAGCTAGCTCGAGGCCCGAGCGCGATCTGGTTGTCGTCGGGCTGTACGAGGGTGAGGAGCTGCCGGCGGCGATCGCCGCCGCGCCCGGCGCGCGGCGACGCCAAGGGTACGCTTCAAGAAGCTTGACCATCCTGCATCCGCCCGAGCGCCAGCACGGGTGCTGGTGGTCGGACTCGGCAAGCGCGCAGAGTTCGACGCCGAGCGGGCCCGGGTCGCCGCGGCGCTGGCGCCCGCGAGGCGAGGAGGCTCGAGGCGAGCTCGCTCGCCTGGGTGCTGCCCGAGCCGGCGATGAGCCGGAGGCGATCGCCGATGGCCTGGTCACCGGCACGATCCTCGGCGCCTACCGCTTCGAGCGCTTCCTCAGCGAGCGATCCCGAGCGACCCGCGGCGCCGCGGTCTCGAGTCGCTGACGCTGCTGGCCGCCGAGGACGCTCGCCGCCGGCGCCGAGGCGGCCCGGGTCTGCGCCGAGGCGCAGAACCGCGCCCGCGACCTGCAGAGCCTGCCCGCCAACGTCGCCACGCCTAGCTACCTCGCCGAGCGCGCCGAGCGAGATCGCCGCCGCGCCACGCGGCGCTCAGCGTCGAGGTCTTGGGCCGCGACGAGATCGCCGCCAAGGGGATGGGCGGCCTGGCGCGGTCAGCCAGGGCGGTCCGGAGGAGCCGACGCCTGATCGTGCTGCGCTACGCCGGCGGTGGCTCCGGCCCGACCCTCGGCTCTGATCGGCAAGGGGGTCACCTTCGACACCGGCGGCATCTCGATCAAGCCCTCCGCCGGCATGCACGAGATGAAGATGGACATGTCGGGCGCCGCCGCCGTGATCGAGGCGGTGGCGGCGATCGCCGAGCTGGGGCTCGCGATCGAGCTGATCGCCGTCATGCCCTCGACCGAGAACATGCCCTCGGGCACCGCGATCAAGCCCGGCGACGTGATCACCCAGTACAACGGCAAGACGGTCGAGGTCAACAACACCGACGCCGAGGGCCGGCTGATCCTCGCCGACGCGCTCGCCTACGCGGTCGAGCTCGGCGCCGAGCGGGTCGTCGACCTCGCCACCCTGACCGGCGCCGTCTTGGTCGCGCTCGGCTCCACCTACGCGGCGGTGATCTCCAACGACGACGACCTCGCCGAGGCCATCTTCGCGCGGCCGGTCGAGAGCACCGGCGAGCTGATCTGGCGCCTGCCCCTTCACCCCGAGTACAAGGAGATGATCAAGGGCACGGTCGCCGACCTCACCAACGTCTCGGCCAAGCGCAAGGCGGGGACGATCTACGCCGGCTCCTTCCTCGAGGAGTTCGTCGGCGAGACGTCCCTGGGCCCACATCGACATCGCCGGCACCGCCTGGGACGTCGGCCGCGAGTACACCGGCTCCGACGCCAGCGGCTTCGGCGTCCGGCTCCTGGTCGAGCTCGCCCGCCGACTCGCCGCCTAGCAACGGCTCAGCCGCCGAGGATCATGCAGGTGGAGGTGCCGTGGGCGAGCAGCTTGCCGCTCTGCGCCGCCTCAGGCTCGCCTCCGCGGTGGCCTGGCGCCGGCCGCGGTGAAGAACCTCGGCGCGGCAGAGCACCTGGCCGGTGTCGCGGCTGATCGGGCGCACGAACTTGGCCTCGAGGCCGAGCGAGGTGTAGCCGACGCCGGCGGGCAGCGTGGTGTGCACGGCGCAGCCCAGTGCGGAGTCCAGCAGGGTCGCCGCGTAGCCGCCGTGAACGACGCCGATCGGGTTGTAGTGCTCCTCGCCGGGCTCGCCCGCGAAGAGCGACCCGGCCCTCGGCTCCAGTTCGATCGGCGCCATGCTCATCAGGACCGCGATCGGCGGTGGCGGCAGCTCGCCCGCCGCCGAGCGCCTGCATGTACTCGATCCCGGTCATCGTGGCCCCGATCGCCGCCGTCTCGCTGGGATCCTGCCAGCCAGGGTGCGGCTGCGGGTGCCTCCGGACGGCGGCGCGGCGAAGGCTCGGACTTCGGCGGCGCGCCGGCAGCGCTCATCGTCGGCGACCAGACGGGAGCTCCGCGCGCCGTTCGCACGGGGCGGGGCGCGGCGGAGCCGGGTAGCGCAGATCGGCGGTGATCTCAGCCTGGCTGATCGAGATCGGGGCCGGCTGCGCTCGGTGATGCCTGCGGGTCGGAATCAGCCTCATTGCTGTGCCTCCATTCGGCTCTTCGGCCAGGGTTTCGTCAAGCAACTCAGAACAACCTGGACGGTATCGCAGTGAGTTGCTTGATGCAACTTGATGTGCGAAGATCACAGAGTGCTGCGCCACGACTACCCAGGTCAGGTCTGCTCGATCGCCAAGTCACTTGAGGTGATCGGGGAGCGCTGGTCGCTGCTGATCGTGCGCGACGTGATGAACGGCCAGCGCCGCTTCGATCAGTTGCAGGGCTCACTGGGGGTCGCCCGCAACGTGCTCTCGGCTCGCTTGGCGCGGCTAGTCGCAAGAGGACATCCTCGAACGGCGGCCCTACCAGAGCGCCCCGCAGCGCTTTGAGTACTTCCTGACCGAGAAGGGCCTTGACCTTTGGCCCGCGCTGATCGCTCTGATCGGCTGGGGCGATCGACACTCGATCGGACCCCAGGGACCACCGATGCTGATCGTCCACAAGGAGTGCGGCGGGCGAGTCAGCGACCGTGGTATCTGTGAGCGCTGCGCCAAGGAGCTTGAGGCGCGCGACGCAAGGGCGCTACCGGGCCCCGGCGTGGATGCCCCGGTTCCCCACGCCGAGGCCGCCTGAGCGCTAGCGTTGGCACCGCACCGGCGTCGGCGATAACCCAGCCCAGGAGGACAAACAGATGGCGACTACCGCAGAGCTTCAGGTCCGCGACAAGATCTTCGTCGGGGGCGAGTGGGTGCAATCGAGCGGCCACCGAGACGATCGAGGTGATCAACTCGACCACCGAGGAGGTGATCGGCACGATTCCGGCCGGGACCACCGCCGACGCCGATCGCGCCGTGGGCGCCGCCCGCGAGGCCTTCGAGCACTGGTCACAGACCTCGCGCCAGGAGCGCGCCGGCTTCCTCAACGCGATCGCCGCCGGGCTTGGCGAGCGCAGCGAGGAGATCGCGGCGACGATCGCCACCGAGCTGGGGATGCCGATGAAGCTCAGCGAGATGATCCAGGCCGGTCTGCCGACCGCCCAGTTTGCGGCGATGGCGAACCTGATCGAGGAGGTCGCCTGGGAGGAGGAGATCGGAAACTCGCGGGTGCTGCGCGAGCCGGTCGGCGTGCTCGGCGCGATCACCCCCTGGAACTACCCCCTCAACCAGATCGCCGCCAAGGTGGCGCCAGCGCTCGCCGCCGGCTGCACGGTGGTGCTGAAGCCAAGCGAGGTGGTGCCGCTGAACGCCTTCATCCTCGCCGAGGTGATCGAGGCCGCCGGCCTGCCCGCGGGGGTCTTCAACCTGGTCACGGGCACCGGCCCAGTCGTCGGTGAGGCGATCGCCAGCCCATCCCGGCATCGACATGGTCTCCTTCACCGGCTCCACCCGCGCCGGACGGCGGGTCAGCGAGCTTGCCTCGGCGACGGTCAAGCCGGTTGCGATGGAGCTGGGTGGCAAGTCGCCGAACCTGCTCCTCGAGGACGCCGACTTTGAGGCGGCGGTTGCCGACGGAGTCGCCAAATGCTTCCTCAACTCGGGGCAGACCTGCAGCGCGCTTACCCGAATGCTGGTGCCGCGAGGGCGGCTGGCCGAGGCCGAGCAGCTCGCGGTCGCAGCGGCTGAGGCGTTTACTCCCGGTGACCCCTTCGCGGAGTCAACTCGGCTCGGCCCGCTGGTCTCTGAGCACCAGCGCGAGCGGGTGCGCGGTTACATCGAAAAGGGCGAGGCGGAGGGGGCTCGAGCTGCTCACGGGGGGAGCCAAGGCGCCGGAAGGCCTCGACCGCGGCTACTTCGTGCGACCCACGGTCTTCTCCGATGTGACTCCGCAGATGACGATCGCCCAGGAGGAGATCTTCGGCCCGGTCTTGGTGATCCAGCCCTATGAGGATGAGGATGACGCCGTGCGGATCGCCAACGACACCGTCTACGGCCTGGCGGGGGGAGTCTGGTCAGGCGATCAGGAGCGCGCGATCGCGGTCGCAAAGCGGGTCAGGACCGGGCAGATCGAGATCAACGGCGGTGCCTACAACCCGCTGGCGCCCTTCGGCGGTTACAAGCAGTCAGGCCACGGCCGCGAGAACGGCCGCTATGCGATTGAGGAGCTGCTTCAGGTCAAGAGCCTGCAGCTCTGACCCAGCGGCCGCGCATACTCAGAAATCTCGGCCGCGGCGCAGAAAAAAGACAATTATTTAGATCAATCGTTTGCAGGGCTGCAGAAATCTGGCGCTGGCGCCGATGACTCAAACATGCAGCGATCCGTAAGCGGTTCCCTGAGCGCCTTAATCGGCCCCCGTGGCTGGCGATCGGTTGCTGGACCGGCCGCCTTCGCATTGGTCGCGCTGCTGCTGCTGATCTTCGACCACTTTCAGGAACGGGTCAGCGGAGCCGCCTTCTGGCTGACCGTGGGGCTGATCGCCTGCGTTTTCTCATGGCTGGTGGAGACCGCTCGCAAACAGTCGGGGGCGCTGCAGCGCGAACACCAGAGGGCGATGAACGACGAAACCACGCGGCTCGGCAACGCAGCCAAGCTGAAGGTCGATATCGCAACGGCCCTGGCGGCAAATCAGCGCCGCGCCCTCGTCTTGGTGGAGCTTGACGGCGTGCAGGCCTATTACGACAGCTTTGGCTACGGCCCCGGCGATCTGCTGATCAGGAACTTCGCCAAACGCCTGTCTGAGAACGTCGCTCCGCTTCAAGGGGTCGCCTACAGAATCGAGGCCAACCGCTTCGCCACCCTGATCCCCGCGGAGCTCTCACAGCAGGGCGAGGCGGTGCTCGTCGCGACCGGGCTGCTGCAGGAAGTGGCGGAGGAATTCTCGGTCGGCGGCTCCTACGGTGAGGCGATGCTCGCCGACGACGCCGATAGCCCCGAAGGGGTCCTGCAGGTGGCGGGGCAACGGCTCGCGGCTCGCAAGCAGCGCCAACGGGGCTCAGCCCGACGCCAGGCCTACGCGGTGCTGATGGAGGCGCTCGGCGCTCGCCACCCCAAGCGTCGCGACAACATGCACGCGGTTGCCTATCGCGCGATCGCGCTGGGGCGGCGCCTCGGCATGGAGCGAGATGAGATTGACGACATCTCACTGGCGGCCGGCCTGCAAGACATCGGCCTGCTGGCGGTCCCCGAAGCCATCCTTGACAAGTCGACGCCGTTGGAGGAGGCGGAGGTTGCCGTCCTGCGCTGCCATCCGGCTGCGGGGGAGAGAATCATCGCCGCCGCCCCCGAACTCGCCAAGGTTGCGAGCATCGTCGGCGCCGCCTCAGAGCGCTATGACGGATCCGGCATCCGTGGCCTCGCCGCGGATCAGATTCCAATCGGCGCGCGCATCATCGCGGTTGCTGCCGCCTACACCGCGATGACCTCGGCTCGGCCCTACAGCCCGGCGGTGAGCACCGAGGAGGCGCTTGCCGAGCTTCGGCGTTGCGCGGCAACGCAGTTCGATCCCCGCGTCGTCGAGGCCCTCGCGGAGGAACTGAGCGAAGAGAGCGCGCCGGTCGATCCGGCCCAGACCCTGGTCCCCACTCAGTAGCAAGGCAGCGCCGCGGCGAGCCAGACTCGCAACCGGGTTGGGTCCGCCGCCTCCAGCCGAGCCTCGACTGTAGGGTCGGCGGATCGATCTCGAGCTCTCAGCTGAGCAGCGCCTGCTGCGCGACACGGTCCGCGATTTCGCTCGCCAGGAGGTGGCGCCGGTGGCGGCTGAGCTGGACCGCACCAAGTCCTTCCCCTACGCGCTCATCGCCCAGATGGGGGAGCTCGGAATGATGGGGATTCCGTTCCCACAGGAGTTTGGTGGGGGCGGTGCGGACACGCTCGCCTACGTGCTCGCCGTGGAAGAGCTAGCGCGGGTGGATTCCTCGGTCTGCATCACGATGGCCGCCCACACCTCGCTGGGAACGATGCCGATCCATCTCTGGGGCAGTGCGGAGCAAAAGCTCGAATGGCTACCGCAGCTTTGCAGCGGTCGGCGGCTTGCCTCCTTCGGCCTGACCGAGCCCGAGGCGGGCTCAGACGCCGGCAACGTGAGGACCACGGCAAAGCTCGCCGCTGGCGAGTGGACGATCAACGGGGCCAAGCAGTTCATCACCAACTCGGGTACCGATATCTCGGGCTGCGTCTCGATCACGGCCGTCACCGGAGAGAGCGGCCAGGGCAAGGAGATCTCCAACCTGATCATCGCCAACGGAACCCCGGGCTATGAGGTCGGTGAGCCTTATCGCAAGATGGGCTGGAACGCCTCCGACACCCGCCCGCTCAGCTTCAGCGAGTGCAGGGTCTCGGAATCGAGCCTTCTGGGGCGCCGCGGCGACGGTTTCAAGAACTTCCTGCACATCCTCGACGGAGGCCGAATCGGGGTCGCGGCGATGGGCGTCGGGCTTGCCCAGGGTGCGCTCGATGAGGCAATCTCCTACGCAAAGGAGCGCCGTGCATTCGGCCAGCCGATCTCCAAATTCCAAACGATCCAGGCAAAGATCGCCGACCTCTCCGCCCAGATCGAGGCCGCCCGCCTGCTGACCTGGCGCGCTGCCGCCGAGAAGGACGCCGGCAAGTCATTCACGCTCACGGCCGCCCAGGCCAAGCTGATCACCGGCCGCCTCGCGGTCAGGGCAAGCGAGGAGGCGGTGCAGATCCACGGCGGCTACGGCTACATCGAGGAGTACCCGGTCTGTCGCTTCTACCGCGACGCAAAGATCCTCACGATCGGCGAGGGCACCGACGAGGTCCAGCAGATGGTGATCGCCCGACAGCTCGGCTGCTAGCCGGACTCCAGGGTGAAGCGAACGCTGGTTCCAGCCCCCACCCCGGCCAGCCAGATCCGCCCGCCGTGGGCTTCGACGATCGCCCGTGAGATCGCCAGGCCGAGCCCGGCGCCATCCTCCCCGCGGGCCCGATCGCCGCGATAGAAGGCCTCGAAGACTCGCTCGCCATCGGCGGCTGAAATCCCTTCGCCATCGTCAGAGACCTCGACCTCGACCGCGCCACCGCGCGCCCGGGTGCGCACCGTGACGCTGCCGTCCTGAGGAGTGTGGCGAATCGCGTTTTGGATCAGGTTGAAGAGGACTCGCTGCACCTTCTCCGCGTTGGCCCGGGCCAGCACCTCTCCCGCCGGCAGCTCGGCGTTGATCGCCACCCCGGCCGCCGCCGCCGGGGTGCGCATCGCGGCGACCGTGTCGCCGATCAACTCGCCCAGCTCCACCTCTCGCATCGTCCATGAGATGTCGCCGGCCTCGATCCGCGAGAGCTCGAAGAGGTCATCGATAAGCGTCGTCAGCACCTCGACGTGGACGCGGGTCTCGCGCAGGTAGCGATCGCGCGTCTCACCGGTGGCGACCCCATCATCGATTGACTCGACCAGCACCCGCAGCGAGGCCAGTGGCGTGCGCAGGTCGTGGGAGACCGCGGCGATCAGCGCCCGGCGGGCCTCCTCGATCTGGCGCCGGGAGCGCTCCTCTACCGCGAGCCGAGCCGCGAGCGCGGCGGCGAGCGCGGCGCCGGCGGCGGCGAGGATGACAAGCCCGATCTGCGCGGCGCCCATCCGCTCGGGGACGGTGACCGCGGCGGCGCCGGCGAGGAAGGCGGCGAGGGCAATGACGATCGCGCGCCTCAAGGCCGCAACCGGTAGCCGACACCCCAAACCGTCTCGATAAAGCGCGGCCCAGAGGGATCATCGCCGAGCTTTCCGCGCAGCCGGCGCACGTGAACGGTGACGGTGCTGGTGTCGGAGAAATAGGGGCAGTCCCAGACCGCCTCCATCAGCTCTTCGCGGGAGAAGACCCGGCCGGGGCGGGCGGCGAGAAAGGCGAGCAAATCGAACTCGCGCTGGGTCAGCGAGAGCTCTTCGCCCCCAAGCGAGGCGCGCCTGTTGGCCGGCTCGATTCGCAACCGCCCCATGCTCGATCGGAGCCGGATCGAGCTCGGCCGCCGGTGGGCTGAGGCGGCGCAAGACCGCGTCAACACGGGCGACCAGCTCGGCCGGCGAGAACGGCTTGACGACATAGTCATCTGCCCCGTGGCGAAGCCCGACGAGGCGATCTGACTCCTCGCCGCGGGCGGTGAGGAGGATCACCGCGATCGGATCACCGGGGCGCTCGCGCAGGCGACGCATCACCTCGATCCCATCGATCCCCGGCAGCATCACATCGAGCACGACCAGGTCGGGGCGATACAGCTCGGCGAGGCGCAGCGCCTCCGGACCGTCGGCCGCCTGATGGGCTCAGGTATCCGGCCCGCTGCCATGTAGCGGCCGACGACCTCGACGATCGTCGGCTGATCGTCGACGACCAGCACGGTGGCCTGCTTGGACTCCGTCATCGCAGCGATTGTCGCGGCTCGGACTAGCCGAAGGTGAAGGCATATCCCATCACCCCCGTTTCGGGGAGCAGGGTCGAGCAGTGATGACCGACCCGGGGCAGGTCGACCAGTTCGTAGAGGCGCTGCGAGGAGATCACGACTACGCCATTGTGGACGTCGGCTCCGGCGAGCCGGTCTGGGATCGGGCGGCCGTCGAGCAGGACCCGCATGCGGCTGCGGCGCTGCCCGGGCGATCCGAGCACCAGGTAGACGCGGCGGGCGCCGAAGCTGCAGGTCGAGCGAGCCGCCCTCGGCGGTCGCCGACATGCAGAGCCGATCCGCCAGCGCCCGTGGTAGGCGAATTCGTTGGCGGCGGGAGGCGGCGGCGTGCCGAATTCGTGCAGCTCCAGGCGAGAGCATCGGGTTGGTGAAGCGTTCGGCACGGGCGGCGCCGAGGTAGGTCTCGGGCGTCGTCACGCCCTGCGAGGGGGCGACCGCGTGGACCTTGGTCGTCGCGGCCTGAGACGCGGTAGCCGGCTTCGGCCAGGAGCTCGCGGATCACCTGTTCTTTCTTGCCGTAGGTGCCCTCGCCGAAGTCGACGATAGCGCACGTTGCCGCTGGCGTCGATGAAGTACTCGGCCGGCCAGTACTGGTTGCCGTAGGCGTTCCAGGTGCCGTAGGTCGTTGTCCTGGACGACCGGATAGTGGAGGCCGTTTCGCTCGATCGCTTCGTCGACGTTGCTCGCATCGTGCTCGAAGGGGAACTCGGGCGTGTGGACGCCGACGATCGTCAGACCGTCCTTGCGGTAGCGTGCGTCCCAGGCCTTCAGGTAGGGCAGCGTGCGCAGGCAGTTGATGCAGCTGTAGGTCCAGAAGTCGACCAGGACGACTCGCCCTCGCAGGCCGCGAAGGGTGAGCGGGCGGTCGCCGGGGGTGTTGAACCACTGCTGGGTGTCGACGAATTCGGGTGCCTTGCCGAGCACCGGCAGGCGCAGGTGCCCGGCTGCGTCTGGCACCGGTTGCGGGTGCGCTCGCCGCCCGCCCACCGACGCCATGGGCCGCTTCGCCGCGAACTTCGACCAGGGCGCTTCGCGCCGCGGCGCTGTTCTCCAGACCGCTGGTCGGGTCGACCAGGAAGGAGGGCAGGTCGCTGGCGATCGCGTTCTGAAAGCGGATGTCGTAGTTGCCGAGCATCGCCAGGGCGACCACGACCATCACCGCCCCCATCGCAACCTGCAGGCCGGCGCCGCGCCGGGCCAGTGGAGCGACGACGCGGCGCCCGCCGAGCATCAGGAAGTAGAGGACGACGGCCGAGCCGATCCCATAGCTGAAGGCGACGGCGAGGCGCCCCACGGTGAACGACTGCGAGGCCGAGACGGTGATCACACCGGCGAGAATCGGCCCGGCGCAGGGTGCATAGACCAGCCCGAGGCTGGCGCCGACCGCGGTCCCCGACCAGAAGCCATCACCGCCGCGCCCCGGCGACGCCGGCGCGGCCCGCAAACCGACTCAGCCAGGCCTCAAGCCGGGCGGCGAGCGGCGGGATCATCAGCGTCACCCCAAAGGCGATCAGGACCACGATCGCCAGCTTGCGCAGGAGGTCATCGGGCAGATCCGAGCGCCGAGATCAGGTAGACGAGCGCGACGGTCGCAAAGGTGAAGGAGACGGCCAGCCCGAGCGACGATCCCGAGCGGGCGGCGGCGGCCGCCGGTCGCACCGGCAGAGAGGGCGATCGGCAAAACCGGCAGCACGCAGGGCGAGAGCGCGGTTGCGGCGCCGGCAATGAACCCGAAGAGCATCAGTAATGCCATGGCCTCAACCTTTCCACGAAGGCATTACGGGAAGATGACGACGGCGGCTCAGCCGCCAGTCTGATTGGCCGAGGATTCGGCCTGCTTCTTCATGTTGGAAGCTTCGTGGCGCATCGCTTCGTGCTGCTTCATCGCGGCGGCGCTCTCGTTCTTCTTCATGCTGGCGGCGTCGTTTTGCATCGCTTCGTGCTGCTTCATCGCGGCGGCGCTCTCGTTCTTCTTCATGCTGGCGGCGTCGTTTTGCATCGCTTCGTGCTGCTTCATCGCGGCGGCGTTAGAAGCCTGGGTCGTTGCGTCGGTCGAGCTGGAGCTGCTTCCGCAGCCGCCAAATGCAAGTGCAGCCACCACTACCGCCACCAGCGAAACCGTCAAAACGCGAAGCTTGGACATCGCTCACTCCTAAGCTAGGGGACCGGTTAAAGCCACGCTAGGGCGCAAATGTGACGCGCAAAGAAACTGGGGGCCAGGGGAACTCAGCGCATCGGGCGCGAGGTAACCGAGCCCTCCGGGCGAGCGAGCACCTCGGCGGCGCGCCCGACCCGCTCGCTGATTTCAAAGTGGGCGCAGATCGCCAGCTCGTGCTCGCGCAGCAGGGGGCGGCTCGGCTCGACCACGGGAGCGCTGCGGATCACCACGGCGCCATGGGCGACCCAAACCCGCGAAGCGGCAGCGGCACAATCGCGGATCGGGACCGCGACCAAACGCGAGCGCCGGCGACCGAGCCTGGCAACCAACCAAGTCGGCTCACCGCTTTGGGCATCGCTGAAGAAACCCTGCCACCCTGCCCGAGCGAGGCGCCGTCGATCTCCTGTAATTCAAATCCGATCCAGGCAAGCGCCTCGATCTGAGAGGGCGGCGCAGCCGTGGGCTCCTCAGCCATCGGTCTGAGCCTCCAACAGGACGGTGGCGGCGCTGGCGGGGTCGAGCTCACGGCGCACGACTCGCTCCAGTAGCTGGGCTGTGTCGGGATCGGCGGCCGCCGTTGCCTCGAGCCGACGGCGCATCCGCGGCCGCGGCGATTCCCATCACCTCGCTGCGCAGGTTCCGGGCCCGGCGGCGCTCGAGCGTGCCCTCGGCCTCGATGTGGGCGCGATGGCGCGTCGATCTGCACGGCCAGCTCCCCCACCCCCTCGCCGCGAGCTCGCCTCGGTTCGGAGGATCGGCACCCGCCAGCCGTCGGGACCGTGCGAGAGCGCCAAGACGCTCCGCACCTCGCGCACCATCGTTTCGG
The DNA here is from genome assembly GCA_963745305.1 of uncultured Solirubrobacterales bacterium. Lineage (GTDB taxonomy): Bacteria > Actinomycetota > Thermoleophilia > Solirubrobacterales > 70-9 > CAVUWL01. The sequence goes on from CAVUWL010000016.1 coordinate 411,108, forward strand.
TCATCGGATGGTCAGCCTTGTTGACGACGATGATGTCGGGGATCTCCATCACCCCGGCCTTCAGCGCCTGGATCGAGTCGCCCGAGCCAGGCATCAGCGCCAGCACGATCGTGTCGGCGTGGTCAACTATGTCGATCTCGGCCTGACCGACGCCGACCGTCTCGATCAGGACATCGTCTTTACCGGCCGCATCCATCGCCAGGGCCACCTGCAGCGCCGCCTCAGAGAGGCCGCCGAGGGCGCCACGCGAGGCCATCGAGCGGATGAAGACGCCGGGATCGAGGAAGTGCTCAGAGAGGCGGATTCGATCGCCAAGCAGGGCGCCGCGGGTGAAGGGGCTGGAGGGATCGATCGAGAGCACCGCGACCTGGCGATCGGCCTTTCGCAGCTCGCCGGTCAGCGCCCCGATCAGGGTGCTCTTGCCGACCCCCGGAGGGCCGGTGAAGCCGACGATCCGCGCCCTCCCGGTGCGCGGGTAGACCTCGCGGATCAGATCCCAGCCGGCCGGGTCATCGGACTCGATCAGGGTGATCGCCCGCGCCAATGCGCGCTTATCGCCGGCGGATGAGCCGCTCGGCCAGGGAGGCGGATTTGGCGGCGTCGGGCATTGCGCGCTCAGTCTAGAGTCCGGCGGCCGCATGCGCCTGCTCCGCTTCTGTGCCGCAACGGAATGCTCAACAGCCGCTACGGACGCCTGCTTTGGCGCTATCTGTGGCGGCGACTGCTGACCAGGGCCGGCCGGCGCTGGAAGACGGCCGGAATGCTCTTTCTCGGGCGCAGGCTCGAACTTGCAGATCGGCGCGCGGCGGCCAGATCCGGTTCGGTCGCTTCGTCTGGATCGGCGATCGGCTCCAAGATCCGCTGTCACGAGGGCGTGGTCGAGATCGGCGAGAAGACGGTGATGGGACAGGAGTGCACGATCTCCGCCTACCAGCGGGTGCGGATCGGTGAGCAGTGCGTGATCGCCGACCGGGCGATGTTCATCGACTTCGACCACGGCGTGGTTGAGGTCGAGCGCCCGATTCGAGTGCAGGGCATCTACAAGCGCGACGTCGTGGTCGGATCCAACGTCTGGATCGGCTATGGCGCCTGCATCCTGCGCGGCGTGCGGGTCGGCGATAACTCGATCATCGGCACCAGCGCCGTGGTGACCAAGGACGTGCCGGCCAACGCGGTTGTGGTCGGGGTGCCGGCGCGGGTGATCCGGATGCGAGAGATCCCGCGTGAGCTGCGCTGGGCCGATCCGGTTGAACCGGACCCGAGCGCCGAGAGCACCCTGGCGCCGGACTTCCTGGCGCAGCGAGCCATCGGCAAGTGAGACGGGGGTCCCCGCCTCGCGCGGCCCCTTTAGATGCCGAGTAATTCGTTACCGCGCGTTGGCTGCGGTGGCTAAATCCGGTTTCAGCGACCGGCTCTCACCAGGGCACTTCCTGCTTGCCGCGCTGCGCTCAGGGGCGGTCGCTTTCGGCGCCCCGCATTCTGGGGTCCGGGCTCTTCGTGTCACCTCGGTCTGGCGCAGCCGCTGCGGCCCTCAGGCGCGGCCGAGGTCGACGCCGACCAGCTCGGCGTACACCGCGGCCGTCTGCTCGGCGACGTCGCCCCAGTCAAAGCGCAAGACGTGCTCGTAGGCTTCGGCGACAAGACGGCGCCCGAGCGCATCATCGGTGAGAACGCGAATCGCCATCTCGGCCAAGGCGTCGGGGTCATGGGCGCGAAAGCGCAGACCGGCCTCCTCGTGGGGAACCACCTCGCGCAAGCCGCCGGTGTCGGCGACGATGCACGGACAACCGGAGGCCATCGCCTCCAGCGCGACCAGACCAAAGGGCTCATAGATCGATGGCACCACGGTCAGATCGGCGATCCGATAAAGCGAGTGCAAAACGTCATCGCCGATCCAGCCAAGGAAGGTGCCGTGCTCCATCAGCCCGAGCTCTGCGGCCTGGCGGTGCAGCTCAGCCTCGTGGGTCCCTGACCCGGCGACCAAGAAGCGGGTTCCCGGCACCGCCTCGATCATTCCGGGCATCGCCTCCAGCGCCAGTTGGAAACCCTTCTCATAGACCAGCCGTCCGATCAGCAGGACCAGCTTCTGCTCAGGGGCGGCGAACTCGGCCCGCAGGCGGATCAGCTCGGCAGGGTCCTGAGGTGCCAGATCGTCGGGATCGATCCCGTTGGGGATCACGCTGATCCGCTCCTCCTCGACCCCGAAGATGTCGGCGATCTGCTCGCGCATGTAGTGCGAGCAGGCGATCACGCGCTCGGAGCGATTGGTGATCCAGCGCTCGACCCCGTGGATATAGGTCTGGGGGTGCTCCTTGACCCAGCCCTGGTGGCGACCGTGCTCGGTCGCGTGGATCGTCATCAAAAGCGGCGCCGCAAAGCGCTTGGCGAGGTGATCGCAGGCGTTGGCGACGAGCCAGTCGTGGCCGTGGACGAGATCGAATTCATAGCGGTCGCCGAGCTCGACCCCGGCGGCCAGCATGTCGGAGTTCATCCGCTCCACCCAGGCGACGAACTCGCCGAGGTCGGTTGGCCGCTTCGGCTCGCGGATGCGGTGGATTGCCACGCCGCCCGATGCGCTCCTCGGCAGGAGACTCCTCGCCGCCGCGAGTCAGGACGTGGACCTCGACCCCGAGCTCGACCAACGCCTCAGAGAGCTTTCGCACGTGGCGAGCGAGCCCGCCCTCGATCAGCGGCGGATACTCCCAGGAGAGGATGAGGACACGGGTCACGGCTGCAGGCAGCGGGGAGAGGCTCAGGTCCGGGGCGAGGGCACGCATACGCGGGTCGGTGGCAGGAGTCGGAGTCTATGGCCTCAAGCATCGCCTCGGCGTGCGCGATCGCCCGCTGGTAGGCGTAATCGCCCGCCTCACCGCGCTTGTCGAGAAACGCCCAGTCGCTGGCCTGGGTCGCGAGCAGCTCGCGAGCCCCACGCGCGGCTGCGGTTTGATCGCAAGCCCCGCGCCAAGGCCCCGCAACAGACGCAGCTCCAGCCGCCGCGCGCCCCAGGCGAGATCGGCAACCGGCGGTGAGTCCCAGGTGCTCAGGTCCTTGCCCTCGCCCCAGCTCGAGGCGGCCAGCGGGCGGTGGATCGGCTCGTGCTCTGCGAGGGCCTGTGGCGCGGTGAGCAGCCGCACCCCGGCCGCGCTCGGCGCCGCCGAGCACCGCCCGCAGCCAAACCGGCCCCTCCGACCACCAGTGTCCGATCAGCTCGGTGTCGATCGCAAAGACGACGAGGCCGCGGCGCCCGCAGCGTGCGGTGTAATCGCGGAGGCGGGCCGCGATCGCCGGCGAAAAATTCCTCCGCCTGTGAAGCGGCCGCGAGCGCGGCTGCGCGGGGGTCATATGCCCCTCCCCCGACCTGCCAGATCCGCACCCCGCGCAGCGACTTTCCCGGCAAACTGGGCGTGGGCGGGGTCGGAGGGATAGCCATCCAGCGACCAAAGCCAGCCGACCGCCTCCCAATCGATCGGCAACGCAACCGGACCCGCCTCGGTGGCGATCGGACAAAACGGATCAGGCGCCGGGTCCCGTAGGCACTCTGATCGACGCAAAACCAGCTGACGCCGTGCTCGGCCAGTCGCCACTCTAGCCCCGGTCGCGTAGGCGCACTCAGGCAGCCAGAAGCCCCCGCTCCAGCCGAATCTGCGCCGGTGAGAGCGGATCCCGGTGTCGATCTGCAGCCGCAGGCCTGCCCGCGTCGCCAGCAGCGGCAAGACGGCGTGGGTCGCCGCCGAGGTGGCCAGCGCGATCCGCCCCTCGGCAGCGGCCTGGCGAAAGCTCTGCAATGGGTCTGCCGCCGACATCGTCGAGGAGCTCCAGGGCCCGGCGGTAGCGGTTCAGCTCGGCCTCACATGCGGCTCGACACTCCGGACCCACCTCGTCCAGATCGGCGCGCGCCGCGCCGATCCGCCAGCGGATCAAGAACTCGCGCAGACGCCGCCAGCGTCGCTGCATCCTCGAGCTGATCAGCTAGGACCGGGGTCACGGTCATCGTCAGCCGCTCGGCTATCTCCAGGACCGGAAGGTAGGAGCGGATCACCGCGTCAAAGAGCCACTCCTCCCCGAACGGGTAGGTCCCGAACCCCTCCACGTAGGGCATGTGGCTGTGCAGGACGATCGCCAGATCGCCGGCGCCGGGCTCAGACATGACAGACGGCGAGAAAGTCCAGCGCTGCGTCGAGATTGGCCGCCCGCAGGACGAAATCAGAGGCAGAGATCGCGGGCGTGAACCAGCCGTAGAAGCGCTTGCGTCAGCCCCAGCCTGCGGTGGACGCGTGTCCCAGCCCAGCCTGATCGCCAGCTCGTGGACCCGCAGCTTGCGGGCGTGGAAGAGACCGAGCATCTGGACCCGAGCCGAAGTGCGCCTCACAGAGCTGGCGAAACTCGGCGGCTCGGTACTCGCGCAGGTGCCAGGGGTTATCGGACTTCTCGGCCCCCGGCGGTGCCAGGGTGAGCAGGTTGGGGGTCGAGATGTAGGCGATGCCGCCCGGGCTGAGCATCGACTTGAAGTGCTCGAGGATCGCCCCCGCGTCCTGGACGTGCTCGATCGTCTGCAAGAAGACGACCGCCTCACAGGGCTCAGCGAAGGCCTCGACCAGGTCGCGCTCGAAGCGCAGGTTGGGTGCTAGGTAGCGGAGCCGGGCGTGCTCGTGGGCCTCGGGGTTGGCATCGACGCCGACGACGCTCGCCGCGCTGGCGGCGAGAATGCTCGATCCGTAGCCCTCCCCGCAGGCCATGTCGATCACCTTGGCGCCGCCGACCCGCTCTGCGATCCACTCATAGACCACGAGGTGGCGCCGGTACCAGTAGTTCTCCTCGGGCAGATCGGGCAGCGTCCGCTCTCCGGTCAGCGCCAGTGGCGGCACGCCCGCGGGTTGGTTTAGCTGGCGGAATTCCTCGCCCACGCCGGGGACCGTATTGACGCGGCTTTGCTCCGTGCGTTACGCCCACCTGCGTAGAGTTCTCGCCCGTGCCAGCCTCTCCCACCGCGACCCCCGAGCACATCAAGGACGTCAACACCCGCTACCACGACGCCGCCGCCGAGGACTACGACGCCAAGTGGGGCATCGACTTCGGCGAGACCGGTCAGGAGCAGGTGCGGCTGAAGCTTGCCAAGGCCCTCGGCGAACTCGAACGGCAGCCGCTTTGGCGATGGTCTGGAGATCGGCTCGGGAACCGGCTACTTCTCGCTCAACCTGCTCCAGCTCGGGGTTATCGAGCGGCTTACCGCCACCGACATCTCGGCGGGAATGCTGGCGCGCCTAGCGAGCACCGCCGCGGGACTGGGCCTTGAGGTGAAGACGGTCGCCACCGAGGCCGAGGCGCTGCCCTTTGAGGACGAGAGCTTTGACCTCGTCTTCGGCCACGCCGTCCTGCACCACATCCCCGACCTCGAGGCGCGCCTTTTCCGAATTTCATCGCGTCCTGCGCCCCGGCGGCGTGATCGCCTTCGCCGGCGAGCCCTCGCGCTACGGCGACCGCCTCGCCGCGCTGCCGAAGCGAGCCGGCGCTGCTGCTGGCGCCGCTCTGGCGCGGCTGCGTGCGGCGCCCGGCCCGCGCCGTGCCCGAAGCCGAGCAATCCAGCAGCCATGCCCTTGAGGGCGAGGTCGACGTCCACGCCTTCGCCCCGCGCCGACCTGCGGCGCGCTGCTCGCGGGTGCCGGCTTCGAGCAGCGCCGGGTCGGCGGCGAGGAGCTGCTCGCCAACGCCTGGGGCTGGGGCCTGCGCACGGTCGAGTCAACGCGCGGAGCCGCGAGTCGGTCTCCCTGGGCTGGCGCCGCTTTGCCTTCCGCAGCTACATCGCCCTGCAGAAGGTCGACACCCGCCTGCTCGAGCCCCGCCTTCCGGCCGAGCTCTTCTACAACCTGCTGGTCTCCGGCCCGCAAGCCAACCGCTCTAGCGCGAACCCGGTAGAGCTTGAAGCTGCGAGTCGAAGCCCTTGAGGCGGCGCTCGCCGGCGAAGGAGTAGGCAAATGCCTCGCCCGCCGGCCTCGCCTCGCCGCGGCGTCGATCAGGACGCTTCCAGGTCTGGCGATCGCGGTGATCCGGCTCGCCAGGTTGACCGGGCGCCCGTAGTAGTCACCCGACTGCAGCCAGCGCCGAGCCGTAGGTCGACGCCCGCCCGCAGGAGCGGGAACTCGTCCCCTTCCTCTTCGGCTGCCTCGACCAGCGCCAGCGCCGCGCCCAGCATCGGCGCGGCGCATCGGCGGAGACCAGCATCGCGGCATCGCCGATCAGCTTGACCAGCCGCACCGGCGGCTCGGCGACCGCGGTCGCCATCTCCTCCAGCCGCCCGGCGACCAGGCCGAGCTCCTCGACCGCGATCTCCTCGCCGAGCCTGGTGAACTCGACCAGGTCGGCGAAGCAGACGGCGACCTCGACCGTGCCGCCGATCTCCCCCGAGGCGAGGTCGGCGGCGCCGATCACGTCGCGGCGGACCTGCTCGAGCAGGTGGACCTGCAGCGCGTAGACCAGGGTCGGCCCGATCAGCGGCAGCATCTGCTCGGTGGCCGCCGCCGAAGCGCAGGGCGAGGTCGCGCTCGGTGTCTCCGGGCTGCATCAGGGTGCGCACGATCAGCTCGCGATTTGCCTCGGCGATCCGCGCCGTTCCCATCCCGATCGTCCGCGCCACCTGGAGCATCCCCTCCTCGGGCAGGCCGGCGTCGCGAAAGGCCTTGACCCGCCGCGCGGCATCGAGGTCGGCCTCGGTCAGCGCCCGCTCGTCGGGGTCGGGGTAGGGAACCCCAAGCGCCGCGGTTGAACGCTGCAAGAGGCGACAGCTCGACGCCGGAGATCTCGGCGATCTCGCGCGGCGTGTAGCGCGGGCCGTCGCCGGCCAGCGCACGCTCGACCGGCAGCAGGGTGAGCCGCCCCGCTGCGACCGCCTCGACGAAGCTCCGCCAGCGAGACGCCCGTCGGCCGCCAGCTCGTCGAGCAGGTCGCGGCGCGCCTGGCGCGCGACGCCCTCGAGACCGTCGAGCAGGCCCTCGGCCTCGAAATCGATCGCGCCCGGCTCTGCCATCACGGCGCCATTGTGCACTGCGCCGGCGCCGGCGGGAGTGCGCCAGGCGAGCGTTGGGGGATCTGGTCTCGAATGCGAGCCCGAACCGCCTCGCCAAACCGCCGGCCGCGCCGAAGCTTCGGCGGCCATCCCACAATGAACCGGGCTCTAGCTACTTCCCCCGGAAATAGTCAGGCCTGAATCTCCCGGTTCCGTCCACTCCGCGCAGGATAATTCCCCTGCAAATCACGGATGAAGCAATGAATGAGAGGGGTGCGGATGCTGCGCTTGGAAGGCGTTCAGACGCAGTGCCTGTTCGATCAGGTGCTGCCCGAGGAGGTTCGCCAACTGCCCGAGGACCTGGCTCGTCTCGACGAGCTCCTGGCGGACCCGGCGCTGCTGGCGCCGATCGAGGCCCACTGGCAGGCCGAGGCGACCGACCGCGGTCAGTCCTCTCGCCATCACGGGCGCCCGACGATCCCGATGGCCACCTACGTGCGCTTGATGGTGGTCAAGCAGCGCACCGGCTGGGGCTACGAGACCCTGGTCAAGGAGGTATCGGACTCCCTTCACCTGCGCCGCTTCTGCCTGATCGGGCTGACCGATCGGGTGCCCGAGGAGTCCACGGTCAGGAAGCTGACCCGGCGCCTTGGGGCAGAGATCGTGGCGCAGCTGAGCAGGCAGGTGATCGCCAAAGCGGTTCGCGAGCGACGCTTCGCGCCCCGCGCGGCGCGGATCGACTCAACCGTGGTGGAGGCCGACGTCCGCTACCCCTCCGACGCGATGCTCTGCCTGCAGGGAGCAAGGTCGCTTGCTCGCTCGGGGCGCAAGCTCGCGGGGCGGATCGGGGCGCCGGGCAATGCGGTTCGCGACCGCTCGCGGGCGCTCGGACGGCGGCTGCGCCAGATCTCCCGCACGCTGGCGCGCAGAACCGGCCAGGCCCGCGAGCAGGTGATCGCTCTGAACGCCGAAGCGGGACGCCTGCTGCGCCGCTCGGCCAAAGAGGCCAGGCGGCTTGCCTCGGGCGCGCGCTCAAGCGCACGTGGCCGCGGTGCCCAGGCCAAGCTGGCGGCCGCAGAGGCGATCGAGCAGCTGGCCGAGCGCTGCGAGCGGGTCGCCGAGCAGACCGCCAAGCGAGTGCGCGGCGAGAAGATCACCGATCGGATCGTCTCCCTGGCCGACCCCGACGCCCGGCCGATCCGCAAGGGCAAGGCGGGCAAGCCCAACGAGTTCGGCTACGTGGCCCAGGTCTGCGAGGTCACGCAGAACACCAAGCCGGGGCGAGGGGCTTCGTCTTGCCCGCGGCCAGCGGCGCCGGCAACCTGGGCGAGAACACGCTCCTGCCCGAGACCGCCGCCGAGCTGCAGGGCCTTGGCCTCCGACCGCGCGAGGTAGTGCTCGACGGTGGCTTCGGCCACCTGCGCTCCGAGGAACAGCTCGCCCCGATCGAGCCGGACCGGGTCTTCGTCTCCGGTCGCCAGGAACCGGGCTCGACGCGAACAAAACGACGATTGCGCCGCTACCGAACCGGAATCGAGGGCCGGATATCCCACCTCAAGCGGGGCTACGGACTGAGGCGATCGAGGTTGAAGGGCCTGGAGGGTCAGCGCACCTGGACCGCCTGGGCGATCCTCGCCTATGACCTGGACACATTCACCGTCCTCGCCCGTTGAAAAGATCGGGAGGCTCGAAAGAGCATCCATGATTTGCACCGAAAACGGCCGCGCTGGCACTCCGCGCGGCCGTTTTCATTCCACGGGGTTTATCCGGGGGAAGTAGCTAGCCACCGAGCAAGGCAGCCGGGAGCTTACTGCCGGGAACACTGTCCGGCCGGTAGATCTTCGGGTCGCCGGGATAGGCCACCCTCCAATCATGCGCGGAGTACCAGTCAAAGCGGTCGAGCAACACCGGCTTGGCCGAGTCCGGCTTACCGCGCAGCCCCGCGAAGCCTTGCTTAGCTTTCCAGTTCATCCATGCCTTGTAGGTACTCTGCATCGAGGCCGGAACCGCACCCTCGACCGGCCCGCCGCCCTGCGCTACCGCCGTCGAGGGGTAGCCCGCCACCCCCAGCGTCAGCGGGATTTTGTTGGGGAGGGCCGTGTATGGCGCAAAGTTAGGTCTTTCGGTGAAGGCCCCGTACATCGGCTCGGCAGCGTAGTCCTCCTGGTTCATCGGCTTGATCCCGAGGATCTGCTCGACCGTGCGGACCATGTTGGGCTGCGTTGCATATTCGTCATCGACTCCGCCCCTGGAGTAGGGGCTGATCACGTACGCAGGTCCGCGGTGCCCATCGACGTGGTCGACTCCGTTTTGCGTATCGTCCTCGGCACCGAAGATCGCCGATTCCTTCCACACCTTGCTGTGGGAGATGGCATCGACAATCCTGCCAATCGCAAGATCGTTATCGGCCACCTGGGCCACCGGATCCGGTGCACCGCCGGTGTGGTCGTCGGGCAACCAGATCAGAGTCAGATTCGGAACGGCATTGGTTTCTTCCTCGTGTTCGAATTCGGCCCTCCAGATGTCGAACCGGTACTGGTCGGGGATTTCTAGGTCAAATCGCGGGTAGGAAGGGTCGGTGATTTCATTCAACGAAGGGATGTCGGATGAGGTCTTGTATTCGGACGATCGGGATCGGCAGCGGCCCTTTTTTCTTACCTTCGAGGATCTGTGAGTCTTCGTACCATTCCTTCCAGTCGCCGCCGTTGCCGGGTCCGGTTATGTAGCGGTTGTACTCACCGAAGACCCTGACGCTCAGCCCCGCCCTCTCGGCCGCGTTCCAGAGGAACCCGTCACGTTGGTAGGCGAGCGCGTCACCACCTTCTGCGGGGTAGGAGCGGTAGAAGGCCCCGAACTCCTTTTCGATGTAGTCGTTTGCCTCAGCCTGTACGATCCAGTTGTGTCCGTCGGCTGACAGCGTAGGCTCGTCGTAGAAGTTGTCGAGGTCGCCGAACCGCTTGGCGAGCGCGTGCTGGTTGGGGGTGACCTGTTCGCCGAACTGTGCGAGTTCGGGATCGCCGTTACCCTCGCCGAGGTCGCCAAACACTTGATCGTAGGTTCGGTTCTCCTTGACGATCACAAAGATGTGTTTGATCGGTGAGTGCCCGCCGCTCTTCCTTGGGACCACGTTCGGCACGGTGTCCCCCGCTCCGTTGTTGATGGCGGGGACGTTGTTCCAATCATTGTCGGTGAAGACGGTTTTGGTGTCCTGCGCCAGTTCACCTTCGGACGGCATCTTGAACATGGTCACGGTGCCTGTCTCGTCGTAAGTGTTATAGCCCTTCGCGCATTCGGTGGCCGGGGAGGTTTCCGGGCCCTTGCAGATCTTCGCCTGCGGGCCGCGGTCACCGATGCCCCTGGCGTTGGTGACGACGATCTTTCCAGCCCCGAGGGCCGGGTCGGGCTGAACCTCGAACGGGGTACCAGTCGGTCGGCAGCAGACCCTCGAACTCAAGCGGCCTCGCCGCATTTCCGCGACCTCTGTGCCAGTGACCATGCTCCCTCGTGAGGCCTCTGTACCCGTAGACCGCGACCGCATTGTCGCGGCCGATGCTGACCAGCAGGTGGTGGGGATCGGGCATTGTGATCGCGTTCGCATAGCTGCCTACCTTGGCGCCCGGCAACGGGTTGGTGCTCACCGTCTGCACGACGCTGTTGGTCGCCGTGTCGATCAGCGAGAGACTGTCGTCGTTGGAGTTCGCGACGAAGAGCCCCGAGCCGCTCTGGTAGAGCGCGGTCGGCTCAAGTCCGACGGAAATTTCCTTTTCCCGTTTTCCGGTGGAGAGGTTGACGACGGAGACCGTGCCGGTCGTCGCGGCTCCGGTCACCGGGCTGGAGACGATCGGGGTGCCATCTGAGAGGTTGGTCGATTCACCCGCATTCGCTGGGTGGCCGCCCTCGTTTGAGACGTAGGCGGTGTTGCCATTTAGAACGACCTGCCGCGGCGCGTTGCCGACGGGGATTTCCTTTTCGACTTCGTTTGTCGAGGTGTTGATCACGCCGAGCGCGTTGGATCCGTTCAGTGCGACGTAGAGCTTGCTGCCACCTGGCGAGAGCGCCATGCCCGACGGCAGGGCTTCGCCCGGGTGGGTCGCTTCGGTGCTGTATTCGGGAGCGGGACCGTTGGCGGCCTTCGGCATCGGGATGGTGACCTTTTCCGACACCACCCCGGTTTCCGGATCGACCGTGAACTTGGCGATGTCGCCCGTCTGGGGGACCCAGAGCGTCTTTCCATCCGGCGAATAAATTGGGCCGTCGGCCGCGACCTCTTCGCCCGGTTCTCCGGCTGCGGGATCGAGGGTATTGGGGTAGGCACCTTCTTCCTGAACGATTTTGCCGGTCTTGAGGTCAAAGATTGTCAGGTAGCCGGTGAACTCGTGCCAGGTCAGAGCGGCCAGGTACTCACCGTTGGGGCTGAGCGTACTCGACTCGATCCGACCGTTGGGATCTTCGATCCTGGTCCCGATCGAGGAGATCCATTGGTTGGTGGGCAGCAGCAGCGCGCCGTTGTAGGACTGGCCGACTTCCTCGCTGCCAAACGGGTTGAAGCTGCCGAAGGCGGCCGAGGCGACGCCGACAACCGACAGGAACGCCGCGAGGAGGACTGCGGCTGCGCCCAGGCGCCTGCGCCGGCCGGTCAGTCGCGCACGAGGCGTACGGGTTGGAATCGAGCTGGCCATAGTGGTCGCCTCCTCGAGTAGACGTGGGTTTCGGCTGTGATCAGCGGGGCGTATCGATGCGGCGCTGATTCGAGAGCAACCTAACCGCGTCCAGGGTGCAGCGGTTACCAGATGGTGAAATGTAGTGTGAAAATCTTGCGTCCTTAGAGTTACTGTTACGTACCCTTTACAAAATCGGGTCACCGTATTCACAGGTGCGTTACACCCGCACTCCTGCCTCCCCGTACGTTCGGTTTGTGGACGCGGTCAGAGCAAGCGGATTGGTAAAACGTTTCGGGGCGATTACCGCCGTCGACGGCGTCGATCTTGCGCTTGCGCCGGGACGGGTGCAGGGGCTACTCGGGCCCAACGGCGCCGGCAAGACGACGCTGCTGCGGATGCTGTTCGGATTGATCAATCCTGACGCCGGCACCGTCGAGCTGTTGGGGCGGGCCTTCGACGGGCTCGGCGGGGATGCGATCCATGAGGTGGGTGGGTTCGTCGAGGAGCCCGCCTTTTACCCGTACCTGTCCGGAACCGCGAACCTCTCTCTGTTGGCGCGACTTGACGGCGGCCCGACCGCGGCCGCGGTGCAAGACGCGCTCGCCCGGGTGGGCTTGGAGCGAAGGGGCGATGATCGCGTGGCCGGCTACTCGAGCGGGATGCGCCAGCGGCTCGGGCTCGCGGCCGCACTGCTGCGTACGCCGCGGCTGCTGCTGTTGGACGAGCCGACCAACGGACTCGACCCGGCGGGAACGCGGGCGGTCACGTCGCTGGTGCGCGGGTCTGGCCGCCGAGGGCGTCGCCGTGCTGCTCTCCAGTCACCAGATCGGCGATCTAGAGCAGGTCTGCGACGCCTACACCATGATGCGCGAGGGCCGGGTCGTCTGGAACGGCTCGGCCGAGCAACTGGTCGCGCAGGCGCCGGCGTCGACCTACGGTCTTGCGACCAGCGACGACGAGCAGGCGCTTCGCATCGCCGAGGATCACGCCGCAGTGCGAGCACGGCGCTCGCGCCGGGGGGATCTGGCGCTCTCGGTCGAACCGAGCCGCCTCGACGAGTTCGTTTTGGCACTGGGGGATGCCGGTGTGGCGATCCGGCGCCTCGAGCTGCTCGTCAGCCCGCTGGAGACAATGTTCTTCGCCCTCACCTCCGGCGGCGCCCCGATCGAGGGTCCGGCGCCGGAGGAGTTGGCCGAGGCGGAGCTGGCCAGGTCATGAGCACGATCGCTCCCGAAGCACCCGCGAGCGCGGCTCCGCTGCCACTCGGCGGAGAGGATCCGGTCTGGAACGCCTTTCGGGCCGAGCTGCACAAGCTTGGCGCCCAGCTGGTCAGCCGGATTCTGGTCGTCGTCTGCATCGCCGGCCCGTTCGCGTTCGCGGCGGTTCTGAAGGTGCAGAGCGGCACTCCCTCCGACGCGCTGTTTGGCGTTTGGGTGCACTCCTCCGGGTTCGCCGTTTCCCTCGTGATCCTAGGGTTCGCCGGGAACTGGGGACTGCCGATGATCGCCGGGTTGGTGGGGGGGGACCTGTTCGCCGCGGAGGACCGCCACGGGACCTGGAAGACAATCCTTACCCGCTCTTGCACCCGCGCCGACCTCTACGTCGCCAAGCTCCTCGCCGCCGGCACGCTCACCGTGGCCCTCAGCCTGCTGCTGGCGCTTTCGAGTCTGGTCGCAGGGATCCTTTTCATGGGCGCGCACTCGCTGGTCAACCTGAGCGGCGTGCCCACCCCCCCAGGCGAGCTGCTCACCCTGACTCTGCTCAGCTGGATCCTTTGTCTACTGCCAGCGCTTGCTTACACAAGCGTTGCGATCCTGTTCTCGGTCGCGACGCGCAACGGGATAGTCGGCGTGCTTGGCCCGCTGTTCGTGGCGCTACTCACCCAACTGCTGGACCTAATCGGCAAGGGCGTGCTCGTGCATCTGCTCCTGATCGGATCGGCGTTCGCGGGCTGGCACGGCCTCTTCACCACGCACCGCTTCTATGGCCCCCTAGTGATCTCCAGCCTCGTGAGCGTCGCCTGGATCGCCGCTTGCATCACCGCGAGCTGGAGGATCCTCAAACGCCGCGACTTCCTAGCGAGCGCGGTCAACCATGGTCCCGATTGGCGCACCCCGATCCGGGCGGTGGCAATCACCGCTGCGATCGTCGCGGTGCTCGCCCTGCTCGCCAACGTCGGCCCCACCGCAGATACGGACCACCGCCTCAGCGCAGCGATCGGGGAGGAGTTCAACAATCTGACCCTTCTTCAGCAGCAGCTGATTGGGCGGCAAGTTCCGGCCGGAGCAAAGCTCGACATCCTCCCCAACTGCAACCGCCGGGCCACGAAGGCGGTCGGCCCGGGGGACTGGAATTGCAGCCTCAACGTCTACCTGCCGCAGACCCACTCGGTGCCGTTTGACGCGACCTCCGTTGAGTATGACGTGAGCGTGGAATACGACGGCTGCTACAAGGCCCAATCCCCGCCAGCGTTCATCGGCGGTCCGACGATGCAAGACGCAGCTGGGCACAGCGTCACCAACCCCCTCTACATCGTGTACGGCTGTTTTAACACCCTCTGAGCCCTCCAGAACTGGACCAATCTGACCGGCAGTGAGTGCCGAAATTCGCCGGGTGAGCAGCGGAGCTATCGGCTCAGCCTCAAAAAGTCGAGGCGATCCTGCGCCGCCACCGCCTCAGGTTCTCGATTGCGCAAACCACGATGCATCAGCCGCCGCGCCGCTATTTGGCGCCGCAGAGGGCGTTGACGAGGACGTCCAAAAGACGTTGGATCGTGTCCCCGTCCGGCGATCCGTGATGGGGGTTGAACTCAGTGATTGTGAGCGCGCGCACGCGGCTGTCGGCGAGCAGCTCGCGCAGGGCCTCGCCGCAGGCCTTGAGTGATGGAGCGACCCCGCGATCCGTGTTCTCGGCAAGCGGCGCGTCGAGAAAATCGACGAGGTCGACGTCGAAGTGGATGGCCAATCGCTCACATCCCGCGAGCGGCGAGAGCGCCGCTCGCGCGCTGCCAGCAGGATCAGACACGATGCTCAAGACGTCGACTACCGGCAATGCAAGCTCGGCGATCAGCTCAGCTTCGAAGTCGGTATGCGGGCCGAGCCCCAGGAAGCTGACCTGTTCGGCGCCGAGCATTGGGCGCTGACCGGCGAGGGCGGCAAGCTCATCGACAGCGCCGTCAACGTCGAGCATGTGCGCCACCCCCATCCAGTCCAAGGCGCCGTCGATCGTGCTGTCGGGAACGTTCAGATCAGCGTGGCGGTCGACGTAGACGAGACCGAGTGGTCCAACACGTTCCAGGAGGCCTGCCACCGCGCCGACACCAACCGTGCAGTCGCCTCCGAGGACCAAGACGATGCCCTCGGCCGGAGCCGACCGGACGATTGCAGCGACTTGGCTGGCGCGGTCGATGACCGCGCCAGCGTTCGCTGCCCGCGGATTCTTGGGGTCCGGACGCCACCGAAAAGGGCTCACCCGGCCGCCGCGGCGCACCACCAAGCCTGCCGCTTCCAGCCGCTCGACTAGGCCAGCATCAACCAGCGCCCAAGGACCATCCTCCTGACCCGGCGCGTAGGCGCCGGCGCTGGTCGGGGCTTCGACAAGAGTGACCGGACCCATCGGCACATCATCCCCCAAGCCTGATCGCTCAGCGAAGCGCGGCTTCCCTGCCTGGATTCGCACCTCGTCCTTTGCGGGTGGGTCGTTGATGCCGAGCGACATATCTGGCCTTGACAGGGGGAGGGCTGCGCCTTCAGTCCTGACTGCAGAGGCCGCTAGCTTAGGCGAGCGCCACCGCGCCACCGCGGCGCGGATCGCCGCCGCCGCTCAGCGCAGCGCCCCCTCGCTCGCGAGCAACCGCCTGGCAACCGCCGAAGAAAAGGTTGATCTGGGGTCGGCGAGCAACCCGAACGCCGCGCGATTCCAGGCGCTGAAGCGCCGCCTCCTCGATTCCCGGCTCGGCCTGAACGAGACCGTCCTCGAAATGAAGCCGCGGGGCTCGCACCGCCTCGGCAACGCCCATTCGCTGCTCAATCACCCGCACTATGGTCTGCAGGATCGCCGAGCGGATTCGGTTAGAGCCGGCGCTACCGAGGCCCAAGGCGATCTCCCCATCGCGCAGCACCACCGTCGGCGCCATCATCGATGGCACGCGGCGACCCGGGGCTATGCGGTGAAAGCCGCCGGGGTTCAGATCCTCCTCGCCGAGCATGTTGTTGAGGATTACTCCGGTCCCCGGCACCAAGACGCCAGAGCCGGAGCCATTTGAGCAGGTCACGTTTGCACACATCCCGTCGACGTCAAGGACCGAGATATGCGTGGTCGAGCCGAGCAGATCGCCGGCTGCGAGGTCAAGGCCGTGGGGGTCGAGCAGGTTGGCCACCAGATCCTCGCCGTAGAGGCCCTCGGCGAACTCGGCGCCGCGCAGCGCGTTCGCCGCACCCATCGCCGCGACCAGCTGCTCGGGTGAGCTGCGCTCCCCGAGTCGCTCCAGGAGGCCGAGGCAGTAGCGATCAAAACGCCCCCTGAGGAGGGCGGCGGATTGGTGAGGACCTCGGTGTCGCGGAAGGCGGCCCGGATCGGGCGCCGCTCGATTGCCTCATATCCCGCCAGATCAAGCGGGCCAAGCGAGCCACCTCCCTCGATCGTGAACTCGCTCAGCGAGGCGGCGACCTCGCCCCGGTAGAAGGGCTCAGCTCCTTCGGCGCCAAAGCGCTCCAGCGCGTCTGCCAGCTCGGGGAAAGCGGAACACCTCGCCCTCCCGAGGGTGTGTCCATCGGGCGCGTAGAGCTCGCGGGTGCCGGGCAGGCGATTGTGGATCGGGGCGAGGATGTCGAGGATGTAGGCCTGCTCGGAGTTGACCGGGGCACCCTCACGGGCGAGCTCGATCGCTCGGCCCACCAGGGCCTGACGCGGCAGCGAGCCGAAGCGACGCAGCGCCAGCTCGAGCCCAGCCGCTGTACCGGGCACCCCGCAGGAGGCCGGCCCGACGTAGAAGGTCTGGATCGTCTCGGCGTCGAAGTGGACCGGAATCGGGACCAGCTCTGCGCTGCGGTCGATTTGATCCCTGCCCGGGGCCGCGACGAAGAAATCAAGGAGCACCGTCTCGACTCCGCGGTGCACCATCATGAACCCGCCCGCCCCAAAGCCGGTCAGCGGGCTCTCCAGCGCAAAGGAGGCAAGCACCGCCCCAACCGCAGCGTCGACGGCGTTGCCGCCGTTGCGCAAGACCTCGGCACCGGCCTCTGCGCTGAGCGGATGCCCGGCGGCGATTACCCCTCTCATCGGGCCCAGCGAACGGCTAGCCCGGGAGGAACTCGGGGACGTCGATGCCGAGCTCACCGGAGCGCTCCGAGCGCCTGGCGCCGCCACTGTCTTTGGTGCGACGGATCGTCGGCTCGACGCTGCGGCGTGGCGGGCGCGCCTGCCCGTCAAAGCGAGTCGCCACAACCGTCACCCAAACCTGATCGACAAGCTCCTCGTCAACGTTGGCGCCGAAGATGATGTTGGCGTCCGGATGGGCCGCCTCGCCCACCACCTTGGCCGCCTCGCTGACCTCGACAAGGGAGAGGTCTGGCCCGCCGGTGATCGAGAGCAAGATCGCGCGAGCTCCCTCCATCGAAGTCTCCAAAAGGGGCGAGGAAATCGCTTTCTCGGCGGCCAGCATCGCCCGCCCCTCGCCGTGGCCCATGCCAATTCCAAGCAGCGCCCGGCCGGCTTCAGACATGATCGTGCGCACGTCGGCGAAGTCGAGGTTGATCAGGGCCGGCAGGGTGACCAAATCCGAGATCCCCTGCACACCCTGGCGCAGAACATCATCGGCGACCTGGAAGGCCTCGACCATCGAGGTCTGCTGATCGAGTACGTCGAGCAATCGATCGTTGGGGACGACGATCAGGGTGTCGACCTCGGCGGCCAGCTCCTCGATTCCCTTGCCGGCCTGATTGCCCCGGCGGCTGCCCTCAAAGCTAAACGGCTTGGTCACGATGCCAACCGTCAGCGCCCCGACCTCGCGGGCGAGGCGAGCGATCACCGGCGCCGCGCCGGTACCGGTGCCACCGCCAGCACCGGCGGCGACGAAGACCATGTCTGAGCCCTTCAGAAGGCGCTTGATCTTGTCCTGTTCCTCAAAGGCCGAGCGGTGACCGAGCTCGGGGTCAGCCCCGGCGCCCAACCCTCGTGTCTGCTCGTCGCCGATGTGGACGGTGACGTCTGCGACGCAAAGCTGCAGCGACTGAAGATCGGTGTTGACCGCCATGAACTCAACCCCGGGGATGCGGGCGTCGACCATCCGGTTAACAGCGTTGACGCCGGCTCCACCGACGCCGACAACCCGGATCACGGGCTGGTGGGGCTGGCCGCTGCCGGGCGGCTCATAGGCGGGCTCCTCGCGACCGTAGCGGGGCGTATTGATCACCACCGATTCATCGCGACGCGGCCTCGGTTCCTCAGAGAAGACCCGCTTCAGGCGCTCGGGGGGATCCTCCGTCGGAGTATCGGCCGGGGCAGCGGGCGCCTCGCCGGCGCGCTGGGCCTCAACCGGATCCTCGCGTCCGTAGCGGGGCTCGCTGGGGGCCGGCCCGCCGGGATCAGTGGGCTGATCCTCGGCGCTGGAGCGGAACAAATCGGCGAGGGGACCCTCGCGCATGCTTGCGCGGTTACGACGAGCCATTCGCCAAAACCTCCTTAGCCAGCTCCCGGTAGTAGTTGGCGGCGTTGCTGTCGGGATCGTACTTGAGCACGCTGGCTCCCTTCACCGGGGCCTCGGCAAATTTGATCGCCTTGCGAATGCGGGACGTGAAAAACGAGATCGCCGAAATTCTCTTCGAGGATCTCCACCGCCTCCTTGGCATGAACCGTTCGCGTGTCGAGCATGGTCGGCAGGATGCCCTCGATCCGCACATCGGGGTTGAGATTCTCCTGGATCATCTTCAGCGTGTTCTGCAGCTGGACCAGCCCACGCATCGACAAATACTCGCACTGCACGGGGACGATCACCTTGTTGGCGGCGGTTAACGCGTTGATCGTCAGCAGACCAAGGCTGGGGGGAGTGTCTATGCAGACGAAGTCATAGTCGCCGGAAACCTCCCTCAGCGCCTTCTCGAGGGTTCGCTCCCGACCGATCTTGGTGCTCATCGCGATCTCGGCGCCGGCAAGGTCAATCGAGGCGACGGCAATATCGATCTCGCGGTGCATGATGATCTCTGAGATCGGCATGTCGTTGACGAGCACGTCATAAAGGCTTTTCTCGACCTTGTCGGGGTCGATACCCTGGCTCATCGTCAGGTTGCCCTGGGGATCGAGGTCGATGCAAAGAACTCGGTAGCCGGACTCGGCGAAGGCAACGGCGAGGTTGAGCGTCGTTGTGGTCTTCGCCACGCCTCCCTTCTGATTGGCGAAGGCGATCACGTCGGCCTGCTTGGTGGGGGCCTCCTCGGCGCTCTTTCGCGCCTCGAGCTCGTGTCGCGATGGCGCGATCAGATCACCCGCCATGAACCGAGCAGGCTCCTCGACCGCGGGCTCAGAGGCTGTCTTGGTCAGTGTCTGGGCGGATAGCTGGGGCTCGGCCGGCGCCGCGGCCGGCTCGCTTACAGGTTGAGGCGCAACCGAATCTGGCTCGGGCTCGGGCTCGGGCTCGGCCTTGTGGCGAGGCTCGGGCTCGGGTTCCTTGGCCGCCTCGGAAAGGCGCTCGGGAACAGCCTCTTCCATCCGCTCCAGCTCCTCAAAGATCGGATGCGGCTCTTCGGTGGTCGCGGACTTGTTCTTGGTCTTTCGGCTAAGGAATCCCATTGCGCGGGTATTCGCATGGGCGCCGGCTTTTCCTGCCAGGCTGGGAAATTGCTAGGAATTGCCCGCCGCCGTGTTAGAGCTACTCGACAAGAGGCTGGTCTTCGTCACCGGAAAGGGCGGAGTCGGCAAGACAACGATCTCGGTGGCCCTTGGGCTGCGGGCCGCTGCGCAGGGAAAGCGCACGATCGTCTGTGAGGTCTCCTCCCAGGAGAACGCCTCGCGGATCTTCGAGCACACCGAGGTCGGCTTCCACGAGGTGCGAGATGGCTGAGAACCTGTGGTCGATCTCGATCGACCCCGATGAGTCGATGCGCGAGTACGTGCTCTTGCAGCTCAAGGTTCGTGCGATGCGCGACATGCTGTTTCGGAGCCGGATCTTCGGCTACCTCGCCGCCGCAACACCCGGCCTCAAGGAGCTGGTGACGATCGGCAAGATCTGGGAGCTGGCCCAACTGGACCGCAAGGTCAAGAGCGGTAGCGCAAATATGACCTGGTGATCGTCGACGCACCCGCCACCGGTCACGGAATCGGCTTCCTGCAGACGCCGCGCACCTTCGCCGCGATCGCTCGGGTCGGTCCGATTCACTCCCAGGCGCAGCGACTCGATCGTTTCATCACCGACCAGGAGCTGACCGGAACGGCGATCGTCGCACTGCCCGAGGAGATGCCGGTCAATGAGTCGGCCGCCTTGGAGCACGACCTGCGCAGCGAGGTCGGAATCGCGGTCGACCGCATTTACATGAACGGGCTCTACCCCGAGCGCTTCTCCAAGCAGGAGGCCGAGCGCCTCAGCGAGCTCGCCGCCGCTGAGGATGGTGCACTGCGGGCGGCGGCGCGTGCGGCGCTCTCCGAGTACGGGCGAGCTCGATCCCAACGCGCGCAGCTGGCGCGCCTGCGGCGACGGGTCGAAGCACCCGGTCAAGAGCCTCCCCTTCCTCTTTGAGCCCGAACTCGGAGTCGAGGCCGCGCGGCGAGCTCTCGGTCAGGCTGGGCTGATGCCGTCGGTTGGCGACATCCTCGAAGACAAGCAGATATGCATCTGCGCTGGCTCGGGCGGGGTGGGCAAGACGACGACCTCGGCGGCGATCGCCGCTGGGATGGCGGCCCGTGGATTGAAGGTCTGCGTGCTGACGATCGACCCGGCGAAGCGGCTCGCCGACTCGCTCGGTCTCAAGGAGCTGGGCAACGAGGCAGCGCTGGTCGACCCGAAGCTGTTCGGCGCCCAGGGCGTCGAGATGGAGGGCGAGCTGTGGGCGATGATGCTCGACGCCAAGGCGACCTTCGATGAGCTGGTCGCCCGCCAGGCGCCCGATGAGGAGTCGCGCGACCGGGTGCTCGAAAATCGGATCTACCAGCAGATCTCAAATGCGCTGGCCGGCTCGCAGGAGTACATGGCGATGGAGAAGCTGTTTGAGCTCCACACCGAAGGGCGCTTTGACCTGCTCGTCCTCGACACGCCGCCGACCCGCAACGCGCTGGACTTCCTCGAGGCGCCGCGCCGCCTCACGCAGTTCATCGAAGGTCGCTCGCTGCGCCTCTTCATGCGACCGACCGGTCTGGCCGCGCGCGTCGCCGGTCGCAGCGCCTCGGTCATGTTGAGCGTCTTCAAGCGAATCGTCGGCTTTGACCTGATCGCCGACTTGGCCGAGTTCTTCAACGCCTTCAGCGGCATGGTCGACGGCTTTCAGGCTCGGGCGCAAGCGAGTCAACACTCTGCTCGCCGACCGCCGCACCTGCTTCCTGGTCGTCTGCGGGCCGCAGGGCGAGCCGGTCGATGAAGCGGTCTACTTCCATCGCAAGCTGGTCGAGGCGAAGCTTCCCTTCGGCGGCGTGATCGTCAACAAGGTCCACTACCCGGCCAGAGCAGCTGCGCGCCGAGGGCGCGGCGCTCGGCAGCGAGCTAAGCAAGGAGCTCGGCGACGAGGACCTGGCCGGCGGGTGGCGGCTAACTTCGCCGACTACCAGCGCCCTCGCCGAGCGCGACGAGCGAAACATCGAGCGCCTGGCCGCCGAGCTGCGTTCCAAGGGGGTGATCCGGGTCCCCTACCTAGATGAAGACGTCCACGACCTGGCGGGACTGGCCCAGATCAACCGCTACCTGTTTGCGACAAGCAAGGAGAGAGCGGCGCTGGCCGCCGGGCGCGCCTAGCCAGCGCTGCGGTTGTAGTGGTCATACTCCAGCTCCCCGACCTCCCAGTCGGCCTCGGGAACCGGGAAGAGGTGGCGGACGCGGGGGGTATCGAGGCGCTCGCGGTGGGCGATGTCGCCCTCGATCGCGGGGAAGTCCAGGGTGCTGTGATCGACGGCGACCTCATCCAGCCAGGCCGTGGCGGTGATCCGGATCTCATCTTCTTGGGGGATCGGCTCCATGATTCGGGTCTCCTGCATTGCGTCCTCCTCCTCTGGTGGCGAAAGTCGGTTGCTCGGCTTGGTCGGGCTTGGGCTCGGCCCGGTCCGGTCCTTGATCGCCACCGAGGGAGCCCGTCCCCGGGTCGCGCCTTGTCGCGTGCTCTTGGGCCCACTCGGGCACGGGCATCGACGGCGGGGGCTCCTGCTCGGCGCGGACCGCGATCTCGGCATCACCGGCTTCCAGGCCGGCCGCGATCAGGGTCTCATCAGCTGCGGTGCCGATATCGGTTCCGAGCTCACCGAGCGCGGCCTCGCGCAGCAGCCTGCGCACCCCGTCCTCGACCCAAGCCGCCAGCTCAGAGCCCTGGCGCGCAGGGGCGCCGTTCATCAGCGGCGCGCTCCAACTCAAGGGCGCGCTCGACACGCTCGCGGGCCTCGATCCGATCGACGCCGTGAGCTGCGATCAGCGCTGCGGCGCGCATCGGCAGCGAGGCGCCGACCGGGCCCTTGCCATCCAAGACCGCGCGGAGCGCCAGCATGTGGTCGCTGAGTCCCTCCAGCGCGCTGTCACGCTCACATCCCATCTCAAAGCGGGCCACCGCCCAGGCGAGCGGGCCGGCGGGGTCCGGTCGAGCCTCAAGCTCGCTGTGCCAGCTCGGCCAGCTCGGCGGCCTGGGCTTTGCTCAGCTCGTAGCGCCCGCACCGGCTGGCGGGAGCGCCGGTGGCAACCCGTCGCCACTGCTCCTCGCCGGTGGGGGCGAAGGCATAGGGGCCAAGCCCGACACCTCCGCTCTTGAACAGCCTCATCACGCTGATCAGCTCGCGGAGCTGGTGAAGCGACGCCTCAAGGCCCTCGGGCTCACCGCTTTGCTCGACGACCGCGAGGAACTGGGGCTCCCATGCGGCGCGGCCCATCCCCTCACTTCGCATCGCCTCGATCGGCGCCTCGATCGCATCGGCGCTAACCACCCGTACCCCACTTGGAAGCAGCAGCCGCGCCTGGGTCATTTGCAACCCGACGATCGGAGCGATCAACACCTCGGCCTGGTGTGCGTCACGGGCCTCCGCGTCGAGCATCGCCAGCGCGTTATCGAGCCGCGAGCGGTCGAGGGAAAATTCGGTGCATCCATCCCAAAGCGAGGCGATGAAGACCGACAGCAGGCGGGCTGAGCGAGCGGCGGGATCGGGCGAAACCGGCTCGCCGCGCGCCTCCAGATAGGAGGCGGCGAGGCCGGCCTCCTCGACCGCGTCGCAGGCCGGGCCGAAGGCCGCCAACGAGCGCAGCTCGGCCTCCCGCTCATAGACGTAGCGGGCGGTCAGCGGCTGATAGCGGTAAAAGGCCGAGTCGGGGCCGGCGTCTTCGGCTACGTCAAAGGGGATCTGCTCGCCGCCGGCGACCATCGAGCTAAAGCGCGTCGCCGCCTCAAGCGCCAGCCGCTTGAGAGCCTCGTTGAGGAGGAAGTCGCCCACGCAGCCACGCTTCCGCCCGGCCCCGATCGCTCCTTTGCCTGCACGACTCCTTGCAGATCCTCGCCGCTGGACGTTTGGTCTAAACGGCGGCCGCTGCCACGGTCGCCTCTTCGGCCAAGAGCCAACGCGAGCCATAGGTCCGCATGTCCTCGATCAGCGGCACCAGGGCCTCGCCCTTCCTGGTCAGCGCGTACTCGACCCTGGGCGGCACCTCGGGAAAGGTATGGCGCTCGACTATCCCCTCCTCTTCCAGGGCCCTCAGCCGCAGCGACAGGGTGCGCGGGCTGATCCCCTCCAGGGAGCGCTCGAGCTCACAGAATCGGCTGCTGCCGTCGGCGAGGTCGCGGATCAAAAGGAGGGTCCACTTGCCACAAACCACTTCGGCGGTGCGACAGACGGGACATTTGGAATTACTGAGAGCACTCATTTCGTGGGGAGGCTGCGCTTGATCGCCTCGCTTTACGAGTGTAGCGACAATGCTTCACTAACTGAAGCATTGGGCAATCGGCGCCGCAGCGGCGAAATTTGATCGATCCCCGGCTAAAGCCGAGCGATTGCCGTTCCGATGCAATAGGCATGAGTCAAGCCCGAGCGCGAGCGAACCCGCAAGCTGAGGCGGGTTTCGCGCTGGTCGAAGTCCTGGTCAGCGCCGCGATCGTCGTCCTGATGGCCGGCGCGGTCTTCGGCCTGATCACGGCGACGGCGCATTCAGCCGCCGAAGAGCGCCATCGATCCGAGGCCTACGCGATCGCCCAGGAAGACCAGGCACGGCTGCGCTCGCTGCGCGTACCAAGCCTGAATCGCCTCAGCCAGACGAGGACGGTGACCCTGAACGGAACCGCCTACACGGTCGAATCCAGCGGCGTCTTCGTCAACGACAAGACCGGCACCTCCTCCTGCGGCCAGGGCACCTCCTCGGCCGACTACATCAAGATCTCCTCGACCGTCAGCTGGCCCAGCGGCGGCACCCACGCCCCGGTCACGATCGCCAGCATCGTCGCCCCGCCAACCGGATCGCTGGATCCAAGCCACGGCACGCTGACCGTTTCTGCGACCAACGCGCAGGGAACGCCGATCCCGGGGATCGGGCTGACCGGGACCGGGGCGGGCACCTTCTCGCGGCACCACCGATGAAAACGGCTGCGCGATCTTCCCCGATCAGCCCTCGGGCAACTACACCCTCACCCCCTCCGGCGTTGCCACCGGCCTGATCGATCAAAACGGCAATCCGCCCGCCCCGCAAACGGTCAGCGTGATCGCCGGCAGCACCAACACGGTCTCCCTGCTCTATGACAAAGCCGGCGCGATCCCGGTTAAGTTCAACACCTATTCCGGCGGCAGCCTGGTGCCGTCCAGCTCCGACACCCTGGTCGCTTTTAACACCGGGATGACCACCGCGAAGGTGTTTGGAAACCCCGGCGGGGCCCGTCTCAGCGAAATCAAAGCCGAACCACTCTTCCCCTTCACCTCACCCGACACCGTCTACGCGGGCTCCTGCAGCGGCGATAACCCCAACCCAAAAGGCGAATCCAACCCGCCCGGGGCCGCCGCGATGGCAAGCGTCAACGTACCAGCCGGCGCCAGCGCGGCGACAACCACGATTCAGCTCCCGGCCCTCGCGTTGACCGTCTGGACGGGCAAAAACGCCGCCAACCCTGGTGTCGCCTTCAGCGCCGCTGATGTCTGGACGCGCGATGACAACTGCTCCAACGAAAGCGGTCCGATCACCCGTCGCGCCACCACCACCGCCACCGGCAAACTGCCCGACCCGGGGCTTCCCTGGAGCACCTATGAAGTATGTGCGGACTCCAATCCGGGCTCGGGTGCCAGCCGGCGCCAGCGGTTCACCAACGTGGCGGTTCAAAATCTCACTGCCACCGGTACGGTCCTGAACGCCTACCTCGGCGAAGGTTCGGGCGCCGTCTCTGAATCGGGAGCCTGCCCATGACCCTCGCCTCGCTGATCCGCGAAGATCGCGGCACCACCCTGGTCGAGCTCCTGGTCGCGACGATGGCCGGGGTGCTGGTGATGTTTGCGATCGTCAGCCTGGTGATCATCTCGCTGCGCGAGACCGATCGGGTCACCTCCCACGTCGATGCGACCCAGCGCGGGCGAACCACCCTCAACAAGGTGATCGAAGAGCTGCACTCCGCCTGTTTTGCCCCTCGCATCGCCCCGGTGCAGAAAGAAAGCACCGGGACCGAACTGATCTTCTTGCACCAGATCGGATCCGCCGTTGCGCTCACCCCAACCAAGTCCTATGTGAAATTACTCGGCATCGACTCTCTCTCAGGAAAATCTCCCAACCACCGGCGGCACGGCGCCGAATTGGACCTACGGCACAGCCGTCGACCGAACAGCTGATGACCAACATCTCCCCCACCGCGCCCAGCACCGCGATCTTCAGCTACTACTCCTACACCAACGGGGAAGTCGCGCCAACCCCGCTGCCAACCCCGCTCAGCTCCGAAAACGCCGCCAGGGTGGTCCAGGTCGGGGTTGCGTTCACCGCTGCTCCCCTGAACACCCCGATAACCGATCCCAACGCCGGCGCCAACCTGATGAACAGCGCCCTGCTGCGCTTCACCCCCGCCCCCTACAACACCGCCGCCACCAACCTGCCATGCGAGTGAGCGACCCCAGATCAGAGGGCGGCTTCACGATGGTCGCTGCGGTGCTCGCGACTGCACTGGTGGCGACCCTGGCGCTGGTAGGCGTGACCGCGGTGGAGGGAGACGTCAACATCACCCAGAATGACCTCGCCCACAAGCAGGCCTTCGAGGCGGCGAAGGCGGGGATCGATTACTACTCTTTCCACCTGAATGCCGACAACACCTACTGGACCCACTGCACCGAAGTGCCCGCGCCCAGCGCGGTGAACCAGCAGGGCTCAACCACCAATCGGCGCACGGTTCCAGGCGACTCGGCTGCCGCCTATGCGATCGAACTGATCCCCGCCACCGGTCAGTCTAGCTGCAATCCGAAAAACGCAGAAACGGCGACGACCAGCATGATCGAGCAGAGCGGGCTGATGGCGGGATCCTTCCGCATCCGCTCGACCGGCTTCTATGAAAACGACAAGGTCTCGATCGTGGCGACCTTCAAGCGGGCGAGCTTCCTTGACTACATGTACTTCACCCAGCTTGAGACCTCCGACCCGGTCACCTACGAAAATGAAGCGACGGTCAAAGGCGCCTACGAACAATGCACGCTGACCTACGAACAGGGACGCTACAACAAACCGATCCCGAACTCAGGCGGAGAATACTGCGACAAGATCTCCTTCGTCAGCGCCGATACGATCAACGGGCCCGTCCACACCAACGACGCGTTTGCGATCTGCGGCAACACCGACCTTTGGCCGCACCGCCGCGGACATGGTCGAAGTCAGCGCCGCCGCACCCGGCTGGTTTTCGACCTGTAACGGCAGTAAACCGAACTTCAAGGGCACCTACGTTACCGGCGCGGCGGTACTCACCCCCCCGCCGAGCAATTCACAACTCGCGACCATCGCCGAACCAGCCTTCAAGTACACCGGACAGGTGCGGATCTGCCTCAGCGGGACCTCGATGACGGTTGGCAAAGGCGGCACCTGCACCGGGGTTTACTCCGGACCGATCCCCCCCAACGGCGTTATATACGTAGCCAATGGTTCCTGCTCGAGCACCTACACCCCATTTAATACCACCTATCCTGAAACATCTGGGTGCGGCAACGTCTACGTGAGCGGAAGCTACTCGGGCCAGCTGACGATCGCCGCCGAAAACGACATCATCATCAACGGCAACCTAACCAACAGCGGCGGCACCGGCATGCTCGGCCTGATCGCCAATAACTTCGTCCGCGTCTACCACCCCTGCACGGCCGAAAAAAATGGCATTGGAAAAAACGGCTCCGGTTCGCTGAAAAACCCAACCATCGAAGCCGCGATCCTGACCATCAATCACTCCTTCATCGTCGACAATTACAACTGCGGCGAACAGCTCGGTGCGCTCACCGTGGACGGAGCGATCGCGCAGAAATTCCGCGGACCGGTCGGCACCTTCGGTGGCGAAGGCAGCACCGGCTATACAAAGAACTACATCTACGACGATCGGCTTCGCTACGTCGAGCCACCCGATTTCCTCGAACCGGTTCAATCCGCCTGGATCATCGGCCGAGAGACCCTCGGCTGAGGCTTGCAGCTTTTCCTAATTCTGCGTAGTTGCAAAGCAAAGGTTTTGAAGCCAATCTGTCGATTAGATCTTGACAGCGCCGCCAAAGGCGCCTTGAAAGCTCCGACAGGATCCAAATGCTCAAGATCGCCAAAAGGAAGAACAGCTCGCTTGTTGGACTCGAGATCGAGGCTGGAAGCATCGCCGCGGTCGAGATCCAGAACAACGGCAGCGCGCGGATGACCGCAGCGGCGATCGCGCCGCTGGCATTTGAGGCCTTCGAGGATGGCGAGGTCACCGACTCCGAGACCCTGGCGACGGCCCTCCGCGCCCTCTTCGCCGAGCACGGGCTCGTCGAATCGGGTCCGACTCGGAATCGCCAATCAACGCGTCGTCGTGCGCACCCTGCGGCTCCCGGTGATCGAGGATCCCAAGGAGCTTGAGGCCGCGGTTCGCTTCGAAGCGCAGGAGCAGATTCCGATGCCGATCGACCAGGCCGTCCTCGACTACAGGGTGGTGGGAGGGGTTCCCGGCGGCGAGGGAGGACCACCGCAGATCGATGTGGTCGTCGTGGCAGCGCGCCGCGAGATGGTCGAAGCGATGCTGAAGCCGCTGCGCGCCGCCGGGCTGCAGCCGGTCGGTATCGACCTCTCGGCCTTCGGCCTGATCCGGGCCCTCAGCGGTTCCAACCAGAGCGCCGACGACGAATCGGAGGGCGAGCTCCCCAACGGGGCCCCGGCGGCGGTTCTTTATTGCAACGTTGGTGAGGTGACCAATCTGGCGATCGCCAAGGGGAGAGCATGTCTATTCACCCGGGTTTCTCCGGCGGGTCTTGAGGGAATCGCTGCCAGCCTCGCCCGGGAAAGTGGGATGAGCGCCGAACATGCCCGGATGTGGCTGGGGCATGTTGGACTTTCTGAGCCGATCGAGACGATCGAGGGAGACCCGGCTACGGTCTCAAGCACGCGGGTGGCAATGGAAAAGGGTGCCTCATCGCTGCTCGATGAGCTGCGTCTTTCGCTTGACTTCTACGGCGCCCAGGATGCGGCGGTACCGGTGGAGCGCCTCGTGCTCTCTGGACCCGGCAGCGCGATTCCTGGCCTCGCAGAGCGGATGCAGCCGGTTCTCGGCCTGCCGATCGCGGTTGGACGGCCCGAGGCACTTGCCGGACTCGCTCCGAGCTCCGCGGCTCGCCTCACCCTCGCCTACGGCCTCGCCCTGGAGGACTAGCGATGCGCCCCGTCAACCTGATCCCGGCTGACCAGCGCCGCGGCGAGCGAGCTGCGATGCGCAGCGGCCCGGTCGCCTACATCCTCGTCGGTGCCCTGGTTATCGCCCTGGCCGGGGTAACGATGCTGGTCATCACCGAAAACCAGATCTCTTCCCGCAAGACCCAGGTGACCCAGCTGAGGCGCGAAAACGCGGTCGCGAGAGTCCGCGCATCGCGATTGGCCGCCTTCACCCAGTTCCAAAAGGTGCACGACGCCCGAATCGCCACGGTGACGAGTCTCGCCGACAGTCGCTTCGCCTGGGAACGCGTGATGCGCGAACTCGCCCTGGTCTTGCCCCATGATGTTTGGCTCACCAACCTGACGGCGACCGACAATCCACAGGTCACACCCGGGGGTGCCTCGAGCATCCCGCTTCGTGCCTCGGTCCCAGGTCCCGCCCTCGGACTGGTTGGCTGCGCGAAGAGCCAGACTGCCGTCGCCGGCTTCGTGCAAGCGCTGAAGGATATCGAAGGGGTGACCCGAGTCGGCGTCCAAATATCAGCGCTCGGGGGAGAAACCGGTGGTGGTGGCTCGGCGAACAGCGGGTCCGCGACCCCGGTTGAAGGAAGCAGCGCCAGTGCAGCTTGCGAACGCGAATCGTATGCACAGTTCCAGATCGTCGCCGCCTTTGACGCTGCCCCAGTCCCCAACACCGCGAGCAGCGCGACCGCGGCCACCACCTCCTCCACCAGCTCGACCGAAAGCCCCACGTCCTCCTCATCGGGGGCGACCTCTTCATCGGGCACATCGACGTCATCCGCGACCCCGTCGAGCGCCTCTGGGACCAGTTCCTCGACCACGCCCGCGACTTCCTCTGGCTCCACCTCCTCGACCACACCGTCGACCTCAACGGCCTCAAGCGGGAGCGGAGAATGACCGCGTCCAACCGCCTGGTCATCTCGATGCTCGCAGTCGCCGCCCTGGCCGCCGCCTTCTGGGTGCTCGTTCTGGCGCCAAAGCGCGAAGAATCGGCCAAGCTCGGCACCCAGGTTGTCAACCTTCGCAGCGCGCTCGCCAGCTCGCAAAACAAAGCCTCAGAAGCCGAATCCGCCCGCCACGCGTTCCCGACCGACTACCAACAGCTGGTCGTCTTGGGCAAGGCGCTTCCTCCCAGCGACAACACGTCCTCGCTGCTGGTGGAAGTGAGTCATATCGCGCACCGCTCGAAGGTCAAATTCAACAAGATCGAGCTCTCCCCCGCCGCAGGCGAAGGCGCCAGCTCCACCAGCACTCCCTCGGCACCGAGCGCCGCCAGCTCAACCAACGCCTCCCCGGTTCCCCCAACCGAGGCTGCCGCCTCGCTGTTGCCGCTGGGCGCATCGATCGGCCCGGCCGGGCTGGGGGTGATGCCCTATGAACTTAGCTTTGAAGGAAATTTCTTCCATGTCGCGGACTTCATCCACGGGATCGACGCGCTGATCCATACCAGCAACCGAAACGTCGCGGTCGACGGCCGACTGGTGACGCTCAACGGTTTCGCGCTCTCGGCCAGTACCCAGCGTCCCTTCCCGTACCTGAGCGCCAATTTTTCCGTAACCACCTATGTGACCCCGCCCAACCAGGGCGTCACCGCCGGTGCGACGCCAACCTCTCCGGCGTCGCCCACGGCCACCCCGACCGCTGCCACCACCTCCTCCGAAGCCTCAACCTCGACCGCGACCTCATCCGGAGAACCAAAATGAATCCGCTCAAAAAGGGTCCGGAGATAAGGGTTCCCGAGCTGGGGGTCCCGGACTTCATGCTCGATATCTACTACGACCTCCGCGCCCGCCACCTGCTGCCGCTGGTCGCGGTGCTGGCGGTGGCGATCGTTGCCGTCCCGATTGCCCTGACTCAATCATCTGGCTCTGGCAGCACCCACGCGGTTGCTGTCGCCAACCCCGCCACTCTGTCGCCAAAGAGCTCCGGACAGCTAATCGTCGCAGACTCTGCCCCGGGCCTGCGGGCCTACCGGCACCGACTCGACAACCTGCACTCCAAGAACCCATTCAGAAGCCAGCATCCGGCGACTCAGACGAGCACCGAATCAGGCGGAGCTTCCGGTGGCGAAGGCACTGGCGGCTCCAGCTCCGCGAGCTCTTCGGGCTCTTCGGGCTCTTCGGGCACTCGCACCGGGACGATCACCTTGACCCACACGCTCACCCTCTACACATGGTCAATCGACGTCCGGGTCGTGCCGAAATCCTCGGGCGGTAAGGCCACCAAGGCCGAGGCCCGTGCGACATCTTCTGAGCTTGACGCAGCAACGGGCCCGAAGGCCAACCCTTCCAGCAAGGCAACGCCGACCGTTCGGCGCAACCTCAAGGTGCTGACGTTGCTTCCAAGTCGAAAGATACCGGCGGCGATATTCATGGGAGTCACCAAGGACGGAAAGAAGGCCCTTCTGGAGATCTCTTCAAACGTAACCGGAATCTTTGGCGAAGGCGTCTGCTTGCTCGGATCAAAAACTTGCCAGCTCCTGGAGCTTGAACCGGGCTCACCGGAGACCTTCGTCTACGGTCCACGCGAACTCACCTTCAACATCGAACTTCTGAAGATCCACTTGGTGGCCCACACCCGCTCCGTTCATGGACCGGCGGGCAAGCCGAATTTCGGCCACTAGCCGGCCCTGCTGTCAAGCCGGGAAAGCCCCTCGGGACGGTCTCAGCCGATAACACGAGGACGCCACAGCCCAAGCGCCAACAAAGGGCAGAATCTATTGATGAATCGGCAGGTGGCTGAATTGTCAGGGTTAGAGATGGTGCTCTTTGGTCCTCGTGTAGAGGAGAACCAGGAGCCTCTCCTCTTCTTTCCTTGAGACTGGACGCGGAACTCCAACTCCATAAAGGTTGATTTCGGCGACGCCAGCGACGAACCCAAAAATGTCGATGTAGTAATGGAGTACTGCGGTCGGCTGATCGGGGGGTTCGATCGGTCGGGCTCGGTAGTCGGCGAGCTCGGTAGCGCCGTTGCCCCCGACGATCAGGGTCGAAACGATCCGGTACTCAAAAGCACCGGGTATGCCCGGGAGCGGATCGGGCAGCCGCGAAATGGTGACACCAGCTAGTCGAGCGCGGCTGCTGCTTTCCCTGGCAAGCTTCAGGCGAAGGTAGCGCGAGGTGCATCTGAAAACGATCAGGTCGCGGTTCGCCTCATTGTGCCGTGCCATCAGAGATCTGCTCGGCAACACTTCCACCGCGGAGCCGAGTCGTTGTAGTTCACCCCGAAACGTCCAACCCAGGACCTCGGATTGCCGACTTATAATTCGCTCGGCAGAGCTCCGATCCCCTCCGCGACGCTCGCAGGCTTCTTCGCGGCGAGAAGCTGCGGTGTTCCTAGCTTCCCTTTCCGGTTGATAGACCTCAGCCAGAGGGAGATCGCCCGCCCGCAGATTGACCTCACGGGCGTATGCGATCGCCTTGATCTTGGTTACAGGCCTGGCGGCGCTGGTGGCCGAGGTGTGATCAGAGATTACTTGTCCACATGCAGTCAGACTGGTACTGAATGCGATCAGAGCCAGATATCTGATTTTTCGTATCGACATTGGGTCCCAGGCTCGAAGGTACGAGCCACACCGGATCGGGATGTTAGCCGGGCGTTTTGGTCAGCTTCATTCCGGGGCTCGGGGATAGATAGACGACGTCGCTGGCCCCTAGGCTCTTGATCCTAGAGTCCGAGACGAATCAATCCCGCCCTCGTTCCTCGATCGCCTCTTTTTCTTGGCTCCACCAATTGATTCGTGGCTGGTGATTCCGGCGCTCCGTGCGTATCGCCTGCCGCGGGCAGACCGGCTGGTTAGGCTCAGTGGTCGGAGGGAACCCCCACGCCACTTGCCGTCTGCAGCGCCAGGGACACCGGGATTGTTCAACGGGTTGATGAACACCGATCCAACAATCGTGACCTGCCGGCAAACTCGATCGCCGGATGGACGGCCAGTGTCTGTTCGAAGAGAACCCGCTACTCGAATCGACAAAAGGCGGTCCCTAGGGGGCAGAAGGGCAAGTCGCCGGCGCCCGAATGCTTGGCGCTCGAGTTTACTCGAAACGTCGAAGCGGTCCGGATCCGAATATTGCGAATCATCGCGGTCTGTGGACTTACCACATCACGACCTGCGAGCGATTAACCGGCGATCTCGATTTAATCTCGACCTCCGTGGCCATCGTGCGAGCTGCTGAAATCGGATCCCATTATTTCGGGCGCTTGGCCGGTACTTGGGGTACTGCCCTTTTGGTTGCTGCGGGCTCCCCGTGTGGTTTGTGTTAGGCAGGGGAGGGAAGCAGCCGGGCTGAGTGAATGCGATCAGCGCTACTTTGAGGAAGCAGCCTGAAACCGCTCAGCTCAGTTCAGATATAAGTCGATCAGCTGATTCCCGGCGAGCATACCCACCACTCCGCCAAGCGCGAGAAAGGGACCGAAGGGTATCGCCATTTTTCGTGCCCGGGGCCCGTAGCGGAAGATCAGCGCCAGGCCGACGCTGCTGGCGGAGAGAAGCGCAATGAAGAACGCCGGCGCAACGGCTCTGCCCAGGAAAAGGCCCATGGTGGCCGCCAACTTGACGTCGCCCATGCCCATTCCGGCCGGATAGGCAAAAACCGCAAGGAAGAGAAGCCCCCCGGCCGCGGCCGAGGCGATCGCGCGCTCTGGGAGCGTCGCCGGTATGGTCAGGGCTGCGATCACCACACAAATGAGGGCTCCGACACCCAGAACTTTATTGGGTATAACCCGGCGCTCCAAGTCCGTCAAGGTGATCACCGTGAGCATCGTCAAAAAGACCAGGTCAATGGCAAGATTTGCAGGAGAGTGCCACTGAATCAACACGGTGGCAGCGAACAGGAAGCCGCTCGCCAACTCGGTTAGCGGATAGCGCGGGGAGATGGCGGCCTGACAACAGCGCGCTCGACCCTTAAGGAGGCACCAGGAGAGGACTGGCACGTTGTCATAAGCGGCGATCTGCGTCCCGCAATTCGGACACTGCGATCGGGGCCCGAGGATTGAGATCCCGCGAGGCACTCGATAGGCAACTGCCGTGGCGAAGCTGCCGGCGATCAGCCCTCCCAGAAAACCGATCAGTGCCCCTGCCAGCATCATCGGGAGACTATCGACCAGGTCGGAACACTCAGATTGCGACCCTTACGCGAGAGGTCGCAGGGTCAACGGCCCCCCGACGCGATCAACGGGTGACGGAAAAGCGCTGCCTAACCGGGCTGGCTTCCCGATTGCCGGCTGGGTCAATCGCGGTCACCTCAAACAGGTGGCGGCGATGACTGAGGTGCTTGACGCGGAATGGCGAATCACAGGATCGCCACTTATGCCGATCCATCTTGCAAAAAAAAGCGGTTCCCGGTTCATTGCCGGTGGTGTCCACAAAGCGAAAGACGACTGAATTGCGTCGCGTCCGGGTCCCTGGCCCCATTGTTATCTTCGTACTGGGTGCCAACGAATCCTCGACGTAGACGACCGGAGCCGAGCAGGCTGACTGAACACCACCGGCACCAACCGAGACTCCGTAGAAGCTCGTTGTCTTGTTTTCGGGCACCTGAACCTGCATTCCGGCGGCGAGCTGCGCGGCGCTGCCCTTGGCGACCGGCGCTCCACTGCAATTTGCATTCTCAAACAACTCCACGCTCCCGGCGCCGGCTGCCGTTGCACTGACCAGCGGGGTCTCGTCATTCGAGCGCCTGGATGGAGCCAGGTGCAGCCGCGGAGGTTCCGGGGCCACCCCCGGTTGCTGAGGTGGCGCTTCGGTTCCGGGCTTGTTGGGCTCTTCAGAGGGTGGTTGGGGTTCTTCCGAAGGCGGTGGAGCTACATCCTGATATTCGATCGAGGAGGTCGAACAGGTCGAGGGAATTCCGGCCAGGGTAACCCGTGCATAGAATGTCGTCAGCGAGTTCTTGGTGACCGGAACCACGATGCCTTCGGTCGCAAATGTCGCGGCCGAACCGCTGCCGAGCGGGGGACCCGAGCAGTCAGGTGTCGAATAGATATAGACAACCGATTCAACCGGGGCACTTCCAATCAGGTGAGGGAACAGGTTGTTGGCGGGCGAGGCCGGGGTGACGGACTCAAAGCTGGGAGGTTCCGGTGCGGTTGTGACCTGGCGGTAGGTAAAGCCCTGGGCCGAGCAGGGAGAGGATCCATTTTCGTTTGCCAGAGTGGCAAAGAAGGTCGTCGTCGAGTCGGGCGCCACCCTGACTTCTATCCCGCTGTGTTCGAATTCACTGGCGCTACCTTCCCCGGCAATGTCATTGGAGTTGCTGCAATTGGGTTCTTCGGCATAGATCGTTACCGTGCCGCTCACGGAGTTGCCCGACGTCGCGATCCGGGCACCGCTGGCGCTCAGGTTCGGCCCCAATGCTGCGGTGATCAGGCCTTCTGCCTGGCCCTGGATCCGAGGTGTCAGCGAGGCGCCAGGTGAAGGAGGGGTGCTGGCGGTCAGCGCGGGAGAGAGCGGCGTGGCGGCTAGCGCCGCAGATGGGACCATGGCCAAGACGGCGATCAGCACGACCAGCAATCCAGCGAGCGTCCCTTTTGAGAGCATCCGCAAGGGGAGTCGGGGGGATTGAAAAGACATGTCCATTATTCGAATCGGACCAGAGCTGACCGCGTTGAATCCTGGCTGCTTACCTGGACGAACGGACGAGGGGCGGGCCGTCGGCCCGCCCCTCGCGATACGTCCGTTCCTGACATCTCAAGCCAGGACAATGCGATCAGGAAAACTAGCCGTTTTCCCAGTTTCCGCCAACTGGACAGCCGCCTTTGCCGCCAGTGGTGCATTTGAATTCGACTGCACCCGTTCCGAGGCGTTTGATCGTGAACACGTTGCCGCTGGATGCTTTCGATTCGATTGTGTATTCCTTCGGTCCCGGCACCGTCAACGTGAAGGAGCCGTTGCTGAGGGTCGGCTCAATGTTGTTGAGGTTTTTACCGGCTCCGATTTCGGCGCCGGTATAGACACCGCCGTTTTCGGTCGAGTACGTCTCGATCGCGACCTGGGCACTGTGGGCGTACTCCTTGGCCTTCGCGTCGCTGGCCTTTTCCCTCTGACTGAAGAACGCCGGCAGCGCGATCGCGGCCAGGATTCCGAGGATGAGCATCACGACGAGAAGCTCGATCAGCGTGAAGCCAGCCTCGCTGTCGCCGTTGAGCCGGGCGCCAAACTTGGCCCGGAGATTCTGGGTAAACATAGGTACCTCCTATGGACCTATCGTTTGCGCCAGAGCCCCGTCGCCTACAGCACGTGGTGTCATATGACCCCGGTGATAAACCGGCCGACCCTCACTTGAGAGCCTCCAAGGCTTTGCGCCACCGCAACGTTGCGGTCTTGCGTTCTTGCACCGGGGCACTGGCTGTTTCATTACCCTCTTAATCGACCCTGACCCGCTCACCTTTAGCGGCTTTCACCAAGATTTAGCGAAGCCCGAATTTTCCACAGTAGAGCGCAAAAACTCGCTCCGCCCCACCCCAAAATTGCGCATCTCTGACCAGGCGGTGCAACCGCACAGCCCCCTGACCATACGAACGTCCAGATGCCGGACGGTGAAACAACCGGGCTCTGTGCCCCACCGAAATCGTGGGACCAATTAGGGCAGGGAATGAGGCAAGACGCTATTGATTACAAGAGCTTCTGCATCGAATCACCGAGGCCCGCCCCTCTCAGGGCGGCTGGTCAAATGCGGTTGATACTGACAGGACCAGGTGCTCGGTAGGCGCGCAACTTTAAACAACCCTCGCCGAGCATTTCCACCGAGCGAATTAGGCACTCTGAGGCTGAGCGTGAAGACTCAGCGCCCGCGAGACTCAGCGGATCTTTTCGTAGACTTCGAATCAGCGGCAGATACATCGAGATCACGATGAAGCCGACGATGCCGCCGACGAAGACGATCATCAGCGGCTCGATCAGGGCGGTAAGGGCCTTCACCTTGGCGTCGACCTCGGCCTCATAGAAGTCGGCGACCTTGCTCAGCATGTGCTCGAGCTGGCCGGTTTCCTCGCCGACGGAGATCATGTGGCCGACCATCGGCGGGAAGATCGGGTTGCCCTCGATCGGGCCGGCCAGCGAGCCGCCGCGCTTGACCGAGGCGTAGACGTCCTCCATCGCCTGCTCGACCACGACGTTGCCCGCCGTTTCACCGGTCAGTTTGATCGCCTGCAGCATCGGCACTCCCGAGGAGACCGAGCCGGAGAAGGTGCGCGACCAGCGCGCCAGCGCAACCTTTTGGATCACGTCGCCGATTTTGAACGGGATATTCAGTTTGAAGCGATCCCAAAGCTCGTGGCCGCGGTCGGTCTTCTTCCATTTGAAGAACGACAAAGAAGACAAGCGACAATGCCGGGGATGATCAGGTACCAGTAGCCGGTCAGAACGTTAGAGACGCTGACGCAGATCTGGGTCGGCACCGGCAAGGCGGCAGCTTTCGCCGGGATGTTCGGCGGCGAGTTCTTGGAAGATCTTGACGAAGACCGGGATCACGAGGACGACGATCGCGACCAGCACGATCGAGCGCGAAGCTAAAGACCAGCGCCGGATACATCAGCGCCGATTTGACCTGACGGCGCAGCGCGTCGGCTTTCTCCACCTGGAAGGCGATCCGGTCGAGTGCTTCCTCAAGTCGCCCCGACTGCTCGCCGGAGCGCACCATCGCGCGGAAGAGGCGATCGAAGACCTTCGGGTAGCGCTCCATCGCCTGCTCCAGCGAGCTGCCGGCCTCGACGTCTTCGCGGATTCCGGCAACCGCCTCTTGGATCTTCTCGTCCTGGGTCTGCTCCTCGAGCGTGTGCAGGGTGCGCAGCATCGGCATCCCCGAGGCGACCAGGGTCGCGAACTGGCGCGAGAAGACCGCCAGCTCGCGCATGTCGACCCCCTGCCAGCGCTGAAAGAGGTCCTCGAGTTTGAACGGCTCGCGCTTCTCTGAGACGTCAAGGACGATCAGACCGCGCTGGCGCAGCTGCTCGGAGACCTGGGCCTTGGAGTCGGCCTCAAGCTCGCCGGCGGAGGCGACCCCCGAGACGTCCATGGCCCGGAAGGCAAAGGTGGTGGCGCTCATCTGCGACTACCCCCCCGACGTGTAGCTGGGTGCTGACACGGGTGGCGGCGAGAGGCGCGGAGCGGCGCTTTGCCCGGCCAGAGTTTCGGCGCCGGGCATCGCCGGCACCGAGCCCAGCAGGCGCTTTAGCTCCTCGGGAACCGAGGCCGTTGCTCGGCGAGCTTGCGGGTGATTCGCCCGCCCCGCACCAGGCGCGCCAGGTCGGCGTCCATCGTCTGCATCCCGACCGCGCCGGAGGTCTGCACCGCGGCATAGATCTGGTGGGTCTTGCCCTCGCGGATCAGGTTGCGGATCGCCGGAGTCGGGATCAGCACCTCGCAGGCGACGACGCGGCCGATGCCATCGGCGGTCGGCAGCAGCTGCTGGGTGACGATCCCCTGCAGGGCGATCGAGAGCTGGGTGCGAACCTGCGCCTGCTGCTCGGAGGGGAAGACGTCGATGATCCGGTCGACGGTCTGCGCGGTGGACTGGGTGTGCAGGGTGGCGAAGACGAGGTGGCCGGTCTCGGCCGCGGTCAGCGCGGTGGAGATCGTCTCCAGGTCGCGCATCTCGCCGACCAGGATCACGTCGGGGTCCTCTCGCAGCGCGGCGCGCAGGCCGAGGGCGAAGTCTGGCGCATCGGCGCCGACCTCGCGCTGGTTGACGATCGAGCGCTTGTGCTGGTGCAGGAACTCGATCGGATCCTCGATCGTGAGGATGTGATCCTCGTGCTCGGTGTTGATCACGTCGACCATCGCCGCCAGCGTCGTTGACTTGCCCGAGCCGGTCGGCCCGGTGACGAGGACGAAGCCGCGCGGTTTTTCGGTCAGGTCGCGCAGGATCTGCGGCACCCCGAGCGAGTCGAGTGCCGGGAATCTCCTGGGGAACCAGCCGGAAGGCGGCGCTGACCGATCCGCGCTGCAAGAAGCAGTTGACGCGGAAGCGGGCGACGCCGGGGATCGCGTAGGCGAAGTCGAGCTGCTGGTTGTTCTCAAAGCGTTTGCGCTGGTCGTCGTTGAGGATGCCGTAGACGACCTCGCGGGTCTGCTGCGCGCTCAGCACGGGAAAGCCCTCCATCGGGAGGATCCTGCCCTTGTCGCGGATCGCCGGCGGGAAAGCCCGGCGGTGAGGTGGACGTCGGATGCCCGCGCCTCGACCATGCGGCGCAGCACCTCTGAGAAATCGAAGTCAGGCTGTGACACGGAGCACCTCCTCGAGGCTGGTCATCCCGGCGCGGACTTTGACGATTCCGTCCTCGCGCAGGGTGAGCATTCCCTCTTCGCGGGCGACGGCGGCGATCTCGGGCTCGGCGGCGCGGCTCACGGTCATCTCCTTCAGCCGCTCGCTGAGGCTCATCACCGAGTAGACGCCGACCCGGCCTCGGTAGCCGTCTGGCCGCAGCGGGGGCAGCCGACCGGCTCATAGGCCTCGATGTCGGCGCCCGGCTCGAGCCCCGCCTCGGCGAGGGCCGGCGCCGGAATGATCGTCGCTCGCTTGCAGTTCGGGCAGAGTTTGCGCGCCAGGCGCTGGGCGACGACGCAGTCGACCGCCGAGGCGGTGAGGAAGGTCTCGATTCCCATCTCGTTCAGACGAGCGATCGCACCGGGGGCGTCGTTGGTGTGCAGCGTGGTGAGCATCATGTGGCCGGTCAGCGCCGCCTCGATCGCGATCCGCGCGGTCTCGGCGTCGCGGATCTCGCCGACCATCACGATGTCGGGGTCGGCGCGCAGAATCGAGCGCAGCCCGGTGGCGAAATCGAGCCCGGCCTTGCGGTTGACGTTCATCTGGTTGATGCCGTCGATCCGGTACTCGACCGGATCCTCGATCGTGATGATCTTTTTCTCGATCTAGTTCAGCTCCTGCAGCGCCGCGTAGAGCGTCGTTGACTTGCCCGAGCCGGTCGGCCCGGTGACCAGGACCGCGCCGTAGGCCCGACCGAAGGCGTCTTCAAAGCGCGCCCGGGCGGAGCCGTCCATACCGAGGTCATCGAGGCGTGCGCTGGGAGTTGCCCTCGTCGAGGATGCGGATCGTCGCCCCCTCGCCGCGCTGGGTCGGCAGCGTCGTGACGCGAAGATCGATGCGGCGCTCCTCGACCGCGACGCTGACCCGTCCGTCCTGGGGCACCCGCTTCTCGGCGATGTCGAGCTCGCTCATGATCTTCAGCCGCGAGATGACCGCGCCGATCATCCGCTTCGGCACGTGGGCGGACTCGCTGCAGCACGCCGTCGACCCGGAAGCGCACCCGCAGGTCATCGCTCTTCGGGCTCGAGGTGGATGTCGGAGGCTCCCTCGCCGACCGCCTGGGCGAGGATGCTGTAGACGAGCTTGATCACCGGCGCATCGGCGGCGCTCGCCTGCATCTCGCCGAGCGCCTCGAGGCGCCGCTCACCGTCGCCCTCCTCGACGTCGCGATCGTGCTCCTCGATGATCGCCTCGGCGGCGGCGCTCTGCAGGGTGCCGAGCCGGCGCGAGCAGCGACTCGACGTCCTCCTCGGTGGCGACCGCGATCCGGCAATCGAGGCCGGTGGCAATCTGGATGTCATCGACGGCAAGGACGTTGGCCGGGATCGGCGGCGGCGACCAGCAGGGTGTGCGGGTCGACGTAGCCAACCGGGACCGCCTTGTAGCGGCGCGCCATCGTCACCGGAAAAAGCGCTGCGGCGGCGACGTCGACGTGGTAGATGGAGAGGTCGACGTGGTCGAGCCCGTAGCGCTCGGCGACCGCGCGGGAGAGCTGCTCGCTGTTGATCGTGCCCTGCTCCAGTAGCAGCGCTCGGCGGGTCGGCCAAGGCCCCGCCCCGCATCGATCGCCTCCTGGGCTGCCTGCTCGGTTACGTATCCAAGTCGACCAGGACATCGGTTGTGAAGCCGCGAGGAGTGTCCGCGGTGCAGGGGTGGCGTCACCCCGGGGGTATCTGACGGCGCGAGCGGTCTACCACCGTCGCGACGGCGACATCGATTTCCTCAGCCGACGGCTCGGGGAGGGGCGGCGTAGAGCGACTGATCGACAGGCATGAGCACTCAGTTCGGGTGGTAGGTCACTTCGGGACCCTTGTAGGTGGCGTCGCGGACGGCCTGAGGACGCTCTGCGGAGTCTGGAAGCCGTAGCTGACCGAGGCTGCGGGGGTGTGGCCGCTGAGGCGGCGCGGGCGCATCACGACCAGCGCCGGGACCTGCTGGACGTTCGACGCCGAGGGTGATCGCCGCGTAGCGGGCGATCTGCTTGGCCGGGACGACGAAGACCGCGAGGTCGGGGCGCTGATTCCAGGCGCTTGACGGCCCGAACGACGAGCTGGTCGTCGATGCCGCCGTTTTGGACGACCAGCAGGACGACGGTCTTGCCGCCTTCATAAGCGGCGCTCAGCGGCGCCGGCAGGGGCGGCGTCGGAACCGAGGTGGGGAGCGCGGTTGAACCTGAGGCTTCCGCGCCAGCGGCTTCGACCGCGCCCGCCACGGCACCTTCGACGGCTTCGCCGGGGTCGCCGCGGTGGCGGTGCCGGTCGCGCTCGTGCCGGCGACCGCCACCGTTGCTTCGGTGCTGCCGGTTGTTGCCGTCGAGCTCTTGACTGCCACCGCCGCCTGCCCAGCAGCAGGAATCCGGCGACGATCGACGAGTACCGCGATCAAGCCGATCTGGGCGATCGGATTGCTGTTCAGCTTCTCCCTCATCGCGCCAC
Organism: uncultured Solirubrobacterales bacterium; assembly: GCA_963745305.1. Lineage (GTDB taxonomy): Bacteria > Actinomycetota > Thermoleophilia > Solirubrobacterales > 70-9 > CAVUWL01. The sequence goes on from CAVUWL010000016.1 coordinate 452,477, forward strand.
CGGCCTGGGCTCCGAGCTGCTCGATACCGCTGGCCCGCTGCCCGCCGGCGGCCAGCATCAGTTTGAAGTCGTGCGGGCTGGAGGCGTAGTCCATCGCCACCTGCCTCGGAGATCTGGCCCTCCATCACGTAGGCGAGCAGCGACTGGTCGAAGGTGCGCATCCCGTAGTACTCGCCCTCGGCGATGACCTCGGTGATCTTGCCGGTTTCCTCGGGGTTGAGGATCAGGTCCTGGACCCGGCCGGTGACGACCATCACCTCGGCGGCGGCGACCCGCCCTTCGCCGGTGACGTCGGGCACGAGGCGCTGGGCGATCGCGCCCTTCAGCGTCGACGAGAGCATCACCCGCGCCTGCTGTTGCAGGTGGGGCGGGAAGAAGTCGATGATCCGGTTGATCGTCTCGGTCGCGTCGAGGGTGTGGACGGTGGAGAGGACGAGGTGGCCGGTCTCTGCCGCCGAGAGCGCGGTGCGCACCGTCTCCTCATCGCGCATCTCGCCGATCAGGATCACGTCTGGGTCCTGGCGCAGGACGCGGCGCATCGCGCGGCCGAAGCTGACCGTGTCGGCGCCGACTCTCGCGCTGGTTGACGATCGAGTGTTTGTCGGGGTGCAGGTACTCGATCGGGTCCTCGAGCGTGACGATGTGGCGGGCCCGGGTCTGGTTGATGTGGTCGATCATCGCCGCCAGCGTCGTCGACTTGCCCGAGCCGGTGGTGCCGGTGACGAGGATGATCCCGCGCGCCTCTTCGGCCAGGGTGCGGACCACCTCGCGGCAGGCCGAGGTCGTCGATCGAGCGGATCTCGAAGGGGATCGCGCGGCAGACGATCGAGATCGTGCCGCGCTGTTTGAAGGTGTTGACGCGGAAGCGGGCGACGCCTGGGATCGCGTAGGAGAAGTCGGCCTCGCCGTCCTGCCTCGAATTCGGTCAGCGAGCGCACCTCGGCGATGTCGTGAAAGGCCTTCTCGGTGTCCTCGGCGCTCAGCTCGCCGTGAGCCCTCGAGGTGGGAGAGTTCGCCGTGCACGCGGATGATCGGCGGCGAGGCGACCTTGACGTGAAGGTCGGATCCTTCCCGCTCGACCAGAGTGCGTAGGGCTGAGTCGATGTCGAACATCCCGACCTCTATCGGCCGGGATGTTCAACCTCTTAAACCGCGGTGCTAGGCGACCTCGCGCAGTTTCTGCGCCTCGCCCAGCTGACTGCAGCTTTTTCAGGCTCTGATTCTCGATCTGGCGGATCCGCTCGCGGGTGACGTTGAAGGTGCGCCCGACCTCATCGAGGGTGCGCGGGTGCTCGCCGCCGAGCCCGTAGCGCAGCTCCAGAACGCGCCGCTCGCGGTAGGAGAGGTTCTCGAGCGCCTCCTTCAGCGCCTCTTTGGTGAGCAGGTCCGCCGCCCGGTCGAACGGGGACTCGGCCTTCTCGTCGGCGATGAACTGGCCGAACTCGGACTCCTCCTCGTCGCCGACCGGCTTCTCCAGCGAGACCGGAGCCTGCGCGGAGCGCTTGATCGAGTCGACCTCCTCGGGATCGATCCCGGTCACCTCGGCGATCTCCTCCGGCGTCGGCTCGCGGCCCAGCTCGGTGACCAGCTTGCGCTCGGCGCGACCGATCTTGTTCAGCTTCTCGACCACGTGGACCGGGATGCGGATCGTCCGCGCCTTGTCGGCCAGGGCGCGGGCGATCGCCTGGCGGATCCACCAGGTCGCGTAGGTGGAGAACTTGAATCCCTTGCGGTAGTCGAACTTCTCCGCCGCGCGGACCAGCCCCAGCGTCCCCTCCTGGATCAGGTCGAGGAAGGGCAGGCCCTGGTTGCGGTAGTTCTTCGCGATCGAGACGACCAGGCGCAGGTTGGACTCGACCATTTTCTGCTTCGCGTCGAGATCTCCGCGCTCGATCCGCTTGGCCAGTTCGACCTCCTCCTGGGCGGTCAGCAGCCGAACCTTGCCGATGTCCTTGAGGAACAGCTGCAGGGAGTCGGTGGTCATGTCCGGTTTCAGGTCGAGCGCCTGTTTCTGGCGGCGGCGGCCTTTTTTGCCGGTGTCCACGGGCATCGCGTCGGCGGCCGCTTTCTGGGCCGGGTCCATGTCCTCGACCAGCTCGATCCCCGACTTCTCGAGGTGCCCGTAGAGGTCCTCGACGTCGGACTCGTCCAGGTCGACCTCCGAGACCGCCGAGGCGACGTCTCCGAAGGTGAGCACGCCAAGCTGCTGCCCGCGGGTGATGAGGCCTTTGACCTCCTCCATCTCTTGAAGCTCTGCTACCAGCATCCTGTTCTACTCATTCCCTTGCGCTAGATGGTTTAGTCCTGCCACTGAAATGCGGCTCGCGCGCCAAAAGTCGCGGATACCGAGAAAAAGCGGACCGACGACCTGGTCCGCGAAGTTAAGCCTGCACTGCGATAAGCCCTCGACGGGCGTTGGGGTTCTCTCAAACGTCTGTTCGTATGGTAGTCGCTTCAGTTTGTGAAGTCAATGCCCAATTCGACGCCCCAGCCCCGCCCCTGGCTGCGCGCCTTCTGGCAGCGCGCCTACCGCGAGAACGTCACCGGCCTCTCGGCGATGGTCGCCTACAACCTGATGCTGGCGGTCTTCCCCTTCGCCCTGCTGGTGCTCTTCGTCTTCGGCCAGGTGCTGAAGATCGGCGGCGTCGAGACCAGCGTCCTCAACGATCTGCAGCGCCTCTTCCCCAACGTCGAGCAGGGGACGCTGACCGACGTCCTCAACCGGATCGAGGACAACTCGACGACGATCGGGATCGCCGCCTTCTTCGGCTCGCTTTGGATCGGCGCCTCCTTCTGGGGAGCGATGGACACCGCCTTCTGCCGGATCTACCACGTCGAATGCCGCGGCTGGGTCGAGCAGAAGCGCTTCTCCTTCGCGATGCTGGTCGTCGTCCTGCTCTTCATCGCCGCCAGCATCTTCGTGCCGGCGATGGAGAGCGGCGCTCGTCTCCAGCACCGACCGGCTGCCGTTCGGCCTCTCCGACATCAAGGCGATCGACACCGTGCTGCTGCTCGGCGCCGCGCTGCTGATCACCTTCCTGATCTGCTGCGTGATCTTCTGGGCGGTGCCGAAAGGGCACATGCCCTGGCGTGCGGTCTGGCCGGGGGCGCTCTTCGTCACGGTCACCGCCGGGCTCGCCAACTGGCTCTTCCCGATCTACCTCGACCAACGTCTCCAGCCTCTCGCGCTTCGGCTCGACCCTCGGCTTCATCCTCATCGCCCTGCTCTGGTTCTACGTGCTCAGCCTGGCGCTGATGGCCGGCGCGGTGATCAACTCGCTGCGCTACGAGCTGCACGACACCGGCGAGATGCCCTATCGGCGCGCCGACAAGGGCAACTGCGCCGACTGCGGCGGAGCTGGCCCGAGTTAAGGGGGCGCCACCGCCTTGCCTGATCGAGGCCCGCGCCCACTTCCCCATAACACTTACTCTGCGCCAGCCCAGCCAGGAGCGCCGCTCACAGGGCGCGACCGTACATAAGGCCAGGGTGCAGGCGGATGTTCGATCCGGCGATTAAGAAACGCCAACCGACGGCCGATAGGGGCAGGGTGAGCGGCGTCAGAATCGACCCCAGTCAGGTTGAGGAGGGACCATTGCAAGGCGAGCTGCGTCGGCTCGGCAAGGCCCTCGGTGCGCGCACCACCGACGTGGTCGAGAAGATGATGAGCCGCTCGGCCGACTCGGGGCAGATCCTGGACAGGGTCGTCGAAGAGAGTTTTGAACAGGTCGGCGCGGTCTCCACGGTTGCCGTTTCGCGCTGGATGGCGGGCGAGGGAGAGGAAGTGGCGCGCGAGGTCGGCCAGGAGTCCTGGCGGATCTTCGCCCAGCTCGCCTCCCAGCGCGAGGCACCCCTCAATGAGGTGACCAAGCGTTGTCTGCGCTGGCGGGACTCCGCCGCCCAGGTGCTGAGCGCCAGCGCCGGCGAGCTCGGGCTCGACGCCGGGCTGTTGGAACGGGCCCAGCAGATGCTGCAGCGCAGCCTCGACGTGACCCTGGTCAGGATGTGTGAGTCCTTTGAGGACGAGCGCCAGCGCTCCCAGGAGGAACTGTCCAACCGCCAGCAGGAACTCGTCTTCTTGGCCACCCATGACGCCCTCACCGGCCTTCCCAACCGGACCCTGATCCTCGACCGAATCGAGCAGACCCTGACCCGGGCTCGGGTCAATCAGGAACCGGTCGCCGCCCTCTTCGTCGACCTCGACAATTTCAAGGCGATCAACGACTCCCTCGGGCACGGTGCAGGCGATGAGCTCTTGTGCGCGGTCGCGGCCCGACTCGACGGTGTGATCCGAGAGACCGACGCACTCGGGCGCCTCGGCGGAGATGAGTTCGTGGTGATCGCCGATGGGCTATCGCTGGCGGCCGGGCCCGAGCTGATCGCCGAGCGCCTGCTTGATGCATTCAAGGAGCCGTTCACGCTGGGCGGCGCTGAGGACACGCGGGTCTTCGTCAAGACGAGCATTGGCATCGCCACCGGCGGGCGCTCCTCCGCAGAAGAGCTGCTGCGCGACGCCGACATCGCGATGTATCGCGCCAAGTGGGGCGGCAAGAATCGCTACCTCGTGTTTGAGTCCGGGATGCAAGACGAAGTCCAATCTCGGCTCGAGATCGAGATGGACCTCCAGGCCGCGCTTCAAAACGAAGAGTTCTTTCTCGTATACCAGCCGACCTTTGACCTGCAGAGCATGTCGCCGACCGGAGTCGAGGCACTTATCCGCTGGCGCCGACCGGGCCGCGGGGTCGTCTTGCCGGAAGAGTTCATCCCGCTTCTGGAGGAGACCCGAATGATCGGCGAGGTCGGCGCCTGGGTCCTGCGGGAGGCCTGCGCCCAGGGCGCGAAATGGCAGGAGGCCGGATTTCCGCTGACCGTCGCGGTCAACGTCTCCGCCCGCCAACTCGACAGCGATGAGCTCCTAGATCACGTCGCCGAAGCGCTGGGCTTAAGCGGCTTTGATGCAAATGGGCTGACGATTGAGATCACCGAGACGACGCTGATGAGCGATGCCGAGGAAACCGCTCGTCGCCTCGGCGCTCTCAAAGACCTCGGGATTCGGATCGCAGTCGATGACTTCGGGACGGGCTACTCCTCCCTCGCCCACCTGCGCCAGTTTCCCGTCGACGTGCTGAAGATCGATCGCTCCTTCATCTCCCAGCTCGCCGAGGGCTGCGAGGGGGAGATCCTTCTGCACACGCTGGTCCAACTCGGCAAAGCCCTCTCGATCGAGACGACCGCCGAGGGCATCGAGCGTCCGCAGGACCTTTCCCTGATCAAGTCCAAGCTGTGTGACAACGGGCAGGGATACCTCTTCACCCGACCCCTGAGCGCCAAGGATGCCGACGCTTTCTTTCGTCAGTGGCCGGCCACCCGGCGCTTTGAGGTTCGCCAAGGCACAGAGGCGCTGGCGGGGAGCGCCCAAACCGACGGCTCCGCGGAGCGAGAGCTGGAATCAACCTGACCTGGCGGGAATTGCGGTGCTCATCCGTAGCGCTCGCCGATGATCGCGCGCAGCTTGGAGCGATCGTGGCGGGCCTGGACGCGGCGAACCGTTCCCGAGCGCGAGCGCATCACCAGCGACTCGGTCGAGGCGCCGGGGCCCCGGTAGCGAACGCCCTGCAGCACATCGCCATCGGTGACGCCCGTCGCAGAAAAGAAGATGTCTTCGCCTGAGCAGAGGTCGGTGGCGCTGAGCACCCGCTCGAGGTCATAGCCTGCATCAATCGCCGCCTTTCGCTCGTCCTGATTACGCGGCCAGAGGCGACCGAGGATCGCGCCGCCCATCGAGCGCAGCGCGGCGGCGGTAATGACGCCCTCGGGGGTGCCGCCGATCCCCCAGAGCAGGTCAACCGGGGAGCGATCGCTGACCGCCAAAAGCGCGGCCGAGACGTCGCCGTCGGCGATCAGCCGGATCCGCCCCCCGGCCTCGCGAACCTCGCGCATCGCGTTCTCATGGCGAGGGCGATCGAGCATCACGACGGTGACATCGCCGATACTGGCGCCCTTGCGCTGAGCGATCAGCTGCAGCGTCTCGGGCAGCGGGCGGTCGAGGTCTAAGAGGTCGGCGATCTCCTCGGCGCCGGCCATCTTCTCCATGTAGACGCAGGGCCCGGGGTCAAACATCGTTCCGCGCTCGGCCAGGGCGATCACGGCAATCGCACTGGGCATCCCCAGCGCACAGAGGCGCGTCCCCTCAAGCGGATCGACGGCAACGTCGGCGATTGGGGAGCTGCCGTCGCCGATGTGCTCGCCGTTATAGAGCATCGGCGCCTCGTCCTTCTCGCCCTCGCCGATCACTACGACCCCGTCCATCGAGACCGAGTCAAGGACAAAGCGCATCGCATCGACCGCGGCCTGATCGGCCGCAATCTTGTCGCCGCGCCCGACCCAGCGGGCCGCGGCCAAGGCCGCCGCCTCGGTCACCCGCACCAACTCCAGGGCCAGGTTTCGGTCAGGCTTGCTCCCCTCCATCGCAGGGACCCTAGACAAAACTGAACCTTGGGGATCGCTCGATTGGCCTCGCAGGATAGGCTCAGAACCGATGAAGCGATGGGGATTGACGCTGCCGCTCCCGGGTCTTCGCCTCGCCGATCATGAGGAGCACGTGCGGCACGCGGAGGCCTGTGGCTACACCGATATCTGGAGCGGGGAGACCAACGGCCCGGATGGGTTCACGCCGCTCGCGCTGAGCGCCGCCTGGACGCAGCGGGCAAGGCTGGGGACCGGGATAGTCGGAGTCTTTCAACGCGGTCCGGCGCTTTTGGCGCAGGAGGCGGCGGCCCTGGCAGATGCCTCGGGGGGGCGGTTTGTGCTGGGAATCGGGTCCTCCTCAGACCGGATCGTCGAAGGATGGAACGAAATTCCCTTCCGGCGGCCGCTCGGCAAGGTCGCTGAGACGCTCACCTTCTTGCGCAGCGCCCTTGACGGTGAGCGCACCGCGAGCGGCTTCAAGCTGGAGAGCGCCCCGGCCGAGCGGGTACCGATCATCCTTGCGGCTCTGCGCGGCAAGATGCTTGAGCTGGCGCTGCAGCATGGCGACGGCGCCTTCACCAACTTCCTGCCGCTCGGCGGCCTGGCGCAGGTGAGCGCTCAGCTCGAGGGCGCTCCGGCGGACTTCGAGCTGCTCTGTCGCTTCTTCTGCCTGCCCGGCGAGCGGGAGGCGGTCGAGCCGTTGGCTCGCTTCATGTTCTCCTCCTATATCACCGTCCCGGTCTATGCCGCCTTCTATCGCTGGCTCGGATACGGCGATCAGATCGACCCGATGATCGCGGCCTGGCAATCCGGTGACCGAGCCGCCGCGGCTGCCGCGGCGCCCTGGAACCTGATCGAGGAGATGTTCATCTTCGGAACCCCCGAGCAGATGAAAGAGCGGATCGGCGCCTTCCTCGAGGGTGGGATAACCCTGCCGATCGTGACCCCGATCACCAGCCCCGACAAACTCAAAGAGACAATCGCAGCGCTCGCTCCGTGAGCGCCGCCGCGCGGCGACCACCAGCCGCTGTGGGTGGGCCGCTCAGACGGCGCGGGCCAAGGAAAGCGCGTAGTCGCCGGCGGAGTCGGTGAACCAACCGGCCAGCTCGAGGCCAGCTTCTGCATAGATCCGTTCGAGTCGCTCGCGGGTGAACTTGGCGGAGATCTCGGTGCGGAGCTCCTCACCGATCGCGAAGTTGATGTCCAGATCGAGCCGCTCCAGGCGGACGGTCTGGGAGGCGAGTGAGCGCAGGCGGATATCCATTCGCGCCTGCGCGATGTCATAGCGAGCTACGTGCTCGAAGGCATCGGGGTCAAAGTCCGCGCCGAGCTCGCGGTTTAGGACCAACAGGACGTTCTTATTGAACTTGGCGGTGACCCCGCTGGCGTCGTCGTAGGCCGCCTCCAATCGGGCGCTGTCCTTGATCAGATCGGTGCCCAAAAGAAGGTGGTCTCCGGTATCCAGCAGCGCCGCCAGGCGGGCGAGGAAGTCACGCCGGGCATCGGGGTACAGGTTGCCGATCGTGCCGCCGAGGAAGGCGATCAGGCGCTCGCCATTGGCCTCGGGGATCCGCTCGAGGTCATGCTCGAAGTCACAGACCAGGCCGCGGACCGAGAGGCCTGGGTACTCGCTGACCAGCGAGCGCGCGGTCTCGTGGGTGATCTGCTCGGAGATGTCGACCGGAACGTAGGTGAGCAGACAGCCGGCGTCGCGCATCGCGCTCAACAGGTGGCGGGTCTTTGCAGCCGAGCCTGAGCCCAGCTCGACCAAGACGCCGGGCTCGCCAGCCGCGCTGAGGATCTCGGCGGAGCGCTGCGTGAGGATCTCGCGCTCGGCGAGCGTTGGGTAGTACTCGGGGAGCTCGGTGATCTGCTCAAAGAGCTGGGAGCCGCGCTCATCGTAGAAATACTTGGGCGCCAGCTCCTTGGGCTCGGCCGTGAGGCCGGCGCGGATGTCGCGCGCCATCACCTCGCCCCCGTCTGCGGCGAGGTGAACTTCGATTTCGATCTGCTCTGCGGTGGCCTCGGTGTCCAATGCGGTTCTCTCAAACCCTTCGTCGTGTGTGGGGGAGCGGATCAGTCAAGGTCTCGCGCGCAGCGAAAGCCGGCGAATATCTGACGACGCTGCGGAAGGTCCCAGTTGCGAAAGCTGGGCCGTATCGTCGCCCGCCTGGTGGCCCAGGCGCCGCCGCGCAGCACCTTGTGGGAATCCCCGAAGAAGACCTCTGAGTACTCAGGGTAGGGAAACGGCTTAAAGCCCGGGTAGGGGAGAAAGTCAGAGCAGGTCCATTCCCAAACGTCGCCCAGCATCTGCACCGCACCGCAATCTGAGGCGCCGTCAGCGTAGGCCCCGGCCGCGGCGGTGCCAAAGGCGAGCTGGTCGAGGTTGGCGCGCTCGGGGCTGGCTCCCCGAGCGGCCGCCTCCCACTCGGCCTCGCTCGGCAACCGCTTGCCAACCCAGCGGGCAAAGGCCTCGGCATCGCTCCAGGAGACGTGCAACACGGGCTGGGCGGGATTGAGCGATTCGGCCCGACCCATCGCGGTTCGCAGCCATCCGCCCTCCCCGTCGCGCTGCCAATAAAGCGGCGGATCGGCACCGACTGAATCCACGAACTCCGCGTAGGCGCCGTTTGTAACCGGCGCTCGATCGATCTCAAAAGCGGCCAGATCGACCCGGTGTCGGGGGCGCTCGTTGTCATAGGAAAAACCCTGCGCCGCTCCAATCAGCGATTCCCCGGCGGCCACCGCGACCATCTCCGGCCCGTTACCGAGCGGCTCGGCTGCCGGCCCTGGGTCGACCCGGCGCGGCTGGTAGCCGTCGACCATCTGCAGCAGCTGCAGCATGGTCTCGTTGTGCTGGTACTCGTGGGCGAGCAGCAGCTCATAGATGAAACCGCCCCTCAGCAGGGGGTCGGCGGCATCGGGGCCAAGCTCAACCTGCTCAAGCACCTCGAGGCTGCGCTCGCGGACGTCGGCCAGGTAGGAGCGAAGCTCTGAATCGCGCAGGATCGGCAGCTCGCCCCGGATCCGACGCGGATTCTCGATCGCGTCATAGAGGCGGCCGAGATCGCCGTGCAACGCCTGGCGCGAGCCGATCCGCTGCACCAGCCATAGCTCCTCAAAGTTGGCGATATGACCGAGATCCCAGGCAAGCGGACTGAGGATCGGCGAGTAGACCCGGTTGAGCTGTTCGTCATCGAGCGGCTCGATTAACTCCAGGGTCCGTTCACGCGCCTCCCCGAGCCGCAGCGCAATCGCTTCCTTGGAGCTTGCCGTCACCTCGGTGGCGATCGGAAAACCCTAGCGGACCGCTGCCGCGGGGATCAGCCGGGCCGCTCAAAGCGCCGCCGGCCCGGGCCGGCGTCCGCCACGGCCCAACCCCGTGTCCCTGGTTCAGATGTTTTGAACCTCCGCGGCGATTTCGGCGGCCGCGGATTTGGCGTCGCCGAAGAGCATCGAGGTGTTGGGCTCATAGAAGAGGTCGTTGTCGATTCCGGCGAAGCCGGGGCTGAGCGAGCGCTTGATCACGATCACCTGCTGGGCCTGATCGACTTCGATGATCGGCATCCCGGCGATCGGGCTGTTCGGGGTCGTTCTTTGCCGCCGGATTGGTGACGTCGTTGGCGCCGATCACCACGGCGACGTCGGTGCGCGGCATCTCGGGGTTGATCTCGTCCATCTCCTTGCAGCTGCTCGTAGGGGACGTCGGCCTCGGCGAGCAGCACGTTCATGTGCCCGGGCATTCGTCCGGCGACCGGGTGGATCGCGTAGTTGACCGTGACCCCGCGCTTTTCCAGCTCGGTTGGCCATCTCCTTGACCGCGTGCTGGGCCTGGGCGACGGCGAGGCCGTAGCCGGGCACGATCACCACCGAGTCGGCGTAGGCGAGCTTGATCGCCGCGTCCTGGGCGCTGATCGAGGTGACCGGGCGTTCCTCGGCGCTGCCCGTCGCCGGCGGCCGGCGACGCCGCCGAATCCGGCGAAGAGGACGTTGCCAACCGAGCGGTTCATCGCCGTCGCCATCTCCATCGTCAGGATCGTTCCCGAGGAGCCGACCAGGGTGCCGGCGACGATCAGCGCAACGTTGTCGAGGGCGAAGCCGGCCGCGGCCGCCGAGAGGCCGGTGAAGGCGTTTAGCAGCGAGATCACCACCGGCATGTCGGCGCCGCCGATCGGCAGCACGACGAGGTTGCCGAGCAACGCCGCGGCGATCAGGATCGCGATGAAGAGGGCCTGGGAGGGATCGCCGTTGTTGACGGCGATGTCGACGCAGGCGGCGAGGATGCCGATCAGAAGCGACTGCGTTGATCACCTGCTGGCCGGGGATCGCGAGCGGCCGGGTCGGGATCACTTCCTGGAGCTTGCCGAAGGCGATGTTCGAGCCCCAGAAGGAGACCGAGCCGACCACCGCGGCGAAGAGGGTCGGGATCAGCGTTTCGAGCGGGATCGTCTCGACCGAGATGAGATCCCGTGGCGGATCTCCGACCAGGCGATCAGCGCCACGGCGCCGCCGCCGACGCCGTTATAGAGGGCGACCATCTGCGGCATCGCGGTCATCTGCACCCGGACCGAGGCGATCACGCCGATCGCGGCGCCGATCGCGATGCCGAGCCGCGATCAGGCCCCAGTTGCCGATCCCGTTCGAGAAGCAGCGTCGTCACCACGGCGACGAGCCATCCCGGCGGCGGCGATCATGTTGCCGCGCTTGGCCGTGCTCGGGTGGGTGCCGCGTTTGATCCCGATGATGAACATCGAGAAGGCGACGATGTAGAGCGCCGTGGCGGCGTCGCCGCCCGGCTTGAGCAGCGCAAATGACGTCTGCGCGATCGCAGCGGCGGCTCTCATCGCTCCTCGCGATCATCTGAACCGGGCGAGGCTGGTCGGTTTCGGCTTTTCGCGAGAACATGCCGAGCATCCGGTCGGTGACCAGGAAGCCGCCGACGATGTTGATCGTGCCGAAGGCGATCGCGATCGTGCCGATCACGTACTCGAGCGGATCGTTGGCGTAGCCGACGACGATCAGGCCGCCGAGCATCACGATCCCGTGGATCGCGTTGGTCTGCGACATCAGCGGCGTGTGCAGCGTGGTCGGCACCTTGGAGATCACCTCAAAGCCGACGAAGGCGGCGAGCACGAAGATCGTGATCTCGGTCATCAGGGTCATCGCAGTGCCCTCACTTGGCCGCCCTCTCGTTTTTGATCTCGCCACCGTGCGGTGATGCAGGCGGCGGCGATGATGTCGTCCTCGAAGTCGAGCTTCAGCGACGCCCTCCTCGCTGATCAGCAGCGCCGAGCAGGTTCTCAAGGTTCTTGGCATAGAGCTGGGAGGCGGGGCGCCGGCATCTCGCTCGGCCAGATTGCGCGGGCCGAGCACCTTGACGCCGTTCTCGACCACCGTCTCCCCCAGCCTGGGTCAGCTCGCAGTTGCCGCCGGTCTCGGCGGCGAGGTCGACGATCACCGAGCCCGGCGCCATGCCGCGCGACCGCCTCGGCGGTGATCAGCATCGGCGCCGGCGCGGCCCGGGATCGCCGCGGTGGTGACGATCACGTCCTGTTTGGCGGCGTTCTCGGCGAGCGCCTCGCGCACCTGGTGCGTTCTCCTCCTCGGTGAGCGGGCGCGCGTAGCCGCCCTCGCCCTCGGCGTCGGGAATGAAGTCGAGTTCGAGCGGGCGGCCGCCGAGCGAGGCGATCTGCTCCCAGGCGGCGCGGCGGATGTCAAAGCCGGTGACGATCGCGCCCAGGCGCTTTGCGGTGGCGACGGCCTGCAGGCCGGCGACGCCGGCGCCGAGGACGAGGACCTTGGCCGGCGGGACGGTGCCCGGCGGCGGTGGTCATCATCCCGAAGAAGCGGCCCGACTCGCGGGCGGCGATCAGCATCGCCGCGTAGCCGGCGGCGGCGGCCTGGGAGGAGAGCGCGTCCATCGCCTGGGCGCGGGTGGTGCGCGGGATCGCCTCCATCGCGAAGCTGGTCACACCCGGCCGCGGCGAGCGCCCTGTTGGTCTCGGCCGAGGTCCAGGGTGCGAGGTGGCCGATCAGGACCTGGCTCGGAGTTGAGCCGGCCGATCTCCTCGACCGCGGGGACGGCCGACGCGCAGGACGACGTCGGCGCGCCCAGCACTGCTCGGCGGCGCCGACCTCGGCGCCGGCCTCCGCGTACTGGGAGTCGGGATGACCCGCTGCCGTCGCCGGCGCCGGACTCGATCAATACCTCGATCTTCTCGTTGCTTGCTTCAGCGAGCTGACCACGTCAGGGACGAGCGCGACCCGGCGCTCCCCCTCGGCGGTCTCTTTCGGAACTCCGATCTTCATCTAAAAGCGCGCGAGAGCCTATGACAACCGGTTAGGCCGACGCCGACTCGCGGCCACCAGGGCGCCAGGCGCTCGATCGTGTGGAGCTGCTCGATCGCGCTCGACGTGGACCGGCGAGACGATCAGGCGATCGATCCCGGCTCCCCGGAAGCGCTCGATCCGCTCGCGCCACCTCGCTCCTCGCTGCCGACCAGCGAGGTCGCCTCGACGATCTCATCGGGCATCGCCTCAAAGGCGCCGCCGCGATCGCCGTCCTGGAAGCGCCGCTGGACCTCGTCGGCGACCTCGCCGAATCCGAAGCGATGCGCGAGGTCGACGTAGAAGTTGGTCTTGCGGCTGCCCATGCCGCCGAAGTAGAGGACCAGCCCGGCCTTGACGACGCTCTTGGCCGCCTCCAGATCGCCGTCGATCGCGACCTGCAGCGAGGGTGAGACCTCGAGGTCAGAGCGCTGCCGGCTCCCCTTCGCAAAGCCGGCCTCCAGATGCTCGCCCCAGGTCTGCTCGAAGGCATCGACGCTGAAGAAGATCGGGATCCAGCCGTCGGCGATCTCCGCCGCCAACTCGACCGATTTGCGCCCGATCGCACCGACGAAAGACCGGGATCCGGTTGCGCACGGGGTGGAAGTTGAGCTTCAGCGGCTTGCCCTCCCCGCCGGGGAGCGGCAGGCTGTAGTGCTCGCCGTGGTGTTCCAGCGGGCCCTCGCGGGCGACGATCTCGCGCACGACCTCGATGTACTCGCGGGTCCGCCCCCAGGGCTTGGCGTAGGGGACCCCGTACCAGCCCTCCGAGACCTGCGGACCGGAGGGGCCGAAGCCGAAGATGAAGCGCCCGCCCGAGAGCTTGTCGATCGTCGCACCCGCCATCGCCGCGGCAGCCGGGCGGGCGGGCCGGAACCTGCATGATCGCCGCGCCGAGCTTGATCGTCTTGGTCTGCGGCGGCGAGCCAGGCGAGGACGCTGACGACGTCGGAGCCGTAGGACTCCGCCACCCAGACCGACTCAAAACCGGCCCGCTCGGCCGCCGTGACCATCGCGAGCGGCATCCTCCCCGGCGGGGCCGATCCCCCAGTAGCCGAGGTTGAGTCCGAGCTTCAAAGCCATCCGGCTCGCACCCTATTGAATACCCGCGATGAACACAGTGGACTCAGATATCCCGCCGGGCCTCAGCAGCGAGGAGGCGGCGGCTCGCCTGCGCAAGCTCGGGACCGCCGCCGGAGACCTCCTCGCGCTCTGATCTCGAGCATCATCGCCGGCAACGTCTTCACGCTCTTTAACGCGATCATCGGCGCCTTCTTCGTCCTCGATCTGGCGCTGGGGCTCTACGCGGACTCGCTCTTCGGGCTGATCGCGGTGATCAACTCCTACATCGGGATCCGCCAGGAGCTGAAGGCGAAGTCGACGCTCGACGAGCTGGCGGTGCTCGTCGCCCCGCACGCCAAGGTGGTGCGCGACGGCACGGTGGTCGAGCTGCTCGCCGACCGAGGTGGTGCCGGGCGACGTGGTCGCCGTCGAGCCCGGCGACCAGCTGGTCGCCGACGGCGAGGTGATCGCCAGCCGCGGGATGACGCTCGATGAGTCGATGCTGACCGGCGAGGCCGACGGGGTGCCGAAAGGACGCCGGAGAGCGGGTGCTGTCGGGGTCCTTCTGCATCTCTGGCTCGGGGCACTACATCGCCGACGCGGTGCGCGAGGAGAGCTACGCGGGGCGGCTGGCCGGCGAGGCGAAGACCTTCCGCCATCCGCCCTCGCCGCTGCAGGAAGAGGTCAACCGGGTGATCGTCGCCTGCGTCTACGTGATGGTGCCGCTCGCCGCGATCCTCCTCTTCACCCTGAAGGTGCGGAACATCAGCATCGAAGAAGCGGCCCAGACGGCGACCGCGGGGCTGGTGACCTTGATCCCGGAGGGCATGGTGCTGCTGATGAGCGTCACCTTCGCGGTCGCCGCGGTCCGGCTGGCACGAAAGAACACGCTGATCCAGCAGATGAGCGCGACCGAGAGCCTCGCCGCCGTCGACACGATCTGCGTCGATAAGACCGGCACCCTGACCGACGGCGAGCTGCGGCTGGTCTCGGTCGCCCCCGCTCGCGGGAGTGTCGGAGTCGAAGGCCCACGCCGCGCTGGGGCGCTTCGCCGCCAGCGCCGGCGAGCGCAACCGCGACCCTGGAGACGATCGCCGGAGCGCTTCCCGGCGAGCGCGCGGTGGCGCTCGGCGCCGAGGTGCCCTTCTCCTCGGAGTGGAAGTGGAGCGGGCTGCAGAGATCGGCGCGACCAGCTTACGTGCTGGGGGCCCCCGACGTGCTCAGCGCGGCCGGGGCGCTCGAGCCTGCCGCCGATCCTGGCGCAAACGCTCGAGGAGGAGACCGCGGCGGGACGGCGCGTCGTCGCCTTCGGCGAGTCAAGGCGAGCCGCTGCCGGCAGACCCCTCGCTGCAAGCACCACCACCGCTCATGCCCGATGGCGCTGGTCGTGCTTGAGGAGACGCTGCGCCCCGACGCCGCCGAGACGATCGCCTTCATGCGGGCGCAGAAGGTCGACCTGAAGCTGATCTCCGGCGACGCCCGGGCCACGGTGACCGCGGTCGCCTACGCGGTCGGGGTGCCGCGCGAGGCGGGGGTGATCGAGGGCTCCGAGCTGCCCGAGCGAGGCCGAGGAGCTGGTGGCGGCGGCACGAGCGCAACACGATCTTTTGCCGGATCAAACCCGAGCAGAAGAAGGCGCTGGTCGCGGCGCTGTCAGAGTCGGGCCGCTACACGGCGATGATCGGCGACGGCGTCAACGACGTGCCGGCGCTGAAGCGGGCGCGAATGGCGGTGGCGATGGGCTCGGGCACACAGGTGACCAAGGGGGTCGCCGACGTGGTCCTGCTCGAGCGACGAATTCGCGCGCCTCCCGGAGGCGGTCGGCGAAGGCCGGCGAATCGCCCGCAACATCCATCGCCTCGGTCGCCTCTACCTGACCAAGACCGTCTACGCGGCGGCCCTGATCCTCTTCGTCGCTGTGCCGGGCTTCGCCTTCCCCTTCCTGCCCCGCCACCTGACCCTCGCCGCCTTCTTGACGATCGGCATCCCCTCCTTCGTGCTCGCCCTGGCGCCCATCTGACGGTCCGCTCTATCGCGGCCGCCTGGTCCGCGCCCTCGCCGCATTCGCGGTTCCCGCCGGGGTGGCGACGGCGCTCGGCTCGATCCTCTCCTTCTTTCTGGTCGACACCGTCTTTGGAGGCACGCTTGAAGCCGGCCGCACCGCCGCGACGACAACCCTGATCGTGCTCGGACTCAGCTTCGTCTTGCTGCTCGAGCGCGGGCCGGGTCGCGAGCACATCGCGATCCAGAGCTACATGCTCGCCCTGATCGCCGGACTCGGCGCGCTCTACGCGCTCGATCCTCGCCGCCGCGCCGGTGCGCGAATTCTTCCAGATGGTCCTGCTCAGCGCGACGCAATGGTTTCTGGCGCTGCTCTCGGCGGCGCTCGGCCTGACCATCGCCAGCGTGCTCTGGCGGCTGCCCCAGATCGAACGGCTGGAGGCCCCGGAGGGCTGACCCTCCCGGGCCGGGTTCGGCGTTCGGACAGCCGAGCACCTCCGGATGCCGGCCCCCGTGAGGAGCACTCACCCCGGCGCCGCCTGACAGGATCAGCGGCTAGCCGGCCGCGGGCTGGCGCCGCAGTCGAGCGGGGGCGGCGCCCGCCCAGCCGCAGCTCGCTACCCTGACCGGTCCGATCTTGGCCGATACGACCTTGCCTATAACTAATCGGAGCGGGGAGAGAGCACGAACTGGGTGACGATCATGTTGGCCGCAAGCCGGGTCTCGCCGCCACCAGCCGGAGTGCGCTCGATCTTCACCTCGATCACAACCGTGCTGCGACCAACGTGAAGCGGCGTTGCATGCGCGATCACTCGATCGCCGGGGAGCCCCGCCGCGAAGACGTTCAGCTTCAGCTCGATCGTCGTGAAATCGTGCCCGGGCGCGATGTTTCGGAAGGTCGACCCAGGCGGCGACGGTATCGCCGAGCGCGGTCCAGGCTCCGCCGTGCACATAACCGCCGGGGTGCAGGTGGCGCTGGTCGACAACGATCTTGCCGCGGGCGTGACTGGACTCGATCTCAAGCGGTTCGATCCCGAGATGACCCGGAAAGCTGTCGCCGAGAAAAGCGCGCACGTTCTCCGGTGTCAGCATCGAGCGATCGCTCATCGCGGCGCACCCTAGCCGAGTCCGAAGCCCTGAAGTCCAAGGTCGCCAAAGGGCTGGTCGCGCTCCCGCACCGCCTCGCGAAAGCCGTCCTCAGCTGCGCGCCGCACGAAGGCATGGCCCTGCTCGGTGTGGCGGGCGATCCCGTCGAATAACGTTCCGATCAGCTGGGTTGGCCAAGCCCCTGTGCATACAGCGTTTGGTTGACCAGCATCTTCATCATCACCAACTGGTTGATCGGCATTCGAGCGACTCGCTCCAGCAGTCGCTCAAAGCGCGTGATCGAGATCCGCGGCGGGCTGGCGCCTCGGTCGCGAGCCCCCACTCCGCCGCCTCGGCGCCGCTCAGCGAATCGCCGGTCAAAAGCAGTCGCTTGGCCCGCATCACGCCCAGCCTGTGAGCCCACATCGCGGTGGTCGGTGAACCCCAGCCCGCGCCGGCGGATAGCCGATCTTTGCGTCGGAGTCGATCACCAGCAGGTCCGCGCAAAGGGCCATGTCGGTGCCACCGGCGACGCAGTATCGATGGACCTTGCAGATCACCGGCTTCTCGGAGTGAAAGAGGCTCATGAAGCCGCGCACGTTGCGCCACATGAACTGAAAGTCGGTGACCGGGTCCCAGTTTGACTCGGGCCTGTGGTTGGCGGCGATCCTCGCCGGATCCAGCGGCGAGCCCGGGGCCTGCGGCGATTCCCCGAGCTCTGCAGAACTCGCCCTCGGCAGAGGCGACGAGGTCATAGCCGCCGCAAAAGCCGCCGCCGTTGCCGGCCAGGGCGATGACGTGGATCGCCGGGATCGAGATTTGCCCGCTCGACGCAGGCCGCGATCTCGACCGGCATCGCCGCGGTGATCCCGTTGCCCCGCTCGGGGCGGTTCAGGGTGATCCGGGCGACCCGCTCACCCGCCTCATAGGTGATCGTCGAAAGCTCCATTGCGACCGGGATCGCCGCCTCACACCAGCGGCGATTAAAGCTTCCCGGTCGGATCTCAGTTGAGGCGCTCGACGATCATCGCCTTGCCCTGGCCACCGGCGACGCACATCGTCTCCAGGCCAACCTGGTGGTCGTCGGTCTCCATCACGTTGAGCAGGGTTCCCATGATCCGGGCGCCGGTCATCCCGAAGGGATGCCCGAGGGCGATCGCGCCGCCGTGGGTGTTGAGCTTGTCGATCGTGATCCCGCATTCGTCCATGATCGGGATCACCTGCGCCGCGAAGGCCTCATTGAGCTCGACCGCATCGACGTCATCGATCGTCATCCCGGCTCGTTCCAGCACCTTCTTGATCGCGCCAATCGGGGCAACGCCCATGTACTCGGGCTCATTGCCCCAGGTCGCGGCGGTCACGATCCGCGCGCGCGGGGTGAGGCCCAGCTCGCTGGCCTTGGTGTCGCTCATCAGCAGCACCGCGGCGGCGCCGTCATTGAGCGGGCAGGAGTTGCCCGCCGTGACCCCACCGCCGCCGAAGGCCTCGGGCAGTTCGGAGAGCTTCTCCAGCGTCGAGGAGGCGCGCGGACCATCGTCCTTGCGACCTCGGTGCCGTCGGGCAAGCTGACCGGAACGATCTCGCGATCGAAGAAGCCGTCCTCCTGGGACTTGACCGCCAGTTCCTGGGAGCGCTGGGCGAACTTGTCCATGTCGGCGCGACTCACCTCGTATTTCTTGGCGACGTTGACCGCCGTCTTGCCCATTTCGATGTAGGCGTCAGGCTGGCCGTCGTTGCCCTGCAGGTTCTCGTTTTGGTCGGCCGCTCCGGCGGGCTCGGTGCGCTCGTTGTAGCGGCTCACCCACTCGACCCCGGCGGCGATGTAGGCGTCGCCCTCGCCGGCCTTGATCGCGTTGCCGGCGTGGCGGATCGCGTCGAGGCTGGAGGAGCAGTAGCGCGAGACGGTGACCCCGTTGACGGTCTGCGGCAGCTTCTCCGAGAGCAGCGAGATGATCCGGCCGATGTTGAATGCCTGCAGCCCCTGCGGCATGCCGCATCCGCAGAAGACATCCTCGACCAGGCCCGGATCGACCTCGGGGTTGCGCTCGAGCAGCCGATCGACGACGTAGGCGCCCATCTCATCGGGGCGCAGCTGGGCCAGTGAGCCCTTGAAGGCGCGGCCGATCGGGGTGCGCACGGTGTCGACGATCACTGCTTCGGGCATGCGGGTATCTCCTTGGAGCTCGAGGTTCCGAAAGTGCGCCGCAGCGTAGTTGACGCTGGTCCCAATCGGCTTTCTCGATTAAGTTTCGGTCAATGTCACTTGACGGGCTGAGAGCCTGGATCGGGGAGCTGGAGCGCAAGCTCGGCGCCCGCACGCGGATCGGCCTGGTCTTGGTGGCGATCGCGGTCGGCGGCGCCGGGGCGGCAATCTACCTGGCCCTCGACGTCGCCGAAAAGAGCGCCACCAAGAGCGAAGTTCGCCAGCTTCAAACCCAACCCACCCAGCTGGGGGGCAGCTCGGCCTCGGGGGGCGATCTGGAAAGCCGCCTGGCAACGGCGACGGCCGAAGCCGCCCGGGCAAAGACCGAAATCGCCAAGCTGCAGGTGGAGGTCAAAGCACTGCAAACGGAGGTCGAGCGGCCAAGCCGGCGGCGGCACCGAAAAGTGAGCGCTTGTGCTTAAACGCACGTAAACCACCGCCAGCGTCCCCTAGCTGCGTTACATTCGCCTCAATCCACCTCGCGAGCAACCGCGAGCTTTGCCGCGAAGCGGCAGCGAAAGGAGGCCCCCTCATGCCCGAGGGCTACTGCGTCAAAGAGCGCAAGAAGGTCGAGATCAAAGACGCCAAACAGGTGACCATGAAAAACGGTCGCCCGGCGATCCAGGGTGTGTGCCCCGACTGCGGCACGAAGATCTTCAAGATCGGCAAACTCTAGGAGCCGGTCCCTGAAGCTGTCGCCTCCCGACGCCGGCGCCAAGCCGGCGTCGGGATCGTCGCCTGCCGGCGAGCCGGCTGAACCCCCGATCGCCGCCATCCGTATCCCGGGTAGCGTGAATCTCGCCACCCCAAGTTCGATCCGATGGCTCCCGCTGCGCTGAGCGATGAGCGCGATGTGCGTGAGGCCTACTCGGCCCACGCGGGCGAGCTCTACGGCTTTGCGATGCGCTCGCTGCGACGACTCCGGCCTGGCCGAGGAGGCGGTGCAGGAGACCTTCCTGCGCGCCTGGCGGGCGGGGGAGCGCTTTGACCCCGAGATCGGCTCGCTGCGGACCTGGCTGTTTGCGATCTTGCGAAACGTCGTGATCGACCTCGGCCGAGCCCGCTCCGCCCGCCCGCTGGTCGCCGAGGCCTGCGATCAGAGCTGGCGGCTCGGTGGAGCCGATCGATCAGGCCCTTCTGGCCTGGCAGGTCGAGGAGGCGATGCGAAGGATCGGGGACTCCCACCGCCAGGTCCTGGTCGAGACCTACTACCGGGCCCGCCCCTACGCCGAGCTGGCCGCCGAGCTGGGGGTGCCGGAGGGAACGATCAAGAGCCGCGTCTACTACGGGCTGCGGGCGCTTCGGATCGCCCTGGAGGAGATGGGCTATGAGGACTGAGAGCTGTCGCGCCTGGCGCGAGGGCCTCGGCGCCTACGCCCTGGGCCGCCTCGAGGACTCTGAGCGGGCCGGCCTTGAGGCCCACCTGGAGGGCTGTGGTGAGTGCCGTGCCGAGGCCGACTCGCTGCTCGGCGTTGCCCGCATCCTGCCCCACGCCGACCCGCAGCGCTTCGGGCCCCCGCCGGCCCCCCCGGCCGCGCTCGGGACCCAGATCCTCGCCCGCATCGAGGCCGAGAAAAGCCACGGCGCCCGCCGCGATCGGCGCCGCTTCGGGCTGCTCATTGGCGGCGCCCTCAGCGCCGCGGCCGCCGCCGCTGCGGTGATCGTCTTGGCGCTTGGCGGCGGCGGCGGTGGCCCCCGCCAGGAGGTCGTCTTCGGCTCGCTGCCGCCGGGGGTGCGAATCAGCGCCTCGCTCTCGCCGCGCGCCTTCGGCACCCAGATCGAGATGTACGTGAGCGGGATCCGCTCGGGCACCCTTTGCCGCGTCTTTTTGCGCGGCCGCGGTGGGCAGCGCGTCTCGGCGGGGACCTTTCGCTACCGCTACGGCGCTGACTCAGAGGCGCTGCTCAGCTCCGCCCTTGACCTCTCCCAGACCAAGGCGGTCGGGGTGCGGGCCGGAGGGCGCACCTACGTCGAGGCGCTCGGCGGGGTCGGGGCGCTCGGGGCATAGCTAGTTTTTGGGGGGCAGCTGATCAGGACGACGGCCGAGGAGCGCGCCGCCCCGAAGCGACCGGTGGGACGAGGTCGCGAATCTCGGCAAGCAGTCTCGCGGAGAGCTCGCCCGGCTCCTCACCGGGGCGAGCGCCTCCGCCAGCCGGTAAGAAAAAGCGCAATCGCACCCGGGAGTGCCGCGGGAACCGCACCAGCCCAGCCGTGCCCTCGATCGCAACCAGGACCAGCCTTGCCTCCGGAACCTCCAGGGCGAGGCGCCCCACGCCGCTTCGGGCTCGCAGCACCCGCCCCCGCGAGCGCGTCCCTTCGGGGAACACCCCGATGCAGGAGCCGGCTCTTAGCTCCTCAATCGCCCGCGCCAACGCCCCCGCGTCACCGGCTCCACGCTCAATCGGGATCTGTCCCATTCCGTTTAGCACCGGCGCCAGGCCCCGGACATCCCACAGCGTTGATTTTGCCAACGCCTTGATCTGGCGGCGCCTGATCGCCGCAATCCCGACCATGATCGGATCCCAGTGGCTGTCGTGGTTTCCGATCAGCAGGACCGGGCCCTCCTCGGGCAGCGCCTCGACGCCCTCAACCCGGAGCTGACCCCAGGCAGCTACCGGACGGCAGACCGCCATCGCAACCCTGTACATGCGGCTCGGCACTTCCACGGGCAGCATTTCTACTTGACTGGGGGCTCGAGCGGGTCTGCCAAGCAGCGCCCTTCGATGGAATTGATGCTCCGCAGCGCCGACCCGCGCGCAGAACTCAGACTAGACGCTAAGTGACATTCCTCACATAGCCGCCCGAACCCCTGGATCGTCCCGCGAACTGGAGATAACGTGGACTCGGAAGCTGCAGGCGGACTCTCAAGACCGCTCGGAGCCGGGATCCTCGCCGCTTGAGGGGCAAGCGGTAGCAGAACTCACCGGCAATAGCACATTTTAGTGAAAACCAAGCAACCATCTAAGGTGTCATCCGTGTCGCAGAGGCCCCTCGAGCTGATCCTCGCTCGCAACCTGATGTCGGCGCTCTCGACACCGGCCTTCCTGGTCGATCAGGGCGGCGTCTTGGTTTTCTACAACGAGGCGGCGGGAATGCTGCTTGGCAAGCGCTTTGAAGAGCTCGGCACCGTGGGCCCTCAGGAGTGGGGTTCGCTGTTTGGCCCGTTCGATGAGAACGGCGAGCCGATTCCATATGACGAGCTGCCGCTGGTCGTCGCGGTCCGAAACGGTCGCCCTGCCCATGCCAATTTTGAGATCAGCTCGGCCGACGGAGCCCGCCACTCGGTTGAGGCCTCGGCTTTCCCGATTCTCACCCCCCATGGGTCACGTGGCGCGATCGCGGTCTTTTGGCCGGTCTCCTCAAACGGAACCGAGCACTGATGCAGATCAAGCTCTGGGGCACCCGCGGATCGATCCCCTCCCCAGGGCCCGAGACGGTCCGCTACGGCGGCAACACCTCCTGCGTCGGGGTGACCCTCTCTGACGGCTCGCTGCTGGCCCTCGACGCGGGCACCGGAATCCGCAGCCTGGGTCTCGCCCTGGCCGAGAATCCGGCTCGACTCAACATCCTTCTCACCCACCTTCATCTCGATCACATCCAGGGCCTGGTCTTCTTCGCTCCTGCCTTTTGCCCGCAAACCGAGATCGTGATCTGGGGACCAGCCTCGCCGGAGGCCTCACTGCGCGATCGAATCGCCCGCTACATCTCAGCCCCGCTCTCTCCGGTCGAGGTTCGCGAGCTGCCCTGCGATGTCTCCTTCCGGCACTGCCCCGAGATCGAGTGGGAGATCGGCTCGGCCCGTATCCGGGCCGCCTCGGTCGCCCACCGCGGCCCGACCCTGGGCTACCGGATCGATGACGGTGAAAGCTCCCTCACCTACATTCCCGACCACGAGCCAGCCCTGGGGGCCGACCTCGATCAGCTAGAGGAGGACTGGATCTCCGGATTTGCCCTGGCGCGGGATACCTCGCTGTTGATCCACGACGGCCAATACGCCGATACCGAGTACCCCAACCATCTCGGCTGGGGGCACTCCTCCCTCACCCACGCACTTTCGTTCGCCCGCCGCACCGCAGCCAAGCGCACGGTCCTCTTTCACCACGATCCGCTGCATTCTGATGACTTCCTCGACGACCTCGCCCGCGAGGCGAGGGCGCGCTGGACCGAGCTTGGCGGCGCCGAGGGATCGATTGAGCTGGGCTGTGAGCGAGCCGAGTACGAGCTCGCCCTCCCGGCAGCCAGCGTTGTGCTTGGCTGAACCGGCGCGCCCGCTACGCTGGCTGGTCGATGTCGTCGTCTCCTGGGATCGAGGCCGCCGCGGAGCGCTCGCAGCTGCTCCGTGACGCGCTGGCGCTCGCCACCCAGGCCCACGCCGGGCAGATCAGAAATGGCAGCGGCGGGATGCCCTACCTGGATCATCCGGTCGCCGTCGCCGAGCTGCTTGAGATCCATGGCTACGGCGAGGTGGTGCTTGCCGCGGCGCTGCTTCACGACGTGGTCGAGGAGAGCGAAACCGCGGTCGAGGAGATTCGCCTCCGCTTCGGCGAGCCGGTTGCCGCCCTGGTCGCTGCGCTCACAGACCCCGAAGAAATCGAGCTCTATCAGCAGCGAAAGCGCGCTCACCGCGCCCAGGTTGCCGAAGCAGGTCCCGATGCGCTGGCGATATATGCCGCCGATAAGTTGGCAAACATTCGCGCCCTGCGTCGCGTCTATGCGAGCGACGGTGAGGCCATCGGCGATCAGCTCAAGGCGCCGCTCGACATCAAGGTGGCGGTCTGGGAAGCCGACCTGGAGCTGCTCGGGCGCGAGACTCCTGAGCTTCCCTTTCTCACCGAGCTGGAGGCTCAGCTGGCGGGACTGCGGGCAGATCGCTCCGCCGCTCAAGCGAGTGCACCCTAGCTCGCTGCTGCAGCGACAGCAGGTACCAAAGCGTCGCAAACATAGAGATTGCCGCCGTCGTGGTGATTGCGGTGACCACGGTGCCAAAGAGGAAGTTCGTGATCAGCGTGATCGCCCCGCTCATCGCCAGCGCCAAGAAGCCGAGCCCGGTGATCGCAAAACGGTTGGCCAGTCGGATCATCTGCTGCTTTTGCTGCAGGTGGAAGGTGAGTCGGTGATAGGCACTCGGGGCGATCAGAAGCGCCGCCGAAATCGCCGTGCACAGCAGGGTCACAAAGTAGACCCGCTTCTCAAATGGGCTGATCTCGGAGAAATGCTGCTGAAACGGAACCGCGAGCAAGAAGGCGAAGAGAACCTGGACGCCGGGGAGCGCCACCCGCAGCTCCTGCAATAGCTCACCGAGGTTGCGATCGAGTCGCGCGTCGTCGCTCTCTTTTCTCCCCGAGGGGCGCTCGGCCATACGGTCACCATAGGTGAGGCACCGCCTCTGTCCGGCCCGCAGGGATAGGTCGTGCTCGCCGTCGCGACTTTACCTGACCGGCACCCGACCACGGGGAAGCCGCGGCCGCAATCCTCGCCCGTCACCGCTGATCGGATTTGAACCCCGGTCGGGCCGCCGACGTAGGATCGAGGCGATGGGACGACTGGCCGTCGTACTCGGCAGCAACGCACTCGCATCAGGCGGCGAGGCGCTCGCGGGGGCGGCGGCGGAGCACGGCGTCGCGGTCCTGCAGCGCCATGGAAACGATGTTTATCGGCTGCCCGATCAAATTGATCACATCGCCAACCTCAAGGCCCTCAACGAGCAGGGTTGCGACCGGGTGCTTGCAATCGGCTCGGTTGGCTCGCTGCGTGCTGATCTCGCGGTCGGCAGCTTCCTCTGTCCCGACGATTTCATCGCGCTGCACCTGGGCGTCTCCAGCCTCACGGATGCCCGCGCCCACCTCGCGCCGGGGTTTGATCGCAGCTGGCGAGCGCAGGTGATCACCGCTTGGGGGGCGGAGGAGCCCGCGCTGCGCGACGGGGGTGTCTATTGGCAGACGATCGGACCGCGCTTTGAGACCGCAGCGGAGATCAGATTGATCGCAAACCACGCCGACGTCGTCGGGATGACGCTGGCGGCGGAGTGCATCGTCGCCGCCGAGCTCGGCCTCGCCTACGCGGCGATCTGCGTCGTTGACAACCTCGCCAATGGCCTCAGCCCTGGCCCGCTCTCGCTCGAGGCGATGCGCTCTGACCGTGATCGGAACTCCGAGCGGCTCAGGATCGCGCTGGGCAGGCTGTTGCCGCGCCTGGGCGCCGTCGGCCCGTGAACGCGCGAGGCGGCCCCGCTGGCGATAAAAAATGCCGTTCTCGACGGGGAGCGGATCGGGTTGCGCTGTGAGGGAGGGCGGATCGCCGGCGCTCCCAGGCCAGCTCCCACTTGGATCGGGTCGCACCGAAATCAGGAGCTGGCGCTCAACTCGATTGTTGTGCCCCGCGGCCCTTCTCGCTCCAACCTGGCAAAGCAGACCCGGGCCGCCCACGCCGCCGAGATCCCCGAGACGGCGGCCAAGAGGAGCGCTACCCGCGGGCTGTAGGCCTCACAGAGCCAGCCGCAAAGCGGCGCACCGATCGGAGTCGAGCCGAGGAAGACGACCGAGTAAAGCGCCATCACCCTTCCTCTCATTGCCGGGCGCACCGCGAGCTGCAGGGATGAGTTGACGCTGGCGGCGAAGGTGACGGCCGCGGCCCCCAGCAGGGCCAGAATTGGCAGCTCGAACACCAAACTCGGCATCAGAGCAGCCAGCAGCGCCATCGCCCCGAAGGCGAGCGCGGCGGCGGCGATCACCGGTGCCCCGGTCCGACGCCTCGATCCGATCACCAGCGCACCGACCACCGAGCCAACACCCATCGCGCTCAGCAACGTCGCATACACCGATGCCCCACCGCCAAAGCTAAAGCGGGCAAGCAGGGGCAAGACCACCTGGAAGTTGAAGCCAAAGGTCCCAACCAGCGCCATCAGGGCCAGCGGAACCGCCAGCTCCGGGGTCTTCTTGACGTAGCGCAGCCCGGCGCGAATCGCGCCGGGCTCCTGCCCCGAGCGCGGAGCGCTTGCGAGCTCTTGCGGATCCATCCGCCAAAGCGCGATCATCATCGCGACAAAGGTGAGGGCGTTGACGGCGAAACAGGGCACCACGCCAAAGGCGGCGATCAGCAGCCCAGCGATCGCCGGCCCGGCGATCCGGGCCGCCTGAACGATGACGCTGTTGAGGCTGACCGCGTTAACGACGCGCTCGGCCCCGACCATCTCGATCACAAAACTCTGTCTGGTCGGGTTATCCACCGCGTTGACCGCACCTCGTACCAAAACGGCCGCAAAGACCATCCACGGCACCACGACGCCGGTCGCGGTAACCGCGAGCAGGCCCAAGGCGGGGATCATCATCAGCGCCTGGGTGATCAGCAAAAGACGGCGCTTGGGGAGACGATCGGCGAGCAGCCCTCCCCAGGCTCCGGCGAGCAGAATGGGGAGAAATTCCAGCGCCGTGGTCAGTCCAACCGCCAGGCCGCTGTTGGTCAGGCTGAGGATCAACCAGACCGTTGCCACCGATTGCATCCAGTTGCCCGACAGCGAGATCACCTGTCCGACGAAGTAGCGGCGGTAGTTGGGAACGCCGAGAGAGTGAAAGGATCGTCGCAGGGCCGCGCTCAAAAGCGCTCGCCCTCCAGCATCTGCTCGAGGATCTCCGTCGCACGCTGCAGGGTCGCCAGATCAGCCTCGTCCAGCCCACGCATGCGCCGTGCCAGGTAGGCATTCTTGCGACCGCGAAGGCGGCGCAGGCGCTCGCGGCCGCTGGCGTTTACGCTGACAACCGCGCTGCGACCGTCGCTGGGATCGGGAGTGCGCTCGATCAGCCCGGCCGCGCTGAGGCAGGTGAGGGTGCGGGTCACGGTCGGGCGTTTGACGCGCTCGATCTGGGCCAGCTCACTCGGGGTGAGGGGTCCGTGTCGCTCGATCGTCGAGAGCGCCGAGGTGGCGGTGGGCGAGAGGTCTCCGGTTGCGGCAGCCGCCTCTTGGCGCAACCGCCGTGCGGTCCGAACGATCGCCAGCCGCAATCTTGCCGGCGAGTCCGGGGGGGAGCCTTTGGCCATCTCCACGTTAGTTTGCATTGATAATTAGTTTAGCAAACTAGCTTCATATTTCAACTTCTGGGTAGCGTGGAGAGGATGAGCGAGGCGGCGATCACCGTAAGCGGACTGCGCAAGTCCTACGGCGGAATGGAGGCGGTCAGGGGGATCGAGTTCGAGGTCGCCCCGGGCGAAGTCTTCGGTTTCCTCGGCCCCAACGGCGCCGGCAAGACGACGACGATCGAGATCCTTGAGGGCTATCGCTCCCGCGACGGCGGCGATGTATCGGTACTTGGCGTCGACCCGGAGATCCCTACCCGGGCCTGGCGCAACCGGGTGGGCCTGGTCCTGCAAGAGTGCGAGCTGGACCCGATGCTGACGGTCGCCGAGGTGATCGGGCTCTTTGCGAGCTTCTATCGGAACCCGCGGGGGGTGCAGGAGACCGTTGACCTGGTCGGCCTCAGAGATAAGCGCGACGCCCGCATCGGCTCGCTCTCGGGAGGCCAGAAGCGGCGCGTCGATGTCGGAGTCGGAATCATCGGCGACCCCGACCTGATCTTTCTCGACGAGCCGACGACTGGCTTTGATCCGGGTGCGCGTCGTGACGCCTGGAAAATGATTGAGGGATTGAAGGCGCTTGGAAAGACGGTCTTCCTCACCACCCACTACATGGATGAGGCTCAACACCTCGCGGATCGGGTGGCGATTCTCCGCGAGGGCCAGATCGTCGCCCAAGGGCCGATGCAGGAGCTGGGGGATAGCCTCGGTCGGCGCACGGCGATCAGCTTCACCGCCTCCGATGGGATCGGCGCTGAGCAGATCCGCGCCCAGCTGGGGCTCGAGGCCACCGGAAGCGGCGCCGCGGTCAGGATCGAGACAGACAGCCCCCAGGAGGACCTGCTGCGCCTGCTCTCCCTGGCCGCCGAGGGCGGCTTTCGCGTCGATGATCTCGAGGTGCGTCAGCCGAGCCTCGAGGACATCTTTCTCGAGCTGACCTCCTCGGGGCAGGAGCGATGAACGACCGCGGCATGGTTGCGGTTCAGGCGACGGCGGCGCTCAAGGTGGCGCTCAGGACCCCCCGCACCGTGGTGTTTGCCGGCATCCTGCCGCTGGTCTTGCTGGTTCTGATCAACTCGATCCTCGTCAAGGGCGGTGCGCACAACGAAACGCTGCCCAGCGGACAGCGAATCAGCCTCGAGGCGTATTTCACCGCCGGCATCGCCGCCTACGCGATCGCCCTTTCAACCTTCACCACCCTCGCCGTGACGCTCACCACCCAGCGCGAGAGCGGCCAGCTGAAGCGGCTGCGGGGCACCCCGATGCCGCCGTGGACGTTCATCCTCGCCCAGATCATCCGCGCGACCCTGCAGGCGGTCGTGATCACCGCGCTGATGCTGATAGTCGGATCGCTCTTCTATCAGGTGCAGATCCCAGGTTCGACTCTGCCCGGCTTCATTTTCTACGTCATTCTCGGTACCGCGACAATGTGCGTTTTGGGCATCGCCCTCACCATCTTCACCCCGACTCCCGATGCCGCCTCAACAATTGCTCCCTTCAGCGTCGTTTTGCTTGCCTTCATATCGGGTGTCTGGATTCCAGTCCAACAGCTGCCCCACTGGCTGCAGTCAGTCGGAAAGCTCTTTCCCCTCTATCACCTCAGCCTCGGCCTGCAGACAACGCTGGCGCCGGGTGCGAGCGGCAGCGGTCTGAGCGCTTCAAATGTTTTGGCCCTGGCGATCTGGGCCGCGGTCGGCGCCTGGATCGCGGCTAGGCGCTTTCGCTGGGAGCCGCAGGCCTCGCGCGGTTGAGCCCGGGGGCCTCGGCGGCGATGAGTTCGCGGCCCTCCTGCGCGAGATCGAACCAGCCGCGATGGGCGTGATCGAGGGGCTGCTGGAGAAGACCCGCCGCCAGAGTGCGTCGGCGCGGCCGTTAGCGGCGGGCTGAACCCGAAGCTGATCTCCTTCGAGGTCACCGAGACCAGCGCGGCGACCAATATGGTGGCGGCCACGGAGTTCGCGGCGCGGCTTGAGCGCCTCGGCTGCGGACTCGCACTCGATGACTTTGAACCGGGCTTGGCTCCTTCACCTACCTCCGACACCTGCCGGTGCAGGTGATCAAGATCGACATCGACTCATCCGTGATTGCCTCACGGCCTCTCCGATTATCTCCTCGTGCGGATTCTGGCCAGCCTCGCTCAGTCGCTCGGCCAAAAAGTCGTCGCGGAGGGGGTCGAGGACCCCAGCGCGATCGAAATCCTCCGCCACCTGGGCGTCGATTACGCTCAGGGCAAGCTGATCGGCCAACCGCAGCCGGTCGAGCAAGGTCAACCGCGCGAGCCCGAACCGAAGGCCCGTGAATCGCTCGCTGCAGCCCTCAGCTACTGAGCTTCGGGGGCCTCGAGCCAATCGAGGTCGCCGCCCCGAGGCTGAGACTCGTTGGTCAAGCTGGCGCCGATAAACGGCTTCTTGATGGAGCCGCCCGAGTCTCGGTCGTTTCGCCCTCGCCACGATTTGGGTGGCTCAGCTTTCGTGGCCATCCTCGGAGGCAATCTTTGACTCCAGCTCCGCCATCACTTCGGGGTCTCGCAGGGTCGTCACGTCGCCCAGCGCCCGCCCCTCGGCGATGTCTCGCAGCAGGCGCCTCATGATCTTTCCCGAGCGCGTCTTGGGCAGTTCGTCGGCCCAGATAATTCGCTTGGGGCGGGCAAATTTGCCGATCCGCTCGGCGACCATGGCGCGAATCTGCTCGATCAGCTCGTCGCTTTCGGCCGTATCGCCGCGCAGCGTGACGAAGGCACAGATCGCCTGCCCGCTGTCCTCATCGGATTGGCCGATCACCGCCGCCTCGGCGACCTTCTCGTGGGCGACGATCGCCGACTCGACTTCCGCGGTTGAGAGCCGGTGACCGGAGACGTTGACGACGTCATCGATTCGACCGATCACCCAGAAGTACCCGTCGCGGTCACGACGCGCCGCATCGCCAACCAAGTAGGTCTCCGGCCCGAACCGAGAGAAATAGGTGCTCGATGAAGCGCTCATCCTCCTTGTAGAGGCCGCGCAGCATCGAGGGCCAGGGGCGCTGCAGGACCAGCAGACCCTGCCCTTCGGTAACCGGCTCAGGCCGACTCTCTTCAACGACCTCGGCGCTGACCCCCGGGAACGGGGTCGTCGCCGAGCCGGGCTTGGTGGCCGTGATCCCCGGCAGCGGCGTGATCATGATCGCGCCGGTCTCCGTCTGCCACCAGGTGTCGACGATCGGACAGCGTTCGGCGCCGATCACCTTGTGGTACCAAAGCCAGGCCTTGGGGTTGATCGGCTCTCCGACCGAGCCCAGAAGTCGCAGCGATGAGAGATCGAACTTTTCTGGGATATCGGCTCCCCACTTGATGAAGGTGCGAATCGCGGTCGGCGCCGCGTAGAGGATCGTCGCCCCGTAGCGCTCGATCAGCTCCCACCAGATGCCCTGGTGGGGGTAGTCGGGGGCCCCCTCCCACATCACGCTGGTGGCCCCATTGCAAAGCGGCCCGTAGACGATGTAGGAGTGGCCGGTGACCCAGCCGACGTCGGCGGCGCACCAGTAGACGTCGGACTCAGGCTTTAGGTCAAATACGTAGCGGTGGGTTGCGGCGACCCCGGTCAGGTAGCCGCCGGTGGTGTGCAGGATTCCCTTCGGCTTCGCGGTCGAGCCGGACGTGTAGAGGATGAAGAGCGGGTGCTCGGCCTCCATCGGCTCGGCCGGGCAATCCGGGCTCGCGGCCGCCAACAGCTCCTCGATAGAAGTGGTCGCGCCCAGCCGTCATCGGGCAATCGATCCCAGTGTGGCGGACGACGATGATCGTCTCCAGGGTGCCCAGGTCGCCCATGTGCTGGTCGACCTGGGCCTTGATCGGAGCCGTCTTACCCTTGCGGCGGGCTCCGTCGACGGTGACCAGCGCCTTTGCCTCGGAGAACTCCATCCGCTCGCGCACCGACTCCGCCGAGAAGCCGCCGAAGACCACGTTGTGGGTCGCCCCGATCCGCGCGCAGCCAAGCATCGCGACGACGACCTCGGGGATCATCGGCAAGTAGATGCCGACCACGTCACCCTTAACGACGCCGAGGCCCTTGAGCGCGTTGGCGAATCGTTGCACGTCGCGATGCAGCTCGGCGTAGGTGACGTCGCGCTCCTCACCCTCCTCGCCGCGCCAGTGATAGGCAACCCGATCACCCCGACCAGCCTCGACGTGGCGATCGAGGCAGTTGGCCGAGGCGTTCAGGCGCCCGTCCTCAAACCAGCTGATAAAACGGCGGGGAGGAGTCATCCAGTCCCTGCTCGGGGATGCGGTCCCAGTCCAGCAGCTGCTTGGCCTGCTGCAGCCACCAGGCCTCGGGGTCGGCGCTGGCTTGCTCATAGACCTTGGGGTCATTCCAAAGAGCTTGGTCGCGAAACTCCTCAGAAGGCTCGAAGCGCTCAACCTCCAAGAGGGCGCTCAGCTGCTGCTCAAGACCCGCTGAATCTTGCTTCGCTGCCATCTTTTCTCCCTCTCGAAGACCTCAGCGACCGAGCGGTCCAACCGGCAAGACCGTGCGCCCGAAGGTCGAGTTTGTGACCGCTGCAAACGATGCATACCAGGCCGCGGCGGCGGTCGCCAGTCCAAACCAGCCACCCGCCTTGATCACGCTTTCGGTGCCGCCGGAGTTACCGATGCCGAGCAGGAAGAAGGTAATCGTCAGCAAGAAGAAGACAATCGCGATAGCGGTCGTCGTGCGCAACGAGGCGATGAACATGTAGGCGGTGAAGATCCCCCATGCGATCAGGTACAGACCGATCGCATCGCCGGCGTGAGCCGCCGGTATCTGCGGCGCGAAGAACGTCACGAGCGCCCAGAAGGAGAGCCAGAATGCCCCGAATGAGGTGAAGGCAACGGCGCCAAAGGTGTTGCCGGTGCGAAACTCCCACATCCCGGCCAGAATCTGGGCGATACCACCGTAGGCGAGGGCCAATCCAAGCACCACCGGCTCTCCGGCGCGGTTGACCAAATTGGCGTTGAACATGCTGAGAACAAAGGTGGTGAGGGCGAAGGCCCCGAGGCCAAGTGGACCCGGGTCGGCCGGTTTCCACCCGGCGCTGACCTGGGCGGCGCCGACCATCTGATGCCCATCTCCCCCGCCGATCGGATCGCGGGTGCGAATCGATGCTGACTCCATGCTGTCTCCTTCCCTAGCCGCCCCTTACGGGTACGCCGCCGGGGGCGGAAGCTGGTTAGCCGCTCTCCATCTACCCGCTCCCGCGGAAAACATGCCAACCGGGCCGCCAACGCTCAGATCGCGAGAATCAGCGAGTAGGTGAGCCCCGCCAGGATGCAGTAGACACCGAAGGGGGTGAGCCGCTGGGTCTCAAAGAATCGCATCAGGAATCGGACCGCGAGGTAGGTTGTCAGCGCCGCGGCCACCGCCCCCACCAGCGCCTGGACGCGAACCCCATTGCCGGCGGGGCCGAGCAGTTCGGGTAGCTTCAGCAAGCCGGCGGCGCCGATGATCGGGGTCGCCAGCAAGAATGCATAGCGGGCGGCGTCCTCGTTGGAGAGACCGCTGAGCAAACCACCTCCCATCGTGATTCCCGAGCGCGAGATGCCGGGTATGAGCGCGCCGACCTGCGCGCACCCGATCGCAAATGCCCGCTTGAAACCGATCTTTGCGATTCGGGCGTCGGCGTCGCCGAGGTAGTCGCCGGGGTGCGGAGGGCGCCGCCGGAATCGCTCAAAAACGAGCAACAGCACCCCGTTGACGATCAGAAAGAGCGCGGCAATCTGGGCCGAGGCAAAGAGCGAGCGCAGCGGTTCCTCCAAGAGGACTCCGACCACCCCAGCCGGAATGGTTCCCGCTACCAAGAGCCATCCCAGGCGCGCATCGCGGTCCTCGGCAGCGATTTCGCGCCGAGCGATGGAGCGCCCGAGGCCGGCGAAGATCCGCTTCCAATCGCGAAGGAAAATGAGGAAGAGAACGAGGGCGGTCGCGCAGTGGGTGGCGACCAGGAAGGAGAGAAAGAAGGGATCGCTTTGGTGGATGTTCCAACCAAAGAGCTGGGGCGCGATCACCGCGTGCCCGAGGCTTGAGATTGGGAACGGCTCGGCGATGCCCTGCAGCAGACCGAGCACGATCGCCTGCAGGTAGGAGATTGGTTCCATCGCGGCGATCGCCACTACGCCAACCGCCTTGGCAGCGCCACGACCAAAACTGCGCCCTCGGCCCCGCAGAGAGCGGCGATCACCGAAGCAAGCCGACCTGATCGCGGTGGCGGCGCAGCTTCGTCTCGCTGCACAGAGAAGCCTTGCAATCGATCATCGCATTGGAAAACGGCCCGAGCCGTCGCGGGGATTTGGGGGCTTGATCATCGGGCCGGATAACCGTATCGCTCCCAGGGCCGGCGTCCACCGACGCCCGAGGCCCTTCGCCAGAACCCGGCAGAGATCAGTAGCCGGGCGGGTGTCGGGCGATGAAGCCGGGCGGTGAGTCGACCGGTGAGGAGTGCCAGCGCGGACCCGGCCCGCCGACCGTGTCAAAGGCCAATCCGGCGATCATCATCCAGGCGTGTTCGGCGTTCGCATAGACCGTGATCCAGCGCCCCGGTCCCGGTTCGCCCCAGGTCTCAAGGCCGGTCGAGTCGAGCGGGCTGGAGAGGAAGCCGCCGCCGTGCAGCGCAAAGCTGACCGAGCCCGAGCAGTCATAGCCCGAGGATTCAAAGGAGGCATGGCCGCCGCCCCAGATGTAGGGGGTGGTGGCGATCGAATTGGCGGCGGCGATCGCCGCACGCACCGCGGCTGGCGCCGAGGCCGGCGCGCTGGCCTCGCTTTCGGAGATGAAGTTGGCGGTCTGCCCGGGGCTGAGCGGGGCCGGCGCCGCGCCGGGGGCGACCGGCCCGCCCGCGGTCGCGATCTGGGAGGAGATCGAGGCGAGGTTGTCGCTCAACGCCTGTTCGCGGGACTCCAGTGATTCCAGTGCCTGGCGGCGCTGGGCCTGAGCCGCCTTGAGGCTGGCGAAGCGCGCCTCGGCCGCAACCTTGGCGGCGGCGATTTCGCGCTCACTGGCGGCGATCGCGTTACGGGCGGTGCGAATCCGGGCGCGGGCGGCGGCGAGGCGATTGACCGTCGCCTTGACCTCGTCGCGCAGAGTCTTGACGCGACCGATGACGGCGTCGTCATAGCTTTGGATTCGGTTCAGATATTCGGTCTGGGTGGCGAGCTGAGACCAGTTCTGGGATTCGACGATCGCGTTCAGCACGTCCGGGCTCCCGGACTCATAGATCGCCACCAGCCGTTCGCGCAGCACCCCGAGGGCGCGGGCCAGCTGCGCCCGCACCTGCTGCAGGTGATGGCGCTCGGCCTGAAGTTCGGCGGTCGCCGGTTTCCAGTTCGGATTGCTTGGCGGAGAGCTGCGCCTCGACCTTGGCCTGGCGCTGGCGCAGTTCGGAGACTTCGCCGATCATCGAGTTGATCGCCGCGTTTTGTTCGGCGATCGTCGCCGCGACCGAGTTCTGGCTCGCCCGCACGTGGGAGAGCTTGCCCTGGGCATCCTGAAGCTTTTGCTGCAGGCTCTGAGCGGGGGCTCTGCCGGAGGCAAGCGCAAGCGCGCAGACAGCGGCAAGCAGCAGCGCCGCGATCAGCAGCGACCCCCGCCGGGTCGCGTTCGGATGAGTGTGAGAGAGGGAAAGCCCGCATCGAGTCCGCGCCGAGCTCCCGAAGCGGGAGTTGGCAGGGTCGCGCAGGCTAGCGAAATCGCCGCCAGAATGTTAGGAGTTGCTAATAACTTGCAACTTCGATTGCAGATCGTGCCTGCAAAGAGGAGAAATCGAACAAGCGTCGACTGCACCGCTGGCTAGGGTCAGCGCCGTGATCAACGTCTTGGTCCTTGCCCTGATCTCGGCGATCTCCCCGGCGATCCTGGCGGTGGTCATCGTCGTCCTCAGTCGACCAAACCCCCGCCTGCTGCTGCTCGCCTACCTGCTCGGAGGGATGCTCACCAGCATCGCCGTGGGCGCCGCCGTGGTCGGTTTGCTGAATGACTCAAAGCTGCTCTCTGGGTCCAGCCCCGCCGCCGATCCGATCGTCGATTTCACGATCGGAGCACTGGCTCTGGTCGTGGCCTTCGTCCTGGCCACCGATCGCGACGCCCGACTCGAGCAAAGGCGGCAGCGGCGACGCGCCTCCCGACCTCCCCGAGACCCTTGGTCTGAGCGGGTTCTAAGCCGCGGAAACATGCCGATCGCCTTCGCCGTCGGGGTCGCGCTCAACCTACCCGGTGCCTTTTATCTGGTCGCCCTCAAGGACATCGCCAAGAGCCAGCACGGGATCGGCACCCAGCTGTTTGCGATCCTCGTCTTCAACCTGATCATGTTCGTCCTGGCCGAGGTGCCACTGCTGGGCTACTCCTTCGCCCCGGATGCAACCCGGGCCAAGGTCGAAGCCCTGAACGGCTGGATGGCGCACCACGCCCGCCAGATAGTGATCGCGGTCGCCCTTGTGGCCGCTGTCTACCTGTTCGGGCGTGGCATCGTCGCCGTCGTTTAGGCGAGCAGTTTCGCTTTGGCTTTGTCGAACTCCTCGCCGGAGATCGCGCCCTTTTCCTTCAGGTCGTTGAGTTTGTGCAGCTCATCAGCGGGGGAGCTGTGGGACTGTTCCTGAATGTAGGCATCCATGTGCTTTTTTGCATCGGCCTGGGCTTTGAGGGCCCGGTCGCGCATGCCGCCCCCGCGGGCGATCAGATAGATCAGCGCCGTAATAAATGGGATGAAGACGAGGAACAAAACCCAAACGGCCTTCGCCCAACCGGAGGTCTCGTGATCGCGGAAGAGGTCTGACAGGATCGTGATCAGGATCCAAATCCAAATCACAAAGAAAAAGATCTCCAAGGCGAGAAGAAGCGCGTCGCCAAAACTGAAGCTAGCAAGCACCAAGGCGGGGTCCTTTCGGTTCTTTTGATAGGTGGCGCGACATCAGCGCACCGTAGTCTTCCCCACGCTAGCCCCAGCACCTGCTCTGCGCATCCGTAGTTTTCGGCTATCCGCAGAGTCGATGCGCGAAGAGCACCGCTGCCACGCTGGTGGCGAGATTGAGGCTCGAGACGCCGGCGCGCATCGGAATGCCGAGGCGCAGATCGGCGCGGTCCAGGAGCTCGGCGCTGAGTCCGTGTCGCTCGGTGCCGAAGGCAAGGACCGCGCCGGGGGGCAGCTCCCGGGGGCAAAGCGCCTCCCCACCCGGGTCAATCGCAACCAACGGCCGCCCGTCGGCCGGTATCGACTCGACCGCCGCCACCGGCAGGGCGAAGTGAAGTCCCGCCGAACCGCGAACGGCCTCCGGGTTCCAGGGATCGGCCGGTCCGCTGCTGAGCAGCGCCGCCGCTTCGGCCGCGGCGGCGACCCGTACGCAGGCACCGAGGTTGCCCATGCTACGCGGATCCTCAAGCAGCACGATTGGCGCGGAGTCAAGATGCCTCAGCGCCGCACCCAACTGCAGTTTCGGTCGCCGTGCGATCGCCACCACCCCGGTGCGCGGGGGCTGGGGGACCAGTTCGGCCAGTCGCTTCTCGCTGACCGCGCTGATCACCGCGGTCAGGGCGCTGGCGAGGTCGGGTGCCAGCTCCAAAGCCAGCCCCTCCAGCTCGGCGACGTTGACCGCCGCCGCCTCGAGCACCTCGGCGCCAAAGCGCAGGGCGTGCTTTAACGGGTGAAATCCCTCCAGCACAACGAGCTCGCGATCATGGCGAGCGGCACGAAAGCGGCGCGCCTGCCCTCTCGCCTGCATTGCCTCTTCCATCTAGTCGCTACCGCCTCGGCTGAAAAGCTCGCGGCCAAGCGCCGTGGAGACCCCCGGCCGCCCTAGCTGCTCGGCGGCAAGACCGTGATCGAACCATGCATCCAGGGATGGATCGCGCAGATGAAAAAGAGCGTGGTCGGTCCGGCGGCGGTGCTGGCGGTGACCTCTTGGACGAACGAGGCGCCCCGCTTTTCGCCACTGAACCAGGAGTCGCCCTTCTGCGTCACGCTGCCCGACGTGTCCCAACCTTCGGCACCGGCTTCGACCAGGGGCTGACTGGGAGCTCCGCTGCCAACGGCCCCGTGCCAGCCGGCGATCGCATTGCAAATGTGGCCTTCGGCAAAACAGAATCGACGTGCCCTGGCGGTCTTGGGAATCGATTCCGGGGTGACCAGGGAGAAGGTGTGGGGCCCGACCTGGCGCGGGTTGGTCAGATTGACGATTCGCAGCTGTTCGCCGGCGATCACCGTTTGCGGCCCGACGAAGCGAAAATTGTCCTTGCCGCCAACGATGTAGATGGTGCGAGTGCCGCTGGGGGATGCGGCCTGGGGCCCTTCGGAGCCAGCACCAGAGGCCAAGGCGGGACCGAAGGCCGAAATAGCGGTGACCGGCAACACGACTATCAAGGCTGCGAAGAAGACCGGCACCCTGTGCGATAGTCGGCGCTTCAAGCTGCTCTCCTTTCCCGGGCAATCCTACGCCCCGGCAATCGCATTCAGTGGGTCGGCACGCCCCCGCCACCACCGGTGGGAGCTGACGGTGTCGGAGCCGGGCTGGGCGTCGGAGCCGGGCCGGGGGTCGGAGTTGGAGCGGGCGTGGCGGCCTGTTTGGGAGTCGCCGGGGCTGAATTGGTCTGGCCCCCAGAGCCCTGGGGAGATTCAACCGGTTCGGTGCCGTTGGTGGTCGCGGTTGAGGTACCGCCACCGGCGGTGTGTTCGCTTTGCAGACTGGTCAGGCTGGGCAGAACGGAGGGAACCGGAAATTCGACGCAGTTGCCGTTAACAGCGGACTCCATGTAGGAGCGCCAGATCGGCCCCGCCGTCGGCCCGCCGAACCCGGTCGCTTCACGCGACTCGGGATGTCCCACCCAGACAGCGGTCGAATACAGGGGCGTGTATCCGACGAACCAGGCGTCGGACTCGTTTTCAGAGGTACCCGTCTTTCCGGCCTCCGAGGAGCAGCCGATTGACGTGTAGCCAGCGCCGGTTCCCTGCGTGATCACCCCCTCCAGGAGCTTTGTCTCGTCGTAGGCCTGTCCCTGTGTGAGCACGCGATCACCCGCCTTCGGGCTCGGTTCATCCACCTTGCCGTTGGGAAACTCGACTTTGCCTAACCGCCGTTGCTTCGTGATGGATCCCGCCGTCGGCAAGGGTCGCGTAGGCGTCGGCCATTTCCAGCGGTGTCACCCCAACCCGCAGACCGCCGATCGCCTCCGCCGGAACCGATTCCAAGGGCGCTTTGATCCCCATTTCGTGCGCGGTTTTGGTCACGTTTTCGGGGCCAACGTCGAGATCAAGCTGGGCGAAGACGACGTTGACGGAGTTCCAGGTGGCGGTTGCCAAGGACATCGTCCCCTGCCCCGGCTCGGCGTTATTGACCGTCCAGGTGCCGCCATCGGGTAGCGCCAGGGTCTTTGGGGAGGTCCCGTTGTAGTAGGTCGTGTAGGGATCGACCCCTTGCTTGATCGCCGTCGCCAGGACAAAGGCCTTAAACGAGGAGCCCGGCTGGCGGTGGGCCTGCCAGGCGTAATTGAACTGGCTTTCGTTTGAGTAGCTCTGGGTCGAGGCGAGCGCCACGATCTCACCATTGGCTGGGTTGACGGAGGCGAGCGCCGAAGCCGGGCCGCCTTCTGAATAGCACACCGAGCAGCCATCTACGGCTTCTTGAGCGTGCTCTTGAAGCTGGGGTTTGATCGATGTGTAGGCCTTCAGGCCGCCGTAGCGCACCGTGTTGATCCCGTACTTTTCGATCAGTTCCTGCTGCACGAGATCAAACAGAAACGGATCCCGGATCGTCTGGTACTTGTGGCCGGGGTGCAGACCGAGACCACGATGGATCGCGGTTTCGAACTGGGCTTCACTGATGTAGCCCTGTTCCTTCATCACCCCCAGCACCTCGTTGCGTCGTTCCAGGGACGCTTTGGGATCGATGAACGGGTTGTATTCGGAGGGCGCCTGCGGCAGACCGGCGATCATCGCCGCCTCGGTCAGGGTCAGGTCCCGCGCCGGTTTGCCGAAGTAGGTCTGCGCCGCGGCCTCTGCTCCAACCGCCGTCTCGCCTTCGACGGTCCCGTAGGGGGCCGAGTTGAGGTAGGCGGTGAGGATCCAGTCCTTGGAGTGAGCTTCCTCCTCCTCTTCAGCCAGGTGCGCTTCGATCAGCTTGCGCTTGAGCGTCTCTTCGGGATGCTGGATGTAGAGGTCACGAACCAACTGCTGCGCGATTGTCGAGGCGCCCTGGACCGGCTTGCCGCCGGCGAGCAGATCCTTCCAGGCGGCGCGAGCGATTCCGGCCGGGTCGATACCGCCGTGGTGGTAGAAGTTCTTGTCCTCAATCGCGATCGTCGCCTCCTTGAGAAGCTGAGGCAGAGCCCGCGAGGGCACCGGCTGGCGAATGCTGCTGGAGCGGATGAATCCGATCAGGCTGCCATCGGCGGCATAGATTGCCGAGGAGCGTCCCTTCTGCACCGGTTTTAGGCTCGAAAGAGGCGGCGCCGAGTTATATACCTTGATCGCCCAGCTCGCGGCAACCCCGCCGGCGATTACCATCAGCCCGGCGCAGACCGCCACGGCAACCACCAGCTTGCCCTTCCAACTCATTCCGCGTGCTCTGCGCCGCCTTCGCTGCCTGGTGGTCATCGACCCGAGATTGTAGGGCGAGCCGTCAGTTCCTCTATGCCGGCGATGCAAGAATGGAACCTGAATTTGTGCTGCTGGTCGAGCCCAACCGGCGCCCAGCGACCGCAGCTTGAGGCTTCTGATCGCGACCAGCCGCTGGCCGTAGAGTTGGGCAATGCCGCCCCCGCTGCTCGTCGTTGATGCCCCGTCGATGCTTTTTCGCGCCTTCTACGCGCTGCCCGACTCGATCAGGGGCGCCGATGGGAAGCCCGTGAACGCCCTGCTCGGCGCGACCAATCTGATTCTGCGCGAGGTCGAGCTGCATCGACCGCGCGCGGTGGTCCTCTGTTTTGGTCCCGACGCAGCCAGCTACCGCACCGAGCTCTACCCCGCCTACCACGCGGCGCGCGAGGAGGTCCCCGCCGAGCTGGCTGCTCAATTCAGCGACAGTCGCGATTTCTTTGAGGCCTTCGCTTGGATCGTGGCCTTCGATGATCGTCTCGAGGCAGATGATTTGCTCGGCAGCTTCGCCCGCCGCGAGGCTGAGGCAGCCGGCAGCGCGCTGCTTTTGACCGGTGATCGCGATATGTATCAATGCGCCACAAAGCGGGTCAGTGTCCTTTACGTGCGGACCGGGCGCAGCGGCGCAGAAGCGGTCGGTCCCGAGGAGGTGCGCCGACGCTATGGAATCGAGCCCGAGCTGGTCCCAGATTTCATCGCCCTTCGCGGCGACCCATCCGACGGCATCCCAGGCGCCAAGGGGGTCGGCCCAAAAACCGCGGCTGAGCTTCTGCGCCGCCACGGTTCTCTGGAGAACGTCCTGGACGCCGCGGTGCGCGAGCGACGCCCGAAACTGCGCGCCACACTGATCGATTGCCGCGAAGACCTGCTGATCTTCAAACAGATCGCGACGCTGCGTGACGCTGGCGTCAAACGTCCGCGCGACCGAGATACCAACTGGGGGCGGGCCGCGAGGGCCTCACGCGAGCGCGGCATGACCCGGTTGGCCGAGAGGCTTGCGGGCAACGCCGACTAGCCCGAAGTTACCCCCCACCGCCATCGCGAATTCCGCTTCAGCACTGAGGATCCCCGCCCCAGGGGCTGTCTCGTTCGTGTCTACGCGTGCTTGGGGATGCGCTCGAGCAGCTCCAGCGCCCGTGCCTGCACCGGGTTGGGCTCACTGAGCCGCTCAAAGCCGGCCTCGGAGTCGCCGAGGCGGATCGTGTTGCGGGTGCGCAGCGAGAGCTCTTTGATCAGGCTCTCGAAGCTGTGGGGAACTTCACCACGCGAGGTGCGCTTGGTGCGTGCCTTGGCGGTGGCAGTGGCCGAGCGCTTCGCCTTGGCGACGGGGTCGGGCTGGACCGGCGGGCACTCATCACGAAATGTGAGCTCCGCCCAGGCACCTCGCAGGTGAAACTCCAGGTAGTAGGAGAGCATGCAGATCAAGAGGTGGGCCCGAACCCGGTCCTCAAGGCGGTGGTGGATCGGGCGCACCTCAAGCGGCCCCTTGAAAGAGCGGAAGGCTCGCTCCGCCCACTTCAGTTGCTTGTAGGAGGAAACGATGTCTGGGGCGGCGAGCTCGGAGTCGGGGACCGATGTGCGCAAGACGTAGATCCCGTCAAGAGCCGCCTCGGCCTCGATCTGGGCCTGCTTGCGCTGGTAGTGGAATGAGGCGTCGGTGATCGCCACCTCGAAGTGCTTTTTGACCTTGTAGCGCTTCAGCGCCGGGCCGACCGCGAGGCCGATCTCGGCAGCGCCCTTCAGGCTGGCGGCCCCAACCCGCTCAGCGATCGCCTCGAGCTCTGCCTCGGTGGCGGCGAGCAGCTCGGAGCGCTTGCGGGTTCGCTCCTGCCCGAGCAGCGGGTTGCGGCAGAGGATGAGCCGCTCGCCGGGATAGGCGTCGGAGGAGATCTCGGCAAGGTTGGTCTGGTCAAAGAGCGAGAGCTGCAAGTCGCCGTCTTTGACCAACCTCTTCACCGCCGCTGCTTTCAGCGCCGTGATCCAGTCCATCCCCTCGGCCTCCCCGATCGCCTCCAGGTTGGCCTTGGTCGCCATGCCGCGGTCACAGACGACGATCACCTTGGAGAGCCCGAAGCGCTGCTTTAGCTTCTCGATCTGGACGGGCAGGGTCTGGTGGTCCACCCTGTTGCCCGCAAAGGCCTCCGTTGCGAGCGGGCGGCCTTCGAAGTCACAGAGCAGCCCGTAGGTGAGCTGGAGGGTGCCGCGTTTGCCGTCGCGCGAGTAGCCCAGTGCGGCCAGCGGGCAGCTCCTGCCCTCAAAGTAGGAGGAGGAGACGTCATAGAGGACGAGGGTTCCGTCCTTTAGGTGGCGCTTGGCGAGGCGATCCTCGACCCCCTCCTGGCGTTCAAGTAGCCAGTCCATCGCCGCGTAGAGGTCGTCTTGGTCTGCATCCTTCACCCCGAGCTCTGCGCCGAGCGTCGATTGGTGAAGAGCCCGGGCGGTGGCGAGCTTTGAGCCGGGAGAGAGAACCCGCTGGCAGATCATCGCCAGGGCCAGGTCGCGATTCTTTGAGGGGGAGCGATCCAGCAGACGGGGGAGGCCGAGGCGCCTTGCGGCGCCGAGCACCGCCTCGGCGTGCCCGGCGGGCAGCGAGTCGGTGATCGAGAGTGCCTCCTCGCCCGCTATCAGCGTCTTGCCGGCGAGCACCGAGCGGACGGCGGCTATCGCCTCCGGCGGCAGGTGGGAGAGGTTGGCGAGCGTCTGCTTCTTCACCTTGCCGTCCTCGCGGTAGGAGCGGCGCAGCAGATGGGTGACGTACTCGCGCCCCTTCACCCGCTTTCTTGTCGTAACCACGTGGAAAGGGCCAGCTGGCCGAGGCGGTCTGCCCATGAGAGCCAACCTACCATCACCGGCGGACGTACTTTTCCTGACTACACTTGACAGGAGAGTAAACGCCCCGATCCCGTATGAGAAGCGGGATCGTGGTCGCTCAGATGACTGTTATTCGGGGTAACTTCGGACTAGCCGACCGAAGTTGGGGTCGACCCCCCCCGCCTCCAACAAGCGGTCGAGGTCAATGTCAGCTCTTGGCGCCAAGACGCGGGCGCCAGATCCTCAGCTCGGGGAATCGGCCAGGGTGATTGAAAAACTCGCGGCGAAGTGCTCGCCGGGTCTGACCAGGATTAGGTCCGGGCCGTCGCCCAGCAGCGCGTTGGTGGGAGCCGTC
Organism: uncultured Solirubrobacterales bacterium; assembly: GCA_963745305.1. Taxonomy (GTDB): domain Bacteria; phylum Actinomycetota; class Thermoleophilia; order Solirubrobacterales; family 70-9; genus CAVUWL01. Next base: position 495,443 of record CAVUWL010000016.1, read on the forward strand.
ATCGGCTCAAAGGCAACCACGGCATCATCGCCGGGGGCATATACCTGGGAAAAGCGGTAGCCAGAATCCATCCGCAGCTCGATCCGCCGTCCCCCGCCGGCAAGAACCAGTGCCTCACCCGGCGGCGGAGCGGTGTAGGCATCGTCAAAGGTCCGCTTTCCCAGCGGCCCAGACCGAATCCGAGTCGGGTCGCGCCGCCCGGTGGGCAACATCTTGGAGTCAAGGTCCAAACGCTCGCGCAGCGGCAAATCGACCCACCACTGCGAGCGGCTGAGGCCAGGCAGCCGCAGATAGGGATGAAACCCGAAAGAGACCGGCACGGTGTCGTTGGCGAAGGCATGCACGGTGGTTTTGATCGAGAGCACCGCGCCGCTGAGGCTGGCCTCAAAGAGCAGCTCGTGGGCGAACGGAAAGGCCTCCATCAGCGGCTCCTGGGCAGAGAAATCGAAACTCGCCGCCAACACGGCGACGGTGCCATCCATCTCGTGGCGATCGACGCGCCAGCCGCCAGCGGCCGAGAGCAGGCCGTGGATCGGGAGACCTGCGGGGTCAAAGGAGAGGGGAAGTTGCTCGCCGTCCAGATCAACCTCGGCGCCTGCGAGCGCAAAGCGCCTTGCGCCGAGTCGATTGGCCCACGGATAAAGCAGCGGTATTCCCATCGTGGAGTGCTCACGGATGTAGTTGCGCAACCCTCCCCGCTGTCCCAGCAGCTCCTCTCCGCGGTGGCGAAGTGAGCATCCGACCATTCCGGCGCTGGGAACAAACGCGGCCTCGATTCCGCCCAGCTCCGTACTCACGAGCTTCAGTACGGGGATTCCCTCGATCGAGCCCTCGGCGACCACCTCTGCTACGACATCATCCGCCTCGGACGCCGGATGCGCTGAGTCGTATCCCCTTCGCGCCCAGCAACTAGCCCGCAGGCTGAGCCGATATGAAGCGACGCAGCGAGTCGGTCAGCTCGCTCGGTTGATCCTCGGGAATCAGGGTGTAGCAATCTTCGATTTCAACCAATCGGGCGTCGGGAAATGCCGCCGCCAGCCGCCGCCCGTGCTCGGTTGGCATCATCGGACCCTCGGCATCCCAGACAATCAGCACAGGACGATCGAAGGAGGCTAGTGAGGCGGTCGCTGCGCCCAGAACGCGCTTGCCCCGCATCGCGTCCCCGGCGTACTTGCGCAGATCGCGTCGGATCTCTGAGCGCCTCAACGGCTCCAACCAGTCCTTCATCAGCTCCTCGGGTACCCCGTACTTGGTCATCTGGCCGAAGACGAAAGGAAGGCGGCGCAAGCTCGGTCGCAGCAGTACCTGGCGCATGATCGTGATTCCACCCGGCAGCTTGGCCGAGAGCCACGCCGCGTGACCCGCCAAGCCGGGCGGGTAGTTCTCAAACGCCTCGCAGGAGACAAGCACGAGCCGCTCAACTCGGTTCATCAGCCCCTCGGCGATCATCACCGGCGCCCCACCCCAATCGTTGAAGCAGAGCGTGACGCCTTGCAGTCCAAGCTCCTCGAGAAACTCAGCGACGATGCCGACCAAGCCGCGCAGCGAGAGATCGGCATCTGCTCTCATCGCCTGCCGATGCGCTCCCAGGGGTAGCGTCGGCAGGACGCATCGGTAATCGCCGCCCAACCGATCGACCACCTTGCGCCACTGGCGCCCGTCCATGGCCAGGCCGTGCAGAAGGACCACCACCGGTCCCTCGCCACCGCTGTCCTCGTACTCGATCATCCCCGCCGAGAGCTCGACCTCGGGCATCTTCCCCCCAATCGCTACGTTTATTAGATAGATCGCTCTAGTTGACCAACCTATCATTGGCCCCCTGCCAAAGTCGATTTGAGGAGGCGCAATGGCGAGCAAGACACGGGAGCGGATCCTCGATGCCAGCGGCGAGCTCTTCCGCCGCCAGGGCTACATGGGGACCGGGGTCAAACAGATTGTTGAAGCGGCCGGCGCGCCATTCGGCTCGCTCTATCACTTCTTCCCGGGCGGCAAGGAGGCTCTGGGCGCCGAGACAATTCGCCGCTCCGGAGCCCTCTACGGTCTCCTCTTCGTCGAGTTCGCGGGTGCCGACGTCGAGCTGGTCAGTGGCATCGAAAACTTCTTTGCAGGGGCCGCCGAGACCCTGCTAGAAACCGACTATGCCGATGCCTGTCCGATCGCCACCGTGGCACTGGAGGTCTCCAGCACCAATGCGGAGCTCCGTGAGGCCTGCGCTTGGGTCTTTGACCTCTGGATCGACGGTGGGGTTGAGAGATTCATCGCCGCGGGAATCGAGCCAGAGGATGCCCGTGAGCTGGTGATCCAGATGCTCGCGGCCCTGGAGGGCGCCTTCGTCCTCAGTCGGGCCCTGCGCAGCACCGAGCCGATCGAGCTGGCGGGTAAGGCCACCGCATCGCTGATCGGCGCCAAGCTTGACGAATGAGCTCTCCGGCCAGGGCATTCACCCAGATCGGATCATTGGTTGTGGGAGCTGGATCTACAGCAAAGACCAGGAGTGCTTCGATCCGCAACCCGGTCGAGCTCAGGACTGGCTAGGAGGAAACGGTCCAGGTATCGCCGGAGCGCAGGAGCCGATCGATGTCGTCTAGGGAGGCCTGGGCATGAGCTGCGGCGAGCTCTGCTGGCGATCGGCGCCGTAGACGGGCCGCTTCACGTCGCGCAGCACACCGATCGGGGTCGGAGCCGTGGGGCTCTCAGAGAGGCGCGCCAGCGCCGTCGCATAGCTTGGGTCGGCGCAGTGGGCATCGTGGATGACCAGCGACTCCTCCCCCACCTCGTCGAGCTCGGCGATCGCGAGGCTGCCGTCGGCGTGCGCGAATCACTCCCCGCTCGTGCTCGGCTCCGAAGCGGATCGGCTCGCCGTGCTCAAGGCGAATCTGATTGGGCGCGCCGCCCTTGCCGCGCACCGCATCGAAGGCGCCGTCGTTGAAGACGTTGCAGTTCTGATAGATCTCGACGAAGGCCGAGCCCTCATGTTCGGCGGCCGCCCTCAGGACGCTCGCGACGTGCTTCTTCTCGATGTCGATCGTGCGCGCGACGAACGATGCCTCCGCGCCGAGGGCCAGCGCCGCCGGATTGAAGGGATGATCCTCGGAGCCAAACGGCGTCGACTTGGTGATCTTTCCCTTCTCGCTGGTCGGCGAGTACTGGCCCTTGGTCAGCCCGTAAATCTGGTTGTTGAAGAGCAGCAGCTTGATCGGGACGTTGCGGCGCAGAGCATGGATCAGGTGGTTGCCGCCGATCGAGAGGGCGTCTCCGTCACCGCTCACAACCCAAACCGAGAGATCGTCGCGGGCGCTTGCGATCCCGGTCGCCAGCGCCAGTGCGCGGCCGTGGATCCCGTGCATCCCGTAGGTGTCCATGTAGTAGACGAAGCGGCCCGGCACAGCCGATCCCGGAGATGAACACGGTCTTCTCAGGCGGCACTCCAAGCTCCGGCATCAGCGCCTGGACGCCGGCGAGGATCGCGTAGTCGCCGCAGCCCGGGCACCAGCGCGTCTCCTGGTCAGATTGAAAGTCTGCTTTGGTGAGCATCCCCCCCGCCACTCCCATTGGCCTCGCCGTTTTCGCCGTGGAGGTTGGCGCTCATCGCCAGCACCTCCAAGATCGCGCCCTCTAGCTCCTCGGCGAAGATCGGAACGCCCTCGACTTTGTTATAGCCGACCGCGTCGACCAGGTACTTGGCCGCGGATCATCCCGAGCAGCTGGCCGGTGTTCATCTCAGGAATCAAGACCTTGCCGAAAGAACTCACCACGTCGCCGGTATTGCGCGGCAGTGGGTCGAGGTGGCGCAGATGCGCGGTCGCAATCGGGATATCGCGCTCGCGCACCCGTCTTGCTGCTGCCTGAACGACGCCGTAGGTGGAACCCCAACCAAGCACCAGCAGATCGGCACCCTCGTCCGCGTCGACTTTGAGCTCGGGCAGCTCGCTGGCCAGCCTTTCCAGCTTCTCGCGCCCGCAGTTGGGTCATCAGCGCGTGATTTTCTGGGTCATAGCTGATGTTGCCGCTGCCGTTCTCCTTCTCGAGGCCGCCGATCCGGTGCTGGAGGCCGGGGGTTCCGGGAATTGCCCAGGGTCGCGCGCCTTTGCTTATCGCGCAGGTAGGGCAGAAACTCATCACCGGCATTCGGGCCCGGTGGCGAAATGGGGGTCGATCTCGGGCAGTTCTGGACGTATCGGGAATCCGCCAGGGCTCCGAGGAGTTGGCGAGGAAGGTGTCGCCGAGCAGGATCACGGGGGTCCGGTAGCGGACCGCGATCCGCACCGCCTCCACCGCGGAATCGAAGCAATCGGCCGGCGTCGCGGCCGCGATCACCGGCAGCGGTGACTCACCGTGGCGGCCGTGGATCGCCATCAGGAGGTCGGTCTGCTCGGTCTTGGTCGGCATCCCGGTCGAGGGTCCGGCCCGCTGCACGTCGATGATCACCAGCGGCAGCTCGAGCATCACCGCCAGACCAATCGTCTCTGCCTTGAGGTCCATCCCAGGACCACTCGTCGCGGTGATCCCAAGGTGACCGGCAAAGGCGGCGCCGAGCGCCATGTTTGACGGCGGCGATCTCGTCCTCGGCCTGGACCGTGCGCACCCCGAAGCGGTCGTGGCGGGCGAGGTGATGGAGGAGCTCGGAGGCCGGGGTGATCGGATAGGTGGCAAAGAAGGGCTGCAGGCCGCTCTTCACGCTCGCCGCGATCAGCCCCAGCGCCATCGCCTGGGTGCCGTCGACGTTTCGGTACTCGCCCGGGCGCAGCGGCGCCGGCTCGATTTCGATCGGGATCGCCGAGATCTCCGCGGTCTCGCCGAAGTTGTAGCCAGCTTTGAAGGCGGCGATGTTTGCCGCGCGAATCGCCGGCGAGTTTGGCGAATTTCGTCTCCAACCACGAGAGGGTCGCCTCGACCGGGCGTCCGTACATCCATGAGACGAGTCCGAGCGCGAAGACGTTCTTGGTGCGCTGGGCCTCGGCCGGTTTGAGGCCCTCGATCTCCTCGGTCGCTCGGGTCGCCATCGTCGTCATCGGCACCCGGAAGACCTGATAGCTCTCGAGCGTGCCGTCGTCGAGCGGATTGGTCTCATAGCCCGCCTTGCGCAGGTTGTTGGCCGTGAAAGCGTCCTCGTTGACGATCACGGTTCCACCAACCTCAAGCGCGCCCAGATTTGATTTCAGCGCCGCCGGATTCATCGCAACCAGGGTGTTTGGGTGATCCCCCGGAGTGAGGATGTCGCGCGAAGCGAAGTGGATCTGGAAGGCGGAGACGCCGTGGGGGGTACCGGCTGGGGCGCGAATCTCGGCGGGAAAGTCCGGCAGGGTCGAGAGGTCGTTGCCGACCTGCGGCGGTTGCGGCAGTAAAACGGCCGCCGACCAGCTGCATGCCATCGCCGGAATCCCCGGCGAACCGGACGATTACTCTCTCTTGCTTCTTCCCCGTCGTTGCCACTTTAGGGCCGGGCGCCTGAGCCAGCCAATACACGACGGTAGCACTCCGAGACCACGTCCACATCACGCTCGTGACGAGACGTTTCCAAAGGGCTCCGCCCAGAGGCGCCCGGGCGCTGAACAGATGGCTTGAAAGGACCGGATCCGGGTTTCATCAGCCGGTTTGGCGCGCCGCGGTTTTCGTGACCGGAATGGATCACGATCGAAGCAACTTCATTTTGGCCGAGCGCCGAACTTGATCTGGGACGCAGAGCGCTCGGCACCCTCGCTGTTTCCACACCCGAGGTCGCGCGCAATTGGGTCAAGCGGCTGCTCAGCTGGCGAGTTGCTCAAGCGGTCGAGCCAACCGCGGCGCGCTGCTGAATCGAAGCGCTCCGTCATCGATCGCGGCAAACCTGATCTCCCGGGCGTCAAGCGGGTAGTTCATGCGCATCCGCCATGGCGATCTCGAGCCCTGTTTTGGAAGTCGATCGATCGAGCGGAGAACGTATCCGGCCATGAAATCGAGAAGCGGCTGCTCGGTGACGGAGCTGTCGGTGACCTCAGGAACGCAGGTGGAATAACCGTGGGCGTCCATGTGGGAGAGCAGCCGACAGACATACTCACAGGTCAGATCAGCCTTCAGCGTCCATGAGGCATTCGTGTATCCGATCGTGAAGGCGAAGTTCGGGATGCCGCTGAGCATCATCCCCTTGTAGGTCATCTCCTTGGTCACATCGATCTCCTGACCATCGACCCGCACCTGCATTCCTCCCAGAAAAAGAAGGTTCAGCCCGGTCGCTGTGACGACCAGATCCGCATCGAGCTCGGCGCCGGATTTGAGCTTGATCCCCGTTTCGGTGAAGGTCTCGATCTGGTCGGTCACGACCGTTGCACGACCCGTCGAGATCGCCGCGAACAGATCGCCATCCGGAACCAAGCACAGACGCTGGTCCCACGGGTTGTAGTTGGGCTTGAAGTGTTTATCGACGTCATATCCGGCCGGCAACGCCGCCACCACCCCGCGGCGAACGATCGCCTTGACCAGCTCTGGTCGCCGGCGGCTGAGCTGGTAGGTGAACAGCTGCAGGAGAATGTTTTTCCAGCGCACCGCGGCACTGGCAGCGCGCCCCGGCAGGGCGCGGCGCAGCGCTCTGGCGATCGGGTCCTCAGAGGGAAGCGAAACTATGTAGCTCGGCGAGCGCTGAAGCATCGTGACGTTGGCTGCTTTTTGTGCGAGCGAGGGGACGAGCGTCACGGCTGTGGCGCCACTGCCGATCACAACCACCCGTTTGTCGGTGTAGTCGATCTCGTCTGACCAATGCTGGGGATGCACCACCGACCCGCTGAAGCGCTCAACCCCCTCAAAGGCCGGCAAATATCCTTCCTCATAGTTGTAATAGCCACTGCAGACCAGCAGGAATCCGCAGCTCAGCCTGATGGTCTCACCCGTGTCGGAGCGCTCTGCTTCAACTGTCCACTTGGACTCCGAGCTCGACCACTCGGCTCCCAGCACGCGGTGGTGAAAACGAATCTTCTCGTTGATGCCGTGATCGGTTGCGGTTTGGCGAAGGTAGCCGAGGATCGACTTCCCGTCGACGATCGCCTTTGCCTCGCGCCAGGGACGAAAGCCATAACCCAGGGTGTGCATGTCGGAGTCCGACCTGATTCCGGGATAGCGAAACAGGTCCCAGGTTCCGCCCAAATCACCGCGCGCCTCGAGGATGGCGTAATCCTTGCCCGGGCATCTGTCCTGCAGGTGATAACCGGCACCGATCCCGGAGAGACCGGCGCCGACGATCAGCACGTCGAGGTGCTCAATCGACATTGCCGCATGCCTGACTATGGGTTAGGTGAGGGCAACTCACGGCCAGCCATTCTGCCATGCAGTGACCCGTCCGCCACTCACCGGCGCCACTCGCGCCGAAAAACTGGCTACGAGTGGACGGAGGACTACCCTTTTGACTTCGGTGGCGTCCAAGCGAAATCGGCGAAGCCCTGCCCGCTGCGAGCTGAGCCTTCACGGTCGCTCGGTGACCTACGTCGAAGCTGGCTCGGGCCCGCTGATCTTGTTGATCCATGGGATGGCGGGCACGCTTGAGAACTGGCGTGAGGTGATCGGCCCCCTGGCGCGAGATCACACCGTCATCGCACCCGATCTTCCCGGTCACGGCGCCTCGGCCGCCGGTGGTGGCGACTACTCCCTCGGCGGGCTGGCAGCGGGCCTACGCGATCTGCTGATCTCGCTCGGCCATGACCGGGCGACACTCGTCGGCCATTCTCTGGGCGGCGGCATCGCTATGCAGTTTGCCTATCAGTTCCCCGAGATGACCGAGCGCCTTGTTCTCGTCTCTAGTGGCGGCCTCGGCCCCGAGGTAAGCGCTGTTTTGCGCGCCGCCGCACTTCCGGGCGCCGATTTGTTCATCGCGGCGACGGCCAGCGTTGGGAGGCGGGCGGGAGCGATCCTCGGACGGGGTCTCTCAGCCCTTGGGGTGCGCCCCAGTCCCGACCTCGCTGAGATCGCGCGCGGATATGGCTCGCTGGCAAACCCAGAGCGCCGAAGCGCCTTCCTCGGCACCCTTCACTCGGTGATCGACACCAGCGGTCAGCGAATTGCGGCCAGTGATCGCCTCTATTTGGCTGAGACCTTGCCTCTTCTCATCGTTTGGGGTGCCGGTGATCCGATCATTCCCGTCAAGCACGGCGAAGAGGCACACAGGACCCTCCCCGGCAGCAGGCTGGAGATCTTTGAGAAGGTCGGACACCTTCCCCAGCTGGAGGCACCCGTTCGATTTATCGCAACACTCGAAGACTTTTTGGCCGAATCAGATCCGGCCCAGTTCGATCTCGATGAGTGGCGCGGTCGACTGAAGACCCGTGGTGGCGATTAGTCGCAAAGGCCGGGGGGACGGCGGTCGGTGCGCCCTGCGAATCGAGCCCTGATCAGGCTTTTGTCTCGCGAAAGCAAGGACGCCCGTTGGAGATGCTCGATACTGCTGCGATGGCCAGCGCACTGATCGAGTTTCCTGCCGATGACCCCGAGCGCGCCCTCCGCTTTTGGCGCAGCGTCCTGGGTATAGAGCTCGCAGCGCGGACTGCCGAGGGCGGATCAGGTTGGGAGATCGAGTCAGATGGAGTGCGACTCGGAGTGCACAAACGGGGCGCGGGTCCTGGTGACAGAGGCTCCCTGCCCTATTTCCCTGTCGCCAACCTGGCTGCGGCGCTGGATCTGGTTGATCGGGGCGGTGGCTCGATCATCCACCCCGGTAAGCAATGGGCGATCTGTCGAGACTCCGAGGGCAGTCCCTTCGCTTTGGCACAGGAACGAACCGACGCCGGCTCCTCGCCGGAATCGCTTTAGCCCCGACTTGGCTCGGAAGGCTCGCCTGCGTTGGCGTGGATCGCCTCAGATCGCCCCCAAAGATGCCTGCCCCGGGAGCGCGCTGAGCCGACCCGCGCCAGGGTCACAAGCCACGAACGGTCAGGGGTTCGCTTCACAAGGGCGAACAACGGGATTCGGGCAATCTGAGGGCCAGCGAGCTCCGCGACGATTGAGTGGCGACCATCAATATCGATAAAGCCCCCGCAGTGCTGCCGGCCCCAATCGGCCACCCCCTCGAAGCGGTCAAACCTCGCGATCTTGCTCCTCGACCGTAAGCTCAGCCGTGGGATGGGCCTCGAGTCGCTGGTCGGGAATCGGCACGCCGCTTCGAACCGACCGCCCAAAGGTCCCCGCGCTAAGTCGCGCCTCGGCGCGCTCCACCGCCTCCAGCTGCTGATTGAGGTCCTGCACACGACCAGCGTCGAACTCGTCTTGGTAGAGGTCCTCTGAGTCCTCATCGCCAGGCTCTTTGCGGTCATCGGCCTGCTCGGGGCCTTCGCGCGAAAGCTCAGCAATTGATTGCTGAACCCGTTCCCTCTCCTGTGCGAGCAGTTCCCGAGCGCGGTCTGGATCCATAGGGCACACCGTATCGTCGACGCGATGACATCGTCTCGACCCCCCGGCCCCGCGGCTCCAATCCCGACAGAAACCGCCCGATTGAGAAACACTGTGAGCGCCCTGGAGGGGGCCCAGAGAGAGGTGGCGGTCGATCTCAAATCGGGTGGGGTGCTCCGCCGGCTATGCACAGCGTTCGCCTGCGACAAACCGGAGGCCGTCGCCCAAGGGGCGGCCCCGGGAGCGTAAAGTCACGTTCTTGGGATGAGGTTCCGGCGCTACAGCCAGATGTTCAGAATGGCAACCCTTGTGATCGCTGCTGCCGCCGCGATCGCGGCTGCGCCGGAGTCGGCGAGCGCGATCCCGACCACGGATTACGCCTCGCCCAGAGGCTCGGGCACCGCCTGCACGCAGTCAGAACCATGCGAGATCGCGACGGCGCTTGAAATCGCCAGCTCCGGAGACGCCGTGATCCTCGCCGGAAACGAAGGAAGCTACGGCTCACCGCAGAGCCCAATTATCAAACCGCTGGAAATCAAGAGCGGAGTTACCGTCAAGGGTGCTTATGGCGAACCACGTCCCGAAATCTACTCGGCCGCGATGGTGGCAATCGAAACCGGTGAAGGTGGTGAAGGTCAGCGGATTTCGAACCTCAAGATCGAAGACAGCGCGAAATCCGCCACTGCCCTGTTCGGCTCGGGAGCAATCGAACGTGTAATCGCCAAGGCGCCCGAGGGCTCGGGGTGTGAGAGCGGACCGGTGACCACGATCATCGACTCGATTTGCGCGGGCGAATACGGGATCAATGATCAGGTTTCCGGAATCGGACTGTGGACCCTGGACCTCAGAAATGACACCGTGTATGCAACCCGTGAAGCGGCGAAATTGGTCTCCCACGGACCGGGATTGCGTGTCACGTCGCTGAACACAATCCTGCGCGGCGGCTTAGTGGATATTGAGGCCGACCAAATCACCGGCAGCGTCGCGATCACGCTCGAACATTCCAATTACGCGAACGTCTCTGCGACCGGCGGGGCGTCGATCAGCGCTCCGGGCAGCGAATCGAACCAGACGGCGCTGCCGCTTTTCGTAGATGCCGCCCAAGGGAATCTCCGCGAGGCAGCCGGCTCGCCAACCATCGATGCCGGTGTCAACGACCCTGCTAACGGAGAAGTCGACCTCGAAGGAAACCCTCGGATTCAGCCGGGGTATTTGAGCTGCGGTAATTCCGAAGCACCGGCCATCACCGACATTGGCGCCTATGAGGCTGCACCACTTGCGCTTCCGTGCCCACCGCCCGCCCCAATGCCGCCGAATACCTCGATCTCAGGAGTAAAGATCCATCGCCGCGGCGCTACCTTCCGCTTCACTGGGCGAGCCAACACCGACATCGCGATCGGTTTCGAATGCGAGCTTGACGAGCGGCCATTTAGTAACTGTGCCTCCCCTAAGTCCTACAGACATTTGCAGCCGGGTCGCTACATATTCACCGTGCGCGCCGTTGATGCACACGGATTTGATCTATCCCCGGCCCGGAAGCGGTTCACAATCCGACGGCGATAGCAGGTGATCTCAAACATCAGAGCTGTGCCAGTTCGAGATGAATATCGGAACCAACCGGAGCGTGCCTCGAGAACCTGAGCTCGGGCCGACAGCGCTAATGCTCTGGCTAATGTCTCCCTCGGTAGGATCGACACATCCTCGGAGATATACGATTGATCGATCCGGGCGCGTAGCTCAGTGGGAGAGCGCTCGCTTCACACGCGAGAGGTCGCTGGTTCGAAACCAGCCGTGCCCATCCCCCGCTATGTCCGAATACCTCCGTCTAGGCACGACCTACGCCTGAGACTCTGAGGCAGGAGCGCCTGTGCGAGGCGGTTCGCGGTCAGGAGTGATGCAAACGTGACGCATTTGGGAGCCTCCCGGAGTGATGCAAAACGACCCGCTAGCCGCCCAACCACCCCCCGCCACGCCGGCAGGTCGGTGCGCGGCCCTACGACGCTGGCAACCTGATGTCCCTACGCCGTAGAGGATCGTCGGTATGTCCCGTCGGCTGTTCTCTGGGCTTCCTGCTCGTCGCCGTCACGATCGCAGTCTATTTCGAGGAGGTCCGCACTTCTCACAGGGCCAAACGCAACCTGATGAAGCTGATGTCCTAGCTCGATCCTGCCCGCGCGGCTTGACGCCTGCGCTGTGGTTGGGGTCAATCGACCGAGCCAGATGGCACAACCCACTGGCACGACTGTCCGGTTACCGAGGCGATCCGATCGAAGTCCGCGTCGTAGTGAAGGACGGTGAGGCCACGAGACTCCGCGGCGGCGGCGATCAGAAGGTCTGGCACCTTGCGGCCACGCTGGTGCTTTGCCGCGAGAAGGCGCTGCACTTGTCTGGCCCTCTGCAGGTGATCGGCCGTTGTCTCCACCAACTCGAAGGCCCGGAGGGCCTCCGCCAGTTGGTCCCACTCGATGGCGCTGCGAGCCGAGTAGCCGATCTCGAGGTCGCTGATCCCGGCTCGGGCGAGTTCGCCCCGTGCAGCGGACGGCTCGATCGCGTCCCGGACGGCGGCGTGATGCAGGCGCGTTAGAGCGCTGGAGTCGAGCAGGTGGGTCAGCGCCATGCTTGCTCGCGAGGATCCAGCTCGGCTCTGGCGAGCAAATCAAGGCGCCGCTTCACCGCTTCGCCCTGTTGATCGCCGACTTGGCGCAGCGCGCGGTTGACGGTCTCCTTGATCGTCTCGCTACCGAGTCGCGCCCGCGCAGCCCGCAGTGCCTCCTCGTCGATGTCAACCAAGTGCTTGCTCATCTTGCCTCAGTATATACGCTGACGTTGGCGGTATATATCGCTGGGGACAGCTCTTTCAGTGCTTTGTCGATCAGCCGCCTGTTCCGGGCGCTGGCCTTCTTCGAGCTGCCCGCGGCGGGGCCCGAAGCGCTCGATCGGGCCGAGACGATGCTCGATGTCTTCAAGATCTTCCTGCGGCCCGGGTCGCTACCTGCGGGCGTTCAGCAACGCCCCCGAGGCGGTGGTCGAGGTGGTCGCCAGGGGCCTGTGGGCGATTGTGTAGGTCGAGATGGTCGCCGGCTAGGTGGAGTCGCGGGCGCATCGGGCACGGGAGATCGTCGACTTCATGCTGGCAACCTTCGGAGTTGCGTAGTTGAATGCATCAACTGCCGTCGCTTGGAGCGTTTCAAAGCATCACGGCGCCTCGCACGGCTGCTGTTCCCTGATGTGACCAGCCGTGGTGTCACTCGTGGGATCAGACGCAGCCAAATGGAGACCCATGGAGCCAGATCCACGTTTGCCATTTTCGTCTCTGTAGCACGGAAAATGGCACCGGGGGCGAACTGCGAAAAGCAGCCGCTCGCTTCACACGCAAGAGGTCGCTGGTTCGAAACCAGCCGTACCCCTCCTCGCAAACCCGGCTTCCCGCTGTTGTCTCCTTCACCCGACAATTGGCGACCAGTATTGGCAGTTAACCATTCCCAGTCGAAACTGCACGATGATCGTGGTGGAAGTCCGCCGAGAGCGCACGCCCGGTCAGGGTCAGCCAGGGCTGGCCACGGGGGCCTGGGCGCGGAGAAGCATTGCGAAACCTCGATTAGTTCGCGAAGCGACGCCCCTACGTCGAATTGATAGCTGAGGACGGAGGTCGTCCGCACGCGCATCGCGGCCGGTTTCGGGATGGCAAAATCAAGCCCGCAATTCGACGACCCCCCCCCGGCTCTGTTAAGACGCGAACTCCCTGATCGCTGCGGCGACCGCGTCAGGTCGATCCTCAGGCGTGAAGCTGTAGGCATCGTCGATCACGACGAGTTGGCCGTGCTTCAGGGCGCCCGCGAAGCGTTCCGCATGCTCGAGCGGAAAGACCTCGTCCTCTCTGGACCAGATCAGCATGGTCGGTAGCTCGGAGGCGGCGATCAGTAGCTCGCCGGCCGCGCGAACCTCAGTCGTCGAAGCCCCCATCATGGCCTTGGCGACGTCACGCAGCACCCCGTCCTCCCGCGTGGCTGGGAGCGCGTAAGAGTCGGAGACCTCGGGAGCGATCGGGTGTTTGAGCAGCAGCCCATAGGCCGGCGGCGTGGAGCGAATCGCCGGATCCTCCAGCGCACCCAGCATTGCTCCAAGCGCCTGCGGGTCACGCGCCAGCGATGGAAGGCCGTCGAACGGAGGCGGCGGCCAATCGTCATACGGGGTCTCACAGGAAGTGAGGATGAGATGGGTTACCCGGCCAGCGTTGTACTCACGGTGCCGGGCCAATGCGATTTGTGAGTAGGCGCCGCCGGAGTCATTGCCGACTAGCGTCACCTCGCTGAGGTCGAGGCGCTCTGACGCCTCGACGATTAGCGCGGCGACGCCGCCGGGGTCAAGAACGGCGTCGTCGTTCATCGGCGTGCGGTGGGAGCCGAGCGGGAGATCGAGCGCTATGCAGCGGAAGTCGACGTGGAGGAGGTCGATGACGTTGCGCCAGAGATTCGCGTTGGCGAGCCAGCCGTGGCTGAAGAGCAAGACGGGACCCACACCGCGCTCGAAGTAGTCGAGTGTGCCGCCGGCCACCTCGACCGAGCGCGGAACCCCGAGCTGCTCCGAGCGCCAGCGATGAGCGTTCACGACAGCTCACCAGCTCCGGTTGCAAAGGCGGCGGCCGAGGGTATGAGCCCCGCCGCGAAGCCCCCGGAATCGCTCACCTGAGGTGTTTGATCTGTTTGGAGATCGGCGAGTCGCGCGGTTGGGATTATCTGATGTGCCTTGCGAGCGATCCTGGCTGTGATCACCGGGTCGAGGCGGCCCCAGACCAATGGGATGGCGGCATCGACGGCGCACCCGTATGGCGGTCGTGCCCGGGAGAGGCGAAGCTGCGCCAGAGCCCGCAGATCGCTCAAATTCCAGGGCTTGCCCTCGCTGCGCTCGAGATAGGCAATCGGCCCGCTCGAGGTCTCCAACAGCGTCATTCCGACTGACACTAGCAGGCGACTGACCGAGCGGTCATATTCAGTGACCGATCGGTCAGGTGGGCCTGGGCCGCTCCCCGCGAGGTGTTGTTAATCCTAAACTCAAGACGTGTCGCTACTCGAGCGAATCGGCGTCGAAGCCCCCGTTGTCCAGGCGGGAATGGGCGGCGGGCTCAGTCGTCATGAGCTGGCCGCAGCGGTCTCTGAGGCTGGGGGGCTTGGCACGATTGCCGTAAACGGAGCCGGGACGATCCGCAGCGAGCTGGCGGCGGCACGCGCCCTGACCGATCGGCCACTCGCCATCAACGTGCTACTCCCGTTCGCCCACCGTGACTGGTTCGTAGCAGCTAGCGAGGCCGATGTGGTGGTCACATTCTGGGGAAGACCGCGGCGTCCAACACCGGGCATATGGATGCATCAATGCGGTTCGGTTGAGGAGGCGTGCGCCGCACACGCTGCCGGAGTCGATGCGCTCATCATCCAAGGGGTCGAGGCAGGGGGTCACGTGCGCGGCGAGGTGGAGGCGCTGGAGCTGCTGGAGCGGATACGGATGACGCTCCCGCTCGATTTTCCGCTGCTCCTCGCCGGCGGAATTGCCGATCGCCGGGACGTATGCCGGGCGCTCGACGCCGGTGCCGTCGGTGCTGTCGCCGGCACTCGCTTCCTTCTGGCCCAAGAGAGCCGCGCACACCCGGAGTACAAGCGACGCTTACTTAAAGCCGAAACGACCATCCTCACCGAGCTGTTCGGCGCTGGATGGCCGGCGCCGCATCGCGTCATAGCCAATGCCGCCACCGAGAGGTGGCTTAAGGGCAACCGGCGAGGCCCCAGGCTGAATCGCCTGCTAAACCATTTGCTCGTTCCAGGTGCACGCCGTGGTCCCGCAGCACTCCAGGAGCGCTTGATTCGGATCCAACGCCCAGGCAGCAGACTGCTTTCCCCGGCCGGACCGACTGACGACGGTCCTGACACATTGGTCGATGCCGGCGCGCTCTATGCGGGGGAGACGGTGGCTCGGATCGGAGAGGTAAAACCCGCCGCTGAGCTGGTACGGGCACTGACCCCATGAGCCCGCCCCTATCTACATGATCAAATCCGGACCAACCGACCCGCGCACAAATGGAATCTGCCGCTCACGTCAATGGTCCGCCGAGGTACGCGTAGGAGCGGAGAAGTTATCGGTCGATGAGGAGCGGACAGCCCACCAATCCTAGGGAGCTGGGGTGACCACAGAGAAGAGGTGGCGGCGAAGAAAGGCGAGCTCGTCCGCGAGGACGGCCTCGTGCCGCGGCCCGTCGTAGATATCGAAATGATCGACTCCCCGATAGGTGCGGAGCTCACCGAGTGGGGCCCGACGCGAGGCTGCGATCGCGGGCCCAGGCGCGGCGATCCGGTCGGCCTCGCCAACGCAAACGAGCCAAGGGCAATGCAGCTTGGCGGCATGACGGGCAGGCCGATACGGACGGCCGAGCAGCCATCGCGCCGAAACCCGATTGCGCCAGCGCGAATTCTCGCCGATCTCAACGACATGGCGCCAACCAACCTCACCACCTGGTGCGTTGATGAACGCGGGCTCGCATGGCTGCCCGACGGCGGGCAGATGTCGGTCGAGGGCAGCCGAGAGCAGGATGCGGGCGCTGACCCGCAGCGATGATCGATGCGCTTGGCGCCACATGTCGAGGAAGGGAACCTGACTGACGGCGGCAGCCACGCGCCGGTCCTGTGCGGCGGCAGCGAGAGCGTTGCCCCCTCCCATCGAGGATCCAAACGTCGCTACGCGCTCGGGATCGATGCCAGGAAGAAAACGAGCGAAGGCAATTGCAGCACGCCAGTCCTCCAGTTGGCGCGCCGGCTGAAATAAGTCCGGCTCACCACCGCTGTCGCCGAACCCGCGGTGATCAAAGACGAGCGCGGCGATTCCGGCCGCCGCGAAGCGCTCGGCAAATGGCCCCAGCCCGTCCCTGCGGGTCCCGGACAGACCATGAGCCATGACGACGATCGGCGCCGATTCCGCTTCACTCGGCGACCGGTACAGCCAAGCAGCGCAGGAATCACCCCCTGAGGAAAAGCTGATGTCTTGGCGTTGCACCATCTATAAACGGACGGACAGTCTGAACCGTGAGATGGGCGCGGCACCTCTAACCCTCGGACATCCCCCCAGGCCGCCCGGAAGACCGGCGCCCTCAACCAGCCTCCCAGCCGCAGACCCTGCGGTCGAGCCATGCGCGTGCGCATCTTCGCCTCAGCGAGGCAGATACATGATTACGCCAACGCCCACGAGACAGATGGCAGCTCCAAGGACATCGAAGCGATCGGGCTTGAAGGCGTCGAAGGCGACGCCCCATAGAAGCGATCCAACAACGAAGACGCCACCGTAGGCGGCGAGAACGCGGCCGAACTCGTCGCCTGGCTGCCGGGCGGCGATAAGTCCGTAGGCGATCAGCGCGATGGCGCCGAGAAATACGGAAAGGGGTCCCTTGCCCTCGCGGAGCCCGATCCAGATCAGATAAGCACCCCCGATCTCTGCCACCGCGGCGGCCCCGAACAGAGCGATCGAGCGGCCGGTCATGACTACGCGCAGCAGGACGAATGGGCCACGGGGTCGCCAAGATGGCGGTCGATTCGCTCCCACGGTCCGCAACTGGTGCCAATCGGCCGAGCCAACATGACGCTGGGGATCGCGCCTAGCTCGGGGCAGCCTTGGTAGCCGGTAACGCTGGCCACCAGGTGGGAGATACCGAACCAGGTCGGGACCAGCGCCAGAGGCCAAAGAGCAATGCGGCCCGGCGCTCGGCGCGATCCCAGCGCTCCGGCGAGCGCGAGGAAGCCGAAGCCGGCAAGTGCACGCGCACGACGAGCGGAGCGGCTCATCCCGGCTGCATGGCGGAAATCGCAGCTGGGACCGGCAACTACGGCGTCCGTGAAGTGATCGGGCGTTTCGGGCATGCGCATCCTTTCCTTGGTTTCGATCCATGAGGTCTACCACTTGAAGCCTGGTTTAAGTCAAGGCGAGTTTGACGAATGCGTCCAGTCGAATTGGGGGGCCGTCCCGCCGCACCGGGGCCACGGCTAGACCCTCGCTAACGGGAAAATTCGGGGCCCTGAAAGCCTGACGACTCGGCGGAAAGCGCCGCTATGACCCCGAGCTGCTGCGGAAGAGGGAGATGACCGCAGAGTCGGACTTGATCCCAGGCTGCCTTTGCGCCGCGCACGTACATACCAACCAGTCGGTATACTCGCCAAAATGGCGATCAAGCTCGATCACCGCCGCGCCGAGGTGAAGGCCCAATCAGGCGAGCTGGGCAGCTCTCGCGAACGCCTTTTAGAGGCAGCCGCGCGCTGCTTTGGCCGCCGCGGCTACCAAGGCGCCTCGATCAACGAAATCGCCGCTGAGGCCGGTTTTTCCAAGGGGGCGCTCTACTGGAACTTCGCCAGCAAGGAGGAGCTGTTCTTCTCGCTCCTCGATGAGCGAGTAGACCGCCGGCTCGGAGCGCTGTTTGAGCTGACCGGCTCCGCATCAGCCGATCAGGACATCAGCGCGGAGCTGAGCCGTCGCCTCTCCGCGGTGCTAGATGAAAATCGTGATCTAGTTTTGCTCTTTCATGAGTACTCGGCGATGGCCGTTCGCGATCCCAAGCTCCGGGTCAGCTACGTAAGCCGAAACGCCAGGCTTCGCGAGGGGATTGCCAGGGCAATCGAGGCCCGCCACCAGACCCTCGGCGTTGTCCCCAGCCTCCCCGCCGAGCAGATCGCCACGGCCGCGATTGCACTCGCCGATGGTCTCTCGATTGAGCAGCTGACCGATCCCGACTCGGTACCACCCGAGCTGTTGGGCCAGATCCTCAGCCTCATCGAGGATGGCATGGCAGCGCGAGCCAAGGAGCAAAGATGAACACACAACGAGCAGCGCTTCCCCAAGCCGCACCTGAGGACCTGACCGGGACACCGCCCGGCCCCCGCTTGCCACGCCACCTTCTCGGCAGTTGGTGGCTGCTGCGAGAGCAGGACCTTCTTGAGCGTTGCCGGCGCCGTTACGGAGATGTCTTCTCCCTCAACATGTGGCCGCTGGGCTTCATGGTCGTTGTGGCCGATCCGGCTGAGGTGAAACGGATCTTCACGGGCGATCCCGATGTCTTTCACGCGGGCGAGGGCAATGCGGTCACCGAGCCCGTTGCCGGTCCGGAGTCGGTGCTGCTACTGGACGGAGAGCGGCATTTGCAGCGGCGCAAACTGATGTTGCCGCCGTTTCACGGGGAGCGGCTCGGCGTCTATGGCAATCTGATCGCTGAGATCACCAACAAGCAGATCGAGCGCTGGCGACCTGATACGGAGTTCGCGATCCACCCGGCGATGCAGGCGATCACACTGAATGTGATCCTGCGTGCGGTCCTTGGGGTGGAGGACGCGGCACGCCGGGCGGAGCTAGAGAAGCTGATGCCGAGGTTGATCAGCTCACCGGCGCTACTTTGGCCGTTCTTGCAGCATGACCTCGGCCGCCGTAGCCCATGGCGGCGCTTCTTGGCCCTTCGGGACCGGGTTGATTCACTCCTGCTTGAGGAGATCGAAATCAAGCGAGACGACCCCGATCTCGCCGAGCGTGAGGACATCCTTTCGCTACTCCTGCAGGCTCGCGATGAGCGGGGCGAGCCAATGGGCGACTCCGAGCTGCGTGACCAGCTCGTGACGCTCCTGCTCGCTGGGCACGAGACGAGTGCGACCGCGCTGGCATGGGCCTTCGAGCGGTTGTTGCGCACCCCCGCGGTACTCGCCCACCTGCACTCAAAACTGGCCGACGGAGATGAGGATTACCTGGACTGCGTGATCAAGGAGAGCATGCGTTCGCGCCCGATTATCGGCCAGGCAATCCGGCGCCTGAGCGCGCCAACCTCCGTCGCCGGTTACAAGGTCCCAGCGGGAGCCTTCCTCACCGTCTCGACGATTCTCCTCCACAGCGATCCCCGCCTCTACCCAGAGCCGCAGAGCTTCCGTCCAGAGCGATTCGAAGATGGGCGCACCGATCCCTACAGCTGGATTCCTTTCGGTGGCGGCGTCAGACGCTGCCTCGGCGCATCCTTTGCGATGCTCGAGATGCGGATCGTCCTGCGCCGTGTACTGGAGTGCTGCGAGCTGAGCGCGCCCGATACTCAGCCCGAGCGGGCGCGACGACGGTTCGTGACCTACCCTCCCAATCGCGGCGCTCGGGTTTATTTGCACAAGCTCCGCGGCGCGAGTTCACCAGCGACGCTGAGCGCCGCATGAACGGCGCCAGCCAAGGTGGGAGCGCCGCAGCACCCTTCGCCGAAGAACTCGCCTTCGGTTCCGATGCCCCGCTTCAGAGCGTAATGCAGACGATGCGGGCAATGCGGCGGCTAAAGCCCGACCCGGTTCCGGAGGAGCTCCTGGTCGGATTATGTGAAG
This sequence comes from uncultured Solirubrobacterales bacterium, assembly GCA_963745305.1. GTDB lineage: Bacteria > Actinomycetota > Thermoleophilia > Solirubrobacterales > 70-9 > CAVUWL01. The sequence continues at coordinate 515,158 of CAVUWL010000016.1, forward strand.
CAGCCTCCTGGGCGCCCAGCGCCAGCAACGCCCAGGCCCACTCCTATCTGCTCGTCACCGAGCGCGATCAAATCGCCAGGTTGGAGCCGCTTTGGCGCCGGATCTTTGACCTCTACATGTCGACCGTCGGGCGCCTACCGTCAGCGACCACGGCGCCCGACAAACAAGAGCGGATGCATAAGGCGATCGCATACCAAGCCGATCACTTCAGCCAGATCCCGGCGCTGATTGTCGTCTGCTACAGCGCCAGTGCACAGGGGCGAAGACTGCTGAGCGAGTGGCGGGGAGCGCTCAGCGCAGGGCGCTCACTCAGCGCCAGCGAGGCGACCATCTTGCTTCGCGGCCTGAAGCGAAGCAGCGACCTCGCAAATGCGGCAAGCGTCTACCCGGCGGTGCAGAACCTGCTGCTCAGCGCCCGCGCCTTGGGTCTCGGGGCGACGATGACTACCTGGCATCTGCTGCTGGAGCGCCGCTTCAAGGCGGTCCTTGAGATCCCAGATGCAGTGAAGACCTATGCGATCGTGCCGGTCGGGTGGCCGCGCGGCAACTTTGGTCCGGTACGGCGAAAGCCGATCGAGCCGACGATCCATTGGCAGAGCTGGTAGGGCGGCGACGGTCAGGATCGACGACCAAGTGAGGCTCTGCTGGCCTACCCCTTCACAGCTTGACTGAGATCTGACCCCTAAGCAGCGCAGCAGGGGCTCCATTCTCCGTGACCGAGTCCCTACCCATCGCGCTCCTGAGGGCCTCTGCCGTCGAGGTGCGAGGCCCAGAAACGGACCGCATCGCGCTCGTGTTCGATGCCGACCTCGAGCGTGATCAACATGCCTTTGGGAATCTCGGCGTCCTGCAGCTGCTCGCGCATCGCCTCATATTCGGTCACCTTGGCACGATGGGCCTCGAGCTGCGCAGGAGCGAGCATCTCTAGGTTCGCACCGAAGAACACCTTGAGCATGCCCAAATCGCGCAACTCTGCGAGCTCGGAGGTGGGCGTTTCTAGCCAGTCCTCGAGAACCTGGCTACCGGCATCGGTGATTGAGTAGGTCTTGCGCCTGCGCCCCTCTTTCTCTCGATGCTCGTTGAGCAGCCCCTCTTCTGCCAAGCGGGCAGTCTCGGTGTAGAGCTGGGCGTGCTGGACCGACCAGAAATTGCCGAGCGTGGCGGCGACCCGAGTTTTCAGGTCATAGGGGGTTCCAGGTGCGAGCTGGAGAAGTCCCAAGACGATGTAGGAGGTGGGGGTCAGAATGCGTTCTAGCACGATGCTCCAAAGACCTGAGAAAGGCTTCGCGTTCCCTGAGGAAGCACTCTATTCAGAGGTTGGCGATCAGAAATCTGAGGGCTCGATTCAGCCTGCGCATCAAATCGTCGATTCCCACTTGAGCGAGCGTCGACGCATCGCTTGAAACATCCCGAGCGCGGGATTCGTGGCCGCCTCTCATTGCCCGCTAACCCGACAGCTGCGGGTCAAGGTATTGGTGATGTTGACGTTGCCGGCGAAGCCGAAGTTAGCGCGGGCAAGGGGAAAGCTGGCGCCTGGGAAACCCGCCGGTGCCGGGCAAGCAGCGCTCAGGTAGCTACGGGCCCGGCCACGGTAGCTGAAGCGTCGCCCAAGGGTGAGCGTGAGACCGGTGACATAGCCCCATTCGCCGGTGACCTGGGGAAGGGCGGCGCTAAGCGCCGTGGCAAATGTGCCGTGGGTGTGGGTGATCAGAAAGGGAAGCACGTATGAGGTGGGAATCGGTTGGGTACCGTAGACGTGAGCAAGGATCGCCTGGTGACCGCGGTAGGTGCCATTGAAGGCGACCACCTTTCCCAGCGACGGAAACGGTGCCTGTGCCGGTAACAGCACGTTCGAAGCAAAGCTCCCTTCGCCAACAAGAGCGCTACCGCAGGCTTTGAGCGCTTCAACGGTGGTGGCGGGCTGGATTTGTTTTTCTGTGCAGCTTGCCAGGCCTCGACTGGAAAGTTGCCCGAAGCGGTTGATCGCGATCGAGACGCGGCGCAGCTGAGGCACCTTGGTGCCCTCGCTGGTGGAGATCCTCCCCGCCACCGTGACGGTCACCGGAGCGCCTCCTGAACGCGGCAGGCTGTGGGGACTCAGAGTTCCGTCGAAAGCGACTCGGACGTTTCCCTTCTGTGAGGTTTCGGCTCGGACCGTGGCTTCGCCGGCGAGAGCAAGAAACGACGCGGCGAAGACGAGGAAGCAAAGGCCACGCCTTGTCATGTCCGCTTAGCCCCCGGCGGGTCGGGTGGCAACGGATTTATGATTCCGCCTCATCCTTTTCGCTTGTTTGGCGCAACTCGGCGGCATGAAGCGCTTCGAAGTGGTTGCAGTCTTGCCGTTCTGAGCGGTGAACCTCACCATGGTGCGTTCGCTCGAATCGCAGACGTTGCCGGCGTTGACGAGCAGACCAGAAGCACCTCCGGGCATTGCCAGGGTAACACTTGAGACCGGCGCGTCTGGTACAGCTTCGAAGGTGTTGCGGATGCGTCCGTGAACGGAGTCGACATGGCCGTCCAGAACGATCTCGATCTCCGAATTGTGAAGTGAAATCACGAGATCGGGGAGTTGATGGTCAGAGGAGCGCAGGTAGACGGAGCCTTCGAGCGGTTCCGATAGCAGGGGCGAGACCGCCGTCGTGTGCCCGTAAACCGAGTTGCTCGGACAGTCTTCGCCAGGAATCGAGCCCTTTGCGAATTCCACCCGGGTGCAGACGTTTTTTAAGTTGCTCTGGTCGATGAACTCAGTACGGGGAAGGGTGACCTGGACCCCCGCGACGTTGGCTTCGCCGGGGCTCGCGCTGAACGTCGCCGAGAAGGAGGGATGATCGTCGCGGTGGGTGCCGCCCCGGACGTTGAATGACAGCCGGGGTGCGAAGGGCAGAGCGGCGCAGCCAGCGACCTGGAAGGGGTTAGTGGGGGAGGAGCTGACGTCTTCAAGCGTTGAGGGCGGACCGGCTCCCGCTCCCGTCAGGTTCCAGCCGATGCTGAACGGTTCGCAGGAGGTCGGGTTGATGATGAATTCGGGGCGATCGACGTAGACCTGGACATCGCGAAGATGCAGGGGGATTCCGTCGATGATTTGGGGAAAGGGGGCCGAGCCGCTCGAGTCGACCGTAGCGCGGCCGGTTTCGGGGTCGATGCGAAGCGTGGTGCGGATCACGACGGTCCCCAGATCAAAGGGGCCGACACGAGCGGCGGTGATCGCGACGGTGCTGAGCTGGGCGCCGTCGTAGGGGCCCGCCATGTAGAGGCGACCGGGGGCCCAGCTGAGAACGCTGCCGACCCCAGCGCCGACCATGGTGTGGCCGATCTGAGAGGCTGGAGAACAGGAGGGACTGGCTTCCTCGGCTGCCGCCGTCATCGCACGGGCAGCTTCAATCGCCGCGTTGGGGCAGAAGGGAACGCCAGCCAGCTTGGCGGCGAGGCCGCGCGGGTAATGGGTTGTGAAGTGGGTGATTTCTCCTTCGGCGTCGCCGCGGCTTATCTCCTGAAATAGGGTCGAGTAGACACCGGCGTTGTTGTTGAGAGTTCCAGCGCTGACCCGGGGGTGAAAGGGTGCGGGAGCGGCCGCTGGACAGGCACCGCCGCCGGCACCCTCGGTGATCTGAAACGGCGGCGCGGCAACGGAGACGGGGCTAGCGGGATCAGAGGATGGGGTGAGGCTGGCTCCGACCTTGAATTCACCACAGCGTGGAGGGGAGATCAGCGGCGAGGTTGCGCCCTGGCGAAAACTCAGGGAGAGTTCGCTGAAGGGAACCTGGGGCAAAGCGTCAAAGGTCGTGATCAGGCGTCCACTGGCAGGATCCGGTGAGATCTTGCCAGCTGCCTTGACGAGGACGCCGCGATCGGGAATTCGAGCCACAAGGTAAAGCGCCAGGAGCGAATCGGAGGGGTTTTCGAAGGGCTTGGCAAGAAAGAGCGCCCCGGTCGCTTCTTCGGCGAGGGCGGGACTCTTGATCCGCACCGTGCCAACCCTGGAATCGTTGGGACAGCCGCGGTCGGATTCGGTTTCCAACGCTTCCTGCGCATATTGAGCCGGCGTGCAGGCGCCGAGGCCGGCACCTGCGGAGGGGTTGAGCGAAACCCCTTCGGGCATTTCGACCCCGACGCTTTCGATCGCGGGGGTGGCGAGGCCTTCGGGATCCTGGTAGGTCTGCGGAACCGAGAGGCTGAGATCAAGGCCGGTTGCCGAGGAGGCCTCGGTCGTAGTGGGTTGGGCGCTGAGCGTCGGTTCCAGGACCAACCGCTGACAGCCCTGAAGCGGTCCGAAGGGCATTTCGGTTGCGGGAGCGGGCGTCGGGTTCTCCCATGAGTCAACCGAGAGGGTGGCCCGCAGCGCTTCGCTCGAGCAGGAGGTGGGATTTGTGAAGTAGGCGGCGGGGGCGGCTTCGGAGGAGGCGCCGAATTCGCCGCTGGTGGGATTCCAGCGCAACGAGTTGTGCAGCGGGTCTGCCGGTACCCCCCAGATGGTGATGCTGGCGCTGTCGAGCTGCGCCGAGCTGCCGGGAACGTTTCGAATCGAGGTTTGCAGTCCGGAACCCCCGGGCCGCAAGCTGACATCGCCGACGACGTTGAAGGCGATCGCGTGAAAGCCGATCTTCGCCACCTCGCCCGGGCCCGGCGCGAGGTGGTAGAGCGGCTCGGCCGCGCTGATCGGACCCGAGCCCAGGTTGATGCTCATCGTGGTCACCCCGACCTGGGTGGCGATCGGACATTCCTGATCAGAGAAGAGCGCCGCCGGGCAGCTCGGGATATCGGGGAGATCGCCGGCGAAACCTGGCGGCAGCTCGACGGTGGCATCCTTGGGATCCCCGGCGGTGGCACCCTGGGCGTTGATCGTGTCGAAGTTGATCACGCTGGTCAGGTCGGCGTGGGCGCCAGCCTGCAGGCTGGAAAGCGCGGTGGCGGCACCGCCCGGAGCGACGCCGAATTCTGCGGGGCTCGGTGAAATCGCGGTCGGAGTGTGCATCGTCGCTTCGGCTGCGCCTCCACCCGAGGCGGTCACCGTATTGGTGACCGAGGTGCTTTCGTCAATTTCGACATCGACGGGGATCCTCAGAGCCAGCGAGTCCTCGGGAACGACGGTGCCGTTATATGTGCAGGTGAGAGCGACGCAGCTGAGCGGTTTGTGGGTGAGCAGATCTTCACCTGAAGCACCCGCGGGGGCGAGCGATAGGCCGGCGGGCAGCTGATCGATGATCGAGATCTGCGAGCCATCGGTGGCGGCGCCGCCGGTGTTGGTAACGGTAACCCGGTAGGAGTCCTTCCCGCTTCCATCGCCAGGGGTAAAGTTGGTGGGCATCGAGACTGAGGTGACCGTCCACTGTGGGGCCTGGGCGGAGCCAAACGCAGGTGCCGCGGAGAAGAGGAAGCGCGAGGATCCCCAGCGCTGCCACCGCAGATGCTGCCGTGCGGCGGATCACTTCGCTGCCCTCCGCCGCGTGGCTGGTGGCGCCGGCCCGCCGAGCCCTCTTGCGGTGCCTGAGTTTTTTGTGGTGATGTTTGTGGTGAGGCTTGGCGAAGGTTGGCACCGGATTTCCGGGCCCCGGCGAGGTTGACGTCGCGGGGGTGGGGCTGGAAGGCGCCGGCGGCGGACTCTGGCAGGCATCACCTTCGCAGGGACCGCTGCCGCTTGGGGTGGGGAAGCCGCCGCCGATACGGGCGTCGTAGAGATCTCCAGCGCCATCGCTGTCGGCGGAAACGAGGCTGGCGTGGGTGCCAAAGAAAACGTTGGAGCCATCAGAGCTTGAGTCAAGGAAAAAGGAGTCTGAGGATTCACGGCCGGAGCTGATCAGGGAGAGCCGGCCTTCGTGCCACTCATAGACATCGAGCTTTTCGTTGGTATCGGTTGGGATCAGTCCATCACCGCTATCGAAGAAGACGTAGGAGCCATCATCAGAAATCGCTTTGGGCGGGGAACCGCCGGGGTCATCTGTGGCGAAGGCCGAACGAGCAAAGAGCGCGTTGGAACTGGGATCGGCTCCGCTTGGGTCACAGGTAACGCAGCTCAGCGCTTCAGCGGGAGCCGCGGCGGAGTCATAGCGGTAGACCTCATCGCAGTGCCCGTTGGGAGCGGCGGCGCCGGTCGCGTCGGGGCAATCGGTCGGGCTGGCGGCGGTGCTGTTATAGCCGCCGACGTCGTGCGTCGTGGCGAAGAGCAGGTAGCGCCCGTCGGGAGTGGTCTCCCAGTTGGCACTCGGGTCGAGGCCGATCTCCTCGCCGTGGGGGAAGGCCCACCAGCGATCGGCAGAGGTGTCGACGTAGTCGCGCTCGTTGACCGTAGCGACGTAGGTGGTTGCTTCGGTTTCGGTGTCGAAGCGATAGAGGTCGACCTCTTCGCCACTGGGCAGCGGTGCTTCAGCGGTCAGCTGGCCGAAGGCGGTGAAATACACGGCGGCCCCGTTGGCCGAGATCGCCGGGACGTTGTAGACATCTGCGTCGGCGCTACCGGATTCACCGCCCGAGACGCGGGTGAGGGTCGAGGTTTCGGTGTCATAGGAATAGAGCTCGGGGTCGTGGATACCTTCGTCGTCCTTGGTCAGCTCACCCTGGCTGATGAAGAAGACTCGGGAGCCGTTGGCGGAGGCACCGACAAAGGCCGCAGGGTGCGAACCGCTGGGGTCGGTGACGCCTGGGTTGGGAGCAGAGACCTGAACGGTGCTGGCGGCATCCAGGCGCATGTAGAGCTGGGGCGGATTGGTCGATGGCGCCGTTCCAACAGCCCGTACCGGTGGCGTTGGGATCAGGCGCAGTGAAGAAAACCTTCGATCCGTCAGAAGAGACGGCGCCGGGATTGGCGGCGGCGCCAAGACCCAGAACTGCGCCGCAGGGGCTGAGCAAAGCATCGTGGCTGTCGAGGTTGACGAGGCGCAGCCCACCGCCTTCCCATTCATACAACGCCTCGGATTCGAGATCCTGGCCGCTGTCGCCTGGGGCCAGGGCGTGATCGTGGGAACCGAGGATGACGTCGTGGAGATCGGCCGATGCACCCAAGAGCGTTGCTTCTTCGGGTGAACCGCCCGAGCCGGATTGGATAGTGGCGTAGGGGCCACCGGGAGGACCAAGCAGGTTGAGGACCGAGACCGAGCCTGCGCCGGCGGTAGATCCGGCGCTGTCGCTAAGGGCAAGACGGGTGAATTCGGATGGGCCGTAGAGGACGTCACCCATGCTCTGGACGCCGAGGGTCGGGGAGGCAGCGGCGGCCATGCTCCAACCGGCCGGCGTGCGCGAAAAAACGTAAGTGTTCTCACCGGCGGCGGGGAAGGATCCGTAGGCGGCGGCGGTATGAAAGAGGAATTCATCGCCATCGGAAGAGGAAACGCCGACGTCATTGCTGCGCCCCGTGGTGGCGAAAATGTCTTCGGCACCCGCCTTCTCGGGTGGGGTGAGCAGCTCATATGCCCGACCATCGGGGAGGCCGCTGCTCGGCACCGGAAGGACCGGAGAAGCGGCGGCGCTGAGAGGCGGGAGTGCAAGGGCGCCCAAGACAGCAATCACAACGACAAGGCCAACCGCTGGGGCTCGTCGAGAGGTGGCGCGGCCCGGATTCGGTGGCGGGAAGGGAACCGCTCTGGGGAGCCACCGTCTTATGCTTTGCCGGCTGTGGATTGCCATCCAACCGTTCCGCTTCTCATAGTCCATGATCAATGGTTCTGACCGTATCATCTTTTATAGATTAAGGTCGAGACCTCGCTTCACGCACCACCGGCCGTCGCCCGGTCAATGCACACGAACGACTTTTTTGAATATGTGGCCGACCATGCGACTATGCGCCGCTGGGTGCCTCTCGTGCTCTCGGTTTCCGCAGATGCGGTGGCCCACTAGATTCCGCCCAACCTGGGGTTTCGCGGGAGCGCAGCGTTGTTGCCAGGTCCAGTCGTCAGCTGGGGGGTTGACAAGAGCTACCCTGCTTAAGTGTGCCATTGATCCACACACTACCAAAGAAATGCGCTAATTTGACAGTACGGCCTATGCAATGGCCGCAGGGTCAAGTGAAGGAAACTGCCTAAAAGCGTCGCCAAAGTGGCCCATGGATCGCAGGTCATTCGGTCAGGTAAGGAGCGTCCAAAAGCTGCGTGGCCCGGGGGGCCGAGCATGTCCCGCTCGTCGTGGAACTTCGACGGCGGTCCCAATATGACGATCAAACAGTAACGGTCTGACGCACCTCCTCGACAGCGGGACTGGGTAGAGAATGAGCACCAACCTCCCGCTCAACCGCGACGGCTAGCTTGCCCAGATCGCGGTAGCCAACAACCCGCCGGAACTGGCGCTCTGCCTCGAGCATCCCGGCGGCGGTCCAGCGCAGCGCCATCTCTCCGTCACGCCAGCGCTTGACGTTGCGCGAGCTGCGTCGCACGCACTCGATCATCGACTCGCAGGGGTTGGTCGACTCCAGGGTCTGCCTCAGCTTGCCCTCGATCCCCAGGCGGGTCACGGTGAGTGTCTCGGTCATGCCCTCGCGCAAGGACGCGGCGGCCCCGGGGTGAGTGCGCTCCAGCTCGGTGGCGAGTCCCTCCAGGCGCTCCAGGGCGAGGTGGTAGTCCTCGAGCGCCCAGGCATCACGCAGCCGTCGCCTCACGCTCGCGCGCTCGCGTTCGGGCAGGTGCTCGATCACGTTTCGCTCCTTGTGGCGAATGCAGCGCTGCACCGGCGTCCTCACCCCGAGCACGTCGCGCACCGCCTTGTGAAGCGCCTTGGCGCCGTCGAGCACCACCAGCACGCCCTGCTCGGTGTCAAGGCCGCGATCGAGGCGGTCACTGAGCAGGGCGCAGACCACGGTGGAGTTCTCCGTCGATCCCTCCCAAAGCCCCAACGCCACCTTGACGCCCTCGGTTGAGATCCCCAGGGCGACGACGTTGGTGCGGCCCTTTACCGCCAGCCCGTCGACCATCAGCGCCGCCAGGCGGACGTCGTCCAAACGGCGAGCCATCAGCTCCTGGAGGTTCTCGCGGGTGCGGGCGAGGAAGCTGCGACTGACCGCTGAGCGCGAGGTCGAGCTCGAGGCGGCCTCGAGCTCTTCTCCGACCGGCTCCCGGGTGCGGGAGAAGCGCCGCGTTGAGACGCCGGCGAGCATCTGCTCCAGCACCACCCGGGTGAGCGGATCGCGGTCGGCGAAGTGGCCGTAGGTGGCGAGCTCCACCTCCTCGGCGCCGTTGGCGCTTCGGACCCGGGGGCGCTTGACCGCCACCCTGCGTCCGCCCAGCGTCACCTCTCCCTGCTCGTGGCCGTGGCGAACGGCAGAGCGTTTGCGGTTGTGGCGGCCCTTCGGGCCGACGACCTCAGCGACCTAGGCCTCCAACAGCTCGCCCAGCACGCCGAGGCCGACCCCGACGCTGAGCGCCAGCAGTCCCTCCTTCGCCTGCCCAGCAAGCTCTCCCAGTGCCTCTCGAACCTGCTCTGGCAGGTTCTCGAAGCTATCTTCTTCGGCCGCGACCGCGGCCTTCGTTACGGTGTTCATCGGCGGTTCCTCCTGTCCTCGTAGTGGACTTCGACACCCCGCACGCTCCCAACGGGAGCGGACGGGGCGGGAGGGACCGCCGTTTCAAGTTCTACGGGTTACGGGACATGCTCGGGGGGCCTGCGGGCTTGAGGAAGGTATATCAACCACTATGAACAAGGGCCGCCGGTGCGGCCTGATCCACGACGCAATGCAGAGGCGCCGGACGGCGAGGCTGGGACGGCCCCAATTGGGCGTCCAAGAGGCTGGGCCTGACCCGCTTCCTGGGGGTCGCAAACTTCCGATCCTCAACGCGTACGGCGCGTCCGGCGCTGGGCCGAAGAGGCTAATCGAAACGTCAACTTCCTTCCAGACTTTTATGGGGTTCCAGCATAGGATTTGGTGATGGATGAAACGGCCTGGATGACTCGCCCGGTAGAGCAACGCGACCTGGAGGCGTGGGGGCGCCTCTTCAGCGGATACTGCACCTTCTACAAGCATGCTACGTCCGAGGAACACTTGCAGCGAGTCTGGTCTTGGATCCACGAGGACCGCTCAGTCGAGGCGATCGTTGCCGTGCCGGCCGGGGGTTATGGTGATCCGGTCGGACTCGCACACCTGCGCAGCTGGGTGCGTCCGCTGCGTGGCGAAATAGCCGGTTATCTGGATGACATATTCGTGGACCCAGCGGTACGTGGTACCGGCGTTGCGCAAGCCCTATTCACCGCGATCAACGCTACGGCCGTCGAACGTGGTTGGCGCATCGTTCGCTGGACGACTGCAGATGACAATTACCGCGCCCGAGGTGCGTATGATCGAGTCGCCACACGCACCGGTTGGATCACATATGAGATGACCGCGGGCAAATGATGAGACGCGATCCGGCCTTCGGTGCTTCCGCTAGACACCTAGACGCAACGATGGGTCTGCTCGCACGAAGCCTCGCGAACGCGAAAGTCTCAGCCAACGATTCGCCGCCAGGGCCTGTCAGATCCTCGGACCTCGACGCTGGCGTCAATTTGCTCGAAATTCCGCAGAAGGGAATTGCCGGGGCCAGGCCGGCAATCTCGGTCTCCGACGGGGGTCAGACGGCCGAAGGACCGAGCTGTTCGACCCCAACCACGCGGCGCTCGTGGGTTCCAACCCCAATCGTCCGCTCCCCTTCGGTCACCTCGACTTCAAAGCGAAGCTTTCGATCGTCGATCACCTCACGAAGTACAGCGCGAGCCTGGCAGCTCGCGCCCCGGGCCGCCGCTGACACGTGCTTTACGCAGACTTCGAAGCCTACCGTCGCTTTTCCGGCCGGCAGGTGCTCGTAGGCGAGCGCCATTGCACTGCCCTCCATCATTGCGATCATCCCCGGGGTCGAGAGGACGCTGGCGTCGATCGTGCCGCCGACATCAGTGATGAGGCGACCCTCAACCGTGAATGCGTCAATTCGCTCAATTCCTGGGGTGAGGGTGAGCTCGGGCGCACTCATCAGGGGGCGGAGATGCTTCCAGATGTAGAGATGATCGGTGCGTTGGGTCGCCGCAGCGTCATGCAGAGTCAGGATAGCCCGCCAATGAATCGAAAGTGAACGCAGCTTTGACGGGATCGCCAAGCTGTTCGCCGATTCCCAAGCGTTCACCGGTCTCGGGATAGCTAATTCCCTATGGCGTCCGCCGTCCCAGGCGGGAGCCGATCGCAATTTCAGAACGGTCATTCAGCCCGGACCATCACGCTTGAGCCTCCGAGCAGCCGCCTCCAACCGATCATCACCGTAGAAAATCTCCCCGAGGACGCCGATGCACGGTACCCCGATGACGCCGCTGGCCCAAGCGCGATCGGTTGCTTCTCTTAGCGCCGCTTTCGTGGCGGGATCGTCAATAGCGTCAGGAATCTCGCTGCCGGGAAGGCCGATCTCGGAACCGATGTCAACAAGGACATCGATCTGGCTCAGATCCTCACCCCTCACGAACGCCCTTTGAAATGCGGTCCGGGCGAAGGACTGCCCGACGCCCAGCCGGCCTGCCCAGGTGGCAGCCCGCATCGCCTTCAGCGTGTTGTTCGGCCAGCCAGGCGGCCACTTGAGAGGCGGCAATCCGTAGCGGTTGGCCCGATCTTGAACCTCGGCAATCCTCCGCTCTCGTTCGGGGGTCTGAGACCAGCTACCCCGACCGCGCAGGACGAAGATCCCACCGACCAATACAGGCTCCAAGCGGGGCTCCAAACCGAGCACATCCGCAGCGCGCTCCAACGCCAGGTAGGCGTATGGCGAGCCGAGGTCGTAGAACAGGGTTGGAGGTGTCGGGCACATGTAATTAGCTGAACGTCTAGCAAGTTATATACCATGATGGGGCGATGAGACAACCGACGGCAAGGCCAAGGCCGGAGAGAATTCGGGACGCGTCGCGCAGTCGCGAGGCGATTCTCGATGCGGCCGAGGAGCTCTTTGGCGAACGCGGCTTCGAGGGTGCGAGCCTCAACGACATCGCCACGCTCGCCGGGCTCTCGCGGGGAACGCCGAGCTACTTCTTCGGCTCCAAGGCTGAGCTCTATGAATCGGTCTTAGAACGGGTCTTTCGAGAGCGGGAGGAGGCGACCCGCCAGGCATTTCGTCCGCTCATTGAGTGGCATCTCAGCAATGCCGAAACCTCGCTCGACAAACCGCTGACGGAGGCAGTGAGCGGCTACATGGCATTCCTCATGAGCCATCCGTCGTTCCTGAGGCTGGTGCAGCGGGAGGAGCTGGCCGGAGGCGAGCGGCTTCAGGAGGTTCGACGGGAGTCCAGGGCAATCCATGAGGGGTTCACCGCACTGCGAGCCGCGTCCAAAAGGGCGGGCCTGCAGGCATTTAACGTTCCGGACGCGGTTTTGCTGTTCGTTTCATTGACCTTCTCGCCGCTCGCGCAGCGCTCGACCTTCATGGCGTCGCTCGGGCGCGACCTCGATGAGACTAAGACGCGCCGTAATCACGTCAGGTTGGTGGTCGATCAACTGCTTCACTTCCTCGGAGCGCAGTCAAGATGAGGCCTTGACCCCAATTGCGCTCCGCCTCGCGCCACGCACTACAAGCGAGCCCCTGCCTCAGTTTCGGCAGGTGATCTTCGGTATCCGATATGGCGGCGCCTGCAATAGAGCTTCTCGACCAGCGGTCCGAGCTGTCCCCACCCTGCGCTCGGCTGTCGTTGTATCGATTGGCGCCGAGGTGTGATGCTTCCCCCCCGCCCGGACAGCGCGATCGCGATAGTCAGCGCCAGCGGTTTAGGGTGTCTCGTTCGCCTCGGTAGCGACCTGCAATAGGCCAACGGCGATTAGCTCCACGGCTCGCCCAAAGAGGTCAGGGTCGACCCCCCGTGGTTGCACGATCTGCTCAATTGCCAGGCCGTTGGAAAGGGCCAGCATGAGAATGGCGAGCTGCTCGGCCGACAGCGATGGCTCGACCCCGCCGGCCTCCAATCGATTCCGCACTTGGTCGGCAATCTCCTCCCGCAGCCGGGTTCGCTGTCGGCCCAGCTCCTCCCCGAGCTCGGACTGGTGAGCGGCCTGAGTGACGAACTCCAGGAAGAGCAGATGCCAGTCTGGCTCCTCGTGCGTTGCTTCTGCGCCGGCTCGACCTGCAGCAGCCCCTGCCTCCTGAAGCGTCTCGGCAGAGGAGACGGCATCGCGGACGCGATCGATCCTCGCTCCAACACGCTCACGCAGAAGGGCATAGAAGATCCCCTCCTTGCCGCTGAAATTGGAGTAGATCGCGCCCTTGGAGAAACCGGCCTCTTCAGCCACCTCCTCGAGGCTGGCCCCGGCGTAGCCGCGGCGGGCGAAGACATGGGTCGCGGCTTCGAGCAGGCGCCGCCGCACCTCCTCGCGCTTGGGGCGCCGTTGTCGTTTCGCCCTGGGCGCCATCGCGATCAAATCAGCGTGGTGAGACCACCGTCAACGACAAGCTCTTGGCCGGTGATATAGCCGCTCTCCTCGCCGAGCAAGAAGGTGACGGCGTCGGCGACCTCCCAGGCGCTTCCCTGGCGTCCCAGCGGCACCTGGATGCTGTCTCGGTCGGACTTGACGCGGGCGCCGAGCCGACCCAGGGGTGTGTCGATCAGGCCCGGCTTGACAACGTTGACCCGCACGCCAACAAGGGCGCCCTCCCTGGCGCTGTGCAGAGCCAGACCCGAGAGGGCGGCCTTTGAGGCGATGTAGGCAGGGATGTCGCTGGTCGAGGGGGCAACAGCAGCGGCTGAGGAGATCAGCACGATCGCGCCACCCTCGTTCATCAGCGGCAGGGCGAACTTACAGCCAAGAAAATGGGCGCGGACATTGACGGCCATCACGGTGTCCCAGATCTCCGCCGTGGTGCCGGCAAGGCCAATGCCAGCGGCGATGCCGAGGTTCATGACAAGGCCGTCAAGGCCACCCAGCAGGCGCGCCGCCTCGGCGACGATCCGCTCCATTTCGCCCTCCAAGGAGGCATCGCCGATAGCCGCCACCGCGCTGGCACCCTTGGCGCGAACCGCCTCAACGGTGCGCACAGCTGCCTCCTCGTCACGATCCGCGACGCCGACCCGTGCCCCGAGCTCGCCGGCGCGAACGCAGACCGCGTAACCAATGCCTGCGGGAGGATCATCCTCGAGGTAGCTCTGTTGTCCGCCCCCGACGATCAGGACTCCCCGACCAGCCAACCGCGATTCGGGACTTCCCCGGCGCTCGGCAATGGCTGACGGAATCATCTGCGGGAGTCAGGGCTGGTCTGCGCGGCTTCCACGAGCGCCAGCGCAGCAGGTGGGTCGGGCTGGACCCCGGTGGTGTTGAGCAACAGGGCCAGCCCGTGGTAGTGGGCGATGACGAGAAGGAGCTCGACGACCTCGCGGGCGCTGAGCACCTCCTCGACCTCCTGCACCAGGGCGGCGGCAGTGCCCGTGTTTTCGATCACCTCACCTACGAAGCGCACGATCAGGGTCTCGCGTTCGTCGAACTCCGGACCGAAAACGCGCCCCTCCTGGAGCGCCTCTACCTGATCGGAACCGACCCCAACGGCCGTGGCAATCGGCCCATGCTGGACAAGCTCGTAGTTGCAACCGGCAATCGCGGCAACGCGGAGTATCGCCAGCTCCCGCAGCGCGGGATCCAGCTGCAGCTTGCCGAGCAGGGTGCCACCGAGCGCCAACCACGGCCGAAATGCGGTCTCGGCATGGGCGACCATCCGGAAGACTCCTAGCTCGGGAAGGCCCGCGAGCGTGTCGCGGATCGGAGGTGGCGCTCGATCGGGCACGACAAGAGCGGGGTTTGGCATCTGGTCCTTTCGATACTGGTGAGTATTCAATACCTTGCAGTATCACATGGCTGCGTGATGCTCGCCCACTGCGGCGCGCACAGGGTCTGGCAGTTGCTGCCAATCGGCGCTGCACTAGATTGGTGAGTTGCGCTGGCCCCCGCTCCAACCGGGCAAGCGCAGGATTTTTTTGAGCGGATAACCACGCTCCTCAACTCCGCAAGAGGCTCGCCACCGCCTCGATTTCACCCCGATCTCCAGATCGCGGTGTCCATGGGGGACGCAACCCGTCACTGCGGTAGCGCGGCACAACGTGAAGGTGAAAATGAAAGATCGTCTGCCAGGCCGTCGGCCCACACGCGTTGATCAGGTTGACGCCCTCGGCGCCGAGCCGATCGCGGAGCTTAGTGGCCAGCCTCTGTGCCGCGGCCACGCTCGCGGCCAGATCCTCGGGGTTCGCCTGATGGAGATCGGCGCTGTGGCGGCGGGGGATGACCAGAGCATGCCCTGGGGTAGCCGGCTCGGGATGCATGAGCGATACGGTCTGATCGTCCTCTTCAATGATCGTCGCCGCGGCCCGTCGCAATCCGGCGGCGCAGAGAGGGCATTGGGGATCGTTTGAGATTGGCGGCCGCTTAAACCCGCCAGAGGGATCCTCGCCGAGCAGCAGGGAAAAGAGGTCTGCATTACGCAAACCTCGCGCTGGAACGGCGGCGCCAACAAGTGGCTGACAGAGGACGAGCGGTATCTCACTCTCCCGCAGGCCGCCGTGGCTGCGAAGCTCTGAATGTAGTGCCGAAAGGTCGTGATCGGCTGCCGTTTTTCCCAGCACGGTTTTCGCGTCAGCGCAGATCACGAGGTCGCCGATCCGATCCTCTGGCAACTCGAGGGCGATAGCCGCGGCACCGCGGTCAAGCACTGCCTCTACACCAGGGAGTCCGGCGAGCACAGCACGGACCTCCGATCGAGCCTCTGATTCGAGATATACGAATGCAAGCGACCCAAGCGCGCCGTGGTGAACGACGTAGGGATCGGTGATTGGCAGGATCACCCGGGCGCTGGTGTGCCCGGCGGCATCCAGGGCGTCGCTTAGGTAGCGCACGTTGGGGCTGCCGTCCTCGTCCGTCTTGGCATTCATTCCGTGGTCTGCGACCAGACCCACCCTCCAGCCTGCTGCAAGCGCTCGGCCCAGACGCTCGTCAAGTCCGGCCAAGAAGGCGTCGGCCTGCGGATCCCCGGGAGCGAAATTGTGCTGGACGTAATCCGTCAGCGAGCAATAGGCGAGGCGGGTGCCGAGCCGCTCTGCGAGGGCGATCGTCAGGTCGAGCGCATAGGCTGAGAGCGCCGGGTCATATATGTCGGGCCGAGGTTGACCGAGAATCTCCTCACCGCTCGCCCCATCGAGTCCATCGAGGGTCTGCTGGTCGGCGCGCTCGGCGCTGATTGAGGGCACCGAACCCTTGCCGAGCAGCGCCCGCAGCTTCTCCTTGGCGCTGACCGCAAGGACCGCCACTCCTGCCTGCTTCGCCGCCGCGAGAATAGTCTCGACCCGAAGCGCGGTCGGGTTGGTTAGCTGGCACTCATTGCCATCGGAAGCGAGGTAATGGTTTCCGGAGATCCCGTGAAGCGCCGCGCTCACGCCGGTGATGATCGAGGCGTTATTGACGTTGGTTAAGGTTGGAATCTGAGACTGGGCGCGAAAGAGGCGGCCGCCTCCGGCAAGGGCCGCTCCCAACCGGGGCATCGTCCCTCGCTCCAGGGCGTCGGTTATGTAGGCGGGGTCGGTTCCGTCGATGCAGATCGCCAGGGTCGGGCCGACGGGAGCCCGATATGTGCGCCCGTTGCAGCGGAAGGTCGCTCCGGTTGTCACCGACACATATCGATTATAACTATCATTATAATGATAACCACCATCAGAATAAGAAATCCATGAACAAGCGGCTGAACCGTGCGGAGAAGAAGGCGGCTACGAGGGCGGACCTGTTGGCCGCGGCGGCGCGGGGGTTCGCTCAACGCGGTTACGCCGACGCCTCGATCGAGGAGATCGCCGAGGAGGCTGGCTACTCCCACGGTGCCGTCTACTCGAACTTCGACGGTAAGGCCGACCTCTTCCTTACCGTCTTTGAGGACTACATGGCAGAGCGGGCACGCGAGCTTGCCGCGACACAGATTGACCTCGGCGAGGACGCTCCGCTGGAGGTTCGGGCGCGCGCCCTAGCTGACCAATGGATGGAGCGCTTCGCCGAAGATCGTGAGTCCTTCGTCTTACACATGGAGTTCATCGCCCACGCCGGCCGTGACCCCGACCTGGCCAGGCGCTTCGGGGACCGCTCGGCGGCGCTGCGGGAGGCCATCGGCCACTACATCTTCGAATACCAGGAGGAGGCCGGTGCCGAGCTACGGCTGCCTAGCGCAGAGCTCGCACTCATCATGAGAGCACTCGGCATCGGTCTGGCCGTCGAAGCTCTGGTCAGCCCCGATGCCGTGCGGCTCGATCTCTACGGCGACTTCATCGAACTGCTCATCGGGGTCCTCCGCGAGCCAGGATCCGGGCAAGGCGGCAACTCATCAGACCGGCGACAAGGCCAATAGGGCTGCGTCCGTACCAGCATCGGCCTTGCCCACAAGGCGGTCCGCCAGATTTACCCCCGCACTTTGCAGCTGCGCGTCAAGGTGGATGAAAGCGTGCGGCCGTCGGCGAACGTCATCGAGCCGCGTGCGAAGGGAAAGGAAGCTCCGGAGAAGCCGGCAGGGGCCGGACAGGCGGCCGAGAGATAGCTGTGCCTGGCACCGCGGAAGGTAAACGTACGGTACAGATTGAGCTTGATTTGAGTGACGTAGCCATAGTGGTTGATTTCGGGGGGCAAGGCGCCGCTGAATACGGTGCCGTAGCCGCCGTCGGCACGACGCAGATGGAAGATCATGAGGCGGGTTATCGAAACCGGGTCGGTGCCATAAATGTTGGCAAAGATGACTGGGCGGGAGCCTTCCCGGCCATTGAAGGCGAGGATATTCCCGTGGGTGGGAATGATCGGCTGTTCGGGAAAGGCGAAGTCGGCAGAAAAGGTTCCGGAGCCGACCAGAGCCGAGCGACAGGCGGCAAGGGCCGCGGCGTTCGATGAAGCCTCGATCTGGCCGACCCGACAAAGCGGCAAGCCGCGGGTGTCGAGGTGACCGGCGCGGTTGAGCTCAATCGTAATCTGCCGCAATGCCGGCGGGGGAGTGCCCGAAAGAGTTCTGATCTGACCTGAGACACTGACCGCGATCGGGGCATCTTCGTGGCGGGGCAGGGCAGTCGGGGAGATGCCGCCGTTGAACTTGACGAAGAGATCGCCGCGCTGGACCAGATTGGCAAAGGCCAAGGAGGCAGACATCGCGACAAGAACCACGGCCGCGATCGGAAGGCCCGCGGAGATCAGGCCCTTGCAGGGCATTATCCGGCGGGAGAGGTTGGAGAGTCGATCGGGTAGGGAATCGGGGCCAGTTGGGTGACCTTCCAAGTTCCGGTTTCACTCGCCAGTGGCAACACGTACTGCTGCCTGTGAGGACCGTAGTAGAGTGCAAAGCCCCGCGGACCTTTGACCCGTAGGGAGGCAAGACCGTGGACAAAGGTATCGGCGCGAGCGCCGGGAGGCGTCCGGTTCTCAAGCGCCGCGAGGACCGCACTGCAGCCCTTGACCTTGCCTTTGGAGGTCCTAGCCAGGCTCTCCAGTTGGGCGCGAACCTGGCGCGAGAGAAAGGTGCAGGCGGTCGACCACTGCGCCCTGGCGCGGGCGCCCAGGTAAGCGGCGAGCGTGGTCGCGGCGCGATCGCGCTGAGGGACTCCGGCTTCGGCGCCGAAGTCGGGGATACTGTTGTCGCCGCTTACAACGCGGAAGGAGGCGCTCCCTTCTGATTTGTCGGACCCACCATTAGGGTGCAAGCTCCTCGTGGCATTGGGTGCCGGGGCGGGCGCATCTGTCGCGGTGGCTGTCGACCCGTTCCGGGCCGAACTGGAGGCGTTCAAGCTCTTCCCACCGTCGCCGCAAGCACCAAGGACCGCTGCGGCCAGCACGGCGAGCACGGCGAGCACGACCGTCGCCAGGAGCCTCGGACGTCGCTGAGAGCGGGTCGAGGTCGTCGTCGTCGCCATCTACCCCTACCTATTCCGCCCCCACGGAGAAGGAAAACGTGCCGAGCGCTTCACCTGCTTTGAAGACTTCTTCCTTGTTCGCAAAGGCTTCGTTGAAGCTTGCTGCGAGCGTCGGGTTGAAAGTGGCAGTGACGCCTGAAACCGCAATCGTGCCGGCGGTCGGGTTAGCCGAGACCGTGGCTGCACTCATATTCAAGTCGAGAACCGCGATTGTGCCCTTCTTTCCCCTATTGGGCGGCGAGGGCTCGACTTCCAGTTCGGCGATGGCCGTCCGTTCGGCGAGATTGAGCCAGATTTCATGTAAGACGATCTGCCCGTAGCTGGAAGTTTTTTCTTCCAGCCGCAGTAGTTCTATCGAGCCGCCGCTCTTCAGCGTGCCGAGTGAGGCGTTGGGGGCGATGGTGCCGCCGGGTACGATTGGGAAACCGAAGGAACCAGAGGAAAGTTCAGCCGGAGATACCGGATTAATCGAGACGTGGCGTTCGGCCAATTTCGCCGAGGAATGAGGGTCGGGGTAAAGGGTGAGTTTGCCAGCGGGCTGGATCTGGACGATGGACGGCTGCGTTTTCGTCACCGAGGAGCCGATGAGCTGGTTTAACTTGAAGACCTTCTTCAAGCCGAGCTTTTTGTTAAGACGTACGGCGGTCTTTTCGGTCAGCTTCAGCGCTTTGACCGAGACAGCTGCACCGAATCCTTCGCGACTCGAGGTGAAGGAGGGAGCGGCGGCGACGTTCAGCTGGCCGCCGTCGACTTTTGCGATCAGCGGCGTTTTGGTCGCGGTATTTAGAACGAAATCCTTGAGCAGAGCCGCGCGCTTTCCGAGGCTGAACTTAACTTGGCCGCTGTGGTCGACGGTCCCAACGCCGCTTGTGGAGTCGAGCGTGCCACCACTGACGGGCAGAGTGAGAGTCGAGTGGATGACCTGGGCGGGGGCGACCGCGACCAGCTTAACTTTGTTCTGCTTAAGCGTCTTGGTGAACGCCTTAGTCAAGGTGATTGTTGTCGTGCCGCTGCCGACCGGGTCGGAGGCAGCAAAGGCAGATGAGGTTGCTATAAAAAGAGTGAGGAAGGCGACGCCGAGGGCGGCCCCCGTCCTCCCGGCGGCGGCGGGAATCATCGGCTCACGGCGCAGGGATGGGTCACTTGCGCTGTGATCTGTTGGCCACCGGCGAACGAAAAAGTCGCCTCAGCGAGAGGAAAGTCGGTGACGTTGAAGCCCTGGGGGGCCGGACAGGCAGCGTTAACGAAGCTGCGATTTTGGCCGCCGTAGCGGTAGCGGTGTGAGATCGTCATCTTAATCCGGTTGACAAAGCCCCAGCTTCCAAGCGCGCCGGGAAGTGATGCGGTGAGCTGGGTGCCGTAGGTACCGTGGGCGAGATGATGGATCGTGAAGGGGATAACAAAGGAGGTATCGAAAGGATTGGTGGTATATATGTGTGCGAAGAGGACCGGGACCCCGTGTTCGCGGCCATTGAATAGCAGGAGGCGGCCCTGGGTGGGATAGGGAACCTGGCCTGGAAGGACGACTTCGGCCCAGAACTGACCCGAGCCAACGAGGGAACGTGAGCAAGCCTGAAGGGCATGTTCGGTTGAGTTGGGCTGGATTTGAGCCAGGCTGCACGCCGGGAGCCCAGTGTAGTCGATGCTGCCGTGGCGGTTGAGCTTAACCGTCAGCTTCTCTAGCTGCGGCGGGACGGCTCCGTTTGTAGTGGCGATGTGGCCGGCGATAAAAACAGCAATCGGGGCGCTGCCGTCGCGGGGCAGATGGTAAGGGCTGACTTGGCTGAGGATGGTCACCTGAAGGTTGCCTTGTTGTACGACCGCAGCTTGTGCGATCGCCGCGACCCCGAGCAGGAGGGCAGCCAGGAAAAGCACCCCGGCCTTTGTCCTCGGCCCGCGCACTAGGTGGACCTCGAAGGTTCGAAACCGCGGCAGTGGGCCAATTGCCGCGCCTGGAAACGCTTGCTTGTGAGTTGGCCGTGCGAATTGGGTTCGACCGCGAAGATGCATCCGGCTCGGCTGCCTAGCGCCGCGAGGGAAAGGGAGGAAGTTGCAACGAAGGCCAGCCTGGCGATCGGAGGGCGCGTTCGGAGGGGGTGCTCTTTAGTGCTCATCAGGTCCGCTCGCCTCATATTCCCACCTCGATAACACTCGCAGAGGCGGTTCGGTGCTGTGTCGGTGGGGCTGGTCTTGCCTCTCATTGGTTGACGCAGGTTGCTCGATTTGGATCTCGGGCCACTTAGGTCGTGAGTGACCGCGAGAGGATGGTGCGGAGCTGAACGGCCTTCGAGGAGCCGCCCCAAGAAGCAGCTATTCGAGGAATTTCACATTCTTGGCCGAATCCTCGACCGCAGGATTCAACGAAACGCCCGCCTCGCTTAATAACGAGCAGAGCACCGTGCGATTGCGCCGCACCAGCCGGGAGCGGTGCTGGGCTCCGCTGTCTCAGCTCCTCCCTCCACGCTGATGGCGGCGCCCGTTTAGGCGCTTACCTTTCTTCCTTGGCTTTTTGTGGCAGTTAGAAGGGACGAGGACCGGCTTAAAGTCCTTAATATCGCCATTGTGACCTTCGAAGTCGGCCGTGGCACGATTCGTTGCGGCGCAGAGGTTGGTTGAGTTGACCAGGAGGCCTTTGTTGGCCGCCCTCCATTTCCAGGGTGAAGGATGAAATGGGGGCATCGGGGACATTTTCGAAGGTGTTGCGAATTCCCCCGTGGACACCTTCGACGTGGCCGACTAGGTCGATATTTATCTCCCCTGAGTGCAGGGCGGCAACCAGGTCAGGAAGTGTGTGTTCTGGAGGAGCGTAGGTAGACCGGGCCTTCCAACGGTTCGGATAGGATCGGCGTGTTGGCCCTGGAGAAGCCGTAGACGGATGCCGCGGGACACTTTTCTCCGGGGGCCGCGCCTTCGGCGAACTGTTTGCGGGTGCAGACGGTGCCGATATGGGCCTGTTCAAGGAACTCGGAACGGGGCAGGGTGACCTGGGCGTGCCGGTGTTGGCTTCACCGGGAATGGGCGGTGAGAACCGCTTTGAAGGCAGGGTGGCCGCCTCGCTTGGTCGAACCTTTGAGGCTGAGGGCGAGGTCGGGGTCAAAGGTTAGGCCATTACAGCCGGCAGCCTGGTAGCGGGTGGAGACGGTGACCGGAGAGATGCCGATTTCTCTGGTGAAGCTGGCGCCGGAGCCGAGAAGCGTCGAGGCCGTGGAGGTCGGTTCGCAGCTGGTCGGGTTGAGGACGAATTCGGGGCGGTCCATATAGACGCGAATGTCGCGGAGGCGGGACGGGATACCGTCAACGATGTGGGGCAGCGGATCTGAGCCTGCGGAGTCAACGAAGACTTCGCCGGTTTCAGGGTTGACGCGAAGCGCCAAGCGAATCACCACGGTGCCGAGGTCAAAGGGGCCAACCTTGGCGTTGGTGACCGAGACAATGAGAGGTCGCCGAGCCGTGATAGGGGCCGGCGAGGTAGATCTTCCCCGGGGTGCGTGGCCAGGACCGAGCCGACCCCCGCTTCGACGTATGTGTGGCCGACTTGAGAGCTCGCCGGGCATGAGGGGTCTGCTTCCTCTACGGCGGCGCCGCCCTCATGTTCGCGCGATTTGGCCTGGGCGATCTCCGCTTCGGTGCAAAGGGGGATCCCGGCCAACCTGCCGACCACGCCGGGTGGCAGTTTGATTGAGAAGTGGGTGATCTCCTGTTCGCCGTCTTCGCGGATCAGCCGGACGTAGAAGGGCGAGAAATGTCCCGCCGCATTATTGACCGAGCCGGCGATCAGCTGCGGGTGAAAGGGCGGTATGCCCGCGGCAGGACAGGGGCCATTGTGAACACCTTCGGTCATTTCAAAGGAGTTGAGCACGTGGCGAGGATTGTTCGGTTCGGAGTAAGGCGAGAGGTTTGCTTCACCGGTGTAGGTACCGCAGGCGGCGGGGCTCGAAAGCGGTGAGGTGGCGCCTTGGTTAAACTTTAAGGTGAATTTGTTGAACGGCACCTGGGGAGTGTTTTCAAATGTGGTTGTCAGCTGGCCCGAGACCGGATTGGCTTCGACCTTGCCCGCGGTCTTGACGATGATGCCACGGTCGGGAACCTTGGCGACGACGTAGAGGGTCACGAGATTGTCGTAGGGGTTGTCGAAGGGTTTGGCAACGTAGACGGAGCCCAAGGCCTTCTCGCTGAGGACGGGGGTTTCGATTTCGACGGTGCCGACCTTCGATTCGGAGGGACAGCCTTCTCCGGCCTGGGAGAAGGCGGTTTCGGATTCATACTGAGCGGGTGTGCAGGAACCAAGACCAGTGCCCGAGGAGGGATTGAGAGCGAAGCCTTCGGGTAGGGTGACAACCGCCTTCTTCATGTGGGAGGTCGCGAGGGTGTCGGGGTCTTCATAGGTCTGGGGGATGATCAGCGACGCGTTCAGGCCGGTCGGGGTTTCGGCTGCTTTGGTGGTCGGCTGAAGTTCAAGGGCAGGATAGAAGGGATCGCGTTCGCATTCTTCCATTGGTTTTTCGAGTTCGGTCGTTTCTTCGGAGTAGTGTTCTTCTTCCTCCCAGGAGTCCGATTTCATCGTCGTCTTTAGCGGCGTTTCGGTGCAGCTGGTCGGGTTGGAGAGGAAGGGCTTGATCGGAATTTTGACTTCCTCGCCCCCGTTATGACATCCGCCGAATGCATCGCATTCTTCGCCGCGTTCGGCGTTATGGCTGGCCGCGGCAGGGACGCCCCAGATGTCGACGGAGACATCGTGGATTTCGCCCAAATCGTCAATACTGGGACTGGTGATAGTGAGGCCGGAATCCTGGGGCCGCACCGAGATCGGCAGGATCTGGGTTAGGATCAGAGCCTTGAAACCGAGGGTAGCGGTGGTGCCGGTGTCGGTTTCCATGTTGTAGACGGGGAGGGTCCAATGTTCCACTTCAGAGAAGAAGGTGAAGTCAAAGCTGATCTGGCCAACCTGGGTATCGGGGGGGCATTCGGGTTCCAAGACGCTATTGGTGTTCCCCAAGCCACCAATCAGTTCGGCATCGGTGCAGGTTGGCATCGCGGTGTTATTGCCGAGGAAGCCGGGGGGAAGGTTAACCACAGTGGTCCTGACCTCGTTGTAGGTCTGACCTTCAGCGTTGTGGGCGAAGTCGAAGGAGGTGTCGAGGTTCGCGTGGGCACCCGCTTGGTAAGTTGAGGGAGTTATGTGAAAACTACCCGGGATGATTTCGAAGGGGTGTTCACTGGGAATCGCCGCAGCGCTCGCCGGAAGGATCACGGAGGCCAACAGGCAGACACCGAGGGCCAGGGAGCCGAGGCCGGCGGCCACCGCAGTGTCGATGCGGCGAGCAAGGTGGTGAAGCGTTGTCACCTCGGGTGACTCCTTGTCCGCAGCGATCTCCTCAGCGAGTCGCTTTGCGATCCGGGGGCTCACTCGGCACCTCCTCGGTTGTGGCCGGCGGCTCGCCTATGGGCACGCTTGTGCCTCTTTTTCGTCGCCTTGTGATGCTTCTTGGGCTTCTTCTTTTCCTTGAGCGGAACGTGGTGTTCGTTGCCGGGGCCTTCGTAGGTGGAGCTGGAGGGGGTGGGGTCGTTCGGGGGGTTGACGGGATTGTGGCAGGCGTCTCCTTCGCACTGAACCGCCGGCGGTGTAGGCGGCGGGAAGCCGCCGCCGATGCGGGCGTCGTAGAGGTCGCCGGAATTGTCCGTGTCGGTAGGGACCAGTTGGGAGTGGGTGGCAATAAAGACATCGCGACCTGAGGGCGTCGTGCCGAGGAACTCGTTCTTGCGGCCGTCGACTCCATTGGTGATCAGGGCGAGGCATCCCTGGATCTCGGTGCAACCGTCGACGCCGTTGCGGCGCCACTCGTAGACATCTGAGGAGGGAGTGGTGGCATTTCCCCCAAGCGTTTCGGGGAGTTCGCCATCGATATCGTTGGGCACGAGTTCGCTCTGGGCAGAGAAGAAGGCGAAGTTGCCGTTTGCAGAGGCGGGCATCGCGATTGGGCTCGGCTTCTGCTGGCTGGCGGAGTCCCCCTCCATTATCTGATTGCCGAGTTTCGGTTCAGGATCATAGGCGGAGGCACAGGACATGCACTGGATGAGATTCTGGGTAGCGTCGTAGCGGTAGGTCTGGACGCTTCCTCCTTCTCCGCCGGGGACGCCAGCCACTCCCAAGGAGGAAAAGTAGAGGTCATTTCCATTGGGACTGGTGTAGTAACCACCGTAACCACCGCTGTTGTAGGCAGCGTGGGCAACGAAAGTCATCGTTTCGGTTGAGATTTCGTAGCGGTCGTAACGATCAAAGTAAAAGACGTTGCCGTTTTCGGAAAGGATACGGCTGGAGTAGTCGATCCCGCCGGGGTTGAAGAGGTGCTTAAAGGTTTCTGTTTCGGTGTCGTATGAAAAGAATTCGATGCCTGCTTCGCAAGAAGGGTTGCACGAGGCGCCTTTGGAGAGGAAGAGCTTGGTCCCTTCTGGATTTGCGCCGCGGAAGGCATAGGTGCCGAGGTCACGGGTTTCAGTACCATCGACGCGCATGTAAAGATGGGTCGGTTCGCTGCAGTTGGTGCCGGGGACGGCTTCGAAGAAGATATGGGAGCCATCCTTCGATATCGAGTTGACGCTCGCCACTTCAATGAAGCTTTGGCCGAGTTCGGTCCCCTGGCCTTCGTCTTCCCAGCCATGGGCGATGTGGGCGCCGCAGGTGCCGATCGCCGAGCCGTTGCTCAGCACGTTGAGTTGGTGGAGCTGGCCGGGCCCCCATTCGTAGAGGTCTGAGCCCTGGGTCGTGCCAGTGGGCGCGCCGAGCAGTTCGTGGTCTTCGGATTTGAGCACGGCCGTGCTGGCGTCGCGTGACTGGGCCATCCAGACGGTTTCG
Source organism: uncultured Solirubrobacterales bacterium (assembly GCA_963745305.1). Taxonomy (GTDB): domain Bacteria; phylum Actinomycetota; class Thermoleophilia; order Solirubrobacterales; family 70-9; genus CAVUWL01. The sequence continues at coordinate 540,830 of CAVUWL010000016.1, forward strand.
TCTGAGCGGGGGGCGGTGGCGGCGACCGTGTAGGGGCCGCCAGCGGGCCCGGTGAGGAATTCCACTTCTGGGGACTTGGTGGCAAATGAGGTTTCGAATCCGCGAGCGAGGAGGAAGTTCGAGAGGTCGGGGGTGAAGAAAGCATTTTCTCCACTGAACCCACCAGGAACGACGCGATCGCCCCCGCTCTGGGGCTGAGGCGCGGTTGAGGCCATCGTCCAGCCGCTCGGAGTGCGTGAAAACAGATAAACGGTGTCGGCACCGGAGTTATCGTTCTTTCCGAACCTGGAAAGGGTCGAGATCTCGACATGTTCGCCGTCGAGGCCAGCCGTAGTGTTGGTTTCGGTTGCGCCATAAGCCCAGTTGTCCTGGGTACCTTCCTTATTGGGGGGGGTGATCTGCTCGTAGGCACGGCAGTCGGGGAGGCGGGCTGAGGCGCCGAAACGGTCGACTTCATTGGGGCAGGGGGTGGGCTGATTTTCTTCTTCGCCCGATTCCGTCTTGCCCGGGATCGGCGACTTCAGCGTTTGTTCGTTGCCGTAGACGACAGGATTGCCGGCGGCGCCGTTGGTGGCGGTGAGGCGGTAGTGGTAGGTCTTGCCCGCTTCGAGGGCGGGGAGGTCCCCGCTGACAAAGCCGGAGCCTTCTTCTGAGGGGGTAGAGGCGGCTTCGGCGAATTCGCCGTGTTCGAACTTTTCCTGGTTGACGTATTCGAAGCGGTAGTGAGTTTCGAAACCGTGATTAGTGACGTTTCCCATCAGGATGAATGTGCCTTGCGGTGTTCCTTTGACGACGCGGATCGAGTGAACGAGGTAGGTTTCGGCGGCGGGCGGGCCGAAGGTTTCAAAGTTGTTGGACCCCTGGTTTTCGGGCTGGGGTTCGACGGCCGTTCCGTTTTCGTTTGTGGCGGAAAGACGAAGGTAGTAGACGGTGTCCGGTTGGAGACCAGTAACTTTGGCTTCAACGGGGTGGGATTCTTCGTCTTCAAAGGGCAAAGTTTGGGTGCCGGAGGAAGTGAAGGGGCCGGCAGGGCTGGTCGCGTATTCGAAGTGATAATTGGTTATCGAGCCCTCGGGGTTGACCAGTCCGTGGAAGGTGGCGGTGGTCTCACCGTAGTCACCTTCCGTCCCTACGTTACTTAGGGACGGCTTCAGCGGCGTACTGAACGTGCGGTTCATGCCAAAGGCGTCAAAGCCGCTGGCGTTTTCGGCGACCAAGCGGTATTGATATTCGGTGGAGGAAGAGAGGCCGGTAAGTTCGGCGCTGACTGCTTTGGGTTCGGTGTAGGGCGGAGCGGGGGCGCAGGGGGCTGAGTGGCCGTAGGAGGCGTCGGTTCCGTATTCGAAGCGACAGCCCGTGACTTCTTCGCCTGCGCCGCTGGGTTCGAGGTGGCCAGAGACGGTGGCGGTCGCTTTGGTGATCGCCGAGGCGGAGCCGGTGATGACGTTGGGGACTTCAACGGGATCGAAGATCTCGACCGCGGCGGCGCCGGGGTCGGAGACGTAGGTGCGGCCGCTGGTGGTGACGGCGACACCGGCGGCAGAGGTGATTTGGGGTGAGCCGAAGGAGGTCTCCAGGGCGGTGCCGGAGGAGTTGTAGCGAGATATGAACCCCGAGTGGGCAACGTAGATGTCATCGGTGGAGGGTTCGATGGCGAGGGCGGCAGCGGGGCCGGAGTCAACGGTTTCGATCAGGGGTTCCCCGGAGGGACCCAGCTTGGTAACCGCTCTTTCGCCGCGGGCTTTATAGATGTCGCCGGTGGAGTCGACGGCGATGCCGTCGGGTTCGGTTTCATAGCTGGCTTCGAATTCCCCGGTACTGCTGCCTTCGGGGGCGAACTTCAACATCCGATGCCTGCGCAGGACGTAGAGGGTGCCAGAGGAGTCGACGGCGATGCCGTCGAGTTCATCGTCGAGCATGAGTTGGCCGCCCGTGCTCCAACTGGCAATTAGGTGGCCGGAGGAATCGAACTTTGAGACGCTGTGATCGCCGGTGTCGCCGACGTAGACATCACCTTCCCCTCCGGCGGAGCTGTCAACAGCGAGGAATGTGGGTGTTTCGAAGGCGCCGGGGGTCGATCCGGAGGAGCCTTCGACGCAGCCCGAGGTGCAGGTGTTGACGCCGGTGCCGCCGACATTGGCGCCGAAGGCGAGGAGAAAATTGCCGGAGGAGTCGAACTTCTCGATACGGTGATTGGAGCTGTCGGCCACGTAAACGTCGCCTTTTGAGGTGCCGGTCGAGTTATCGACGGCGACGCCGGCGTTGGCGCTGAACTGGCCGTCGCCGTGACCGCCGGAGCCGAAGGAGGTTTTGAAGACGTGGGTTTCCGCAGCCATCGCGGGGGAAGAAGCAAGGAGAAGGGCGACGACGCCAAGAAGGGATGAGAGGGCGAGGATTCGGCGGCGGCCAAGCGGCGCAGCACTCCGGGTGGCATGACTGGATACACCACAGGGGCCGAAGGTGCGCGGGCCGGAATCCTCACCCTGAGTCGATTCCTCAAACCATGCCATCACTTGGTGCATCACCTAGCTCTTACCCTTCTGTTCGTCGAGCCCAATGCAGGCCTTTTCGGGCGTGTTGGGATGCCTGTGGCCCCGGTCCTATTCCCTGTCTAGCACTCACGTCTATAAGATTTGAATCGCTCCTGTCCTGCAATCGAGCCCTGTCTCGGCATTGACCACCGAAACCGGCTCACGGTTTCCCGTGCCTTCCGGCAAGAATTCGCCTCCCTGGCGAGTTCGCCTGATGTTCCCACAGGAGAAGCAGGTTGTCAACCTGCTTGCCATTGACGGGCATCGGGCAGGCCCAGCTCCTCGGATCTCACGCCCCGAGAGTGTCCGCAACGTGCTTCGGCCCCTGGCTCCGATTAGACCTTAAAGCTCAGACAACGCGCAACCTGTGGCACCGGCGGCCCCCAGGCGTCTGCTGAAGCCGTTTCTTAAGTTACTTCCGCGGGGAGTTCTGTTCAATGTTGCCTACAGGCCGAGGTGCGTGGCACAGACAGTCGAACCGCCGATGCTTTGAACCGCGCGTTTGAAGAGGCTGGCATTAACGAGGGCTTGGCTGTCCTCGTTAATGGTGTTCAACGGCCGCTTGATGACCTGGTTGCCGCAGGGTGAGTCGTCCATCAGGTAGATGCCAACTTGAAGGGCGCCAATCCTTCTTGCCCTTGCCTTGGGCCGTCCGGGCCAAAGGCGGGAAGGGACTTGGCGGCGAGCTCGGTGACGGGCATTGCGAGGAGTCGGTCGCCCTCGGCTTCGGTCCTGACGTTCTGGCTCCGCTTTTCCTCCTTCTTGCGGAAAAGCCCCACGGGCGACGGCAACATACCATCGACCTTCCCGATCGGATGGCATTCCGATCTCGACCTTGTCCTTGTATTTGTGCCCCTTGCAATACTGGCCCAGGAAACGGAGTAAATCCAGAATGGCTTTTGTTTTGGACAGCCGAAACGAGACCCGCCGAGCCAATTCAATCGATCTCGCGCAGGTTTCCCGTCTCGACCTCATAGACAAATCCCCTGACCGCGTCGGTATGAGGGATGAAGGGGCTCGCCTCGATCCGCGCGATGCCGTCGCGGACGTCTTGCTCCAGATCGGAGAATGCGTGGGCGCTCCACTCGGGCAGCTCTCCGGTCTCTGCCTCAAGTCTCTCGGCGAACTCCTCATCAGTGAAGCTCAGCATTCCGCAACCGGTGTGATGAATGAGAATGATCTCCTCGGTGGCGAGCAGGTTCTGCGAAATCGCCAGCGAGCGAATCGCGTCATCGGAGACGACTCCTCCGGCGTTGCGGATCACGTGGGCATCGCCCTCGTTCAGCCCTAACAGGCCGTAGGGGTCGAGGCGCGCGTCCATACAGGCGAGCACCGCGACCTTCCGTGCCGGCGGCAGCGGCAGCTCGCCCTTGTCGAAGCTGGCCGCGTAAGAGCGCGCATTGGCCACCAATTGATCTGTCTGACTCATGTTGCCCTCCTTGATCTGATGTTTTCTTGATTATATCTATAGATATAGTTGATAAAAGAAATCGATCCGCGACTCGCGCGCAGGATGGCAGCCTTCGCTAGCCTGATTGTCCGTCAAATTGTTCCGCGACCATGCTCTTTCGCCAGATAATTCACGAGGACCTTGGATGCGCCTCCTATCTGGTCGGCGATCGCGACGCGGGAATTGCGGCGGTCATCGACCCGCAGTGGAACATCGATCCCTACCGACGGTTGGCCCGCTTGCACGGCGTGCGGATCGGACACGTGCTTGAGACTCACAACCATGCCGACCACGTCTCCGGCCACGGTCGTTTGGCACGGGCGACTGGGGCCACGATCCACGTCCATGAATTGGCCGGCGCCGACTATCCTCACGACCCCTTCTCCGACGGCTGGGTGCTTGAGCTTGCCGATGTGACAATTGAGGCAATCCATACACCCGGGCATCGTCCCGAGCACACCTCCTTCTTACTGCGGGAGGCCAGCCGCGACGGCAGCCCGTGGGCTTTGCTGGCCGGCGATTCCCTGTTCATCGGCGATGTGGCGCGGCCCGATCTTGCGGTCGAGCCGCGCCAAGGTGCAGCGGACATCTTTCGCTCGCTGCACGATCGACTGCTCTCGCTCGATGACGAGGTCGAGGTCTGGCCGGGCCACCTGGGTGGCTCGCTATGTGGTGGCTCCAATATCGATCTCAAGACCTCCTCGACGATCGGTTTTGAGCGTCGCCACAATCGCGCGCTCGAGGTTTCCGATCAGGCCGAGTTCGTCGAGGAGGCTGTCGCAACGCTTGGCGATCGCCCGCCCAACGTCGAGCACATCGTGGCCCTCAACCGGGGACCGCTGGTCGAGGATTTCGGCACCGCGACGCCGCTCACCCCCCACGAGGTGGAGGCTGCTGTGGCCGCCGGAGCGGTGGTGATCGACGGCCGCACCAACGAGGAGTTCGACGAGTCACATATCGGGGGCGCCCTCAGCACCTCAGCCTATGACACCGGCTTTGCCACAAAGGTTTCCCGCGTCGCTCCCCGTGGTGCGGAGCTGATCGTTGTTGCGGCCTGCGACGGCGACGAGCGTCACGCGGCCGAACTATTGGCAGCGGTCGGCCTGCCGGTGCGGGGGTTTCTGGAGGGCGGCATGACGGCGTGGCGCAACGAGGATCGGGCGATCCGCAGGATCGAGCTGATCAGCCCCGATCAGCTGGCGATTCGCCTCGCAGAGGCGGAGCCTCTACTCCTGCTCGACGTCCGCAATCGCGCCGAGTACGCCGCGGAGCACATTCCCGATTCGCTTCACATCCCTTACGGTGACCTCGGCGAGCGAATCGAGGAATTGCCACGCGATCGCGCGATCGCGACGATCTGTCGCGGTGGCAAACGCAGCGGCCTCGCCGCCTCTATCCTTCAGCGAGAAGGATTCGTCGATGTAATACACGTTGGACAGGGAGTCGGCATCTGGCGCAGCCTCGGTCATCCGGTCGAGAGTGCAAGGGATGTGACTCCCGCCGTTTAGGGTGTCAATCGTTCCAGCACGGTGCCATCCCCGGCGACCGCGAACACCGTAGGCACAACGGCCACGCCGTATTTGCGAGCGAGGTCTGCGTGGCGGCGAACGTCGAGGGTGAAGAGTGGATCTGGACCTGCCAGGAGCCGCCTTTCCCACTTGCGGCAATCTGAACAGAGCGGATGGGTGAACTCAACGATGGCGCGGGGGTGGCCGTCGAGCCCGTCGAAGTCGATCGGCTCGATCTTGCTGTGGCGCCGGGGAGAGATCCCGCGAAGCCGCGCGCTCAACCGATAGACCTCGCAACCGGCGCAAAAACCACTGGTCGCGGCCAGTAGGGCTAGGGCGGCCACCAGCGCGCCGAGCACGGTGCCGAGAACCGGGGCCCCGGCCCACCAAGCCAAGGCGGCGGCCGCCAGGAAGGAGCTTCCCATCATGTTGGCGAGCCGAGGTGGACGCGAGTCCTCGAGGGGGCCCTCACCGAGGCGGGGTTGGATCAGCTCGAAGTAGGCGAGACACGTGAGGCAGAACCGACGCCCCGCAGTCAGGCCGATCAAGAGCTGTAGTGCCATAAGTGCCCAAGCAAGCGGCCAACCAAGAATAACGCCAGCGAGCGCGACGATGCCAACCACGGCCTGATTGAAGCGGGGAGCACGCGCATCGATCACTTCGGTGTCTTGCCAGGGGTCTGCTGTCCGCGGCCTCTTCACATATTCAATCTTAGGCAGCGGCGCTGGCCGGGAAAACAGATCAAGCCCGATTTATGGGCGCATCGTGCCCCGCGGCGGGAGGCTGTGCCGGTCGCGAGAGAGTCGTTCTCAGCCCATCTCAGGGTGGCGACTTATCGCTACCTGTCGCGTGGTCAACGTGTGACCCATAGGCCATAGGACGCAGGCTCCTCGGCAGGAGCGGAGCCTCGCGGGTCCAAACTATCCGGACAGCATCGGACACATCTAGCGCCGCTAGTTCCAGGCGCCGCTAGATTCTGCCTGTTGACACTGGTCATGCTCACCGGAGCGACTCGCGGAATTGGTCGAGAGGCTGCGATCGAGCTTTCCCGCCGGGGCTTTGAAGTCGCCTTGGTCGGTCGCGACCGTGAACGCCTCGCAACGGTGGCCAGGGCAGCATGCGAAGCTGGCGACAGTGCGGCCGTTCACCAGCACGTCGCCGATCTGACCCTGATGGCGGATGTGCGCTCCTTGGCCGAGGTGGCTCGCGATCGCTATCAGCAGATTGACGTGCTGGCCAATAATGCTGGTGCGCTGTTTGCCTCGCGCCGTGAAACCCCCGAGGGCTTTGAGCGGACCTTTGCGCTGAACCACCTCGCGCCCTTCCTACTCACACACCTACTGCGCGATCGCCTTTGTGGAGGTCGCGTCGTTACCACCGCATCCGATGCGCACCAATCCGGGCTCCTCGACCTCGAGGACTTGCAATCCGCGCGGTCCTACACATCGATGAGCGCCTACGCCACCTCCAAGCTCTGCAACATCCTCTTTACGCGGGAACTGGCCAAACGGGCACCGGAGCTACACGCCAACTGCTTTCACCCCGGGGTCGTTCGCACCGGTTTCGGCAAGGGCGAAGCCGGAATCTGGAAGGTCCTCACTACGATCGGCGGACCGTTCTTTCGCTCGCCGCGCCGCGGCGCCAGATCGCTCGTTTGGTTGGCAGTCTCAGAAAAAGCCGCCGTACTCAGCGGTCAGTACATCAAGGACGAGGAGGTGTTCGAACCCAGCGCCCAAGCCCAAGACGAGATGCTAGCCAGCGGACTCTGGACCAAAAGCGCCGAGCTCCTCGGACTCCAAGCAGAGGCATAGGGATCGGCAGTGCGGAGAATCCTGTCCGCCGCTTCGTGGCTTGCATTGCAACTTGAGCCCGATCCCCGCCCGCGCCGTTACTGATCGGGCTTTACGACAGCCTGCTGCTACCTCAGTTGGCTGCTCCCCGGCGCATCGCGATCCCAGTGACTATCTCCCGAACGAGGCGCTCGGCGGCAAGGGCCGTGATGTCGGCTGAGCCGAGGGCCGTGGGGATCACCTCAACCACCTCGGCCCCGACCAGATTGAGCCCGTCAGCCAATAGGCGAGCCGCACGGAGTAGCTCCCCGGTATCCATTCCACCGGGCTCGGGGGTACCGGTGCCGGGTGCGAAGGCTGGATCGAGGACGTCAATATCGAGTGATAGATACGCGGGGTACCCACCGATCGCGTCGAGCACTCGATGCACCACGGCATCGATCCCCAGGCTGCGAATTTCATGCATGAAGATGCTCGTAATTCCGCGCTCTGCCTGCCATGAGAACTCGGCCTCTCCGGGCCAATAGCCGCGCAGGCCTACCTGTACATAGCGCAATGGATCAACGTGACCCTGCTCGAGCAGGCGAAACATCGGGGTGCCATGGGAGACCTCGACGCCAAAGACCTCGCGGCCGGTGTCGGTGTGGGTGTCGAAGTGGACGAGGGCAAGCGGGCCATGACGGCACGCACAGGCGCGGATATCGGGCTCAGCGATGCCATGATCGCCGCCGAGCACAACCGGTATCGCCCCGGCATCAAGCACCTCTGTGACGGTACGCTCGATCGCCTCATGGCTGCGTCCGACATCTGCCGGCAGGACCGGCGCGTCACCGTAGTCGAGCACCCGCAGCGTGGCGAAGCCATCAACACCCGCCTCCAGGTGCGGCCCGGGGGGACAGCTCGCGGCGCGGATTCCCCGCGGTCCGTAGCGTGCGCCCGGTCGCTCCGAGACCAGCTGATCGGTCGGCGCTCCTACGATCACAACGTCGGCGCCCGCCAACTCATCAGGATCCTCGGTGTAGGGAACTCCGCCAAACGTCAACAGCCCGGCGTAATCAGGCTTCTCCCCGAACTTGCGCCAGCGCTGGAGCGGATCGATCACCGCCTCAAAGTCTTCCACGGCGATGCCCGCGATGCCGCGAGACCTCCGCGAGCACCCCTCCCCTCCACTCCCCCAGCTCGGCGCTCAAACAGCCCTCTACGTCACGGTGTGGATCGGAATCGTGCGGTACAAGGGGCACGGCTTCAGCTCGCATTGAGAGAGGCGATCATCTCCCGACTCGCTGGCCATATCCGTCTCGACAAACCTGCCAGGCCAGACCCCTAGCTGCCGGAATAGCTACCCGAATCTACCTCAAAGGCGCGCAGGCACTGCTCAGAACAAAAGCACAACGTTTGGCCGTTGAACTTCTTGACTATGGCCCGGGATCGCGGCACGGTCATCCCACAGACAGGATCGGCGACACCATTGCGCATCGTGATCCGAAACAGCACAACAAAAATCGCAAGTCCGAGCAAGTTGAGGAAGAACTTGTAATTGATCGATACGGTGCCAAAAATGTCGCTGTGGCTGGGGCGCAGGGTTGGGATAAGACCGGCAACACTGAACAGGGCACTGACGATGAGGGCCGCGATCACCATGGTCAAAAACATCAAAGCCGTGATCCGCGTGGCGAAGGTCCTGCCGTAGTACTTGACATAGGCGATCACGATGGGCAGGACAATCAGATCGGCAAAGATGAACGCGATTACCCCTGCGAAGCTGATTCCCCCCGACCACAGGACGGCCGCAAGCGGAACATTGCCGACCGAGCATACGAAACTGAGCACGGCGATGATCGGCCCGACTATCACGTTCTCAACCGTCTGCAAAAGCGGCGGAGCGTGCTCGATAAATAGTACTTTGAAGAAATTGTCACCCAGCAACCCAATGAAACCGGCTAGCAAAAAGCCGGCTGCAATCTCCTTGTAGAGCATCCGCCAATCGGCGCGGAAGTTGTGGGCGACATCGGACCAGGAGGCGGCAGAGGTGAGGTGGCTCCTCCAGTTCATTCGCTCGCCAACCGCACTGTGGTGATGGCCGGTCTGAGCAAGTTCAGCGTGACGGCGTGCCTGTTTCTCGAGTTCGGGAGAGATGAAGAGACGCAGCATCAGCGCCATCAGCACGATCATCACGATCCCTCCGATGTACTCGGCGAGGGTGAACTGCCAGCCGATCAGCACCCAGAGAACAAGCCCCAGCTCCCAGACGAGGTTGGTTGAGGCGAACTGGAACGCAAGCGCAGCCGTCGCCGAGGCACCCTTTTGAAAAAGCGACTTGGCGATCGCAATCGCTGCGTAAGAACACGATGAGGAGGCAGCACCGAGACCGGTCGCCTTGGCAAGCGAACCCGGCCCGCTGCGCGAAAGCGCGACTTCTACCCGCTCGCGCGGAACCCATGCCTGAACGATTGCGGAGATCGAAAAGCCCAGCACCAGAGCCCACCAAACCTGGTAGGCCATCAGCAGGGACTGTTTGAGACCTTCCCCGATCGTGCTCAGTAAATCGCTCACGCGCTCTCCATTGAAGGCGGATTGACCGGCAATACCCCTCTGGGGTATCCTAGCTCCATGACTAAAAAGCCGGGCTATACGGCGTCCAAGCCGCAGTTGCTCAAGCGCCTTGCCCGGGTCGAGGGCCAGGTTCGTGGCCTCGGTCGGATGGTCGATGAGGATCGCTACTGCATCGACATCGTCACCCAAATACAGGCCGCCGAGGCAGCGCTGCACAGCGTTGCTCTGGGTCTTTTGGATGATCATGTGCGCAACTGCTTGGGGGGCAATGCAGCCGATCGAGGCGAGCGGGCAGATGAGTTGATGGATGCGGTGGGGCGGCTCGCTCGCGGTTAGCGCCGCTCGTCCTAACCAAGCGCCGGTGAGCTACCGTGGGTTCGGGGCGATAACCCTGTGGCTGAGGAAATGATGAGCGCAAGGTATGACCAGCTCGGGTATGGCTACCGAGCGGTGCGCCAACCAGACCCTCGGATCGCGGCGCGAATCGAGCGGGCTCTTGGTGGTGCTCGCAGCATCATCAACGTCGGCGCCGGTACCGGCTCCTATGAGCCCACCGATCGCGAGGTTACCGCGGTCGAGCCCTCCGAGCTGATGATCTCCCAGCGACGGCCGGGATCTGCCCCAGTGATCAGGGCACGCGCCGAACAGTTGCCGTTTGGAGACGACAGCTTCGACGCCGCGCTAGCCGTGCTGACGCTCCATCACTGGGCAGATCTCGACGCTGGTTTGGCCGAGATGCGCCGCGTCGCATCGGAGCGTTTGGTCGTGGTGACGTTTGATCCCGAGGTGCTGTGGCACCTCTGGATCGTGCGCGATTATTTTCCCGCCATGGTCCGATCTCAGGCTGATCCCACGTCGAGCTCCCGCATCGCGGCCAGATTGCCCGCCTCCCGAGAGGTTGCTCTACCGGTCCCCTGGGATTGCAGCGATCATTTCTTCGCCGCACTGTGGGCCAGGCCTGAGCTGTTCTTCGAGGCGAACGTGCTGAAGCCGATGTGGGTGTGGCAGCGGCTCTCTGAGCGAGACAGGCAGCAAGGCCAGGCCAGGCTTGCTGGTGATCTTAAGAACGGCCGTTGGTCACAGCGTTACGGACATCTGCTTAAGAGCAAGGAGCTCGACGTGGGCCTTCGCATGGTGATCTCAGAGCTCCATTGAAGCTCAGCGCACCGCTGGGCCGAGTCGATGCCCGGTCGTCCCCCTCAAGCCGAGATGGCTGAGAAAGGTCGTCAGTCGGCGGTCATAGAGTTGTGGATCAACGTTCCAAGACTCGGTGTGTCCGGCTCTAGGAACGCGGTAATAGGTGACCCAGCGGGGCAGCTCTCGTGCAAACGCGTCGCTGCTTGAAATCGGCACGAGCTTGTCTTCGGTGCCATGAAAGAGCAGGACTGGCAGATGGAAGTCTTCGGGATGGCGGAGTGCGTCTAGGCTTTCCCAGTCGGCTTCGATCCGCGCTCCGATCATCCACTCAACCGGCGCCGCGGCAAAGGAAGGAAGTCCCATCTCGGCTGCATTGAAGGAGAGGATCGACTTCCAGTCGAGCGCTGGTGAGTCAAGGACAAGAGCGGCGACGCGGCGCGCCAGCGGCGAGTGCTCCATGAACTGCGCGACGATCGCCCCACCCATTGAATAGCCCACAAGGAGGAGGCGACGGGCGCCGTGGGAGAGCGCGTAGCGGGCTGCCGCGGCGAGATCCTTCCACTCGGTGAGCCCCAAGTGGTGCAAGCCGTCGGGGCTGGGCGGAGCACCGAGGTCCCCGCGGTAGGTGATCAACAACGCGGACAACCCGTCTTTGCTCAGAGTCGGTGCGATACGAAGGCCCTCCTGCGGGTCGCCGTTTAATCCGTGCACGACGATTGCCCAGACGTGCGACTTCCCCGGTATGAGCCAAGCTGGCATCGGCCCAAGTTCATCGGGTATACGCACCTTGGTGTAGGGCAGACCCAGGGCTTCCTTCGGGCTGCCAACGTAGACATCGGGATCGATAGCCACCTTCATACCCGGCGCCAAATAGCCCCGCACGGCGCTCAGTCGCCGGGTCACCGTGTCGGTATCGCGGCGCAGCACTTCTCCCATGATCGCGTGGCCCCCCTGCCAGTTGATGCCATATAAACCTGGGCGTTCGCTACCTTCGGACTTGGAGAGCATGACTCGTCCGGATTCAAGCGCTTTGACGTTGACGTTGGCGGGCCAATCGGAGTGGTCTGGTACAAGCACCGCGGATGAGAAATTCCAACTGAGCGCCACACCGACAGCGACCAAGACGAAGATGACCGTGGCGCCCGCGATTGAGATTCCCAATCGATGACGACGTAGCCATGATCGGGTGTCACTGCCATCGGCAAAGGTGCTGGCGCCCACAATCAGCTCAGCGTAGCGACGCCGAACACCGATAAATGGTGATTTGTGAACCGGCCGTGGCGAACGCCCAGGCACCCAAGCGTGGCTTCGACGTCGCTGACCGCGGTCAGCTAGGGTCGCTGCGCCATCGTCGAGCAGAAAACCGACTCGGATAAGAACTGCCCCTCCTGCGGAACCGCGCTCAGCGAGCCGCTTGGCGCCGATTGCCCGAACTGCGGTGCGCCAATTGCGCCCTCCGAACCGGCAGAGGCAAATCGCGATAATCGGCCGCTGATAGCAGCTGTCATGGGGGTGGCGCTGATCGCCGTGGTCGCCGTAATCGTTCTCAGTGGCGGCGATGGCTCCCACTCTGGCAAGGTGGACGCTGGCAGGCTTCCAAGCCCGAAGGACCTGCCCGTCGGCACAGTTGCCATGGTGGCCAACGTTCCCGGAAAGCGGGGAACAATCTCCGCCGCCGACCTTCATCACTCGATGGAACTATCGACTTCCCAGGCAGGCCTTCGGTCAATACCAAAGCCCGGTCAATCGAAGTACAAAAGGATCGAGGAAGCTGCGCTCGCCAGCCTCTTCGATCAGAAGGATGTTCAGGGCCAAGCGCAGGAAATGGGAATCTCGGTCACCCCGAAAAAAGTGATCTCGCAATTCGAACTCATACGGAGGAAGAATTTCAAGAGCCAGGCGCAATACGCGGCGTTTCTCAAAAAATCTCACCTGACCCAGAGTGATGTGCTCGAACGGATCGAAGTTCAGCTACTGAGCGCGGCGATTCAGGCCAAGATCGTCGAAGGCATTACAGGAAAAGCTGCGAAACAGAAGGCCTTCACAAAATTCGCAGATGCCTTTGCGCAGCGCTGGCGCTCCAGAACAGTGTGCGCACCCCGATACGCCGTGTCGGGTTGCTCAAACGGGCCTGCGCCTGCCGTGAGCAGCGGGACCGCCCCGACACCGGCTCCCTGAAGCGCCGTTACGCGGCCTGTATCGCAGGGTCGTCCTCCGAATATACGGTCCATCTATGACCACTCAACGGCATCCGGACGATTCCGAAAAGCTGAGCCTTGCACGCTGAGCTGGTCCGCTGCAGACTGAGTCCACTAGCGGAACTCCAGAATCCTCAGCCTTTGGCCGGATTTGGCTTGCCGAGCACACCAATCCGAAAACCGAGCCATGGATAAGTGGCAATAAAGAGCGTGTTGTCCTGAGGTTGGAGACCAACCCGCCGAAAGCCACAGCTGATAGGCGCCGGCATTAGCAATCCCGCCGTGGAGGCGTCGCCAGACTCGCCCTTCTTTTCCCGGTTTGCGACGGGGCCACCGTATCGGTCCACTCAACTGCATTTCCCCCCTGATCGAGCGTGCCCCATGGCGAGGGCGTCCGCGCCTGACCGACACTGCTCAGAACTACCCTGGTATGCCTCCGCGTAGGTCGCGGGGTCGATTCCAAACGGATTTACGCTGAGGCAGTCGTCGGCAGGTTGCAAGGAATGGCGCCGATCAGCGTGCATATGCGTCCGCTTTGAGGCGTTTGAATTCCGCGTCCTCCCTGGGCGTACGTTTAGGTCCGCTGCAGGCAAGCTTCCTCTTCTCCAGTGGATCACTCTTCAGGTCATACATCTCCGACTGCGGTCGTTTTTGGTTTTCAACATCGTGGGACCGATCAACCAAACAGCCATGCAATCCAGGTAGCTGGGTCAGCGCCCCAAGCTGATGCGGCTGTCCACGCCCGTGAGAAGCCGCACTCCCTGCCAAGCGCGTCCCGGGAGACTCAGCGCTGCCGAAGCCGCCAGCGTGCCGACCAACCAAGCCGGGGCACGAACGTATCCAATAGTTGTGGGCACCGCAGGAAACTCTCTGCCCTCAGGATCGCCTACTCGCACCGAGAATAGCCCCTCAACCGTATGTCGCTTGTGCACCAGCTGGCGCGGTCCCGGCAATCAACCGTCCGCGGCGTGTTTCTCCTCCGAAGTGCGAATTTCAATTGGCATCTCAGGTCTCTCCAGAATGAGTCGGGGAGAGGTTTGCTTGCTGACCTGCCCCCGACGGCCTGGGTCCCGCTTTTTCTGCAGCAAGCTTGGAGCGAGGAGAAGTGCTCAAGTGGCTTAGATCTCCGATGGCCACCCGGTTTGCGCGCAGAAAGCGCTTGAGCCTGCTCGGCTCGAGGGGCCAAGGTCGGGTTCGGTCCCTGCAGGCGCGAACCCGACCTTGGCCATCCACCCCAGCCGGGTGTGCTGCTCCTCGAGCGATGACCCGCATCGACACCCTCAGCTGCCTCTGGCGATCAGGGTCGGGTCAGGGTAATCCCCAATAGACCCGGGGGTGAGCTGGTGCGAACCTCACCGACATTCCCTGTAACTCTGCCGGAGGTAGATATGAACGACGAGACTTCTCCCGATTCCCCACCGCCACCCGAAGGTCGACCAAGAAACTTGAAGCGCTCAAGCGGCGATCGCCTGCTTGCCGGGGTTGCGGGCGGTTTGGGTGCTTATTTCGGGGTCGATCCCCTGCTCTTCAGAATCGCCCTGGTACTGTCGATCTTCTTTGGCGGATTCGGGCTCTTTGCCTATCTGCTGCTGGCGATCTTCGTTCCCGTCGACGGCCCACCGGACCCCGCACAGAGGCTCGGCTACCGCCTGCGCTCACTCGGACTGTGGCGAGTCGTGGGTCTCGCCGCCGCCGCCATCCTCGCCGCTGGGGTTCTGCTTGGCCTGGCTGGAGCAGCCGCATTCGCGGTGGCGCTGGGTTGGGGAGTCCCCGTCGCTGTCTTCATTGTTGCCGCCGCTGCCGGGTTGGTCCTCGCGGCCTTCAGGGGGAGCTCGAGGTGGCTGATCGCGCCAGTGTTGGCACTGGCGATCGGAGCGAGCGTTGCCGCCGCCGCTGGCCTCGATTTCAAGGGGGGGATTGGCGAGCGCACCTATCAGCCTCTCAGCACCCGCGCGATTCCGAGCGGCGGCTACCAGCTCGGAGTGGGCCATCTTGTCGTCGATTTGCGTCGCCTCGACTGGGCCCGCCAGCGGGTCGTCCACCTCAACGTTCACCTCGGCGTGGGCCAAGCCCAGATCCTGGTTCCGCCCAGCGTATGTGTGATCACCACGAGCCACACCGGAGTGGGTGAGAGCGAGGTGACCGGTCAGCTGAGCCGCGGTCTCGATCTAACCTCGAGCGTGGGTACCGGCTCCTCAGCGCTACCACGGCTTGTCCTTGGCGCTCACCTCGACATCGGCCAGCTGCAGGTTATAAACGCCGAAATGGCGAATGTCGAAAGCCCAGATGATGCTGGCCTGGGGCCCTTCGATCAGATCTCGGGAACGCTTCGTGCTGCGGAGACGACAGCATGCGCGAGAAGTTGAGGCCCGATTGGGTACTCCTCGGTTCTGGCTTGTTGATCGCGCTGGTTGGAGTTGCAGTTCTGCTCGATAGCTCTGGTGTCCTCGCCCTCTCATTGGGCTGGGTCGGCTGCGGACTGACCGCGTTGCTGGGCGCGATCCTGCTACTCGGTGGGCTGTCACCCAACCGCTCCGGCCGTCACGATTGAAGTCGTGACCCCGAATGCTCCGACCGCTCCGCTTCGCAGGGATACGGACCACGGCTGGGCTGCCGGGGTTTTCGCAGGACTGGGCCGTTGGCTGAGGGTAGATCCGCTTTTGTTGCGGATCCTCTTCATTGCCGCGGCGATTGCGAGTGGAGGAATAGCTCTGCTGGCCTACCTCATTGCCTGGGCGGCGATTCCGCCGCAAGATGGTCCGACGGGGACACTGGGAAAACTGGGCTCCAGAATGAACCACCGCGGCGATTGGAAAATTGCCTGCGGAGTCGCGCTCCTCACGCTCTCCTCGCTCCTGGTTTTTCGACAGCTGGGAATCTGGTGGTCAGACGCGATCGTGTGGCCACTGGTTCTCGCCTCCTTCGGTGCGGCATTGCTTTGGGGTCGCTCCCGCAGTGCCGCTGTCAAAGCGAACCCTGAAGCGCGAACCACCAAGGCTCGGCGGCGCAGAAACGGCTTCACCGATCTCTACAGCGGGATCTTCGGGGTTCTCTTGGTAGCTGGAGCCGCCCTGCTTTTTCTTTCCTCCAATCACATCCTCAATGGTCTCCGCGAGGCCACCTTCACCGTAATCGTGGTGGTGGTAGCAATCGCCCTGATCCTTGCGCCTTTCCTTTGGCGGCTGGGTCGCACCCTCAGCACGGAGCGCGCTGAGCGCATCCGCTCACAAGAGCGAGCCGAGTTGGCAGCGCACCTGCATGACTCGGTTTTACAAACGCTGGCCCTGATGCAAAAGAGGGCCGGTGAGCCGGGCCAGGTAGTGATGCTCGCCAGGCGGCAGGAGCGAGAGCTGCGCGATTGGCTAGGTGGTGGGCGGAGTCAGACCAAAAGCGGAGGGCTGGCAGCAGCCCTTGGGACAGTCGTCGAAAGCGTAGAGGCCGATCACGGAATCGCGATTGAACTCGTGGTGGTTGGAGACAGCCCGATCGATTCGCAGGGAGAGGCCCTGCTGGCCGCCGGACATGAGGCCCTGGTCAACGCGGCGAGGCATGCGCCCGATTCGGGTCCCGTGCGTGCCTATGCAGAGATCACCGCCGATCAGCTTGAGTTCTTTGTGCACGATCGAGGTCCAGGATTTGACCCGGCCGCCGTTCCGGAGGACCGCCGGGGGGTGAGCGAATCGATCGTGGGTCGCATGGAGCGTGCCGGGGGGCGGGCGACGATACGCAGCGATCCGGCCAGCGGAACCGAGGTCGAGATGGAGATCGCGCGAAAGCCCACCTCCAAGATGCCGAGCCGATGAGAGGGTCCCGTCTTAGTGTGGTCTTGGTCGATGACCATGAGCTATTTCGAGCAGGAGCCAAAGCTGAGCTTGGCGATTCGGTGCAGGTCCTCGCCGAGGCAGGTACCGTCGAGGAAGCGGTCGCAGCTATTTCTCTGGAGCGTCCCGATGTTGTCCTGCTCGACGTCCACATGTCCGGCGGCGGTGGCGTTGAGGTGATCCGCCAAGTAGGTCGCACCCTTCCCTCCCAGCGCTTCCTCGCCCTTTCGGTCAGCGACGCCCCCGAGGACGTGATCGCCATCGTTCGCGCCGGCGCCCGCGGATATGTAACCAAGTCGGTTTCCGGCGAGGAGCTTGCCGCCGCGGTGCAGCGTGTGCACCACGGCGACGCTGTCTTCTCGCCCCGCTTAGCGGGTTTCGTCCTCGATGCCTTCAAGGGTGAGATTCCCGCTGCCGAGATCGACCCCGAGCTCGATCTGCTCACGTTGCGCGAGCGCGAGGTACTGCGAATGATCGCCCGCGGATACCTCTATAAGGAGATCGCGGTGCGACTGGAAATCTCGCCCAAGACGGTCGAGTCCCATGTCAGCACCGTCCTTCGCAAGCTGCAGCTCTCCAACCGACATGAGCTCAGTCGCTGGGCTGCCGAGCGCCGGATGATGGACTGACGCTTCGACGCGACCAGCTCGAGCATCGCGCCCTTGCAAAAGCAGATGGGCCGCCGCCGCCCAGCCGCTCGGCTACCGAGATGTTTGGGGCAGCGAGATCGCCTCGGCAACCAACTCCGCTTGGCGGCGATCGCAGACGCTGCCGTCGCTGGACTCCCCCTGCCCCATGCCCTTGGGGGAATGGATACGGGCGCTCACTGCTTCAAACTCCGCGGGAGACTCGACTAGTCTCTTCGGCCATGAGGATCCCCCCCAGGCTCTCAGCAGCGTCGGCACGACTCGCCCTGGCCATCGCTTCAGCCGGCGCCCTGATGATCCTCAGCCCTGGAAGCGCTCAGGCCGTGACCCTGACCCTAGGAAGCCCACTCACCGCTCCACTCTCACTGGATGCCCAGTGCATGGCTGTGGCCGGCTGCACGACAGTGCCCACCAAGCTTTCAGAGCCAGGATCGCACGCCGCCTCCCCGCTTTCAGGAGAGATAGTTCATTGGCGGGTGAAAGGAGCGACCCCCGCCGCAGGGTATGCGCTCAGCGTCTTGCGTCCCAATGGCGCCGGCAGCTACACCGTGAACGCGGCGACACCGTTCATCTCCGCCGTGGGCCACGACATCGAAACTTTCCCCTCCAATCTTCCAATTCACCAAGGTGAACTGATCGCCCTCAGCCGTCCTTATGGAGCTCGCCTTGCCATCCTCGAAAGCTCGTCGAGCGAAGCCTCATTCGGCTCCCTGCTCGCGATCGGCCAAACCAGAGCGGCCGAAGAAGAAGGTGCATTTGCCTATGAACCGGGGTTTAACGCCGATCTCCAGCCCCCACCGTCGAACCTAGCGATCAAACCCGCGTCTGGACCCACCATGGGTGGAACTCAAGTGACAATCACTGGCTCTGACTTGACCGCTACGAGCGCCGTAAGCTTTGGGGCAACGCCAGCCTCCAGTTTTACCGTCAACTCCGAAGACCAAATCACTGCAACGACACCAATCAGCTCGACACCCGGTCCGGTGCAGATATCCGTCACGACGATCGCCGGAACCGCGAGTGCCTCTCAGCAATTCACCTATACCGCCATGGAGACCAGCTGCGCCGTACCCAAGCTCAAAGGCAAGAGCCTCAAGGCAACCCAGAGGGCCCTGCTGAACGCGGATTGCAAGCTGGGAAGGGTCAAGGGAAAAATGACCAAGTCTTCAAAGGTCACAAGTCAGAATCCCAAGCCCGGAGCTTCGTTGACGGCCGGCTCCAAGGTGAACGTCACAGTCAAGTAAGTCGTCCAGGAATATGTCGCGGACTCCGACATCTGTAGACCACCAAACACCCAATCGGTCGTGACTCGCTGCCCACGCATGCTGCATGTCTCTGGGTCCAAGGGCAGCCTGCCCGAACAGGTTGACGGGACATTGAGGCCTTCGATTGGGCCTTAGCTCACCATGGGCGGGCAAGGTCAGCACATCCTGCAAAGCTCGAGCCGAGGCGCCCGACGCGACGTCGCCGGACTATCGTCAAATGCCGAAGCCGAGAATCAGGCCCTCCGACACCGACGGTGGCCCGATCTTCGATGCGCCCGATCGAGCCGGTGCGGCACGCCTGTTTGGCGCCCGAGCCGGGTGGCTCGCCGCGGCGGCCGTTCTTTAGGCCTCCAACCCAACCGGTGCTCGCTGGGTTATGGGCCCAGAGAAGCGGACTGCAATCATCTTGAGCATCAAACAGGTTCGACTTCCGATCGCCTTGGTCTTTGCGATGACTGTCCTTGCGCCAGCATCCGCCCTCGCGCAGGGACGATCGGTCTCTGTCGTAGGCACGGTGAGCCAGCAGGTTCCAAACGACTCCGCCAGCCTGGGATTCTCGGTGAGCGAGAAGGGAGGCAGCCGGGTGGTGGCACTCAAGTCAGTCTCAAGACGGCTGGGAGCCGTTATAGCGGTGGTCCAAGCAGCACCAGGAGTCGGGGCCGGAGACGTAACCACGGGACAGGTTTCGGTCCGGCGACTCAGGCCCCAAAAACGAACCAATTATCTAGCAAGTGAGGGAATAAGCGTAACCACGCACCAGCCGCTTCAGGCTGGAGAACTGATCAGCGCTGCTCTCAGGGCTGGAGCGACCGGAACCCGAGGCCCAACCTTCTTCGTCGGTAGTTCCGAACTCGCTTACAACCAGGCCCTGGCAGCTGCATTTGAGCAGGCCAAAACGAAGGCCGCAGCCTTGGCCACCGAGGCCGGCGCCTCACTGGGTCCAGTCATCAGCATCGAAGAAGGGGGCGCGGTCAGCACGCCCCCGGTTTCCCCTGGAAAGGCGAGCCCCGGGTGCAGCGGTGCCTCGCCGCCTACAAAGGCCAGCGGTTCAGCCTGCATTTCCCCCGAACCGCCGGTCAGTCCCGGAACCTCCGCGGTAACCGCCACCGTACACGTCGTATTCGAACTCCTATAGCTCGGCATCGCGAAGTTGAGATGCGGGGGCAGCAGACCGCGGCCAGCCCACTTCTCAAACAAACTACCGCCCCTTTTTGGCAGCGATCATTCCGCGATCGCTGGCATCGGCTGGGGATATGTTGGGGGACCATCCGAGCAGGCCGCTGCCGCTCCCCCGCTCAACCCTTAGGACCACTCCGGCCATTTTCGTTGGCAGGAGCTTTGCAAGGCCGCGTCTGGGCGTCATTCTGCCCGCAAACCACGACTGGCCAGCCGGCCAGTAGCATGACGAGCGTGTCGAGCCAGACCGAGATCGCGGACGGAGCGGGCGACGTCAAAGACGCGCTCCTTTTGGAGCGCGATCACTGGGTCAACGGACCCCCGTTGGAGCTTTTCAAGCGGATGCGCCGGGAGTGCCCCGTCCACTGGACCTCGCAGGTCACCGAACTCCCGGCAGCCAAGGGCTTCTGGTCGGTGACTGCGGCTGACGACGTCCATGCCGTAAGCCGCGACTGGCAGACCTACTCCTCTGAATTGGGAGGGGTCGTTGCGATCGACGAGGTGTTCCCGATCGAGCTCGCGCGGGCGATGTTCATCGGCATGGATCCGCCCAAACACGACCGACTCAAGGCTCTCTTCCAGGCGGGCTTCACGCCAAAGCGGATTGCCGCCCACGAGGAGGCGATCCGCGAGATCGTCGTCGGCGTGCTCGACCGCCTTGAGGGCCGCGAGAGCTGCGACTTGGTCACCGACGTCGCCCAGCCCGCCGTATCGCGTGTGATCGGCAGCTTCATGGGCATTCCGGAGGAGGACGACCGGGCCTGGGCGGAGCTGATGAACACGGCGCTTGCAGCCAGCGACCCCGACTACAGCCCATCGGTTGGCAACGTGGAAGAGACGATCCAAAAGGCGATCGAGCAGGTCTTCGCCCGCTGTAACACGCTGATCGCCCAGCGGCGCGAGAACCCAACCGATGATTTGACCAGCGTCCTCGTGCACGCCGAGATCGACGGGGAAAAGCTCGAGGACCATGAGATCGTGATGGGATTCTTTCTCCTTGTTGCCGCCGGTAACGACAGCACCAAGGCCACCTACTGCAGCAGCATGCGGGCCCTGATCGAACACGCAGACCAGCGCCAATTGCTGCTCGAGGACCCCTCGCTGATCCCAGGCGCGGTTGAGGAGTCGCTGCGAATGTTCCCCGCCTTCGCCCACTTCCGCCGTACGGCAACCAGGGACACGGTCCTCAACGGGCAGGAGATCAGGGAGGGCGAGAAGGTTGTGATGTGGTACGCCTCCTCCAACCGCGACGAGACGCGCTACCAGGATCCGGATCGCTTCGACGTCCTGCGAAACCCCGACCACCAAGCCTTCGGCGCTGGCGGCCGCCACTTCTGCCTCGGCACCGCCCTCGCACGCCTCGAGCTAAAGATCCTGCTCGAGGAGACACTGGTGCGCTATCCGAAGATGGAACAGGCGGGCGAGCCGGTCTTCGTCGAGTCGGCCTTCCTCAACCAGCTGAAATCGTTTCCGGTTCGACTCACTCAATAGATCGCCGAAAGGTCCTTCCGCTTCGCGGGGAGCTTGCCTGACCGAGGAGCGAGCGGCAGGTGCCACTTCCCTGCAGGCCTCCGAATTGACAGGGACGACGGCGGTAACGCCAGCGCCCGAGCTGACCCAGTCCGACCGGCTCGATCAGGGTCGCTGTTAAAATTCGCAAAGCCGGGAAGGGGCTCGGCTAGAGCGAACGGAGGGGCCATGAGCAGGTTCGGCAGGCAGATCGCGGCGATCGCTGTGTGCGCGGTAATGCTGGGAGGATTGGCTAGATCTGCGGATGCGGCCTCCACGGGCGGTGCCGATTGGACCATGTCGAAGCTGCCAGGCCTCGCCGCCAAGCTCTTCCTTCTCAACGTCTCCTGCCCGTCCGAGTCGCTTTGCGTCGCCACCGGCTCCCAGAACGTGATCGCGTCCTCCACCAACCCCACCGGCGGCCCAGGAGCGTGGAAGGTCATCTACGCCGGAGAAGGCTTCTACAAAAGCCCTCCCGGCGGCGAAGGACACTTCGAAATCCCTTCCGGTCCGGTGATCTCAAATCGCCAGATCCAGGGGGTGTCTTGTCCGACGACCCACCTCTGCGTCGCGGTGACGACCCTGGGGCAGATTTACTCGACGACCGACCCAACCGGGCCGGCTTCGAGCTGGAACGTCACAGAAGTCCCGATCGAAGGCGGCAACACCCATCTCTACGGAGTCTCTTGCCCCACCGCCTCCCTCTGCGTTGCCGTCTCCGGTCGAAGGGTGAACAGGGGGAAGGTGTTCACCTCCACGGACCCAACCGGCGGCCCCGAAGCCTGGCACCTGACCAACCTCGGCGAATCGTTCGATCTGCGGGCGATCTCATGCAGCTCGGCGAACCTCTGCGTCGCCGCCGGCGCCAACGGAGAACTCCTTGCCTCGACCGACCCCACTGGAGGCGCCTCCGCTTGGACCAACCTCGGTTCGCCCGGGGGCTCGGGGAGCCTGCAGACGATCTCCTGCACTTCTGGGCTCTGCCTGAGCGGGAACAACGAAGGCAATCTGCTCACCTCGACCAGCCCGCTACAGGCGTCGAGCTGGCGACAGAGGAACGGCGGCGGCAGCGTCCTGGTCACCGGCACCTCGTGCCCATCCAGCTCTGCCTGCATCGCCGTCGATACCAATGGCCACGTCTCCACGTCGACCGATCCGAGCGGCGGAGCCCCAGCCTGGACCTCCACGGTGGTGGCCCCCTTCTCGCCCGAAACAGAAGAATTTGACCCCGAACACCCCAACGGCCTCTTCGGCGCGTCCTGTCTCTCGGAATCCTTCTGCGTTGTCGTTGGCAGCGGTGGCCAGATTTACACCAGCACGAACCCCTTTGCCGCACCGTTGACATCTACTAAGAACACCACCGCTGAAAGCAGGCGACGGCCTCACGGCCCCAAGCGCCCCAAGGTCACGATTGGCAAACTCAAATTTCTCACACCCGAACCGAGTTTCCCCCGTCGCCAACTGCCGCGCGTACCGAAGAAGGTCCACGTCCAGGTCCGCTTTCGCGCCAACGGTTCAGTCCGCCGCTACGAATGCAAGATCGACCGCGGATTTCGCACCTGCCACTCCCCCGAGCGCTTCTGGGTAGAGAAGGACAATTCGAAATTTCGCATCTACGACTTTCGCGTCCGCGCGATCGGAGTGACGGGCCTCCGTGGCCCAATTGCGTCCAAACGCCTCTGGACCGGCGAAAAGTGCAGCCCCCATCGCGGTGGCTGCCTGACTGGCGGCGGCGAACTTTCGCCGCAGCCGCGGCGCTGAGGGATTGTTGTCGAACCCCGGTTCGCCTTCGCTCACATAGGGCCGGCTCGATCTTCGTCCGGGCCACTTGAAGGGCGGGTTGCTGAACCACCCCTCGGGGCTGGGAAGCCATCCCACAACTCAAACGCGTGCCACTCAAACGATGAAGAGACAGCACCCGACGCCAAGCTAGATCATGCAATTGGCGGGTGCCGTCGCGGTCGATACGGCCCCATTTTCCGCGGGTTGCGGCTGGCGGATTATCGAGCGATTCGCCCCAGATACCGCCTACCGCCCGCTGAGCCGGTCCGCGACGCAACGCGCCAGCAATCCCGGAGCATGAATCGCTGCCCCAGGGCGCCCAAGACTTTTGCGGTTGGCCCGCGGCTCTGTCGCCGATTCGAGCAACCCTGGCGGATCTGATATGTTTGCTACAGCAAGTTTGTTATAGCAAGCAACTGAAAAGGGAGTCCGTCATGAACGCAACTGTGAGCCTGGCAAGCCTCATCCCGACCGGAACCTGGAAACCTGATCCTGTCCATTCAAACATCGGCTTCAGCGTCAAGCACATGGGCGTCTCTACCGTCCGGGGGCGCTTCGGCGAGTTCGACGGCAGCCTTGTGGTGGCCGAGGACGGATCCCTGAAAATCGGTGGCACGGTGAAGAGCGCTTCCGTAGACACCAAGGAGCCCCAGCGCGACGAGCACCTCCGCTCGCCTGACTTTTTTGACGCCGCCAAGTACCCCGAGCTCACCTTCCAATCCTCGAGGATCGAGCAGGCTGGCGATGATCGCTTCCAGATTACCGGCGATCTGACGATCCACGGGGTTACCAACGAGATCACGCTCGACGCTGAGGTAACGGGCTCCGACGTGGACCCGCAAGGCAACACTCGGGTCGGCCTTGAGATCACCGGAGAGCTCTCACGCAAGGACTATGAGATGAAGTTCAACGCGGCTCTTGGCAGCGGAAACCTCGTAGTCTCCGACAATGTCAAGCTCGCTTTGGATGTCTCCGCAGTCAGGCAGGACTAGCGTCCCGATGGCCCGACGGCGTCTAGTAATTGTGCCGTCGGGCCTTACCCCCGCGACCACGAATCCTCGAGCCGCACCGTGATGATGGAGGGCAACACCACAAGTCATGAGGCCGCGCGACGGGTTATTTATCTGATGGGCGACGTCATCGACGGTGCATGGACCCCCGATCAGCGTGCTGCTTGGAGTGGCTTCTTGGCGCTATCAGCGTGTCTGAAGCTGGACCATAATCACGAGCTCGAGGCACACCACGGACTGAGCCTCAGCATGGTGGGACTGCTTGGGAGACTCGCCGCGGCCGAGAACCACGTCCAACGTCTCTCTGACCTCGCTGCTGCAATGGGCCTAAGCCTGAGCAGGGTCTCGCGCATTATTGACATCCTCGAGCGGCGCGAACTGGTGAAACGTGTGCAATGTCCCAACGACGGGCGGGCCGTGAACGCCCAGCTCACAGGTCTCGGTCTGAGCGCGGCTAGACAAGCCCAAATGACCCTAAGGGCAGCTGTTCAAAGGGACTTCCTCGATGCCCTCGACCCCGCCGACGCTGCCGCGCTGGCCGCTTCATTCCAGCGCCTCCTGATGGCCATGGAGGCACGGCGCGGTCAAACAGATACGACCAGTCCCCAACTGGAACCCGTCGAGTAGAAAGCGCGGGGGCGGGTCGTATTGATGTGGCCCGCGATCGACACCAGCGTCGAATCCATCTGCTCGGCGGACTCGGTCTGGTTGAGACCGCTGCGATGACTTCGATTCCGATCTCGATCCTTGATCTGGCTGCGGTGGGCGAGCGCGAGTCGATCGCCGAGAGCCTCGCGGGCAGTGTTCTTCTCGCCCAGAGCGCCGAGCAGGCCGGTTATAAGCGAGTTTGGTATGCCGAGCACCACAACATCGCCTCTATCGCCTCCTCGGCCACGGCTGTTCTGATCGCCCACGTCGGCGCTCACACCTCGACGATCCGCCTCGGTGCTGGGGGCGTGATGCTTCCCAATCACTCCCCGCTTGTGATCGCCGAGCAGTTCGGAACCCTTGAGACCCTGCACCCGGGCCGCATCGATTTGGGACTCGGCCGCGCCCCCGGTGGCGACCAAGCGACGACGCTCGCGCTGCGGCGCGATCCCCGTGCCTCCGAACGCTTCCCCCAAGACGTGGTCGAGTTGGCCGGGCTGCTCGGCGACGGGAGCCCGGCGCTGGGCGTCAGGGCAATTCCCGGTCAGGGCACGCGCGTCCCCCTTTACATTCTCGGGTCCTCGCTGTTCGGCGCCGAGCTTGCCGCCCAGCTTGGTCTGCCCTACGCATTCGCCTCTCATTTTGCTCCTCGAGCGCTTCACGATGCCGCCTCGATCTACCGGGAGCGATTTAAGCCCTCCCCTCAACTCGATCGGCCATACCTGATCGCCGGGGTCGGCGTGATCGCCGCAGACACGGCGGACGCCGCCGACGGACAGCTCGAAGCAACCCGCCGCGCCCGAACCAGAAACCTCTTTGGTCGCGGCGACCAACGCCTCACCGACCAGGAGGTCGAGGCCATCCTGGGCTCACCGCAGGGCGCCGCTGTGAAGGAGATGCTGACCTATACCGCGGTGGGGACGCCAAATGCGGTTGCTTCCTACCTCGACAACTTCCAGCGTCTGAGCGGTGCCGATGAGCTGATCGTCGTCCATTACGCCCCCTCGGTGGCAGACCGGGTTCACTCCGTCGAGCTCCTGGCCGATGCCGTCGACCCGGCGGGCCAGGTTTCCTAGTCAGAGAACGGTCGGGGAGGTTGTCGAGCTGGGCCGGGGTCCGCGTCTTTCGAAACACCTCCGGGAGGGGACTCGCGCAGGTCGCCGGTCGGTGCAAAAGGCTGAGGAGGGAACCCGCCTTTGCCCTCCCGCGGCGTTGAGATTCCGCGGCCTTGTGCGCTAGCGGATCGCCCGCGCAAGGGCGACCACGATCAGCACTAGAGCCGCAGAGCCGAGCGCCCTGCGGAAGCCGTTGACGCCGCCCGCGGCCTCCTCGTAGGCCCAGATCGTCAGCGCGACGTAGAAAACCCCGCGCGCGACCTCGTTGACGGCGCTGGCCTGGTTGGTGAACCGGGCTGCCAGGATCGCCCCGAGCGCAATCCAAAGCGGCGGGTTGGGGAACTGAGCGACGATGTAACCGCGGATCTTGAGGTCGCGTCGCACTGCCGGGAGAGCCTAGCCGCGATTAGCTTCGATGCCGCTTAGAGGCGCCTCCCCGCGTATCGCCCGGCGATCTCCGAAAGCTGCGTGCTTGACGACGCCTTCGAGCGCCCGGCAGAGCTTGGCCAGGGTGGTCCTGGAGCACGCATAGGTGTACTCAGGCACCCAAGGCCCGGCAAGTAGCCTGAAGGTGCCTGGCCGATGACAAGGGCCGCCCGTGGACGGCCCTTGACAGGTGCATTGGAACGAGCGCGGGAACCGCGGCAGGGTGGGACAACGCCCGGCCTCCCTTTGCTCGCCGGTGCCCGGGTTGGATTCCGCCGGGCGGCCGACACAGTGCGGCGCCTAGCGGCCCTGCACCTCCAGTGTCCCCTCAAGCATGTGAATCAAAGTAGGACCACCTCCTTTCTCTGGTAGGACGATTCAAGCACACCGCTCAGTCAAGCTCACCCTCTGCTGCCCAAGCCCTGACGCTCAGTTGGCCCCAGACCGCGATCGACTGAGCTCTGCCGTGAAGTGCCAATCGCTGGGATTATTTTCAATTTGGTCGACCCTCCGAAAAGTTGAAATTGGCCCCAGTCTAGGGTCGGCTTTTCTGCAAGCTTTTGAAGCACCCCGCCGCAGGGCTCGATGGCGGGATAGAGTGCGCCGGTGGTGGAGCGCTTCCCCGCCAAGGACATCCACCTAAACCTGGCGTGGAGCTCCCATCAGCTCTTCGAGCTCGACCCCAGTGCGGTCGTGGAGATCGGGAGCGGCTGGCTACTGGGTGCTGGCGCACCTCCCCATCCGGTGATCTCCAACGCGGCCTTTCGGACAATTGACGAGGTCGACCCCGCCGAGTTCTTGACCCGGGCGCGGGCCTTCTTCAGCGAGCGAGGGCGCGGTTTCAGCGTTTGGGCTCGAGCCGGCCTAGACCAGGACCGTGACCTTTTCGCCGCGGCTGAGAATGGGGGACTCCAACCGGTACACGAGATGCCCGAGATGGTCCTCGGTCGCCCTGCGCAAGCGCAATCCCTCCCCGGGGATATCGAACTGCGCAGGGTCAGCTCAGCCGCCGAGGCGACCGACTTCTGGCGGGTCGCGGCCCTCGCCTACTCCAGCCTCGGCTTTCCCGCAGAGACCTTCGGCTCTTACACGAATCACGCCGGCCTGCTCGCCGACAACGTCGCGGCGTTCCTCGCCTACAAGGATGGGCGGCCACTCAGCATCGCGATGACGATCGTCAGCCACGGAGTCGCCGGCATCTACTGGGTCGGGAGCGTGGAGGAGGCGCGCGGCAGGGGCCTGGGGTGGACGGTCACTTCCGCTGCAATCAACGCCGGATTCGATTTCGGGGCTGAGTTTGCCTCCCTGCAGGCCTCCCCGATGGGTGAGAGCCTGTACTCGGCGATGGGCTTCGAGCAAGTTTTCACCTACCGGCTGCTGATGTCGCCACCGCCGACATCGACGGAATCCGCGGCATGAAGGGTTGGCTTTGGGAGTCAGCCGACGGATCTCGGGCCGAGGGGAGGTGCGCCTAAGTTTGAAGGTGGCCGTAGCCGAACCGATCCTGCGTGCGGCGTATGCCTCCTTCAATTGCGGCGACCTTGAAGCTGCAATCGAGTTGATGCACCCCGCGGTCGACTGGCCCAACGCCTGGGAGGGTGGCCGGGTGATCGGCAGGAACGCGGTTCTCGACTACTGGCGACGCCAATTCGATGCGATCTCCAGCCGGGTCGAGCCGGAGCGGTTCTTAGAGCAGTCCGGCGGCAGCGTCGGTGTCGATGTGCGACAGGTCGTTCGCGACCTCCAGACCGATCAGCTGCTCAGCGACTCAAGGCTGAGGCATCGCTTCTGGCTGCAGGACGGCCTGATAATAAGGATGGAGGTGGAGCCGCTCGCGCCAGGCTAGCGAGCTGCGGGAAACCGGGGGAAGCTCTCGAATTCAGTACAGCCGACGGCGATCAGGCCCTCGCGAACGAGGTGGATTCCGGGGCCGCTAGAACTTCTTCGGCTTGTACGTCCAGCCAGCGCCGGTGACGGCGTCAATAACCGGGTCGCGTAAGTCTGACCATGAGAACTTATAGCCACCCTCATCGGCCCCACCCTCGGTCTGGTGCGGACCAAGCCAGGCAACGACGTGCACGGACTCTGAGCCGATGTGCTGGCCCTTTTCCCAGCTTTTCGACGCGGAGATGCCGTCGCTGCCAAGCTCGGCATCAGTGGTGGTTTTGAAACAGAGTCCCGTCACGGTGCGCGCGCCATCATCAGGCGCGAGCCGGATCGCCCGGTAGAGGTATTCATACTCTCCGCCTCCTGCCCCGGCGCTGGCCACCTTGGCCGACCACGAGACGACAAACTCACCGTCGTCTTCTGCGGTCTCGATCCCCTTCCCCGAGATCGCCAAGACTCGCCCCCGTACCTCCTCAGCGCTCTGCGGCACAACCCCGTCCTCGGGCTTAGCGACGGTCACAATGCCGCGGCCCTTCTCTTTCAGCTTGTCGAGGAGTCCCATCTCCGGCCCAGCTTATTTGACCGAGACACCGACGTCTTTCGAGTGGGAACGAGGACCCTTCCCAGAAGCGCCAATGCCCTCCAGACCAGGCAAATCGAATCTCCTTAATCGTCGATCCGACCCGGCCCGCCTCAACCATCCGGACTTACTTAATCGGCGCTCAGGACTCAAGCATCAGCGTGACCGGTCCGTCGTTAACGAGCGCCACGCCCATGCAGGCACCGAAGACGCCCCGTTGGGCACCGAGGCCCTCGCAGAAGCGCTCATAGAGGGGCTCGGCCTGCTCGGCCGGCGCCGCGTCCTTATAGCTGGGCCGATTGCCCTTGCGGGCGTCGCCGTAGAGAGTGAACTGGCTGACGCACAGCACTTCGCGCTCGCCCAGCGGTTCGTTCATGCGACCCTCGGCATCATCGAAGATCCGCAGGGCGCGAACCTTGCCGGCGAGGCGGTCAACCTGCGGCTCAGCGTCGCCCACCCCGACGCCGAGCAAGACGAGGAGGCCCGGGCCAATCTGGGCGACCCGCTCTCCATCGACGTCGACAGCCGCCTGGCTGACCCGCTGTACAAGTGCCTTCATTCGCCGCAGATTAGACTCGTTGAAGCAGCTCCGAGGCCAGCGGCGTGCCTCCCGGAATTTCCTCACGGCTCCAGATGGCCGAGCGCCTCGACGCTGGATCCAAGGCCGGGTCGACTTCGCTTCACAACCGATCGGCGCTGGCGAAGCGAACTCCAAACTGCCCAAGATCTGGAGATTCGTTGATCACAGCGCCAGGGCGGCGATCGCGGGCGCCGATTATGGACCAGAGCTGGGCAGTGGCGATCCGGCCAAGAGGAAGAACCAGACCGTCAGCGCCAGCGCCGCCAGCAAGACCGATCCCATCAGCACCGCCTCGACCACGGTGGTGGTGCCGCTGTTGGGGGTCGTGTCGCGCATGCTCTTTAACCAGCTGGGGCGCATCGGGGAGAGGCGGTTGGTGCCGGTGATCCTCACGTAGAGGCCGTTCAGCCGCCCGATCAACCAGGCGACGATCACCACCGAGGCGAGTATTCCCACCGCGACCACCAGGTAGGGGCCACCGCTTGGGAACTGGGTGTGGGAGACCTTCGAGCCGATGTAGATCCAGCTCAGGGGGATCGCGGTCCAAAGCGAGAGGGCCGCCAAGAGCATGGCGAAGAAGACCCACAAGGCCACCAAAGCTCGGATTTGGTCTCGGTATTGGTAGCGCTCGGGCAGAGTGCGATCGGAGTCGAACATCAACGGGCTCTCCTCGCTGGCGGTTGAACTGTGCCAGCCACATGGTACACCCAATCACTCACTCCTAGAATCGGCGCAACGGTGGCCCTCCGGCGAGCAATGGATCGCCAAGGTGAAGCGATCCAGATTGGTCAAAGAACGAACCGATCGACCGCCCCACAGGTTCGCCCCATTGTTTCGAGAGAGCAGCGTTGTAGCGGCTATGAACCGAGGTCGAGCGGCGCCCCGCCGAATCCGAGCTCGTTGCCGTCCGGGTCGCGGTAGAGCGCCTTGCGAACGCCGTTGGAGTACCTCAGCTGCTCGTCGGGCTCGAGCCCACGGCTAGCGATCGCGGCCAGATGCGAATCCAGATCCCCGACGAGAATCGTCACCACGGAATTGCCTGCGCCGTTGGCGTGCTCGACTATGTAGACCGACCGCTCCTCGGCTAGCGTCCACACCGCCTCGGTGGCGTGGGGGAAGAACGTCGGCTCTCCGAGCAAGCGCCGGTACCAAGGAAGGGCCGCCTGAAAATCTCGAACGCGCAGACCCGCGAAGAGATGCAACGACATCGGCGCGAGTCTAGGTTACGGAGGCAGGAGCAATGTCACCTTCGCTAAATCGGTACCGCAAGTAAACGACGCCGTTGCCGAAACGCCGCTGGTCCAGCAGCTGAAGTCGCCTATTAACACCGCCGGAGAAGGCACGCTTGCCGGCCCTCACGAGGACCGGGACGAGAAACACTTGGCACTCGTCGAGGAGGCCGGCGCGAATCGCCTCGCCGGCCAGCTCGGCGCCCCCGATCGTGATGTCGCTGTTCATCTCCTCCTTCATTCGACGGACCGCAGAAGGCTCGAACGCCCGTTCAAGTCGCGTCTTGGCGCTCGATGTCCGCCCCAACCTCCGCGAGTAAACGACCTTCTGAGCGCCTCGCCAGATCTCGGCAAAGTCCCGCACCACAGCGGCCTGCCCGGGAGCAGCGGCTGCGGTCTCCCAGAAGACCATGGTTTCGTACATCCGGCGACCGTAAAGGTAGGTGCCGATCGGCCGCTCGAGGTCGTTGATGAAAGCGAACAGCTCATCGTCGGGCCTGGCCCAGTCGAAGTTGCCGTCTGCGTCCTCAACATAGCCGTCGAGAGACGTGATGGTCGAGTAGATCAGCCTGCCCACCGGCTCATTCCAGGTTCCATCTGAAGGACACCTCCGCGACTTTCCCTCAAGCGATGCTGAGCATCTCGGCGGCTCAAAAGTGCGCGCCACCGATCTTGGCAGCCCCCTGGGTCGCCTGAACCGCCTCGCCGCGGCCGCGGACCGGCTTGAAATCGAACCCAGCGATCAGCTCCGCGTCGGCCCGATCCACAGCTAGCCTGGCTCTGGCACACGTTTGCACATCTTTGGTCGCCGACATGTCATCCTCTCCTCATGGCTGGTCCAGAGGTTAGACAGCCGCCCGTGGGAAGTCTCGGTGGACACCGGAGAGGAAGCAGATGGATCCCCACATCGACGTGATCACGCTTGCCGTGGGCGATCTCGACCGCTCGCTCGAGTTCTACCGCGACGGCCTCTTTCTTGCAAAGAGGAAGGCTCGAATACCGTCGTAGTTCTCCGCAGGCGTGTCTCCGAGCACCGCCAGCGGAGCTATCCCGACGTCGAGCTTCGCGCGATTCGTGCGCCGACCCTCAACCCGATCCGCGCCTCGCTGGCGCCTATTAGGACCCCGGCCCCGGTCAGTGGCGTCGGGAGCGCCTCACATCTCGGGGCGGCGAGGCGATATCCAAACCCGCTGTTTGAACCGCTTCCCCTCGAAGGTGGTGGCGACGCCAGCCGTCAGGGGTCGCGGCCGTCGGCAACGCACATTGGAGGCGATCGGCTATCGGCCCCCGTGGCCTGCTTATCGTGTTTCGGTGGGCTGGCCGAGTCCCCCTCCCGGGCCTCCCTCCGCCGCGCCTGGCTCGATTCTGATCAGTCTACGCGGCGGGCGGCTGGTCGATCCGCACCAGGTTTCCGGAGGGATCGCGTACGGCACAGTCACGCGTGCCCCAAGGCTGCTCGGTCGGCTCCTGCACGATCTCAGCGCCCGAGGCTCGCAATTTCTCGAAGGTTGCGTCGAGATCGTCGCTGTGGAAGTGGACGCCGTTGAGGGCGCCCTTGGCGACGAGCGCCGCGAGCGCGTCGGCGTCGGCGGGGCTGCCGTTTAGGTAGTTGGTGATGACGATCGCGACGTCGGGCTGGGCGGAGGCGCCGACGGTGATCCAGCGGAAATTCTCACGGGCGACATCGTTGCGGAGTTCGAGGCCGAGTTCGTCGCGGTAGAAGGAAAGCGCGAGGTCGGGGTCATCGACCAAAACGAAGCATTTTGAAAGAGTCAGATTCATGCGCTCAAGGTTAGGGAGCCAGCGCCCCGCGCGTTTCTCCAATCCTGCTCGGCTTATGACTCGGGCGGGTGAGATCCCTGGCGATGCAGCCCGGCAGGCTGGCGAGCGCGCCGTGGTCACGGGCCCGATAGGCCGTCGGCGTCTCGCCCGCGAGCTGGGTGAAGCGCGCGCTGAACGAGCCGAGCGACGAACACCCAACCGCATTGCAGACCTCGGTGATCGAGAGGTCGCCGCGGCGAAGCAGCGCCTTCGCTCGCTCGATTCGCCGCGTCATCAGGTAGGCGTAGGGCGTCTCTCCGTAGCTCGCAGAAAATTGGCGCGAGAAGTGTGCGGTCGACATCAGCGCAGCGCGGGCGAGCGCGGCGACGTCCAGCCGGCGCGCGTACTCGCGATCGATCAGATCGCGAGCGCGTCGCAGGTGCGCAAGGTTTGAGAGCTCCTCCGGCGTCACGAGGTGAGCGTACGGTTCGTCGAGCGAATGGCGCTTTGAGCCCCGCCCCTCAGCGCGGTGCTTGAGCTCACGCTGATCGGGCGGGTCTGCGCCGATGCTGAACTCAAACAGCTCGCGCCGATAAAGAGCCGCACTGAGCTAGCTTTGCTCCGTGATCTCGGATCAGCACAGGGCAGCAGACCTGGGCCAGAGACGCATTGAGGCCAATGGGGTCGAGTTCGAGATCCTCGAAGTGGGAAGCGGGGCGCTGGCTCTGTGCCTACACGGGTTCCCAGACTCGGCGCACACCTGGCGGTATCTGCTGCCGGAGCTAGCCCAGATTGGCTTTCGCGCCGTCGCGCCTTTCATGCGTGGGTATGCGCCGACGGGACTGGCGCCCGACGGCTGCTACGAGCTTGGCGCGCTCGTAGCCGACGCGGTTGCCCTACATGAGGCGCTCGACGGCGACGAGCGGGCGGTTCTGATCGGCAGCGACTGGGGGGCCGAGGCCGCCTACGGCGCGGCAACCGTGGCGCCGGAGAAGTGGAGCCGGCTGGTGACCATTGGCGTCCCTCCCCTCGCCCTCGATCAGCGGCTGTTCAGCGACTACGACCAGTTGAAGCGCTTCTTCTACCTGTTCTTCATGAAGACCCAGTTGGCCGAGTCCGTCCTCGCCTTGAACGAAATGGCGTTCCTTGACCGACTCTGGGCGGACTGGTGTCCTGGGTATGACGCAAGCGAAGACTTGAGCTATGCAAAACAGTGCCTGAGCGAGCCGGAGAATCTGTCGGCTGCGATCGGCTATTACCGCTCAGAGGAGCCTGGGCTCAAGGAGAGTGGTGTGGAAAATGCGCACTGGGCCGGGCAGGACGCAACCCTCCGCACCCCTCCTCAGCCGACCCTCTATCTACACGGAGACCGCGACGGCTGTATTGATGTTTCGCTTGTCGGCGACGCCGAGCGCCACCTCTCGCCCGGTTCGAAAACAGAAACCGTCGAAGGCGCAGGGCACTTTCTTCATGTCGAGCGCCCTGACGTGGCCAACGATCGCATCCTGATATGGCTAAACCCGAGATAAGGGGTCCTTCCGAGCACCCAGAGCTCAGATCAGCTGGCTCGATTAAGGCACCTAGCTGTCCCGCCCAAACACCTTATGAGCAACTGAAAAACCATCCGGGCCCTCCAAGACGATTGCGGTTCCGGCGCCCAATCAAGGAGGACCCGGGTGAAGGTTCACGGTAACGCCGCTCTCGAACCAGGGTGCCAATGGCGAGCTCGCGAGACTCACTAGCTCCCTTGGTGCCACGAATCCCGCCGAGCTGCCCCGATGCAGCTTGACCGAGCATCTCATCTCGCAGATGATGGGGGCGAGTGACCTGCAATGCCGACAGCCGGAGGCTCGGGGGCAGTTCCCTAGCGACGGCGTTGCTGGAGGTGGTCCGCGATCGGGCTCCGTCAATGTGCCAAGACCCCAGCGAGCGGGTTCTGGCTCCGATCCACGAAACTGGGCCGACCGGGTAGATCAGACCATGGCGAACGTTCTCTGTGTTCTCTACGACGATCCGGTTGATGGCTACCCGCCGCCCTACGCGCGAAACGAGGTGCCGAAGATCGAGCGCTACCCCGATGGTCAGGCCACCCCCACGCCCCAGACAATCGGCTTTAAACCCGGAGAGCTGCTCGGCAGTGTCTCGGGCGAGCTGGGTCTGGGGGAGTTCTTGCTGCAGCGCGGCCACAGGATGATCGTCACCGCCGATAAGGACGGCCCCGACTCGGTCTTTGAGCGGGAGCTCCCTGAGGCTGAGATCGTGATCTCCCAACCCTTCTGGCCCGCCTACCTAACCGCCGAGCGGATCGCCATGGCTCCCAAGCTGAAGCTGGCGTTGACGGCCGGCATCGGCTCAGACCATGTCGACCTGCATGCGGCGATTGAGCATGGCCTTACGGTCGCCGAGGTGACCTATTCCAACAGCATCAGCGTGGCCGAGCACGTCGTGATGATGATCCTCGGACTCGTACGCAACTACATCCCCTCCTACGAGTGGGTGGTCAACGGCGGATGGAACATCGCCGATTGCGTTTCGCGCTCCTATGATCTGGAGGGTATGCAGGTCGGTACGGTCGCAGCCGGGCGCATCGGCTCGGCGGTCCTGCGGAGGCTCAAGCCATTTGAGGTCGGCCTTCACTACACCGATCGGCATCGCCTGCCAGTCGAGGTCGAGCAAGAGCTGGGCGTCACATTCCACCCCACCGTGGAGTCGCTTGTGAGGGTCTGCGATGTCGTCACGATCAACGCACCGCTGCATCCCGAGACCGAGAATCTGTTCAACGCGGCTCTGCTCGACCAGATGAAACGGGGTTCGTATCTGATCAACACCGCCCGCGGCAAGATCTGTGACCGCGACGCGGTTGCGAGGGCATGCGAAAGCGGCCAGCTAGCGGGCTATGCAGGAGATGTGTGGTTCCCTCAACCCCCGCCCAAGGATCATCCCTGGCGCTCGATGCCCCATCACGGCATGACCCCCCACACCTCCGGCACAAGCCTCTCGGCCCAGGCCCGTTATGCGGCCGGAACGCGCGAGATCCTCGAGAGTTGGTTCGACGGCAAACCGATCCGCGAGGAATACCTGATCGTCGACGGTGGAGTGCTCGCAGGCGCCGGAGCCCATTCCTATAGCGAGGGGGACGCCACCGGCGGCTCCGAGGAGGCAGCCCGCTTCAAAACCGATTGATTTCAAGCGGCCGTCGCGGTGAATCGACCGTCGCGATCTCCGCTGAAACTTCGTCCCCGATCAGCACTCCCCGAGAAAGGAGAGGGAGATGAGAATGCATGCGGCCGTGCTTGAGAAATTCGGCGAGCCACTCAGCGTCCAGGAGGTCGATCTTGAGGAGCCCCGGAGAGGCGAGGCGCTCGTGCGGCTGGTCGCCTGCGGCGTCTGCCACACCGACCTCTACACAGCCTCCGGGGCCGATCCATCTGGCTACGCGCCGACGGTGCTCGGCCACGAGGGGGCCGGCATCGTGGAGCGAGTCGGCCCGGACGTCACTTCGCTCCTCCCCGGCGACCACGTCGTCACACTCTTCTCGCCCCAGTGTGGGGAGTGCGTTCACTGCCTCGACGAGCGAACCAACCTCTGCCTCAGCATCCGCGACCAGCAGAACGAGGGCTTCCTCCCCGATGGCAGCACCCGCATCTCGCGGGGAGGCGAAGGAATCCGCCACTTCATGGGCTGCTCGGCGTTCGCCGAGTACACGGTGATGCCGGAGATCGCCCTGGCAAAGATCGACGTCGAGGCGCCATTTGAGCATGCCTGCCTGTTCGCCTGCGGGCTCTCGACCGGACTCGGGTCCGCGATCAACATCGCCGCCGTAAAGCCGGGCAGCACCTGCGTCGTGTTCGGCGCGGGCATGGTCGGCCTGGGGGCCGTCGCCGGCTGTCGGCTGCAGGGCGCCGAGCGCATCTTGTGTGTCGAGCCCTCCCACGATCGACTTGTGCTGGCCGCCGGTCAGGGCGCGACGGACTTAATCGACGGCGGCGAGGGCGCAGTTGAGGAGATCCTCGAGATGACGGGCGGCTTTGGCGCCGATTACACCTTCGAGGCGACCGGCAACGTTGGAGTGATGCGCCAAGCGGTCGAATCTGCGCGCATGGGGTGGGGACTCTGCACGATCGCCGGAGTCGCTGGGAAAGGGGAGGCCCTGAACATCGTCCCGCGGCTCCTGATCACCGGCCGACGCGTTGCCGGGTCCTCTTTCGGCGGCGTCAAGGGACGCGACCAGGTTCCGGTCCTGATTGAGCGCTACCTGAGCGGCGAGATCGACGTTGAGCCCTTCATCTCCCACCGACTGACCCTGCAGGAGGTCAACCGAGGCTTCGAGCTCATCGAGTCCCAGGACGGGATACGCAGTGTCATCGACCTCCGCTAACGCCGAGCCCAAGACCCCCCTCAACGCAAAGCGCACAGTTCCACATCCCGAGTTCACCCAATCGCGCTTCCTCGATTTCCCCGGTCCATGGATTCCAAGGGCTGGGCAATGTTGGGGGACTTCGAGCGGCTTCGGGGTCGGATCATCAAGGGCACCGTGGACCGGTTGACAGATTTTGGTCCTGCCATGCGATCGTCGCAGGACCCGCGTCCTGTCCACCCCTTCGCCGCCGCAGCTGGGTGTGAGCTCACAAGGTCGAGGAGCCCGTCCAAAGTTTTCGCTTGGCATTACACCTGATTCCGAAGCGGCGTCAACTTGCCATGCTCACACCGATGAGTCAGCGACCGACAGTCACCGGCTCCCACCTCCAGACCCTCAAGCTCGACCCCGAGCCGCTTCCTCGGGACCTCTCCGCACCGCGCCAGAGGCGATCGCTGATCGTCTTGACCGCGATCATCGCTGCGGTCATCACCGTGATTCTGTTGCTCCCGGGGCTGAGCTCTCTCCGGCAGAATTTTGCCGGCGCGAAGCCGGCCTGGATCGTGCTTGGCGCGGTTTTGGAGCTGCTGTCTTGCGCTTCATACGTCCTTGTCTTTAGGGCTGTGTTCTGCAAACGGATGAGCTGGCGAACGAGCACCGAGATAGGTCTCTCCGAGCAGGCTGCAAATTCGCTGCTGTCTGTGGGCGGCGCCGGCGGCCTTGCCCTTGGTGCCTGGATCCTGCGCCGGGGTGGTGTGCCAAGTGCCCAGATCGCCCGCAAGACAGTGGCCTTTTTCTTGCTGACGAGCCTCGCCAACGTGGTCTTCCTTGCCCTCGGGGGTCTGGCACTCGCATGCGGGCTGCTCTCGGGCCCATCGAATCTCCTCCTCGGGGTCGTGCCCGCCATCGTCGGACTCGGGGCGGTCGCGCTGGCGCTAACCGCGGGGACCGTGGCGCGTGCGCTCGCGTCGCGCTCGATGCATCCGAGGATCGGGGCCGCCTTGAGCGCGGTTGGTGACGGTGTCGATGAGGCAGTGGGGCTGCTTCGCTCGCCGATGATGGGCAGCGGCTCGGTGGGCTACATGCTGTTCGACGTCGCGGTGCTCGGCGTCTGCTTCCCAGCCTTCGGCAACCCCCTGCCGCCAATCGATGCTTTGCTGCTCGCCTACATCATCGGGCAACTTGGCGGCCTCATCCCGCTTCCGGGCGGCATCGGCGGTCTCGAATTGGGTCTGATCGGCTCGCTTGTCCTCTACGGCGTTAATGCCACCGACGCTGCTGTTGCCGTTCTCGCCTATCGAGGCCTTGCCCTTGTAGTGCCCGCGATCATCGGCCTTCCAGCTCTGGCGAGTTTACGGCGGCGACTGGATAGCGAGCACAACGACATCGCCGCGTGCGTGCCGGGACAAGAGATTGATTTGATCGGGATGGGACGAGTCCAAATGCCGGCTGCGGTCGGGCGCGCGCCCAATCGTCCAGGTCCCGGCCCGCTGGGATAATGCAAACTCGCTCCTGCTTGTTGTTGAACTCGATCGAAAGCCGACGACCCTGCATCTATGAGCGCCTGGCCTCTTTGACCTGATGCCGGTTTTCCCGGCAGGGTGGTTGTATGCCTCCCAACGCCGGCGTCCACCAGATGCATGATGGATTCACCACGCGGATGGGCCCGCGCCACCCACCTACACCACGGTGGGAACCGTCGCCAACACCTCGCGTTCCTAAAGCAGAAGTGGCTCCTTCAGGCTCCAAACGCTCAGGTACGGGGCAACGCACAGAACTCGAATGCTCAGTCAACTGAAGTGAGAAACTGGTCAAGGCGCTCCGCAAAGCCCGGCGCTGCGGCGACGAAATGACCGGCGCCAGGCGCGAGCAGGCGCTCTGCTTCCAGCTCGGTCGCAAGCGCGTCGCAGATCCGCTCCAGTCCAGCCGCGTGACCGCCCGAGGCCACGAGCGAGGGGATGCCGCGCAGGGCGGCCAGGTTCGGATGCGCTTCGCCCGGGAGGCGCGCCCCGTGGGCGCGGCGCACGCCAAAGGCAACATCATCTGGGAGCGGGCCATCATCCACGCCAGGCGCACCGGCAAGGTGAAGGAACTCCCGTAGGGTGGCGGGATCTGTGTCAAGACCGTGGGTCAGCACTTCATCGCCCATCAACTTCAGATGAGCCACCTCCGGATCGTCCGGCACAAGGTAGAGGGGCGGCTCAATCAACGTCAGCGAACGCACCTTGTCGGGCCGGGTTGCTGCCGCGATCAATGCTCCCAAGACTCCGTAGGAGTGCGCGACGACGTGGGGTCGCGTGTCAAGCAGTGGGATCAGATCGACCGCATCGATATCGAAGTCATGGCGTTCGTCGGGCTCAGGGGGACTTGGTGGGTAGCCGCGGCGGTGA
The DNA here is from genome assembly GCA_963745305.1 of uncultured Solirubrobacterales bacterium. Lineage (GTDB taxonomy): Bacteria > Actinomycetota > Thermoleophilia > Solirubrobacterales > 70-9 > CAVUWL01. The sequence goes on from CAVUWL010000016.1 coordinate 580,180, forward strand.
ACGAAAGCGAGAGTCCAGCTCTCCTTCAAGCTATCCAACTGCCCCCAAGTGGCTCTCGGGCTCGCGCCGCCGTGGACGAACAGAACCTCCGGCCCCTCGCCTTCGCGGACAACCACTACTTCAGCCATCGTCGGGACAGTAGAGCGGGCGGCTGTCGCTGTTCTCAATATTTGCGTCCTGAGCGTCCCATTCAACCGTCACACTTAGGGGCGGAGCGGGGAGCGGCGCTCGATCAGCTCGGCGCGGCCCGAATTCACGTCGTAGACGAGACCGGTCACCGATAGGGAGTCCGGGATCAAGGGGCTTGCCGCCAGCCATTCGATGTCGACCTGTACCGCACCACGCGGATCGCCGACCGACTTGCCGTCCAGCTCGTCGGACTCGCAACCGAGGAAGGCTGCCAGCCCGTCGCGGTGCTCGGGTCCCTGAAGGCTGGTGATCCCGCAGTCGGTGTGGGTCATCAGCACCAACTCCAAACCGGCGTCCCCCTGACCCTTGGCGGCCCCGGCCGCGCGCAGGAACAACAACTGTTGCAAGACGATCGGTGAAACCCGGCCAGCGGCCGCTCGGACGACCGCGGCGTCACCCAGCTCGAGGCCGAGCACTGCGGAGGGGTCAACCCTCGAATCCGGACAGGTCACCACGCACATGCCCAACCGTGGCAAAAACGGAAGCTTCGCGTGGTCATGCTCTGCGAAGCGCGCATTGCGCTCGAGCAAAGCCTCTACGGGACCAGCAGTGGACGGCATCGATCGACTCCTCTAGAGTAGTTACGTAACGGATTATGCATCTTCCATAATTCAGTTACGTATGTCAAATGGCCACCCAGGACGAACGAAGTCAAGCTACCCGCAAGACCTTGATGGATGTCGGCCTAACGCTCTTCGCGGAGCGCGGCTATTCGGAGGTATCTGTAGCCGAGCTGGCTCGGCGAGCAGGGGTCAGCACCGGCGCCCTATACCACCACTTCCAGAGCAAACAGGGACTGTTCAAGGCCGTCTATGACGAGCTCGTCCGGGGCACCGGGATGAGAATTCTCAGGGCACGAGAGGCTAGTGCCGAACCCAGACTGATCTCTGACTGTGAGATATATCTGGAGGCATGCGCCGACCCAAGGTTTCACCGAATCACCGCTGACGGGCCGGCGGTGATCGGATGGGATCAGATCCTCGATGGCACCCAGGCGCCGATCGAAGCGAGTCTCAAGGCTGCACAGCAGCGCGGTGAAATTGACGACGCGCCGATCGCATCACTGGCCCGAATGCTGGCGGCGGCGCTCAAAGAGGCTGGGGTGATGATCGCGACCGCCGAGGATCCAGCGGCCGAGCGGGCGGACGCGAGCAGGAGCGCCGAGCGCCTCATTCACGGTTTGCTGGCCGTTAGAGGTTGAGCTGGAGCGCCACAAAACAGGACCAGAGGCTCTCGCCACCGGGATCAATGTTTGCCGGCCAGCGCCCGCAGAATCACCGCCGGATGCCGAGCAACGCGCGGCGCCAGGTTGACCGCAAAGAAGGTCAACCCAAGCCATGGCCGTAGATGCGGGCTGATCCGCATGATCGACCCCTCGGGGTCAAGCTCGAAGACCATCGCGTCGGTCAATCTGATGCCTCCGACGCGCGCCTCGCCCAAGACAACGCAGCGCTCGCCGCCACCGATCAAGTCGGTCCAGCGCAGCCCGTCCAAATTCCCATATACGGCGCCCAGGAGAATCCGGACGTCCCGCTTTCCCCGAAATACCATATGCCCCGAGATTGGCGAGGCTACCTCCACGTCGGGAGAAAGCGTTTCCATGAGCGCATCGATGTTGTTGGTCTCAGAAGCCAATCGATAGCGTGAAACGGCGTCATCCATAGGGAGAGATCATAGGGTCGCCGCTGGGCGTGGCGACGGACTTGACGCAGTTAGTCGACGGCCCCGGAGCAACAATCCGCCCCTGAGTCCTCGCTTTGGACGACGGCCTCGCCTAACTCTAAATCTCCAGGGAGCCCAGCCTTTGCAGGTCATAGGTACCGACCTGCTCACCCACCCGCTCCTAGTCCTCTGGTGCTGCACGCAGTCCGTCAAGCGCGAGCCCGAGGATTCGGTCGATCTGCTCGGCGTCGGCGGTGCGGATCGCGGCGATTCCCCCGACCATCTTCGTGACATCGGAGATGTCGGCGTCGGCACGGACGGCGCCTGCCTCCTGGGCCCGCTTCAATAGGCCCTCACCGGCGCCATAAATCGCGGAGGCACAGGAAGTGAAGACGGGCGAGTCGCGGTCGACGTAGGCGAACAGCTCCTCCGCGAGGGCGCGCTTGGTCGCGGCGAAGCCAACGAACTCGTGCAACCACCCCGTCAGCGCCTCCAGCGGCGGCTGGGCGACGTATTTCTCGGCGGAGTCGCAGATCGCCTGCACTTCGTCGAGGTAGACCGCTTCGAGCAGGTCCTGGCGGGTGGGGAAGTGACGATATAGGGTCCCGATCCCGACCCCGGCTCGGCGAGCGACGTCCTCAAGAGTTGCGCCGGTCCCCTCCTCGGCGAACTCCTCACGCGCCGCCGCAATCAGCTTCTCGTAGTTGCGCCGGGCGTCGGCGCGCCTCGGCCGAGGAGCCAAGGTCACGGCATCGCTGACGTTCGCGTTCACGAATTTCTTCCTATCACTTGCAAAACGGAGGCACCCTCCGTATAGTGCTTAAGTCAAAAGCGGAGGCATCCTCCGAAATACCTGGAGGACACCTCCACTTTATCACCAATTCCACGTCAGAAAAGGACCCCATGACTCCCAAAGCTCTGCTCAATGCGCTGGCGAGGCGCAACAAGCCTAACTACGAGAGCGACGGCAATCCCGCCCTCACCCTCGCGGTCATCCTCGGCTGCTACCTAATGATCGTCCTCGACATCTCGGTGGTGATCACGGCTCTGCCGAGCATCCACCGGGATCTCGGTCTCTCGACCACCGGGCTCTCCTGGGTTCAGAACGCCTACACGCTGACTTTCGGCGGCCTGCTTTTGCTCGGCGCCCGCGCTGGAGACATCCTCGGCCGCCGCCAGGTCTTCATGGCCGGGATCGCCCTCTTCACCTTCGCCTCGATGCTAGGCGGAATCGCCCAATCCCCGGCCTGGCTACTCGGCGCCCGTGCCCTGCAGGGGGTCGGCGCCGCAATCGCAGCCCCGTCGACCCTGGCCCTGCTAACCGTCAGCTTCGCCGAGGGGCACGAGCGCACCCGAGCGGTCGCCTGGTACAGCGCCGTCGCTGGGGCCGGTGGCAGCGTCGGCCTGCTGCTCGGCGGCATGCTGACCTCCTGGGTTTCTTGGCGCTGTGGTCTTTTCATCAACGTCCCGCTCGGGGCGGCGCTGATATGGCTGGCGCCGCGCTACCTGCCCGAGACGGCGCGCCGCCGCGGCCGCTTCGATCTCACGGGTGCGCTGAGCTCGACTATCGGCATGTTCGCTCTGGTCTACGGCTTGGTCCGCGCCGCCGAAAAGGGCTGGGGAGACATTTGGACGCTCGCTTCGTTCGCCGCGGCTTCAGCGTTGCTGGCGTTCTTCGTGGCCAACGAGCGGCGGGCCGACCAGCCGATCACGCCGCTGCGGCTGTTCGCGAGCCGGGAGCGGACCGGCGCGTACGTCGCCCGCATCCTTGTCGTGGGGGCGATGTACTCAACCTTCTTCTTTCTCACCCAATACCTGCAGGGCGTGCAGGGATACAGCGCTCTCGCGGCCGGCTGCGCCTTCCTGCCGATGACCCTCTCGGTCTTCGCGATGGTGCGAGTGGTGCCGCGGATCGCATCGCGGGTCGGCGAGGTGCGGATTCTCGCCGCCGGTCTCACTATCGCGCTGCTCGGGATGCTCTGGCTGGGCCAGATCTCCCCCGGCGCAAACTATCTAACTCAGATGGCGGTCCCCCTGGTCCTACTCGGGATCGGCCTGGGTTCGGCGCTCACCCCGCTGACTACCGCCGGCATGGCCGGAGTCGCCGCCGCTGACGCCGGCGCCGCCTCCGGCCTGATCAACGTCGCCCATCAGCTTGGCGGCACGCTCGGCGTAGGTGCCCTAATCACCGTCTTCGCCGCCTCCAGCAGCGGTGCCGGAGCCCACGCTTTAGTCGAAGGCGTCCCGACCGTCCTCGCCGGCGCGGCAGTCCTGATCGCCCTCTCCCTGACCGCTGTCCTCGCCGCCATGCGCCCCCGCGTGGTTTCCGCCAAAGCCGCCCAGCCGGAGGCGACGGCATGAGATCACGAGCGACAACTCCGAGGTGGCGGCGCTCAAACCGCCCCGGTACGACTGAGGCTGGCCGCAACGACAATGGCAGCGCAGAGCACCCTGTGGAGCGGCGCGAGCGTCCGACCGCTCCACAGCACAGCACCTTCCGCCGCGTTGCGGTCTTCGTATCGCAGGAGCCGTCGTGAGTCTGCGTGTTGACGCCCCCCGCCCGTCTAAGGTCAACTCGAAGGCCCGCTAGCCAGGTGATCATAGACTTGGGCTGTGCCGTTCACTCTGAAGAACCTCAAGGAGGATCTGGAGGATCTCGGGTCCAAGTTCGACGGCGAACCGGACCTGGAGTTCCGCATGGCGACCGATGCGCTAGCGCTCGAGAAATCAGGCCTGAGCTACCAGCGCGTCCCGCCCGGCTATCGCTTTCCGTATGGCCACACGCACAAGAAGCAGGAGGAGGTATACGTGGTCCTTCACGGGAACGGGCGGATGAAGCTCGACGACGAAATCGTCGAGCTCAAGGAATGGGACGCGGTGCGCGTCCCGCCCGGTACGTGGCGAGGCTACGAGGCCGGGCCGGAGGGCCTCGAGATCCTTGTCATCGGCGCGCCCAATCTCGGCGAGGCTCCGCGCGAAGACGTCGATGGCCAGCGCGACTGGTGGGCTGACTAGGGCCAGATAGTTAAACATGAAGCGGGAGAAGGAACTCGCTCGCCGAGGACAGTGCACACTCTCTATCTCGCCCCGTAGCGGGCTTTGACGAGATAGTTGGGGCCCGATTCGTCTCTCGCTACCATCCTCGAATTCTTGAGGAGATTGCCCCACTCGACCCGGTCTAACCAGGACTGGCACGTCGTTGGGTTGTATTGGGCAGAACCATCTCGCCGTGTCAGCGGCAACATGCCAGCCGCAGCCTCAGGCCCCTTGCACGTGCGTCTCCTTCGTTGCCTTGTAGGCTGAGCACATGCTCATGTACCTCGGCCGCTGGACGGAGATTGTGTGCTGGAAGGATCACTGTGAGGATATGCCATGAATAAGCCGGTGTTGTTTTGCTACGACGGATCAGAAGGCTCGAAGTTGGCGCTGCTGGCCGCTGCCGAACTCGTATCGCACCCCGCCGATGCCGTGGTGCTTGCAGTGTGGATGCCCGCAGTGGTCAGCTTGGTTCGAGCAGGCTCATTTCTGACCGCCGTACCCAACGAGGGCGAAATAGACGAGCAAGAGGCCGCCTCGGCGAAACGAATCGCCGAGGAGGGTGCGGCCGGCGCGCGAACGCGCGGCTACAACGCCTCGGCACGAATTGCGAAGGCCGACGTCTCGGTTGTCGGGACGATTGGCGAGATCGCTCAAGAAATCGACGCTGGATTGATCGTTTGCGGTCAGCGTGGACGCGGCGCAATTCGCAGCACCCTACTCGGCAGCGTCTCGCATGGACTCTCGACCCACGCGCAACGGCCGGTGCTGATAGTTCCTGATCACGCTGGTTAACCGTCGGCTTCGCGACTAATCCGCAGCCGAAACGCTGGAACTGGAGGGCATGATTTACAAGATCGCCAGGGCTCGCCGGTCCCAGGCGCCCCAGCGCCAATCGATGCTCGCCGTTAACGTTGCGGGCGGTTTGAATGATCGCTGCGCAGTGTGTGGCAATTCGCGCCTCGTCGCCGGATCGGAGAGAGCGGCGCCCGCTTATCTGGGCGCTGGAGGTGGGCGGTCGCCGAATTCGACTGCGGAGGCGCCGCGGGACGCGGTCGGTCCGTTTTCCTGGGCGCGGTCTGGCAGCGTGGTCTGCTCAATCTGCACCGTCACATCGAAGTGACAGCAGGGCCCGGTGACCAAGATGGCGGTCGCTGGCACCGTCGATCTGAGTGTGGTTGTTGTTCCGTAATCCACAACCTTCATTGGTGCCGGAGAGCTGCTCTTGCCTTTTGACGGAAGAATGAAAAGTGCGACTAGCAGCCCAAGGGCGAAGATTCCAGCAGCCCAGGCGAATGCGGTGGTGTAGCCGTGGATTGATGCCGCATCAACGACTCCCGGCATCCCTGCGTGGCTGGAAGCGTAGGTCGCGGTCGCGCTGGCGAAGATTGTGCTGAGCAGCGCGGTGCCAACTGAGCCGCCTACCTGCTGGGAGGTGTTGACCATCGCAGAGGCGACGCCTGCCTCGGAGCTATCGATTCCGAGTGTGGCGGTACTGAAGGCCGGTGCGAAAATGCAGCCCATGCCGAGACCGGTGATGACCAGTGCGGGCAGGACGTGGATTGCGTAGCTGGCGCCGGGGGAGAGACGGGTTAGCAGGAGCATCGCGATCAATCCGAGCGTCATCCCGGCGGCAACGAGTGGCTTTGCGCCAGTGCGGTAGAGCAGCTTGGTTTGCACTGTTGTTGAGGTGACGACGAGCGCGGCGGTCATCGGCAGGAACGACAGGCCTGTCTTGATCGGAGAGAAACCAAGATTCTCTTGCATGTAGTAGGTCAGGAAGAGGAAGAGCGCGAAAATCCCGGCACCCGCCAGCATGATCGATAGGTATGAGCCGCCACGGGCCCGGTCCCGGACGATGTGCAGCGGAAGGAGGGGATCCGTCTTGCGACTCTCGACTGCCACGAAGGCGGCGAGCAGGACCACGCTGGCGGCGAGTGAGACGACCGTCAGCGGCGTCGTCCACGAATGCGTCTCGGCGCTGGAGAAACCGAAGACCAGGGCGAAGAGGCCCCCGCCGGCGAGCAGGACACCTGGGATGTCGATGCGCGGACGTCCCTCAGGGGGATGATTTTGCAAGAGCCGCAGCCCGACTAGGACAGTCGGTAACGCGATCAGCAGGTTGACGTACAAACACCACCTCCACGACAGCGTTTGCGTCAGCACCCCCCCGAGGATCAGGCCGACTGACGCTCCGCCACCGGCGATCGCGCCGAAGATGCCAAACGCTTTCGCCCGATCTGGCGAGCCGGCGAACGTCACCGTCAACAGCGATAGCGCCGAGGGTGCTAACAGAGCACCGAAGGCACCCTGCAGCGCCCGCGCGCCGACGAGCATCCCGAAGGACTGCGCCAACCCTCCGATCGCGGAAGCCACCGCAAATCCGATCATCCCAGCGATGAACGTCCACTTGCGCCCAAACAAATCCCCAAGCTTTCCCCCCAGCAGCAAGAGGCTGCCGAACGCCAGCGCGTATGCGGTGACGACCCACTGCCGGCTATCGGTGGAGAAGCCAAGCGACTGCTGCGCCGAGGGCAGCGCGATGTTCACGATCGTCGCATCGAGTACGACCATCAGCTGCGCGACACCGAGCAGGGCCAGGACCGCCCAACGGCGGTCACTGGACGCAGCGCTCGCTGCGGCGGTCATCGGTGCCTCCCCAATAGGCTCGCTACTCGCCATTGACAGCGTCCACGCTATACAACACTCGCCCGAGGCAGGTGTCCTCAGGGCTCATCGACGGTCCCCTGGCTTGTTCCGCGCGAGAGCCTGAAACAGCGCCGCGATATCGCGATGCTCGTAGCCAAGCTCGCTCGCCATGGTCAACGCCTCATTCGCAGCGCGGGCTGAGGTCAACGGAACATCCAGCTCGCTGCCAGCCTCCAGCGCAAGGCGGATGTCCTTTCGCATCAGACTCAGATCGAACCAGGCGTCCTCTGGAAGGTCGAGCACCAGCGCTGCGCGCGCCTTCAGCATCGGCGAGCCGATCGGGCTGGTGGCCATTACCTCGGCGGCGAGCTGCGGGTCGATCCCGTCGCGCTCGGCAAGAAGAAGCCCCTCCGAGAAGGCCAACATCTGCACGGCGAGGCTGATGTTGATCGCCAGCTTGAGTACCAGCCCCTGACCGTTTCCCCCGACCCGCGTCGGGACCCCCAGCTCGCGGAGCACCGGCTCCACCCGGTTGTAGGCCCGCTCGTCCCCGCCGACCATGATCGTCAGCGTCCCGGATTGCACCTGGGGAACGCTTCCAGAGACTGGCGCGTCGAGCATGAGCGCTCCGACCGCGCTCACGCGCGCAGCTACCTCGCGGCTGACCCGTGGGCTGACTGTGCTCACGTCCACCCAAGTCTTGCCGCGCTTGAGACCGGCGAGGATCCCGTCGGGCCCGGCTGCCACATCCACAAGGGCGGCATCGTCGGGAATGGATGTGAAGACGACCTCCGAGGTCGCGGCAAGTTCGCGTGGCGTCTCGCACCACTTCAGGCCTTCGCCTATGAGGTGCTGCGCTCGCTGCTTGGTTCTTGCCTCCCCGCAGACCGCATACCCCGCCGCTAGAAGGCGAGCGGCCATGTTGCCGCCCATGTGACCGAGGCCGACGAAGCCAATCGTCGGGGATGGTTTTTGGGTCGTGACCATCTCTTGCTCCTCTTCTTGCGCTTTGGGTCTAGATCGCTATTCAGCGGACGGCATCGCCTCCGGCGAGGGCCCTCCGACGGGTACCGCTCCCGCGACGATCCGGTCGATCTGCTCAAGGTCGCCATCGCTCAGGCTCAGCTCAGCGGCCGCGAGGCTGTCTTGGATATGAGCGGGGTGTCGTGCGCCTACGATGGCGACGTCCACCATCGGATTCGCCAGCGTCCAGGCGATAGCGAGCTGTGCCACCGTGCAGCCAAGTGTGTCGACGGCGAATTGCTGCAGGTCATCGACGACCTCTAGGTTCCTGCGGAAGTCACTGCCGCGGAACACAGAACTCGCGCTTCGCCAGTCGTCGTCGGCGAACGAGGCATCGGCCCCCATCGTTCCGGTAAGAAGCCCATGCGAGAGTGGTCCGTAGACGAGGACCCCGATGTCCTGTCTCTGGATGTGGGGGAGCAGCTCAGCCTCAATGTCCCGCCGGAAAAGGTGGTAAGGAGACTGCACCGTCTCCACCGGCCGCGTGCAGGAGAACTCCTCTATTTGGACGACGTCGAAGTTCGAGACCCCCGCGTGGCGGATCTTGCCTTCGTCCACGAGTTCTTGGAGCGAAGCCGCAGTCTCACTGAAGGACACGGCCGAGTCGGGCCAGTGCACCTGGTAGAGGTCGATGTGGTCGACCCCAAGCGCCTTTAGGCTGTCCTCGACCCCGCTGCGAAGCCAGGCTGGGCTCGAGTCGCGGACGAGGCCCTCCTCGGTCATCCGCAGGCCGCCCTTGGTTGCTATCACGACCTCATCGCGGCGGTAGTCGAGGTCGTCTCGCAGCGCCTGACCAACGAGCTGCTCGGACGCGCCGAAGCCGTAGCCCTGAGCGGTGTCGAAGAAGTTGACCCCGAGCTCTCGGCTGCGACGAATCGCGGCGATCCCCTCCTCTCGATCGAACGCACCCCACTCACCGCCAAGCTGCCAGGTCCCGAAGGCGATCGGGGAAACTCGCAGTTCGGTCATTCCGAGTCTGACAGCGCTCAACAGATCTGGGCTCATCTGGCTCACCATCCTCGTTTGATCGTCATTCGTAGCCGAATAATGGGCGCCGGGATCAACCTTCTCACCAATCAGAATGGACCGCAATCCAGCTTTGCCGAGCCTGGCCTGCCCGGGCGTGCTCGCCGTGGACCGACGACCGATACTGGGCCCAACCTTCTCTGCCGCCACTCGCGAATAGTCGAGCTGGCTGCGGCTCCTGACCCGCTTTCGTAGGCTCCGTATCGAGCACCGACCTCAGGGGCCTCTACTCGACTCGGTCTGTCATCGGGTCAGGTCGCTCGCCGAGGTACTCGACCCAGCGCGTCTTCGCACAGGGGTAGTGCTTGGAAGCCTCGACCAAATCCATGAAGCCGACAATCGTGGCGTCGAAACGCTGCTGCAGTTGGTCATTGGCGAGGCGCTCGCCGGCGTCGAACGCCTGGTGGGCCTGGGCGAGGGAGAACATATCCGGGTAAACCCGCACGCCTAGATGCTCGAACGGAACCCGCAGGCCCCATAGTCCTCGGTTGCCGCCTACCATCGACGGCGAAGCCGACAGCAGCAGACCGTGCTTCTCGTTAAATGGTTGCGGACTGAAGCGGGAAACCCAGTCGATCGAGTTCTTCAGTGCTCCGGGCATCGACGCGTTGTACTCGGGTGAGCTGATCACGAAGGCGTCGTTTGTCTGGATGCACTCACGGAGTTGGTCGGCGCCGGACGGAAAGCCGTCTGCGTCCTGAGCATCAGCGTTGTAGGCGGGTGTCTCGAAGTCAGCCATCGGCCTGGAGTCGACGATCCCGCCATTGGCCTCGATCGTGTTCGCGGCAAGGCGCGCTAGGCGTCCGTTTAGCGATTCGGACCTCATCGAGGCCGAAAAAACGAGAAAGCGGACCGGCTCGCGGCCCTGAGCGGCGCTCGGGTTGGATTCGGTCATGTAATCAACCCCAGCGATCCCAGCATCTGGGAGGCAACCACAGGCCTTGGACGAACGCGACCGTTGCTTTCCCCATCGCATTTGCGCTCTTGACCTGAGCGGCTTCGTACTCGGCAACTGTCGTCATCTCGGTCCTCCTATCGAGCGCGGACATGCCGGAGCCTCGGTCCGCCTAGCCTGGCAGGGGACCCTATCCTCTGCAGTTGGTGGGCGTTGAGATACGCGACAATCGAGACGAGAATCGCTATGAGATCCGGGTAGACGGACAGGTCGCCGGATTCGCTGAGTACCAGCTCGGCCACGATTCGATCACCTTCACCCACACCGAGATTTATCCCGCATATGAGGGTGCTGGACTTGGTAGCCATCTGGCTCGGGGGGCGCTTGACGATGTCAAGGCACGCGGGCTCAGCGTGGTGCCGGTGTGCCCGTTCATTGCCGCCTACATCAGCCGCCATCCCGATGACTATCTCGATCTGGTCGTCCCCGATCTGCGAAAGCCGCTTGCCGCGAGGTCTTCGAGACCTTCGACCTAGCGATCGCCCCCAACAAAGTGGACCGGCGGATGGAGATCTCAACTGCTGTGGCAGGGCCTTCGAGAACCAGAAGGCCCTCGATTGAAGCGCTTAGCGATCAAGGGCGGAGCCTGATTCATCTCTCGCATCCACCCGTGTGTAGGTCCGGCTGATTGCGGCTCCTGATTCGCTTTAGCCGCCTCCCTATCCGATGCGGTATACCCGACCAGCAAGGTGGGTCAGGAAACCATGCCCGGCGCATCCGCGAGTCGATGCATGCGCTCGTGCGCGAACTGAACCACGGTTGCGCCCTCGCCAACGGCCGTGGCGCAGCGCTTGATCGAGCCAGCTCGCACGTCGCCGGCTGCATAGACGCCCGGCACGCTGGTCTCAAGCAGGCCCTCGCCGCCAGCGTCGCTGCCTGTCAGGATGAAGCCATCGGCGTCACGCGCGAGTACGTCGCCGAGCCAATCGGTGCAGGGTTTGGCGCCGAGAAACAGGAACAAGAAGGTGAACGGCAGCTGCTCTCCATCGGCGAAGGTGACAGCGTGCAGTTGCCCCTGATCTCCTTCAAGAGCGACGATTTCAGAGCGATCGCGTACAGCCACGCCATAGCGATCGAGCTCGTCGATGAGATACTGCGACATCGTCTCCGCCAAGTTGCCGCGGCGGTGCAGGAGCGTGACGAGCGCGCCGCCGCGCGCCAGCCAAACGGCAGCTTGGCCCGCCGAGTTGCCGCCGCCGACGACCGCCACACGCTGGGCCGTACAGCGCTGGCCCTCCGTTGGTCCGGCCGCATAGAACACGCTCAGTCCCTCGTGCGCCTCGAGTCCCGCGACGGGAAGGCGTCGGTATTCGGCGCCGGTGGCGAGCAACACCGCGCGGGCAGCTATCTCGTTGCCGTCCTCAAGCCTCACGAGGTGGCGTACGGTGCCGGGCCTTAGTTCCTGGGCGCGATAGGGCGAGGCCATACGGGCACCAAACTTGCGTGCCTGGGTGGCGGCACGGCTGACCAATTCGCTGCCGCTGATCCCGGCGGGGAAACCCAGGTAATTCTCGATTCTGCGTGAGGTGCCCGCCTGGCCGCCAATGCCGCTGCTCTCCACGATCAGCGTGTCCAATCCCTCCGAGGCGCCATAAACGGCTGCAGCCAGTCCCGCGGGACCGCAGCCGACGATCAGCAAGTCGACTTCCTCGTGCGGCGCGAGCTCCAGACCTATACCGAGTGTCCGTGAGAGTTCGCCGTTGCTCGGGTTGATGAGCTCCACCCCGCCAGGCAACCGCACCAATGGCAACTCCGTGGTTGAGCCGACGCCATCAGTCGTCTCGGTGGGATCGATCCAGGTGTGCGGAAGCCGCTGGGTTCGCGCGAACTCACGCAGCCGGCGCGTGTCGGGCGAGTCGCGCGGACCGACTATCTCAGGACCAACGCCGCTGCGCGCTTGGAGCAGCTCGCGGCGTTCAACCAGGGCGCCTAGGATCAAGTCCGAGAGCGAGGGGTTATCGAACAGCAGCGCCCGCAACTTCTCGCGCGGGAGCGCGATGTAGCGCATTGGCCACGTAACGACTGCGGTTACGAACACCGCCTGCCCGCTTAAAAGGTTGACCTCCCCGAGAAAACCCGGGGCCCGATGGCGAACGATCTCGTTCCCGGCACCGTCCAGAATCGCGGCTTCACCCTCGACGATTGCGATGAACGGGTAGGTCGCGTCGCCGATCTCATAAAGCTTTTCGCCCACCTCGGCTGTGTGCTCCTCGCCGTGTTCAGCGAGCATTTCGATTTGAGTGCTCGACAGAATTCGAGCCGCCGGGTCATCGGCTTGGGAGGTCACCTCCTGACAAGCTTAGCCAGCTCGACAGAATAGGTGCGCGAACAGCTGCGCGATCGGCCCATTCTCAGCCCTCTGACTGTCGAGCTAGCGAAGTTCGACAAATCGCGATAGGTGCACCTCCGACGGATGGCCGTTTTCGGGCGCTCATCTGCGGGGACCCAGACCGGGGGCATCCGCATAGTCGGTTAAGGATGGCTGTCATATCCGTTCAACTATTTCACCGGTCGCCGGCAAGCGACGACGGTGACGCCCCGCTATGCGCCCGTGAATCGATACTCAGTCTGCCAGGCGTCCTTCGAGTCGGTATGGGCGGTCCAGAAGAGCTCCGCGATGCTGTCCGGATCGAAGTCCGTCCCCGGCTTGACGGCGCCAGTGATCGTGATGGTCGCGGCGTGGATGCCGTCCTCCAGGAGGCCGGCAGGCAATTAGCGTTTGCGCTGAGCGCAGGGCGGCCTTCCCCATCGAGAGGCTCGCTAGTGCGGTACTGGATTGTCGGCGAAGCCGCCGCTGGTGGCAAGCGGGTGCCACCGCCAGCTGCCCGCAAGACGGGTGCGGCTACCTGTGCCGCGACAACGGCACCGAGGACATCGACGTCGTGGGCGGTTCGAAGCCGCTCGACGGTGGTGTCGAGGATCTGGCCTGGATCTGGCAGGGCAGCGTTGTACACAACGACACCGGGGCCCCCGGGGCGTCGAAGATCCGCTCGAGGGTCTCGCGGTAGCCGCCCAGATCCTCGATATCCGCGCCGATCGCCTCTATCTCAAGGCCGTCGCTGCGCAGTTCAGGGGCGAGCCGGTCGACCGAATTACTGCGGGAGATCAGCGTGCTGGGGAATCCCTCGCGGCCAAAGCGCCGAACAACTCCGGCGCCGACTCCTGGTCCGGCGCCTATCAGCAGGAGACGGTGGGGGTCAGTCTCGGGCATGTGATGGGTCTGGGTAGAGTTTTCGCCCGGCTGGCAGTCTGGGCCACGGCCTTTGTGATCGGATGACCAGACGCAGGCTACAAAGGTCCGGACGAGAAGTCATACCGCATCAGGGTGATTTCGGTTCCCCCTAACGCGCCGGCGATAGTAGAGGCGCTCGCTTCTGACGACGCCCGAGCGCCGTAACCGAGGCGGCGATACCACTGCTTCCTGGGTCACCGAGAGGACGAGCATCGCCGAGCGCCTCCACTCAAACCACAGCTACTTCTCAGGAGGGCTTTCGCGCCCGCTCGATGCACAGCTTGCGCTGCGAGGGATTCGCGATCTTTCGGCACCTAGCCATGACGGCCTTGCGCCTGGCCATCTTGATGCAGTTGGCCCGCTTTCGGTGAGCTTCCTTGCCCATGCCCTTGAACCGCTTCTCGCATTGTTCGATCGCCCGCGCCAAGCTGGAGTGAGGTTTGGTCACAATAGGAACGGTGCCGAGCGGCGGCGAGGGCTTCGCGTTCGGATCGATAATCATCAGCTGGAAGGGACCCTCCACGCCTCTGGAGAAACTGCTCACCTGGATCCAGTAGGTGGTGCCGGCCGCCGCGGTGAAGCGCTCCATGGCGCCGGCCTGCTGGGCCGGAAAACAGGCACCCGGCTCGTCTTCTCCGGCTGGCACCACCCGGGTCATTGCGGCAAAGGTCGAGCCGGTATGCACGGAGACGAAGTCCGACGTGGCCGAGCCGCAGGTGCTGATGTCGACCGGCCCGTTGAATTTTGAGTCCCAGCTGTACCAGACGGTTGCGATCGATTCGTAGTTAAGGGCCGGCGCCGGCTCGCCCGTCTCCACGGTGGCGTCGGTATTGTTGCCGGCGACCGAGATCGGCAACTCGGGGCCGATCGCAATCGCGCCGGCGAAGTTATCGTTGAGCGGCCGACTGACTTTGTGGATTTCGAGTTCGAAGGGGCCGGTTCCATCGTTGAACGGGTCCCCGGCGATCGCGATCTCATACGAAGTGCCAGCGACCGCACTGAGTTCTACTTCACAGTAGGGCGATCGGCTCTGCGGTTCGGTCGCCACTACGAGAGAGGCGATCGTCGTGCCGGTGAAGACCCCAAGCCTCGGCTGGTCCAGGTGGCAAGCGTTCAGCTTGACCCGCTCGCTGATGCTCGGTGTCCACTGGTACCAGACGGAGTGGGTGTCGCCGGTCAGGCCGCTGATCGGCAGTGCGCTCTCGCCAGCCTCGGTTGTCGCAAAGCTGTTGTCGCCCTGCACCGCGAGCGGCAGCGTCGGTCCGATCACCGTCGCGTCGGCGAGGTCATCGTTGGCCGGCGGCGGCGCGTCGCGCAGCCCGAGTGTGAAGGTCCCTTCGCCGCGATCGGTGCCGCTGAAGGCGATCTTGTATTCGGTCGCGGCAGTGGCTGTGAACTCGACTGTGCAGTTGTTGGTCTCGACGACCTTGGTCAGTGTGCCGAGGGATGTGCCGGTGTAAACGCCGAGGGTCTTGTTGGCTGCCGAACCCGGCTGGGTTTCGAAGGGACAGCCGCTGAGCTGGACCTGGCCGGTAATCGGCGAGGTCCAGGAGAACCAGACCGAGCGCGAGTTTTCGAATCCGCCGAGGGCGGGCGGCTCGCCGCTCTCCCAGGTGGAGTCGATCGTGCTACCAGGGACCGAGACCGGCAGGCTGGCGCCGAGGCTCTGGGCGGAGGCGAAGTTATCGTTGGCGGGCGGCTGGGGGGTGCGCAGGGTGAAGGTGAAGTTGCCCTGCGCGTGCAGGAAGTCGACCTGGATCTTGTAGGTGGTCGCGGCGAGAGCGCTGAACTCGAGCTTGCACGGGCCGGCGATGTCGGCGACCTTGGTCAGGCTGGCGTAAGTGGTCCCGCCGGTGTAGACGCCGATGCCGAAGGTGGCGCTGCCGCCGGTGAAGCCGGATGAGCAGAGATCGACGATGGCCTGGGTGCTGGCCGACGGAGTCCACTGGAACCAGACCGACTCGGTGGCCGGATTGCCGTAGACGGTCTCGCCCGACTCACCTGTGGCGCCAACCGTGGTGGCGGCGACCGAGACCGGCAGCGCCGGGCCGACCGTCTGGGCGTTGGCGATGTCGTCGTTGGCTGGCGCCGCGCTCGCGGGCGTTGCCAGTGCCAGTGCTCCTAGGAGCGTGGCGGTCATCGTTATTGCCGTCCTGAGGCCTATCTGAAAAACCACCTTCCGGTCCGGTCCGGGCCTTAGCCTAACCGAAGAAGGGATAGATGACATGGACCCAACCCTGGATTTGCTCAAATTCGGCAGACGGTTGGATCCTCGCCCCGGTGGGGGTTAATACACACCGACGCCTTTCTCGATATGACCAGGCCCGATCCGTCTTCCTACCACCCGAGGATAGTTGTCCGTTGCGAGACATCCCCCGCGCTGAGCGCGAAACGGTCGCTCCGGGCGAAGCGGGTTAGCCCAACGCTATGCGAGAAGGGGGGGGTACAGCTAGCGCTCGAGCGTCAGCTTCACCGACTTCGTGTTCGGCGTGCCGCCGGTCGGGGTGTAGGTGACGTGGGCTTTGACCTTGACCTCGCCGGTCCACCCCAGCTTGCGCTTCTCCTTACCCTTCAGCTTCAGCGGCAGCCGTGCCTTCAGCGGCAACCTGGTTTTCAGCGGCAACCTGGTTTTCAGCAGCAGCCTGGTCTTCGCACCACTGCCCACCGCCAAGGACTCCGTCCTCAAGCCGCGACCAAACAGACGCAGATCCCCGGGGCCGGGCAGGTTGACGGGCAGGTCGGCCGGGATCCGCAACAAGTGCCGGAAAAGCCCAAAGTTGAAGAGGTTGATGAGCACATTGACATTGCCGGCGCCGCTGCTCGAGGCGTGCTTGAGCGCACCTTGATAGAGGGCGGTGATCACCTGGCTTCCGTCCTTCGCGGGCGCGTAGCTGACCTGGCACGCCGCCTGCGAGCCGCTCGTGGGGGCCAAGCCGCAGATCGAAACGCCGCCGAACGAGCCGGCGCCGCTCGAGGCGAAGGAGACCTGCCCGCCCGGAGCCTCCACCCCGCTGTTGTCGGTGACGGTCGCGGTGCACGTCGCCTTTCCAGGCAGAGAGGCGAGGATCACCGGCTTGCAGTCCACCGTCGTCGTCGTCGGGTTCGGGAAGGAGTCGACGGCGATTCCGTCAGTTGGACTCGCGAGCGAGATGAAGGTCTGGTCGACCGATGTGCCATCGAGGTTCGCGCGGCCGACGAAGAATCCTTTGCCATTGTTGTTCGTCCAGTAGATGTGGGAGCCGTCGACGGCGACGGCCTGAAGAGTAGGGTCACCGCCGGTGATAAAGCTCTGGTTGGGCGATGTGCCGTCGAGGTTCGCGCGACCGATCGTGCCCATCCCGTCGAGGACGCCGTTCCAGTTCGTCCAGTAAACGTGCGAGCCGTCTACGGCGACGGCTTCTGGGAAGCTGGCGCCGGTGATGAACCTCGGTTCGACCGAGCTCCCGTTGAGGTTGGCGCGGCTGATCGCCCCAGAGTCGGTGTTCGTCCAGTAGACGTGTGAGCCATCGACGGCGATGCCCAAGGGGGCGTTGACGCCGGTGATGAAGTCGTCAACGGCGTTGCTGCCGTCGAGGTCCGCTCGGCCGATCGAGCCGTCTTTGGGGGTCGTCCAGTAGATGTGCGAGCCGTCGACGGCGAGGTCGATGGGTTCGGCGGCGCTAATGAAGTCCTGGTTGGTCGATGTGCCGTCGAGGTTCGAGCGCCCAATCGCGTGCGAGAAGGAGTTCACCCAGTAGACGTACGAGCCGTCGACGGCGAGGCCGATGGGGTGGTCGGCGCCGGTGATAAAGCTTTCGTTGAGCGATGTGCCGTCGAGGTTCGCGCGACCGATCGTGCCGGTGAGATTACTCTGCCAGTAGATGTAGGCCGATGCGCTCGCCGGGATCGCAAGCGCGAAGAGTGCCATGAGGAGGGCGAGAAGGCCGCCCGTCTGTGTGGGGCTTGTCCTGTGTCTTTGACTCATCGCTAATCCGCGACGCCAATTCCGAACATGTTCGCGGCTGATGAGCACTGCGACGCCTTCCGTTCGAGCTCGGGGGCTCCGTGAGCCAGGCTACCCCTCAGTGAGTATCAGCAGCGTCTCGGGACGAACCCCGTCAAACTTCATCGCATCGGCTCCCGCCTCAGACTGCATGACCTCCTCAAAGGCAGCCATGTCAGGGACGTCCGCGATTAGCCCGACCCGATTCGAACCCTCCGGGTCTTGGAAGGTGCGCACTGTGATTCCGAGAGGTCCAAAGACTTCCTCTCGCGTCGGTGACCTGAGCCAGTGGTCGACGTCGTCTACCTCGTGGAACGCAAGCAAAGTGGCCATCGTGCCCCGTCTTTCCCACAGCGAGAAGCTGTGCGGTATCAGTGTCCGTGTACCCGCGCGAGCATAGCTCGATCTACGTTCCTGCGCCAAAACCGGGGCACCCCACTGCGCGACATCCAGGGATGGATAAGACCCAGCGACTACAAGACGAGCCTGATCTACGCTGACTTTGCACCGGTCCCACTCAGGATACTGGCTGGACTGAGGGTGCTTTCCCGGCCTTGAAGGATTGTTTGGTGCCCGCTTGGTGCCGGCTCCACCTCCGCGTTAACAGCGCAAAGCCCGCCGTAGCGGGCTTTGACCGATAGCGGGGGCCCGATCCGTCTCTCGCTACCACCCGCGGATTGTCGAGCGACTGGCTATCCAAAGCAGTTTGCATTGCCCAACAGCTGAACCGTGCTCCGCCTCCTCCGAGGAGTAGAGCACCGACAAGAAGCTAGTGCTCGGGCTTGTGGGAATGCGCCTTGTGCTTTGTGCACCTGGCCTTGCCATGCACGACCTTCCTCTTGAAGCCCTTCTTGCACTTCAGCGATTTGTTCTGCGGAGCCGGGACTGGAGTCGGGGGACTTCCATCTTCGGAATGCCGTGGCGGGGAGTTGACTTCTTCAGCAGCGCTGGCCTGGAAGGTTGCCGTCACCGTTATATCCGCGGCAATTGTGAGTTCACATGTGCCGGTCCCCGCGCAGCCGCTCCCCGACCAACCCGAGAAACTCGAGCCGCCCGCAGGAGCCGCGCTGAGGGTGATCTTGGTGCCGTCGGGATAGGTGTGGGAACAGGTGGCGCCGCATTCTATGCCCGCAGGCAAACCGGTTACCGTGCCGGATCCGGTTCCGGCTTTGACCACGGTCAAGGTACTGCGAGAGGAACCGCCGGACGCGGGGCCGAATACGTCGACCGCGCTATAGGTGAGGGCGGCGACGTAGACGTTTTTGCCGTCGGGGCTCGTCGCGACCCGCTCGGCTCCCGTGAGCCCGGCGAGCCCAGCGTGGGAGGTTCCACAGGCAGTCGTCACCGTTGGGTTGCTCGTGAAGCATTCTCCGATCGATAGCGCGCCGCTGCCAGTGTCGCGTTCGAGGCGCACTAGGGCATTGTCATGCTCCAAGGAGACAACGTATACGCTCGTGCCATCGGGGCTTACCGTGTCGCCAAATGCTCCCTTTAAGCCGACGATCCCGGTTGAGACGCAGCCGGTGGCTTCGCTGGTCAGACAGCCTTCATATGTGAGCGCTCCGCTGCCGCCGCTGCGATCAAAGCTCGAGATCGCGTTGCTCGTTTCCGCAGCCACGTAAACGCTCTTGCCGTCGGGGCTGACCGCGACACCGCTGGCGCCATTGAGGGCGGTGTTGCCGGTTTCGGCGCATTTAGAGTTGTCATAGGCGACACAGCCCCCATATGTCAGAGCACCCGCGCTGGAGCGTTCGAAGGTTGAGATAGAGCCGACGCCCGATCCTGCAACCCCCGAGGCGACGTAGACGTTCTTGCCGTCGGGGCTGATCGCCACATCCGTCGCTCCTTCGAGACCCGGGGCGGCTTCATTGCCGGCTCCACAGCCGACATCGTGGGAGGCCAAGCAGCCTCCGTCGGTGAGCGTGCCTGTAGTTTCGTCGCGAGCGAAGCTGACGATCGCGTTACGGGTGTAGGCGGCGACGTAGACGCTCTTGCCGTCGGGGCTGACCGCAATCCCCCAGGCGCCCGAGAGTCCGGGGACTTCATCGCCGCTTTCGCATCCGCTGGAGCGCGACGTCACGCAGTCCGCATAGGTCAGCGCACCTGTTTCGGTGCTGCGTTTGAAGTGGATGACGCTGCCTTCGCTGGAGCTGGTGAGGTAGACGCTCTTGCCGTCGGGGCTGACCGCAACGCCCTCGGCGTTCACCATTCCTGGAGCGATGGTGGTTTCGCATATACCGGCTTCTGAGCTGATGCAACCTGCATCTGTTAGAGCGCCAGTAGTTGTGTTGCGGTCAAAGATCACCACCCCGGAGTCGGCATTGCTGGCGACGTAGACGCTCTTGCCGTCGGGGCTGACGGCCACCGCGTCGGCGGCGTCGAGTCCTTTGTTTTCGTGTGAGGCACAGCTACCCCCGTTGGCACTGAGGCATTCTTGAAAGCTCAAACTAGTGCCGCCAGAGCCAAGCGCGGGAATCGCCGCGACCAGCAGGAAAAGGACTCCGACTAGCAGCGCGGGGTAGGCAGTGCGGGCGATTGCGCAGCGGCGATTCCGCGCCCCCTCCACCCGGCTACTTCCTGACGGGCTCATCAAAGGCAGCGAAGAATCGACTTGGACGGGCGAGACACTTTCGCGCTTAGGCTAACACCCTCTGGCGAGGCATCGGCGGATGGGGCCCCCAAGCGTGCCCGACGGCCTCCTCGTGGGTGAGAACAATGAACAAAGCTAGCGGCTCGACAGTAGGCGGGAGGGTGGGGCTCGGGGCCTACGGGTGGGCAGCGACGGGTGACGCAACAAAGGGTACCCAGTGGCCTACAAACCAGGCCATACGCAGGGAAGTCTTGGGTGGTCGCGACGACCGGTACCGGGCGGGTGTCCGGTTTCACCACATAGGCGACACCTGTGTCAAGACATAGGAGACACCGAATGAAGGAGCTCTCCTGTGGACAAGGCGCAGTATCTGGTCGAGGCGCACGTATTGGAGGGCCGCTCGGTCAGCGAGCTGGCGGCGGCCCATGGAGTGCATCGCAGCTGGATCTACAAGCTGTTGGCCCGCTATCGGTCCGGAGGCTATGAGCCCCTTAAGCCCCGCTCCAGGGCGCCGCGCTCCTGCCCGCACCAGACGTCCGCTGATGTGGTCGAGGCGATCGTTGGGCTACGTGCCCAGCTCGAGGCAATGGGCCATGACTGCGGAGCGCAGACGAACGCCCACCACCTCACCCAGCAGCTGAACTCGGTGCCGTCGGTCTCGACGATCTGGCGCGTTCTCAAACGCGAGGGGCTGATCACCCCGCAGCCCCAAAAGCGCCCCCGCTGCTCGCTGATCCGCTTCCAGGCAGAGCTGCCCAACGAGATGTGGCAGGCCGACATCGAGCGCCACGAAGCGCTCACGAACCGTGTGGTGACGAAAGATGTCATGAGCAGCTTGTCTGCCCGACGTGTAGGGACCTCCTCAGCTCAAGCGCGGTATGAGTCCGCGCAGGCATTCAAACCATGGAGCTTGAGGAGGCCCCGAGTGACAATCGTAATGGGACTTGATCAACATAGAGCGCAGATCACCGCCGACTGGCTGGATACCGAAACCGGTGAGGTGAAGCGCGGGCGGGTGGCGCCGGGGGACCGTGTGGGCGTGCGCAAGTTCCTGGGCCGTTTCGACTGCCAGGAGCTGGAGGTGGGGTTGGAGGCGACGACGGGCTGGCGGTTCGTGGTCGAGGAGCTGCGCAGCGTCGGCGCAGTCGTGCATCTGGCCGAGCCGACCGAGACCGCGGCTCGGAAGGGGAAGAAGAAGCGCGCGAAGACCGACCGCGCCGACGCCAGGCATCTGCGAGAGCTGCTGATGATCAAGCGGCTGCCGGAGTCCTGGATCCCGCCCGATCACATCCTCGATCTGCGCGCCCGGGTCAGGTTGCGGCACACGCTCTCTGAGCAGCGCTCGGAGTGGCAGCAGCGGATTCAGGCGACGCTGTATCACCATGGCTGCCCACAGCGTCGGCAGTTGATGACCGCGGACGGGCGCGAGTGGCTCACTGGGCAGCCGCTGCCGGCCCCAGCGCGCGAGCAGGTCGCGATCGCGATCGCGATGGTCGACGCGCTCGAGTCGCAGATCGCGCCGCTGGATAAGGAGCTGCGCACCCATGCACGCAGCCAGGTGGGGTGCAAGGCGCTGATGGCCCATTACGGGATCGGGGAGCTGACCGCGGCTACCATCCTCGCCGAGCTCGGCGATTGCACCCGCTTCTCCTCGTCTCGTCAAGCGGTGCGCTACGCCGGCCTGGACATCACCGTGTTTCAGTCCGATCAGCGTCGCGCCCCCGGGCACATCTCCCGCCAAGGGCCGCCGGCGCTGCGCTGGGCACTATATGAGGCCGCGCAGGTCGCCAGGCGGGGTGAGCGTAGTCCCGACCGCGAGTATTACCTGGCCGCCAAGGAGCGGATCGGCGGCAACCGGGCGTGCCTGGCGGTCGCGCGCAAGCTACTGAAGCGCAGCTACCACACGCTGCGCGAGCTCGGCCAGGAGGCGCTGACACCCGTATGAGCTTCCCCGTGCGCGCCAAGCCCTTCGTCAACCAGATGCGCCGCGGCCGGCTCCCGACCGTGTCCTGCCGCCACGCCCGCGTGGACGGCCTAGAAAGACTGAGCGGCCGCAACGCTTCCCCCAGCGGGATCACCCCATCAAACATCATGTCGCCGGCCCCGGAGCCAACCCGAGGGTCGCGGACCGAAGTAAGGCTGGGCGCCCGCGCGCACACCACCCCCATCATCAACCGCGCACACTCGCCACCCGAACTCGCCATCAACACCGACAACCCGGACCCTGCGCTTGACGGCTGGGCCCTGCACAAGTAAGGACACCGCCCTTGGCCCGTCGCAGCGGGCCGATGGAAGCTGGGGGCAACCTGACCCGCCGAGACGGGCGAGTTGGGTGGAAAGCAGCCCCGACAACGACGGAACGAGCCAGTACTGCCAGATGGCCCGGGCCCGGCAAGCAAGATGGGAAGGCGTACGTGAGAAACCAGCGACAGAAAGCCTCTCAAGACAGCCTCCAGCTCGAACCTGGTAGATCAGGGCTGGGCAGCAGCGCGCATCCGCACCACACGGCGCGGAGAACTCCCCGGCCGGTAGATGTCGCCGGCCTGGAGGCCACGGTGAATGCCTGCGGCGTAGCCGTGGCGATGTTGCAGGGGCATAGTTGGACGCCTAACCCATCGAACGGTTCGAGAGTGAACGTGGGAACCACCCCGGCGGTCCCCGTCCTGGCTGGCAAGCTCCACTTGCCGCTGGGCGGGAAGGCGCGTCGTCGGCCGATGCCGTCGGGATGGGGCGGAGGACCCGTAGTAGTCGGAGGCCGGGAAAGCCGGTCACATGGCGAAGGGGTCCAGCGGGTTGGCAGCGTCAATGCAAAGCGCGGAGGCCGCCGGTGAACACCGGCGCGCCGTGGCCCGACCTCAAAGAGGCCGAGCAGCGGGTACACGCGATGCAGAAGAAGCTGCACCAATGGGCGGCTGGTGACCCCGGCCGCCGTTTCGATGACCTCCACAACCTCGTCTATGACCGGGCGTTCCTGGTCGTGGCCTGGAACGTGGTCAAGACCAACAAGGGCGCACGCTCGGCCGGAGTCGATGGCATCGCACCGCGATCCATCGTGGCCGAGGGGGAATTCCTGGCGGTGCTGCGAGAGAACCTCAAGGCCCGTCGGTTCACCCCGACGCGGGTGCGGGAGAAGGCGATACCGAAGGCGTCGGGCAAGCTCCGGCGTCTCGGCATCCCGACCGCCGCGGATCGCGTCGTGCAGTCCGCGTTGAAGCTGGTGCTCGAGCCGATCTTCGAGGCGGACTTCAAGCCGTGCTCCTACGGCTTCCGCCCGAAGCGCCGCGCTCAGGATGCGATTGCCGAGATTCACTACCTCGGATCGCCTTCTCGAAACTACGAGTGGGTCTTCGAGGCCGATATCGCGGCGTGTTTTGACGAAATCTCGCATGTCGGTCTTCTCGACCGCATGCGCGCTCGCGTCAAAGACAAACGTGTCCTGGCGTTGGTGAAGGCGTTCTTGGGAGCCGGTGTCCTCTCTGAGGACGGGCTCAACAGGAACACGATCACCGGCGCCCCACAGGGTGGAATCCTCTCGCCGCTTCTGGCCAACATCGCCCTGTCGGCTCTGGACGAGCACTTCACACGCAAGTGGGAGGCGCTCGGCCCGGAGTGGACTCGCGCCAAGCGCCGTCGCCAAGGTGTCCCGGCCTACCGCCTCGTCCGCTACGCGGACGATTTCGTGGTCATGGTCGGTGGTACCCGCGAGAACGCCAAAGCGCTCAGGGCCGAGGTCGGCGCGGTGCTCGCTCCGATTGGCCTGCGCCTCTCGGAAGAGAAGACGAGGGTCTGCCATATAGACGAGGGGTTCGACTTCCTGGGGTGGCGCATCCAGCGTCGTCACTGGCAAGGACGAACCGACAAGCGAGCGGTCTACACCTACCCGTCCAAGAAGGCGCTTGCGTCCGTCATGGACAAGGTTCGCAGAGCCACTCGCCGGGAGCGACATCGAACGCTCGCCGAATTGCTGCGCCAACTCAACCGCGTCCTGCGCGGCTGGTGCAGCTACTTCAGTCACGGGGTGTCCTCGCGCACCTTCGGCTACCTCGACCACTTCGCGTGGTGGAGGGTCGTCGGCTGGCTGCGCAAGCGCCATCACGGGCTGAACTGGGGAACGCTCAGCCGCCGCTACCTCCCTGGTTGGGAGATTCGCGACGGCCGCACCGAGATGTTCCGGCCACGAGCGGTGGCGGTCACCCGCTACCGCTACCGGGGCGCTCGAATCCCCACGCCATGGGCGGGCACGGCATGAACCCGTGGAGAGCCGGATGCGGTGAGAGCTGCACGTCCGGTTCGGAGGGCGGGCCGGGGAGACGGACCGGGTGAGAGCCCGACACCGCGCCCCGGTCCGACCCCTATACCCATTGGCAGCTCTGCGGCGGAGGGCACGCCGAGATCCTCAACATGCTCGACGATCACTCCCGCCTGTTCTTGGCCTCTGAGGCCTACTCGACCGTCAGGGCCGCCGACGTGGTGGACGTCTTTCGCAGGGCAGCTGCGGTGCACGGGGCACCCGCCAGCCTGCTCTGCGACAACGGCGCCGTCTTCACCGCCACCCCTCGCCGCGGCAGGGTCGCCTTGCAGATAGAGCTCGAGCGGCTGGGGATCGCCGCCAAGAACTCGCGGCCCTATCACCCCCAGACCTGCGGCAAGGTTGAGCGCCTGCACCAGACGCTGAAGCGCTACCTGGATAGACAGGCCCCGGCCCCCACCCTGGCGGCGCTCCAAGCGCAGCTCGACTCCTTCCTGCGCTACTACAACACGATCAGGCCCCACCGAGCGCTCGGTGGCCGCACCCCCCTACAGGCCTATAGCGCCCGTTAAAGGCGCATCCTCCGGGCGATGGCCCCGCGGAGGCTCACTTCCGCGTTCGCCAAGACAGGGTCGACTCAAACGGCACCGTCACCCTTCGCCATGACTCAAAGCTCCACCACATCGGCATCGGTCGGGCCCACAAGGGACGTGCGGTCAAGCTCCTCGTGGCCGAGCGCGAGGTTCGGGTCCTTGACTTCGACACCGGCGAGCTACTCCGCCAGCTCACCCTCGAACCCACTCGCAACTACCAGCCGATCGGAGCTGGGTGAGCTGTCTAGGATGTCTCGGGACATCTGTCTCCGATGTCCCGAGACACAACACAATAGCGGGGACCCGATTCGTCTCTCGCTACCACCTGCGGATAATCGAGCGCGGCCACCTCGTCGATTGACCAACGGCGTCTGTCTCATCCACCCGAACGGGAAAAGCATCCTCAATTTGCGGCGTCGATACTGCTCTTCATCCAACTCAGAAGTCTGGTGCGCCGTCATCGGGGCGCTCGCATTCCGAGGAAAGTCGGGGCTTGGGCCCCGAGTGCTCACCGCGCCACGCAGACAGAACGCGTACGGTCGTCAGAGCCCCATCGCGCGGCCGACCAGCCCCTCCATCGCGCGGGTCGACAGAAGTCGCGAGAGGACGAGGCTCATCTTGGCGTCGCGTCCCACGACGGGCGCTATGAGCCCGATGGAGTGGCCACGAAGACTGGAATGATCCGGCTGGTCTTCGTTTGGTAGTCCGCGTAGCTGGGATAGGCCTCGACGGCGCGCTCCCACCACAACGCTCGCTCCTCGCCCTGAACCTCTCTCGCGACGAAGTCGTGCGGCTCCGCGCCGTCCTGAATCATCAAGGCGGTGGGGTCGGCGATCAGGTTGCCGTACCAGGTCGGGTTGTTCGGAGCGCCTCCTAATGAGGCGATGAGCCCGTACTTACCGTCGTGCTCAACCCGCATCAGCGGGAATTTGCGGATCTTGCCGCTCTTTCTCCCCCGCGTGGTGATGATGATCACGGGAAGACCCGTATCCCTGAGAGTGTTGGCACGTCGGCCGTTACTTGCCTCGTACTCATCGACCTGCTCGCGCACCCAGTCCCACGGGCTCGGCTCGTACTCACCTTGTAGCGGCATTTGCACTCCTCATGCGATTTAGTTTCGACAGCGGCTTTTGATGCTCCAGAACCGATTTGGCGAAGCCGCGCCGCTGCTCGCCTGAACCCAGCCGCGTGCCCCCAGAAGCCGTGGCAGCAGCTCTTGGGACAGCGTAGTCTGCCGCAAGAGCTGACTTGCCCGAGCGAAGCAGTCGCTGCCAGTCGCACCGGCGGCCTGACCGAGTTTCGTCCGAAGCGAGCGCCCTAGTAGTGCTTTGTTAGCTCACTCATCCTGGCGATAACGATGAAGTGACAGCCGCTCGAGGTCGACGGGCTGATCGCAGGTCTGGCAACGGCCGGTCCAACACTTAAACAGTGGCTGCAGCGCTCGGACTGCGGCGGGAAGAGTCAGGCCGGCCGTCGGGCTAAAGGGTGAACTCGCTCCAGGGTGAGGAAGCCGTGGGCTGCTGTGACCAATGCGGTGTGGTGGTGCCAGCCCAGGTAGGATCGGCCCTCGTAGTGGTCGAGTCCGAGCTCGCCCTTGAGCTGGCGGTAGTCGAGCTCGACCTTCCAGCGCAGCCGGGCGAGGCGGGCAAGTTGCTCGGGATCGGCGTCTGGGGGAAGGTTGGAGAACCAGTAGTCGGTGGGGGCATCGGCGCCCTCGGGCCACTCGGCGATCAACCACTCCTCGGGCGACGGAGAGGGCCGCTTCTGCCACTCGTGGGAGGCGCGCACCCGCACGAAGAGAAAGCGCGAAGTGACCGGCTCGCCATCGGGGCCGTCGCGAAAGGTGACGTTCTCCGCCACACCCAGCCCGATCCGCTCGATCAGCGCGCCGATCGACTCAGGCGCTCGGTCGGGCCGTGGGCGAGTGCGCGGACGACCCGCCTTGGCCTTGCGCTCGGGCACCTCGAAGCTGGTCTCGGGCGAAAACACCGCGGTCTGGGGGCTGACCGCAAGCACGTACTCGCTGCCCGCGGCGTCCAGGCGCCGGCGCAGGTCGGTGTTCTCACCGTAGGCGCTGTCGCCCAAAAGCGGCGCGGCGGGAACCTCCCAACCGCTGGCGCGCTCGATCAGCTCGGCCCCAAGCTCCGGCTTGGTCTTGAAGGAGACATCCTCGGGGATCTTCGCCTCGCGGCGGCGCTCTGGGTCCTCACACCACTCCTCGGGCAAATACAGCGCCCAGCCCAAAGGCACCGTCCCCTTGGCCCCGACCGCATGCACCGAGACGCCGATCTGGCAGTTGCCGATCTTGCCGAGAGTGCCCGAGTACTGGCGCTTTACCCCCGGCGAGCGCTTGCCGTCCTTGGGGAAGCCGGTGTCGTCGAGCACCCAGGCCTCGACCTCGATCTCGGGCACCACCCGCTCGGCGACGGCGCGCAGGACCTGCGAGGGGTCCCAGGGGCTGTCGGTGAGGAACTGCTGCATCGACTGGTAGTCGGCTTGCCCACCGAGGCGATCGACCAGCGGCTCCAGCGACTTGCGCTGCCCTTCCTCCAACAGCCCGCGCAGATAGAGGTTGCCGTTGGCCGATTGCGCCGGGCGGTTCGTCGCCTCGGCGAGCACTTCTCGACCGAACTCTTCGAGTCGCTCGTGCACCGCCGAAGGCGCGTCGATCCTCTTCCGCCGCTGCGAATCTGCCACCGCCACTTCCGACATCATGCCTCCCTCGCGTCGATTGATCGTCGCGAGGAGGGTTCGTCGCGGGTCAAGGGAACCCTACTGTGGAGCTAACAAAGCACTACTAGGAGCCTGGGTCAGTAACCAAAGCTGACCCGTCCGCTTGGTTTAAGACCATTTGTGCGTCCACGACGCGGAGGTTGTCATGTCGGCCACGGTGGCGCAGGAGCGGTTGGTGGAGGTCACAAGCGAAGTACCCAAGCGGGCAGAGCCCTCGCCCGTAGGGGAGGAGAAGACCTTCCGTCCCTATGACCCCGACCAGGTCCTGTTGATGGCCCCGGTGCTCAAGGAGTGGGTGCCCGAGGGCGACCTCGCCCACTTCGTCTCTGACCTGGTCGACTCCGCTCTGGACCTCGCGGCGATCTATGCCTCTTATGAAGAGGAGCGCGGCTATCCGCCCTATGACCCGCGCTTGATGACCAAGCTCCTGATCTACGGCTACGCCAACGGGGTGATCTCCTCGCGCAAGCTGGAGGCGGCAACCCACCGCGACGTGGCGGTGCGGATGCTGTGTGCCAACCAGCACCCCGACTACCGTTCGATCGCGCGCTTTCGCAAGCGCCACCTGGAGGCGCTCTCAGAGCTCTTCGTGCAGGCGCTGCGGCTCTGCCGTGAGGCCCGTTTGGTCGGCCTGGGGACGCTCGCCCTGGACGGCACCAAACTGCGCGCCAACGCCTCCCGCCACAAGGCGATGAGCTATCAGCGGATGACAAAGAAGGAGGCTGAGCTTGAGGCCGAGATCGCCGCGCTGCGCAAGAATGTCGGGGCGCTCTTGGCCGATGCTGAGCGCACCGACGCCGAGGAGGATGAGCGCTTCGGGGCTGATTGCCGCGGCAATGAGCTGCCCGCCGAGCTGCGCCGCCGCGAGGGGCGCCTGGCCGCAATCGGTGAGGCCAAGGCGGCACTTGAGGCAGAGGCCGCCGAGCAGGAGACCAAACGCCGTGCCGAGCTGGAGGAGGAAGGCAAGAAGCCGCGCCGCCCGCCGCGGGGGCGCGACCCCTTCGCGCCCAAGCCCAAAACCCAGCGCAACTTCACAGATCCCGAGTCAAAGATCATGAAGACCTCCGACGGCTCATTCCACCAGTGCTTCAACGGCCAGGCGATCGTCGACTCCACGGCCCAGGTGATCCTCGCCGCAGAGCTCTCCGATCAAGCGCCCGACGCGCCTCAGCTCGAGCCTGCGCTCGAGCAGCTCGCCGAGAACCTGGAGGCGATCGACGCCGAGCTGCCCGACGAGGCGGCCTTGACGGCCGACGCCGGCTACTTCTCCGAGCACAACGTCGCGATCACCGCCCAGCACGGGCTGGACCCCCATATCGCCACCGGGCGCTTCAAGCACTCAGAGCCCCAGGCTCCGGCCCCGCGCGGCCCGCTGCCCACAGGCGCCACCCCCAAGCAGCGCATGGCGCGCAAGCTGAGGGCGAAGGAGGGTCATGCCGTCTATGCCAGGCGCAAGGCGATCGTCGAGCCGGTCTTCGGCCAGATCGACACCGTCCAAAGCGCCCGCCGGCTGCTATTGCGTGGCAAGGGCGCGGCCCGCGCCCAGTGGCGCTTTCAATGCGCGGTCCACAACCTGCTGAAGCTCCACCGGGCCGGCGGACTTGCGCTCCTCTGGGCAACCTGACCTGTGGGGAGCCTGACCAGCCAGCACCAGACTCGCTTTTCTCACCACCCGTGGCGCTTTCATCGCGATCGGGGCCGTTTTGACTTCGGAGGTGCCCTCAATCGTCCTGCACAGATACCCGTTACCGACCCAGGCTCCTAGGTGGAGCTTTGGGTGGGCGAGGCGATAACCCGTCTCGATGCTTCCAATGACCGGGCCACGCTCCGCGGTCGAAACATTGGATTGAACATGAGGTGTCCGACCCAGCCCAGCACGATTAGCGCGTCGAAGATCGCCATCAGTGCGTCTCCTTTGACTGCAGCGAAGATCGTTGCAGTTCCAAAGCCGACGACCAAGATGGTTGGACCCCAGTGCATCAACGTAAAGTTTCGACCCTGACGTTGGTAGCTCTCCGCCAACTCGACCGCTGCGGAGACCATCCGTGGATTGATCGGAGCCTCACCCTTGGCGAGAAACCTGCGGACACGCCACTTGTCACAGAAGGACAGCGCCTGGAAAGCCTGCATGTCGTCGGAGGCTGCCGGCCAGATCATCTGCTCGCGCTCGGTGGCTGAGGCGAGCTTCGCCGGGATATCTGACCAGTCCCCCCCGTCCCAGTAGCGAAGCCACCTCCCTCTGCTGTCGTCGGGGTCGGGGTACCAGCCCTCCTCGACAACGTCGAGCTCTCTCTCCTTAAGGTCTTCCGTCATCGCCGCCTCTTCTTGCCCTTGCCCCGGTGGAGAATTGCCGTCTCGGGGTTACCCCAGTTGGTCAGAGCACGGGACTCACAATCCCTTGGTCGCTAGTTCGTGTCCAGCCCGCCGAGGTATACAACTACGTTTGAAACTGGAGGTCGCTCCTGCCATGCGTGATGGAGGTTGGCTTCGATCCTGCGTTTTGCGCCAAGGAGGAGTGCTCGCGATGGTCGGGGCCCCCCAAGTCTCACCGAGCGGTGTGCCCCGGCGGAGTCGCGTCCTCAACCGATGGATCGACCTCGCGGACCCGGGCTCTCAGGTCGGGGTGGGCTAAGAAAGCGTCGACAAGGCCTCGTGAGCCGCCGATGCACGTCCAATCGTCGTCCCACAGTGTCGAGAAAAGCCACGAGTGATCGGCCAAAAACATCAGATCGGGGAGAGCCCCCTTCCAGAACTCATCGCGCCAGACTCCTGCCTGTTCAGGACCTGCTTCGACCAACACGTAATCCCAGTCTGCATACAGCTTGATCTTCGGTGCGTCCTCGAAGGGGATCTGGAGACCACCGGTTATGAGATATCCAAGCCACCAGGGCTGTCGCCCGGAATGCTCGCTGAGCACATCTAGTGTAGTGTCTCGCATTTAGCTATCTGTTTGTGTTATGATTCTGGCGTGAATCGTCCTGCGGCTGCGTTGAAGTTGACGGATGCTCAGAGAGCGACGTTGGGGGTGTTGGCGAGATCCTCCAGTGCGCCACACCAGCAGGTGCGTCGCGCGCAGGCGCTGCTGTTGGCGGCGAGCGGTGAGGCGAACACGCGGATCGCTGAGCAGTTGGGAGTGACGGCGGTGACCGTGCGCTCTTGGCGTTCACGGTTCGCGGAGGCTGGCTTGGCTGAGATCGGCGTGATCCGTCCCGGACGTGGACGCAAGCCGTCGATTCCGGCGGAGAAGATTGCGGCGATCGTGCACGCGACAAAAAGCCGCCTTCTGAGACGCACTGGAGCTGCCGGTCGATGGCCAAGGCGCAGGGTGTCAGCCCGGCGACGGTGCAGCGGATCTGGTCGGCGCGCAACATCGCGCCGCACCGCACCAAGACGTTCAAGCTCTCAAACGACAAGCATTTTGAGGAGAAGCTCGTCGATGTCGTCGGCCTCTATTTGAACCCGCCGGAGAAGGCGATCGTGCTGAGCATCGACGAAAAGAGCCAGATCCAAGCGTTGGATCGCACCCAGGCCTCGCTGCCGATGAAGAAAGGTCGTGCTGGCACGATGACCCATGACTACAAGCGCAACGGCACCACCACCCTGTTCGCCGCGCTCGACGTGCTCAGCGGCTCGGTGATCGGTGAGTGCCTGCCACGCCACCGGCACACGGAGTTCTTGAAGTTCCTGCGCACGATCGACCGGGAAGTCCCCGACGGCCTGCAGGTCCATCTGATCCTCGACAACTACTCAACGCACAAGCACGAGAACGTGAAGAAATGGCTCGCCAAGCACCCCCGCTTTCATCTTCACTTCACACCGACCTCGAGCTCGTGGCTGAACCTGATCGAGCGCTGGTTCGGCAAGCTCACCGAAAAGGCCATTCGCCGCGGAATCTTTCACTCAGTACCCGAACTCATCAACGCAATCGAGGCCTACCTACAGGCCAACAACGAGAACCCCGAGCCGTTCGTATGGACCGCCACCGCCGAGCAGATTCTCGCCAAGGTACGACGCGGACGCGTCACCCTCAACCAACTAGCAAATCAAAACTGAGACAGGACACTAGCACGCCCGCGTCTTGACGGTCCTGATCCTTTTCATTTTGTTTCAACTCCGCGCCCGATGAGGCATCGCTGGCGCCGGGCAGCTCCAGGGTGGCGTATGCATCAAAAACCGGAGGGATCGCAGACATAATCGTTAGCCCGCTCTCCGTGTTCTGCTCGATCCACGCGACGTTAGAGTCGCGGCCAATGCGCCACGGACGGCCGTCCTTGCGGCGCCAAACTTCGGTCTTACGATCTTTCGCCATCGGGTCCCACCGTAATGCAGTCATCTCCCTGCTCTCGCATTCGCATGGTTGCGAGCGCGTCGACGGCCATCCGTGGACGCCCGCGTTGGACGAGGAGCAGGAGCTCGAGGACGTAGCTTCAGTTGGGAGGGCGGACAGGGCGAGTCTGAGAGGTGCCCCATTTGCAGCGATTCTGGATCGCACTTACCGATTGTCTCAAAGCAGAGCTGGTTTGCCCTATGAGTTTCCTGCTACGTCCTTCCCGGCGAATCAAAGCCGCACTCACCTAATGACCAGGCGCTGCAATTTGAAGCTTTCATCGGCGCCAAAATCCTGCCAGCCAAGGACGAGCCGCCGCCCCTGGAGGGCAGCGAGCGGCGCAAGAGCCACCTGATTCTTTGGTTCCGCGCTGCCGGCAACAGCGAAGGAACCTTCAGGTCGACCGTCGCGGGAGTAGACCAACAGCTGGCGGTGGCGATCGTCCCTGACGACAAGCACCTGGTGGTCAGCGAGGAGGATCTGTCGAGGGCGCGCGTTTGTCTGTCCTCGTGTGCTCACAGCCGGAACATTGGAGATGCCGTCGTGTGCGAAGGCCTTGTCGAGACGGCCAGCCCTGGTGTAGCTGAGCAGCAGTTCCCGATCGTAAGAGCGAGCACGCGCCCTACCAGCGACGAGAATGGCACCGCCTGGCGCAATAGCCAGACTGCTGGCGAAGCTAAGCTTGCCGACCCGAGTTACAACCATTCCACGGCGTCCGAAGCTGCGATCCACGGATCCGTCGGGTAGAAGCCGAACCAGGGTCATGGCTTCGCTCCTCAAATGGTCCAAACTTCCATCCTGCAAGTAGCCGGCCAAGACGATACGGCCGTCTGGATCCGCGGCCAATTGATTGACGCCGTCTCGGTCCGCGTTGAGATGTGGCTGGGCGATTCCATCGCTGCCGAAGGAGCGGTCGAGTTTTCCATCTGGATGAAGGCAAAACACGGCGATGCGTGCTTGGGCGCCCCCCCCACTTGCAGCTACCGCAATGTCACGATCGGGGAGAACGGCAATCGAATTCGGGACGACGGACCTTCCCCCCAGCCGCTTCGTCGAGAGGAGAACTGTGCCTTCTTCTCCGAAATGACGGTCGATCTGCCCAGACGGAGTTAGGCGGGTGACCGCCGGCAAATACCGCCCCGAGAGGACATAGGCGCCGCCGTTAGGCGCGAGGGCGATGTCGTTTGCTTCGCCGGGGACCCGCACATAGCCGCTTCCTTCACCAAAGCTTCGATCGATCGCACCATTGGGCAGGTAGCGAAAGATCGCGGCTTCCGGCTCATACCCAGCTCGATTAGCGCTGGTACTTCCGGCGATGAGGATGCGGCCTTTCCTGTCGGTCACAAGTGCATGAATCTGGGAGCGACTGTTCGATGGCGCGGCTTCGGTGATGAACCCGTCGTTCCCACCGAAGGCCGGATCGAGCGAACCACCAGGCTGAAGCGCGGCGATGAAAGCCTTGGTTCCCGATCCTCCCCCGGCGAGAATGCCACCTCCTCCGCGAGGAGCAAGCGCCGAGACACCCGTGCCACCGCCGATATTCCCAAAGGGGTTACTGAGGGAGCTCAGCTGAACCAGCCCACCACTGCCGAAAGCAGGGTCGAGGTGACCGTTGGAAGTGAAGCTGGCAAGAACCGGCGTTTCGAGGCAGAAGTCCCCGAAATTGAGGCAGAAAGCCGTTTGCACATCGGTAGTTGCGCCGCCGAGCAGCACCGAGCCATCGCTTTCCCAAAGCGCCGCTCGGACGATATCGATGCCGCCGAGGTCATCGACCGCCCTCCCAGCGCTGCCGAAGGTTGGGTCGAGTTGGCCCGCCGTCGTGTACCGAGCCATAAAGAGGTCGCTTTCATCCGGCCTGTTGACACCGTCGACTTCGGGCCCCCAGAGATCGCCAGCGACAAGCAGACTGCCATCCGTGAGGGAATGGGAGGCAACGACCAATTCGTGTTCAAGGCGGATAACCCCACCGCTGCCGTAGTTGGGGTCGAGCTGACCGGTCTCGGTAAGACCGACAATAAAAGAGCCAGAATGGGCGGCACTTAAGCCGTAGGGATGCCCGAGATTGATTTCATTGCCACCCACGTGAACACCGCTTTCCCCATAAGGGGAGGCCAGAGTGTCGCTGACGATTACCCCGACGCCTTCGCCAGGCCTGGCAAACAGCCCTTGCAGCTCTTCACCTTTGAGGCCAAATGCGGTGCGTAGCCGCACCACTCCTCCAGAACCGAAGTTCGGATCCAAGACGCCGTCAGATTCGAACAGGCCAGCCGCCACCTGTTCGACGTAGTTGTATCCGCCTGCTCCTTCCTTTTCCGGCATCGAGGCGATGATCTCCCCTGCGACCAGAATCTTGCCCGAGGGCAGCGGCAAGATCTGATCAATCCGGAACGGGACGTCTAGCTCTTCGCGCGGGGTCTCAGAGCGTCTGAACCCGAATGAATCGTCTGTGCTGCCATCGGTGTTGATCCGTTCGAGACCACCGTAGGTGGCCCTAAGCGTCCGCCCTTCTCCGTCCACCGCAGTGGCTCCTTCGGCCTGCACAGGCGGCGGAGTAAGGCTGGGCGTTCCGTTTGCCTCGAAACGTAAAACTTTCGATCCGTCTTCCCGCATGCGACGCCCCGCAATGAAGGAGTCGCCGGGCTGAGGTTCGATAGATGTGAAGTTCGTTTCTGAGTAGCTGGTGCCGAATTCGCTGTGGACGAGGCCTCCATTGCCAAAGTTCGGATCGACGCGCGGTGCTGCCCGGCACGCCGACGGCGCGGCGATACACACAAGCAACGTGAGCGTTGAGATCATGAATGCGCGAGTCGGCACCAGAACCCTCCCAGAGCAGAATACATTTGACGCTGCGTTTCTATTGGTAATCATGCATGCACTTGCTGCGCAGGTGACCCGCAAACCCCGCCATGTGCAGGGAAGTCATTGGTGGTAGAACGACCGATACCGGGCCCGATTCGTCTCTCGCTACCACCCGCGGATTGTGGAGCGAATAGCCACCTGATCGCGCTGCTGTCTCCAGGCGAATCCGCCCGTCAGCCGTTCGAGACGACGGCCCATCTCGATGCTTCCAGAGAAGCGCGCGATCACCACCGTGTAACCCAGGCGACCCGCTGGGCTATGCGGGGCCCGTTTTAAAGCGGTTTTCGCGAGATCGAACTACGCAGGGATCGGCTGGGATCTGTGGGGCTTGTTGTCCCATGTGTTGCCCCAGATATGGAGTCGTGAAGCGGTCGGGCGGCGCCGTGCCAGTGGCCCTGCCCGGGCTCGATGAAGACGCGTCGCCGGGACGGATCACCTCGATCGGCCCCCGCCACGCCGGCCGCTCACACCGTCTTCCCGCCGACGACCACAGGGCGTGGCTGACCGTGAACCCGGCCGCATCGGAGCAGAGCCAGAGGACCGCGTCGGCGAACTCCTCCGGTACCGTGCCGACGCTTGCAAATCGCAATTATTTGGAGGACGCCGATGCCGGACACCACCTGCCACATGTCGATCTCGCTCGACGGATTCGTCGCCGGGCCGGACCAGAGCCGGGAGCATCCCCTGGGGAAGCGCGGCAGAGAGGTCCATAGTTGGCACCTCGGCGACGAGCGCGCGAACGACGCCGACGCGACGGCAGAGGTCTGGCTCATGCGACCGCGCGGGGCCTACGTCATGGGCCGCAACATGTTCGGGCCGATCCGCGGCGAGTGGGACGAGGACTGGGATGGATGGTGGGGCTCCGAGCCGCCCTACCACGCGCCGGTCTTCGTGCTTACCCACCACGCTCGCGAGCCGATCGAGATGGAGGGAGGCACGAGCTTCCACTTCGTCACCCAGGGCTTCGAGGCCGCCTACGCGCAGGCGCGTGAGGCGGCCGGCGAGGATGGCATCGACATCGCGGGCGGCGGCTCGACCGTGCGCCAGGCGCTCGCCGCCGGAGTGATCGACGAACTCACGCTCGACGTGGCCCCGGTCCTGTTCGGGTCCGGCGAGCGGCTGTTCGACGGAGTCGAGTCCCTCTGGTTCGAGCCGGTCGAGGTGCTTCACTCTCCGCTCGCCACTCACATCCGCTACCGGCGGGCGGGGTGAGGAGTCATCTTCGGTCTGGGGTGAGGCACGTCACGCAAGAGCCGCCTGGATCGCCAGGTACTGGTGGACGAGGCGGACCGACATCGAGCCCTCCCCCACCGCCGCGGCTACGCGCTTGGTCGATCCGGTGCGGCCGTCGCCGACCGCGAAGACGCCCGGCAGGCTCGTCTCCAGCGGCATCGAGGGGCGGCCGCCGTTGATCGGGTCGACGTCGAGGTGGGTGACGTCGAGGTCGCCACCGGTCAGCAGGAAGCCGTCGTCGTCCTTGGCCAGCTGACCGTCGAGCCACTCGGTACACGGGTCGGCGCCGATGAAGATGAAGAGGCCGCCGACGTCGAGGTCGCGGCGCTCGCCGGCGGGCGTCTCCTCCACCGACAGCCCGGCCAGGACCGCGTCGCCGTGGATCTCGC
Organism: uncultured Solirubrobacterales bacterium; assembly: GCA_963745305.1. Classification (GTDB taxonomy): domain Bacteria; phylum Actinomycetota; class Thermoleophilia; order Solirubrobacterales; family 70-9; genus CAVUWL01. Next base: position 616,907 of record CAVUWL010000016.1, read on the forward strand.
GGACCTCGGTGTGGCGGAGCACCTCGATGTTCTCGATCGACTCGATCTGCTCGACCAGGTAGTTGGACATCGAGGCGCCGAGGTCGCCGCCGCGCAGCAGCAGGAAGACCTTTTCGGCGGTGCCGGAGAGGAAGGTCGACGCCTGGCCGGCCGAGTTGCCGCCGCCGACCACCGCCACCGCCCCGCGCCCGCACATCCGCGACTCGACCAGCGTCGCCGCGTAGAAGACGCCGGCGCCGTTCAGCTCGGCGCAGCCGTCGACCGGCAACTGGCGGTAGCTGGCGCCGGTGGCGAGGACGACGGTGCGCGCCGCCAGTTCGTCGCCGCTGTCGAGGGCGACGACGTAGCGGCCGTCTTCGTGGCGCAGACTGAGGGCGCGCTCGGGGACCGCGGTGCGCAGGCCGAAGCGGCGCGCCTGGGCGATCGCCCGCTCGGCCAGCTCGGAGCCGGAGATGCCGGCCGGGAAGCCGAGGTAGTTCTCGATCCGCGAGGAGGTGCTCGCCTGGCCGCCGAGCGCGGTCGAGTCGATCATGATCGTCGAGAGCCCTTCGGTCGCCGCGTAGACAGCGGCGCCGAGGCCGCCCGGGCCGCCGCCGACGATCAGCGTGTCCCAGGCTTTTTCCGCCGTCTTGTTGGGGGCGCGCAGGTTGAGCGCGGTCGCCGCCTCGAGGATCGTCGGCGCGCGCATGATCTTGTCACCGCTGATAAGCAGCGGCAGGTCGTCCTCGGCGAGCGGGCGGCCGTCGTCCGTCGGCGCCGCGAGGTCGGAGCCGTCTAGGTCGATGAATCGGTGCGGCACCCGGTTGCGGGTGAGGAACTCGCGCAGCTCGCGCGTCCCAGGGTCGCCGCCGTGGCCGATCAGCCGGGCGCCGCTTTCGGCTTCGATGACGATCGCGCGCCGGGTGACTAGCGCGTTCATGATCAGGTCGCCGAGCCGGTTGTCGCGGGAGATCACTCCGCGGAGCGCTTCGCGAGTGACGAAGAGCCCCTCGCCCGCCTGGGCGACCCGGGCGCTGACGAGCGTCGGTTCGAGCGTGATCAAGTTCAGCTCGCCGGCGAACTGACGGGCCCCGTAGCTGACCAGGACGCGCTCGTGCGGGGTGTCGATCGCGTCGACGATCTCGACGCGGCCGGTGACGAGGACGATCAGGTCGTAGTCGAGCTCGCCGGGGGAGAAGACGATCTCGCCGGTCTCCAGCGGCACCGTGCGGCCGGCGGCGCGCAGCGTCTCGATCTGGGCGGGGTCGAGGCGCGGGAAGGCGACGTCGCTCTCGCTGGCGACGGGGGTGCGGTTCGGGTCGGTCTCGCTCATCGAGACCGCAACGTTAGAGGCTCGGCTCGCTCTTTCCCAAGGTCTGCCCAGCCGATCCACCCGCTTGGCTCATGTTCGGAACGTTGACTCATTCCCATGGCAGACCAGACGACGACGCCTCATAAAAGCGCTAGGTCGCCTGGAACCTCATAAATAGTCCATTGGAACCGCTCACCACGGAAAAAGCGGAGCACTTGGTACCACCGCGGTACCACGGACAGCTGTCGACGATGAACCCCGGAGGCAAGAAACCCCGCCTAGCGGGGGTTTCTCCAATAGCGGGGGCGGGTTTTGAACAGATATCAGCGACCTCGTATCGCCTTACGCAGAGCCAAATTCTCGATAGTTAATTGCGGCGTCATCATTTCAGCGACCGATTCGCCCCGGTTCGAGCAGGCGGCTCTCCGACAGTTTCCGTTATTGCCAGGAGCTATAATAATGGAATGTCAAAGGCGCTGAAGGTGATGGTCTCGATGCCCGACGAGCTGCTTGAGCGGATCGACCGCGCCGCGGATGAGCGGGGCACGAGCCGCAGTGCCTTCTTACAGGAGGCGGCCCGCCGCGAGCTTGGCTGGCCCGACCCCGCGGCGATTGACGCCGCCCTGGAGCGCGGGCGCGCCGCCCTTGCCGGCGCCGGGAGCTTCGAGGCGGCCGAGCTGATCCGCGCCGAGCGGGAGGCGCGCGATGCCCGTGATCGACGTCGTTAGCGACGCCAACGTCGCCCTTAAGTGGTTCCACTCAGAGGGCGAGGAGGAAGTTGCCGAGGCCCGCGTGCTCCTCGCCGCCCACAGGGCGCGAACGGTGGCGCTAATCGTCCTTGACCTGACCGCCTATGAGCTTGGCAATGCGCTGACGCGCGGCCGGGCCGCGGCCAGCGCCGAGCAGGTGGCCACGGTGCTAGACGCACTCGCCGTTCTCTGCCCAGCGGTTCGGCCCGATCCCGAGGAGTTTCGCCTCGCGACTAGTTTGGCCGTTCACCACGAGCTGACCGTCTATGACGCTGTCTACGCCGCGGTCGCGGAGAATCGCAACGCGACGCTGGCGACACTCGATCACCACCTACTGCAAGCGGGCCTTGGCATCCGCCCCGGCGAGCTGGCGGCGAAGCTCGGCGAGCTTGGGGGCGCAGACCCACCAAGGCAGGGGTCAGGATGAGAGTCGCCTTCTACGGACGCGTGTCCACCGATGATGCTCAGGACCCTTCGTTGTCGATTCCCCGCCAGCTCGGCAAGTGCAACCAGGTGCTCGACCCGATCGGCGAGAAGGTCGGGGGCAGCTTCTGGGACGTGGAGAGCGGGCGCAAGGCGCTGGCCGCGGAATCTGCGGGAGGCGGATGGAGGGGAGCCACCAGAAGGGCTCAAACTGGTATCGGTGCCAGTACGTAAGCAGGCGCGGGCTGGCTGCGGCTGAGGCCAGCGGGCACCCTCGCGTACTCGGGATCAAAGAGGACGTGATCCTCGAAGCGCTGCGGGAGTTCATGGCGGAGCGCCTATTCGGTCCCGAGCGACTGCGGCTGTTGGGGGACGAGCTGGCGGCGTCTGCCGGCACGCAGTGGGAGTCGCGCGACGCAGAGCTCGAACGCCTCCGCGCCGAGCAGAAAAAGATTGAGAAGGCGCCCTATCGCCAGGCCCTTCGGCTCGAGGAGTACGAGGATCCCAGACATCCGGTAGTCAAGGTTGCCAAGCATCGAATCGAGGAGTTGAGCGGCCAGGGTGAGGCGATCTCAGAGGCGCTAACCGAGCTTGAAGGGGAGCGCCCGAAGGGACCGAGCCCGGAGCAGATCGAGGCGATGTTGGCAGGCGTCCCTGATCTGCGGGAATCCCTGGCAAAGGCCGACGGAGACGAGTTGGGTGAGCTGCTCGACGCCTTCGACGTTAACGTGAGCTACGACAAGTCAAGGCGCAAATTGGAGTTGAGCGCCTCGCTGACGAGCGACTTCATCGACGACTCAGATGCACAGCGACCGCCAGATCGGCGGTCGCTGAATTCGTCCATAGCGGGGGCGGGATTCGAACCCGCGACCTTCGGGTTATGAGCCCGACGAGCTACCTGGCTGCTCCACCCCGCGACGTTACGCTCATGCTAGCAACGGAACGCTTTCAGACCTGGACTCTGCCGAACCGACAACGGTCGGTCGTGGGACGACGATCCATAGAGTGCCGGGGCTCATGGCTGAAGAAAGTAAGACCGTCGCGGTCATTGACATCGGCACGAACTCAGCCCGCCTGCTTATCGCGAAAGTCGTGGCTGGCCAGGTGGTCGAAGTTCAGCGCCGCAGCACGGTCACGCGCCTGGGCCGAGGGGTGGACCTGACTGGGCAACTGGCGGCCGAGGCAATCGAGGCAACCTGCGAAGCGATCGCCGATTACGTGGTGCTCTACCGCGAAACCGGCGTCGACAGGGTCAAGGCGATCGCCACCAGCGCCGTCCGCGACGCGGCAAATGGCAGCGCCTTTGTCGCCGAGCTGCGGGAGCGCTTTGCACTTTCAGCCCAGGTCCTCGACGGTGAGCAGGAGGCGCGCCTTACATATCTCGGCGCCACCTCCGAACACCGACCAACCGCGCCGACCCTGGTCATCGACATTGGGGGCGGCTCGACCGAGCTGATCGTCGGCGAAGGCTCAGAGATCGCCTTCCACACATCGCTACAGGCCGGTGTGGTCCGCCATACCGAGCGCTACCTGCCCTCTGATCCCCCCACCGCGGCGGAGCTAGAGGCCCTGGCCGCAGACGTTCGCGCTCTGATCGGGGCCGCGATCGGGCAAAACCACACTTCTCCCGCGCCGCGGGCAGGGATAGCCGTGGCCGGCACTCCCACCTCGTTGGCCGCGATCGAGATGTCACTCGACCCATACGACCCTATGCGGGTCCACGGTCACCACCTTACCTTCCACTCGATCCAGTGGATGCTCTCGCAATTGGCGTCTTCACCGCTCGCCGAGCGGCGCCAGATCGCCGGCCTGCACCCCGACCGGGCCCCCACGATTGTCGCTGGGGTGGTGATCCTCACCGAGGCGATGCGGGCCTTCGGCCTCGATCAGATCGAGGTTTCTGAGCACGACATTCTCTACGGCAGCGCGATATGCGCCGGGGCGGGTCGCGGATAACTACGGAATTCGCCCTCCGAGGGAACCACCGGGCCCCGTTGGCCAGAGGCAGTCAATCCGACTGTACAGATTGGTTAAGCGAACCGCTTAACCCATAATAGTTGGTAGCATAAATCTAGTGACTAATAAGTAAGTCGCTCGATATTGCCTCGACTAAAAGGACAACCGGGCCGATAATTTCGACACCGGTAGTTGGATTACTCCAGCCGATCCGGTACAGGGTTTGGGCGATTGCCGCATCATGGCGCCTCCCGCCGCCTGAGCCCACCGAATAAACACATGGTCCCTGAAGGCGTACCCCTGCCCGTCCCGGGGACCAGTCTGAATCGGCCGCCCAGCCTGGGTGGCCGATTCACTTTCGATCACCCGGCAGACCGAACGGGCGCCGCGCTAGGCCAAATTTGACTTTCGGGGGTAGACGACGTCGGGGTCGGTCAGGACGTTGACCAGCGTTGGCCGCCCCGACTCAAAGGCGCGCTCAAGCGCCGGGCGCAACTGGCCCGGCTCTCGCACCAGAATTCCGTCGCACCCCAGCGCTTCGACCATTTCGTCATAGCGCGTCTCGGGGCGAAGCTTCGCAGCCACCGAATAGCCGTACAGGAACTCCATCGGGTGATGCTCCAGGGCCCAGATTCCGTTGTTGCCCATCACTCCGACCACGCCGAGTCCGTGTCGCGCCATCGTGTCGAACTCCATCCCCGCAAACCCAAACGCCCCGTCGCCGAGCAATAGACACACCTGGCGATCGGGGTGGGCGACCTTGGCCCCGATCGCCTGACCCGGACCGGCACCTAGGCATCCGAACGGCCCCGGGTCCATCCAGCAGCCCGGCTCAAAGGTGTCAATGAACCGACCGGCGTAGGAGACGAAGTCACCGCCATCGCCAACCACAATCGCGTTGCGGTCCAAGACCTCGCCGAGCTCGGCATAGATTCGAACCGGGTGTAGCGGCGAGCGAGGATCGGCGAGCTCCTCACGCTCGAGGGCGCGCCGCTGATCCTCGACCCCGCGCAGCTCGGTCAGCCAGGAACCGCTGCGAGGTTCAGCCACGTTGCTGGAGCCACAGATAGCCGCCAGGCTTGCGGCGAGATCGCCGACCAGATCGATCTCCGGTGCACGGTTGGCGGTTAGCTCGTTCTCGGCTACGTCAAGCCGGATGATCTTCGTCTGCTCTCCGAAACTGGCACCGAAACCGAGCCGAAAGTCGATCGGAACGCCGACAACCAGCGCCACGTCTGCGCCTTTTAATCCGGCTCCTCGGGCGCGGCTGAAGGCGAGCCGATGGTCCGCGGCGAGACAGCCGCGGCCCAGCCCATTTAGAAAGACCGGGATGTCCAGGGCCTCGGCGAGCCCTTGGAGCTCAGCCTCCGCGTGGGACCAGTAGAGCCCGCTTCCGGCCATTATCACCGGACGCTCGGCAGCCCCCAGCAGGCGGGCCGCCTCCTCAACCCCAGTGGCGGGCGATGCCGCGGATGCCGCAGACAGGGGAGATAGGTCCAGCTCGGCCTCGCTGAAAACAACGTCGAGCGGATAGTCGATAAAGGTCGGGCCGCTCGGAGGCTCGATCGCCAGGTCAAGAGCCGCCGCGGTGCTCGCCGAAATCTGGCCGGGATCCTTCACCGTCACCGCAGACTTGACCAGGGGTGAGACAAACGGCAGATGGTCGATCTCCTGCAGCGAACCAGATCCCCACCGCATCTCGGGCGCCCGTCCGCCCAGCACGCAGATCGGCGTGCCGTTTGCCTGGGCTGCGGCAAGCGCGCTGACCCCGTTGGTTACGCCCGGCCCCGCGGTCAGGGCAGCAACTCCAACCCGCCTGGTCGCCTTCGCAAATCCCTCCGCGGCGAAGGCCGCGGTCTGCTCGTGGCGCACGTCCAGCAGCTCGATTCCCTCGCGGCGACAGCCGTCATAGATCGAGAAGAGGTGCCCTCCCGAGAGCGTGAACAGATGGCCAACCCCCCGCGACACCATCGTCTTTGCGATCAGCCACCCCCCGTGCTCCATCGCCCGCGAGCCTAGCGGAGCGGGCGTCAGCAATGCCCGGGGCGGGACTCGAACCCGCAAGCCCCCAAAGGGGCAGCGCCTTTTAAGGGCGCCGCTTTTGCCAGTTTCGCCACCCGGGCAGGAGGCGATGGTAACCGCGAGGCAGGCCCAAAAAGCCAACTTTTTTCCTTGGACCGAAACAAAGCCGCTGGTACGGTGTCTCTAAGGTCAACGAACAACGCCTTCCCTGGAGGAGAGCTTGGAGGCTTCCGCACTAACCCACGCCAGTCAACGCGGACTGCTAGCCCGGCGCTCCCCGCTGCTCAAGCTGCAGGGCGATGAACGGTTGATCGCGATGGCACGCGGTGGCAACCCCGGCGCCTTCGAGACGATTGTCGACCGCTACCAGGGCCGCCTGCTCGGCTTCTGTCGGCAGATGCTGGGCAGCACCGAGGACGCCGAGGACGTGCTCCAGGAGGTCTTCGTCAACGCCTACCGGGCGATGCTCGCCGACGAGCGAGAGATCAACCTGCGGCCGTGGCTCTACCGCATCGCCCGCAATCGTTGCCTCAACCACCTCCGCAAGCCGACCGCCGATTCACAGGAATCGATGGACATGGTGCCGGCCACCGAGGCTTCCTCAACCGCGGAGAAGGTCCACAACCGCGAGGAGTTCCGCCAGCTGCTGACCGACGTCGGCAAGCTTCCCGAGACGCAGCGCTCCGCCCTGCTGCTGCGCGAGATGGATGCCCTCTCCTACGAGGAGATCGCCCAGGCGATGGATACGAGTGTGCCGTCGGTCAAGTCGCTGCTGGTGAGGGCACGGATCTCACTGGCGGAGGCAAGCCAGGCCCGTCTTTTGACCTGCGGCGAGGTCCACCTTGAGCTGGCCGAGGCCGCCGAGGGGCTGCGCAAGGTGTCTGGACCGGTGCGGCGCCACGTGCGCGAGTGCGAGGCCTGCGCTGATTTCCGCTCTCAGATTCGCTCCAACGAGAAGGTCCTGGCAGCGCTTTCCCCGATCGGGCCGCTGCTCGCGCTGAAGGGATTCATCGCCTCAAAGCTCGGACTCGGAGGTGGCGCTGGTGGCGCTGGCGCCGGTGCGGCCAGCGCCGGTGCCGGTGCCGCGGGTGCCGGCGCAACCGGAGCCGGCGCAGTCGGCTCAGTTGGCGCCGCGGTCAGCGGCGGCAGCGCGGCGAGCGGAATCGGTGCGGTCGGCGGGGCGATCGGCGCCAAGGCTGTTGCCGGCGTTGTGACCGCGGCGGTGATCACCGCCGGCGCCGTCGAGATGAAGCCGCAGGAAACGCCACTCCCGGTTCATCACGCCACGCCGATCGCTCGCATCAGCCGCAAGTTCCCAGCTCCCTCCAATCCCCCCGCCCACATCCTCAAACCAGCGATCGAGGCAAATCAACCCGTCGCTGTGCCCACCAAGCCGGCAGCGGTGGCTCCGGTTCCAGCAGCGCCCGCCCAATCCACTCCATCCACCCCGGCGTCCCCGAGCACCACCCCGGCCGCCGCGGGGCAGTCAAACGATCCGACCACCCCAGCCGCTCAGGGCGTCACCACCGCAACTCCGACCAGCGCCGGCGCCCCAACCAGCGGCGGCACCGTCGTCGTCACGGTGGGCGGATCGACCCCGGCGCCCGCCCCACCCGCGAGCGAAGCAGCGCCGGTCACCGAAGCGGCACCCGCCAGCCCCGCAGAACCCGAAACCGCGCCAAGCGCCGAAGAATCCTCGCCGCCGCCGCCGGCCTCTTAGCCAACTCGGCGGGTGTGCTCCAGCTTGCCCTTGCGGGCGAGGCTAGGGCTGCAGCCCAATCACCTTGAGACGACGCATCAGGCAGGTGCCGGCAAACTTGCGGGTGTCATCGAGCGTGTAGCCGAACAGATCCCAGCTCTCATCGCTCGCCCAGGGCGGAGAGAGGACGCCGTCGGCGACCGGCAGCGACTCCTCCAGGGTGCGCTGGATGGCGCGTTTATAGCGCTCGTCCTCGTGGGCCTTCTCGCGCAGGAAAACGGATCCGAAGGCGACGTGGCGGTGCTCGTCGCGGGCGACGTTCTGAAACCCCGCGACGAAGGCCGGCAGGGTTCCTTCGCGTTCGTTGAAGTCCATGATGAAATGCTGCCCGGTTAGCGCCAGCATCCCCTCGATCACCATGTGGTAGATCGTGATCGCCTCGACCAGGGCCTCGCCATCCTCGGGCTCGACCGAGAGGCGATCGGTGCGGCTCCTCAGCATCTCGTCAAAGAGGCGGCTGAAGTTCTCGTTGAGGTGCTCGGAGGTCTCGGCCAACATTTCGCCCAATCCGTCGGACTCCAAGACGCCGACCTCGCGATAGAAGCGCTCAAAGAAGCGGACGTGGCGAGCCTCGTCGGCGATCTGGGTGCAGAGGAAGATTTTCTGATCCTCGCTCGGACAGGCGCGCATGATCGGCCCCAGCTCCTCGGCCACCTTCTGCTCGCCGATGAAGAACGAGGAGAGCCCGTACATGCGCTGGAATCGCTCCTCCTCGCTGATTCGCTGATGCCAGTCCTCGCGGTCGCGAGTGAAGTCCAGCTCCTGGGTCTGCCACTGCTGGCGCTCCCAGAGCATGTAGAGCTCGCCGTAGGTCAGCAGCTTGACGTCGGCGGTTCGATCGGCGGCCTCGATCAGAGCTGGGTCAGCGGTGGCCTGGAAGTCGGCGCGCTCGGTTCGAGACTGCGTCCCGGATGCCTCCTCGATCTCCATTTGCTGCTCTCCTCGCTCAGGCTGTGCGGTCGGCGCCGAGCCTAGCAGCAAGACTGGCCGGTCAGCCAGTTTTGCTCAGAGCGCGTGCGTCTCCCCCGGTCCCAGCAGGACCGCAGCAGCCGAGGTCTGTGAGCCGACGATCGGACGCAAAGGCGCCGGAGTCGGTCTCGATCGGTGGAAACGTGTCGTAGTGCATCGGGATCACGGTGGAAGCGCCCAGCAACTGCGCCGCGACGACGGCGTCGTGGCGATCCATCGTGTAGTGCCCACCGATCGGCAGCAACGCGACGTCGATTGGATTGCGTTCGCCGATCAGCTTCATATCTCCGAACAGGCAGGTATCACCGGCGTGATAGATCGTCTTGCCGGCGATCGAAACCACCAGCCCCGCGCAGGTGCCAATCGAGATTCCATGCTCGGCGCTGAAAGGCTCCTCCGCAGAGCCCGGAATCGTGTTGGTATGCCAGGCGGGCACCAACTTGATCCAGCCCCACTCAAACTCAACGGTGCCACCCAGGTTTGGGTCACTGACGGCCTCGACGCCCTGACTCCCCAGCCAATTGGCAAGCTCGACGATCGCAACGCAATGCGCGCCGCTGCGCTTGGCGACCGGAACCGCGTCGGCGATGTGATCGGCGTGCCCATGGCTGAGGGCGATGTGGGTTGGCTCGACGTCCTCGGCGCTGGCCACCGCCTTGGGGTTATTGGGCTTCAGGAACGGATCGATGAGCAGGCTCGCCTCCCCATCGCTCAGCTCAAAGCAGGCGTGGCCGTGGAACTTGATCTGCATGTTTCAGTCCTCTCCTTCGGGTTCTCTTGGTTCGCTCAACTCCTCACGAAGTGCCCAGCCGACGGCGACTCCAACCATCATCCCCATCCTCGCCTCCTCGGCAAGGAGGGCGCCCACCGCGGCGATCCTCTGCTGCGGATCGGGCGTCGTCGCCGCCTTCAGCGTCTCTGCCTCGTGGGGGGCGCCGAACCAGCCGCCCTCGCTCAGTGCCGCGGCCAGGACCCGCTGCAGCTGAGGGGCCGCCTGCGCCACAACTCGCTCGGCCTCGGCAAAGCGCTCTGGTTCAAGCAGCCGCTCGATCGCCCTATCGAGATCGATGTCCTCACCGCGCACGCCGGCCACCCTAACCGGACGGACGCAGCACCGATGCGGCGAGCCCGGCCAGGCCGCCGACGGCCGCCCCGATCAGCCCGGCGAACACATTTGCCGTTGAGTCAAAGATCGGCAGCGCCAGCAAGACCGCGGCGGCGACCACCACACCGATCAGGTCGTAATCCTCCTCGATCGCCTGGTGGGACTCGGCGCGGCGGATCGCAAACCAGGCCGCGAGCGCGCCGAGGGCCATCCCGTTGCCGCCTCCGATCACCGCAACTTCCCCCTGGGCGTTTGCAATCCCGCTGGCCGCCAGCATGCCGAGCGAGCCGCAGGCGACCAGCAGAAGGCCGGTGGGAAGGCTCCCCAGGCGACTCTCCAGGGCGGTCGCAAAGATCGCCAAGCCGATCGCCACCACGAACAGATAGCCGACGTCGATGTAGGCAAAGGGTGCGGTCAGGAATCGCCACCAGGCTCCCTGGTAGGGGACGATCAGGCCGCCGAAGGAGGCGAGCGGGTTTCCGCTGGCCTTCTGCACCAACAGCAAGGCGGCGGAGCCGAGGATGACGGCGAGCGTCGCGTAGGGGCGGCTGGCGCCGCTTCGAGAGATCCGACGACGGCTCAGCAAGGCGAGTCGCCGCACCCGGCGCGGGCGAGAGCTTGGCCTCGAGTCCGTCCCCGCGACGCTCCAGCTTTGGTGCCCGCTTGCGCAACCGCGCTCCGCAGTAGGGGCACTCGGTTACGTAGGGACTGACCTCGGAGCCGCAGTTCTTGCAGATGACGCTGAGCTCGGTCTCGCTCATGGTCATCGAGAATAACCCCCCGGCGCCAACGCTCCCTCGCTCGGCGCTGCAATACTGGCGAGATACCCATCTTCGAGGAGGAATTCCGAGTGGAGGTAAAGACGCTGACCGAGCAGAAGTCCTTGCTTGCGACCCTTGCGCCCGGCAAGCGCACCCGCCTGCGCAGACTGCTTTTTGAGTTCGGGCCCGGCGATGGGACGCTGATGATGCTGCCGATCGATCAGGGAATTGAGCACGGGCCCCGAGACTTCTTCCCCAATCCGGCCTCCAAGGACCCCGACTACCAATTTCGCCTCGCGGCGGAGGCAGGCTACTCGGCGCTCGCCTGCCAGATCGGGCTGGCGGAGAAGTACTACCCCGACTATGCCGGCCAGGTGCCGCTGATCCTCAAGGTCAACGGCAAGACCGACATCCCGTCCTCAGCGCAGGCCTTCTCCTCCTGCAATGCCAGCGTCGAGGACGCCGTGCGCCTCGGTGCCGATGCGGTCGGATACACCCTCTACGTTGGCTCCCCCCGCCAGGCCGACGACCTCGCCCAGCTGCGGGTCGTGCGCCAGGACTGCGAGCGCTTCGGGATGCCGCTGGTGATCTGGTCATATCCACGCGGTGAGGCGATCGATGCAAAGGGGGGCGCCGGCTCCTTCTATGCGATCGACTACGCGGCCCGAATGGCGATGGAGATGGGCGCCGATGTCGTCAAGCTGAACATGCCCAAGACCTACTTCCAAAGACAGCGACTCCCCCGCTCCCTACAACGAGTTGGAGGTCAGCCAGGCAGAGGCGATCCGCCACTGCGTCGAGTCGGCCGGGCGCTCCCTGGTGGTTCTCTCGGGGGGCTCCAGGGTCGACGATGAGACGGTTCTCGATCACACCCGGATGGTGATGGAGGCGGGCGGCTCGGGAGTCATCTTCGGCCGCAACGTCTGGCAGCGCGAGTGGGAGGAGGCGTTGGAGATCATCGCCAAGATCAAGGAGACGCTTCTCTCCAGCGCCCGCCGCGCTCCCTAGACAGGGCGAGGCCGGCCCCCGGCTTTCCCGACCGGACCGCGGGGCGAGGACCGTTGAGATCGAGCTCGCCCCCGAGCTTTGCTACGGTGCCCGCGGCCCCGGGCCACCGACCTATGCGAATGAGACAGAGCATCTCTCAGTTCGAGACGGCCTTCGAGCAGGAGACCACGCTGGAGCGTCGTCGCCGTGAGCAGCTGCGACGACGGGCCGCGAACCGCTCGCGGGCGCGGCGGATCGATCGCACCGAGCAGCAGGGAAAGGTTCGCTTCAGCATCCTTGCGGTCTGTCTGACCGTCACCGTGGTGGTGGTCGTCATCGTCATGTTTGAGGCCCTCAGCTTCCTGATGGCCTAGGAGCCTGGGTCAGTAACCAAAGCTGACCCGTCCGCTTGGTTTAAGACCATTTGTGCGTCCACGACGCGGAGGTTGTCATGTCGGCCACGGTGGCGCAGGAGCGGTTGGTGGAGGTCACAAGCGAAGTACCCAAGCGGGCAGAGCCCTCGCCCGTAGGGGAGGAGAAGACCTTCCGTCCCTATGACCCCGACCAGGTCCTGTTGATGGCCCCGGTGCTCAAGGAGTGGGTGCCCGAGGGCGACCTCGCCCACTTCGTCTCTGACCTGGTCGACTCCGCTCTGGACCTCGCGGCGATCTATGCCTCTTATGAAGAGGAGCGCGGCTATCCGCCCTATGACCCGCGCTTGATGACCAAGCTCCTGATCTACGGCTACGCCAACGGGGTGATCTCCTCGCGCAAGCTGGAGGCGGCAACCCACCGCGACGTGGCGGTGCGGATGCTGTGTGCCAACCAGCACCCCGACTACCGTTCGATCGCGCGCTTTCGCAAGCGCCACCTGGAGGCGCTCTCAGAGCTCTTCGTGCAGGCGCTGCGGCTCTGCCGTGAGGCCCGTTTGGTCGGCCTGGGGACGCTCGCCCTGGACGGCACCAAACTGCGCGCCAACGCCTCCCGCCACAAGGCGATGAGCTATCAGCGGATGACAAAGAAGGAGGCTGAGCTTGAGGCCGAGATCGCCGCGCTGCGCAAGAATGTCGGGGCGCTCTTGGCCGATGCTGAGCGCACCGACGCCGAGGAGGATGAGCGCTTCGGGGCTGATTGCCGCGGCAATGAGCTGCCCGCCGAGCTGCGCCGCCGCGAGGGGCGCCTGGCCGCAATCGGTGAGGCCAAGGCGGCACTTGAGGCAGAGGCCGCCGAGCAGGAGACCAAACGCCGTGCCGAGCTGGAGGAGGAAGGCAAGAAGCCGCGCCGCCCGCCGCGGGGGCGCGACCCCTTCGCGCCCAAGCCCAAAACCCAGCGCAACTTCACAGATCCCGAGTCAAAGATCATGAAGACCTCCGACGGCTCATTCCACCAGTGCTTCAACGGCCAGGCGATCGTCGACTCCACGGCCCAGGTGATCCTCGCCGCAGAGCTCTCCGATCAAGCGCCCGACGCGCCTCAGCTCGAGCCTGCGCTCGAGCAGCTCGCCGAGAACCTGGAGGCGATCGACGCCGAGCTGCCCGACGAGGCGGCCTTGACGGCCGACGCCGGCTACTTCTCCGAGCACAACGTCGCGATCACCGCCCAGCACGGGCTGGACCCCCATATCGCCACCGGGCGCTTCAAGCACTCAGAGCCCCAGGCTCCGGCCCCGCGCGGCCCGCTGCCCACAGGCGCCACCCCCAAGCAGCGCATGGCGCGCAAGCTGAGGGCGAAGGAGGGTCATGCCGTCTATGCCAGGCGCAAGGCGATCGTCGAGCCGGTCTTCGGCCAGATCGACACCGTCCAAAGCGCCCGCCGGCTGCTATTGCGTGGCAAGGGCGCGGCCCGCGCCCAGTGGCGCTTTCAATGCGCGGTCCACAACCTGCTGAAGCTCCACCGGGCCGGCGGACTTGCGCTCCTCTGGGCAACCTGACCTGTGGGGAGCCTGACCAGCCAGCACCAGACTCGCTTTTCTCACCACCCGTGGCGCTTTCATCGCGATCGGGGCCGTTTTGACTTCGGAGGTGCCCTCAATCGTCCTGCACAGATACCCGTTACCGACCCAGGCTCCTAGCGCCCCGCCAACCGTGCGTCCGGTTGAATAGACTCGCCCGCCGATGGCCAGACGCTCGCTGAAGCCACAGCTGAACCAGATTCGTGCCTGGGTGCGCCAGGGCCGAACCGACGCCTGGATCGCCCACCAGCTCGAAATCAGCACCACCGAGCTTCGCGAGTTTCGCGACCAGCACGAGCTCTCCGCAGACGCCGAGGACGCGGGAACCGAAACCGACCTTCGCGACGAGATCGAAGCCGAGATCGAAGCCGCCACCGCCGCGGTGGGGGCCGAGGAATCCGAGGCAGCCGAGGCTGCAGAGGATGCAGAGGGTGCAGAGGATGCCGAGGAGCCCGAGGAGCCCGAGGATAAATCGACCCCCGGGGCCGCCGGCGCGCCGGCGCGCCGGCGCCGGCGCCGCGGTCGTCGCGGCGGCCGCGGGCGGCAGAAACCTCTGGAGGCGACGTTCGACCACGGCGAGAACGAGGGCTACGGGCTTTGGCTCGATCCAGCGGTGAGGGAAAACCCAACCTACGCCGAGCATTGGGCAGGAAAGCGCGCGGTCACCGTACGGATCGAGGTCGACCAGATCGTCATTCGCCGCGCCGATGGCGGCGAGACCGAGGACTCAGACGACTAGCCGAGGTGCGGCGGCGAAGTCGCTGGCGCCGCGCAGGTGGAGCCAGAAGGCCGCGTCGGCGAGCGAGCTGGACTCGCTCGCCAGATCAGGGGACGCGTCAAGCGCCACCTGCAGGCACCAATCGGTTCCGCTGCCATAGAGCTCGGCCAGCTCGGCGGCGCTGAAGGTCGGCCCGATCCGCCGTCTCAATTCATCGCGGATTGCATCGATCACCCGCTCGGCCCGCATCCGCGTCTCGCGCTCGGCCGGCAGCCCCTGCAGCATCCGCCACCCCTCCTCCCACTGGAAGTAGGCGTTTTGGAAGGGGTAGCCCATTCGCTCAGGGTAACCGGCGTGGGCCCGACGAATCAGCCGGGCGCGTTGGGAATGCGGCGAAGCGGCGCGTTGGCCGGGCCGCATCGAGCCGGATCGAGCGGTCCCGCAACCCTCCAGACCGTCACCGGCCCACTGCGCAGGATCGGAACGAGGGCGGACTGAGCGCGCAGCCAACCCCCCTCGGGCGAGGGAATCGGGCGCTCGGTGTGGATGAAGTTGAGGAAGGGAGCGGTGACCAGGTAGTCGAGGTCGGCGGCGTTGACGGCAGCGCGGAAGGCGCGGCAGGTTGGGATCGCATTGAATGCTCCATTCGCCCCCTTCGCACCCAGGTAGGTGACGCGGTTTGAGAGCTCGGTGCCATAGAAGCCATACTGCAGAAACCCGGCCGTCGTTCCGACCAATCCGATCCGGGCACCATCGATGCTGCGGGCCCACCGATAGGCGGCGTTTAGGTGCATCCCGGGCAGCCCGCTTGCGAAGCGCTCGCGCAGGTAATCGCGCTGCAGCGGGTAGCCGATCGCGACCAGCGCAACCGCCAGGGCGCCAAAGCCGGCGCCGATCACCACGGGCCGAGATCCACGGCGAGCGCGCCAGAGCAGCGCCGCCGGCACCAACACGAAGAGACCGACCAGCGCCCAGGCAAAGAGCCGCGACGGATCGCGGAAGACCGCATCGGCGCGGTCGCTGACCACAAGGACAACCACCAGTCCTCCCAACAGCGCCGATTGGGGGCGGCGGCGGTCAAAGACCCGCGCCAGCGGCAGCAGCACGATCCCCGCCAAAAGCGCCGCTTCGACATAGCGCACGTTGATTGCGAAGGCGACCGGAGCGCCCTGCGCTCCGGCGGCGCCGAGCGGCGTGAACAGATAGGCGAGCATCCCGATCAGCGCGACCGCGCCCATCCAGCGAACGACCCGATCGCGACCCCTCACTAGCGCCAGCGCTGCAGCGAGGACGGCCCCCGCCAAGACCAGCGGCCACAGCGCGCCGAAGGCCTGATGCAAGCCCGGCGCGAAGTAGTGGCGCCAAACTCCAAAGTCGGTCGCGTAATGGGAAATCGCATAGCCCGGGCGCGCGCTCTGCAGCCGCGCGGGGTGAGGCAGGGTGATCGGACCGAGGTGGGCGATCTCGGGAAGTGGGCTGCCGGCGAAGGCGAGGTTTCTCAGGTACCAGAAACCGCCCCCCAAAAGCGCTGGCACCAACCACCATCCAAGCGCTGCGCGGCGGCGACCGGCGGCAGCCAGGGCCACCACGGCAAGGGTCAGAGCAGCCGCCATCGCCAGCACCGTCACCTTGGTCCCAGCGGCGAGGCCGACGGCGAGCCCGGCGGCGGCGAGCGGCCAGCCGAGCGGGATCGAACCCGTCGCCTCGCCTGCTGGATTTTCCGAGCTGCCGCCTCGGCCCTGGACCCAGGCGTTGATCAGGATCGCAATCGCGCTCAGCAGCAGGGCGGCGGCGGCGAGGTCGTTCTTGGCCGCACCCGGCTCGCGCACAATCAGGGTGTGGCAATCGAGGATGATCGCGGCGGCCGCCAGGGTCAGGTGGCCGCGACCATATGGCCGACCAATGCACCAGGCCGCCAGAAAGGCGAGCGCCAGCCAACCGAAGTTGATAAACAGCGAGAGCGTGTCGCGATGGGTCAGCGCGATCCCCACGGCGTGCAGAAGCTCGGAGTTCTGCGGGTAAAACCAGTTCGTAAAGACCGTGTCGGTGTAGTGCATCGCCGTAACCGAATGGCTTTGCACCATGTCGACGGCAAATGGCATGTGGTACCAGAGGGAGTCGAAGTTGAAGATCCCCCCATCAAGCGCCTGCTTGGTCGTCAGCCCCCAGCGCGCAACGACCAGCGAGACCACCGCCAGACTGACCAGATACCCCACTCGCCCCGCCGCCGGCGCCGGCGGCGCCGCGGCGCCGCAGCTATCGCTGCGATCCGAGTGCCCCGAGGGGGGTGATGAGCGCCGCAGCGCCGCGCCGCCGCCAAACCGCCCCAGGCTCAGCGCCAGCGCCACCGATCCCACCACCACCAACCAGCCGTAGAAGAGGTTGAACGCACCGAGAAGCTCAGCGATCCAAATCAACAGGGCGATCGCGACGATCGCCTCCACCAGCCGCGCCGGTGCACCCCGCCATGAGGCGAGCAACCGTGCTCGCAGGCAAAAGGCGCTGAAACCGAGCGAGGCGCACAGGGCGATCAGCGCCGCGGCGCTCAGCAGATAGGAGCCGGCGCTAACCACCGGGCGCCCCGCAGCGAGTCAGTTGAGTCCGCGAACGACGATCGGAACCTCGCCGGCGCCAACCATCCCCTGGGCACGGGCTCTGCTGTCGATCACGATCGGATCTGCCGCCGTTTGGACGAGGTGGTGAAGGCGGGCGTTCTCGTGCAGGAGGCTGTGCAGCTGCGCCCTCGCCGCGGTCGTCGCCGTGTAGGTCTTGACGAAGTCGATCGCCGGATTTAGGTAGGAGTAAAGGACGGCGCCGAGCACCAAGGTGAGCGCGACCCTGCCAACCCGATCCCAGTGAATGCGACTCGCGCCGCGCCGCGCCGCGGGTCGGCGGCGCGCCGCGGGTCGGCGGGGGGGCTGGCGGCGCGGGGGCACGCATGTCCCTTTGCGGCCCGAAGCCGCTTTCCTGCATCTAGGCGGACTGCTGGACGAATGCCTGCAGGCCGGGGAATCGTGCGGCGGATCCCAACTCCTCCTCGATCCGCAGCAGGCGGTTGTACTTCGCCACCCGGTCTGAGCGAGATGGGGCGCCGGTCTTGATCTGACCGGCTCCGGTCGCCACCGCCAGATCGGCGATCGTCGTGTCCTCGGTCTCCCCCGAGCGATGGGAGATCACCGTGGCGTATCCGGCCTGACGCGCGAGGCGGATCGCCGCCAGGGTCTCGGTCAGGGTGCCGATCTGGTTGACCTTGACCAGGATCGAGTTGCCCACGCCAAGCTCGATCCCGCGCTGCAGGCGCTGCGGATTGGTCACAAACAGATCATCGCCGACGAGTTGGACCCGCTCGCCGAGGCGCTCGGTGAGCAGCGCCCAGCCCTCCCAGTCCTCCTCATCCATGCCATCCTCCAGAGAGATGATCGGATAGCGCGAGCAGGCGTCATCCCAGTAGGCAGCCATCTCCTCGGAGGAGAGCTCACGACCCTCGTGCTCAAGCGCGTAGACACCGCCGCGATAGATCTCGCTGCTGGCCGGGTCAAGCGCGATGAAGACGTCGGCCCCCGGCTCATACCCTGCCGCCTCCACCCCCGCCAGCACCGCTCGCAGCGCCGCCTCGTTTGAGTCAAGGCTGGGGGCAAAGCCGCCCTCATCGCCACCGGCGGTTGAGAGTCCTCGGGCGGCGAGGCTCCGCCTCAGCGCGTGAAAAACCTCGGTGCCGACCCGCAGGCACTCAGAGAAGCTGGCGGCACCGCAGGGAACGACCATGAACTCCTGAAAGTCGACCGAGTTATCTGCGTGGGCACCTCCGTTTAGGACGTTCATCATCGGCACCGGGAGCAGGGTCGGCTCGCCGCCGCCATAGAGCTCGGCGAGGTAGCGATAGAGGGGCTGTTTGGAATCTTCAGCGGCGGCCTTCGCGGCGGCGAGCGAGACGCCGAGGATCGCGTTGGCCCCGAGTCTGCCCTTGTTCGGCGTCCCGTCCAGCTCGATCATCGTCTGATCGAGCGCCCCCTGCTCGGCGGCGCGCGCTCCGATCAGCGCCGCGGAGATCTCGCCGTTGACGTTGGCGACGGCACGGCCGACCCCCTTGCCGCCCCAGGCCGCCCCGCCGTCGCGCAGCTCCACCGCCTCGAACTCGCCGGTTGAGGCACCAGAGGGCACCGCGGCCCGACCGCGGGCGCCCGACTCGAGCACAACCTCGACCTCGACCGTCGGGTTGCCGCGCGAGTCGAGGATCTGGCGCGCGTGGATGGAGGCGATCACGCTCATCGGAGGCGCGCCAGTTTATTCGGGTCGCGCCCGGGTTGGGCTAGGGCGCCGTCGTGGTTGCCCCGGCGGCGCCGGCCGCTCCGGCCGCTCCGGCTGCTCCAGCCGCTCCGGGAACGAGCCCGCTCAGCCCCGAGGTAGTCGGAGTCGCTTTCAGACCCGCCGGCTGGGGTCGCTGCGGCAAGCGCTGCCCCTGCGGCACGAGGATCGTCGCGCTACCGGGAATCTGGGGGGCGAGCTGTTGAACGGGGGCCGGACAGGCCGCCGGCAGCCCGCCTTTGGGGTTTGCTTCATAACAGGCGGGGGGAGCGCTCGACGGGTGACCACTGGCGACGTAGTTGGAGCAGCGTTCGATTTCATACCCCGACGCGCAGAAGGTCCGCGACTGCCACTTGCTGGTGTAGTCGCTGACGAACTGGGTGAAGACTTCCTGCTGGGCCTGCTGGGTCAGCTGGGCGGTGATCTGGGATTTCACCGAGGTGAGCGGCTGCACTGCTTTCGGCGTCGTTTTTTCGACGACGAAGACGTAGTAGCCGAGCGGGGTCTTGACCGGGCCCACCAGCTGGCCTTTGCTGGCCGAGAAGATGGCACTGTTCAGCGGTTCCTGAAAGCGCCCTTCGGTGACGCCAGCCGTCAGACCCCCGGTGTTTTTGGAGGTGGTTTCGGTCGAGTACTTCTTGGCGACCTGCTGCCAATTGGCCGCCGCGTGGCCCTTTTCAAGCAGGGCCTTCGCCGCTTCGGCTTTCGCCTTGTCTTTGTTGAGAACGAGGCGGATTTCCCGCGAGGCGGGCGTCGTGAACTGGGTTCCCTTCGCCGCTTCGTAGTACTGCTCGGCCTGGGAGCTCGGCGGGGTCGGCGCTTCTTTGCCGATCTGGGTCTGGATCTGGGTGCTGAGCAGTTTCAGCTTGACCCGGTTGTTGACATCGGCCTGGGTGAAATGGGAGGTTTTGAGGAATTTTTGGTAGGCGGCCGCCGTTTTGAAGTTCTGTTTCTTGATCTGGGCGAGTTCGGTGGCGATCTGTTTAGCCGTCGCCGTGATCCCCATTTCTTCGGCCTGGCCCTGAATCCAGATCGTGTCGAAAATGCTGCCGAGCGCGGTTTTCTTCAGTTCTTCGAATTGTTTTTCGCCCGGTTTGGGGGTTGATTTCAGTCCCGCCTGGGCCGCCGCCTGCAGCAGGGACCGTTTGTATTCGGCTTCAGAGACGTGACCGATGCTCGCCGGAACGCCTTCGACCAGCGCGACGTCACCGGCCGGGATCGACGGGGCGCCGATTCCCTGCGCGATCGCGAAGCCGGCAAACAGCAGGATGAAGGCGACCCCGAAGACCAGCAGTCCGAGCCGCTGCATCGACGATGGTCCGGATGAGCCGCCCTTGGCAATCTGGGGGCTTCCCTTGCCCGCCGTGGGTCTTTTGCGTTTGCTTGGACTCACGCAGCGGGCAGCATATCTGAAGAACGCCTCGCGTCCCTCAACCCTGCGGCCATCGACAGCACGGCGGCGAGGCGCGCCTCGGGCTGATCGGGAACCCGCAGCGCCGCCGTCTGCTCACGCCACTCATACACCGCCCCCTCGACCGCCTCGCGCAGCGCCGCCGCACCCTCGGAGTCCAGCTCTACCCCGCTGATGCTGAGGCGGCCGCCGCGGAACTCGACGCTGCGCGCCCCGGCCAGCCCCAGCTCGATCCGTGCGGCCTGCAGCTTCAGCAGGTTCTCGGCCTCGATCGGCAGCGCCCCGAAGCGGTCGCTCAGCTCATCGCGGATCGCCCGCAGCTCGCCCGGCTCGCGCGCCGCGACGATGCGGCGGTGGATATCGATCTTGGCGGCCTCAAAGGGAACGAAGGTGACCGGCAGGTAGGCATCCACCGCGACGTCTAGCCGCACCGGCTCGGGCGCCTGATCACCGCGCTCCCCGGCGGCGCCGGCCTCGGCGACCGCTTCATCGATCATCTGGCAGTAGAGCTCAAAGCCGACCGCGGCGACGTGGCCAGACTGCTCGTCCCCGAGCAGGTTGCCGGCGCCGCGGATGTCGAGGTCGCGCATCGCGATCCGAAAGCCCGAACCGAGCTCGGTGTGATCGGCGAGGGTCGAGAGCCGCGCCGCCGCCTCCTCGGTCAGGACCTCGGGTGAGGGGTAGAGCAGGTAGGCGAACGCCCGCTCGCGTGAGCGCCCGACGCGGCCGCGGATCTGGTAGGCCTGGGAGAGCCCAAGCTGGTCGGCTCGCTCGACGATCAGCGTGTTGGCGGTGGGAATGTCGAGGCCCGACTCGATGATCGTCGTCGTCACCAGGCAGTCAGCGCCGCCGCGCAGGAAGTCCAGCATCGTCTGCTCCAGCCGCTCCTCCTCCATCTGGCCGTGGGCCTCCGCGAAGCGCGCCTTAGGAACCAGGGCGCGCAGCTGCTCGGCCACCTGCGGCAGTGAATCGATCCGGTTGTGCAGGAAGAAGGCCTGGCCGCCGCGCTCGACCTCGCGCTCGATCGCTCGACGGACGAGATCCTCATCGTAGGGTCCAACGTAGGTGCGAACCGGGCGCCGCCCCTCCGGTGCGGTCTCGATCACCGAGATGTCACGCAGCCCGGCCAGGCTCATCTGCAGGGTGCGTGGGATCGGCGTCGCCGACAGCGCCAAGACGTCGACCTTCAGCTTCAGCTGGCGCAGCAGCTCCTTCTGCTTGACACCGAAGCGCTGCTCCTCATCGACGATGACCAGGCCGAGCTCCTTGGCGCGAACGTCGCGGGAGAGCAGCCGGTGGGTGCCGATCAGGATGTCGACGCTGCCCTGCCTGAACTCGGAGAGGACCGCCTTCACCTCGGCCGGGCGACGCAGGCGGGAGACCCCCTCGACCCTGAAGGGCAGATCGGCGAGGCGCTCGCTGAAGGTGCCAAAGTGCTGCTGGGCGAGAATCGTCGTCGGCACCAGCATCATCACCTGCCTGCCGTCGGCGGCCGCCTTCACGGCGGCCCGCAGGGCGACCTCGGTCTTGCCAAAGCCGACGTCTCCGCAAACCAGCCGATCCATCGGCCGCTCCTCCTCCATGTCGCCCTTCACCGCCTCAATCGCCTCCAGCTGATCGGCGGTCTCGCGGTAGGGAAAGGCGGTCTCCATCTCGATCTGCCACTCGCCATCGGGCGCGAAGGCGTGGCCCTTGCGGGCCCGACGCTCGGCGTAGAGGTTGAGCAGCTCGCCCGCCAGCTCGCCCGCGGCGCGCCGCGCCCGCGCCTTCATGTTCTCCCAGCGCCGCCCGCCCAGCGCCGATAGCGTCGGCTCGGCGCCGGAGCCGACGTAGCGGCTCAGCTTGGTGAGCTGCTCGGTGGGCACGTAGACGCGGTCCTCGCCCTTGTATTCGAGGTAGAGGTAGTCGCGGGTGACGCCCCCCACCTCGCGGGTCTCAAAGCCGGCAAAGCGGGCGACGCCGTGATCCTCGTGGACGACGTGATCGCCAACCCGCAGCTCGCCGAAGGCGAGTCGGCCGCGGGCTGCGCTGGGCAGCCGCTCGGTGGCGGGGCGGCGGCGGTGAACGAGACGCCGGAAGGGGTAGACGGCGAGCCGGAGCTCGGGGCTGATGAAGCCCTCGCGCAGGCGCGCCTCGGCGAAGACCAGGCCCGGCTCTACAGACAGCCGCGCGCCGTTTAGAAGCGAGGCGTCGAGCCGATCGAGCCCGTAGCGCGCCCGCTCTGCCTCGCCGCGGTTGTCAAAGGCGACGACGGTGCGATAGCCGGAGCGCACGAGTTTCTCCAGCTCGCCCTCGGCCTCCTTGATGCTGCGAGCCGGTGACTCGGCGCGGGAGGCCCGAAAAGCGTCCTCGTCCTCCTCGCCAGCGGCGCCCAGCGCCAGCGCCGCCCGCTCGGCCAGGGGCACCGCAACGTCGACGTAGAGCTTGCGCGCGTCATCGGCGTGCATAGCCGTTGTCACGTCCTCCCAGTGATCGCGCAGCGCGGGCTCGATCTCCTCGGCCGCGACGAGCGCGACCACGGCCTCGCCGGGGATCAGATCGAGCGGTGCCTTGAAGTGCTCAAGCGGCAGCAGGTCGGCGAGGTCAGAGAGCGGCTCTTTATTCTCGGCAGCTTCCATCGCCGCCAGCTCGGCCAGTTCGCGGTGCTCGGAGTCAAGCTCGGCTGCCGGCGCCAGCTCGACCCGATCGGCATCGCCGAGCGAGCGCTGGGTGAAGGTCGAAAACCACCGCATCGACTCCACCTGATCGCCGAACAGCTCAATCCGAATCGCCCGCTCCTCGGTCGCCGGAAAGACGTCCAGGATGCCGCCGCGAACGGCGAACTGCCCGCGCTCTACCACCTGCTCGACCCGCTCATACCCGGCGGCGATCAGATCCTCGGCGACCGCACCCAGATCGAGTTCGGAACCGCCACTGATTGAGAATCCCGCCGGCCGAAGCGAAGCGTCGGGGACCGTCTCGGCGAGGGCGGTGGCGCTCGCCACGACAACCGCGTCGCGCTCCTTACCAAGCGCGTCCAGAGCATCGATTCTCAGACCGACCAGGTGCGGCGGGGGGGTGACGTGGGAGGCGTAGCCGGTTCCCCGCGAGGGATAGAAGCGAACCCGGCGCGGGCCGAGGTAGGCACGCAGATCGGCGGCAAGATCGCGGGCGGAACGATCATCGGCGCTGACCAGCAGGGCGGGGCGATCGGCGAGACCGCGTTCATCCTCAAGCAGGGTCGCAAGGAGCAGCGGCCGAAGCATTGTCGAGACCGAGATCGTGAGCTTCTCACCCCCCGCCGCGGCCGCGCGTGCGCGCCCGCTGAGCGCGTGCACGCGCTCGTTCTCGGCGACGATCTCGATCAGCGGATGAAGGCTCATGGCAGCCAAAGGGTCCGGATCACCGATCCGGACGCTCCCCGGATTCTAGGCCGGGCTAGCGCTCAAAGGGCAGGCCGGGACCACTGCGCTGCCAGCGCACCTGTCCCTCTCCCTCGGCCTTGGAGCGGACCTCGACCGGATCCCACTCGTGCAACATCATCTTGAGGCGAGCCACCGCGGCGGGCGGATGGGCGGCTACCTCTGCCGCCAGCTCCAGCGCCGCCTCCTCGGCGCGCGCCGCCGGCGCTACCCGATTGATCAGGCCGAGCCGCAGCGCCTCCTCGGCGCCGATCGTACGTGAGGTGAGCAGCAGGTACTTGGCGGCGGCGAGCCCGCAGAGCGTGACCAGGCGCGCCGGTCCGACCGGAACGCCGAGCGCCGCGCCGGGAAACCTCATGCGGAGGTTGGCGCCGCCGATCCGCATGTCGCAGGCAACCGCGACCTCGGCGCCGCCGCCGACCACGTCGCCGTGGCAGACGGCGATCGTCGGCTTCGCAAAGCCGACGATCGCGTCGTAGAGGTCGGCAAAGAGCTGCATGCGCCGCACCCTGCCCTGCCGATCGAGGCGCTCGCGGACGTCGGCGCCCGCGGAGAGGCCGAGCGGATCGGATGAGCTGATCACGAGCACCCGCAGACCCTCATCGTCGCGGGCGACGGCGAGATGCTCGAGCATCTCGGCCAGCATCTGAGTGTTGATCGCGTTGCGCGAGTCGGAGCGCTGCAGGCGAAGCACGCCCACCCCGCCGGCGTCCACCTCATAGTCGATCAGCTCTGCCTCGCTCACGCTGGCGCCGAACCTAGCTGCTCGACCAACCCCTCGGCCTCGCTGGCGGCGCGATCGATCAGCGCCGTGACCTGCGCCGGCGGCTCGGCAAAGCGCGAGAGAACGTAGCCCGAGACAGACTCAGGGTCGCTGCGATCGGGACGACCGACGCCGACCCGCACCCGCCAGAACTCAGCACCACCAAATCCGCGCCTCAGGCTCTTGAGGCCGTTGTGGCCGGCCAGGCCGCCCCCGAGCCGAGTCCTCACCTCGCCGAAGGGAAGGTCGATCTCATCGTGCACGACGAGGACCCGATCCAGCGGCGATCTGAGCGCCCCGCGGGCCGGTCCGGCTGAGTCACCCGATTCGTTCATGTAGGTCTGCGGCATCAAGACGGCGACCCGCGCACCGCCCGCCCCGGCCCGGCCCTCGGCGATCAGGCCGCCGAAGCGGCGCTTCGGTGACCCCAAATCCCAGCGCCTGCAGAGCTCTGCGGCGACATCGAATCCGACGTTGTGGCGCGTCCCCGACATACTCGCGCCCGGGATTGCCGAGGCCGACGATCAGGATCCGCTCGCCCCCGCCGCGCTCCTCCCCGCCGCGGACTCGGCGGCCGAACGGCGACAGCCGCTACTCCCCGCCGCCCTCGCCCGAATCTCCCCCGCCGCCCTCCTCGGCGGCGGCCTCGGTGCCGGCGGGGGTCTCGCCCTCCTCGCCAATCAGCTCGGTCTCCTGCTCGACGGCGGGCTCGGGCTCTTCCTCCACCCGCGGCGGGGAGAGCGTCGCGATCGTGATCTCCTCGGGGTCATCGGCGACGAACTTGACCCCCTGGGGGGCGTTCACGGTGGAGAGCTGAACCGTGTCGTTGATCTCCATCGCCGAGACGTCAACGACGATCCGGTCGGGGATCTCGGCGGGCAGCGCCTCAACCGTGATCTCGCGGGTGACGTGCTCGAGCACGCCGCCGGCTTTCGTCCCCGGGGCGGCCTCGCTTCCCTCCAGCTCAATCGCCACCTCCGCCTGGATCGCCTCGTTCAGTTTCACCTCCTGCAGGTCGATGTGCTGCAGGGCTCCCCGCACCGGGTGAAGCTGCTGGGCCTTGACCACGACCGGCACCGTTTTGGCACCCTCGATCTCGAGGTCAAAGAGAGCGTGGCCGTCGGCGAGCGCCGCGTGGACCTCGCGCTCAGAGACCTGGAAGGGTCGGGCCGGGGAGCCGCCGCTGTAGACGACCCCGGGGACCAGACCCCGGCGCCGCAGCCGCCGCGAGTTGCGCGAGCCGAACTCCCCACGGGGAGCGACCCTAAGCGTTGTCCGTTCGCTGGCCATCGGACCGGAGAGGATAGAGAAATAGGGCGTGTGGCAACCTTTCACCGTGGCCGAGGACGCGAAGATCCCCAAGGGCCGAATCCGGCGCTCGGCCAAGCTGGGCTCGATCGTCGGCGTGCAGGGGGCACGCTACGCGGGCACCAAGGCGACAAACGTCGGGCGCTCTGAGCAGGACAGCAAGGAGCGCCTCGAGTCCCGCCACCTTGAGACCGCGATGAAGATGGTCGGGGCGTTGGGCCAGATGAAGGGCGCGGCGATGAAGCTCGGTCAGTTTGCCTCCTTCATCGACACCGAGTTCATCCCGGAGGAGTACCGCGAGATCTATCAGGAGCAGCTCGCCAAGCTGCGCACCGAGGCGCCGTCGATGCCGTGGGCGAAGGTCGAGAAGGTCCTGCTTGAGGAGTACGACGGCGAGCCGGTGGCGGAGCTCTTTGCGGAGTTTGAGACCGATGCGTTCGCCGCCGCCTCGATCGGTCAGGTCCATCGCGCCCGCCTGCTCGACGGGCGCGAGGTTGCGGTCAAGATCCAGTACCCGGGGATCGCCGAGGCGCTGGAGGCCGACCTGCGAAATGCCGGCACGCTGGTCCACCTTGCTCGCGCCCTCGCCCCGGGCCTTGACGCCAAGGCGATCGCTCATGAGATCCGTGAGCGGGTGATGGAGGAGCTCGATTATGAGTACGAGGCACAGAATCAGCGCACCTTCTCCCGCGCCTACCGCGAGCACCCGTTCATCTACGTGCCCGAAGTGGTGACCCGCCTCTCACGCCGCCGGGTGCTGGTCACCGAGCTGGTGCAGGGAATTGGGTTCGAGCAGATCAAACAACTACCCCATGAGCAGCGCAGTCGCTTTGGCGAGATCGTCTATCGCGGCAGCTTTGGCTCGATCTACCACCTCCAGCACTTCAATGCCGACCCCCATCCCGGCAACTACCTGCTGATGGACGACGGGCGCGTCGCCTTCCTTGACTTCGGCATGACCAAGAAGCTCGACCGCGAGCAGATCATCCTCGAGCAGCGAGCCTTCGACGCCGCCTCGCGCGATGACCCCGAGGCCTTTCGCGAGGCCCTGCACGTGCTCGGCTTCATCAAGAACCCCTCCAAGCTCGACGCCGAAAGGCTGATGGAGCACATGCGCGCGGTCGGCGGCTGGTACATCGAGGATCGCGAGATCGAGATCAGCCCGCGCCGGGTGATGAAGATCATCGAGTCGACCCACGACCCACGCTCGGAGTACTTCGACCTGATGCGGCGCGAGTCGCTGCCGGCCGAGGAGCTGATGGGACGGCGGATGGAGATCGGCGTGGTCGCCGTCTTGGGCCAGCTGCGCGCCAAACGCAACTGGTACCGAATCGCCCGCGAGTGGGTCTACGCCGACCCGCCCGCGACCGAGCTCGGCGAGCAGGAGTGGGAGTACTTCGAGGGAAGGGGCGTGATGCGAACCCCCGGCTTGGCCAACAGCACCTGAAAGGAGAGCTGCGATGAGCCGAATGAGACGAGGCTGGGCGCTGACCGAGAAAAGCTGGACCGTGCTCAGCGAGCATCGGGCGCTGATCCGCTTCCCGCTCTACGGAGCCGCGGCGACGATCGCGATGGCGCTGATCGTGGGGGGACCGGGCATCTACCTGATCGCCGATGGCAGGGTGGCACTCGGCGCTCCGCTGGCGCTGATCGGCCTCTACCTGCTCGAGCTGATCGGGATCTACTTCAGCGTCGGACTCGCCGCCACCGCCGATCTGATCTTCGCCGGCCAGGAGGCCGAGGTCGCCGACGGCCTGGCGATCGCGCGCAGCCGCCTCTCCCAGGTCGCCGCCTGGGCGGCGGTCTCAACCGTGGTCGGGTTGGTGCTCAGCCTGCTCGAGGATCAGGGCGGCGTCGGGGGGGCGATCTTCGGGCGGCTGCTTGATATCGGTTGGTCGCTGATCACCTTCCTCGCGGTGCCGGTAATCGCGCTCGAGGGCGCCGGTCCGTTGGCGACGCTGAAGCGCTCCGCGAGCCTGTTCAAATCTCGCTGGGGGCAGCAGGTGACCGGCAACATCGCGATCGGCGGCGCGGTCGTTTTGATCGGGGTGCTTCCGGCCGCGGCGCTGATCGTGATCGGCCTGGCGATCTGGTCTTCGGCGAGCTTCGCCGGCGCCCTGCTGGTGGTGATCGGCGCGATCGGGCTGGCGATCGCCCTGCTGATCGCGCGGGCGCTGAGCGGCATCTTCGGCGTTGCGCTCTACCGCTTCGCGGTCGACGGCGAGGCGCTGGGCGGCTTCAGCGCCGAGGACCTGAACTCCGCGGTGCGCCCCAAGCTGGGCCGAGGGCCGGGGTCGGCGCCGACCACGGTCTAGGTTCAAAGCTCGGCGAACAGGCGCGGGTCGTTGGAGCAAAGGCCGTTTACCCCGCGCTCCAGGAGGCGCCTCATCTGGCCCAGGTCATCGACCGTCCAGGCGATCAGCTCGACTCCCGCAGCCTCGGTAACGGCGGCCAGGCGGCGCGTGATCAGGGGGTGATATACCCACATCGCCGCGACCCCAAGTCGCGGCAGCGCCCGCGCCGCGAGCCGCGGCAATCGCCTCCGCATCGCCGCCAGCGCGGCGAGCATCGGCGCTCTAGCCCAGCGCTTTGAGGCCCAGTCCCTGCCCACCTTCGGATAGGTCCAACCCCGCCGCAGGGCTGGTTCCAGGCCCCCAATCACGGCCAGGCTCGAGAGCTCCATAGTCGAAATCATCGCCCGCTCGATCAGGCCGTGGCCGAGAAGCTCCGCGACGATCTCATCCTCGCGACCTCCCAATTTGATGTCGAGGTCGATCTCGACCCGATCAAGCGGCGGATCAGCGAAGGCGTCCAGGGCCTCGGCGAGCCGCAGCGGCGCGCGGCGAGCGGCGTCGTGCCAGTCGTGGGCGATCACCAACCGCGAGCGCTCCGGCGGCGCCAGATCGGGATGTCCATCGGGGGTCCAAAGGACGTCGAGCTCGATCGTGTTGGCGCCCGCCGCCACCGCCGCGGCGAAGCTCTCGAGGGTGTTGCCGGGGGCGATCAGGTCGGCACCCTTGTGGCCGACCAGGCGCAACGGTGCGGGCGGCACTAGAAAAGCTGGTTCTCGCCGGCGAAGATCTCAGAGACAGAGTCATCGGTGAAGATGCGCCGAATCGAATCGGCGAAGGTGCTCGCGGTCGATAGCACCGTGATGTTGTCGGGAGCTCCCGGGCGCAGCGGCAGGGTGTCGGTGACCACGATCCGCTCGATCCCGGAGTTCTCTGAGGCGAGGCGCTCGTAGGCGGGTCCGGAGAAGACGCCGTGGGTGGCGCAGGCGATGACCCGCGCCGCCCCCTCCTCCAAGACGGTCTGGGCAGCGGCACAGAGCGTCCCCGCGGTATCGATCATGTCGTCGACCAGGACCGCGGTGCGACCCCTGACGTCGCCGACGACGTAGCCGATCTCGGCGACCTGCTGGGCGGGGCGCTCCTTCTCCATCACCGCCCAGTGGGTGCCGATCCGGCGGGCGAAGTTGCGGGCCGTCTTGACCCTGCCGGCGTCGGGGGAGACGATCACCAGCTCATCGGTGAGGTTCTGATCGACGAACCACTGGGTCAGCATCGGCATCGCGGTCATGTGGTCGACCGGGACGTGGAAGAAGCCCTGGACCTGGCCGGCATGCAGGTCCATGGTCAGGACCCGATCGACCCCCACCCCCTCCAGGCACTTGGCCACGATCCGAGCCGAGATCGGCTCGCGCGGCGCCGACTTCTTGTCCTGGCGGGCGTAGCCGTACCAGGGCATCACCGCGATGATCCGGTGCGCGGATGCGCCCTGGGCCGCATCGATCATCGTCAGTAGCTCGATCAGCGCGTCGTTGGCCGTCATCCGGGTCTGCTGGTTGCCGCAGGTTGACTGCACGAGGAAGACGTCGGCGCCGCGAATCGACTCCTCATAGCGACAGTAGACCTCGCCGTTGGCGAAGGTTTTCAGCGTCACCTGACCGACGTCGAGGTCGAGCTTGCCGGCGACCTTGGCGGTCAGCTCCATCGAGCTGCGACCGCCGAAGACCATCAGCCGCTTGGAGTAGTCGTGGGGGATCGCCGTCGCCGCGCGGGGGCGATCCTCAATCGTGCTCACTTGCCTTTTCCTCCTGCATCTCGACCGCCTTGGCCTTCGCGTATCCCTCGATGTTTCTCTGTTCGTTCTGGCTCACGCCGAGCGCTCCCTCGGGCACATCGTCTCTGATCACCGCGCCAGCGCCAGTGTAGGCGGCGTCCCCGACTTCTACCGGGGCAACCAACATCGTGTCAACGCCGATTCGTGCGTTTTTGCCGATCACGGTGCGGTTCTTGCGAAAACCGTCGTAGTTTGCGGTGATCGTTCCGGCGCCGAGATTGCTTCCCCGGCCCACCTCGGCGTCACCGACGTAGGCGAGGTGGGGAACCTTGGCACCCTCGCCGAGCTGGGAGTTCTTGATCTCGACAAAGGAGCCAGCCCTGGCCTCGGGACCGAGCACGGTGCCGGGACGAAGGTGCGCGTAGGGACCAACCCGGCAGCCGCCCCCGACCTCACAATCACCGAGGAAGGAGTGGGTGACCGCGGCTCCCTCCCCGATTCGGCTATCGGTGAGCGTCGTCAGCGGGCCGATCACCGAGCCGCTGCCAACCTCGGTGCGCCCCCGCAGGCTGGTTGCGGGCTCGATCCTGACGTCGGCGCCGATCTTGACCCCCGCCTCGATCCAGGTTGAGGCGGGGTCAACCACGGTCACCCCGGCCATCATGTGGGCCTCGAGGATCCGCCGGCGGGCCTCGGCCTCAACCGCGGCAAGGTCGACCCGATTGTTGACCCCCATCGTCACCGCGAGGTCGGTGGCGATGTGGGCGGCGACCGAGTGGCCACCCTCGCGCAGCGACGCGAAGACGTCTGGCAGGTAGTACTCGCCCTGGGCGTTGTGGTTGGAGAGACCCTCGAGGGCGAGCGCCAGCGGCGCCGCATCGAAGGCGTAGGTGCCCGCATTCACCTCGCGGATCGCCTCCTCCTCAGGGCTTGCATCACCGGCCGCCTTGGTCTCGATCACCCGCAAGACCGCACCGCTTTGATCGCGAAGCACCCGCCCGTAGGCGCCGGGGCGCTCGAGCTCAATCGTCAGCATCGTCGCCGCCGCCGGGCTCGCCGCGTGGGCGCCCAGCAGCGCGCTAATCGTCTCGCTAGAGATCAGCGGCACATCGCCCGAGAGGACGAGAACCGTCTGGCTGGATTCGATCAGGCTGAGCGCGGCGCGGATCGCGCCCCCGGTGCCGTCGGGCTCGGGCTGCACGATCGTCTCGACTCCCGCTGGCAGGGCGGCCGATACGTCTCGTCCCGGGGAGACGATCGCCGCCACCGGCTCGGCGCCGGCGGCCCGGGCGGCGAGAATCGGCCAGGCGATCATTGCCAGCCCACAGACTGGGTGCAACATCTTCGGCAGCGAGGAGCGCATGCGGGTGCCCTCTCCCGCCGCCATGACCAGGGCCAGGGGCGAACTCACCCCCGAATCGTAGACCGGGTGAGGGGCGCCCGTCAGCCCGCGCGCGCCAGATCGCGCCCCAGCAGGGCGACGCTGGTCAGGGTCCAGCCGGCAAAGATCAGGTCGATCCCGACCAAGAGCCCGATCGCCCACTCAGCCGAGCTGGGCAACTTGGCGAGGATGAGGACGCCGACCAGAAGGCCGGCGACGCCACTGAGACCAAGCAGGCCGGCGTTTTGCTGACCGCGGGCGGCGAGCGCGACGAAGATGCGGGTGAGGCCCATGAAGAGGAAGTAGATTCCGAGCACCAGGGTCAGGGTAAGGGTCGCGTTGTGGGGCTCGGCGATCAGATAGATCCCGACGATCACCGTCAAAACGGCCCAGAGCAGCCGCAGCAGGACGGTTCCGATCGAGTGGGCGGTGAAGGCAGCCGCGATCAGGAAGACGCCGGTGAAGAGGAGGATCCAGCCGATGAATATCGCCGTGCCAACCGAGGCGAGCGCCGGAACCAAGATCGCCACGCAGCCGATCAGGATCGCCACCACCCCCACCGCCATCAACCACCTCCAGCTTCGCGAGAGGCGCTCGCGAAGCTCGGGGTCAAGCTGCTCGGCCGGGATCTCCACCAAATCGCAGCCTAGGCGCCGCTGCGGACATTTGAGGGCGGCGCCGCGGCACCCCGGCGCGGCCTCGGTCGGCGCCTTCGCCGATCAAGACCTCAGCGGGCAGGGTGCGGGGCTCGAAGCTGGGGAGCCCGGACTCGAACCGGGATAGCGGGCTCCAAAGGCCCGGGGCTTGCCATTAGCCGACTCCCCAGCGCCCCCCCAGCGTAGTGCTAATCGGGCGCTCTGGGAGCGACTCCCCAAAGCGCCACCAAGGCCAGCGCGACCAGATATCCGAGCGAGGCCAGCTCGGCGATCGCGTTCAGGGGATCGAAGCCGTGCAGGTGGGTAGCGTGAAAGACGAGGTGCAAGACCGCCGGCACCAGCCAGGCCGCCGCGGCGGCGCGGACCAGCGGCGGGGAGAGGCTGCGAGCCGCCCAGGCAAAGAGCAGCGCGAAGCCGAGGTAAAGGCCGCCGACATCGCTGACCAGGTGTTCGTTATAGGGGGGCAGCAGGTTCACCCAGTGGGCAAAGAAGGGAAAGTCGGAGTAAAAGGTCGCCGGCGCGAGGGCGGCTGGGATTCCGATCGTGAAGGCCGAGATCGCCAGCAAGGCGAGCGCGGCGCGGGTGAGGCGCGGTGACCTGATCGCCGCGGCGTGGAGCGGTGGCGGCGCTGCGGGGACCATCAGCGGCTCGCCCGCTTCGAGCGGATTGCCTGCGGCGATCGAGGCCTCGTTCTCAAGGCCCCTGCTCTTCTGAGGATCGCGGCACCTGGCCCGCCTCGGCACCGGGCTCCATCGCCGGCCCGCGCGGAGAGGCGATGCCGAGGACCCGCATCGCCTTGAGGCCGAGGCCGAGCTTCTCGCGACCCTCGGTGGCGGAGACGTCATGGCCACAGAGCTCCTTGACGCGCTCGAGTCGGTAGCGAATCGTGTGACGGTGTGTGAACAGCTGTTTGGCGGTGGCGGCGACGTTGCCGTCGTTGTCGAGGTAGGCCTCGACGGTCGCCACCAGCTCGGTCTCATACTGCTCGTCATAGGCCGAGATCGGCTCGATCGTCTCCGCGTAGAATCGCTCCAGCTCACGCGGATCCTCGCTCATTGCTGGCAACAGCAGGCGGTAGGCGCCGGTGTCCTCGAAGGCAAGCAGCGCCCGACCCTCGGCCTCCCCGACGTTGACGGCAAGCCGCGCCTCGCTACCGGAGCGATAGAGGTCGACCGGATCTCCAACCCGGCGGCTGCGGCCGATCGTCAGGTGAAAGCCGGCGAGGCTGTCGCCCAGCTCGCGCGCCAGGCCACTGGCGGCGCGGGCAAGTTGCTCATCGCTCGGGGCGGGCACGATCACGGCCACCTCGGCGGCGACCTCGCCCGCCTCGGCGACCGCCAGCGAGCCGGGTGCCAGCGAGCGCAGGGCGCGCAGGACCAGCGTCATCACCCGCTCCCGCCACTCCCCGGTTTGGGCGGCGCGCGGCGCCGCCCGCACCACCACCACCCCAGCCCCGTGCTCGAGCTCGGCGCCCAGCTCCCCGCCACGGGCCAAGATGTCGCCACGATCGGTCACCGAGCGGCCGAGCACGGCCCTGACAAAGGCCCCGGCCACCTCCTCGCTCTCCCACTCCGGCGAGCGTGAGCGCTCCAGCTCGAGCCCCAAGAGGGTCCCCACCATGCGGGCGATCGCCGGCTCGGGCGGCGCCTTGGCGCGGTAGCGCAGCTCACCCACCGCGGTATCGGCGACCCGCAGCTCGACCGTGATCACCTCCGGCGCTCCGGCAAGCAGCTTTCGCTCCTGGTCAGGCGATGCGCCGGCGACGGCGAGGACGGCGCTTGAGCGATCGATCAGGGCGACGCTGGCGTCGAGGACCTTGGCCGCCGCCCGGGCGACCGCGGGCAGGCCGGCACCTGACTCAACCGCCTCAGAGAGTCGCTCCAGGGCGTCGATATCTTCAGGGTCTGCAGGCATTTTCTGCCCTTTTGGGCTCGCAGACATGCGTTCATTATCCCCAGCATCTGCCCCGGGGGGCCTACCTGCCGTGGATCAGGTTGACGATGTCGTTGTAGTAGTAGACGAAGACGAGGCCCGCGACCACCCCGATCACGAGCAGGGCGAAGAGGACGAAAACGGAGAGAAAGCCGGCGGCGGTCTTCTCCCATATCCGCCCGTAGGAGCTCAGCGCGGGGACGAGGATCAAGCTGACGAAAGCGACCAGACTGATCAACCCCGCCGCGCCGAACAGCAGGTACTGGTTCGCGATATCCAAAAGCGCGAGGGTCCTCACCGGATTGGATTCTGGCGCAACTGGGAGATGACGAGGGCGGTCGCCGCGCTGAAGGTGAAGGCGGCGACCCCGAGCGCCCAGCCGGCGCTGACGTCGCTGAGGTAGTGAACCCCCAGATAGACGCGGGAAAGACCGACGATCGCGGTCAGCGCGAAGCCGGCGATGATCACCGCGGCGCCGCGGGTCATCCCGGGGCGCAGCCGCATCACCACGGTCACCGCGAGCCAGACGTAGAGGACCGAGTAGGCGGCGTGCCCGCTGGGAAAGGAGGAGCCCGAGGAACCGGTCAGCGGCGCGGGCGGGCGCGGTCGGTCGGTCGCGACCTTGATCTCGTGAAAACCGATGTAGGTGAGTCCCATCCCAGCCAACAGCACCGCGAACTCCGGCCAGCGCCTGCGGGCAGCCAGAAGCGCCGCGCAGACCGCGGTCAGACCCCAGGTCAGCGCCCCCGAGCCAAGCGCGGTGATCAGCTTGGCAAGATCGGAGAGCCAGGCGGTGCGCAGGTTTTCGACCACTTCAATCGCGGTGATGTCGCCCGGAGTTGGACCGGGTTCGCGACCGACCACTACCGCATATGCGATCAGAACGAAGAGGGCCACCGCGAGGGCGGCCATCAGCGAGGTGAATTCCAGGCCAAAGGTCCCCCCCGGCGTTACCCGATCCCAGATGAAGCGAAGCTGGGGCTGAAAGCGCCGGGCCAAGATCACAAGCGGGCGGCTGGCGCGGTGGGCCAGCATCCAGCGCCGCGCAGCGCGACGGTTCTGCTCGACCCGAAGGTAGCGAAAGGAGGAGATCACGACGACGGCGAGGACGATCAGGGCGGCGAAGACAAGCGCGCCGGTGCCGGCGTACTTGGCGGCGGTGTCGATGCTGCGCGAGAAGAAATAACCGATCAGAACGTGGGCGCTGACAAAGACCCCGCAGCCAAGGATGCTGTAGGGGACGAAGTCGCGGTAGCGCATTCCCGAGCTCCCGGCGATAAAGGGAGCGAAGGCGCGCAGCAGGCTGACGAAGCGCCCGATGAAGACCGTCTTGCCGCCGTGGCGGGCGAAGTAATCCTCGACCCGCTCAAAGCGCTCGTGGCCGATGCCGAAGCGGGGACCGTGGCGAAGGACGAAATCGCGGCCGAGGCGACGGCCGATCAAATAGCTCGTCGTGTCCCCCAGCCAGGCGGCAAACCAGGCGATCGCGATCAGCAGGTAGATGCTGATCGCCCCCTGACCGGCGACGGCGCCGCCGAGCAGCATCACCGTCTCACCGGGGACTATCAAACCGACGAAGGCACCGGCCTCGGCGAAGGCAAAGACGCCGACCAGGAGGTAGGTCCAGGCCCCCAGCGTGTTGGAGATTTCCTCCAGCAGGTGATGCAGGTTGAGGCTGCCGAGCCGGCGGCTGAGCAGGTAGTAGCCGCTCAGAAGCGCCGCGGCGAGGATCGCCCCCAACACCCGTTTGCGGGCGCCCGTCGCGGCCCCCGGCGTCCTCACGGAGAGATCCCGGCCGCGCAGATGATCGCGTCGTCGCGTTCGATCCGGGCCGCGGCGTCACGCGCCGCGCCAAGGTCGGCGAAGAGGCCGACCGCGGTCGGCCCCGAGCCGCTGAGCAGGGCGAGCGGCGCGCCGGCCTCCCCGAGCGCCTCCAGGGCGTCACCGATCTCAGGTCGCAGCGAGCGGGCGGCCGGCTCGAGGTCGTTGACCAGCAGGTGGGCGTAATCAAGCGGCGAGGATCCCGACCCCGCCGCCGCGAGCAGAGCGCCGGCGAGCCCCTCCAGCTCGACCGGCTCGCGGCCGAGCCCGAGCCGGTCGGCCTCGGCGTAGACCGCCGCGGTGCCGAGCCCGCCTCCCCCCGGCAACAGCAAGACGGCATGGGGCAGGGGGTCGGGAAGCCTCTGCACCAGCTCCCCGGCGCCCCCGACCAGGGCGAGCGAGGGAATCAGCTGAGAGGGCACGTCGGCGCCGATCTGCGCGGCGAGGCCGGGCAGATCCTCGACTTCCCCGGCGGCGAGGCGCAGGATCGCCGCCGCATCGGCGCTGCCGCCGCCGAGTCCCGCCGCGACGGGTATCTGCTTTTTGATCGCCACCCGCAGCGGCGGCTGCGCCCAGCCGGCTCGGCGCAGCGCGGCGAGGGCGCGCTCGGCCAGGTTCTCGCCGGCGACCCCGGGGCAGAGCACCTCGTCGCGCTCGGCCGCGGTGAGCTCAATTGGATCGGCCAGGGCGAGCGGCTCAAACAGTGAGCAGAGCCGGTGCAGACCGTCGCCACGAGGCGGGCCCAGGTACAGGCAGAGGTTGAGCTTGGCGGGTGCGTGGACGAGCATCTGCGATCGAGTCGCCCTCAGGCCTCGGGATAGAGCTTGGCAGAGAGCGCGATGAAATCGGCAGCGGAGAGCGACTCGGCCCGGGCATTCTCGGGCAGGCCCAGCTCCGCCAGGGCGGCGCGGGCTGCGCCCAGGCTACCCGGGCGGCAATGCTCGAGCGAGCGGGCGAGGGCCTTGCGGCGATGGGCGAAGGCGGCGCGCACCAGCTCACGGGTCTGTGGGTCTGCGGCCGGCCCACGCCGATGCAGCCGCAAGACCGCGGAATCGACCCGCGGGCGCGGGCGGAAGACCGCTCGGTCGACCTTTCTGACCAGCTCAACCCCACAGGCAATCTGGGCGAGGACGCTGGCGCCGCCGTAGGTGCGCGAGCCCGGAGCCGCCCGCAGGCGCTCGGCGATCTCTCGCTGGACCATCACCGTCCAAGACCCGACCCCGGGAAGCAGCTCAATCGTGCGCAAGATCAGCGGAGTCGCAACCGAGTAGGGGAGGTTGGAGACAACGGCGCTGGGGGGTGGGCAGAGACTGGCAAAATCAAGCCGCATCGCATCGACCCAGTGCAGCTCAACGTTGGGCAGCGCCTCGATCGCGGTCAGGCAAGGGCGCAGACCACGGTCGATCTCGATTGCATGAACGTGGGCTGCTGCGGCGGCGAGGCGCTCGGTCAGAACCCCCTCCCCGACGCCGACCTCCAGCACGACATCATCGGCGAGGAGGCAGGCATCGCGAACGATTGCATCGAGCAGGTTGGGATCGGCGATGAAGTTCTGGCCCAGCCTCACCACCCGAAAACGGCCTCCGCGTTCTCCTCGACCGTCCGCTCAAGCTGCTCGTAGCTGACGCCGCGGAGGCTGGCAACCTGCTTCGCCGTCTCCACCACGTGGGCGGGCTGGTTGGGCTGGCCGCGATGAGCCTGCGGGGCGAGGTAGGGAGCGTCGGTCTCGACCAAGAGGAGGCCCTCGGGGAGGGCTTCGGCAGCCTCGCGCAGGGCGCCTGAGCTGGGGTAGGTGAGAATGCCCGAGAAAGAGCACGACCAACCTCGCTCGATCGCGTCGGCGACCCGCCAGGGCGCCAGGAAGCAGTGCAAGATCACCGCGAGCCCGGCGCCCTTTGCGTCGAGGATTTCAAAGACCTGATCGCTGGCGCTGCGCTGATCTTTGGGGTCGCGGGCGTGGATGACGATCGGCAGGTCGCACTCTGCGGCGATCTCGATCTGTGCCTCAAAGGCGCGGCGCTGGGCGGCGGCATCGCCGTCACCACGGTAGTAGTCGATTCCTGTCTCCCCGATCGCCCGCACCCTCTCGTGCCGGGCGAGCCGGGCGATCTCGGCCGCGGCGCTATCGCTGAATCCCGCGGCCTCACTCGGGTGGCAGCCAACGCTCGCGAACACCCCCTCGTTTCGCTCCGCCGCGGCGATCGCCTCATGGTTGGACTCTCCACCGAGGCCGACGTTCAGCATCCGCCTCACCCCCGCCGCCCGGGCCACCTCGACCAGCTCCGCCTCGGGGCGCTCGCAGAGAAACAGGTGGGTGTGGGAATCGATCAACCGCCGGCCTCGATCTTCGGAAACAGGGGCGCGATCCGCTCGATCTGCTGGCCGCCGCGGCGCGAACCCAGCTCCGCCAGGGCGCTTGAGTCCTCCCGCAGCGCCGCCAGCACAGCCTCTGCGCTCCGCGGCAGGTAGGGGGCGAGCAGCAGGGTGGTAACCCGCAGACCCTCAACCAGGCTGTAGAGGACCTCATCGAGGCGCTCGGGGTCAGCCTCATCGCGGGCCAGCTCCCACGGCCTGCTCTCCTCGACAAAGCGGTTGAGGCGGCGCACCAACCGCCAGGCGGCCTCCAGCGCGGCGCTCAGCTCGGCACGGTCCAAGAGCTCGCAAACCCGCGCCCGCACTCCCTCAAAGTCCTCCGCCAGGACCGCGTCGAGCGCCGCAACCGGCACCACCCCGGCGCGGTAGCGGACCACCATTGCGCTGACCCTGCTGGCCAGGTTGCCGTAGTCGTTTGCGAGCTCGGTTTCATAGCGAGCCTCAAAACCGGCGGTGGAGATCGAGCCGTCCTGGCCGAAGCTGACCTCGCGGAAGCAATAAAAGCGCAGCGCATCGGCGCCGAAGCGCTCGATCGCCTCAAACGGATCGAGCACGTTGCCAAGCGACTTCGACATCTTTTTCTCGCCCATCATCAGGTAGCCATGGATCGCCAGCCGCCGCGGCGGGGGGAGCTCGGCGGCCCACAGCAGGGCAGGCCAGATCACCGCATGGAATTTGAGGATGTCCTTTGCCATCAGCTGCATGTCGGCCGGCCAAAAGCGCGCGGTCAGATCCTCCCCCGGGCGGGCGAAGGCGAGCGCGGTGACGTAGTTGAGAAGGGCGTCAAACCACACGTACATCCGCTGGCTCGGGTCCCAGGGCAATCGCATCCCCCATTTCAGTTTCGGCCGCGACAGCGAGACATCCTCCAGCCCCCCCTTGATGAAGGAGACCGCCTCGTTGCGGCGGAAGTCGGGGACGACGAAGTCCGGCCGCTCTCGATAAAGCGCCTCCAGGCGAGGCTGAAAGGCCGACAGCCTGAAGAACCAGTTCTCCTCGCGCTCGCGCTCCAATTCGATCTCATGGATCGGGCAGCTCTGCCCCGGACCCAGTTCACGCTCGGTCTTGAAGTCGGCGCAGCGGGGGCAATACCAGCCTTCATATACCCCCTTGCTGACCCAGCCATTGTCATAGACGCGCTGCATGATCTCGGCGACGATCTCGGTGTGGCGGGGGTCTGAGGTGCGGATGAAGAAGTCGTTGGTGGCGTCGATGATCGGCATCAGCGCTTCGAACTTCTTGGCGTTTCGGTCGGCCAGCTGCTGGGGCTCGATCCCCTCGCGCGCCGCGGCGGTCTCGATCGGCTCGCCGTGCTCGTCGGTACCGGTCAAAAAGAAGACGTCCTCTCCCCGTTGGCGCATGTGGCGGGCGAGCACATCGGCGGCCATCGTCGAGTAGGCGTGCCCTAGGTGAGGCTCAGCGTTGACGTAGTAGATCGGGGTGGTGACGTAGTAGGTCACCGGCGCGCCTCGCGCCCGGTCAGCGCTTTGTAGAGGTCGTTGGCGCGGGTTCCGGTGAGCGCCGCGACGACGCTGGCGGCGGCGCGTGGTCGGGCGCCCGATTGGACCAGGTGGCGCAGCGCATCTACGGCAAAGCCGACGTCTTTGTCGTGCTCCTCTGAGGAGGCGGGTCCGATCACCAAAACGATCTCGCCTTTGACCTCGCCGCGGAAGCGCCGCGCCAGCTCACCGAGCGAGCCGCGGGCGACCTCCTCGTGCATCTTGGTCAGCTCCCGACAGACCGCGGCGGGGCGGTCGACCGAGATCGCCGCCAGGGCGGCCAGTGACTCGCCGATCCGGCGCGGAGACTCAAAGGCGATCACCGTCTCGGTCGAGCGCAGCACCCGCTCCATCTCGCCAGCGCGCTTGGGCAGGAAGCCCTCAAAGCGCCAGCGATCGGTGGGCAGCCCCGACGCGACCAGCGCCACCGGTACCACCGAGGGCCCGGGCAGAACGGTGACTTCGAGGTCGCGCTCGATGCAGCGACGGATCAGGCGGAAGCCCGGGTCAGAGATGGCCGGCATACCGGCGTCGGAGACGAGGGCGACGATGTCGCCGCGCTCGATCCGCTGCGCCAGCTCGGTGGCGCGCGCGGTTTCGTTGCCCTCATGATTTGAGATCAGGCGGGGGGCTGGCCCGATCCCGAGCTTCTCGAGCAGGGCGCCGGTGCGGCGGGTGTCCTCACAGGCGATGAAATCGGCGGCAACCAGCGCGTCTCGCACCCTCGCCGTGAGGTCGCCGAGATTGCCGATTGGCGTCGGGCAGACGATCAGCCCCCCGGGCATCAGAGCGGGCTCCGATCGAGCTCGATCCGCGCCAGCGCGGCGGCGCCGATCATTCCGGCGTCCCCGCCCAGCTCGGCGGCGAGCACGGGGGTGCGGTTCATCGGCGCCAGCGCCCTGGCCCCGAGCTCGCGCCGGGCCGGCTCCAAGAGCAGGTCTCCGGCGGCGATCACGCCGCCGCCGATCACGATCACCTCGGGCTCGAGGATGTTGGCGAAGCTGGCCAAAGCGACCCCGAGCCGGGTCCCGATCAGCTCGAAGACCGCGATCGCGGTTGGGTCGCCGCCGATCCCGGCCTCGGTCACCGCCATCCCGTCGATCTTGCGACCCGCAGCCGCCATCCGCCCCAGCGCCGAGTCCGGCTCGCGCTGCGCCGCCAGCGCGCCCTCGCGCCCCAGCGCGGTGCCCGAGGCCAGCGTCTCCACGCAGCCGCGCCCGGGGCAGTTTCCCTGGCACGGCGGCCCGTCGATCTCAATCGTCGTGTGGCCCAGCTCGGCGGCGGCGCCGCTGGCGCCGCGGTAGACCTCGCCGTCGAGGATCAGGCCGCCCCCGATCCCGGTACCGATGGTCAGCACCACGGCGCTGCGCGCCCCCCGCGCGGCGCCGTAGAGGTGCTCGGCCAGGGCGGCTACGTTTGCGTCGTTGTCGAGCGCCACCGGCAGCCCGCAGCGCTCGGAGGCAAGCTCGCGGATTGCGAGCTCGTGGATCGGCAGGTTGACCGCGGTGACCGCGACCCCGCGGGCGCGATCGATCGTCGCCGGCATGCCGAGTCCGACCGCCCGCAGCCGCGGCCGCGCCGCGCGCGCCGCGGCGATCTCTGTCACCAAGAGGTCGACCAGCTGCTCCTGGCTGCGGCCGGTTGAGGTCTCCCGGCTCTCCCAGAGAACCCTCAGCTCGGGATCGAGAACACCCATCAGCATCTTCGTCCCGCCGAGATCGACGCCGAGCGTTTCCCCTGCGCTCACGGGTGAGTTGGGGTGGGCTGAAGGCAGGCGACCGAAGGTATAGGCATGATTCCGGAGTCTTTCATGCCCACCAATGGCGAGCAGCAGCCTCCTGGGCCGCCCAACTACAAGGTCTACCGGTCGCGCAAAGGTCTCCTGTCGCGGCTGCGAGCCCCTAGCCTTTCGGGGCTCAGAGAGCGGGCGGGTCGGTCCCCAAAGGGGCCCCGCCGGGGCGATCTCCCCGGCCGCAAGAAGACAAAGTCCGGCCGCCGCTGGACGCCGCGGCGGGTGCTCAAATGGATTGGGCTGGCGGCCGCGGCCTGGATCCTGATCAGCTTCCTCGCCTTCGCGATTTCCGCCCAGCTGCAGGCCTTCAAGCTCTCAGGCGAAGCCAGCTCGGCGCTGCACGGCAACCCATTCCTTTTGCCCAGCGCCCAGACGATCCTCGTGATGGGCACCGATGCCCGCCCCCCCAACAGCAAGGAACCGGGCGCCGCGCCATCCCAGAAGTGCTTCGAACAACAGGCCCATGGGGATGCCCCCCACGGCGGCTGCTACCAGGGCGAATTCCGCGCCGACAGCCTGATGCTGCTGCGGGCCGGGGGCGGCAGCTTCAGCAAACTCTCGATTCCCCGCGACAGCTATGCCGAAATCCCCGGACAGGCGCCCCAGAAAATCAACGCGGCCTACGCCTTCGGCGGGGCGGCGCTGCAGATCAAGACGATCGAAAAGTTCCTCGGAATCAAGATTGACCACGTTGCGATCGTCGATTTCACCGGCTTTGAAAACCTGATCAACGCGGTTGGGGGGATCGAAGTCAACGTCCCGCACAGGCTCTGCGCGGAAATCTCCGGCGGCGCCGGCCACGGCCAGGGCGGTATCACGCTGCGGCTGCAGCGGGGCGAGAACACGCTGAACGGTCAGACCGCGCTCGCCTACTCTCGCGTGCGGGAGCCGAGCCCCTGCCCGGGACCCGGCAAGAGCGCCTACGCGCTCGGATACAGCGACCTCAATCGCGAGCAGGCCCAGCAGGCGGTGATCAGCGGCATCAAGGAACGCCTCACCGACCCCCTGCGGCTCCCCTACAACTTTATCAAGGGCCCGATCATCGGCTGGGATGCGGCCAAGGCCTTCGTCAGCGACATGGGCTTCTTCACGATGCCCCAGCTCGCCCTCGCCGCGGGGATCGGGGGCAGCCCGCCGGCCCAGGTGCTCTGCACCGGGGACAACTCAGGCTGCGGTGTAGGACCCGGTGGCAGCATCGAAGTACCCCAATCGGTGCGCAGGAAGGCCGTGAGGCGCTTCCTCGCGGGCTGAGCGGGGGGCTCACTCGCTGCTGCTTGAGGCCTTCGCCTTCTCGCCGCCGGTGGAGGGGGTGGAGTCGGCTGAGCCTGAGTCTTTCGACTTCGAATCAGAGCCCTCCGAGCCGCCTGAGGCCGATCCCTTGGACTCGCCGCCGCCCTCCGTGGAACCGTTGCCGCCACCCTTCTTGCGGCCGTAATCGGTGTTGTAGAAGCCGGAGCCCTTGAAGTGCACGGCGACCGGGTGCAGCACCCGCTCGGCGGGAGCACCGCACTCCTGGCACTCGGTGAGCGCCTCATCGGCCATCCTTTGAATCACGTCAAAGACGTGGCCTTTTGCGCATTTGTACTCATAGATCGGCATGAATTGGGGATTATCGCAAGCCGACCTATACGGTTTGACAATGGCTTCAGAAATCGCCGACCTGGCATCGATGGAGGAGATCGTCGCGCTCTGCAAACGGCGTGGTTTCGTCTTTCCCTCCTCAGAGATCTACGGCGGCCTCGGCTCGACCTATGACTACGGCCATTACGGGGTGCTGCTCAAGAACAACGTCAAGGAGGAGTGGTGGCGGGCGATGCTGCAAGATCGCGAGGACATCGTCGCGCTCGATTCGGCGATCCTCCAGCACCCCCGCGTCTGGGAGGCATCGGGACACCTGCAGGGCTTCACCGACCCGCTCATCGATTGCCGCACCTGCAAGCTGCGCTTTCGCGCCGACAAGCTCGAGGACGCCCAGTGCGGGCAAAAGCCCTCCAAGAAGCCCGGTCAGGGGCCAGACTGCGACCTGACCGAGCCGCGTCAGTTCAACCTGATGTTCGAGACCCACGTTGGACCGGTCGCCGATCAGGGCTCAAAGGTCTACCTGCGCCCCGAGACCGCCCAGGGCATCTTCATCAATTTCAAGAACGTGCTGCAGTTCGCGCGGATGAAGCCGCCGTTTGGGATCGCCCAGGTCGGCAAGTCGTTTCGCAATGAGATCACGCCGGGCAATTTCATCTTTCGCACCCGCGAGTTCGAGCAGATGGAGATGGAGTTCTTCGTCCCACCCGATCAGGCCGATCGCTGGTATCGCAGCTGGATCGAGGAGCGGGAGCGCTGGTACACAGAGCTCGGCATCCGCCCCGACCTGCTGCGGGTGCGCGCCCACGAGGCGGATGAGCTCTCCCACTACTCATCGGGGACAAGCGACATCGAGTACCTGTTTCCAATCGGCTGGTCAGAGCTCGAGGGGATCGCCAAACGAGGCGACTTCGACCTCACCCAGCACGCCAAGTACAGCGGCGAGAAGCTCGAGTACTTCGACCAGGGAACCAAAGAGCGCTACGTCCCCCACGTGATCGAGCCCGCCGCCGGTGCAGACCGGGCCACCCTTGCCTTCCTCGTTGACTCCTACGACACCGAGGAGGTAGAGGGTCGCCGGCGCACGGTGCTGCACCTTCATCCCCGCCTCGCCCCGATCAAGGTCGCCGTCTTGCCGCTGCTGTCGAAGCAGGGGATGCCGGAGAAGGCGCGTCAGATCTTCCACCAACTGCGCCGCCAGCTTCGCGCCGAGTTCGACGAGGGCGGATCGATCGGCAAGCGCTACCGCCGCCAGGATGAGATCGGCACACCCTGGGGGATCACCGTCGATCACCAGAGCATGGACGACGACACGGTGACCCTCAGAGACCGCGACACGCTCGAGCAAAGCCGGGTGCCGATCGAGGGCCTGGCGGCGGTTTTGCTGACTCGGCTCAACCAACCCTGGCGCAGCCCAAAGCTGGGCTAGGGGTCGAGCCGCCGCAAGAGCCGGCCCAAAGAGGGGCAACCGCGCCGATCAGCGCGGGCCGAAGAGGAAGGACCTGACCAGCTCGGCGTCGGCCAAAAGCTCAGCTCTGACCGCCGCTGAGATCGGCTGCAGCGCTTCGAGCTCGACCTCACCGCCAACGATCTTCCAGGTGGC
The DNA here is from genome assembly GCA_963745305.1 of uncultured Solirubrobacterales bacterium. Taxonomy (GTDB): domain Bacteria; phylum Actinomycetota; class Thermoleophilia; order Solirubrobacterales; family 70-9; genus CAVUWL01. The sequence goes on from CAVUWL010000016.1 coordinate 661,483, forward strand.
GACGGCGCGGCCCTCGACCATCGCAAAGGGTCGAAACAACCCGTTGGTGGTGATCAGCTGGGCGTGGGGACCGAGGATCTCCCGAGCCGATTGCCAACCGTGAAGGACGGGGTCAAAGGCGCCGAGCAGGCGCGGCGGAGGCAGCTCGGTGGCGGCGGGACGAGCGGCAAGGTCAACCAGCCCCTGCTGATCGACCACCAGCTCGGCGGCGATCGCCTCGAGTCCGGCGCGGCACTCGCCAAGGGTCAGCCCCGCCCACTTGGCGAGGTCACGATCGCTGGCGGGCCCGTGTCCGCGAAGGTAGCGGCGGGCAAGTTCGGCGAGCGCCGCCTCGCGCTGTGGCGGCGCTCGCCGTTCGAGCCAGTCGGCGACGAGCACGAAGGCGTGCTGGCCCTCGAGGATCGGGCCGCGCACGATCAGACCTCGGAGGCTGGCGAGGATCAATAGGTGAACCAGAGCCTGGCGCTCGGTGGGGATCGAGGCGGAGTCAAGCCGCGCCCGCAGCTGGACGCGGCTCAGCGGGCCCTCGGCGCCGAGCGAGCCCACGATGACCTCGACCCCGCGCTCTGCGAGCCGCGGCGTCACCCCCTCCTGGGCAAGGCGTCGGGCGTTGGCGCGCAGCATCCGGGGGCTGGTCAGCATCTGCAGCCAGGGGTAATCCTCACTGCGCACCAGGTGCAGGGTGCCCCGGTTTAGCCAGCTGATCAAAAGCGAGCGCTCGGCGCTCATCGCGCGGTCGACGTCGGCGGCCGAGACGCCGGCGCTTCGGATCCGAATCGCGAGGCGCGCGCCGCGCGGATCCTGGCCCTGGATCGCGAGCAGGTCCTCGGTGACCCCAACCGGGTCGCGCCTTCGCGGCGCGAGCAGCCCCTGGGCGCCGAGGCGCCGGATCAGAAGGGCGGTGGCGTCCACTCAGAGATCATCGCGGCCCAGCTCGCCGCAGACGGGCCGGGGTCGGGTCGCTAGCCCTTGCCGGAGATCAGATCCCAGGCCCGGCGCAGCTTGTCGTGGCCGCCTTTGACCATGTCATCGCCGCCGACTTCGAGCGCGCCTGGGTTGGGGCTTGGCTCGGGAAGGCGCTGGGCGGCGGCGAGGTCGATCTTCAAAACCACACCGCGCTCATAGACCTCCTCCACCTCGGGGGCATCGACAAAGCGGTGCCCGCCGGGGAGGACGCTTCGGTCGATGACGATACCGTCGAAGACGTCGAGGCTGGGGACGGCGAGGACGTGCTCAACCTTGCCGATCTCGGTGCCGTCGCTGCTGTAGACCGCCACCCCGGCTGCGAGGGAGAGATAGGAGCTCGGCTGTCCCAGGTCCTGCATCGACCCCGAGCCTAACCGACTGATTGCGCGCCGGGCACCTCGAGCTTAGACTCGGGTAAGCGATGGGCCTCAACCTTGCATCGATCCTCACCGAGAGCGCCGAGCGGCGCCCCGATGCTGCGGCGATCCGGCTGGGGGCGCGGCAGCTGAGCTTTGCCGAGCTCGACGATCGCAGCGCTCGCCTCGCCGCGCTGCTGGCCGAGCGAGGCCTAAAGCGCGGCGATCGGGTCGGCATCATGCTGCCCAACGTCACCGAGTTTCCGATCTGTTACTACGGAGTCCTGCGGGCGGGCGGGATCGTGGTGCCGATGAACGTTCTCCTGAAGCGGCGCGAGATCGGCTTTTACCTGCAGGACTCCGGTGCCGCGATCCTGCTCGCCTGGCATCAATTCGACGCGGAGGCAAGGAGCGGGGCCGCCGATGCCGGTGCCGAGGCGATTGAGATCGAGCCGGCGGCGCTGGAGGCGACCCTTGCGCGGCAAAGGCCACGGACGGGCCTCGCCGAGAGCGAGGAAAACGACACCGCGGTGATCCTCTACACCTCCGGCACAACCGGCAAACCCAAGGGCGCGGAGCTGACCCACCTAAACCTCTCGCGCAATTGCCAGATCTCGGGCGAGACGATGACCGAGGTCGGCGAGGGCGACGTCGTGCTCGGCGCCCTGCCCCTCTTTCACTCCTTCGGACAGACGGTAAGCATGAACGGCTCGCTGCGGATGGGGGCCTGCCTGACCCTGCTGGCTCGCTTTGACCCCGCTGAGGCACTGGCGACGATCGAGCGAGATCGCGTCACCCATTTCCAGGGGGTACCGACCATGTATGGGGCGCTTTTGCACCACCCAGAACGCGAGCGCTTTGACACCTCGACCCTGCGCAGCTGTATCACCGGCGGTGCCTCGATGCCGGTCGAGGTCCTGCGTGGCTTCGAGGCGGCCTTCGGGGCGATCGTCCTCGAGGGCTACGGCCTCTCGGAGACCTCGCCCGTATCGTGCTCAAACCATCCCGACCTGGAGCGCAAGCCCGGTTCGATCGGGACCCCGATCGAGGGGGTCGAGATGCGGGTGGTCGATGAGGACGATGAGCCGCTTCCCCAGGGCGAGGTCGGCGAGATCGTGATTCGCGGCCACAACATCATGAAGGGCTACTGGCGGCGACCCGACGCCACCGAGGAGGCGATGCGCGGCGGTTGGTTTCACTCTGGGGACATGGCCCGCGTCGATGAGGACGGCTACTTCTACATCGTCGACCGCAAGAAGGACCTGATCATCCGGGGCGGCTACAACGTCTACCCTCGCGAGGTGGAGGAGGTGCTCTACGAGCATCCGAAGATCCGCGAAGCGGCGGTGGTCGGGGTGCCCCACGATGAGTGGGGTGAGGAGATCGGGGCAGCGGTCGTTCTCCACGACGGCGAGCAGCTGAGCCCCGAGGAGGTCGGAGCCTTCGTCAAGGAGAGAATCGCCGCCTACAAGTACCCGCGGGTGGTCTGGTTCGTGGAGGAGTTGCCAAAAGGCCCGACCGGCAAGATCTTAAAGCGCGAGATCGAGGTTCCCGCCGGGCAATCGGTGTGAACTCGTGAGCCTGGGTTCGCCACGAGGGGATGATCAGTGTGATCAGGTCACACTGATCATCCTGGCTGTGCAGCCAGTCGGGCGCTAACCTCCCATTCCCACCCCGAAGCACAGCAAAGGAGAGAGATGAGCGTCGCAGCCCAGAGCCTCATGCAAGACGTCACCTACGAGGACCTCTATCACCGCTGGGAGCATGGAAACTGGAGCGCCTACGACATCGATTTCTCCGAGGATCGCAACGGATGGGAGGCGCTCAGCGAGCTCCAGCGTCGCTCCGCGATGTGGATCTACTCGATGTTCTTCTACGGCGAGGATCGGGTCGCCGACACCCTCGCCCCCTACATAACCGCCGCGCCGACCGAGGAGCAGTCCTACTTCCTCGCCACCCAGCAGGTCGATGAGGTTCGCCACTCGGTCTTTTTCCATCGCTTCTTCAAAGAGGTGATCGGAGTCGGCGGCGAGTCGCTGCAGGCGACCCTCTCCTCAACCCTTCCCCAGCTCAGCTGGGGCTACCGCGGTGTCTTTGACCGACTCGACCGGATGGCCGAGGAACTGCGCAAGGACCGCTCGCTGCCCAAGTACGCGCAGGCGATCACCCTCTACCACCTGATCGTCGAGGGATCCCTTGCTCAACCCGGACAGCACTTCATCGAGGACTTCTTTGCCTCCGAAGACTCGATGCCCGGCTTCAGCTCCGGGATGGCGAACGTCTCTCGCGATGAGCAGCGCCATATCGGCTTTGGGGTCAAGGTACTGGCGGAACTGCTCGCCGACTCCGAGGAGTGCAAAGCCGCGGTGGTTGAGCTTTTGCGGGAAGTTCTGCCCTACGGCGTCGCCGTCTTCACCCCGCCAAACTGGGACCGCAGCTACACCGAGTGCTACGGCTTCTCGATGGAGGACATCTTCGCCTTCGGGCTGAAGTTGATCCGCCAGCGCTGGCGCACGATCGGCTACCCAACCGAGGAGATGCCTCCGGGCGTCTTCCCCTTCGACCCCGCGATGTCTGAGGATGAGATCGCCAAACGACAGGTGAAGATGCTGATGGCCGGGATCGTGGGCGAGCCCAACGCCCGCCAGCCGGAGTCCTCAGCCGAGCTGCAGCGGCTGCATTTCGACGTGGTCGCGCGATCGGCTGATCCAAGCGTCGCAAACGGGACCCCACTCGTCTATCAGTGGCGCTTCAGCGACGCCGCCCCCTGGCACCTGGTGATCGACAATGGCTCGACCCGAGCCGAGCCCGGTGAAGCCCCCAATCCCGACCTGACCCTGGAGGCAAGCTGGAGCGACTGGGTCGCCTTCACCGGTCCCGATGCCAACCCGACCAAAATGATGCTGCAGCGCCGGGTCCGGCCGCGCGGTCGGATCCGCGAGCTGGCCCGACTGCGAAGGGTCTTCGCCGGCTAGGGCGCCGGGGCGCCGCAACCCTGGCCTCAATCGAGGCTTGGGCGGGCCTCAGCCCACGGCCTCGCCGCCTCGATCTCGGCGGCGAGCGAGAGCAGGGTCGCCTCGTCGCCGGGGCGGCCGATGACCTGCACGGAGAGCGGCATGCCCGCTGGGGAGAATCCGGCCGGGATCGCCATCGAGGGGTTGCCGAGATGATTCCAGGGGATGCAGAAGGGGTAGCAGCGGCTCATTCCGAGCAGGGTCCAGAGCGCCCCCCTGCCCTCCCAGCGCCGAACCGCGATCGCGGTGTCACCCATCACCGGCGTCATCAAGACGTCGCAGCGCTCAAACACGGCGTTGATCCGCGCCGCATCGGCGAGCTCGGCGCGGCGAGCTCGCTCGAAGAGCGCGACCGGAATCATCGCGCCCAGCCGGGCCATCGCCCGCGTCCTTCGTTCGAGCCGCTCGGGATGTGGGACGGTGGCGAAATCTTCAGCTATGCCGCGCAAATAGCGCGGCACGACGTTGTCACCGATTCCCCCCCACTGCGGGTCTTGCTCGATCGTCTCGTGTCCGAGCGAGCGGATCAGCTCGGCGGTGTCGGTGACCGCATCGCTGACCAGATCGGAGACGATCGGTGGCGCCACGGCGCGCGGCGGCGCCACCGAGTGGGCGACCCGAAGCTTTCCCGGCCGCGTCCTCGCCGCCTCCAGAAACGATCGCTCCGCCGGCGCCGGGGCCCCGGGCTCCAGCGAGCCACCGCTGACGACGTCGAGCCACAGCGCCGTGTCGGCCACGCTGCGGCTCAGGCAGCCATTCACCGAGAGACCGTTCCAGTGCTCGAGGTCGGGCGCCAGCGAGACCCGGCCGCGCTGGGGCTTCAGCCCAAACACCCCACAGCTTGCGGCCGGGATGCGGATCGATCCGGCCCCATCGGAGGCCGAGGCGATCCCGACCAGGCCGGCGGCGACCGCGGCCGCGCTGCCACCGCTGGAGCCGCCGGGACTGCGCTGAGTGTCCCAGGGGTTACGGCTGATGCCCCAGGTGGCCGACTCGGTGAAGCCGCAGATCGCCAGCTCGGGCAGGTGCGTCTTGCCGATCACGATCGCCCCGGCCTCGCGCAGCCGCCGCACCATCTCAGAGTCCGACTTGGCCGGCTCTGAGAAGCCATCGGTGCCGTAGGTGCTGAGCTCACCGGCGAGGTCGGTTGAATCCTTGAGCGCAATCGGCACCCCCAGCAGGGGTCGATCCTCACCACCCTTGAGCCGGGCCTCGGCCTGCTTTGCCTCAAGCAGCGCCCGCTCGGCAAAGACGACCCGAAAGCTGTTGAGCTCTGGATCAAGCCGCGCGATCCGCGCGAGGTAGACCTCCACAAGCTCAAGCGGCGAGACGTCCCCGGCGCGCACCATCTCGGCCTGGCGGAGCGCCCCGGCAAAGGCCAGCTCGGCCTCGGGCGCCTTGGCGGAAGTGCTCATCGCTCGATCCTAGAGCTCAGCCGACTCAGGCCTTCACCGCGGGCAGGTTCGGGGCGGCGACGCCCTCGGGGTGTAGGTCCGGCAAGAGGCGCCCCAGCCAAGAGGGCATCCACCAGTTCCACTCCCCGAGCAAGACCATCGCGGCCGGAACGAGAATCAGCCGCACCAGGGTTGCATCGAGTGCAATCGCGACCGCGCAACCGAGGCCCAGCTCCTTGATCGAGAGAACGCCGGTGAGGACGAAGACGGCAAAGACCGAGGTCATGATCAGCGCCGCCGAGGAGATCGTGCGCGCACTTGAGGAGAGCCCCTCGGCGACGGCGCGGCGATTATCGCCATGGGCCATGTAGCGCTCACGAATGCGCGAGAGGAGGAAGACCTCATAGTCCATCGAGAGACCAAAGATGACGGCGAGGATCAGGGGAACGTTTATTGAGTCAAGGGCGCCGAGGCTTTCGAAGCCGAGGATGCCGTTCAGCCAGCCCCACTGAAATACCGCGACAAGCACTCCAAAGGCCGCGCCGATCGAGAGCAGATTCATCAAAACGGCCTTCAACGCCAACGGCACCGAGCGCAGCATCACCATCAGCACGACGAAGCTGAGGCCGAGGATGAAGGCGAGGATCTTCCAGATCGAGCCGCTGATCTGGACTCGCAGATCGTTGGTGCGAGCGGTTTCCCCACCGACCTCGACCCTGGCGATGCGGCTGAGCCGGCTGGCCGGGACGACGGCGCTGAGCGTCGCCACCCGAGCCGCAGGCGCCGAGAGCTGGACGCTGCCAAGCGCGGCGACCCGGCGGCGAAGCCGGCCCACGGCGGCGGCTCGCTCGGCCGCGGGTGCCGACGCTTCGGCGCGCAGGAGCACCGCGATCCCGGCGGCGCGCGAGCTGAAATCGCGCTGGATCGACTGACTGACCGAATCTGACTGGCTTCCGGGCACGTCGAAACCGCCGCCGCTGAGGTGCTCGGTCTGGCGCGAGGCGAAAGGCAGGGCGAGCACAACGGCGAGAATCCAAAAGGCCGCGACCCAGCGCCGGCGTCGCCCCAAAAACCCAGCGAGTCTGCTCATCAGCTCAGGCATTGGCTGGTTGGCCAGCTTTTCGCAGCCAGGTGCTCCCGTCTGTGAGGAGCATCACGGCGCTCGGGCTGCGGGCTACTCGGCGATCAGCAGGTAGCGCGCCGAGGCCGCACCGGCCGCCAGCGCGGCGCTGTTGTCGCGCTCTGTATCCGAGAGCGCCTGCAGGGCAAAACCGTCGCCGACGGCGAAAAGATAGGAAACCACCGCCTCGGCGTCGTAGCGCAGGTTGAGCACGCCCTCTCGCTCCTTGGCCTTCAAGACCTCGGCGACGTGGGAGCGGGTGCGGCGAAAGAGCTGGCCGACCTCGTGGCGGATGTCGGGGTTGCGCCGCCCGGCGCTGAACAGCTCGTAGAGCAAGAGGAAGAAGGCGGGCTCGTTCTCGATCATGTCGGTCAGGTTGGCGAGCAAGACGTCGAGCACGTCATCCACCGACTTCGCCTTGGAGAGCATCTCGTCGAGGCGGGCGACCCGAATCTCAGCGTCGCGGCGCACCACCTCGACCAGCAGCCGCTCCTTGGTCCCGAAGTAATAGTGCAAGAGGCCGCGGCTGACCCCGGCCTCGGCGGCCACCTGCTCGAAGGTTGAGGCGGCGGCGCCGCGCTTTGCGACGCTATCTCGCATCGCATCGACGATCCGCTGCGCCTTCTCGCCGCTCAGCTCGCGCTCTTTGGTTGCTGCCTCCATCGATCTCCTTGGCGCGTCGCTAGTTCGGGGAGCGATCAGGATCCGGCCGCTGCCTGCAGCGCGCTGCCGTGCAGTTTAGGGGGAGCTGCGGCGATTGCACCCACCGCAGCGCTATGCGACTAGGAGCCGTTGATGCTGGTCGTGCTCGTGTACTCGAACTCCTCCTCGGCGCCAAAGAGGGTGTCGAGGGCCTTCTTGCGAGCATCCTCGCTGAGCACCAGCGCGACCGCGGCGGCAACGAGGGCAAAGAGGATCAGCCGGCCGAGCCTGCTCTTCTTGCGCTTTTTCGGAGCCCGCAACTGATCGGAGACCTCGCGCAGCGACTCAGCCGCCGAGCGCATGTCCTTTTGCACCTTCTTGTCGCTGGTCATCGCCTTCACGGGTCCCTTGCCGTTACCGGTCGCACGCCCGTATGCCTTGCGCGCAGCATCGAAGGCGTTGCGGAGGTTGTCGCGCAGCTCGTCGTCCTCGATCAGTCGCGCCACGTAGGGATTCTCGCGTGCTGTCGAATAGATATCGGCGGCCTGGGTCGCGCGTGTCTTGCTCATGCCCTCTCCTCGCTGGATTCTCGGTGGGAGTTCAGGATAGCCCCGAATCCACTTCACCGGGGCCCGACGCCGTCAATCAGCACGCCATTTGTGGGGAAAGCGAGCACCGCTTTGCGCGCCGAGCGCATCGGCAGCGGCCTCAGCCCAGGGCCCGCTAACACGTAGCGACTCACCCGCAGGCGCCCGACCCCCTGGCTGGGAAGCGCCCTGAAACCGGGCCCCAGGAGGCGGCCGGGATCCGGCCCGGTCGCGGCGTTGGAGACGAAATCGACTTCGTGGACCAGCCAGTCAAAACCAGCGCCCGTGGAGACCTCGAAGGCGCCGTTTGAGAGGTAGTAGCGAAGCGGCGCCACCCCCAGGATCCAGGTGATGATCGCCCGCGGCGCGCGGGGGCGGCCGAGCTCGGCGGCGACCGCCCTCCAGTCGGGGCGCTGCAGGGCGGGGGTCAGATCCACCCAGACGCAGAAGCCGAGCGAGTAGGCGATCAGAGCGGTGGCGATCACGGCGCCAATCCGGCCCGCTCGACGAGCGCTGACGGCGATCGCCACCGCGATCAAGACCGGAATCAGAGCGGGCAGCAGGTTGCGGGCGAGGACGTAGTCGCGGCCCGGTGAGACCAGCGCCACCGCGACCGGCAAGACCACGGTGGCGGCGGCGATCCCGAGGACCAACCCACCAGCGCGACGCTCGCCGCGATCGCCGCGGAACCCGAGCCACAGCAGGGACGAGATCACGAGCAGCCCCGGAACCACCGCCTGCAAGGGATGCTCGGGCTGGGCGATGATCTCACCGGTCTCCCCCACCACGAACGTCTGCGCGGCCTCCCAGAGACGGCGCGCGAGCGGATAGTTACCGATCCACTGGGCATGTCCGATCGACATCTGGTGAAGCGCCAGGGGCGCCAGCCCGATGGCGGCGGCGGCGATGATGGCGACCCCGGCCAGCGATGAGCGCCCGCGCCGATGGGCCAGCCAGGCTGCCTCGGCGGCGATCCCGAAGAAGGCAAAATAGTGGGTGGCCAGGGCGAGGGCGGAAAAGGCACCCCAGGCCAAGACATCGCGACGGCGGCCGCCGTCGAGGGCCCGCAAAAAGAAGAGCAGCGAGACCGCGCAGAGCAGCGCGAACAGGGCGTAGGCGCGCGCCTCCTGGGAGTACCAAAGGAGCATCGGATTTACGGCGACAAGCGCCGCTGCGATCAGGCCGGCGCGGCGTCTGTGGAGCTGGGCGGCGATCAGATAGGCGACCGGCACGCGTCGCAACTCCGGCCAGCGCCGAAATCGAGCGAAGGCCGATTTCGGCGGTACCGGTCAGCTGCGTCCAAAGCCAGGCGAGCGCGTAGTAAAGCGGCGGCGCCGACTCGCTGGAACCGACGGCTTCCATCGCATGCCAGAAACCGCCGCCGAGGATGCGGCTGGCGGTGATCATCTCATCGTGGTGATAGCTCTGCTGACCCAGGGTCGCAAAGCGCAGCAGCGCGGCCACAGCGGTCAGCGCGGCCAGCGCCCAAAAGACGCGGGAGCGGGGCCGCACCGCCTGGCGTGCGAGCACCACCACGGTCGACAGGCTGCCCCTGCCAAGCGCCGCCGCCTCCATCGACTAGGCCAGCGCTGCCTCGATCGCCTTGGAAACCTCATCGACGTAGACGAACTCCAGCTCGCTGCGCTCGTTGGCTCGGGAATCTCCTCGACGTCGCCCTCGATTGCGCTCGGGAACGAGCACCCGCTTGATTCCTGCCCGCTGGGCGGCGAGTGACTTCTCCTTGAGGCCACCGATCGGCAGCACCTCGCCGGTCAGCGTGATCTCGCCGGTCATCGCAACATCGTTTTGGACCGGACGGCCGCTGATCAAAGACGACAGCGCCACCGCCATCGCCACCCCCGCGGAGGGGCCGTCCTTGGGCACCGCCCCTGCCGGGACGTGGATGTGAATGTCTTGTTTTGCAAACCAATCGGAGTCGAGCTTGGGAGCGATCTGGCGCTGGTGACCGCGCACGTAGGAGAGGGCGGCCTGGGCTGACTCCTTCATCACGTCGCCGAGCTGGCCGGTGATCGTCAGCGTCCCCGATCCGGGCATCGCGGTCGCCTCGATGAAGAGGACATCGCCGCCGGTCGGAGTCCAGGCGAGACCGGTGGCAACCCCCGGGGCCTTGGTGCGGCGGCGCTGCTCGGCGAAGAAGCGACGCCGACCGAGCAGCTCACGAGCGCGCTTGGCGGAGATCCTCGCCTTGCCCTTGAGCTTGGCCTCGGCAACTTCTCGCGCGACTTTGCGACAGATCGCGCCGATCTGACGCTCCAGGTTGCGGACCCCGGCCTCCCGGGTGTACTCCTCGACGATCGCGGCCAGGGCCGGCTCGAGAGAAATCGATCTGGGAGGGCTTGAGGCCGTTGGCAGCGATCTGGCGAGGGACCAGGTAGCGGCGGGCAATGTGCTTCTTCTCCTCAAGCGTGTAGCCCGCCAGCTCGATCGTCTCCATTCGATCAAGGAGCGGACTGGGCACGGTGTCAAGGATGTTTGCGGTGGCGATGAACATCACGTCGGACAGGTCGAACTCGAGGTCTAGATAGTGGTCGCGAAAGGTGTCGTTTTGAGCGGGATCGAGCACCTCCAGCATCGCCGAGGCTGGATCACCCCGGAAGTCAGCGCCCATCTTGTCGATCTCATCGATCATGAAGACCGGGTTGCGCGTCTCGGCATCGCGCAGGGCGCGGACTATCGTCCCCGGCAGCGCCCCGATATATGTGCGCCGGTGGCCGCGGATCTCTGCCTCGTCGCGAACGCCGCCGACCGAGATCCGCTCAAACTCGCGCCCCAGAGCCCTGGCGATCGAGCGTCCTAGGCTGGTCTTGCCGACCCCGGGCGGACCGACGAAGCAGAGGATCGGGCCCGGTGAATCTGGGTTCAGCTTGCGCACCGCCAGGTACTCGAGGATGCGATCCTTGACCTTCTCAAGGTCGTAGTGATCGGCGTCGAGGACCTCGCGGGCGTGGGCGATGTCGAGGTTGTCCTCGGTCTGCTTTGACCAGGGCAGCTCGACCAGCCACTCAAGGTAGGTGCGGATCACCCCATGCTCGGCGGCCGCTGGGGGAAGTTTCTCCAGCCGCGAGAGCTCGCGCTCGGCTGCCTTTTGGGCGTGCTCGGGGAGCTTCGCGGCGACGATCCGTTCGTGCAGCTCGTTCACCTCGGCCTGCTGCTCGTCTCCCTCGCCGAGCTCGTCCTGGATCGCTTTCAGCTGCTGGCGCAGGAAGAACTCACGCTGGCCTTTATCGATCTCAGACTGAACCTGAGACTGGATCTGGGTGCCGAGCTGGACAACCTCCAGCTCGCGGGCGAGGATCTGGGAGAGGTGGCGCAGCCGTTTGGCGACATCGACCTCTTCCAGGAGTTTCTGCTTCTCCTCGATCGGGATCCGCAGGGCGCCGGCGATCAGGTGTCCGAGCGCCGCCGGATCCTCGATGTTGGCGACTGCCATCTGCAGCTCCTCGGGCAGGTAGGGGATCTGCTCGATGATCTCCGAGAAGGTGCGCTGGACGTTTCGGGTGAGCGCCTCAAGCTCGGCGCTGGGGCGGATCACGTCGGCCATCTCGGTGATTCGCGCGACCAGGTAGGGCTCCTCGGCGACGTAGGGACCGAGTCGAATCCGCTGCGCCCCCTGGACGAGGATGCGCAGCGTCCCGTCGGGGACTTTGAGCATCCGGGCAACAACGCCCACCACGCCGACCCCGTAGAGCTCAGCGGGGCCAGGCTCATCGTTTTCGGGATCACGGGAGGCGACCATCGCCAGCATTCGGTTTGCGCCGAGCACGTCGTCGACCAATTTGATCGAGCGGGCCTGGCCGACCGCCAGCGGGGTGAGGGTCTCGGGAAAGGTGACCGTCTCGCGCAGCGGCAGAACCGGCAGCGCATCGGGCAGCGGCTCATTGGCGCGGATCGCCTCCTCAGCGTCGAGCGGCGACTCGACCACTTCGAGGACCGGGCTGCCCTCCATTACTCGCGTCCGATCGGAACCTGGCGGGTGGTCTCGGCGGGATCGCGCAGCGGTAGCTCGATGCGCAGCACGCCGTCCTCATACGTAGCCTTGGCGCGATCGGCGTCGACCTCGACCTGCAGCTCGACGATCCGTCGGAAGGGACCGGATGGGATCTCTACCTGTTGATAGACACGACCCTCGGTCTCTTGCACCGGGCGTCCGCCGAGAATCGCCAGCCTGCGGCCGCTGACCTCGATGCTCACATCGGCGAGCTCGACCCCGGCCAGATCCACCTTGATCACCGCCCGCTGTGGCTCGCCGCAGTAATAGACGTCGACGTTGGGCGAAAACCCGGTGCGTGCGGCGGCTCACGTATCCGGGCCGCCCCCAGGCATCACCAAGCATCTGGTCCATCTCGCGTCGCATCCGGGCAAAGTTGGAGAAAAGCTCATGCTCAGTCATCGCGCAAAACATAGCCCCGTCGGCTATGCCGCGCGCGACTGAGAGGCCCAGCGTGGGGCGCGCATCAAAAGCACCGGCTGACGCGGGGGGACGAGGCCCTCGGGCCGGTCGGCCCTGAAGGTGGCGCAGGGCTCGCTCAAATCCAGGGCGCAGAGGTGGTTCCTGTGGAAATAGCACTGCTCACAGCTGGGGGCTTTCGCTTTGCGGGCCATCGCGGCGCATCGTGGCAGCGCCGGGCCCACGCCGCCGGCCCGGTTTCCGCAAATCGCAACCTCTTTGACACAGTCCCTTCACATCTTCCCCGCGTCTTGCGAAGGCCGCGATCGCCGTCGCTACCATTGGCCGAGATGGCGACCCAAAAACGCAGCGAGAACCTGGCGGCCTCCCCGCAGCTGTTTGAGAGCGACTTCCTAAATTTCTTCTCCCGCGTCCATCCGGCGGTTCCAGCGATCGTCTTCGTGCCGATCATCGTCGTGGTCGAGGCGCTCGGCGCCAATCGCGGCTACGGCGCCCTCCAGCTGGCGCTGCTGAGCCTCGCGGGGATCGGGATCTGGACCCTGACCGAGTACTGGTTGCACCGGCTCGTCTTTCACTGGGAGCCAGATAACGCCTTCGGTCGGAGGATGCACTTCATCATCCACGGCATCCACCACGATCACCCCAACGACAAGCTGCGCTTGGTGATGCCGCCCGCGGTAGCGATTCCCCTGGCGGCGCTCTTCTTTGCCGCCTTCCTCGCGCTCTTCGGGGCGCCCGCGGCATATCCCGCTCTTTGGCGGCTTCATCGGCGGCTATCTGATCTATGACTACACCCACTACTACGTTCACCACTTCGTGCCCAAATCCGACCTCGGCAAGCAGCTGCGCGAGCAGCACATGCGCCACCACTTCCAAGACCATCGCTACGGCTTTGGCGTTTCCTCACCGCTGTGGGACGCGGTCTTTAGGACGCTGCCGCGCAAGCGGCGAAGCGCTCGCTAGCGTCGCGCCGGCGCCCGCAGGGCAGCCTCGAGCTCAAAGCGCGCGTCGGGATCATCGAGCTGTGCGCCCAGCAACTCGCGCAGGCGGGCGACCCGGTGGCGCGCACTCTGGGGGTGGATGTGTAGGGCTGCGCCGATCGCCACCGAATTACCGCGGTGGCGCAGGAAGGCAAGCGCCGTCTCTTCCATCCGCTGCCGAGCTTTCGGAGTCAGCCCCGCCAGTGCCCCGAGGCGCTGGCTGGCAACCCTTTTGAGCAGCGAGCTGCTCTCAAACAGCATCAGCTCGCCGAGGTGCTGATCGACTCGGATCAGACCGCCGCCGCTGAGGGCACCGGCCTCAACGGCGCCCAGCGCCGCCCGCGCCAAAGACCAGGAGCTGATCAGCTCGCTCAGCGTGCCGGGGGGTCCGAGCACAGCCACACCCCCAGAGAACGCCCGCTCGATGCCCCGGGCCCGTCCGGGGCCGCTTGGATCGGCAATCAGCACGGCCCCGATTCCCCCGATGCCGCTCGCCAATGAGTCGGCGGGCAGGCGCCGCGCCGCACGCCCCAGCTCAGCCTCCCCACAAGCGAGGGCGGCGACGGTGCGGGGCAGCTCCCAGCCCGCCCGCGCCGCCGCCGAGTGCAGCTCAGCCGGCTCGGCCGCCGGCTCGGCCAACAGCATCTCCAACAGCTCGCGGCGGCGCCGTCGGCGCAGGTCCTCGACCTCTGCCTGGGCGTCGGCAAAGCCCTCGACCGAGTCGGCGGAGAGCTCGTCGATGTAGGCGAAGATCGCCTCCGCGAGCAGGCTCAGAACCTCTGCGTCAAGTCGTGCCCGGCGGCCGGCCGCCGCGATCCGCCGCCAGGCCACCCGGGCGCCCACCCGGTATGCGGCCTGCAGGGAATCCAGGGTCCGGCCCTGGCGCGCCTCGCCGCGGCCGAGGCCGACGTAGACCTCGCGCCCCGGCTCGCGTCCCGCCTCGGGGTCGCGAATCAGGGCGACGAACTGGCGCAGCGCTTCGGCGACCCCGGTTTGGATTCCGCGCCCGAATTTCCCCTCCAGGGGCCGCGCGTACTCGGGCACCTCGCGGGCGATCGTGGCGAGAATCTCCTCGCTGACATCGGCCAGCTCGGGTTCGATCAGGTCGGCGACCTCGGGGCGCAGGCCGCGCCAGGGCTGCGCGTCGATACTTGTCATATAGGTGAGGGAAATTGGCCGAAGAAAGTTGCCGCAAGCCTAATTTATCTTGGGATTGCGCGCGTAACTTGTCTTCGTGGCCGCAATGACCAGGCTTGAGAAGTTCGCCAATCTGGGCGCCGTCGTGATTCCCTTCCTGGCGACGATCGCGGCGATCGTGCTGCTTTGGAACAGCCTCGTCAGCACCACCGACCTGGTGATCGCTGCGCTCATGTACCTGCTGACCGCGATCGGGATCACGGTCGGATTTCACCGCCTCCTCACCCACCGTTCCTTTCAGACCTCAAAGCAACTCGAGTACACCTTTGCGGTGCTCGGTTCGATGGCCGTCCAGGGGCCGGTGGTTTCCTGGGTTGCCGATCACCGCAAGCATCACGCCCACACCGACGAAGAGGGAGACCCGCACAGTCCCCACGTCGGCCACGGCGATGGGATTCGCGGCGTCGCCGCCGGACTCTGGCACGCCCACTCCGGCTGGCTGATGTCGACGCAGGGAAGGGCCGACTGGAACCGCTATGCCCCCGACCTTTATGAGGACCCCGGGATGCGCCTGATCGCTCGCCGCTTCGTCGCCTTGGTGATTGTCAGCCTCGCCATTCCGGCGCTTGCCGGATACCTGCTGAGCGGCAGCCTGGCCGGTGCGGCCACCGGCTTACTCTGGGGTGGACTGGTACGAATATTTTTCGTCCATCACATCACCTGGAGCGTCAACTCCGTTTGTCATTTCCTCGGCAGCCGCCGCTTTGAGACCGCCGATCACTCGACCAACGTCTTCTGGCTCTCCCTGCCTTCACTCGGTGAGTCCTGGCACCACAACCACCACGCCTTTCCGCGCTCGGCTGTGCACGGATTGAAACGGTGGGAGCTGGATCCATCGGCTCTGATCATCTCCACGATGGAGAGGTTGGGGTTGGCCTGGAACGTGGTTCGGATTTCGCCCGAGCGCCAAGCTGAGCGAACCGCATGACCCCAATCCGCGAACGCTCACGTCCGGATTCACCCTTGGTCCGACACACCTAGTTTCCGCCTCTGGGGAACCCCGGTGGGCTTGAGGTTGCACCAAATCGCCCAGACTGACAGCCGCGGTGTCAGGAACTGGTTAAATTCCGAGTCACGGTCAGTGTGACTCTGCAACACTACGACGCCGATTCAGCAAAGTAGTTACTTGAAAGGAAACTGATGCCCTCTACGTCCAACGTACTCGATGAGGCCCGCTCGCTTGTCCAGAAGCGCCTCGCCGAGCTCGACAGTGAGCGCAAACGCTTGGAGCGCGCGCTCGCCGATCTTGGCGGCGGAAAAACTGTCACCCGTCGCCGCGGTCCGGGCCGCCCGCGCAGTACCAAAACCGCTACCAAATCTGCCGCAGCGCCGAAAACGCGCCGGCGGCGTCGGCGTCGTCGCGGCGGCACCCGTGCCGATCAGGCGGTCAGCCTGGTCGAGAGCAAACCGGGGATCAACGCATCAGAGATCGCCAAGACGATGAAAATCAAGCCCAACTACCTCTACCGGGTCCTCGGTGACCTCGAGAAAGAGGGAAGGGTAAAAAAGAAGGGCCGCGAGTACCACCCAGCCGGCTGAGCAAGAGCGGCATCCACAGCATTTCCAGAGGCCGGTCCCCGACGGGGACCGGCCTCTTTCTTTCACTAAAGGAGACCGAGCTGACTGACCGCCTCGCGCTCCTCACGCAGCTCGGCCGCGCTTGCGTCAATCCGAGCCCGCGAGAACTCCGGCACCTCGAGCCCCTCAACGATTTTCCACTCACCACCGCTGCAGCGACAGGGGTAACCGCTGACGATTCCCTCCCCCACACCGTAGGAGCCGTCGGCTGGCACCGACATCGAGACCCAATCATCGCCAGCGCTACCGAGGACCCAATCGTGGATGTGATCGATCGCCGCGTTGGCAGCGGAGGCCGCGCTGGATGCCCCGCGCGCCGAGATCACCTCGGCGCCGCGTTTGGCGACGCGTGGAATGAACTCCTCGGCGATCCAGACCTCATCATCGACCGCATCCCAGGCGGGCTCGCCGTTTACCCGGGCATTGACCAGGTCCGGGTACTGGGTGGTCGAGTGGTTCCCCCAAACCGTCATCTGGGTCACCGCCGACAGCGGCTGGCCGAGCTTGTTGGCGAGTTGGGAGATCGCCCGGTTGTGATCGAGGCGGGTCATCGCAGTGAAGCGCTCGCGGGGAACGTCGGGGGCGTTTGACATCGCGATCAGACAGTTGGTGTTGGCCGGATTACCGACCACCAGTACCCTCACATCATCGGCGGCGACGGCGTTTATCGCCTCACCCTGGGGCTTGAAGATTCCACCGTTTGCCTCGAGCAGGTCGGAGCGCTCCATCCCCGGACCCCGCGGCCGCGCGCCCACCAGGAGGGCAACGTTTGCTCCCTCGAAGGCCTGCTTGGGATCATCGGAGATCTCGATCGCGTGCAGGAGCGGAAAGGCACAGTCCTCGAGCTCCATCGCGGTGCCCTCGGCGGCCTTGATCGCATCGGGTATCTCCAGCAGGCGCAGCTCGACCGGGGTTTGCGAGCCAAGCATCTGGCCGCTGGCGATCCGAAACAAAAGCGCGTAGCCGATCTGGCCGGCGGCGCCGGTGACGGTGACCTTGACGGGTGTGCTCACGAATTGTTCTCCTGGAGTCGGGGTTTTGGGACCGCTACGCCATCGCCTCTTGCAGGCTCTCCTCGATCGAGGCCAGGAACTCCTGGGTCGTTTGGAACTCCTGCTCGGGACCGATGAGTTGCGCTAGGTCCTTGGTCATCATGCCGGTTTCCACGGTCTCGACACATACTCGCTCAAGCGTCTCGGCAAAGCGGGTTACTGCGGGCGTTTGATCGAGGCGGCCGCGAGCCGCGATCGCGCGGGTCCAGGCAAAGATCGAGGCGATCGGGTTGGTCGAGGTCGGCTTGCCCTCTTGGTGCTGGCGGTAGTGACGGGTCACCGTTCCGTGCGCGGCCTCAGCCTCGACCGTGTTCCCATCCGGAGTCATCAGCACGCTTGTCATCAGTCCGAGCGAACCGAAACCCTGGGCGACGGTGTCAGACTGCACGTCGCCATCGTAGTTCTTACAGGCCCACACGTAGCCGCCTTCCCACTTCAGCGCCGCGGCGACCATGTCGTCGATCAGTCGGTGTTCGTAGGTCAGCCCGGCGGCCTCGAAATCGGCCTTGAACTCACCCTCATAAACCTCGGCGAAGATGTCCTTGAAGCGACCGTCATAGCGCTTCAGGATCGTGTTCTTGGTCGACAGGTAAACGGGGAAGTTGCGCTGCAGCCCGTAGCGCATCGAGGCGCGGGCGAAGTCACGAATCGAGTCATCGAGGTTGTACATCGCCATCGCGACGCCGCCAGCGGGAAAGTCAAAGACGTCGAGCTCGATTGGCTTGGAGCCGTCGCTGGGGGTGTAGGTGAGGGTCAGCGAGCCCTCACCGGGAACCACCATGTCGGTGGCTCGGTACTGATCGCCGAAGGCGTGGCGACCGATCACGATCGGCTTGCGTCCAGCCGGGCACGAGGCGGGGGATATTTGCGATCACGATCGGCTCGCGAAAGATGACGCCGCCGAGAATGTTTCGGATCGTCCCGTTGGGGGAGCGATACATCTGCTTGAGGCCGAACTCCTTGACCCGGGCCTCATCGGGAGTGATCGTCGCGCACTTGACGCCAACCCCGTGCTCCTTGATCGCCTCGGCCGCCTCCACCGTGACCCGATCTTCGCTGCGATCACGGCTCTCGATCCCGAGGTCGAAATAGAGCAGGTCGAGCTCAAGGTAGGGAAGGATCAGCTGCTCTTTGATGACCGACCAGATGATTCTGGTCATCTCATCGCCGTCGAGCTCGACAATCGGTTTTTTGACCTCGATCCTCGCCACCGCGGCGCGATGCTACCTGCCCGCCGCATCGACGGCCCCGGCGCGCGGGCGATGGGAGTGACACAATCGGATCAATGGCAACCGCCACGGGCCGATCGGCGAGCACTCACGAGGTGACCAACCAGCCGCCGCCGCTGCTCGATTACAACGTCTTTGAGTCAAACGCCGCGTTGGTTGAGGCGGTGCGAAGAGAGGGAGCCGAGTGGGCCGAGGCGAGGATCGCCGCGGTTGGAGCGCTGGCCGGTGCGGGACGAATCCTGGCGCTGGGTGAGGCGGCTAACCAGAACCCGCCGACGTTGCGCACCCACGACCGTTTCGGACACCGAGTCGATGAGGTCGAGTTTCACCCAGCCTGGCATGAGCTGTTGGAACTGGCGGTGGAGCAGGAACTGCACTGCGCACCCTGGAAGGCACCGCGCCCCGGTGCCCACGTAGCCCGCGGCGCCGCCTTCATGTGCATGTCACAGGCCGAGGCCGGGATCGGCTGCCCGATCTCGATGACCTACTCGGTGATCCCCGCACTGCGCAACCAGCCCGAGCTGGCCGCGGAGTGGGAGCCGCGCTTCCTCGCGGCTCAATATGACCCCCGAAACGCGCCCGCGGCGCAGAAGCGGGGGGCGCTGGCGGGGATGGGGATGACCGAGAAGCAGGGCGGCACCGACGTCCGCGCCAACACAACCGAGGCGCGGGCCGTCAATGGCGGCGGGCCGGGAGCGGAGTATGAGCTGCGCGGGCACAAGTGGTTCATGTCGGCGCCGATGTGCGATGCGTTCCTCGTCCTCGCCCAGGCCGACGGTGGGATCTCCTGCTTCCTCTTCCCCCGCTGGACGCCGGACGGAGAGCGAAACCGCTTCCGCCTGCAGAGGCTGAAGGACAAGCTCGGCAATCGCTCCAACGCCTCCAGTGAGATCGAGTTCGACTCGGCCTCTGCGTGGCTGGTCGGAGAGGAGGGCGCGGGGGTGCGAACGATCATCGAGATGGTCAACCACACCCGCCTTGACTGCGTGATCGGCGGCGCCTGCGGGATGCGGGTGGGAGTCGCCGAGGCGATCCACCATGATCGCAACCGCTCGGTCTTCGGTCGCACCCTGAGCGAGCAACCGCTGATGCAAAACGTGCTCGCCGACCTCTGCGTGGAGTCCGAGGCGGCGACGATCTCCGCGATGCGCCTGGCCCGCGCCTACGATGAGGCAATCGCCGGCGACCAGGAGGCGATCAATCTGAAGCGAATCGCAAACGCGGTTCTCAAGTACTGGATTTGCAAGCGGGCGCCGGTGCACGCCGCCGAGGCGCTGGAGTGCCTGGGTGGCAACGGCTACGTCGAGGAGTCCGGGATGCCCCGCCTCTTCCGCGAGAGCCCGCTCAACTCGATCTGGGAGGGCTCGGGAAACGTGCAGTGCCTCGACGTCTTGCGGGCGATGATCAAGAGCCCCGGCTCGCTGGAGGCCTTCTTCGCCGAGGTCGAGGCGGGGGCCGCGGGAGAGCCCCGCCTAGCCGCCTACGCCGGCGCCCTGCGCGAGGAGCTGCCGGGCGACCTGGAGACGATCGAGTACCGCGCCCGCAGCCTGGTCGAGCGGATGGCACTTGCCCTGCAGGGCTCGCTGTTGCTCCGCTATGGCGATCAGGCGGTCAGCGATGCCTTCTGTGCCTCTCGCCTCGACGGCGAGTGGGGCCGCGCCTTCGGCACCCTGCCGGCCGCAACCGACTTCACCCGGATCATCGAGCGCCACCAGGTCGGCAGCTAGAGCCGCCGGCTGGGCGCGGACTCAGAGCCGAGCGCCCTGCGCAGCATCGCGCAGGGCACGACCGACCTGCTCCGCGGTAATCACCCCGCAGAGGCGGCCGTCGCGATCAACCGCCATCAGCGCTCCGAAGCGCCGCAGGTTGTGGTTTGCCAGAAGCGAGTCGAGGGGAGCGTCCTCGCTGACGTGCAATGAGCCCTGATCGCGCTCCAGTAGCTCAGAGACCAGCGAGGAAGCGCGCGAGATCTCGGGAACCTGATCGGCACGATCGCGCTCGAGCAGGCCCAGAAAGCGATGGGCGGCGTCGACCACCGGGAACCAGGGCCAGCGGTAGCGCAGAAAGTACTGATCGAGGGCCTGCTCGACGCTGAGCTCGCCCGGGATCGCGACCGGCTCGCGATCCATCACGTCCGCCACCCTCACGTCCCCGATCCGGCTGGAGATCTGGGTCTGCATCGCAGCTCCGCGGGCTGAACCGTTGATCATCATGCCGATCAGCGCCAGCCAGATACCTTCGAAGGCATCGCCACCGGCAAGCAGCAAAAGCCCGGCGGCGATGAACAGGTAGCCGAAGACGCGACCGAGGGTTGCCGCAAACCGAGTCGCGGCGTTGCGGTCCCCGGTCCGCCACCAGGCGACCGCGCGGGCGATCCGGCCCCCGTCCATCGGGAAGGCGGGAAGCAGGTTGAAGATCAAGACCAAGAGGTTGATCGAGGCGAGCCAGGCGATCATCGCCAGCAGGCCAGATACGCCGACCCGCGCTTCCAGGGGCAGCGCCTGCTCGAACTGGTGGGGTCCGGCGGCGGCGATGCCAATCCCGACCAAAACGGCGACGATCGCCGCCGTCACCGCCGGCCCGGCAATCGCAACCTCAAACTCGGCTGCCGGGCTCTCGGGCTCGCGATCCATCCTCGCCATTCCGCCGAAAATCCAAAGCTGAATGCTGGAGATCCCGATCCCCCGTCGTCGCGCGGCCATCGCGTGGCCCAGCTCGTGCAAGACGATTGAGCCGAAGAAGCCGAGCGCGCTGCCCACCGCCAGCGCAAACGGTGCGGTCGCCGAACCGGGCTGGCCGAGCACTTCGCCATAGACCGGCGAGAGCCAAAAGATCACCAGGAAGAGGACCAGAAACCAGGACCAATCCACCGCGATCCGGATCCCGCGGACGTGGAAGAGGGTGATCGAGCCACCGCCGAACATCACCCAATGGTAAGCGGCGGATAGCCTCGCCCTCCAGATGGCGGCGAAGATCGAGCAGAGCTGGCTGCGCGAGCGCCTCCAGGAGTTGGAGAAAATCGAGCGACCCTCGGCATCTGAAGGCGAGCGGGAGGCCGCCGAGTGGCTGGTGCGGCAATTCGCCGGGCTTGGGGTGAGGGCACGGATCGAGGCGGAGCGAGCCCATGGGACCTACTGGTGGCCACTCGGCCTGGGCGCCGGCCTCGGGGCCCTCGGTGGAGTGCTCGCGGGGGGCCGGCAGAGGACCCTGGGAACATTGCTGGCCGGGCTTGGGGCGGCTGGGATATTTGATGACTTTCCACCGCGCAAGCGAGGTCTGCGCCGCCTTTTGCGGAGTCACGACACCTACAACGTCGTCGCCGAACTCGGCGATCCCGGCTGCGAACGAACGGTGGTGATCGTCGCCCATCACGACGCCGCCCACTCGGGTTTGCTCTTTCACCCGGCGCTGCCACGCCTCGCTAAACGCCTCGGCTTCATCGAGCGCTCAAACACCTCCCCGGCGCTGATGGCACCGGTGATCGGTGGGCCCCTGCTGGCCATGCTCGGCGCGCTCGGCAACAGTCGGCTCCTGCGCAGGCTGGGAATCGCGCTCTCGGCTGGCTCCACGCTGGCCCTGGCAGAGATCGGCCGGCGCCAGAGCGTTCCGGGTGCAAACGACAATGGCAGCTCGGTTGTGGCGCTTCTGGCGCTGGCCATGCGACTGGTCCAAAGGCCGCCCAGCGGCGTCCGCGTGATCCTTCTCTCGACCGGCTCAGAGGAGTCCTTCAGCGAGGGGATGAAGGCTTTTGGAGAGCGCCATTTCGCCCAGCTGCCGCGCGCGGGCACCTTCTTTTTGTGCCTTGAGGCGATCGGATCGCCCCACCTCCTTGTCCTGCGAGGCGAGGGCTTCCTGAAGATGACCGAGTACCCGCCCCGCTCCTTGGCGTTGATGGATGGCCTGGCCGAGGAGCTCGGAATCTGGCTCTTTCCCAACCTGCGGCTGCGCAACGGAACCGACGGGCTGGAGGCGCTGGCGGCGGGCTATGAGACGGCGGCGCTTTGTGGCTGCAACGAGCTCAAGGCACCGGCCAACTACCACTGGCGCAGCGACCTTGCCGCCAACCTCGATTTCTCCACGCTGAGCGATGCGATCGTGCTCGCCGAGGCGGCGATTCGGCGCCTCGGCGAGCGCTGGCTCTAACCTCGCTCTAAATAAATCCGAGAACGGTGTCGGATTTCGGCTCTATAGCATCCGCTCGTGCCCACTCATGACGTACTGGTGATCGGCGCCGGCCTGGCCGGGCAGCGAGCGGCCCTGGCGGCCGCCGAGGAGGGCGTCTCGGTGGGGATCATCAGCAAGGTCCACCCGGTGCGCTCGCACTCCAACGCCGCCCAGGGCGGGATCAACGCGGCGCTCAACCCGGGCGACTCCTGGGAGTCCCACGCCTTCGACACGATCAAGGGCTCCGATTACCTCGGCGATCAGGACGCGATCGAGATCATGTGTCGCGAGGCGCCGGAGGAGATCCTTCACCTCGAGCACCTCGGCGTCACCTTCCACCGCAACGAGGAGGGCAAGCTCGGCACCCGCGCCTTCGGCGGCGCCTCGGCGGCGCGCACCTACTACGTCGCCGACATCACCGGCCAGGCGATCATGCACGTGCTCTACGAGCAGCTGATGAAGCACTCCGAGCAGGTCGCCCGCTATGAGGAGTGGTTCTGCACGCGCGCTGGCGATCGATGAGGAGGGCGAGTGCTGCGGCGTGGTCACCCGCAACATCGCCGACGGCTCGATGGAGCTGTTCGGGGCCAAGGCGGTGATCCTCGCCTGCGGCGGCAACGGCCAGGTCTGGAAGCCGACCACCAACGCGCTGATCTGCACCGGCGACGGCATCGCGATGGCCTACCGGGTCGGGGCGAAGCTGATGGACATGGAGATGATCCAGTACCACCCGACGACGCTGGCGGGCAAGGGCTTCCTGATCACCGAGGGCGCCCGCGGCGAGGGCGCCCACCTGCTCAACGCCAAGGGCGAGCGCTTCATGGAGCGCTACGCGCCGAACAAGATGGAGCTCGCCTCACGCGACGTCGTCTCCCGCGCCGAGCAGACCGAGATCAACGAGGGTCGCGGCTTTCCCGACGGCACCGTCGCCCTCGACATCACCGTCGTCCCGAAAAAGCGCGTCCACGAGGCGCTGCGCGAGATCGTCCTCGTCGGCCGCGACTTCGCCGGCGTCGACATCACCCGCGAACCGATCCACATCAAGCCCGGAAACCACTACACGATGGGCGGCGTCAAGACCGACGTCGACGGGCGCACCGACATCCCCGGCCTCTACGCCGCCGGTGAGGCGGCCTGCGTCTCGGTCCACGGCGGCAACCGGCTCGGCGCCAACTCGCTGCTCGACACGCTGATCTTCGGGCGCCGCTCCGGTGCCGACGCCGCCGCCCGCGCCAAGCGGATCGACGGCTCGCGGCCCTCCAAGCAGGTGCTCGAGGACGAGGAGGCGATGATCGCAGCGATCTCCTCGCGGCGAGAAGGGCTCGCGGCCGCCGCGTCTCAGAGATCAAGCTCGAGCTCGGCCAGACGATGGACAAAAGGTCGCGGTCTTTCGCGACGAGGCCGGCATCCAGGAGGCGCTGGAGACGGTGCATCCGTCTCAAGGAGGAGGCCGAGTCCGCCTACATCGACGATCACGGCAACGATCTTCAACCAGGACCTGCTGGCGGCGATCGAGCTCGGCTACATGCTCGACAACGCCGAGTGCACCTGCATCGGTGCGCTCGAGCGCAAGGAGAGCCGCGGCGCCCAGTACCGCACCGACTTACCCGGAGCGAAACGACGAGGAGTGGCTCAAACACATCGACCTCGCAGCGCGGCGAGGACGGGCCCGAGATCTCATACTCCGAGGTGACGATCACCCAGTGGGAACCGGAAGAGAGGACTTACTGATGGCCGAGTACACGCTTAAGGTCCGCAGGTACCAGCCCGAGAGCGGTGAGGGCCGCCTACTGGGAGGAGTTCAAGGTCGAGCTCGATCCCTCGCTCTCGGTCCTCGACGGCCTGCTGCAGGTCAAAGACCGCGACGACGGCTCGCTCTCGGTGCGCTGCTCCTGCCGGGCCGCGATCTGCGGCTCCTGCGGGATGAAGATCAACGGCCAGTCCGGCCTCGGCTGCAAGACCCAGATCGGCGAGGCGCAGGCCCAGGCGGCCAAGATGGCCGGCCTGAGCGGCGACCGAGGCAACGATCCGCAGAGCTCGATCGTCGTCGAGCCGATGGGCAACATGCCCGTGATCAAGGACCTGATCACCGACATGGAGTCGACGCACTGGGCCAAGATCCGCCGCGTCACCCCCTGGCTCCTCCCCCACGGCGACCCGCCCGAGCGCGAGTACATCGTCGAGCCCGAATCGATGATCGACATCACCCAGTCGATGGCCTGCATCCAGTGCGGCGCCTGCGTCTCCTCCTGCCTCTCGATGGAAGCCGACCCGGACTTCATCGGCCCCGCCGCGCTGGCCAAGGCCTACCGCTTCGTCGGCGACCCGCGCGACGCCGAGACCAAGGAGCGGCTGCACGACCTCGGCCGAGGACCCGCACGGGATCTACGACTGCACCCACTGCTTCAGCTGCATCGACGCCTGCCCCAAGGGCGTGGCGCCGATGGACCAGATCATGCGCCTGCGCCGCAAGCGCCGGCGAGGAGGGGATCGAGGACCCCAACAGCGGCCACGACCACGAGGTCGCCTTCGTCAAGATCATCGAGAAGAAGGGAACGCTCGATGAGTCCCTGCTGCTGCAGGAGTCCTTCGCGCCCGGGGTGAAGGGCAAGCTGAAACCGAGCAAACGAGCGATCAGGGAAATGCTCGGCTCGCTTCCCGATCGCGATCCGCGGCATCAGGACGGGCAAGATGCGCTCGCTGCCGAAGCTGATTCCCGGCGATCCACCACAAGCTGCCCGGCGGCGCCCAGGACGAGGTCAAGGCGATCTACAAGCACGCCGAGGAGCACCAGCGAGGAATTCAACATCTACATCAAGGGCGAGGAGGGCGAGCCGAGCCGAGATCGAGGCCGAGGAAGCTCGAGGCCGCCACCGCGGACGCCGGCGAGGAGGCAATCCAGTGAGCGAGCAGATCAAGGTCGCCTACTGGCCCGGCTGCGTCTCGCGCGGCTTCACCCCCGAGCTGCACGGCTCGATGGCGCTCGTCGCCGAGCGGCTCGGGATCGAGCTGGTCACCCTCGACCGCGCCAACTGCTGCGGCGCCGGCGTCATCGCCGAGCACAACCAGGAGCTCGCCGACACGCTCAACGCCCGCACCTTCGCCCTCGCCCAGCAGACCGGCCTCTCGATGATGAACATCTGCTCGACCTGCCAGGGCGCTCAGTCGGAGTGCCAGCAGCGCCTCGACGCCGACTCCGCCTACCGCGCCCACATCAACGAGGTGCTCTCGGGCCAGGGCCTCAGCTATGAGAAGGGCAAGGACGGCTTCACCAACAAGAACTTCCTCTGGCTGCTGGTCGAGGACTACGGTCTCGAGCGCCTCGCGGAGCAGGTCAAGCGGCCCGCTCGCCGGGCTGCGGGTCGGTCCCTTCTACGGCTGCTACGTGGTGCGCCCCAAGGAGCGGCTCGGCTACGGGGAGCACCCCGATCGCGACATCTACCTGGAGCAGGTGATCAAGGCGCTCGGCGGCGAGGTCGTCGAGTACGACGGGGCGCGCAAATGCTGCGGCTTCCCGGTGATCACGATGAACCGCGAGACCTCGCTGCGCCAGGCCGGCACCCACGTCGGCGACGCGCTCGACGCCGGCGCCGACTGCCTCGTCACCCCCTGCCCGCTCTGCCACCTGAACCTCGACATGCAGCAGCCCGAGGCCGCCAAGGTCGTCAACCGCGACCTCGGCCTGGCCGTCCTGCACCTGCCCCAGCTGGTCGGCCTGGCGCTCGGCGCCGAGCCAAAGGAGCTCGGGATGGGCAAGCACATCGCCTCGACCGGCTGGGTCGAGGAGCGCCTCGATAGCGCCGCCGCCAGCGTCTAGGTCCGGCTCAATCCATGCCGGCGCTGCCGAGGTGTCCACCGCTTGGCGCGGCGGGGCGCTCCGCGGCGCTGCGGCGACCGATCCAGCGCGCTCCGAGGGTGTCGGTGAGGCCGTGGGCGACGATCGAGCCGATGACCGCGATCGCTGCAATGTCGAAGATCAGCTCGCCGTTGGCGACCTGCGACTTCAGGACGAAGAGGGCGAAGAGCATCGAGGCGACGCCCTTGGGCCCAAACCAGGCCATGAACAGCTTCTGGGAGAGGGGCAGCCGGTGCGAATGAAGGAGAGCAGCACCGCGACCGGGCGAGCGATGAGCAGGGCGAAGATGACGAAGACGACGAGCGGCGGGAACGCTGTGGTCAAAGCCGGTGGCGACGATCAGCGCCCCGAAGACGAAGAAGGTGATGACCTGCAGGATCGCGCTGGCGTTCTCGGCGAACTCGACGAAGCCCTGCGGCACGTCGTGCTCGCGTCGCACCCATCGCGATCCCGCAGACGAAGGCGGCGATCAGCCCGTTGCCGAACTGACTTCTGAGAGGCCGAAGGCGACGAGGGCAAAGCCGACCGCGTAGATCCCCTCATAGCGCGCGGTCAGGCCGCCGCCGGGAAGGCGTTGGTGCAGGCGCCCGCCGAGGTAGCCGAGGGCGAGCCCGACGATCGCACCGACCACCGCCTCCCCGGCCAGCTTCGCGGCTTCGGCTGCCGGCGTCACCGCCGGGCGAGGCGAAGACGAGGAAGAAGAGGACGAAGGGCAGCGCGAGGCCGTCGTTTAGGCCGGACTCAAGGTTGAGGGTGTGGCGAACCGTCGCTGGGGACCAGCCGCGAGGCGACGACCGCCGAGGTGACCACCGGATCGGTGGGAGCGAGCACGGCTCCGAGCAGGAAGGCCTCCGCCCAGCTGAGCGCCGGAAAGAGCAGCTTTGCGGCGCAGCGCCGAGCAGCCCCATCGTGATCGGCATCGCGATCACCAGCGAGCGGGCGACCGGGCTCCAGTGGCGGCGCAGCAGCTCGCGCTCGACGAACATCCCGTCGGAGAAGAGGGTGAGGATCAGCGCCAGCTCGATCAGCTCGACGATCGATTGTCCTCGTGGCATCGACGTGGACGACGCCGAGCGGCGGCGAGGCCGATGCCGAGTGCGACCGAGAGCACCGAGGCCGAGAGCACCGTGCCCTCGCATCAACCCAGAGAGCGCCGCGACGACCGCGAGCAGACCGCCGAAGAGGAGCACCGCCTTCGGCGAAGCCGATGTCCACCGCTACCCGCCGGCCGCCGAGCAGACCGCGCTCGATCAGCAGCTCCGCGACCTGGACCGCGTTGGTCGCCGCACCCTTGCGCAGGTTGTCGCCAACCACCCAGAGGTTGAGGCAGCGCTCGATGGCTGGGGTCACGGCGGATGCGGCCGACCAGGACCTCGTCGCGACCGGCTGCCTCAATCGCCATCGGGTAACGTCCCGCGGCGGGCTGATCGACGACGAGGACACCCGGCAGCCTCGCTCGAGCAGCTCGCGGCACGCGCTCGGGGGAGAGCTCCTCGGCCGTCTGCACGTTCAGCGACTCCGAGTGGCCGGTGAAGACCGGCACCCGGGCGCAGGTGGCGGAGATCCCAACCTGCTCGTCGAAAGCGACGAGGATCTTGCGGGTCTCGGCCATCACCTTGCGCTCCTCGGTGGTGTAGTCATCACCGTCGCTGAAGACCTCGACCTGGGGCAAGCACGTTGAAGGCGATCCGGTGGGGATAGATCGTCGGCGCTCGGCTCGGGCTCGCCGGCGAGGACCGAACGCGACTGCGCTGGCCAGCTCCTCGATCGCCCGCTGCCCGGTTCCCGAGACGGCCTGGTAGGTGGAGAGGACCAGGCGCTCGAGACCGGCTGCCCGGTGGATCGGCGCCAGCGCCATCGAGCATCACCATCGAGGTGCAGTTGGGGTTGGCGATGATCCCCCTGTGGCCCTCGGCCGCCTCTGGGTTGACCCCGGCCACGACCAGCGGCACGTCCTCGTGCATTCGCCAGTAGCTGGTGTTATCGATCACCACCGCGCCGGCGGCGACCAGGCGCGGTGCCCACTCGGCGCTGACCGCCCCCCCGGCTGAGGAGAGGACGATGTCGAGTCCCTGGATCGACTCCTCGCTCAGCGCCCGGCACTCCAGCACCGAGCCGTTCCACTCGCAGCTGCCGCCCGGCCGAGCGCTCGGAGGCAAAGGGGACGACCTCGGAGGCCGGAAAGCCGCGCTCGGCGAGGACCTCGAGGATCGTCGACCCGACCGCGCCGGTCGCGCCGAGCACCCCGACTCTGTAGTCGATCTATCGCTCATCGCTCAGCGAGTATGACCGGGGCTCAGCCGGCGTCGGTCAGCCGCGCTCACGCTCCGGCTTGGGTCCTCGGGATGAACCGCGTCGGACCCCAGGCGAAGGCCTCATGCAGCGCCCTGACCGCGTCGGCGACCCGGTCGGCGGAGATCACGCAGGAGATCTTGATCGGCGAGGTGGAGATCATCTCGATGTTGATCCCCTCGCCGCCGAGCACCTCGAAGACCTTGGCCGCGACGCCGGGGTGCGAGCGCATCCCGGCGCCGACGATCGAGACCTTGCCGATCCGCTCATCGGTGCGGACGCCGTTGCTGACCCCGCCCAGGCCGCTGACCGTCTCGGTGGCGGTGGTCAGGTCGGAGCGATCGACGGTGAAGGAGAGGTCGGCGAGCTCGTCGTCGCCAACCGGCTCGTTCTGGATGATCACGTCGACGTTGACGTTGGCCTCGGCCAGCGCGGTGAAGATGCGCCCGGCGACGCCGGGCTCATCGCGGACGCCGGTCAGCGTCACACGGGCCTCCGCCGTCGGAATGGGTCACGGCTGTCACGAAGGGTTGCTCCACGGTCTCCTCCTCGGCAACGACGAGGGTACCGGGGCCGTCCTCAAAGCTGCTGCGGCAGTGGATGCGGACGCCGTGGTTGCGGGCGTACTCGACCGAGCGCAGCTGCAGGACCCGGGCCCCCGAGGCCGACATCTCAAGCATCTCCTCATAGGAGAGCAGGGCGAGCTTGCGGGCGTCGGGAACGATCCGCGGATCGGCGCTGAAAACACCGGAGACGTCGGTGTAGATCTCGCACACGCTCGGCCCCCAGCGCCGCGGCGAGGGCAACCGCGGTCGTGTCGGAGCCGCCCCGGCCGAGGGTGGTGACGTCGCGGCTCTCGGTCGAGACGCCCTGAAAGCCGGCGACCAGGACGATCCGATCGGCATCTAGGGCCTCCCTGATCCGCTCGGCACGGACGTCGATGATCCGCGCCTTGGTGTGGGAGGAGTCGGTGACGATCCCCGCCTGGGATCCGGTCAAAGAGATCGCCTCGTGCCCCATGTCGTGGATCGCCATCGCGCAAAGCGCGCACGAAATCCGCTCTCCGGTCGAGAGCAGCATGTCCATCTCCCGCGCGACCGGGCGATCGGAGATCTCCAACGCCTGGGCGACCAGCTCATCGGTTGTCTTGCCCCGCGCCGAGAGCACCGCGACCACCCTGTTGCCGGCCTCGCGGGCGGCGACGATCGCCCCGCGGCGCGCTTGATCTGCTCGGCTCCGGCGACCGAGGTGCCGCCGAACTTCATCACCACGATCGCAGAATCTGCCCCAGCCATAAGAGCGACTGAGAATAGCCATGGGAGCCAGCCTGCCGCCTTGGACATAGGGCCAGGAGCCTCGCCCGCCACCTGCCATTCGCCCCTACCGACAGTCATCGTCGCGACCCTGACGACCCTCTCTCTGATGGCCGGATCGGTGATCTTTGCCCGACCAAGTCGCTTCTGATGAACCTACCCAGTCTGAGCGCGCTGTTTGACCTCTTGGTTTTGATCATTTAGGACCGAAGGCTGCAGGCGCGCTCGGCTACACCACTCCAGCGGCGATCGAGCAGACGATGCCGATCCTGCTCTTCGCCGCCGCCTTCGGACTCTTCACCGAGTGCGCGGTCTTGCCGCTGCCGCGGCCCTGCTTTCGCCGCCGCGATGGCAGCCTTAGCCGCCTCAGAAGTAATCATTGCCAAGGAGATTGGGATCGGCACGGCGCTGGCCGTTTTGATCGATGCCACCATCACCCGGGCACTGCTCGTTGTCTCGCTGATGACGCTGCTGGGCAGGCGGAACTGGTGGGCGCCGGCGCTTCGGGATCGCCGAGCTTGGCGCCGCTTTGAAACCGACTCAGCCGCTGGCGCTGTTGTAGACAGTCGATTCGAAGCCGCTGAGGGCGGGATTGCCCGCGTAGCCGAGCGCCTGCAGACCGAACAGTTCCTCGATGCTTCGCAGCAGTGAGAAGTGGTTGAAGTAGCTGGATTCATCGACGCTGCCGGCCTTCACGAAGGGGGAGATCAAAAGCAGCCCGACCCGACCGCCGCCGCCACTGGCTTTGACCGGCCCCGTGCTCGGCGCGGCGCCGGCGGCGGCCAGATTTGGATACTGGGGCGTCCCACAGCAAGAGCTCGAGTCCGCATTGGGCCCCGTCTGCGGCGCCTGATCTGAGGTGATCGCGATCAGGCCGCCTTCCTTGTAGGCCGCAGAGGCCTCGATCTCTGGCACCACGGTCTGCAGAAAGCCTTCGGCATCTGCAGGCCCCGCGGCTTGGCCAACTTCGCACGGCTCTTCGCCGCCGTCATGACAGGCGCTGGGGACGATGTAGGAGAGCGACGGGGTGCTGCTCGCCGTGCCCAGATCCGGCGCGAGCGCTTCCAGCCCGACGTCGTCTTGGGCACATTCGGGGCTGGCTGTGATCGCGCCGAAGTAAACGAATGGGTTTCGCCAGGTCTCATAGGCATCGCCAGGCAGCGGAGCCTGGTCGGGGTCGGGCGCCCCGAGCGCCGGGTGGCGACAGGAGGGCGGCTGGTTGGCAGCGTCGTTTCCGATCGCCTCGATGTAGGCCTTCCAGCTCTTGCCTGCGGCGGCGAGCTGTCCGGGCAGCGTCGTCGCGGTTGCGGGATAGACGCAACCAGTGCCGCTAATTTGGGCTTCGGCCCCCACCGTGGCGGGGGAGATTTCGGTGTAGTTGGGGCAGTTTGCGGCTGTTTGAGGGGTCGGACCCTGGCCGCTGATCAGGGCGATCTCGTTGGCCAGATCGCCCCCCGCCACCGCGTAGTAGTTGCTCAGCAGCTCCCCCTGGCCGCGCAGGGTGTTCGCCAGGTAGGGAAGGGTTGAGTTGGGGCCAAAGGCCGCCTCATAGCCCTGATCAGCGAGCATGATCACGAACACATGGCTGACCGCCGGCAGCGACGGTTCGGTGGGGATTTCGATCGGAGTCGAGGGCTTCTTGGCCGGCGTCGTTGCGACCACATTTTCGCCTTCTTCAGCAACCGGGGCGAGCGCTTCAGGCGCCGAGCGAACCGCGGCCGCGGCGGGAGCCGGTGAGGGGGCGGCTGCCGTTTCGGGAGTCGAACTCGGCGCAACTGCGGCAGTGGAGGGACTGGCTGCGGCCGGGCTCCCCATATCCAAAAGGATCGGCGCGATCCCGGCGCTTTGGGCGAGCGGAGAGGTTGCCGAGCCGAGGAAGACGCCAAAGCAAAGCAGCCCCATGACCAAGACCGCGGCAAGCCGCGGCCCGGGCATAAAGCGATCCTCCATGGTCGGCTTGTCGGGCACGGCAGGGCCGGGGGGAGCGGGTGCCTCGACGGGGCGCTCGTCGCGCCCCAGCGCCTGAACCCGCGCGGCGACCAACGGCGGGAGCGCTCCCCAGCGCCTTCCACACTCCAGGCAGTAGCGCTGTTCGGCCCCAAGCTTCGCGCCGCAGCCGCGGCAGCTGATCGGGCCGGCGCCGCTGCGGGCCTCGTCATCGTTTGAGATGGTCACGCTAGGAGATCAGTCTCCCCGTCTCTCGTTACCACGATGTGAAGATTTGGAGTCTGCGAGCCCAAACGCGATCTTCACAACTCTTAAACACCGGCACCACGCGCTGGGCTGACGATGCAGTGGGCACGGCCACCCCGCCAGATTCCAGCTGGGCTGGCGATCTGGGCTGCCGACACCAACCATGAACCCGACAGACGTCTCGATTCCGCAAGCGGAACCTCCCGAGGGCGGAGGCTCTGCCGCCGGGGCTCCCCCGCCAGAGCGCCCAGCTCCCCCACCGCTTCAGTGGCCGGCGACCTCGACCGCTGAGCCGAGCACCGAGGTGATCACCCCAATCGCCCCAATCGGCACGCCCGCCCCGGCGCCATCCCCAAAAGCCGGGGAGAGCTGCCCCGCCTGCGGCGCGCAGATGGCTCCCGATCAGCGCTATTGCCTGGAATGTGGACAGCGCCGCGGCGATCCCCGCCTGCCGTTTATGGACGCGGTCGTTTTGATGGACACCCTGGTCAAGGGCCCCGCGCCCGCAGCCGCCGCTCCTGCCAAGCGCGGGCGGCGGCTGTCGCCCAACGCGACGCTGGTCGCCGGGATCGGAACGCTACTCCTAGCGCTCGGGGTGGGTGTCCTGATCGGGCACTCGGGCAGCTCTCAGAACTCCCCGGCCAGCACCGCTCCGGTCGTGGTGAAAGTTCCGGGAAGCGGGGAAGCAAGCGCTGGCACCACCAAGAGCGGTTCCGGCTCGACCACGGTTGGTGGTGGCGCCAGCGGCGCCAAGGCGACCAAGTCCTCCAAGGGCGCGGCGGCCACCGGCGCCAGCGGCCAGAGCAAGGCCACCGAAGAAATTCTCAAACCGGCAAAGGGCGTGAAGCTGCCCCCGCCTGCGGCGAAACTGGGCGAAAAGTGCTCAAAGGGTACGGCGGGCTGCAAAGGCGGCAAGTTCACCGGCGAATTCTTCGGCGGCTAAGGAGGGCTGGGAGCATGGAGAATCCACTGGCGCTGATCATCGACGGCCTTCGTCCCCGTCGCGATCGTCGCGCCGGCGCGCGGGGCGGCGGCCCAAACGGCGCCGCGGGGCGAGCGTCCCCGAGCCAACCGCAGGCGGCATCTGCGGCCGTCGCCGCGGCCTACGGATCGGAGCTGGTCGTCGATTTGGAACGCCGCCGCGATCAGCTGACCGGACGGGTGGCAGAACTTCAGTGGGACCTCGGCGGGCTGGTCTATGAGATGGCGATTCGCAATCGGATCAGGGTCGAGGTCTTGATCCAGCGCGCTGCAGCACTTCAAGATGCCGATGCCGAGCTGAGCGAGGTCGAACGGATCGTTCGTATGGAGCAGACCGGGACCGCCGGCACCTGCGGCTCCTGCGGAGCCCCGCACAGCAGCGGCGCGACCTTCTGCTGGCAGTGCGGACACTCGCTGCTGCAGCAGGTCTCCGGCGAGGCGATTCTTCACTCCTAGCTCAGCCGAAGCGCCCCGCGACGTAGTCGCGGGTGCGCGGGTCGGCGGGGTGGTTGAACACCGCCTCTGTCTCGCCGCACTCGATCAGCGTTCCGACCCGCTCAGCGCCGCTCATCTCGAGCCCGAAGAAGGCGGTCTGATCGGCGACCCTCGCAGCCTGCTGCATGTTGTGGGTGACGATCACGATCGTGTAGCTCGATTTGAGCGAGTGCATCAGCTCCTCGATCTTCGCAGTGGCAATCGGGTCTAGCGCCGAGGCCGGCTCATCCAAGAGCAGCACGTCGGGGTCGATCGCGATCGCCCGCGCGATGCAGAGGCGCTGCTGCTGGCCGCCGGAGAGGCCCAGGGCGCTGTCCTTGAGGCGATCCTTGACCTCATCCCAAAGCGCCGCGCCACGCAGAGCGCGCTCGACCCGCTCGTCGAGGCCGTCCTTCATGCCGAGGTTTCGCAGCGCCCAGGCGATGTTGTTGTAGATCGACTTCGGAAACGGGTTGGGTTTCTGAAACACCATCCCGATGCGGCGGCGGACCTCGATCCGATCGACCCGCTCGCCGTACATGTCGTGGCCGTGGTAGGTGATCTGGCCCTCAAGCCGAAAGCCGGGGACCGGATCGTTCATCCGGTTGAGACTGCGCAGGAAGGTCGTCTTGCCGCAGCCCGAGGGGCCGATCAGGGCGCTGATTCGGTTGCGGTGGATGCGCAGGTTGACGCCGGCAAGCGCCCTCTTTGTCGCCGTAGAGGACCGATACGTCGCGGGCGTCAAAGACAACCTCAAGGCCGGAGCGCTGGCCCGCCAGCCCGTTGACGCCGAGGCCGGGGTGGGGGAGCCGGCCGGTCTGGATCCGAACCCGCGGCGCAGCACCGGTGGCGGCTGCTGCGGGGCGTTGATTTGGGTCCGGGGTGCTCACCCGCTCAGCTTCCTGCGACTGCGGGCGAGCAGGACCCGGGCGGCGAGGCTCGCCACCATGATGAAGCAGAGCATCACGAAACCCGCCCCCCAGGCGCGCGCGAAGCCTTCGGGGTTGGCTTCTTCAGAGAGGGTGAAGATCGTCACCGGGATGTTGGGGATCGCTTCGGTGATCTTGAAGCTAAAGACGCTGGGGTTAAAGACCGAATCAACCAAGAGCAAGGGCGCGGTCTCACCCGCGGCGCGCGCCACCGCGAGCACGGTCGAGGTGACGATTCCCCCCAGGGCGCTGGGAAGGACCACTCCCAGCACGGTGCGCCAGCGGCTCACCCCGAGCGCGTCGGCTGCTTCGCGCAGGCTGTCGGGGACGAGCAGGAGGATCTCCTGGCTACCCCGGGCGATCAGCGGCAGCATGATGATCGCCAGCGCGATCGAGGCGGCGTAGGCGGACTGTTGTTGGTGATCGACCAGCGCGCCGAAGATGAAGAGGCCGATGATGATCGAGGGAAGCCCGTTCATCAGATCCATCGCGAGCCGGATCGAGCGTGCCGCCCGATCTCCCGCGAACTCGGTCACATAGAGGGCGACCAGGATCCCCAGCGGCATCGCGATCACGGTCGCAAGCGAGACGATCAGCGCCGTGCCGACGATCGCCGGCCCGATTCCGGTCGGCGCCCCCTTGATCAGGAAATCAAGGCTGAGCGCGCTCGCTCCGTGCTTAAAGACCGAGTAGACGACGATTGCCAAGACCGCGACCGCCAAGACCGCCGCCGCCGTCGCCCCGGATTCGGCCAACCGAGCAGACGACCTTCCTCCGTCCCAGGTTGCCCGAGGGGGTGAGCGGTGCACTCGGATCGGGAACGCGATCACCGCTCATCAGGCGGCCTTCCTTTTGTAATCAAAGCGGCGGCCGATCAGGCGGGCGAAGAGGTTGGAGAGCAGCCCGATCACCAAGATGATCGTCCCCAGGTAAAAGAGCGAGGCCTGGTCGAGGCCGGGGCTCGAGGACGGGGAACTGGCTGGCGATCCTCGACGCCAGGGTATCGCCGGTTTTAAACAGCGATGCATTGATCGCGGAACCGGCGCCGATCACCTGGGTCACCGCGATCGCCTCGCCCAGGGCCCGCCCCAGGCCGAGCAGGCAGGCGGCGATCACGCCAGAGGCGGTGGAGGGCAGAACGACTCCCCGCACGACCTCCCAGCGGGTCGCGCCAAGCGCGCTCGCACCGTCTTGGATGTCGCGCGGGACGGTGAGAAAGAGGTCGCGTGAGATCGAGGCGATGATCGGGATCACCATGATCGTCAGGATC
Source organism: uncultured Solirubrobacterales bacterium (assembly GCA_963745305.1). Lineage (GTDB taxonomy): Bacteria > Actinomycetota > Thermoleophilia > Solirubrobacterales > 70-9 > CAVUWL01. The sequence continues at coordinate 697,499 of CAVUWL010000016.1, forward strand.
AGACCCGCCGTGAAGACGCTGGCGCCGGTCGTCTGCGGGGCGCCGAAGAGCGGGATGAAGCCCGAGCGTTTCGTGGAGCCAGGGCTCTAGGTGTTCGTGGACGAAGGGGGCGAGCACCAAGAGACCCCAGAAGCCGAGGATCACGCGAAGGGATCGCCGCCAGCATCTCGACCAGCGGTGAGACGATGCCCCGCACCCCGCCCGGCGCCAGCAGGCTCAGGTAGAGGCCGATCGAGATCGCGATCGGCGCCCCCAGCAGCAGGGCCATAAATGAAGTTACGGCGGTGCCTAACAGAAACGAGCCGGCGCCGAACTCTTCGAAGTTCGGTGCCCAGGTCGTGTGGACGAGGAATCCCAACCCGAACTTCGAGATCGCCGGTGCGGCGCTGTGGACGACCTGAAAACCGATCACGAATAACAGCACGACACCGATCAGGGCCGCAAACGCGCACAGCCCGTAGAGCAGGCCGTCGGCGAAGCTGTCTGCCTTCTTGCGACGTCGGCGGCGGCGGGCTTGGCGGCCCCCCGGGGTTGCCGCGTAGGCGGCGGCGGGCTCGATCGTCGTGCTCATCCCGCGCAAGCTAGATCAGATCGATCTGTTTTCAGCTACCTCACTTCGGTTTTCACAAAATTGACACAAGTGTGTGTGTGTTCACAATTTGGCAACAAGTCACCTTTTCACGAGATTGAAACAATTGCGCGTCGTTGCACAGCGATTCTGGGGCGGATACCAGTCGCACGACCACGATGCCCGCATCTGACGGGACCACACAAGCCGAAAGGATCTTCACTTGATTCGCAACAGGTTGTTTCGTTTCATCATTGCGACGGTTGGAACAGTTGCGTGCATGGCCGCCGTCTCGACCGCGAGTGCCTTCGCCGAACTCAAGGGCGCGGGGTCTACGCTGGTAGCGCCGCTGATGGGCAATTGGATCAACGGCTTTGAAGCTCACACCAATGGCGCCATCAAAGTCACCTACGGCTCGGTCGGCTCGGGAGCTGGGATCGCTCAGATCACAGCCCGCACGGTTGACTTCGGCGCCTCCGATGCGCCCTTGACCCCCCAGCAGGCCGCCGCCTGCAACGGCTGCGTGCAGATCCCCTGGGCGCTCACCGCAACTGGCATTGGCTACAACATTCCCGGGGTAAAGAAAGACAAACTGCAGCTCTCGGGACCGGTGCTTGCCGAAATCTATATGGGCAAAATCACCAACTGGAGTAACCCGAAAATCAAAAAACTGAACCCGAAGATCCACCTGCCGAAACTGACGATCACGCCGGTTTTTCGCAGCGATGGCTCCGGTGACACCTACGCGTTCACCAACTACCTCTCCAAAGTCAATTCGACCTGGAAAAACTCAATCGGATATGCGACATCTGTCGCCTTTCCAGCCGGGGTTGGAGCCAAAGGCAACTCCGGGGTGACCTCGGTTGTCACCACCACCAAGGGTGCGATCGGCTACATCTCGGCCTCCTACATCATCGCGGCAGGACTCAGTGCCGCTTCGGTCGAAAATGCGGCCGGAAACTTCGAGTTTCCGAGCATCCCGAACATCGAGGCGGCGGCCGAAACGGTGAAACACGTACCCCCGAGCAACGAATTGCACATCGTCGATCCGCCCAAGAAGGCGACGATCGCCTACCCGATATCGACGTTTACCTACTGCATCGTGCCCCACGGTGCGCCCAAGAAGAGCGAACTCGAACAGTTCATCAAGTACAACCTCTCGATCGGCCAGAAATACGGAGCGGCGCTTGATTTCGCCGAAATCCCCAAAATCGTGTTGAAAGCCTCCGACAACGCGGTCGCCTCACTGTAGAGCTGGGGCGATCCGAAGCGGCGGGAGGCGCCGCGATTTAGATCCGGCCGCCACTGGGCTCCAGAGCTCCGTGGCGGCCGGATCACTTTTCAGGCTCCGGGGGCGATCCACCCCCGCCACCGTCGGGCAAGCCGATCTCAGATCGGTGAGTTAGGCAAAGGCCTGCGTGGCGCGACGGCGCAGGTCGGCGTTCAGCGTCGCCGTGACCGCGCTCGGGCTCTCGCCGGCGGAGGGAACCGCATCGCCGATCAGGCCGCCGGCGCGAAAACCGAGGAGCGGTGCATCGAAGCCAACGGCGCGAATCTTGCGCACCAGCTTGACCGCGGCGGCCGTATCGGCACCGGGCCCACAGAGGACGATCGCGGTTGGCTCAAGCGCTCCCAGAGCGCGTTCCAGCCGCTCATCGCCGAGCTCGGTGGAGAGCATCAAAACCCGGAAGCCGGCGCGGCGCAGGGCGAGGTCAAGGGCCTGCGCGTGGACGGCCTCGGCGTCTTGGGCGCGGCTTGAATCAAGCAGAAGAATCCCGGCCGGGCGCGAGGCCGAGGAGGCTAGGCGCCGCGCCCCGTGCAGCCAGCCCATCGCCCAGCGGGCCGCGAATTCCAGCTCCGCCTCGCGGTCGCGGTCGGCTGCCAGCTCGTCGATCGCGGGCAACAGCAGCTCCTCCACCGAGCGCTCCAGGGGGCGCAGGGCCAGGCTCTCCTCGATCGCCCGATCGGCGGCGTCCTCGTCGAAGCTCTCCAGGGCGGCGATCAGGGCACCGCCTGAGGCCGGCGCCGCCTGGCGCTGGCGCGCCAGCGCGATCGCCGAGGAGATATTGCCGGTTTGGGCGAGCGCGTCGCGCAGCGTCTGCAACTCGACCAGCTCGTAGTTGCGGTGATTTCCGGGGGTGCGCCTTGGGGTCGGATAGCCGTAGCGCCGCTCCCAGCTGCGCAGCGTGTTGGGGCTGACGCCGAGCACCTCGGCTGCTGCGTTTGTGCGGATTCCTGGCATATCTGTTGAGAAGGGTGGTAGTGGCCAGAGCGTTATTCGCCGCGCCGGCGCCATTCTCCCACCAAAAGTTCGGGTTTACCCCAGTTATGGACAGATTTCGCTAAACCTGTCAGCGATCTTGCAGCAGCGCCGACGCCGACCGGCTGGCCGACGGCCCGCGCCCGCCACATCGCCTGATCGGCGCCGTGCAGGAGGCGCTCCGCCTCGCTGCCGTGCTCTGGACAGGCGACAACGCCGGCGACACGGTGATGCTCAGCCCACCACCCTGCTCGAGTTCATCGAGCATGCGCAGCAATCGCTCCGCCATCTGCACTCCCTCAACCGTGGTCTGGTTGGGGGCCAGCACGCAGAGCGCATCCTCCTCCAAGCGAAACACCTCATCGACGAGGCGGATGCTCTCGCGCAGCGCGGCGCCGACGATCGCCAGCACCGTCTCCGTTCCACCGCCGCCTGAGCCCTCACGGATTCCGGGACCCTCGATCGCAAAGACGACGAGCCCGAACGGCTGACCATAGCGGCGGTTCATCTCGAGCATCTGATCGAGCCGGCGCCGCATCTGTCCCGGCCGGTAGAGGCTGCTCAGTGAGTCGTGCTCGGGACTGGCTTCGCCTTCGCTCAAAGACCGCCCCCACCGCGGTTGCGGTGACCGAGCCGAACTGCTCGGCCAGGCGACGCGCGGTCTCGGCGAAAAGGCCGGCCTCCTCGCCCCCCAGCTCCTCGGTCAAACTCCCCAGGAGCGAGGCCTGCAAAGCGGAGACATCGCGGGCCAGTTTCCCGGCCGGCGTCGAGGCGCTCGGAGATTCTCGATCGCAGACCGCTTGCCACGAGGTGACCCTGTCGGATGGGGCGGACGTCGACAAGAGCAGAACTCGCTATTTGCGCTCAGATGCTTGTCCACCCCGACGCCTAGTCGAGACTGTGCCGACCGGCCAGCGCCTTGCCGATCGTGACCTCATCGGCATGCTCGAGGTCGGCCCCGACCGGCAGACCGCTGGCGAGGCGGGTGACCGTGACCAGCGCCCCGCAACCGCGTCGCGATATGCAGGGCGGTCGCCTCGCCGGTGGTGGTCGGGTTAGTGGCGAGAACCACCTCGCTCACCCCGCCCACCCCGACCCGCTCGATCAGCTCGGCGATCTTCAGGTCTTCGGGATCGACGCCGTCGATCGGCGAGAGGGCCCCGCCGAGCACGTGGTAGAGGCCACGGTATTCATGGGTGCGCTCGATCGGGATCACGTCGGCGGGCTCCTCGACCACGCAGATCGATCTCGCGATCGCGATTCTGATCGGCACAGATTCGACAGAGCGGACCCTCCGCGAGGTTGAAGCACTGCTCGCAGAGGCCGACCTTCTCCTTGACCTCGCGAATCGCCGCCGCCAGCGCCGCGGCCTCCTCGTCGGGCGCTCGCAGGATGTGGAAGGCGAGACGCTGGGCGGTGCGTTGGCCGATCCCCGGCAATCGCGAGAGCTCGGCGACCAGGCGCGCCAGCGGCGCCGGTCCCTCAGTGCTCAAGGCTGTCCGCCTGCGGCGGCACCGCTCGCCGGGCGGCGAACGCGGCCACCCGGCTCAGAGCCCCGGCAGGCCACCAAGGCCGCCCGTGATCCCGCCCATTTTCGACGAGGCAAGCTCCTGAGCAGCCCGCAACGCCTCGTTGACGGCCGCCTGCACCATCTCGGCCAGCAGCTCGGCCTCCTCGGGATCGATCGCCTCGGGATCGATCGAGATCTCGCGAAGGTTCAGATCCCCGCCCATCTTCACCTTGACCATGCCGCCGCCGGCGCTCGCCTCGACCACCTCGTCTTTGAGCGACTCCTGGGCCTCAAGCATCTGGCTTTGCATCTGCTGCGCCTGCTTCATCAGAGCGTTCACATCAAACCCCCCGGGCCCACCGCCACGTGCCACCTAACCGACCTCCTCCGCGTCGAACTCGCTCTTCAACTGCTCCAGCAATTGATCCTCATCGATCTTCTCCTCCGAAGCGGCGGCGGCCTCGGCATCCGCCACCACGTAGAGCGGGCGCAGTCGCTCCGCGGTAATCGCCACCAGCGCCTCGGCGACCTGCTCGCGCTTCTCGGGGGCCTCCGCCTTTCGCTTGTTGAAGGTGGCACTTGTCGGAAAGCCGACCGTCAGGGTTGCCTCCTCACGATCCACCCCGACCGGCCTGGCTCCCTCAAAAAGCGCGGCGAGCGCAGGCGCCCCGGCCTGTCGCAGCTGATCAAGGACCGCCGGCCAGAGGCGAAGGATCCGCTCCAGGTCGACCGGCTCCGGCTCCGGCTCGGCGGGGGACGGGCTGGCGGGCTCATCGGGCCCCGGATCGCGATCTTGGGCGGGCGGCCCTGAAGCGCTCCTCGCGCGCCGGCGCCGGCGCGCCGCGATCTGCGCCGAGCCTCTGCTCGAGGCGCTCGATTCTACGCAGCAGGCCCTCGCTTGAGGGGTCGAGGTCAGGACGGGCGGCTTTGAGCAGGGCGATCTCAACCGCCATCCGAGCATCGTCACCCTCGCGCACAGCGCTCAGCGCCCCCGCCAGCTCATCGATCGTCCGGATCAGCGTTGCCGGGCCGACGGCTCCCGCCTGCGCCCTGAGGCGATCGGGGTCGGATGCGGTGACCACGAACGTGCTGGGCACCTCGCCGATCGTCTGAGTAACGAGCAGGTGGCGGAGGTGGGCGAGCAGGTCGCGGGCGAACTGCGATGGGTCGCGGCCAGAGCGAGCCATCCTCTCGACGCTGAGCAGCACCCCCTTTGGGTCTTCGGCGACCACCGCGTCGACCGCCTCGAACAGCAGCTCCGCGTCGGCGGCACCCGAGCAGCTCCGGTACCTCCTCAAGGCTGACCCGATTGCCGCCAAAGGCGACCAGCTGATCGAGCGTGCCCAGGGCGTCGCGAAAGCTGCCCGAGGCCGAGCGAGCGATCATCGCGACGGCGCCGGCGCTCGAGCTCGATCCCCTCGGCCTCGGCGACGCGACGCAGGACCTCGGAGATCTGCTCCAGCGAGGGGCGCTGGAAATCAAAGCGCTGGCAGCGATCGGCGATCGTCGCCATCACCTTGTGGGCCTCCGTGGTGGCGAGGACGAAGACCGTCTTGCGGCGGCGGCTCCTCAAGCGTCTTTAGGAACGCGTTCCAGGCCTCCTTGGTGAGCATGTGGGCCTCATCGAGGATGTAGACCTTCCAGCGCCCAGCGGCGGGGGCATAGGCGACGCGCTCGCGCAGCTCGCGGACGTCATCGACCGAGCGGTTGGAGGCGGCGTCCATCTCGATCACGTCGATCGAGGTGCCGGCGGCGATCGTCAGGCATGATTCGCACTCGCCCACAGGGCGTGATCGTCGGGCCGCCATTTTCGCAGTTCAGCGAGCGGGCGAGGATCTTCGCCATCGAGGTCTTGCCGGTGCCGCGCGACCCGACGAACAGATACGCGTGGTGGACCTTGTTCTGGCTCGACCGCGTTTCGCAGGGTGCGGACCACGTGCTGCTGGCCGACCACCTGATCGAAGGAGCCAGGGCGGTGGCGGCGGTAGAGGGAGAGTCGACTCGGTCATCGTCAGGTGGGGCCAGTGTATCTGCGGGCGATCGGCGCGCTGAGGGCATCGGTTTGGGGCCGTCACCTGTACCTTGCGCCGGTGCCATCGAGGGTCTCCAGCTGGCTGACGCCGGCCGCCTGGGTCGCCGCAGTAACGGCGGTCCTGCTGGTCCTCTTCCCGGTCGGCTTCCCCAACTACGACACGATCTACGCGCTGCTGTGGGGGAAGGAAATCGCCCACGGAATGAGCCCCGACTACGGCTCGGCGCTGCCCCCCACCCCCCACCCGCTTGCCGATCTTTCGGGCTTTCTGACCACGCCGCTCGGCAACGGAGCGATCACGGTGACGATGGTGATCGCCTACTTATCGCTGGGCCTGGCGGTCTACCTCGTCTACCGACTCGGCTCGCTTTGGTTTGACCGCGCGATCGGGGTGGTTGCCGCGATCATCGTCCTCACCAGGGCGCCCTATCTCTCCAACGGCCTGCGCGCCTACGTCGACCTCCCCTACATCGCCCTCTGCCCTCGCCGCGCTGACGATTGAGACCAAGCGGAGGCGAGCCGGCTGGCCGGTCCTGGCTCTGCTGGTGCCGGCCGGCTTGCTGCGACCCGAGGCCTGGCTTTTCTCTTTCGCCTACCTCGGCTACCTGGCGCTTGAGGTCAGGCGCGAGCCAGGTGCCGCGGCGCTGCGGATTCGCTCCTACAGGCTGGGCTGGCGCCGCGAGCGCAGCGCCCGCGAGCTGAGCGCACTGGCGGCGCTGGCGCTCGCCGCACCGCTCTGCTGGGCGCTCTTTGACTGGAGCACCACCGGCAGCCCGACCTACTCTTTCACCGGCACCCGGGCGACCGTGGAAACGCTGAAGCGCCAGACCGGACCGATAGATCTCGTCCTCTACGGTCCGCGACGTCTGGGGGAAATCCTGCAATGGCCCGGGATGATCGGCGCCACCGGGGGCATCATCCTCGGCTTCGCCTTCCTGCGGCGGCGCTCGCTGCTAGGCATCGCGGCGTCTCTGCTCGCCCTCGGCGCCTTTGCCGTTTTGGCCTGCGCCGGACTGGCGATCATCGCCCGCTACACAATGCTCGCCGCCGCTGTGCTCTCGATCTTCGTCGCCCTGGCCCTGCTTGGCTGGCGGCTGCTCGAAGCGGGCCATCCGATGGCGGGGGCGATGGCAGATCTTCGCCGGCAGTGGTCGCCGCGATGTTCGTGATCTGGCTTCCGAATCAGTGGAGCCTTGACTCCAGGGTCAACACCGATCTGACCAACCAAGGCCGAATCGAGGGCGACCTCACCAACCTCGTCAACGCGGGTGCCTTTCGCCCCCTCTGCGGGCCGATCGCGGTCCCCAACCACCGCGCCGTTCCCCGCCTCGCCTTCGGCCTCGGGGTGAAGCCGACCGAGATCGCAGCGCCACCGAGCAGGGCATCCCCCGCCACGGTTACTTCGTCGACCCGACCAGCGCCTTCGTGATCCACAACTTCATCCTCGATCCCAACGACCCGACTCGGTTCTCACTAAGCAAGCCCCGCGGCTTTCGCTTCGTCACAGAAAATCAGTCCTGGAAGGTCTATCGCCGCTGCCCTTGAGATTTGCGCCCCCCGCCGCTGCCCTGCTCTAACCTCGACGCTCCGCCGCTTCAATCGCCGCGTGGGTAGCGGCGGCGAGATCGGGATCGCCGAGCCTGACCCCAGGCGGCAACTCGACGTGAAGCTGATCTGAGGCGTCGATGCGGACTCGAAGCGAGGCAGAGCGCGAGTCCAGTACGTGTCCTCCGCGCCTTCGGTCGGCGCTGATGAAATGAAGGTGCAGCCCGCCCACCTCGATTCCCTCGACGTAGCTCGGGAATCGAAATCCGACCATCGTGCCCTCGACCTCGTGCAGGTCAAAGACCGATTGCTTGGCGAGAACCTCGGCCAACGGCCTGTAGGGCGGTGATTGACGCGGCACCGAGCGGGCGTGGATCAGCTCGAACTCTGCATCGATGCGGACCGCGAAGGAGCCAGCACCTTCAGGGGCGAGCTGATCGAGCCTCGCACCCAGCTCGGCAAAGGAGGCGGCGCCCTCGATCCGCTCATCAACCGTTGGCCCAAACTGGGTGAGCACGGCAAAGGGCGTCATCTCCGCGTCTTTGACCGGGTGGATGCCCCCAGCGGCATCGGCACGAAAGAAGCAACCGTCGAGGCAGATCATCTCGCCGTTGAGACCGTTCAACGTCCCCAGGCCGAGGTCACCGTGGCTGCGCAGCTCGCCGAAGCTCAGATCTCCGTCATAGGCTCCGCCCAGCAACGCACCGATCGTCGAGGCCTGGAAGAGGACGTGGGGCTCGCGCTCTGAGAGCAATTCGGCCCGCCGCATCGCCTCGACGTGCAGCGAGCGGATCCAGCGCTCATCGATCACGCCGGGAGTCTCCCACCGCTGTCTGTCGATGGTCGAAAATGGACCGTGCACCCGCCCTCGAAGCGAGGTCCCCGGGCGTGCCCGTCGCGTTTGGCTCAGGTCGGGCTCACCTGCGGCACCCGCGGCATCCGCTTAAGGCTGCTTCCTTCCGGACCTGACCTGGTTCGCGTGCCCACGTCGCGCAGGACCCGGCCGTCAACACCGCTCGCGGCGTACTGACCCCGAAGGCCAGCCCCTCAGAACGGGATTCGGCCCCGCTAGAGCGGATTGCGGGTTACAGGGCACCGCTGATTCCCCGCCTAGCACGGTCCGCTGCTGATCCTACCCTCTCCGGTCGTAGGATCGCCGCCGACCGTGATCGACGTCGACACCTCCTCGTTCTTTGCGATCGTCATGCGTCGCCGCGCTGGCCGCGATCACGGTCGCGGTCGCTGCCGAGCAGCTTCGCGCCACCTGTGGTCGTGCTCGAGCTGGTCTTGGGGATCGTGATCGGCCCGCAGGTCCTCGACCTCGCCCACAGCGATGACTTCATCGCCTTCTTCTCCAATCTCGGGCTGGGGATGCTCTTTTACTTCGCCGGCTATGAGATCGACTTCGAGCGGATCGAGGGCAAGCCGCTGCGAGCTCGGCGCGCTCGGCTGGGGCTGTCGGTCGCTCTGGCCTACGGGATCGGCGGTATCCTGGCCGCCGCGGGGATCGTCGTCTCCTTCCTCTACACCGGCTCGGCGATGGCGACCACCGCGATCGGCACCCTGATCCCGATCCTCCGCGACAGCGGCGAGCTGAAGACGCGCTTTGGCACCTACCTTCTGGGAGCCGGGGGCGCTGCGGCGAGTTCGGCCCGATCCTGCTGATCACCCTGGTGCTCTCGACCAGCGAGCCCCTCCACGAGGCGGTGATCCTGCTCGGCTTCATCGTGCTTGCACTGGCGGTGGCGCTGAGCTCGGTGCGACTGGCTTGGAAAGGATGGCCGGCTCTGGAGCGGACCTTCGAGGCGAGCAGCCAGCTCGCGGTGCGGATCACGGTGGTGCTCGTCTTCGGCTTGGTTCTGCTCGCCAGCCAGCTCGGCCTCGACGTCCTGCTCGGGCGGCTTCGTCGCCGGGATGATCACCCGAGCGGCGCTCAAGGGTCATGAGCTGACCGTGTTTGAGTCAAAGCTGACAGCGGTTGGCTTCGGCTTCTTCGTCCCCTTCTTCTTCGTCACCAGCGGATTGCAGTTCGATCTCAACGCGCTCGGCTCAAGCGACCGCCCTCGCTGAAGCTGGTGCTGTTTCTTCGTGCCTGTTCGTCGTCGTGCGCGGCACCCCGGCCCTGCTGCTGTACCGGGGCGTCCTCAGCATCAAAGAGCGCGGCGCCTTCGCCTTTTACTGCGCCACCGAGCTGCCGCTGGTGGTTGCGATCACGACCCTCGCGATCGACGACGGCCACATGCGCCACTCGACCGCCGCCGGACTGGTCGGCGCGGCGATGCTCTCGACCCTGATCTTCCCCTTCGTCGGCCTCGCCTTAAAAAAGCGAGCCGACCTCGGCGACGGCGAGCGCCCCGGAGGCGGCGAGGAGGCCGCGGCGCTGGCCTGATCGAAGGCTGGGATCGCCGCGTCGGGGCTAGACAGCGGCCAATTCCTCCGCCGCTCCATCGGCGGCGCCCGAGCTGCTCAGACCCTGGGCGAGGATCTCTGCAGCCGATGGGTAGCGCCCGACCAACGTCAGGCCCAGAAGTGAAACCGCCGCCATCGCCAAAAATGCGGGCAGCGGGTCGTGCACAAGAAGCTGCACGATCAGCGCAACGATGAGCCCGCCGAGGTTGCCCGCCATCCACACGAGCGCCCCAGCCGTCCCCGCCGCGGCGCCGGCGAGCTGCTCGGCAACCGTGAGGATGATCGGCAAAGCCGGCAACAAGACGAAGCCCATCACCACGATCGCGGTGGCGCGCGCGCCGAGCCACGGCAGCGCCCCCAGCGCCGCGCAGCCAAGGCAGCTGATCAGAACGACGCTGCGCATGAAGCTGCGCTCGGCACCACGGCGGGCGACGATCGGCGGCAGCACCGCACAGCCTGCGATCCCGGCGACGATCATCCCGACCAGCAGGGCCCCGGCGATCTGATCGGAGACACCGAAGGGATGGAGGAGGGTCTGCAACCAGGTGGCCAAGGCGACGAAGATGCCAAAGCCGACAAACACCAGACCACACAGGGTGCGCATCGCGGGCAGCCGCCAAAGCGCCCGCGCGGCACTTCCCTGGATCGCCGCACTCTCGTTTGTTTCGCGACGCGGCGTGCGCAGGGCCGCCACCAGTCCAAGCGCCGCCGCGACGCCGAGCGCCGCCTCGACCACTAGCAGCCGTTCGATCTGGCCGTGGCCACCCAGGGTTGGACCCAAGATCAGCGCGAGCAACATCCCCGCAAAACTTCCGGCTGATCCGACCGCGATCCCGGCCGGGCGCTCGGCGGCCGGCAGGTAGTCCCCGGCGAGCTTGCTGACCGCGCTCAGGATGACCGGCTGGGCGACCGCGACGGTGACTTGTCCGGCCATCGCCCAGGCAAAGGTGTCACCTCCCAACCGCAGCACTCCGCCGCCGGCCATCAGCATCGCGCCGCCGGCCAGCGCCGGTCGAAACCAGCGGTCGAGCAGGCGCCCGGCCGGTATCGCCAGAACCACGTAGAGCAGCGGAAAGATCTCTGAGAGCCAGCCGACCGTCGAAACCGAGACCCCATAGTGACGGGCCGTGTCGGTGTCGATCGCGGCGTAGGTGAGCCAGAGCACCTGGGTTCCCGCACAGACCAGCGCGTAGCTGACGATCACGCCCCAGCCGCCACGGCGCCCGCCCTCAGCGTTCATGCACCCGCCGACCTCCTCTCGCAATTTGGACCCAGCGCGGTGCGCGCTCACACCTGCCGCTCTGGCGGGCGCCAGATTATCCATCTGGGTAGCGGCGGCGGCCGATCTCGGCCCACCCGAATTGGCGACCGATCGCTCCCTTTCGGCTAGCGTGGCGCGGATGGACTCAAAGCCAACCCAGGCCGAGCCCCGCCCGCAGAGTGGGCCGATCGTGGTCTACGGCGCCACCGGCTTCACCGGCACCCTGATCTCGCGTCAGCTGCGACGTCGCGGAGCCGACTTCCTGATCGCCGGGCGGGATCAGCGCAGGCTCGACTCGCTCTCCAACGAGCTCGGTGGGGTCAGCGCGGCGGCCGTTTCGCTAAGCGATGCCGGCGCCCTGCGCGAGCTGCTGGAGCCGTGCGCCGTGGTGATTGCCTGCGCCGGGCCCTTCCTGCTTCACGGCGAGCCGGTTCTCGCCGCTGCCGCCGCAACCGGAACCCACTACCTGGACACAACCGGTGAGCAGCCGTTTATCAGGATGGTTTTTGAGCGCTACGGCGAACAGGCTGCGCAGACGGGCGCCAGCCTGGTCCCCGCGATGGGCTTTGACTACGCACCGGGTGACCTGATCGCGGCCCGCACCGCCGAGCAGATGGGGCCGCTTGAGGAAATCGTGATCGCATACTGCGTGCAGGGTTTTGCGCCGACCCAGGGCACCGCGCTCTCGGCGCTTGAGATCATGCGCGGAGGTGATTACGTCTGGCGCGAGGGCGGGTTGAGGCCGGCGCCTCGCAGCGCCGGCGGCGGCCGCTGGCGCTTCCCGGAGCCAATCGGAGAGCAGCGAATGCTGCGCTATCCAGCCGGCGAGCAGATCACCGTCCCCCGGCACGTGCAGACCGCGACGGTTCGCACCCTCCTAAATGGCATGGTCATACCCTCGGCGCTGATGCCGCTGGCGGTTGCGAGCACTCCCGCCCTTCAGCTGGCGATGCACACACCTCTGCGCAGGGCGGCGGCCGCGCTGATCGAAAGGATGCCCTCTGGTCCTAGCGAGCAGAGTCGAATCGCGACCCGCTTTGTGATCAGCTGTGAGGCGAGGGCGGGCTCACGGGTCCGCAGGGGGATGGTGAGCGGCTCTGACGTCTACGGTCTGACCGCAGCCGCGCTCACCGAGGCCGCGATCTCGTGCTCGGCGCCGAACTTTGATCGCCGCGGTGCGCTGGCCCCAGCGGAGGCCTTTGATCCACGGGCATTCCTCTCCGCTCTCTCTGACTTCGGCCTCTCCAGCGAGGTTGATCCCCTCCCCTCCCCTCCCCGCGGTGGATCAACCCAGCAGCCCTCCGCTGGGGATCGGTGACCGTGACCACTGTCGCCGCCTTCTCCTCAGCTCGGCCAGCCCGGCTCGGGTGCCGACGGGTCGAGGGCCTCGCGTGAGGGCGGTCCGCCTCGGCCTGGCAGTCGCCCTGGTCGGGGTCGGAGTGGGTCTGCTAGAGGTGCCAAACGCCGCGGCACAAATTGCGCCTGCGGTCAACCCCAACGGCATGGGGGGCCTCGGCTCGGCCGATCGAATCATCGAGATCGCGACCACCCGAATGAAGACAACCTTCGCAACGGCCAGGACCTACCGCCTCGCCAAAGGGGGCTGGCGACTGCTTCGCACGGCGATGCCCGCTCGGCTCGGTTACAACGGCCTCTCACTTCCCGCCCACCGCCACGAGGGGGACGGCACGACTCCGATTGGCAATTATGGATTCGTCTATGACTTCGGCTCGCGTCCAGACCCAGGGGTCACCGGCTACCGCTGGCGACGCCTGGTCCCGGGCTCCTGCTGGGCGGGGACGCGGGCTGATTACAACCGCTGGGTAATGAGGACACCCTGCGCAGCGGCTGATGAGAACCTCTGGTCAAACGAGGCGCTCGCCTATCGCTACGCCGCGGTGATCGACTTCAACTATCGCCATCCGATCTTTGGTCGCGGCTCGGGGATCTTCCTGCACGAGCAGACCGGGGGCCCGACCGCCGGCTGCGTCTCGCTGCGCCAAGCCGACCTGCTCGGGGTGCTGCGCTGGATGCGACCCGGAACTCGGATCCTGATCGGGCCCAGCAGCTGGCTGCGATCGCTAAAGAGCACCGGCGCATAGGCGGTGCTCAGCTCGGCCCGGATCTGATTCGATGAAGGCGACAATGAGCGCGACTGAACGATTCGCTCAGAGCGCATTGATCCTGCTCGGCACCGGCGCAGCTCTGCTCGGCTGCGGCTCAAGTGGCGAACGGGGCATCACAAGAACCACCGCGGTCCGCGCCCCCGCTCCCTCCGAGCCGGCCCAGAGGCAGCCCGAAATTGTTCAGCAAAGCCGGCGAGCCCGCCCCACCCCGAGCTCCTCTGCCCGACCCTCGGCGCCCACCCTGGACGCAGGCTTCGCCAAGCGGCTGTCGCTGATCACCGCCGATCTGCAAGACAACCAGGCGAATTCGGATGTGCTCGCCGCAATCAAGGCTCCCGGGGTCGGCGCCTACCGGCGAGCGGCCTCTGCCCTTGCCGGCTATCTGCCGAAACTGGATGCCTACTTCAGCCAGACGAGGCAGCTCGATCCCCCGCCAAGGTGTGCTCCAGCGAGAAGCGCTCTGATCCGGGTCGAGCTCGGCACCCGGTCAATGTTCGTGCACGCCATCCCACTGCTTCGAGCGATGCGCCGCGCCCAGCTGAGCGGCGAGATCTTGCGGGAAGAGGTGACCCTCACCGCTTCGCTGCAACACCTTCACTCCGACCTCAGCCCCACCGGCCGGGGGCATTCATGCTCAGCTAGCGTCCTGCCCGCGAGTCGAGGACCAGCTCCATCAGCAAACCGTCGTGCCAGCCCCCCCCGCCGAGGTCTCGCTCATAGCGGCGCATGACGCCCACCCGCCGGAATCCAGCCTTTTCATAGGCTCGAATCGCCGCCGCGTTGGTTGCCGCCGGATCGACCGTCACGCGATGGTGGTGGCGCTCGTGGATCAAACGGTCGACAACGGAGCTGATCACTTCGGTACCGAGGCCGCGCCCATGAAGGGCGGGATCGAGGAACAGATCGATCGCCGCGTGGCGGTATTTGGGCTCACGCTCCTCCTGGAATTGGACCAGGCCGGCGATCCTGCCATCAACCTCAACCGTCAGGCGAGTCGACTCGGGCTCATCTGTCAGCGGGAATCCCGGTGCCGGCGAGTCCCACCAGCGCATCACCTCCTCGATCCTGTGAATGCGCAGGAGCTCTGGGGCGTCATCAGCTGAGAGCGCCCGAAGAATCACGCCTCAGGCTCCTTCGCCTTGAGCTGGGGAGCGCGCGCGGCGCTCCTCGGGTACTCACTGCAAAAAATCTTTGAGCAGCTCATTGACCCGCTCGGGAGCATCGTGGTGGACCCAGTGAGTCGCCTCTGAAAGGCGCTCGAGGCGCGCGTTTGGTGCCCATCTTGGAGTCGGGTCGGCAAGCTCGCTTCCCAGGTGTGTGTCGCGCTCGCCCCAGATCACGAGCACGGGGGCCTCGATTGGTTTCATCCGCTCCAGCGCCCGGCGCGGTGACTGGCGCAGAGCTGCCCGATAGTAGTTGAGCATCGCGGTCAGGGCCCCAGGCTGAGACCAGGCCTCCACGTAGCGCTCCAAATCGAGCTCGCTAAAGGAGGCGGGAGATTCCGATCTCAGCGAGCGCTTTAGGAAGGAAAACCCGTCTCGTGCCAGCAGCCGCTCAGGCAACTGCGGGATTTGAAAGAAGAACATGTACCAGCTCTTTCGAAGCTGGGTGAGGGTACGAAAACCATCGAGCATGCGGGCGGGATGGGGCACGTTGAGGATCGCCAACCGGTCGATGACCTCGGGGTGCTCCATCGCCGTCAGGTAGGCCACGGCGGCTCCCCAATCGTGACCGATCAGATGGGCCTTCTCCACGTCAAAGCTGCGGACCAAGGCGGCGATATCGGCGGCGAGATGGCCCCCGTCGTACTGGCGCCAACCGGTGGGCTTCGCCGAGAGGTTGTAACCGCGCATGTCGGGCGCGATCACGCGGTAGCCAGCCTCGGCGAGGACGGGAATCTGGCGCCGCCACGAGTACCAGAACTCCGGGAAACCGTGCAGCAGGACCACCAGAGGACCCTCGCCCGCCTCGACGTAGTGGAGGCGAATGCCGTTCACATCCGCGTCCGAGTGGCTTAGCTCCGCCTGTGATTGACTGGCTGAATTCTCCAAAAGATTGACCTCCTGCGGCGTTGAAGTAAGGCTAGATGACCCTCAGTACCCCGTCCCGGTCTTCACCTGCTTGCGCTCGTTGGGGTGGGCGCCGCCCTTTTGGGCAAGCGTCGCGCAGGCATCGGAGATGTCGACGCAGAGCCGGTTGACCTGCTCGCGGCTCAGGGTCTGCTTGACCAGGGCTCGCATCACCTTTACCGCTTCGGCCTTGGGGGGAAGGGTGTAGGCGGGGACCATCCAGCCGCGCTCTGCCTGAAGCTGCCAGGAGAGGTCGAACTCGTCGTAGTTCTTCTCCGCGGCGAGGCGGAAGGCGACCAGGGGCAACTGCTCTTTGTCTGCTCCGATCAGCTCGAAGTCACCGCTGGCTGTGAGGTTGTCGGCCAGGGCCTTGGCGTTTTGGGCCATCGCGGCCATGATGTAGGAGTAGCCCTCGCGCCCGTAGCGCACGAAGTTGTAGTACTGGGCCAAGACCATCGAGGCGCCGGTGGAGAAGTTGAGGGTGAAGGTGGCATCGGTCTTGCCGAGGTAGTTCTCATAGAAGACGAGGTCTTTGGCGAGGTCGGAGGGCTGGCGAAAGATCAGCCAGCCGATGCCGGGGTAAACGAGGCCGAACTTGTGCCCGGAGACGTTGATCGAGCGCACCTGGGAGAGGCGGAAGTCCCACTCGGAGTCGGGGTAGAGGAAGGGCCAGACGAAGCCGCCTGAGGCGGCGTCGACGTGGAGGGCAACGTCTAGGCCCTGCTCCTCCTTGAGCTGCTCCAAGAGCTTGTTGATGCCGACGATGTCATCGGCGTGGCCGGTGAAGGTGGTGCCCAAAACGGCGGCGACGCCGATCGTGTTGGCATCGATTTGGTCGCGCACGTCCTCGGGGCCGATCACGTACTTGTCCTCGGCCAGGGGGATGATCCTTGGCTCGACGTCGAAGTAGCGGCAGAACTTCTCCCAGACCACGTGCACGTCACCGCCGAAGACCAGGTTGGGCCGATCGGTGTCCTTGCCGGCCGCTTCGCGGCGCTCGCGCCATTTCCACTTCAAAGACAGCGCCCCCAGCATGATCGCCTCCGAGGAGCCCTGGGTGCGGGTGCCGGTGGTCTCCCCCGGTGCGTGGAAGAGGTCGGCGAGCATGCGCACGCAGCGCTGCTCGATCTCGGCTGAGATCGGGTACTCGGCGTGGTCGATGAAGTTTCGGTAGAGGTTCTCGGCGATCAGCCGGTTGGCCTCGGGCTCCATCCAGGTGGTGACGAAGGTGGCGAGGTTTCGCTGCGGGTCACCCTCCATCGCGAGGTCCTCACCGAGCAGCCGCATCGCGTCTAGGGCCGACATCCCGCAGGCGGGGAAGCTCTTATCGGGGGCGTCTTCGGTGAGGAAGCGGTTGCCGTAGAGCATCGCGGCCTGATGGGCGGTGGGGGAGTCTTTTGGCATCGGGACAGGCTGCTCGAGGGTCTGGATCGAGGACTGAGGCGAGTCGAGACTACGCCGATGCGAAACCAAACAGCGCCTCGCCGTGGCGGAAGCTCTCCCACCGCGGCTCGGCGGGGTGGGGGGCGTGTCCGCGCCCTCACTCGCTGGGTCTGAGCTCAAGGCAGCTGCCATGGGCATCGGCGCGGGCGAGGTGGCGCTCGCGCCCACCCGGCCAGGTCGTCAACTTGACGTCTGCCAGATCACCGCCTGGCTCCATCCTCAGCCAGGCAAGCGGGGCGCTGGCGCTCGCCCGATCTCCCGCCTCGGCAAGGTTTCGGCGAAACGCCCGACGCTCGCTCGCCCCCATGTACTGGGCGACAAAGGAGTGATAGATGACGGTTGCAAGCCCCGGCGTCGTGGCAGAGAGTTCTCGCCCAACCCAGCTCGCGGCGCTATCGCGATCAACTACCAAGGGGACTCGAGCCGCGACCCCGATCGCGGCCCGCATCCGCACGACTCGCGCCGGTTGGTCGGGCCAAATGTAGGAAAGCAAGGTCAGCTCCCCCGCCGCTGTGAGCGGATCGATCGGTGCCCGATCGCAACCGCGACGCTCGGCGATTTCGGTGGCCGCAGCGGCTGGAAACCCAGCCTCGCCGCGGTACTCAAATTTGATTTGGACCGGGGAATCCTCAGGTCCCCAAGAAAAGCCATCGCCGCGGTAGCGATAATGATCCCAGCGCAGGCTGAGTCCGGCACTGGCTCCCACCTCGAGCAACCGCAGTGGCATCCCAGACTCTGCGGCGACGGTAAGAAAGCCAGGGAGCAGGGCGGCGCAGCGCGCGACCTCATTGGTCTGCACCGGAAGTTTGACGAGACGCCCGAGGAGGCCGCGTCTGCGCTCAAGCACTGCTCGAAACAGCGGCCAGATCTGAGCGGGGCCCTGGCTCGTGCTGGCGTAGGCGTCGCCGAGCTCGGGCTCGGTGCCGTCGAGCGCGAGCCGATTGACGGCTCCCATCAGGCGCAGCGCCAGGGCCGATGGTCCCGGATCGTCGCGGTGGCCCGCCAGCACCCTCCAGGTCGCCCCGCCGCACTCAAGGTCCTCGGCGGCGCGCCGAAGCAGGTCCCCATACAGGGGCGAGCCGCGCCGGGCGCAGGCCGCTGATTGGTAGCGAAAATGGGCGGCGATCCGCACCCTCTCCCCAGCATTCGTGGCTTGGCCGACGGCGTTTTTCACCACCTAAATGTCTCACCCGTGAGCCTCAGCGACTCAATCAGAATCATCTACCGCGGGCCTGCGGCGAGTTTGCTTGCGCCGCGCGGCGCGGCGCTTTTGCTCGAGTCGTCGATTTCGAGAGGCTCGTGTCGGTGCGCTCGGACGGCGCGGCGGCGGCCTCCACAAAGCGGCTGAGAGTTTCTCGGCAAGACGGGCCAGCGCCAGTTCCCTGTTGCGGGCCTGACTGCGCGCGTCCTGGGCGACGGCAACTACAAGCCGGCCCCTGCGCTGGAGCAGCCGGTTCCGATCTGTCTCGGTAAGCGACGGCGATGCCTCAACATCGAACACAGCCTCGACCCGAGACGAGGTGACATTGGCATGCTGACCACCGGGACCAGATGAGCGAGAGGTGCGCAGCTCTATCTCAGCCAGCGGAATTGAGAGGTCCTCATTGATCTGTAGCTCCTCTGGCACCTGCTCACGCTATCGGGCGGACCCTAATCTGCGAGCTCAGGAATATGGCGCTCCAGGTGGCGGGCGATCGTCTGACGCACCCACTGCTGGGTCTGGGGGTCGGCCATTCGGTAGCGACCGAGCAGCATTGACTGGTCGGTGAGGGGCAGCCCGGCAACCTCCCAGCTGACCGCGAGGCGCTCAAAGAGCAGCTCCGAGCGGCGCTTCCAGGCATCCTCGAGGGTGGTCGCATCGCGGCTCGGAGCTTCGCCGATCTTGGCGATACTGGCAGGGCTCAACGACTGGCGAAGGGCAAGGACGTTCCCGTCTGCGTCGGTGTAGTCAACCGTCGCCGCCTGCTGCCTGGATCGACGCTTCTTTCGCTTGGCCAAGCGCTCAGAACGTTCGGTAGCTCTGGATACTGATGAAGAATCCGTGTCCCGTAGCCGGTTTAGTGCAGGTCATCCCTACCGAGCGGCTGGTGCAGGTGAAATCGCCGAAGCGCGAGGCGCTGCCGTAGGCGAGCGGCGAAGCGCTTGGGTCAAGCGCGGTGTCGCCGGCACAAACAAATTTCCCGGCGCCCGACCCTTCGACCTCAAGGCCCTGTCCAAAATCTACCTCCTTCGGACAGCTGGGCGGACGGCGAGGAGGCGCCCAGTCGCGCTTTGAAATGTCGCAGCGGGCGCTGCCATCGAGCAATACACACCCGATATTGCCGCTTGGGCTGCGAAAGGTGGAGAGGTGAACGATTTGGACCGGCGGTTCTCCTTCGCCGCTAGCTTCGGTCTGGGTGGTTGTCGTCTTGGCAGCGGTGCTTGGCTGAGCAACGGTGGTCGTTTTGGTGATCACCGTGGTCGTGGAACTACCGCACCCAGCCACGAGCAAGCCGAAGGTGCCGGCAAGGATCGGGCCGAGCCATCTTGAAAGGCCAGGTTTGCCGCATCGGGCCACCCTACAAACGGGCGTCGATCTTGGCCGCCAGCTCGAAGTCGGCAGCGGTGAGCCCGCCCTCAGAATGGGTAGAGATCGTCACCTTGACCTCGCTCCAGGAAATCTCCAGATCGGGATGGTGCCCCATCGCCTCGGCCGGCTCGACGAGGCCCTCGACGAATTTGACCGAGCCGACAAAATCACCGCGGTCAAAGGATTTAACGATCGAGATCCCTTGCCGCTGCCAACCCGCGAGCTCACCGAGGCGGGTCTCGATCTGGGAATCGCTCAGCAGGGTCACGGCCCGTCTATGCTGCCATGACGAGAGCAATGGTGCAATGAGCGAATCCCTCCCAACCCTCTGGCAGATTGACATCTCGCACTACAGCGAGAAGGCGCGCTGGGCTCTGGCCCATAAGGGAATCGCCCATCGGCGCCGGGCGCCGCTTCCCGGCGCCCACATCCCGATCGCGCTGTGGCTCACCCGTGGCGCCAACTCAACCTTTCCGGTGATCGAGCTGGAGGGGCGCCGGGTCGGCGATTCGAGCGCGATCATCGCTGCCCTGGAGGAGCGCTTTCCCGAGCCCCCCCTCTATCCCGAGGATCCCGATGAGCGCCGCCGTGCCCTGCAGCTTGAGGACTTCTTCGACGAGGAGCTTGGCCCCCACATTCGCCTCCTTGTCTTTTATGAGCTCGGCAACGATCCGGAGCGCTTCGCTCAGCTGATGGAGCAAACCGCGCCGGGCCCTCTCGCCCACATCAGCCGCGCGGCGGCCTTCTACGCGCGCACCTACTCGGGATTGCGCTTCGGCGTCCGGCGGCCCGAGGCAGCACAACGCTCCGCCGAGAAGGTCCTGGCCGCCTTTGACCGACTCGAAACCGAGCTCGGCTCTGGCGATTACCTGGTCGGCGACAGCTTCAGCGTCGCCGACCTCACCGCCGCTTCGCTCTTTTACCCGCTGGTCCTGCCGGCGGAGGGCCCACTCCCTCCAGATCAGAAACCGGCGGCTGGGATCGAGCGATTTCGCGCCCCGCTCAAGGAGCGCCGCGCCTATAGATGGGTCGAGGAGACATTTCGCCGCCACCGCAATCCCACCCCAGTCGCGGCGGCGAACGCAGCAGGCTAGGGAACGACCCGCGCCGGGCCCTGCGCTTGAGCAGCAAGGTGCCCTTGGGTTGATCGCCGAGCGAGCGCCTACAGAAGCCGCCGAGGGCTGCCCTCAGCGGCGGTCGGAGTCGCCACAGCCATCATGGCGCCAAAACGATCTTCAGAGCTTCCCGATTGTCATAGAGCCGGTAGGCCTCGGCTGCTTGGTCGAGCCCCATGTGGTGGGTGACCAAAGGTGAGGGGTCAAGCGCCCCGGCCTCGATCATTGCCAGCACCCGGTCGACATGGGCGATCACGTTCGCCAGGCCGAGCCGCAGGGTGAGCCCCTTCAACCAGGCGAGCCCGAGCGGCACCTCGCCGCGGCCCGCGTAGGCACCGATCCCAGAAACCGTGCCGGCGTCTCGGGCCAGGCTGATCGCCATTGCGAGCGGGGCCGGATCCCCAACCGCATCGACGACGACATCGACGCCGCCGTCGGTCTCTGAGCGCACGGCGCTCTTTGGATCCTGCTCGGTGAGGTGCAGCGCGGTGGCGCCAAAGTTTGCCGCCATCTCGAGCCGCTCAGGAACGGTGTCGATGGCGAAGACCTTTAGCGCTCCACAGGCCCTTGCCGCCTGCACCGCGCAGAGTCCGACCGGGCCAAGCCCCAGAACCGCAACCGTGTCGCCGCCTCGAACCCCGGCGTGGGCGACCGCGTGGTAACCGGTCCCCATCACATCGCCGGCGAAGAGGGCGACGTCGGCAGACATTCCGTCGGGCACCCGCCGCAGCGTCATGTTGGCGCGCGGGACCAAGAGTTCCTCAGCCTGGGCGCCCGGCAGATCGCCCAGCTTGGATCCGTGACCAAAGGTGCGGCCGTGGCGGCAGCGGTGATAGTCCCCTCGCAGGCACGGGGTGCAGGTCCCACAGGCGGTGTGAAAACAGCCGAGCACGCGGTCGCCAATCGCGACCCGATCGACGTCGGCGCCGATCTCCAGCACCGCACCGACGAACTCATGGCCAATCGTAAAGCCAGGCTCGACCGGCACCCGCCCGTGAAAGATATGCAAATCAGAGCCGCAGATTCCGCTCGCCTCGACCCTCACCAGCGCCTCATCGGAGGCGCCGACTGTGGGGCTGGGCTTCTCCTCGAGACGGACCTCTCCCGGTGCCTGAAAGGTGACGGCGCGCATCGAGCGCAACGCTATCCGTCTGCAACCCCCCGCGCTGAGCGGCCCCCGAGTTAGCTGACGCCGATACTGGGGGCCTGGAATCGATTGCCACCGCCGACCGGACTGGCGGTCTCCGCGATCCGCGCTTCCAGCGCCAGCTCCTTCTCGAAGTCGGCGGCCTCTCCGTGCTGGAAGGAGACGTCCTCGCCCTCGAGCAGCTCGATGAAGATCTCAACGAAGCGGGCATCAAGCTGTTTGCCGGCGACGCGCCGCAGCTCCTGCATCGCCTCATAGGCCGAGATCGGCGAGCGGTAGGAATCGCGGGCGGTCATCACGTCGTAGGTATCGGCGACGGAGATGATCCGAGCCAGCTCTGGAATCTCATCGCCGGCGAGGCCGCGCGGATAGCCTTTGCCGTCGATCCGCTCGTGGTGGGCGAGGATGATCTCGGCCACCGGCCCGTAGCCGTCGAGCGAAGACACGACGCGGGCACCCTGCTGGGGGTGGCGGCGGATCAGCATCCAGTCCTCGTCTGTCAGCGGCACGTTGGCCTTGAGGATCCGGTCGGGCAGGATGAACTTGCCGATGTCGTGAAGCAGCGCAGCGATGTGGACCAGCTCCTCTTCCTGGCGCGAGATACCCGGCCCTCTGGGCGATTGCCCGTGAGTAGCGGGCCACCGCGGCACTGTGGCGGGCGGTCATCTGATCGCGCAGATCAAGCGTGCGCAGCATCGCGCTCAACATCCCGACCTGGAAGCTGGCAAGCTGCTTACTGCGCTGCTCGAGCTCCTCGGCCCGCTGCTGGGAGACGAGCAATGCGCCGAGAAGGTACTGGAAGGTGACCAGGACGATCGCCGAAGAGAGCGACGCCGGCCAGCCCGATCTGGTGATAAAAGAAGGCGACGCCGACGGCCATCAACGCGGCAGCCATCTCGGAGGGGAGCAATGGGATCAGCGCGGTCTGGGCCTTCTTGACGAAGGAGCTGCGCTCCAGGTAGCACGTATAGCTCCCGATCATCGAGGAAATTGATCGCCAATGCCAGCAAGAAGATGCAGAAGACCAGGATGTAGAAGGTGGGATCGGACTGGGTCAGGTGCGCCCGCCGGACCACTCCCGGAAACACAAGGCCACCGACGAGTGGAAACGTCGCGTAGGTGACGACGTTATTGAGCAGATCGTGGGGAGCGTCGCGCCACCGCAGCCAGCCGACGAGAATCGTGATCACGCCCGAAAAGCGCCGCGGGTGCACCGCCGAGGAAGACCATCGCAAGCACCAGCGCGAGGAAGCTTCCCGAGATCTTCACCTTGGAGCTGGTCGGAATAGCGGTCAGATCGCTGAAGACTGAAAAGCCGAGAAGGATGCCAAAAAGGGCTGGATCCCAATTCGCGCTGGAGCCACTTAGCGCAGCGACCGCCGCCACGCCCGCGAGCAACACTAGCTCCAGGATGATGATCTGCGGTGTGGGTCGGTCTTCTGCCATGGGGGGGCCTGCGACGGCGCCTACTACCCGGCCACGCTCACCTGGGTTCCGCGCACAGTCCCGATCCCCTGCTGAGGATCACGGGTATGCAAGCTTGCAATTAAAGACGCTAGAGCGTAAAAGCGCGATCGGCAAGGCCGATAGACGGGTTGGCCAGGCTCTTGCAGCGCGCTGGGCCGATGCTCGAAAGGTCCGAACTCGCCCCGCGACGACAAAAGGCGCCCAAAAGTGGCGCCCTTTGCATCAAAGATGAGCGGCGCGATGTCCGCTCATCTCATTTAGATCTTATCGACGGTAGCCCATGGTGATCCCTTCGTTGAAGCTCAAGTTGTGCGTCGCATGTCTAAACCGACGGAAACTCTGTGTTGATTTGTAGCACAACCTGGCCAAAACTTGTGCAAATGCACGAAAACTTGTGCAGAAATGCGTTAGGGGGAACGGCCGCCGGTGCCTAGCCCGGGCGTGACCGAGCCGCTGCGGAACGCCCAGTTCCGCCGCCTTGCCGCCAGCTACGCGGTCAACGAGCTCGGCGATTGGATGGGGATCGTCTCGCTGTCGCTGCTGGTCTACGACGCGCACCGGTAGCGCGCTTGCCACCGCCGCCCTGTTCCTGGGAACGGGATTTCTGCCCGCCGTCCTGGCGCCCTTCCTGGTGGCTGGGGCCGAGCGCCCTCCGCCCCGCTTCGCCTTGCCGGTCATTTATTGCGGGGAGGCGGCGGTCTTCGCCGCGCTGGCGCTCGTCTCCCACCATTTCTCGCTCCCACTCGTCGTCGTCCTGGCGACAGTCGATGGAGCGCTGGCCCTCACCGGCCGGGCCCTGACCCGGGCCGTGACCGCCGCAATGTTGGAGCCGGTTGGGCAGCTGCGCTCTGGCAACGCGGTCCTCAACGTGGCCTTCACCGGCGGTGCCGCGCTCGGCCCGGCAATCGCCGGCCTGATCGTCGCCGGATTCGGGGTCCAGACCGCCCTCCTCCTCGACGCCGTCTCCTTCTACGCGATTGCCTGGATCCTGCTGACCGCCGGAGAACTGCCCCGGGTCAAACCCGACGCTGAGCGATTGCGCGATCGGGTGCGTGCCGGCCTCACCTACATCAACGAGAGGACGACCCTGCGTCGATTGCTGATCGCCCAGGGCGCCGCCTTCGTCTTCTTCGCTGCGGTGATTCCGGTCGAGGTGATCTACGCCAGGCACACCCTTGGCTCCGGCGACTCTGGCTACGGACTCCTGCTCGCCAGCTGGGGCGCCGGAATGGTCGCGGGAAGCATCGTCTTCGCGACGCTGAGGCGGGCCCCGCTTCCCTATCTGCTCTTCTTCAGCACGGCCGCCGTTGGCGTCGGCTACCTGGGCCTGGCCGCGGCGCCCGGCCTGGCCCTCGCGTGTTTGGCGTCGGTGGTCGGCGGCGCCGGAAACGGGGTTCAGTGGGTTGCGGTCGTCAGCGCGGTCCAGGAGTTGACCGTGCAAAGCATGCAGGCGCGGGTGATGAGCGTGCTGGAGTCAATCGGATCGGCCATGCCCGGCCTCGGATACGTCGCCGGGGGACTGATCGCGAACGGACACGGCCCGCGTGCCACCTTCGTCTTCGCGGGGGTCGGCGTGCTCGCGATCGCGGCGCTCGCCGGATCAATACTTGGCTCAAAGTGGCCCGCAGCCGAGATCTCATCCGGTTCCGACGCCCTTGACCTTCATGATGAAGTTGTGCTGGAGTTGATCGTGGGAGGCAGGTCCGTCCAAAGCAATCCGAAGGACAGAGCTTGAACAAGCTTTTGGTTGTACTCGCGGTGACTGCGGCCTCAGCGTTGGCCATGTTTGGACTCGACTCCTGCGGCGGCACCTCAGCGGGCGGAAAGGAAGGCGGGACGCTGCAGGTCACCTATGCCTCCTTCCCCGATTACCTGGACCCGCAGCTCTCCTACACGGCAGAAGGCTGGACTGCGATGTATGACACCTACATCCCGCTGCTCACCTACGCCCACGCCGAAGGCAGCGCGGGCAGCAAGGTAATTCCGGGCCTGGCAAAAAGCATGCCTAAGATCACCAACGGAGGGAAGACCTACACGCTCTTCCTGCGCAAGGGCCTCAAGTACTCAAACGGCACCCCGGTCAAGGCCTCGGACTTCACCTTTGCGGTGGAACGGGTCTTCAGGACCAACTCGGGCGGCTCGCCCTTCTACACCGACATCGTCGGCGCCGAACACTTCGCGAAGACGAAGACGGGCGGGATCCCGGGAATCAAGACCAACGACAAGAGCGGAGAAATCGTCATCCACCTGGTCAAACCGCGTGGCACCTTCACCAACGAGCTTGGTCTGATGTTCGTCGCTCCGGTTCCGCCAAACACCCCCAACGAAGATCAATCGGCGCACCCACCCCCGGCCACCGGACCCTACGTGATCACCAAGTCCCAGCCCGGCCGCGGCTGGGAATATGAACGCAACCCTCAGTGGGCTGAAAAACAACGCCAAGCTGATGCCGGAACTGCCCAGTGGCCACGTCGACAAGAATCGTTGTCACCGTGATCCGCAATCCCTCGACCCAGGTCAACGACATCGAACAGGGCAAGTACGACTGGATGGAGAACCCGCCGCCCGCCGATCGCTACGCGGAGGTCAAAAGCAAATACGAAGGCACCCAGTTCAAGGTCGAGCCGACGATCAGCACCTACTACTTCTGGATGAACACGACCCGGGCACCGTTCAACAACCTCAAGGTGCGCCAGGCGGTCAACTACGCGGTCGACGCTGAAGCCCTGGAAAGAATCTACGTCGGGAACGAGCGCCGCAACCCAGCAGATCCTCCCGCCGGGCATGCCCGGATACAAGAAATTCGAACTCTACCCGCACAACATGGCAAAGGCAGAACAGCTGATCAAGGAAGCCAAGCCGTCGGTTCGAAACATCACGATCTGGACCGACAGCGAAAGTCCCAACAACGAAGCGGCCGAATACTACGAAGGCGTACTGAAAAAACTGGGCTTCAACACGAAGCTGAAAATCATCAACGCCGACAACTACTTCACCGTGATCGGCAACCGCACGACGCCGGGCCTCGACACCGGCTGGGCGGATTGGTATCGAGGATTACCCGCATCCCAACGACTTCTTCCAACCGCTGCTCTCAAGCGAAAGCATCCTGCCGACCAACAACGGCAACTTCGCTGAAATCAACGACCCGAAGCTGAGCGCGAAAATCAAACGGCTGGGCCAGGAACAGCTCGGGCCCAAACAGGAAGCTGAATACGCCGCGACTGGACAAGGAATACATGCAACAGGCCCCGTGGGCGCCCTACGGGACGCGCACGCTGGCGACCTTCGTATCCAGCGCGATCGACCTCGAAAAGGTGATCTTTAATCCGACCTTCAACCAGGACCTGACGAGCTTCCAGTTCAAGTAGACGCCCGGCGCTGCTTCAAACTTAGCCCCGTGGCGACCGCGTCCCCCCCAGATCGATCACCGGGCCAAACGCCGCCAGGGGGCCACCTGCCCCACGAACCACTCGGCGCAAGCGCCGATCGTGGTCCCTGGTCTTTGGCCCTGCGGCGCTTCCTGCGAAACCGGGTCGCCGTCGCCTTCCTCCTGCTCTTCGTCGCGATCGTCCTCTTCGTCTTGGCCGCGCCCCTTTGGGCAAATGACGTTGCCCACACCGGGCCCGACACCACCCATACGCTCGAGAAGGTCACCGTTGACGGGGAAAAGCGCGACGTGGTCAGCCCCGAAGGTACCCCGATCGGGCCAATCTGGTTTGGCGCCGGAGGTAAGTTCTTCCTCGGAGCCGACAGCCGGCTGGGACGCGATGAGATGGTGCGGCTGATGTACGGCGGGCAGACGTCGCTGTTCATCGGCGTCGTGTCGGGCCTGATCACGACGCTCCTGGCGGTGATCTTGGGCCTGATCGCGGGCTATTACCGCGGCTGGCTGGACGCGGTGATCTCCCGGGCGATGGATGTGCTGTGGTCATTTCCGGTGCTGTTGCTGGGGATCGCTCTGGGCGTCACGCTTGCCGTCGGGGGGCTGAAGATCGGGCCAATCGAAATCTCGGGTGGATCGATCTGGATCCCGATCCTGATCATCGGAATCGTCTCGGTGCCCTACATGGCGCGCCCGATCCGTGGCGAAGTGATCGCGCTGGCGGAGAAAGAGTTCGTCGAGGCGGCGATCGCCCAGGGTGCCGGCCCGATGCGGATCATGTTCGGCGAGCTGCTTCCCAACCTCGGCTCGACGATCATCGTCTTCTTCGCCCTAAACATCGCCAACAACATGCTGTTTGAGGCTGGGCTCTCCTTCCTCGGCGCCGGGGTGCAGCCGCCGAACTCCTCCTGGGGCACGATGATCTCAATCGGTGAGTCGCTGCTCACCACGGCGCCGCTGCTGGCGATCATCCCGGGCACGATGATCCTGCTCACCGTGCTCTCGCTAAACATCGTCGGCGACGGGCTCAGGGATGCGCTTGACCCACGGGCGAAGGTGTTACTTGAGGCCCATGCCGGCATGGTCGAGCCCGAGGGGACCGCCGTCTGATGGCCCGTTTCATCCTGAGGAGGCTGGTCGGAATGATCGCGGTCCTGTTCGTGATCTCGGTAATCGTCTTTTTGATCTTCAACGTGATTCCCAACTCGCCGCCGGCCCAGCGGCTGGCGGGAAGAAACCCGACTCCAACCCTGGTCAAGAGCATCGAAGAGGAATGGGGCTTCAACAAGCCGCTGCCTCAGCAGTACCTGACGATGATGAAGAAGATCTTCACCGGGGAACTGATCTCCTACAGCCCGCGCCTCTCGGTCGATCAGCGGATTGCCGAAGGAATACCGGCGACGGTCTCACTGAGCGTCGGCGCGGCGCTGCTCTGGATGTTCTTCGGGGTACTCTTTGGCTACCTCTCCGCGGTCAGGGCCGGCGGGCTGCTCGACAAGGTCCTGACCGGCGTCTCGATCGCCGGGATCTCGATCCCGGTGTTCTTGCTCGCTCCGGTCCTGATCTATTTCCTCTCCTACAAGATCGAACTCTTTCCCAACGGCGGCTACGTCGATCTGACCGAAAACCCTGCCCAGTGGGCCTACCACCTCGTCTTGCCCTGGATCACGGTTGCCGTTCTGTCGATCGGCTTCTACAGCCGAGTGCTTCGCTCCAACATGCTCGATGCGATGAGCGAGGACTACGTCCGCACGGCGCGGGCCAAGGGCCTCAGCGAGCGTCGGGTGATGATCAAACACGTCCTGCGCAACTCGCTGATCCCGATCATCACCCTGTTTGGCCTCGATTTCGGAGCGACGATCGGCGGCACCGCGATCCTCACCGAAAAGATCTTCACGATCAACGGGGTCGGCCTCTACGCGGCCGAATCGGTCGAAAAAGTCGAATTGCCCCCGATCATGGCCGTCACCCTCTACGGCGCCTTCTTCGTCGTCCTCTTCAACGCCATCGTCGACATCACCTACGCCTACCTCGACCCCCGGGTGAGGCTAGGGACGGCGGCACGATGAGCCCCGCCCCGCTGCTGGCGGTTCGCGATCTGCGGGTTGGCTTTGCCACCGAAGGTGGCCGCCTGCAGGCGGTGGACGGGGTCTCCTTCGAGCTCGGTGCGGGCGAGGTGCTGGCGATCGTCGGCGAGTCGGGATCGGGAAAGAGCGTCACGGCGCAGACGATCATGGGCCTCACCCGCTCCAAGAACTCCCAGATCGAGGGCTCGGTGAAGCTCGATGGCGAGGAGCTGATCGAGGCGAGCGAGAGGCAGTTGCGCGGCCTGCGCGGAGAGCGGGTGGCGATGATCTTTCAGGACCCGATGACCTCCTTTAACCCGGTCTATCGGATCGGCGATCAGATCATCGAAGCGATCCGCGCCCACCGCCGCAGTCTCGGTGATTCAGAGGCCCGCACCCAAGTCGTCGAGCTCTTGGACTCGGTTGGCATCCCCGATGCCGCTCGACGCATCGATGACTTCCCGCATGAATTCTCGGGCGGCATGCGCCAGCGGGCAATGATCGCGATGGCACTGGCGCTTGAACCGGAGGTGCTGATCGCCGATGAGCCGACGACCGCACTCGACGTCACGATCCAGGCGCAGATCCTGCGCCTGCTGGAGGAGCTGAACCGGGGGCGGGGCCTGGCGACAATTCTGATCACCCACGATCTCGGGGTCGTCGCCGAGGTGGCCGACCGGGTGCTGGTGATGTATGCGGGACGGGTGGTGGAGGCGGGCAGCCTCGACCAGATCTTCTATGACCCCCAGCACCCTTACACCTGGGGCCTGCTGGGCTCTCTGACTCGACTCGACCGGCCCCGACCGCGGCGCCTGCCACAGATCCGCGGAGTCCCCCCCTCGCTGCTCGACCCTCCGAGTGGCTGTGCGTTTCGGCCCCGCTGTCCGCATCGGTTCGCCAAATGCACCCAGCTGCCGAGCCTTGAGGTAAGGCGCAGCGAGCATCCCGATCACGGCGATCGTTGCTGGCTCGATCCACTCTCAAGGCCACAGCTGCGCCAGGTGGAGGGAAGGATCGGATTGGAGGATCCACCGTGAACGAAGGCGCGCTGCTTGAGGTTCGCGATCTCTGCAAGCACTTCCCGGTCAAGCAGGGCCTCTTGATCGATCGGACCGTGGACCAGGTACGCGCGGTCGACGGGGTCAGCCTGGCGATCGGCAGAGGAGAGACACTGGGCCTGGTCGGGGAGTCCGGCTGCGGCAAGTCGACCCTTTGCCGCACGATCTTGCACCTGCTGAGGCCGACCTCGGGTTCGATCCGATTCGAGGGGCGCGAGATCGGCCAGCTCACACGGCGCCAGATGCGGCCGCTGCGCCGCGAGATGCAGATGATCTTCCAGGATCCCTATGCATCGCTTAACCCACGCAAACGAATCGGACAAATTGTCGGTGACCCGCTGCGTCGTCAGGGGGTCGCCTCTGGCGCGGAGCTGCGTCGCCAAGTCCTTGGGCTGCTGGAGAGAGTCGGCCTCGCCAGCGAGCATTACAACCGCTTTCCGCACGAGTTCTCCGGCGGACAACGGCAGCGAATCGGCATCGCCCGGGCCCTGGCGCTGGCGCCGAAGCTGGTGATCGCCGATGAGCCGGTCTCCGCCCTTGACGTCTCGATCCAGGCTCAGATCGTCAACCTGCTCGACGACCTCCAGGATGAGTTTGGCCTCACCTATCTCTTCGTCGCCCACGACATCGGCGTGGTTCGCCACGTCTCCGACCGAATTGCGGTGATGAACGCCGGCAAGATCGTCGAGGAAGGCCAAGCCGACCGGGTCTGTGAACAGCCGCGAGACCCCTACACAAAGAAACTGCTGGCGGCGGTCCCAATCGCCGATCCGCGGGAGAGTCGCGCCCGCCGCGAGCGGAGCCTCAGATGAGCCTGCCGCTCGCCCCGCCGCTCAAACCGCAGCTTGCCTTGACTCGAAAAGAGCTGCCGGTCGGGGGGGAGTGGGTCTATGAGCCAAAGCTCGACGGATTTCGGGCGATCATTTTCGTCGACGGACCCGACACCTACATCCAATCGCGGGGGGCCAAGGCGCTGGCCCGCTACTTCCCCGAGCTCGAATTTGCTCGGGGGCGCTACGTGCTCGACGGCGAGCTGGTGATCCGCGACACCGAGGGGGGCCTGACCTTCGACGCACTGCAGAGCCGAATCCACCCTGCGCAGTCGCGGATCGACCTGTTGGCCAAGGAGATTCCAGCCAACTACGTCGCCTTTGACCTGCTGGCCGAGGGCGATCAGGCCCTGCTGGATGACCCTCTGCAGAGCCGTCGCGAACGGCTCGAGGCCCTGGCTGAGACGGCGGGCCTGGAGCTAACCCCCCTCAGCGCAGACCCCCGGCAGGCCGAGCGCTGGCTGGCGAGCACCGAGGGAGCGATGGCCAAGCGCCTCGATGCCCCCTACATCCCGGGAAAACGCAAAGGGATGGCCAAGGTCAAGCGAGAGCGAACGATCGACTGCGTGGTGATGGGGTGGCGACCCGGAAAAGAGGAGGGAACGGTCGGTTCGCTGATCCTCGGCCTCTATGACGGCGAGGAGCTGCGCTCGGTCGGCCACATCTCCGGCTTCAGCGCCGCCGCCAAACGCAGCATGCGAGCGCTGCTGGCACCACTCGAGAGCGGTGAGAGCGGCAGCGCCGAGGCGAGCCGCTGGAGCGGCGGTCGCGACCTGGAGTGGGTGGCGCTGCGACCCGAGCTCGTGATCGAGGTCGGCTATGACCACGCCTCGGCGGGGCGGATCCGACACGGCGCCCGCTTTCATCGCTTCCGCGATGACAAAGCCCCCCGCGAGTGCACCTTCGCGGAGCTAGATCAGGTCTAAAAGAGCGTCTCCTGGTCCGGCGCCCGGCGGCCGGGGGGCGCCAAGGACGGCGCCGCCCGGGCCTCTGAGTCCGACCGGGAGCTAGCGGCGAGCTCAGCACCCCGACGCTTGCCCCAGCCTTGCACCACGCCGTCAACCGCCCTGCGCTGTGGGTGGCGCAGGTAGGCCCGGCCCTCGGGGTAAAGGGCCTCATAGCGGGGAATTAGGTCGGGGCGCTTGGCCGCCAGCCAGGCAAAGAACACCTCGCGAACCTCCTCGCGCAGGTGTAGGGCGACGCCGCCCAGGAAGCTGGCGCCGGCCGCCCGGGCGCGGTCAACGATCGGTTGGACCTGCTCGGGGGTGTCGTTTATGCCCGGCATCAGGGGGGCGATCAGAACGCCGGATTCGATGCCGCGCCGGCGCAGCTCGGCGACGGCGTCAAGACGGGCGCTCGGACTTGGGGTGTGGGGCTCGGTCGCCCGCCAGGCGTCCTCGTCGAGGGTTGGAACGGAAAGGTTGACCGAGACCGAGAGGTGCTTTGCCATCCGCTCATAGAGCCCGATATCGCGCATCACCAGGGGCGACTTGGTGAGCACCGAGACCGGGGTCCGAGCCGCCTCCAGCGCCGCCAGGATCTCGGGCATCATCCGGTAGCGACTCTCGACCCATTGGTAGGGGTCGGTGTTGGTTCCCAGCGCAACCAGCTCGCGTCTCCAGCTGGCCCGTGCCAGCTCGGCTCGCAACAGCTCGGGCAGGTTGACCTTGACGACGATCTCACGCTCGAAATCCCTTCCCGCATCGAGGTCCAAGAAGGTGTGGGTCCGTCGCGCGAAGCAGAAGACGCAGGCGTGGGTACAGCCCCGATAGGGGTTGATCGTGTAATTGAATCCAAAGCGAGCGCCCGCGACCCGATTGAGCGCCGAGCGGGCTCTGACCTCGTGAAAGTTGATCCCCATCGCCTCCGGAGCGTCGAAGGTCCTGACGATCGCTCCATCGCCTACCCCCGGCAACCGCAGGTCCCGCTCGGTCCTCAGATCATCCCAGCGCACGAACATATGTTCGCATCGGCTTCGGACAGCGCGCTCCGACCGGGCAGACCGGCTCGGCGGAGGCAAATTTGCGCCGGGATGCGGTTACCCCGGGTCGGGCAGCCTGGCGCTGATCACGTAGGCAAGCACGCCGAGGACCTGCTCGGCGGTTCGGGCCGTCGCCAGGGCGGCGCGGTCAACCTCCTTGAGGGCGTGATCGAGATCGACCGCATGGAGGGTGATGATCGGCTTGGCCAGGGCGGCGGCGTAGCCGGCATCAAAGGCGGCGTTCCACTGGCGAAACTGCTCCCCGAAGCGAACCACGCAGATGTCGGCGCCCCTGATCATCGTCTGGGTGCGGATCGCGTTGACGCCGGCGCCGATGTGATCACGCCAAAAAGGCTCGGGCTGTTCTCCCAGGGTCCCGGTGCCGGCCCGATCGGAGGCATCGTGATCGGCAACCGGCTCGCTGAAGCTGACCGGCAGTCCCGCCCGCTCTGCACCGGCCCTGATCTGCTCGCGCCAATCAGAGTGGATCTCACCGGAGAGGTAGACGCTCCAGGTTCTCTGCGCCATCCTCGAATCCTATTGCGCTCAGGCGCCCGCGCAGGGGTCCCGTCCTGCCACCGAGCCGACCCACCGCCAGCGGGCCCTGGCGAGCTCGCTGCGCTACTCTAGTTTACGTGAACGTAAGAAAGAGGTTTCGGGCCTCCGCGGGGGTTGCCGCCGATCACGAGCACTACAAGTGGTGGGCGCTCTCTTGCACCAGCCTCGGGATGCTCCTGGTTGCGACCAATTCCGGCACGCTGATCATCGCCCTGCCCGACCTTGAGCGCGCGCTGGGCACCTCGCTGTTGGAACTGGTCTGGGTGATCCTCGCCTACATGATCTCCTCGACCGTGCTGGTCCTCAGCGCGGGTCGTCTCTCCGACATCTTTGGCCGAAAGACCGCCTACGTCAGCGGCTTCCTCGTCTTCGCCGTCGCCTCGCTTGGCGCCGGGTTCTCGGCCAACGGCACCGAGCTGATCGCCTGGCGAATCCTGCAGGGGGTCGGCGGCGCATTTCTCTTCGCCAATGCGGCGGCCCTCGTTACCGATGCGTTCCCCAAGCAGCAGCTTGGGCTGGCGATGGGAACGAACACGATGGTCGCGGCGGTGGGCCTCGTCCTCGGCCCAGTGCTCGGCGGCGCCCTGGTTGCGATTTCCTGGCACTGGGTCTTTTGGTTTAACGTGCCGCTCAGCCTGGCGGGAGCGCTCTGGGGCGGCCTCGTCCTGCGCGAGCTTTCAAGGCGCGACGTCGAGCGCGGTCTCGACCTGTTGGGGACCCTGACCTTCGTATTCGGGCTGACCGGACTCGTCTACGGGCTATCGCGGGGGGGGATCTCGGGCTGGAACGAACCACTCGTGATCGGCAGCCTCGCCGCCTCCGCCGTCTTGCTGCCGCTCTTCGTCTTCGTCGAGAGCAGGGCTTCCGCTCCGATGCTCGACCTCTCGATCTTCCGCAATCGGATGTTCGCGGCGGCCACTGGGGCCGCCTTCATCAACGGGCTCTCGCGCTTTGCGCTGCTCTTCGTCTTCGTCTTCTACTACCAGGGCGCCCAGGGCGATGACCCGATCACCGCCGGGATCAAGCTCGCACCGATGGCAATCGGAATGCTGGTCGCCTCACCGCTGGCCGGAATTTGGGCCGATCGCCACGGCTCCCGAATGCTGGCCGCGCTGGGGATGGTGCTGAGCGCCGCGGCGCTGGCGTTGATGAGCACGTTGCAGGCCCACAGCCCCTATTGGCAGAGCATGCTGTGGCTGCTTTTGGTTGGGATCGGCTCCGGTATGTTCAACTCTCCCAACACCGCGGCGATGATGGGAGCGGTGCCGACCAATCGTCGCGGGATCGCCGCTGGGGCCAGGATGATGCTGCAGAACACGGGCGCGGTGATCTCGATCGCCTTCGTGCTCGCGATCATTACCGCCGCGGTGCCAAAGCCGATCCTCTTTAGGATCTTCTCCGGGCTGGCCTCGGGACTCTCCGAAGCCCAATTGGCGCCCTTTATCGAAAATATGCACACCGCACTCTTGGTGCTGGCAGCGACTTCGCTGCTGGGTGCCGGGGTCTCGCTGCTGCGGCCACGCAATCCGTCGCTTCCAGCGGCAAACGGCGAGCGCCACGACGGCGCGATGGTGGCCGTCGAGGAGGCGATCCGCGAGGAGGTCGAGGCGCTTCCATGAGTGCCGATCGAGCAGCCGCGGAGCTGCGCATCGGCGATGTCGCCAGGCTCGCCGGAACCACGCCGCGCACGATTCGCTACTACGAGGAGATCGGCCTCCTGGCGACCCCCAGCGGGCGCGAGCCCCGCGCCCACCGCACCTATGCCGAGGCCGACGTCGAGCGCCTCACCGAGATGCTGCGATTGAAAGACCTGCTGGGGGTCTCGCTCGAGGAGCTGAGGGAGTTGGTCGAGGCCGAGGATGCTCGCGAGGCGCTCCGCAGGGAGTGGCGCAGCGGGGTCGAGGATCCCGTCCGTCGCCGTCAAATCCTCGAGGAGTCACTCGGTCATATCGCCCGCCAGCTCGAGTTGGCGCGTCGTCGTCGCGATCAGATCGCCCGGCTGGAGAGTGAGCTGTTGGCGAAGCGAAAGCGGGTGCAGGCACGACTCCGCGAGCTGAGCGGCGAGCAGGCGGCTGGTGGGGCGCCCCGATGAGCGAGCACCTCAGCCTCGCCTCAGACCAACCATCGCCGGCCGAGCTCGGCTCTGCGACGGTGGCGGTCACCGATCTGCTCGTCGCCTTCGGACGGATGCGGGCGGTTGACGGCATTTCCTTCTCGGTGGGGCGCGGCGAGGTGTTCGGGCTGCTCGGCCCAAACGGGGCCGGCAAGACGACCACCCTGCGAGTCCTCACAACCCTGCTGCGCCCAGACGCCGGCAGCGCCACGGTGGCCGGCCATGACGTCGGCCGCGAATCGCTTCGCGTCCGCGCCTCAATCGGATACGTGCCCCAGGCGCTCTCAGCCGATGGAGCGCTCAGCGCGCGCGAGAACCTCGAGTTCTACGCCCGCGTCACCGGGGTGCCGCGCCAGCAGCGCAGCGCCCGGATCGAAGAGGTGATTGCGGCGATGGAGATCGAGGGGCTCAGCGACCGTCTCGCCCGCGACTTCTCCGGCGGCATGCTGCGCAGGCTGGAGATTGCCTCCGCCCTCCTCAACGAGCCGATCGTCCTCTTCCTCGATGAGCCGACCGTCGGCTTGGATCCTATCGCCAGGGGTCTGGTCTGGGATCGCCTCCACGCGCTGCGCAGGCGGGCCGGAACGACGATCGTCGTCACCACCCACATGATGGAGGAGGCGGAGCGACACTGCGAGCGCCTGGCGATCATGGACCGGGGCAGGGTGGTCGAGCAGGGTGCACCGCGCGAGCTGCTGGAGAGGCATCGGGTCGCGCGCCTCGAGGACGTCTTCAGAGCGGTGACGGGCTTGGAGGTCCCAGACGAAGGGAGGATGGCCGATGTCCGCAGTACCCGGCGCGTTGCCCGCCGCCTCGGCTGAGCGCCTGCCGGCGCTGCGCGGCTCGGCGCTGCGCCGTCTGATCGGCGGTACCCACGCGATGGCACGGGCGGAGCTGCAGAAGCTTCGCCACGATCAGGTCGACATTCTGACCCGATCGGTGCAGCCGCTGCTTTGGCTTTTCATCTTTGGCAGCGCCCTGCAGCACAACCAAGAGCTGAGCGCCGGGGCCAGCGACTACCAGGCCTACCTGGCGCCGGGTGTGATGGCCCAGGCTGCCCTCTTCATCGCGATCTTTTTCGGCCTTGCGGTGATCTGGGAGCGCGACGTCGGTCAGCTCCAGCGGCTGCTCGCCACACCGCTGCCTCGCACCGCGATCGTGGTCGGCAAGGCGGCGGGTGCCGCGGTGCGGGCCCTTGCCCAGGGCGTGCTGCTTTTGATCGTCGTCGCGATCGCCGGCATCCCCCTCGACTACAACGTGGCCGACCTGATCGGGGCGCTGACCCTGCTCGTCCTAGGCACAGCCTCCTTTGCCTGCCTTTCGATGTTGATCGCCGCGGTAGTTCGCACCCGTGAGCGCTTCATGGGAATCGGTCAGCTGGTGATGATGCCGCTCTTCTTTGCATCCTCGGCGCTTTACCCGCTGGCGATCCTGCCCGGCTGGCTGCAGGTCCTGGCCCGGGTCAACCCGCTCACCTACGAGGTCCAGGGCTTGAGGCAGATGTTGGTCGGGGTCGGCGGGGCCGGCAGGCTGTGGCTGGATTTCCTGGTGGTGGGGGCGTTCTTTGTGGCGATGGTCCTCGCGGCAACGCGCGCCTATCCGCGAGCGATTCTGTGAGCCGAGAGTTCCAAGAAGCGATGGCTGAACGAACCTTGCCGCAAAAGCGAGCGCCGAGGAGCCGCTGGGATCGAGGTATCAGAGGTCAGCTTCGCCGGAGATCGGGGTATGGAGACTGGCGGGCACCTGGCGCACCGAGCAGCGGCGGTCGATGGGCGGGCCCGATCGTTCTCCACCAGGCCCACGGTCTTAGCGATCACCTCCCTGAGGTGATTCTCGGGCTAGCTCAGCCTTGCATCTGATCTCACCTCTACTCGGGCGGGAGGCTGTCGCGTTTCTGCTCTGGGACCGAGTGACCGGGTTCCTCGGCCATCACCTGAACCCGAGGCGAATCGCAGGGGCTGGCTGCGATTCGCTC
Source organism: uncultured Solirubrobacterales bacterium (assembly GCA_963745305.1). Taxonomy (GTDB): domain Bacteria; phylum Actinomycetota; class Thermoleophilia; order Solirubrobacterales; family 70-9; genus CAVUWL01. The sequence continues at coordinate 734,986 of CAVUWL010000016.1, forward strand.
AGCTACCCGCCGTCTGCTCCTCGAAGTGCTTGCTCAACATCGTCACCTGGCCCTGATAGTTGGAGCCCAATCCCTGGCCGTAGAGTCGCTGGGCAGGTGCTGCCATCGCCTCAAGGCCCAGCTTGCAGACCGGCTGGCGGTGCTCGAGCATGAAGGAGACGTCGCGCGCCCGCACCTCCAGTGCGGCCCGCGTGCCATGGCGATCGCCGCCTGGGTCATAGCCAAAGCCGGGGTCAAAGAATCCCGCGTAGTGGGTTCGCAGCTCCCCCGCCGTCGGGTCATAGGCCATCATCTCGGCGGCAATCTGGGGTGGGATGCAGACCCCCTCGGCGGACAGCAGCAGGTAGAAGATCTCCGGCTCGAGCACAATTCGCCCACCCGGCTCCGGATAGACCGGATCCCAGTAATCGGTCCAGCGGTAGGCGCGGATGCGGGAGAGATCGACCGGCAGGCTGTTCTTCTTGGCCCGATAGCCGACCACTCGGTCCGCCGGCCCGGAGAGATCGACGCTGAGAAAAAGCCCGTCGGCCAACGCCAGCTCGGAATCGCCCAGGGCGCGGGAGTCCAGATACAGCAGTGGAAACTCCTCCTGAAGGCGGCGGATGTCTGCGTCGTGCAGCCGCGCGTCGCCGTGCACAAGGCGCAGCTGGTTCAGTGAAAGTCCGCTCTTCACCTGAATCGCGAAGGAGCGCGGCACGATCTCCAGATAAAGCTTTCCCATGTAGCCTGAGCGGATCTCATCGAAGCGATGCTGGCGATCGGTGATCACCCGGGTGAAGACATCGAGCCGCCCGGTCGAGCTCTTCGGGTTGGCCTTGGCACGCAGCCCATCCGGCAGCGCCAGCTCCTCGATCAGCGGCACCAGGTAGGGACGGTCGCGCTCAAGCACCGCGCCGTCGCGCAGATCGACACGCTGGAAGGCGAGCCCCTCGATCTTGTCCTCCACGCTGGAGTCGGCGTCGGGCAAAAAGCTACAGCGAAGCGCCCAGGCAAAATCGCCGAGGCGCATGTCGATGCTCGCCGGTTGAATCGCCTCGGGGCGAATGCGGTAATCGCCGGAGCTGACCCACTCCGCCTCAATCGCAGCACTCAACGCCTGGGAGGGCAGCACCCCCTCACGATCGGCGCCCTCGATCGCGAGCTCGTCTCGGTTGGCGCTGGCAGCCTCCATCATCGGGAAGAGACTACGCGGCGCGGTCGAGGTGTCGTTGCTCGATCGCTGCAGGCAAACTCCGCCCTCGCGGCCGGCGCGTTGGCCTCATGCGGGCGGGAATGCCTCATCGGCGGCGGCGCTTTTTGCGCCCCGGCGCCCTGCCGGCGGCGACCGCCAGCGTGCGTTCGCTTGCCTTATCGGTCGCCTCGCTCATCGTGATCTGAAAGATCGCGAGCAGGGCGCTGGAGGCCAGCGGTCGCATCCGGTCGAGCGCCTCACGGACCTTGGGCCAGTCCTGCTCGGGCCGTCCGGCCGCCTCAAAGGGCTCCCAGATCTCCTTGACGAAGAGATCGACGAAGACCCGAGCCGCGCCCTCAGCCTGGCGGCGCAGCTTTTCTCCCGTCGCCAGCGCCGCATCGGGGCTCACCCCCAGCTCCACCAGGGCAGCCGCGGAGCGCTGCAAGCGCGGACTGATTACCTCGATGTGCCCGTCGGGGAGCTGGCGCAAGACGCCGAGCTTTTCGGCCCGGCGCAACAGCGCGGGTTCTGGCTCCGCCTCGCCAACCCGGGTCAGCTCCTGGGCCTCGACAATCTCAGGCGCCTCGAGTTCGAATGGCACCCGCAGGGCACGGGTGAAGTCGAGGATCTCAGTGCCACTTTCCTCGGCTCCCTCCAGCAGCCGTCTGATCGCCTCCAGATTGAGACCATCGGCCTGCATCTCGCGGGTCAGCGCAATGCGGGCGACGTGCTCCTCGCCGTAGTAGCCGGTGCGACCATGCACCTCTGGCGGCGGCAAGAGCCCGCGGGTCTGGTGCGCGCGGATGTTTCTCACCGTCATCCCGCTGCGACGGGCCAGCTCCCCGATCGTCATCTTGCCCTCGGGAATCTTGGTGGCGAGCTCGGCCTGCCTGCTCATCCGCCCATCGTAAGCGCGAGGCGCTGTCCGTTCATCTTTTCCGCTGCATCGGAGCAAAGGAAGCCGATCGCATCGGCTACCTGCTCAGCGGGGGTGAAGGTTGGAAACTCCTTGTCGGGGCTTTCCCGCCGCATCGCGGCGGTCAGAATTGCCTCCACGACGATGATGTTGGCGGTGGCCGGGGTCGCGGTGAAGCCGTCGGCCAAGGCCAGCGTCCAGGCCTCGGCCGCAGCCTTGGCAGCCGCGTAGGCGGCGTTTGTGTTTGAGGGTGACTGGGCCTGCTTGGCCGAGATCAAAACGAAGCGTCCGTGCGGACTTGCCGCGAGCTGGTCGTGGAAGGCACGGGTCGTGTGCTGGACGGTGCGAATCAACAGATCGTGGAGGAGATCCCAATCCGAGAGCGGCTCAAGGTGAAGCGGTTCGCCTCCGCGCCAACCGCCGACCAGATGGATCAGCCCGTCGATCCGGCCGAAGCGCCCCAGCAACGCTGAGCACCACTCGCTGGTGGCATCCTGGTCGAGCAAATCGACGACCCGCCCGTCCCAGCGCTGCCTTGGAAGCCCCGATCCGAGCTGATCGAGGCGATCGGGATCTCGGTCTGTGGCGGCCACCAGCGCGCCAGCAGCAGCCAGCCGCTCGACGACGACCGGCCCGAGCCCGCCGCCCGCGCCGGCGATCGCGATCACCCGGTCACTGAGGCTGCTCATGCCGTGCTGATGCGATCAGCACCCTCGCCGCCGCAAATAGACGCGCCCCAGCCGTGGCGGCGGGCAGCCTCGGCTCTCGCCCCCTCAGCCCTCCGATCGGCGACGGCAAACGCGCTCGCCCCCCGCAGGCGAGCCGGCTTTCTTTGCGACCGCATGCCGGCAGCGTAGGGGACCCGATCGCCGCGCGGCGCCGAGGCGCGCCCTTGGCGAGGCCATTTCGCTGCGCGAAGCGGCGCCATCACTTCAGGGCGAGGAGCCCTCGGCCCAAGCCGCGCGCTCATCGCGCACTCGGCAAAACCGCGCACCGGGGCTCAGACACGCGTCACGATCACCTGCAGGTACTCGGGTTCAAGTACCAGCGCCCGCTCGCCCGCGGTATTTGCGATCTGCAGCTGGCTGCGCAGATCGTTCTCCAAGGCCGCTTCGCCCCCTGCTCCAACCCGCTCAAACGCGGCCTTCACCGGGCCGAAGTAGGTCCGAAAAAACTCGAGATAGTGGTCAACCGATCCAAAGGCCTGCCGCGAAACCCGGCGCTCAAAGCGAAGATCGGAGACGCCAGCCCCGAACAGCTCCCTGACCCGCTCCTCGGTACCCCAGAGCACTGGTGGTGAGATCCCCGCAGGCGGTGGCACGTGTTTGGCGATCGTCGCAAACAGGCCGCTGACCGCTCCGTCTGGCGTCCAGTTGGCCAACCCGATCCGCCCTCCGGGCCTGCAGACTCGCAGCAGCTCCGCGGCCGCGCGTTTTTGATCTGGGGCAAACATGACGCCAAACAGCGAGGTGACCACGTCAAAGTCGGCGTCACCGAAGGGCAGCTCGGCGGCGTCTGCCTCCAGGAACTCGACATCGAGGCGCTCCGCCGCGGCGCGCTCTCGAGCTCGCTCAAGCAGCGCCGGGACGAAGTCGACCCCGACCGCGTTGCCCCAGCAGCGACGCGCCGCCGCCAGCGCCCCGTTGCCGCTGCCGCAGGGCGACGTCGAGTACGCGTTCGCCGGCCATCAGCTGAAGCGCCTCGGCCAGTTGCTCTGCCGCCATCACCACCAGGTTGGCGATCATCGCGAAATCGCCCTGCGCCCAGGTTTTCTGCTGGCCCTGCCTCAACAGCTCGAAATCGACAGCCTCGCTCATCGATGCTCCTTCGCTCGATCGAACCGATCGCCCGCAGCCCGGGCGAAGCCGACACCGCTGGCGCCGCTGATCAGATGGGGGAGGCAGGATTCGAACCTGCGTAGGCATAGCCAACTGGTTTACAGCCAGTCTCCTTTAACCACTCGGACACTCCCCCGGGGCTTTGCCGAGGCGATTGTAGAGGGGACCGAGCGCGCTAAGCGACGCCGAGGCGCGCCGACATCTTCTCGTTGAAGCGAGTCAACGCCGACATCGGCCGCATGAAGACCGTCAGCTCCGCGACGCGCCCCTGCTCGTCTAGCTCGAGGAAATCGATCCCCTCCAGATCGCGGTCCTCGACCCGAGCCCGGAAACGCAGAGCGACGCTGCCCGCGCCGCGGAGTTCCTCCACGTAGTTGAGATCCTCGAGGGTCGCCGCAACGTGGCCGAGCAGCTCGGCGACGACCTCGCGGCCCTCAAAGCCGCGAAAAAGGATCGGGCTGTGCAGGACAACGTCATCGCAAAGCGTCTGCTTCAGCAGCTCGAGATCCTTGTTCTCGGCAGCCCGGCGGAAGGGATGCGGCTCCTGCATTACAGACACTGTAATTCAAAGGCTTCGAGCGGCCGTCGGAGTGCGATACTCGCAGCTGTAATTCAAAGGCTTCGAGCGGCCGTCGGAGTGCGATACTCGCAGCCGTGATCAGCGACCGCACCTGGGCCCGCTTCTCAATGTCGCTCGGTGCCAGAGGGCTGCGCTGGATCGGCAAGCTGAACGTTCCGCTCTACCGCGCCACGGGCGGGCGCCTGATGGGAAGCGTCGGCAAGGCGCCGGTGCTTTTGCTGACGACCACCGGGCGGCGCTCGGGGGAGAAGCGCACCGCGCCGGTGCTCTACCTCGCCGAGGCCGAGCAGCTGATCGTGATCGGCTCAAATGCAGGCAACGCCCGCACCCCGGCCTGGTCACTCAACCTGCAGGCAAACCCCGAGGCTGAGGTTGAGCTGGGCCGCAAACGAAGGGCGGTGAGTGCCCGCGTCGCGGTCGGGGAGGAGCGAGCGGAACTGTGGCGCAGGGCAAATCAGCAATACGCCGGATTTGATGACTACGAGGAAAAGACCGGGCGCGACATTGCATTGTTCGTGCTCGAGCCGCGCTAACTCGCTTCGCGTAGCATCTGGGCCTCCGGCAGCCGCTTCAGTTTTTTCAAGGTGTTGTTCTCGATCTGGCGGATCCGCTCGCGGGTGACACCGAAGGTACGGCCCACCTCCTCCAGGGTCAGCGGCTCCAAGCCGGACAGTCCGTAGCGCAGCTCGATTACCTGGCGCTCCCGCTCGGGAAGGGCATCTAGAGCCTTGCGCACGCCCTCCTTTTGCAGGTGCTCGCTCGCTTCCTCAAAGGGCTCAGAGACGGCGTCGTCGGCAACGAAATCACCAAGCTCGGATTCATCCTCATCGCCAACCGGTTTCTCCAGTGAAACCGGCAGCTGGGCAACCCTGAGGATGTCGCGCACGTCGCGAACCGACCAACGCAGCTCCTCGGCGATCTCGGTCGGCTCGGGCTCTCGGCCAAGTTTTTGGACCAGCTGGCGTTCGACGTGGGCAACCCGATTGAGCTTCTCGACCATGTGAACCGGAATCCGAATCGTGCGTGCCTTGTCGGCGATCGCCCTGGTAACCGCCTGGCGAATCCACCAGGTCGCATACGTCGAGAACTTATAGCCCCGCCTGTAGTCGAACTTCTCCACGGCCCTGATCAATCCCAGAGATCCCTCCTGGATCAGATCGAGGAAGCTCAGTCCCCGCCCCAGATATCCTTTCGCGATCGAGACCACGAGCCGCAGATTCGCCTCCACCATCTGTCGCTTCGCCAGCATGTCGCCACGCTCGATCCGCTTTGCCAGCTCGATCTCCTGGGCGGCATTGAGCAGATCAACCTGGCCGATCGAGCGCAGGTACAGGCGCAGCGAATCGAGGCTGGGCTCGACGGTGAGATCCAACTCTGGCTTCTTGGACTGACCCTGACCAGATTCTCCTCCGCGCTGCTCTTTATAGGCGCTGACCCCATCCGCGGCGATCACGTCGACGCCGTGATCGACGAAGTGGGCATGCAGGCTGGTGACCTGCTCCTTGGTGACCTCAACCTCCTCGAGGGTGGCGGCAATTTGCTCGAAGGTCAGGTAGCCGCGCTCACGGCCCAGCGTGACCAGACCCCGAAGCTCCTCGGAGTCCGCAAAGGGCTGCTCACCCGAATCCTGCTCCAGCCCCTGCGGGACCGTCCCCATCGGTTCGATCTCTACTGCCTCCGGTAAAACCCTCTCCCCTTTCCCGGGGAGCCGGCCCCGACGCTCCGGCCGCGCCAAAGTATAGGCGGAGCCCCAGCAAAATTGGGGGCGACACCCCCGAGCGCCCACGTTGCCTACCCTTGATGGGTTGATGGCCGAGCTGAGCACTTCCTCCCCCGCGGGAACCGATGTCCAGGCCGCGGTTCCAACCACCCAAATCAGCCTCTCGCGGGTCGGCGTTACAGGCGTCGAGAAGGTGATCCGGGTGAAGACCGACGGAACCGAGAACCTTTTCTACGCGGATTTTGAGTGCCTGGTTGACCTCAACCCGCAGCAGGCCGGTGTCCACATGTCGCGCTTTGAGGAGATCGTTGGGGAGGCGATCGATGAGGTGGTGCTGGGCGAGGCATTTCGGGCCGAGGTCCTTGCCGCCCATATTGCCCAGCGAGTCCGCGAGCGCCAGGGGGGACGCCGCGCTGAGGTCTCGGTCACCGCGCGCTACCCGGAGACCGTCTCTACCCCAGCGACGAAGCGCCAAACCCAGGAGATCTACGTTCTCTTCGGCACCGCGGTCGCCTCCGAGCACGGATCCCGCACCCTGATCGGCGTCCAGGCGCAGGGGATGACCGCCTGCCCCTGCGCCCAGGAGATGGTCGCCGGGCTCGCCCGTGAGCGGCTCGCCGAGCGGGGCTTTGACGCCGAGCAGACCGAACGGGCGCTGGCGGCGGTGCCGATCGCTACCCACAATCAGCGCGGCATTGGCACCCTCTACGTCGGCTGCCCCGAGGGGGAGAGGCTTGGATCGATGCCCCCGAGCTGCTGCGCATCGTCGAGGACTCGATGAGCTCGGAGATCTATGAGCTGATGAAGCGCCCCGACGAGCTGGCGGTCGTTGCCAAGGCCCACTCCCGACCGCGCTTCGTCGAGGACTGCGTGCGTGAGATGGTCCGGCTGGTGATCGAGCGCTATGAAGATCTTCCCGCGCAGGCCTTCGTGATGGCACGACAGGAGAATCTGGAGACGATCCATCGCCACAACGTGATCGCCGAACGCTACGGCCTGCTCGGCGATCTGCGTGATGAGCTGGCGGGCGGGGGGCGGGAGGGTCGCCACCTGATGATGCGCGAGTGGCTGGAGGCGCCGGTCAGCTGACGCCGAGGTTTCGGCCGCGCGCTTTGCGCTGGGCCTCGATCCGTCGGCGCAGCCCAAAAAAGTAATCGGCGCCGCTGACCACGGTGACAATCACGGCGCAGTAAAGGAGGGTGTCGACCCAGACCGGCGCCGGGTTGGCGGCGATCAGGGCAAAGACGGCGGCGATCTGCAGCACCGTCTTCACCTTGCCGAGCCAGCTCGCGGCGATCACGATGCCGCGCTCGGCGGCGATGGCGCGCAGCCCGGTGACGGCGATCTCGCGGGCAATGATCACCATCGCCACCCAGGCTTCAAGGCGGTGCAGCGAGACGAGGGAGATCAGGGCAGCGGTTATCAGCAGCTTGTCGGCGAGCGGATCCATCAGCTTGCCGAACGTGGTCACGGTGTCTCGCGAACGCGCAAAGTAGCCGTCAAGGCCATCGGTCAGCGCGGCCAGGGCAAAGACCGCGGCAGCCAGCGCATCGCCATTTGGCGTCTCGCCGAGCAGCGCGACGACAACCACGGGTACGGCGAGGATGCGCGCCAGGGTGAGAGCGTTGGGGAGATTGAGCGGGAACATCTCGCTCAGGAGCTTCCAGCTGGCGCCTTGGCCGCAGCCGCGGCGGCGAGCTTGGCATCGCGGGCCGCGAAATACTCCTCCCCCTCGATGCTGATGCGGGGCACCACTCGCTCCATCCAGCTTGGCAGCCACCACGCTCGGCGACCGAGCAGCACCATCACCGCCGGCACCAGCAGGCAGCGGACCAGGGTCGAGTCAATCGCGATCGCCACCGCAAGCCCCACCCCGAACTCCTTCACAATCGGGTTGCCGTTGAGCACGAAACTGGTGAATACGCAGACCATGATCGCCGCCGCGGAGGTGATTACCCGTCCGGTATTAGCCAACCCTTCGATCACCGCACGCTTCTCATCACCGTGCTGTTTGTAGTGCTCGCGCATCTGGGTCAGCAGGAAGACCTCGTAATCCATCGAGAGCCCGAACAGAATTGCGAACATCAGCAGCGGCACGAAGCTGACGATTGGGATCGGATGGTCAAGGCCGATCAGCGAGGACCCCCAACCGAGCTGGAAAACAGCGGTCACGACACCGTAGGCCGCCCCGACCGAGAGCAGGTTCATCGCCGCCGCCTTGACCGGGATCAGCAGTGAGCGAAAGGCCAGCAAAAGCACGATGAAGCTGAGTCCGACGACGATCGCGATCATCAGCGGCAGCTGATCGCCGATCTGGCTCGCCAGATCGATATAGCCGGCGGTCTGGCCCCCGACAAAGGCTTCCGCGCCGCTGCCGGCCAGCGCAGCAGGGATCGTCGTATCTCGCAGATTGTTGACCAACGTCACGGTCGAATCAGCCCAAGGCGCAGACTTCGAGATCGCCGTGAAGACCGCCACGGTTTTTTGCTTATCGAGGGTCGGTTCGGAGACACCGGCCACGTCGGAGGCAGACGCCACCTGCTTTTGCAGCAGGGGCAATCCGTGCATCGCTTCGGCCGGCGTCTTGAACTGAGCGGCGATCAACAGCGGGCCGGTCACGCCGGGGCCGAAACCCTTGTCCAATGCGTCATAGGATTGGCGGGCGGTGGTTGACTTTGGCAGCGCGCTGATGTCGTTTTGCCCCAGTTCGAGTTGGAGGATCGGCAAGGCGAGCACGACCAAAATCACCAGGGCACCGATCGCTGAGCGCCAGGGGCGGTCGGCGACCCGCTTTGCCCACCTGGTCCAGCCGTGCGGCTGGTGATCGTCAGGGTGGGTCTTGCCGAGTTGGACCCGGAGCGAGTTGATGTGTGGACCAAGCGCTCCGAGCATCGCCGGCAGCAGCGTTGCGGCCGCCAGGATTGCAACAACCACGGCGATCGCAGCCGTGAAGCCGAGCGTGGTAACCAGAGGGATCCCGGCAAAGGCAAGCGAGCAGAGCGCAATCACGACGGTGAAGCCGGCGAAGACGACAGCGCCTCCCGCGGTTGCAGTCGCCCTGGCGATCGACTCGCGTAACTCCATGCCTTCGCGAAGCTGCAGTTTGTGGCGGGTAACGATGAACAGCGCGTAGTCGATTCCGACTCCGAGGCCGATCATCGTCGCCAGGGTTGAGGCGACGCTCGGTACCTGAACCGTGTTCTCCAGCAGCCGGATGATCGAGAGGGCGCAGGCGAGCCCGATCACAGCGGAGACGATCGGCAGCATCATCGCGGTCGCGGTACCAAACGCAAAGAGAAGGATCACCACGGCGGCGGCAAGACCGATCGCGTCGCTGAGACCGGTTGAGGGCTTGGAGAGCTGCTCTCCGACATAGCCGCCCACCGATGTCCTTAGGCCTGCGGCCTTTGCCGGATTTGCGGCGTCGAGCACCGCCTGGGCGTCTTCTTCGTTCAGTTCCCCCGGGCCCACCCCGAGCACAACCGGGATATAGGCGACGGTCCCGTCCTTGCTGAGAAAGGAAGCGCCGGCCCGAGTGAGCGGGCTGATCGCCGAATTAACCTCGGGCATCGCTTCCAGGCGCCTTTGGGTTTCGGTGATCGCGGTCGCGTACTTTGCTTCGGTCAGCTTGCCGCGCGGCGCTTCAAAGGTCAGCGGGTTGCTGCCAAATGCCTGTTGGGGAAGGTGCTTTTCGAGAAGTTCGGTTGCCTTTGTCGAATCGGTTCCAGGCAGAGTCAGGTTGTCGTTGGTCTTATCGCCGGAGGCCTGACCGGCAATCACCAAGGCAGCGGCGGCGATCACCCAGATCGCAATCGTTGGGTAGTGGTGGCGGGAACAGAAGCGCCCGATCGCATATAGCGGAGCAGTCACGCTGGCATCTTCCCCGACTGGACATCCGAACGCCGCTTGAGCAGGCAGCTCATTTGGCCGGTGAGATAGAGCCCGTCGCAAAGGCTGAGGGGACCGCCGAGAGCCCTCTGAGCCCGCGCACCTGGCGCAGGAGGACGAGATGTTCTGCCTGATTGGCGCCGATCGATCCCAAGAGTGAGCGGGTGCCCGCGGTGGTTAGCTTGGCAACCGCGTTGAGGGTTCCCGCGTAGCCCTTGCTTTCGCGTCGGTAGAGGAGCCCGAGATAATCAGCGCGGCTCTTAAGGACGGCGTAGTTGAGAGCTTGCCGTTCACCTCGGGCCTTGGCCCCATCGACCGTCGCGCCAAAGCCGCGAATCGCCTTCATCAAAACGTCGGCGTGTTCTTGATCTTGGGCGCGAAACACCCGCATCAGGGAGATCCAGCGCCCCCCCGGCGTCGCGACGGCGTGACCGTAGGCATCGATCGTCGCCAGTTCGCGCGCCAGCGCTGAGTTGAGAAGCGCCGCATCGGCTTCCCTTTCGCCCTTGGCGCGAGAATTCATGCTTGCCCCACCACATCCTGCAACAAAGACGAAGCTGGCCGCGAGAGCGACTGCCGCTATTCGTCGTTTGCCAAGTGCCGCGCTGGCGCGGAGAAATTGGGTCAAAGCCATGATATTTCAAAGCCTATGAGCTCAGAGCGCCCTCAAGCACTTGGGCAACTGGCGGCGGAGATCCACGCCTGCCGCCGCTGCCCGCGCCTGGTCAAATGGCGTGAGGAGAGCGCCGCCAACCCGCCGCGGCGTTTCAGGGGCGAGGATTACTGGGCCCGCCCAGTCGATGGCTTTGGAGACCCAGAGGCGCGATTGGCGCTGATTGGGCTGGCCCCCGCCGCCCATGGAGCCAATCGCTTGGGGCGGATGTTCACCGGTGATCGCTCCGGTGAGTGGCTCTACGCAGCTCTCTTTCGGGCCGGCTACGCAAATCGACCGCTATCTGAAGCTCGTGGAGATGGCCTCCGCCTCAACGACGCCTACGTGACCGCGGTGGTCCGTTGCGCGCCGCCGGCCAATAAGCCCTCCCCGGCCGAGCGGGACCGCTGTCTTGCCTACCTTGTGCGCGAGCTGGACGCGCTGGCCGATTGCCGCGTCATTGTCGCCCTCGGCGCTTTCGCCTGGGACGGTGCGATTCGAGCGATGAATGCCCTGGGGTCTGAGTCCCCCCGTCCGAAACCACGCTTCGGCCACGGAGCCGAGGCGTCGGTGGGACGCTGGGAGCTCCTTGGTTGCTATCACCCCAGCCAGCAAAACACCTTCACCGGCAGGCTGACCGAGACGATGTTGGATCAAGTTCTCAGCCGTGCAAAGGAGCTGGTCACATCCGAGCGCACCGCCCCTAACCGAAGTAGCCTGCCCGCCGGCTAGGCTTGAACCGAAAGCTGCCAACGCACCAGTTTTGCGACTGTACTTCGCTTCGCCCCTGGCAGGGTCGCAAGCGCGCCGCCAATCGCCGGCCGCCGGTCGGCCTCACACCCCAAGTGCCAGCCCGCAACTCTAGGCCCCGCCGGGGCCCGCCCCGCGCCTCAACCGCCCCCGGGCGTCTCGCGCCCAGAGCTGCCCCCAGTCGCCCCCGTCCTGATCAGCCCTCTGGACTTGACGGGAGTTGTCTGCCGCGCCGCCAGAGCGATCGCGACTGGTTGGACCGAGATCTGAGTTGTGCGGTGCAAAACACAACAGATCAGGCACTGCTGCAGCGTCGGGGCCGTCGCTGCCTCCCGCCGAGGGCACCCCTGGTGGCGCGCTCATCTGTTCGCGCCGGACCCTCACCGTTTCCTTCCTAGTTGAGTGGGGTCACGATCAGGACCGCCTGGGAAGGATCCGCGCGATTGGGTCCAAGAGCAAAATAATCCAGATCAATGGCGCAAGCCCAGGGTCGATGAAGGCGACCGGAATCGATCCGAGAAAGATCGCTGCTGCGAAGATAGATCGCTGGAGGGAAATCCTGGTCACAGCCGCGGGGCTCTCCAGGAGCCCCGCGTGGCGAGCGTCGATAGTCATCAGCGCGCCAACCAGGGTGACCCCAGAGAGGTTCGCGGCATAGAGAACCGCAGATGCGATCTGGCCACCGTGATCACCGAGCACCTGGCTACTGAAGGGAATCAGCACGATCCACGCCAGATAGAACAGATTGATCGCGATCAAGCGACCGTCGAAGCCGACTATGTCACTGAAGAACCGATGGTGGATGAACCAGAAACGGCCGATCACGGCAAAGCTGAGCGCAAAGGCGAACAAGCTCTGGCGTTGGGCCCAGAGCGCTTCGGCCAACGTTTCGCCGTGTAGATCCTTGGGGACGGCGAGACCAAGCACCAACAGGGTGATCGCGATCGCGAAGACTCCGTCACTGAAGGCGACGATCCGAGCAAACTCCACCTCGTTTTGGTCGCGTCGCTGTGCGCTCGCAAACCTCGACATAGCGGCAATCATCGACTTCGGATGCGACGGAACCAAAGCCGCGGCAGCCTAGAATGCACCGAGCGCGCCGGCGTAGCTCAGTTGGTAGAGCACTTCACTCGTAATGAAGGGGTCCCCGGTTCGAATCCGGGCGCCGGCTCCTAAAAGTCCAGTAAATAGCCATATTTATTGAGGGGCTACTTGGAGACGAACAGAATTATGTCCCCAATATGTCCCAAGAACGAGTTAGAATCGGGCAATGGCACCTCCACGCCAAGCCCCGTCCAGGCCCCCCTCGGGGCACATTTTTCGGATGGATCGCAAGCGCGGCCCACAGTGGTACGCGAAGTACCGGCTGCCTGACGGGCGCCAGTTGCAACGCCGCATCGGTCCGGCGTGGACCGAGCGCGGTCGGCCGGCTGCCGGCTACTTCACCAAGCGCACGGCCGCAGGGTGGCTGCGCGACGTGCTCGATGAAGTGCGTCGCGGCACACTCCCCGGCCTTGTCAAAACCGGCGTCACCTTCGCCGATGCCGCCGCCGAGTGGCTGCGCTACGTCGAGCACGACCGCGACCGCAAGCCGTCGACGATTACGGGCTACAAAGCGATCCTCCGCTCGCAGCTCCTCCCCGCCTTCGGTGAGGAGCCGATCGAGTCGATCACCACGGCGATGATCGAGTCGTGGATCGCCGGTGTTGACCGCGCCCCCGCGACCCGGACAAAGGCCCTCGTCCTCATGCACGGGATCTTCAAGCGGGCAAGGAAGCTGTACGGCCTGCCGACCAACCCCGTCGCCGACGTAGAGAGGCCGCCGATGCGCCGCAGCGGCGATATCGACGTCTTCTCGCCCGAGGAGGTGTTGGTACTGGTCCGCGCCGCAGCATCCGAACAGGACGCAGCGATCTTCCTAACTGCCGCCTTCACGGGCCTGCGCCGCGGCGAGCTGCTCGCCCTTCACTGGCGTGATGTCGATTTCGCCCGCCAGGCCATCCGGGTGCGAACGAGCTATGCCGAGGGGGCGTTGACAACGCCTAAGTCCGGCAAGGTTCGCTCGGTGCCAATGGCGCCCGACGTTGCGAAGGCCCTGGCAAAGCTCGGCCAGCGACCGGAGTGGACGGGCGATGACGACCTCGTCTTCGTCGGCCAGGGCGGCGGCTACCTCGATGGTCGCGCACTACGCCGCCGCTACGACTCGGCCCTCAAGCGTGCCGACCTCCGCAAGCTCCGCTTCCACGATCTCCGCCACACCTTCGGCACCCGCATGATCGCCAAAGCCGACATCCGCCGGGTCCAAGAGTGGATGGGCCACGCCGACATCCAGACGACCATGAAGTACCTCCATTACGCGCCACGGGAGGAGGACGCCGCTTTGGTCGCCGAAGCGTTCAAGCTGAACTCGCCGGGAAAAATAATCGCCCCCTCGTGAAGACCAACTACTACGTCGACGCTTTCAACCTCTTCTATGGAGCGTTGAAGGGAAGGCCGAACAAGTGGCTGGACTTGGCCGCGCTATTCGGGCAAGTATTCCCGCGCAATGAGATTCACCGAATCCGGTACTTCACGGCGAGGGTTGAAAATCGGCCGCCTGACTTTCAGCAACCCGAGCGCCAGGCGGTGTACTTCCGAGCCCTTGAGACGATCCCAAACCTCTCGATCCACTATGGGCAGTACCGAACGAGGCCGACGCACATGCCCCTTGTGAAGCCGCGTCCACTTGGGCCAAAAACGGTCCGTGTCTTCAAGACCGAGGAGAAGGGCTCCGACGTAAACCTGGCTTCGTACATGCTGCTCGATGCTTTCCACAAGGACTGCGAGGTCGCAGTGGTGGTCTCCAACGACGCCGATCTCAAGACCCCGATCGAGCTGGCGATTCACGAGCTTGGTATCCGCGTGGGAGTCCTCAACCCTCATCCGCCTGAGAAGCGCAGCCTCGACCTACGACCAGCTTTCTTCAAGCAGCTACGTCACGGTCCAATCGCAGCCAGCCAGTTCGCGCCCGTGTTGAGCGACGCGCTGGGCGAGATTCGCAAGCCGAATGGCTGGTGAAGCCCCTAAATCGCTGAGGCCCGCCGAAGCGGGCCTCGCACCCAGCCACCGAAGCGACTGGGGGGATGGAATGAAGCTACCGAAAATCGGCGGACGAATCAACCCTGACGTGCATTTTGACGCCGACTCGCCGTCAGTCCCTTTGTGACCGTTCCCGTAAGCCGAAGGTATAGATGACTGCTTTGATCGATCGCACCGCTTGGGCCATCTCGGGGACGTTACGAAAGAAAGCAGCAATTCCCCGATGCATCCCGACCGCACGATGGACATAGAAGACGAGCGCACCATGTCATCGACCCAACTCACAGAGCCCCTTCTCGACGCCGGCGAGGCAGCGCGGCTGCTGCGGGTGCCGCGCAGCACGCTGTATGAGCTGGTGCGCTCACGGGGGCTGCCGCACGTACGGATCGGCGAGCGCGGGTTGCGGTTCACTCGAGTCGACATACAGGAATGGATAGCCGCGAACACCTACGCCTCTCGCCCCGGCCGCTGAGTTCGAGGCCAAGCAGAATCACTCGATCTCCATTCCCCGGCCCAACTCCTGGGAGCGCTCGAGCCTCACCTCCCTACCAAGGCTCACCTGAGCCTCTCTAAGAAGGCGCTGCGCCCGCTCGCCCTCGATACCCCTGCTCGGCTCCGCTCCCAACGCGCTACCCCTGTCGGTGACCCCGTGCTCTTGCCGGTAGGCCTCGACCGCCTCCACCCCCCGCTCCCATGCCTTACGGCTGTCTAGATCGCTCGGGCGCTCCCCCAGCTCCCTGGTGATGTAGGGGGGTGGGGAGAGGCGGGCGGCGGTGATCGCCAGCTCGCGCCGCTCGGTGAGGATCTGGTTGGTGATCGCCAACTGGGCCCTCGCCACATTCGTTTGCGGCTCCATTCTTCGCGCCTCGGCGAAAAGCACCTCAAGGTGCTCGCGGCATTTGGCCTCGCGCTCGATGGCGTGGGGCAGTTCGCGCTTTCGTTCTCGCCGTGCAGCTTTATCCACCGCTTCACGGTGGACGATCGAGTTATCCAAGCGACGCTGGGCGAGATCGATCTTGTCCTGCAGTTCTCTATGGAATCCCTGCACCAGCGCCTCCCGTCCTGCCTCCTTATCGAGCGCTGAGCGGCGACTGAGGAGCTCCTCGGTCGGCAAACAGGAAAGCTCGGAGCGAAGCGCGATGTCGTGGGCGGCGATCTGAGCGCGGTCGCGCTCTGCGGCTTCGGCGATCTCGGGAATGCCCTCGCGCGGGTATGGGGAGCGCGGCGCGTACTCCTCACGTTCGATCTGGATCTCCGGGGTCGCGTATAGGTAGGTCTCCTCGCGGCTGCGGGAGGCGGCGACGTAGAGCTCCTGCTTGTCCATCGAGGGGTCGGCGGCGACGTAGGCGCGATCGACCGTGGTGCCCTGGGCTGAGTAGGTGGTGATTGCATAGGCGTGCTGCAGGGCCGGAGCGTCGTTGTGGGGGTTGGTGCGAGCGAGGTAGTCGGCACCGACCTGCACCCGCCGCGCCCGGTCGATGCCCTCGAGGATGACCGTTCGCTGCTCGACCTCGACCGCGGCCACTCTCCAGCGCTCTCGGTTATAGATCTCTTGGGCGCGGTCGTTGACGCGGGTGATGACCTGATCGCCGGCGGCGAAGCGCCCCTCCCCCACTTCTATCTCCTTGCCACCGAGCCGTCCTTCACCGCGCATCACCTCCCGGGCCAGCTGGTTGAGGCGCTCGACCTCGACGTTTCGCTTGGCAATCATCACGGCGTCCTCTCCCCGGGCGAACGCCCCCTGCCAATCGCTGACCATCGCTTCGCGCCTTGCCTCAGAGCTTGGAGCGACGATCACCCGCTCCTGGGAGCGGTAGAGCTCAAGCGCCTCTCCACCTCTTCCGTCGCGGATCCGTTTGGCTGCTTCGCGGTCGAGGTCATGGCGGTGGCGGATCACCTCCTCGAGATAGATCGGGTCTGTGCGCTGCGCGATCGCGGCGAACATGCCGCCCGCCTCGATCTCGCCGAGCTGTTGCGGATCGCCGATCAGGACAAGCTTTGCTTCGGCCCGATCGGCATGGGCAATCAGGCGGGCCAGGGTCGCCGAGTCGACCATCCCTGCCTCATCGATCAGCAGCACCGAGCCGCGAGAGATCGCCTCCCCGCCGCCCTGCGCTCTCCGGTCCAAATCACCAAGAAGGGCGGCGACGCTGGTCGCTGACAGTCCCTCGGCGCGAAGCACGTTCGCCGCGCGCCAGGTCGGGGCCGCGGCATTCATGGGTATCCCCGCCCGCGCCCAGCCTTCCGCCGCGGCGGCGATCGCAAAGCTCTTGCCGGTCCCCGCCTCGCCGATCACGACGGCTATTCCCTCGCGCTCAACGAGCAGGCGGCGCACCATCTCAGCTTGGTCGTCCTTCAGGGTCGGGTGGGCGTGGATCACGCGAGCGGCGATCAGCTCGCCCGCCGGGCTCGGTCCCTCTGATCGCATCCGCTCCGCGGTAGCAAGTGCGGTGCGCTCAAGCTCCCAGATCCGCTTGGTGGTGAAGCGCTCACCCTTCGCGGTCTCGGCGATCTTGATCACCGCCTCGGAGGCGAGGAAGGCATCGGCGATCTGCTCGACCTCTGCGCCCGGGGCACCATTCGGAAGCGAGTCGGCAACCGCCTGAATTACGTCGCGGCGCTCGAAGTGAGAAACCCCCGCCGTGACCGCACGGTCTAGCTGCTCGACCGTTAACGCCGTGGGTGCCACGGCGGGGGCGCCCGGTTGTAGGGTGGCCTCGATCGTCTCGCCGTGCAGGCCGATCTCCCGCGCTTTGGCCGCCCAGTGCTGGCGCAGCGTCTCGCGCGAGATGCCCGGCTCCTTGGCGCTGCGGGTGGTGAGGTTGGCGACCTGGCGGGCGCGGGCGGAGGCATCTGGTCCTGCGGCCTCGAGGATCTGTGTGCGGCGGGTGGAGAACTCGCGCAGGTGGGAATCGGCGAAGCCCTCGATCTCGGCGATGCCGTTTCTTACTTCCTGCCAGCGGACCCCGAGGCTCTGGCGCAGCTCGTGGCGGAGCTGGGCCTCATAGATATAGCCGGCGGTCTTTGCGTGCGCATAGATCGCCGGGTGATAGAGACGGGTCCAGCGGCCGTCGGGTCCCTTGGTCGCGTTGGCGATCAGGACGTGGGTGTGGAGCTGGGGGTCTCCCGCCCTGGAGGAGCGGTGGCGAAAGGCTGCTGCGAGGTAGCCGTTGCCTTTGACGAACTCAGCACCTCCGGCACCTCGACGGGTCCAGCAGGCTTCGCGCTGCATGTAGTCAAGGGCGGCCTCGACGGAGCGCTGGTGGGCGTGAGAGACCTCAGCGGCGGGGACCGGACCGCCGAGAGCCCAGAGAAGCGAAACGGACTTCGGCGCGGAGAAGGTGAGGTCAAATCCCGGCACCGCTCCCTTGGAGGGGACGCCCCGCATCCCCAGCAGCGGCTCGCCGTCTGCGGGGTTTCGGGCGGTGAGCATCGCCTTCAGCTGGTCCGGGCCGACCTTGCCGTGGAGGCCGAGCTCCTCGGCGGCATCGCCGATCCAGAGACCATCCGCCTCGCCCTTGCCGGTGTAGTAGTCCTCGGCGCCTTCGGCGACCTTGTCGAGGTAGTAGGCCTCTTGCCCTCTTCCTAGCTTTCCGATCGTGAGCATTCACAAGGGATGTCCCTGGAAGAGGCTCAGTGGTTCGATCTCTTAACAAAGTGATAGTGCGTGAGGGGTCTTTGGTTTTTGAGTTTGTTGTTGGGGCTCTGGGCTATGGCTTGGGGCTTGAACTCGGGAGCTGTTATTTGGATTCTGGGGCTTGCCTCTGGCTGCAATGTTTTTTTTGCTGGTGGTGTCTTTGGTTTTTGGGGCTTGATCTGATGGTTACTTGTTTGGCCGCGCTGGGCTACGCCGGGGTGAAGGCCGCTGGAGATGCGGATGCGAGTTGCGGGCAAATCGTCACGGTGCTTTCAGCCGCTCTACGACCTCCAGGGGGACTACGCGGCTTGCCGGCATCCGTCTCGTCCTGACGCTCGTCGCCATGGTCGGCGCTCTGGAGACGATCGTGGCCGTCGCGACCGCCGCGGGCAGGAGCGAAAAGACCACGTTCGGGAGGTCGGTATAGCCAGTCAGAGCCTCGGCGTCCACTACGAAGAAACGGGGTTCTCGAAGCTGACGGGACAGGCCGACGGGGGGCTCGTCGTGGAGCAAGGTGGCCACCTCGAGCACTACCTTGCCGACGGCGCGACCGACCCCGGCCAACCCGCCGACGAAGTTCGCGCGCGAAGGCAGGGTCTTCCCGACCGCCGACCGGCTCAATGGCGAGGGCATCCCGACCGCACACGGCGGCGCGGAGTGGCGACCATCGTCGGTCGCGGCCGTACTGAAGCGCGTTGATCGTCGCGTTCGGAGGACGGTCGCAGCTTAGCCGTCGCTGAGATCGACCCCAACGGCTTTCTGAGCGGCCTTTAAGTATTCGTTGCGACAGCGGTCGAACGCTTCGCTACGTTTTGTGGCCTCGAAGTAACTTTCTCGATCAGCTTGCCCCCCGTGGGCGATGATGTAGACGCTAATCAGGCCCTTCACCTCTTCAAATGCTCCGGTATACGCGACGACGACAGCTCGTTGCTCGGCGAAGCGGATGCGCAGCACGTCCAACTCCGCCTCGACAGCATCTCGCCGCACTTCCAGCGCCCCGATCCTCTGCCCGAAATCGGCGGGCCACGCTTTGCCCGTCCCGAGCGGCTTTGCGAAAGCGGTGAGTTGATCCCGCATTGTGTTTTTCATATGCCACAGTTCTTGTGCTCCTTTGGCCAGGACCGAGCGAGCATCCTCAACGTCGGCCAGCGTCCGCTCGTGATCGAAACGGCGGACGCCGAGCCAATAGGTGACACCTAGCGTTCCGAGTGCAATGACTAAGGCAACGACAGTTGCGGCGCTCATTCAGCCCGAATTTTGAGACTTTGGGCGGACACCTCGGCTCCGATGACTCTGTCGTAGGACCGCACCCGCAGCTCTGGCACCGTGAGCGCGCTCCGACGGTCTTCTTGAGGGACGACGGCAAGGGGGACAGCCACTAAAAGAACGTTCAAACTCTCAAAGCAGGTGCAATTCCATGCCAAAGCCGTTGGGCCGCCCGATTCCGATTGCCGCGCAATGGGAGCAGAGAGCTACTGAAGGTGATGGCCAGCTCATGGAGGGGTCGAGACTCCGCACGCATAGGCCGTTTCTTCCGCGTTGTAGTAATCCTCACAATTTGCAGCTCGCGGGGTCCGAATTGAAAGCTTGTAATCGCGGTATCCGGATCCAATCCTTGCGACCACGGAAAATGAATACCCATTCGTCGCCTGGTGGTTCAACAGCGGAATTGTGATGAGCCAAGCCGTTGAGTGGGCAGTGGACGTGGCTGGCACTGGCCCCAAAACCTCATAATTCCGTATGGGTTCGTTTGACGGGGTGAACTGCCCGGGCTTCCAGTTGGACGTGGATGCGACCGTGACCGCGTTCACCGCCCGGGAGAAAGCGAGACGCAGGGTATCGCCGCCAGCAACTGGCACAATGGGAGACCATGTGCCCCCTAGACCGGGCCATGTGCCCTCGGGACAGGCCGATTTGAACTTAAGCGCGAAGGGCTTTGCGCAGTTCCCGATCGGCCGAACGGTCAAGGCAGATTGACCGTCTTCGACAGGGACAAGGGGTTGGCCCAAGTCCGAGATTGTGAGGGTCGGGAGATCCATGCCACTCTTAGTGGGCGGCGTCGAGAAGGACGCCGAGGCGCTCGCGGCCAAAAGAACCGATCCAGTGGCTACCAGGATCACGGTAGCGACTATTCCTGTAGGTGGTTCAAGGATATGGCGCATAATGGCAAACCTATACCGACTCCTTGACTGCGTCAATCTTCGCTTGTGCAGCGATTTTTATCGTCGTCAAGTGCCGAATGGTGACCGACTCATCCCCTCAGCGTTGCTGGAACTCCCCCAGCTACGCTGCTCCGTGGGTCGCAATGGTCAGGAAGGAAGCTGCTGAGTTGAGGGGCCGGGGTCATCGTGTCCGGGACGACCGGCGATTCGGTCTGTTAGCGCGATTCGTACAGAGGCAATTTTCGAAGACCCTCCAACGAATCGTGAAATGGCCGGAGCCAAGATAAATGAGTTTGAATCGATTGCCGCATCCATCTACAGCGACAATGATTCCTCTGCCGGCAAACGTCCCTGCGCATCCGCCTGTGCGGTCAGCGAACTGGAGGGCCTGACCGTGCCGATAAACGCTGAATAGCCAACCGAAGGTTGGGGGGAACTTGGGCGACATCCATGACTCTGGTTGGTCGGAGCCAATCAGAGAGCGGGAGCACTTCCTTTTCGTGCAATCAACTGGCCCGTGATGAACGGCTTTTTCTTCGATTTCGGGTTCGGGTTCGGTTTCAACCAACGGGGGGGCCGGGGTCGTAAAGGCATTGTCTGAGCCTGAAGTGATCCCCTGATCGTTCTCAGCGACCAGCCGGTAGTGGTAGGTCGTGTCCGCATGAAGGCCCGAAAGATCAGCGCTAACCTCGATCGGGTTTGAATAGGGCGGAGCGGGGGAGCAGAGAGCTACCTGATCACTGGCGTACCCAGTGGCGAGGAAATCCGCCTCGGTGACATAGTCGAACTGGCAGTTTGTGATGGTGCTAGAGCCCGCCGGATTGACGAAACCTCGCAGCGTCACAGAGTCTTCAGTTAAGTTCGTGGCGGCACCGGTGAGAATTTCGGGCGTGCTCTCCGGGGTAGATGACTCGAAGCTGCTTGAGCTGGTCCGAGGACGCCAGGCGACGACTGGACTGGCAAGGGCCAGAGTTACCACGAACGAAAGGGCGATGAATCCTGCCGAGGTTGTCGCAGTAACGAGAGCTAGCCGCCGCCGGTCCGGCGACCCTTGCTGTGACGATTGCTCAGTACGTCTCACGGACTGCCCGTCGCTCGATCAATTGCCGGTATTGGCTAGCGCCTGAGCCTCAGCGAACGAGCGGGTAGGCGCAGATGTATTCGTAGTTGGCGACCAGTTCTTTGGTTTTCGGATCTTCGTTGAGGACAAACTTCTCTTCGGTCGCGCTGACCACGGTGGTCCCGTATTCGGTGCCGCTTGTATTCGCGGAGAGGGAATCGGTGAACTCGCTGTGGGTTCCGGTCCCGTCGCCAAGGTTCAGCACCCCGCGCGCTGAGTAGAGCTGCTGCGGCGTGGGCAGCCAGCCACCGCGGTTGGCGCAGGCGATCGCGGCATTCTGCACCCCGCTCACCGGGCCCGAGGGAGAAGAGTCAAAGCAGACGCCGCGAACCAGGGTCGTGCCGGCCGGACAGATCGCGTTGTGGCCACCGACCTTCTGGGCATCGCCCGCGTTATTGGCGTTGCTCACCGAGGGCACGGTGCCAAGTTCGTTGACGTTGATGTTGGCGCCACTCAAGGTATGCGGAGCAACTTTGCTTCCGATAACGGCCCCGTCGGCCAATTTGGCCGTGGTAACGGCCTTGGCCTGAATTTGGCGCGAACCGACTGAGTTCTTGCCCAGCGCCGCCCAAGCGGTTCCGCCCAGCGCGGCTATCAGAGCGATTACTGCCATAACCATGGCCGGTGACGGCCGCTTGAACCCTGCCTTATGCATCTCTCATTCCTCTCTGAGGCCCGAAGTTTGCAGACGCTCGAATGTAGAAACCCACCTGCCGACCCAACGATTCGCTCCCTCGCGACGAGAAGTCTAATAGCGAGGCAAGCGGATCCCACGCTTCATAGGTCCGGCGGCGCTCGCCGGCCGCCGAGGCCGTTTTTCCTCGACCGACGTGGGGGTGCATAACCCGCTCAGGCTGCGGCCTTCAGCGGGACACGAGATGGTGGAAACAGCTCCGCTGAGATTGACTATGTCGTCAAGCTGTTTTACCCGCGTGAGCTGGTAGCTCGAATCCGAGCTATGAAGAGGCGCCCTCGGGCTTCGGCGGTGGCAAGCACCTCCGTTGCTTCTGGGAGCTTGAGATCGATCCCGACTCTCAGTCGGTGAGAGTTGATGAAAAGGCCCGTCGAGCTGAGTCGAACGGAGTTCAGGCTGCGCGATGCGCTTTCCGCCCAGCCAGGACGGACCCTGAGCCGCGCAGAGCTGATCAGGGGGGTCTGGGGGGGACGGCTGGGTTGGCGACATCGCATGGGGGACAGCTGAGGAGTTGGCCGAAGGCGGCCTGACGCAAGAGGGATCGAAGCGCAGCGACATCGCCTGACCGTCAAAGCCAAAGACGAGTGGACCCCTTTATTTGGCCAAATGGGGTCGGAAACGCCGCCCCCGGCATTTATCGAAGGGGCGAAATCGTGTCCCGATACGTGTCCCCGACCGTGCAGATATGTACCCAACTAGACCGATCCAACCGGACCAAATCACGCCAAAACCAGCCCAAAATGACCCCCAAGATGCCGCTCGTAATGAAGGGGTCCCCGGTTCAAATCCGGGCGCCGGCTCTAAAGAAATTCAGCAATTGGCACATTGAATCCGTTGCTCCACCCTGAGCTTCGAATTGACCCGCCTGGCTAAGGTCGCCGTATCGCACTCGCAAACGGGGTTGTTATTCCATTTGCTTTTACCGCTAGTTGGAGCAAAAGCGAGCCTCCAGATTTGATCGGCAGGCTCAGCTTCTTCGCCTTCGGACCGAGGCTGAACCTTCGTCCGTCGACGGTCAGCACGGCATGAACGGCCGCCTGGGCATGAAAGACAAGCTTGCGGGCACTCGAAGGGACGCTCTTGGGGATCTTGAGTCGCAGGAAGGCCAGGTGGACCGGCGCAACGGTTACCAGAGCATGTGCCGACGAAATGCCCCCGGCGTCACGGGCGAAGAGGCGGATGTGGTTCTTGCCGGGCGGCAGCGGCAGGGCGTTGATCTCAGTTCCACTGCCAAGCGCAAAAGGACCATCGAACCAGTGCAGGCGGTGGCCGCCCAAGGCGCTGGGGCGTTGGTTGAAAGCTTGCCCCTGAAGCTGAAGCCGTGTGTCGCCAGGGATTTTCGACAGCGTCTTGGCAATCGTGACCTGGGGCGGTGCGTCAAGCACCGTGAAGGGGTGGGAGACGGCCACGGACTCATTGAAGCCGTCGTTGACCCGAACGCGAACCAAGGCCGCCCGCGACCCCTCCAGGTAAGAGCCCGGCAGGGACGCGCGGCCGGTGTTGGGTCCAATGAAGACCGTTTGCCAGGTGCGCCCGTTGTTGCGCGAGTAATCAACCGATGCGGTCAGGGATTGGTGATCGGGGTTGGTCGCCCGCCAGCTCACCGACACCTTGCGTTTTCCGCCTACCCGCGCCCTCAGGTGCGGCGTGATGATCTGCAGGCGGGGGGAGCTTCGCGGGCGGGTGCGGCTTGCGATTGGAACCCCGGCTGAGGCGACTGCGATGCTGTCAACCCCCTGGGCGGGCACTTCGGCGGAAAGCTCATACAGCTGACCGGCATCTTCGTGACCGATACTCTCGACCATTGGAGCGGTCGCGACCACCTGGCCCTGTTTCCCCCGCGCCGTAAGGGTGAAATTTGATTTGCCAGCTGGCAATGGGGGGCCGACCTGGGGACCGACGCTGGTGAGCTGAAAGCCGGAAGCATCGCCGTAGCCGATCACCCTCAGTCGGGCCGGGTTGATCACGGCATCCGCGCTCCGCGAGCCACGGCGATTAACTGTCGCAGTCGAGACAGCTGCCCCAGCCCCACGCCCTCCTTGAAAAGAGGAGCTTGAGGCCGAGAAGCGTGGCAAGTGATCGAAGTTATGAAAGACCGCTTCCCAGTTGATCGGTGAGACCCAGTTGCCAAAGCCACCCTGATCTCCTCCACCCCTCATTGGTGAGCAATAGGACATGAAGTCGTAATATTCGGTGGTGCCACCGATCCCGTCGGCGCGAATTGTGTAGGGCTCGGAACTCATGTCGAGGCCGATGCCAAGCAGCTGACCGAAGCCTTCTTCATCGGGAGAGCCACTGTCTTGGCTGGTCTCCCCAACCGTCGCTTTGACCGAATCGTGGCTGTCGCCGGGCCTTAGTGGCCAGGGCACTCCTTCCTGACCCGTATCGTCGCTATCGCCATCATCCCCTCCACCACACTCGTTGCTGGCGTGCTTTAGCCCAAACATATGAAACAGCTCATGGGCAACCGCGGTGAGGGGTCGGTTATCGCCCGAGCTGCCTGGATTGAACGCGGTCACCGAAGTGCCACCAAAGTAGTTGAAGTTGACACCGCCGATTCCTTCTGGCGCGATTCCAAAGGCACCAAAATCGGGATGGCCCATGTTTGAGGCCAATTCTTCTACGCGCGACTGCGCCGCGTTGGTCTTGTTAAGGCCTTTTTCAGTCGAGTTGACGATGTCGCTGATGTCGATGATCGCTTGGTAAGGCAGTACCGTGAACCCGTCGTTGGGATTCGCGGGATTCCAGCCGGAGTTGGCTAGCGGCGTGACCAGCTTCGAGTCGGCGAAAGCTACGCTCGAGGACACGGGCAGATTGCCGTTGACGCTGAGGGCAACCGGCCAGAGCATGACGTTCTGGGTCGACTGAAAGTTGATCCCGTTCTCTGTGAAGCTATTGTCGGCCTGACATGAGGGCGCCGAGCATTCAATCTGGGCCTGGGAGGAGGGGAAGCTGGGTTCCTGATAGACATGGCCGACTAGCTGGATCGCCCCGGATTCGGTCCACGACTGGGGCAGGGTGAAGGTATAAGCGTTAGCTTCACTCTCGCGCTCGGCTTCTGAGACCGTGGCCGCGCCCGTGTCTTCCAGGGCTGCAGGCCCGAAATCCGGGTAGATTGGGCTGCCTGGTAATTGCCTACCGTCGCGAGACCCATACAGAACTGCTCCGACGTTGGGCACTCCCCCGACGCGGTGAAAGCCGTTAATGTCAGCGAACAGACGCACCGCGGTCTGCTTGTGGGCGACCAGGCTGACCCCGCTGTAGTTGCCACCGGATTCATCGCCGCTTGGCGTCAGACGGGCAGCTTCTGGCTGAATACCCTGGGTAACTTCGAGTCCCTGGGCTGCTAGGTCAAAGCTGCCCGATAGGTAGATTGGAATCGTCACAGAGCGCTGCTTTTCTCCTGCGGCCGAACTGGGCGTACCAGTCACAGTGACCTTGGCGCCAGGGTAAACTTCGGCAGGCGCATTGGGGGAAGCCGTGAGAACAAGCGCGAGCGAGCTGCCGTCGGGTCCGCTGGTCGGATTCGGTTTGACTTCCCCGCTCACTCCGCTGGGCAGCCCACTGACACCAAATGATATTGGCCCGGTTGAAGTCAAGCTGCGATGAAGTCCGAGGGTAACGGTGACTGAACTACCCGGCGTCAATGTGACACCCGAGCCCTGAACCGAGAGGCCAAAATCGGGCGGAACGGCGCTCGGCAGAGATTCAAAACTAAGGTCGTCGATTCCTACCGGGCAGAAAGTACCAAGGTTGCTGGTGACCTGAAAGAAGCTGATTTCAGATTTTGGGTCAGAGATTGCAGCCTTAGTGTCAACGCCGGAGCCTGAAAAGTTGACGCTGTCGGTGGCAGCGGAAATTGGATTACCGCCGAGGTCGAATCCCTGCAATTTGATTTCTTTTGCTTCCGTGAGCGCCGGGTTGTCGTTGCCAATGTAGAAGCCGACGAAATTGCGCGGTACCGCGAAGCGGCCCCACAGTTCGACGTGGGGAAACTCCCCGCCGCAGCCCTGGCTGACGTTCAGCACGTTGGGAGCTGAGTGCGCCTGACCGACCGGGGGAGCTTCGATGAACGGGTGTAGTTCGGCGGGGCCGCTTGGCCGTTCATCGAAGGTGATGCCCTGGGCCGCATACTGGCCCGCGATAGTGGTATGGACAGGCTGTTCGTCGAAGTTAATGACGGTTTCGGCGGCGCTGGCTGATGCCGGAATCGCTAGCATTATCGCTGCGGCAGCCAGCGACATCGCGTATCGCACACTCAAAGAATGTGCCTCCTAACCTTCTCGCAGCAATTCAATGGCATCGAGTTCGGTAACGATATCCGCGTTGGGCGCCGCTGATTTGGAATTCGGACGGATGATCCAAACGACTGCCGGTGGCCCTTTTGCGCGAAGGCCTGGGGCGAGGAGCCCACGGGGCGGCCACATCGACGGACCAGTCCCTTTGCCAAAGGCACCTGGTTATCCAGGGCTGAGCCTGGTCACCAGCTCGGCCTGCATCCGAATTCGATCGTTCAAGACTGGAGTGGAGAGATCCCTCTACCCACTTTCGTGTGTGAGATCCCCAGCCGTCACTGTCCATCAGGGAACCAGATGTTCGACCCAGGTGCAACGAAGACTCAATTCAAGCGGTTTGGCAGGGCCCAACCGAAGGCGGCGATCACGCTCACACCCTGTAAATGGGTCGCCGCATTGAGGGCAGAGATGCTCTCCATATCGCGGATGCAGTAAGCAGGGGCTCAGAATGATGCCGTCCCCGGTCGCCGATGCGATCTTGACATGGCGGGTCGCCCCCTAATGGAAACATCAGTGGAGCGCCCTTGTAATTCGCCGTAATCGTGGCAAAGTCATAGAGGCCTCGTCCCTTGGCCACCTCTCGAGAGGAATTAGATGCAAGCCCTGCTACGCAGGAAGTCCTCTGCGAACCTTGCTCCGACCCGAAGTCTTCCCCAGCTCCCAGACATAACGCAAAAGTCGGTGAGGACGAGGCTTTGCGCACTTTCCGGGGCCGTCTTGATGTGTTTTGTGGGAACAGCAATCGGATTCCCCGCTCCCGCCCTCGCGTCCCCAGCCTGGACGGCGCCGGTCGAACTCTCGGTTGCGAGCGCCGAAAGCACCGTAAACCCCGAGGTCGCCGTAAACAGCGGCGGCGACGCGGTGGCGGTCTGGCAACGCTGGAACGGCACCGAATACGTGGCTCAAGCCGCCAGCAAGCAGGCCGGCAGTCCATGGGGGGCAGCGGTCAATCTTGCGGCCGATGCTAACGAACCGCAGGTCGGCCTCGACAGCGCTGGAAACGCCGTCGCGGTCTGGTCGGCATATAACGGCAGCAACTACGTGGTCCAATCTGCGAGCAAGCCGGCGGGCGGCGTCTGGGGGAGCGCGGTCAACCTCTCGGCCCCGGGCCAGGACGCTCGAACCACCCAGGTCGCCGTCGACAGCGGCGGCGACGCCGTCGCGGTCTGGGTGCGCTCTGATGGCAGCAATGAAATCGTCCAATCTGCGAGCAAGCCGGCGGGCGGCGCCTGGGGGAGCGCGGTCAACCTCTCGAGCGTGGGCCAGGAAGCCGATAGACCACAGGTCGCCATCGGTGCCGGCGGTAACGCGGTGGCGGTCTGGGAGCATGAAAGTGGCGACGATACGATCGAATCGGCGAACAAGCCGGCGGGTGACGCTTGGGGGGCAGCGGCCAAGCTCTCTGCCGAAGGTCTGGTCTCCTCCAACCCCCGTGTCGCCCTTGACAGCGGCGGTGACGCAGTGGCGGCCTGGCGCGCTTATGACGGCTCCAACTTCGCCATTGAAGCAGCGAGCAAGCCGGCGGGTGGCGCTTGGGAAGCCCCCTTGAAACTGGCAGTGGCCACACCAGGCGGAGAAGGGGAAAACCCCCAGGTCGCCCTCGACAGCGGCGGTGACGCTGTGATTGTCTGGGAAATCTTTAACGGCAGCAACTACATCGTCGAATCCGCGAACAAGCCGGCGGGCGGCGCCTGGGGGGCACCCGTCAAGCTCTCGGCGACGGGAGAGAACGGCTTCTTGGGCGGTGTTTCCGTCGATGGCGGCGGCGACGCAGTGGCCGTGTGGCAGCGCTGGAACGGCTCCAAATATGTCGTGCAGGCCGCGAGCAAGCCGGCCGATGGCGCCTGGGCAAGCGCGGTTGATCTATCAACCGCAACCGCAAGCCCATTTGTCAATCCCGAGGTGGCTCTCGACGGCGGCGGCGACGCAGTTGCAGTGTGGACAAATGGCGGCGAAACCGCTCAGGCCTCCGAACTCGACCAGCGTTACCTCACCGTCACCGAGTCTGGTTCGGGAGCGATCACCAGCACCCCTGCGGGCATCAACTGCGGATCCGAATGCCTGGCTGCCTTCGCTCCGGGCACCGAAGTCACGCTTAGCGCCGCAACCGCGAATGGCTATGAATTCAAAGGCTGGGGAGGTGCGTGCAGTGGCAGCGGTGCCTGTAAAGTAGCGTTGAGCGCGGCCAAATCAGTCAGCGCCACATTCGAAGCCATTCCGGCCCCGCCGTCGCCTCCGAATCTAGCCAAGTTCAACAAACCGTCGCCCCGCGCAAGACTCAAGGCTGCGCTGCGTGGGTGTAGGAAGCTCGAAGGCAAGTCCAAGACCAGGTGCATCAAGAGGGCCAAGGCTAGGTTCAAACATCGGCCCCGATTCTGACCTCAACTTCTTGCCACATCTGTTGGATCGTGCTACCCAAGAGGCGCTGCGAACCTTGTGAACTCGTAACTCCGGGCGCAGCCTGAAAGTTTTGGGCACTTGGGGCCGAGAAGACACTGGCTTTCGTGCCCAGTCGCGATTTGCCATGTTTACTTTTTCGCCTTGCAAGCCGTCTTCGTCTTCAACTGCTGAGTGAGTGTTGTCCCGTTTTGAGCAGTGAACTCTACCTCGGACACAGGGGCCGAACTACAAAGGCTCTGGGTGTTGATGAGGTAGCCCTGCTTGCCGCCGAATAGGGTGAAGAGGAAGCGTCCGATCGGGGCGTCGGGAACAACCGGCACCACAGTCTTTAGACGGCCATTCCTAACCGAGGATGATTCCGCCTCTGGCATCAATGTCACTTGGCCACCGAGGATGAACGCAAGGTGGGGTAGTACTCCGAATCCGGATACCGCGTAGACGGGACCGTGAAGGGGCTTTTCAAGTAGCGGTGTTTCGGTCGATGCTTCACCAATCGGCTGGCGGCCGGCGCACTGATCAGAGGCGAGTTCAGTCCTGTCGCAGATGTTTCCCAGGTGGCGTTGGTCGATCTCGAAGGCTTTGGGAAGGGTGACTGTGATCGATTTTATATTGGCGTCGCCGGGATTCGTCCTTAGTTCGATCCCAAGGCTCGGGTCCTGGCTGCGCCTCGTCGCCTTGTGGCCGCCAAGTTGCGTAATCGACATCTTTGGCTTGAAGCCCAGCTTCGCGCAATTATCGGCGTGGAAGTAAGAGCTGAAATCGGCCACCGTCCCCTGGTCGCCGACTCCCTGAGAATCCACCGAGAAGGGAGAGCAGTTGGTGGGGTTGATCATGAAGTTTGGCTTATTGATGTTGACCTGGATTTCACGCATCCGGATGGGGATCCCGCCGATGATCTCCGGCACCGTTTCTGAGTCGGCGATCACATGGGCGTCCTGGGGATCGATGTGGAGGGCGACGCGGACGACCACCGTGCCGTAGTCATAGGGACCAGCCAGGGCCGGAGTGATCGCGACGAGGCTGAGGGGAGCCCCCCGGAAGGGACCCGCCAGATAGATCTTGCCGTAGGCGTGGAAGGGGTGAGAGCCGGGACCGGCGGCGACATTTGAGGTACCGATTTCACTTGAGGCTGGACAGCTCGGATCGGCCTGCTCGACTTTGCCGGCCGCGTTGGCGGCCGCAGCGATATCTGCCTCGGAGCAGTAAGTGATGCCATGGAGATTTGCGGTAAGGCCGGGGGGCATCGTGAAGTTCAGTTTGCCCAGGAACTGATCGCCGTCTTCGCGGTTCAGCTTCAGGGTGAAGGAGGAATAGGCACCTGCTTTGGGGTTGGAGGTGCCTGCCACCAGGGTCGGGTTGAAGGGACGGATCTGGCCGGGACACTGACTGCCATGCGGGCCGGAGGTGAGGCCAAAGACCTGGGTTGAAGTCTGATCGGCCAGCGCCGTGTCCCATGGAAACAAATCGGCCGTCACCGTGTAGATCGTGCAGGTGGTCGGAGTCGCCATGAGTCCGCGGTCAGAAGCGAAAAGATGGAGCTCGAAGATTTCGAAGGGAAGCTGGGGCAGTTCTTCGAAAGTCGTCGTCAGCTGACCGGTTTCGGGATTCGGTCTGAACGATCCCACCAACTTGATGTTCATCCCGAAGCCCGAGGCAACCATGAACAGCCGGTACTGGTTGTTGGCCTCCGGTTCACCAATATATACCGAGCCGGTTAGCGGACCGTTGAGCGTCGGTGAGCCAATCGCAAACGTGCCGATCTTTGAGTGATCGGGGCAGTTGGCCGGGCCCTCCGAGCCGAAGTTGGCCTCGGCATCGGTGCAGGCCGTCTGACCGTCGGCGGCGTCAGGATTAATCGTAAAGCCAGGGGGAAGGGTGACCGTTGAGGACTTCAGCTCTGAGGGCGAAGCGGAGAAGCCCTCAAACTGAGGCGCCTTGAGTTCGATGTTGAGCCCCGACGGTGCATCCGTTTCGCTAGTCGTTGCGCTGGCCTGGAGAACCGGGTTGAAGGTCTCTCGTTCGCATTCAACGATCGCGGGGATATCTGAATCTTTCCGAGATAGGTGTTCGGGGTCCTGGTAGGTCTGAACTTCGAGGTTGGTCTGCAGCGCTTCGCCGGTGCAGGTGGTCGGATTATCGGTGAGCGGATTGTTAACACCGTTTGCCGGAGTCGCGGTCGATATGCAGCTGGTGTTGGCGAGGCCGGCACAACCCGCCGGTTCACCGGGCGAGCCCTTGGCGAAGCGCTGGAGATTGTGGCCATCGCTGGCGGGAAAACCCCACCAGCTCAGCCGGGCGCTCGAGACCGGGGTCAGCTGAGTGATATCGGAAACCGTGAAGCGCAGGCCATAGTCACCGCCTGTGCGCACCGCGACCGGAATCGAGATCGGGATACCAACCGTCGGCGCGATAAAGGCGAACCGTGCCGTTTCTTCACTCCCGGGCACCACGTCATAAATTGGTGCCGTGCCGAGCAGGTAGTTTGGGTCGCCTTTGTAGTTGGCATGGATGGTGATCAATCCGGCCTGGGAGTCCGGTGCGCATTCGTCCAGGGCAAAGGACACCTCCGTGCATTGTGATATCGCATTGGTGTTACCAAAGACACCCTGAGGCAGGTTATAGATCACGTTCTGCGCCGTCTCTGGTTCACCCGGTTCTCGCAATGAAAAGAGCACTTCAAAATCGGGATGTCCTCCAGCCTTGGCGGTCGAGCTGATCGTTTCGAAGGATTCGATCGACTCTGACGCCCAACATGGAGTGGCGAGAAGCCCGAGAACAAGCAGGGACGCGCCCACAGAAACGACCGACTTCAGAAGGCCATGACGGCGCCGACCTGGCTCCGATGCCATCAACGCGTGGTGAGCCGCACGCTCCACGCTCATGGCCTTCCCCCGCGGTGCTGCTTCGGCCTAGGGTGCTTCCGCACGCACCTACCGTGCCTTCTCACGTGACCGGCCCTGCACCTCTGCTGGCGAAGTTCCTGCCCCACATTGCCGCCAGTACTGTTTGCGCTGTCGATCGTCGGAGGCGGGGGTATTGGGGTCCCCGCGCCGTGGCACTCGTCGGCGGCTTTACATGGAACTTCTGGCGGAGTGTAGGGGAACCCACCAAGTTCTCGCGCGTCATAGACCTTCACCAAATCGCCGCTTTCGACCTGTGGGGTCAGAGATTCGCGCGTAAAGAAATACGAATCGGTTCCGTCAGTGCTCGCTCCGAGCAGGCTAGAAGCAAACTGGCCGGCTCCGGAGGAGATCAGGCTCACGCAGTCAGAGGAAAGCGTGGAGAATGAGGGGCTTTCGGGGTCACAGTTGCCGTTCCCTTGCGGCTCCCACTCATAGACATCCTGACGGCTGTCGGCATCCTGCAGTACCAGGGCATCGGTGGAGTTGAAAAAGACGCGGCCATCCTGGGTGAGGCTGAGGCCTCGGCCGGCCATGGAGGCGCTCCCGCTCGCTTCCGCATGGGACGGATTGCACGACACGCAGTCGAGCGCCGCGCTCGAGGCGTCGTAGCGATAGATCTCCGAGTATCCAGCATTTTCGTATTCACCGAGTTGCCGTTGGGTCGCGAAGGCCCCGAATTCCCCGCTCGGCGTCACCTGGAAGTCGGCGGTGTGGCGAGTCTCGGCTTCCTTGACCGCGTCAAGCACGACGGGGTCGTTGGGATCGAGAGTGGCGATGAAGACCGGGGCATCGCCGGGAGCGGCGAGGTAGAGGTTCGGCTGGTTCAGGGTTCCGTTGGAGGAGCCGTCGAGGCGCTCCGGCGAGAGGAAGTAGACCGATCCGTCGCTGGTTCCAATCCCGCCGGCACCGCCGATCGCAACGGCGTCGCAGTTTTTGGCAGAGCCAAGCGAATTCCACCGTTCGCCATTTGAGTTTGAGACAGGTTCGCAGGCATTGCTGTTGCTCGGAGTGCCTCCTTCACCGGTTGAGATCAGGCTGAAGCGTCGCTGCGCCTGCTTCAGAGACTTCTGCTTCATAGATATCGGCGCTTTCGTCGCTGTCTGCGCCGAGCAGTTTGTCGGCGGTCGTGAAGAAGACCTTGGTGCCGTCTGCGGTCATCCCGTCAAAGAGGACGCCGGCGGTCGTGCCTGGGGTGAGGTCGATCGAGGTGATCGAGTCGTTCACGTCCATGTAGAGGTGCCAGTAGACGTTGCCGTCGGCGTCGTTCGGAGACCTTTTGGCCCAAGAGGATGTGGGAGCCGTCCTTGGAGATGGCGAGCTCGGCGATCCCGTTTGAGTCTTTGTGGGCAGCGCTGCACTGCCCTTTGCCCTGCAGGCAGGGGAGCGCGACGGGGAAGTCTTCGGTACTGGGGGTATTGGAGACGACGTGGGTTTCGCCGGTCCTCAGGTTGTGGTCATAGATCGAGACGTCGCCGTTTTCGTTGTTGGCACCTGGGGCGAACTGGGAGGTCGAGCCGAAGACGAAGTGTTCGCCGTTTGCAGAGAGGTCGTTGGCGATGTAGCCGTCGGGCTTGGCTGAGGGGCCAGGATTGAGCGGGCCGCTCATTCCCTGGATCAGTTCGCCGTTGGCCAGGCGGACCGGAATGCCGGTGTAGCCTCCTTCAAAGCAGGGCGAGCAGCCTTCGGGACCGCCGAAGGCGAAGGCATCCAGGCCGGCGCTGGCACCCGAGGGGACCGAGGAGAACGGCTTGGTTGCGAATGGGTTGTTGGCGGGTATACCGACGTATTCGGTGGACCAGCCTTCGATGTCGCGGGTGGCGATGTAGGGGTCGACGCCGCGGTTTGTGGGGTGGTAGGTGCCGGGAATGCCACCTCCATGGACTGCGTAAAGGACCTTCGACGGGCTCTCGGCTTCGGGATAGCTCGGGTAGGGGGTCTGTCCGGGAACCAGGTCCGATTCAACGTCATAGCCGCCAGTGTTGGGGGCGGAGACCAACTCATAGGCCCTGCAGTCGAGGAGCTGTGCAGCACCCGTCTGCTGGCGGACGTGGGCGTTTGCACAGGAGTCGTTGAGTAAGGGAGCAAAGGAATAGGTGGTGAAGGTATGATCCGGGCCCACGCTCGTCCCACCCACGCTTTCAGCAACGATCCGCCAGTGATAGGTGGTCGCCGGCGTCAGATCGCTCAGCTGCGCGCTGCCGCTAACGGGCGAAGGTTCTGAGCCGATATCGACGCTCGCGGTAGACGCGCAGGCACTGGTCGCGCAATCTTCGGTGCCGTATTCGAAGTGATAGGTCGTATCTCCGTTTTCCGGGTTGATCCGACCGCGCAGCACAGCACTTTCAGAATGAACGTCGCTCACAGATAGGTTTGACAAGGTGGGCGGACCGGGTAGGGTCGTCAATTCCTCGTCCCCGCCGTAGTTTGTCCCGCCGCCATTTCTCGCGACCACCCTGTAGTGGTAGATGGTAAAGCGACTGAGCCCGGTGAGTTCACTCGATACCGGAGTGGGTCTTGGGCCATTTGGCGAGTTGGCGTCTACTTCCGGGGTGGTATTGCCATAGCTCGTATCGGCGCCCCATTCGAAGTAGTAGTGGGTGTCTTCGCCATTTCCAACGAAGGAGCCGTTGAGGGTTGCGGTTGTGGACTTGACTTCTGTCGGCGGTTCGGTGGTGATTCCCGCCACCGCCTGCAGTGTGGTGAATTCTTGATCCGCGCCAAAAGTTGTCCCATCTGCATTTTCGGCAACAACGCGGTAATGGTAGGTAATTAGCGAATTGAGGCCGGAGAGATCGATGGACAGCGGAGTGGCGTGCCGGCCCAACAGGGGATCCGGCGTCTTCGAGGGCGGTTTTGTGGCCGTAAGAAGGATCGGTTCCCCATTCGAAGTAATAGTGGGTGTCTTCTCCATTTCCAACGAAGGAGCCGTTGAGTTGGGCACTCTTAGTACTAATTTCGGTCGCTGGATTGGTTTCAAGTCTTGCAACCGAATGCGGGGTGAACATTTCATCCTGGCCGACTGCCGCACCTTCGGAATTTTTCGCATAGATACGATAGTGGTATGTGGTTTCGCTCGCGAGGCCGCTCAGGTTGGCGGTCACGTCGGTGGCGCCCGCATACGGTGTGGCGGGTTCACAGGGGATGCTCCCGGAGCTGTAGGAGGTGTCGGTGCCGTATTCGAAGTGACAGGCTGTGACTTCTCCGCCGCCGCCGAGGTCAATGTGCCCGGTCAGCGTGGCGGATTTCTGACCGGGATTTGTGGGAGGACCCGTGGTGACGTTGGGAAGTGCCACCAGCGGGCCGAAGATCGAAACGTTACCCGAGCCAAGGTTTGATGCGTAGATATCGCCGTTCGTATCATTGACCGCTAGGTCGAAGGAGCTCGAGAGGCCGCCGAATGGGGGTTCTGAGGTGGGCTGCCCAAAGCTGTCGATCAGGCTCCCATTGGGTTCATACTCAGAGACCTGACCTCCCTCGTCGGCAAAGACGTGTCCGGCGGGATTGATCGCGACGCCCAAGTTGGCGGCGGGGTCGATCGGCGTGCAAGAGTTGAGGCAGGTGCCGGTCGGGCTGAACTCGAGAAGGCCGGAGCCGTTTTGGGCGACGTAGAGGTTGCCAGAGGAATCGCCGGCGATCAGGTTGGGCCCCGATATGTCTCCAGCGGCAAGCTGAGAGACGAAGGTTCCGTTCGATTCGAAGAAGTCGACGACGTTGTTGGACTGATCGGCGACATAGATGTCCCCGTCTGAGGCGACCGCCACTCCGGTCGGGAGGAAGCTGCCGTTATTGACGACGCTCGGTAGGCCTCCGGACTGCGCCGCCCCTGCGGCCGGAACGTTGGCTGCGGTGATCGGGGGCTGGGATGTGCGGACCCCGGAGGGGTTGAACTGGATGACTTCTCCGCTGCCGGCAGCTGCGACGTAGATGTCTCCCTCGGTCGGTTTGGCCGATTTGTCGACTGCGACTCCGTAGGGGTTGGTGAACCGGTAGGAGCCGTGGCTTGGGGGCGCTTCCATCAGCTGGGGTGGACTGGATCTGGGGCGCCCGAGGCTTCGAACGCGTAGACGGTTCCAGCGTTGTAATCGCTGACGTAGACCTCTTCGGTGCTTTGGTTGATCGCCACACCGAGGGGGAAGCTGAAGCCAGCCTACTGGGGCGAACGATTTGGTGAAGACGTGGGTCTCAAAGGCTTGAGCGGAGCCGACCCAAGGTGAGAGCATCGCACAGGCCGCGAAGAGCGCGAGAGCAATGAGGCGACTCTGTCTTAGTGTGGACCCCAATATTCCGATCGTCTGCACGGTCTACCCCTCAACCTTCGCGCGGCGAGGACGATGTCGTTGCCTCTTGGCCTTGGGGCCGCAGGGGATTCCCAGCACAGGGTTCTGGTTCGCGGTGCGACCGTTTTGAGCGGTGATCGCGGCGATTGCGTGCAGAGGTTGGCTACAGAGGTTGGTGCTGTTTTCCAAGAGGCCCCTGTGGCCACCGTCGAGACTCAAGGTGAAATGAGACACGGGGGCGTCGGGAACGGTCGCAAAGCTCGTGCGTATGCTCCTACGGCGAACCGTTGAGATCTTTCCGTCGAGCGTGAGATCGATCTGGCCGTTGAGGGCGGCGACGAGATCAGGAAGGCCATTCTTGTTTTCCGGAGCGGAGCGCAAGTAGACAGGCCCTTGCAAGGGTTTGTCGAGCAGCGGGGTATCGGCCTGGGCTGAACCGATGACCGACCCAGGGGGGCATTTTTCCCCGGGAGTTGACCCCTCCGCGAACTGAACCTTGGTACACGGGTTTTGAAGGTGCGCATTGTCAATCAGCTCGGTCGGCGGCAGAGTGACAGTCGTGGACGCAATGTTCGCGTAGCGGCCGCCGCTGGGGTAACTGATCGACGTGGTCAGCGCGGGGTTACCAGCGCGCTTGACTGAGCCAGATAACTTCATTGCGAGCTTGGGGGCGAAACCGAGGTCCGTGCAACTAGCCACTTCGAAATGATTGCTGAGCCTTGCAATCGCCCCTTCATCGCCGATCGCTTGACCATCTACCGCAAGCGGGTTGCAGTTGGTCGGATTGAGCATGAAGCTCAGTCGGTTGAGATTGATCAAGACTGAGCGCAGGCGAAGGGGAATGCCTTGCAGGATCTGTGGCAGCGGATCGGAGGTGGCGGTGATCTGGGCCGTTTCGGAATTGATATGAAGGGCCGCTCGCACCACCACGTTGCCGAGGTCATACGGGCCGGACACCGCTGGGGTTATCACGGCCAGCGAAAGAGGCGCCCCCTTATAGGGGCCAGCGAGAAACACCCGGCCGGGAAGGTACAGGGGATGGGTGCCAGCGCCAGCTCCGACTTCGGACGTTCCGATTTGGCTCGCCGACGGACAACTCGGTTTCACATCCTCCGCGAGGCCCGAATGACCCGATTCGGCCGCCGCTGTCAGAGCTGCGTCAGGGCAGTATGGGATTCCGGCCAAGCTGCCGAGGAGGCCTGAAGGTGTTGTGACGTTCAGAACCGAGAGGCTCTGTTCACCGTCGGAGCGGGTGAAATCAATGAAGAAGGGACTCTTCGCGCCAGCGGTAGCGTTGACCACGCCGGATTGAAATCCGGGGTCAAAGGGACGCGATGAAGTTGGGCATTTTCTCTCATCTGGGGGATTCTGGCCATTATTGAGGGTAAAGTACTGTGTTGAGGTCTGGGAAGGTAACACCGAATCCCACGGGGTGAATGTACTGGTTACCGGATAGGTGCCGCACCTTACGGGCGTCGCGAGCAAACCCCGTTCGGACCCGAAGAAATGAAGATTAAATTCGGAGAATGGGCTCTGGGGCAAATCCCGGAACGAAACAACGAGCTGGCCGGTTTGAAGGTTGGGTTCGACCGATCCCCTGAGTTTCACGTGCGTCGCGAAACCATTTGCCGTCAGAATCAGTCGGTAACGATTACCGGGCTCCGGCGCGCCCAGATAGATGGCCCCCGGAATTGGCCCCGGGAGCGCGGTGCTTGTCAGGCTCAAGGTACCGACTTTCGCAGTTTCCGGACATTCAGCTTCTTCTTCACTGCCGAACTTGGCTTCGCGGTCGGTGCAGGATGCCTTGCCGTCTGCCGCATTGGGGTTTATGGCCATACCCGCCGGCAACGTGACTGTAATGGCGCGAATCTCGGAGGGAGACGGCGCAACGGGGCTCTGCAGTTGGGGGACCGTCAGATCGACATCAAGCCCAGATGGCGCATCCGTGGCAGTCGTGGTTGGTTGGGCGTAGAGGCTGGGATTGAAGGTCAGCTGGTCACAGCCTGTGCTGGCGGGCCAAGGCGCCGCTTCGGTCACCACCTTATGGCTGTAATAAAGCACTTCCAGGGAGGATTCCAGCGGACCGTCACACACTGTGGGATTATCGAGAAATGGCTTTAGTTCCGCATTTGAAGGGCCTGTAGATGCGCATTCCCCGACCCCGATGAATCCGCCGGTTATAGAAGTGCACCGCTGGGAATCGTGTCTGGCTTCCGCTGGGACACCCCACAGTTCCAAATGGAAGCCATCTGCAGGGATCAAATGCTCGACACCTGGAAATTCGGCATTTAGCCCGTAGTCGCTTCCTGTTCTCGCCCGCAGGACGATGTAAGCCGGAGTGTGGACCAAAGGAAGGAAGAAGCCGAGCAATCCGGCCTGACCAGGATGCGGCTCCAAATTATAAAGGGGAGTGTGAAGTTCATAGACGTGTCCCGGTTCGCCGTATTCAAGATGCGCTTCGCCAAACAGAATGCCCGGAATCGCGACCCCAACCTGGGTATCCGCACTGCAGCTCTCGGCATTGTCAAAATTCACCTGGGAGCAGCGCGGCACATTGGTTGGGTCCCCAATCACCCCCGCAGGGAGACTGGTTATAACGTTCTCGGCATCTCCACAATTGCACGGTTCCGGATGGCCATGCGCGGCAGCTTCATCATGATTTTCGACGGTGAAATTCACGTCGATATCTGGATGTCCTCCGGCCTGGGTCATCGACGGCGACGCGGTCAGCGGCAAAAGATAGAACGGATTAATTTCCCAGGCCTGGGCCGAATCCACTCGCAACCCGGCAAATACGATCGTAAACGCGACAGCAACCACGCAAAACGCACCGCCGCCTAGTCTTCGCCCGCCCACAGAAATCGCCCCCCGAGGTTTCCCGTCGGCAAGACGGCCCTGCAGCGCCTTAATCGTAGCCCACGGACCACTCATCGCCGACTCCCTGGATGTCCGCGATGAGGGCCTCCGCCGATATGAAGCCTCTTCTTTCCTCGGCGATGATGGCGCCCGGCGCTCTTGCGATGGTGGCCAGTTAACTGTTGTGGGAGATTGCCTCCGCCAAGCTGCGCCCCACTCGTATCAGGTGGTATCGCTCCCGGAGAGCTTCCGCTACCGACGCACTCATCGGCCGCTTCACATGGAGCGGGCGGCACACTGAAGGGAAACCCACCGTCGGTTCGAGCGTCGTAGAACTTCTGGAAACCTCCGTTTCGGTCCTGTGGCACGAGGGTGTCATAGGTCGAAAAGTAGACGTCAGTTCCGTTAGCACTAACACTAACCAAGCCCGCCACATACAGCCCATAATTGATCCCGGCCAGAACTTTTTCAGAGTCCTTACTGCTCGTTCCCGATGAAATCAACTGTGGCCTTCCCTCTACATACTCGTAGACATCACGAAGCCCATCCGTGTCACGCGGAATCAAAGAATCGCTCGTGCTAAAGAAGGTGCGCCCATCATCCGTCATAAAGCGGCCATTGCTACTGGCCCATACATCGCTAGTTGGTGGTGTGCCGTTCGGCCTGCAGGATACACACGACACTTCTTCCGAAATCGGACTATAGGTGTACATCTCCGTGTGCCGGGCATTATCATATGAAGTCACTCGGCTTGCGGTAAGAAACGCCATGTGGTTACCATCGGGAGATACCTGGATCCTAATGATTGGCCCGACGCTACATGGCGCTTCTTCTTCGCATACCGCCCCGGGTTCAAGGGTGGTTACATAGTGAAGCGACCCATTTCGATAGAGATAGAGATTTGCCTGATTGCTGACGCCCTTTGTACCGTCGAGTCGCTCGGGCGAATAGAAGTAGATGTGACCGCTGGTGGCAGCGATCGCGTTATCGGAAAGACCGTTGCCGAAAACATCGCCCTTGGTAAAGGTCGAGCTGAAGTTTTTATTAATGATCGGCATGACACCGCATTTTTCGGTCCAGCTCGCGCTGCATGAGTCGGAGTTTCCCGTAGAACCACCGTTGCCAGCCGATATCAGTGTCAGCGCATTGGTTGATTCGCTCCACATGTAGAGGTCAATGCTCGAGTCGGTGTCATCTGCGGTCAACCGTTCTGAAGAGGTAAAATAGACCTCTGATCCGTCAGCTGTCATTCCAACGTACTGAATCGGGTGCCCAGGCGCGATGTCGTAAGTCATTGCGTCACCCACCCGCATGAACAGTTCCCCCGGAAGACAAGAGCTCGCCGCCTGGTCTTCGCAGGTCGCCGTCGACATCAGTACCCGCGAGCCGTCGTTAGAGCTATGAGGCACACCCTTTATGTCAATGGGCGTGCCACCGCTGCTCAGCGCGATCGGGGATGCGGTACCGGCTTCTATGTTGTTATCGTAGGCTGTGCCGCCTTCGTAGGTAAACAGTTCTTCGTATTCTCCGTACCGTTGAGTAACCTGTCCGCCGGATATGAAGTAGTAATGGCTTAGATCTGGAGACTGGTTTAAAGTGGGTCCAGGCGGAGTGCCGCTAGAGGTCGGCCATTCCCCAAGTGATTCCCCGGTCGACGACCAGACATGCGGTGCGAAGTCGGGGGGAGGGTTCAGGCTGGCGAAACCAAAGTCGTTGTCGTTCCAACTCAGAAACTTCGACATACTCAGATTCGTTCGGGTTCCGTCCGGAGAGTTGAGAAAACGACCGTTTGTAGGTTCTCCGGGCGGACCATTGGTGTCATTGGTTTGATCGCCGGAGATGCCGACGTATTTGGTCACCCAACCCAGATCTGTCCGCGTGGAGACGTATAGATCTCCAAACACGTTTACGGGATCCCCGGTTCCAGGGATAGAGTCAAGCCAGCCCCCGAATGCAAAACGGGGGGGATTCGTGGCTTCGGCAGAGTTTGGACCCAGAGGGTATAGCGAAGTACCACCTGCATCTGTAGGTGAGACCAGCTCATATGCGCGGCAGTCGGGGAGATAGTTGGAATCCATCTCCTGTCGCAAAGTCGCATTTGGACATTGGGCGGGGTAGAAGCCAAAGTCCTGATCTTCGCTCACCGTTCGTCCGAATCCATTTTCGGCCACCGCTCGAAAGTGATATGTGGATCCCGCCTGCAGATCGGTCAGGGTGACGCTTACTCTTTGGTTGCCTGCTGTCGAGCCGATATCTTCGGGCGTACCTGGTGCGCTCAGCCCGTAACTGAGTGTGGTTCCATATTCGAAGTAGTATTTTGTGTCGCTACCCCGGGGATTGATCGTCGCGTGCAGTTCTGCACTGGTAGCCGTTACGCTGGAAGTCGAGACGGATTCAATTTCCGGCCGATCAAATGTTTCGAGCGTCCTATCCTGGCCGTAGGTCGTCCCAAATGAGTTCGTGGCGACGAGGCGGTAATGATAGGTCGCTCCAGGCTGTAGCCCGGTAACTGGCGCCAACGCCGTCTGGGGTCCGACCCCGGCCCCGCCGTCCTGTTCAGGAGTAATTTCACCGTAAGCCTCCGTACTGCCGTATTCAAAATGATATTTTGTATCGTGTCCGTCACCCGTATAGGAGCCGGTGAGGTTGGCGCTGGTATTTGTCAAGCTGGTGGCGGGACCGGTGAGTGCTTCGAGGACGAAATGCGGGGTAATCGTTTTGTCGGCCCCTTCGCCGGTCCCGGCCGAGTTTGAGGCGACCAGGCGATAGTGATAGGTGGTCTCTGGTTCCAGACCGCTAAGTTCGGCGGTGACAGTAGATTCGCTGCCGTATGGGCCACCCGGGACGCAGGGAACCGGGCCGCTTTCGTAGGATTCATTGGTGCCGTATTCAAAATGACAGCCAGTGATTGGCCCCCTGCCACCTTCGGCCAGATGTCCAGTCAACGTGGCTGTGGTGCGTCCCACGCTCGAGGCTTGGACGGTGGTGACGTATGGACCTACGCCGTCAAAGACGGCTATGTCGTTTTCGCCTGTATTCGCGACGTAGACGTTATCGGACGGAAGGTCGAAGCCGAGCAATCGCGC
Organism: uncultured Solirubrobacterales bacterium; assembly: GCA_963745305.1. Lineage (GTDB taxonomy): Bacteria > Actinomycetota > Thermoleophilia > Solirubrobacterales > 70-9 > CAVUWL01. The sequence goes on from CAVUWL010000016.1 coordinate 777,009, forward strand.
CGCGGAAAGCTTGCCAGCGCCAAAGCTCTCAAGCGGGCTGCAGTTTTCACCACAGCCCGATCTGAAGTGGCTGATGAAGGATCCCTGTTCATCGGTATACAGATCGTTGGACCAGGGGTCTACAGCGAGACCGGTGATTGGCCCATGGGTGAGCGACGCCGCGATGACCCCTTCGTTGAACTCTGTTACTTCCGGGATTTCTTCGTTACCACCCTTATAGAAATGTTCATTGGCGTCGACGGCGAGCCCGTGGGCTTCCGTGCCATTGCGATAGGGCACCCCAAATTCGCTGAGGAGCGTGCCACCCTGGCTGTACCTCGATATCTTGTATTCAAACGTTCCGCTCATCACGATGAAGTCGCCGGCGGGGTTAACCGCGATGCCATTGATTCCATTGGTTCGGATCAGCTGTCCACCTTCACCCCAGTCGGCGATCAGTTGTCCCGAGGGTTCGAACTTGGATACAAGGCCGTTGCCGCCAGTATCTCCCACGTACACATCGCCCGCTGAAGGGCCGATGGAGTTATCGACGGCAACGAAGGTCGGCTCGTCAAAACCGCCAGGAGTAAAGCTTGCGGTGCCCTCCTGACATTCGTCGACCGAGGGGTCGCAAATGTTTCGCTGAGCCGCGGGGCCTTTGGCTATGACCTGTGTCTTGTTGACTTCTTCGCCGAAGATGAGGAGGAGGTGCCCAGACGCGTCGAATTTCTCGATGCGATGCGCTCCCGTGTCAGCCACATAGATATCGTGGTTCGCTAGATCGACTGCGACATCACTAGGGTTTGAGAGCGGATACGGATTCGCCGGGTTTGAAGTTGCGGAGCCGAATGTCGTCGTAAAAACGTGGCTATTACCAAGAGCGGGGGGGGTAACAAGGGCGAAGGGCACAAATGAAGCGCAGAGTGCGAGCAGCCCATAGATCGTGAACCTGATGGGTTGAAAGCGAGTCAACTTGGAGCGCCCTGTGGCTGCGCCCGACTCTGACTGCCAGATCACCTAGTGTTCCTCCGAGCGGCAAGCCAGGAAAGCACACGGCGGCTCCTCAGTGAGGAGCCGTCCTCTCGAACTACAGCTCGGGCGTAGGATCACCAATCGCTGTGAGGTAACGGCCAAGCAACGGCCCCGCCGCGCATTGCAGCCAGTCGCGATGCGGTTGGCGATATCTTGGTCCCTTTCCTGTGCGATCACAAAGCTCTCCCTGCCCTTCGTTCCCTGCCCTTGGCTCCCCAGCCCGGAACTCCCAGGCTCCGGTGGATGGCCACTCTACAGATGGTTAGCGATCCTGTCAACGCGAGTCGACGGTTTCGATGACGCCGCTGGTGATCCGAAATAACGACGACCCCACCGGAACCACCGGCGAGATATCCGAGCTGGCGGATAGCTTCGCGGTTTCAAGAGTGGTCCAAGTCGGCTTTGCCTGAATGCATTGGCCGCAGTTTGGCTAAAGGACCGTCCAGCCGTTCGAACAACGCAGCTGATCAGGTTCGAAGGATCTGCCCGAACTGGTGGACCGCGAGCGCCGTGGGCGTCTTGCGTGCCAGTAGATCCCGTAGACCGACAGCCAGCGGATTGGAGGCCTGCGCGATTCGCCCGACGGCTCGTGACTGCCTGACAACCCGCTCGGCCCGTCGCTTGCGCCGACTCTGGTAGGAGGCCAACGCCTCGCTCAAAGGCCTTCCGGCGAGCTCAGAGCAAAGTACCGCCACATCGCGCAGCGCCTGTGCCGCACCCTGACCGAGGTTGGGGGTCATTGCGTGCGCAGCATCGCCGACCAGGACAGCTCGGTCGTAATGCCGGCGGGGCAGCGAAGGCAAGTCGCTTAGGGGTAGGTAGGAGCGATCGGCCTTGGAGGTCGCGGCAAGCACCTCGCCGATGGGTCGATGCCAGTCGGCAAAGGTGTGCTCGAGCTCTCCATCGCTGCAATCGACAGTTACTGCGAACCAATATGTACGACCACCGCTAAGGGGAACGAGGCCGAAACGCCGGCCCCGGCCAATCGCCTCAGTGGCACCGTCTGGGGTCATTTTGCCAGTATCAGCGACGCCGCGCCAGGCACCGTAACCGGCGGGGCGAGGAAAGATACCAGGGGCAATCGCCTCCCGAACGGTCGAGCGAATCCCATCGGCCCCGACGATGAGGTCGCCCTCGAGTGGCTCCCCGTGAACCTGAAGAGTTCCGTCGTCCAAGCACACCTCGGCGCCGAACTCGACGCTGCAGGCTGATTGTTCCAACAGTCCCTGCAAGAGATCACCGCGGTGGATGCTGAGAAGCCGGCCAAAACGCTCGGCGATGCGATCCAGAGGGACCTCCGCCACCGTCTCTCCCGCTGGCGTCACAGTCGCGGCCTTGGCGAGCGTGTGGGCCCGCTCCTCGACAGCGTTGTCAAGGCCAAGGGAGCGGAGCGCATGCACGGCGTTGGGCCACAAGGTCAGGCCCGCTCCTTCCGCCCTTAGCTCGGTACCTCGCTCCAGCACCCGCACCCCATAGCCCAGTCGGGCGAGCCCGTGGCTGAGAGAGAGGCCAGCGATGCCGGCGCCAACGATCACAGCGCGAGCTGGCCCCTGCCCGCTGCTCACAGGTTCTACTCGCATCAATGCATCATCCCAACGGTGAGGGTCTCACCGCTCAAAAGCTCATCGATGCGGAGCAGAAGGGATCGAGAAGGTCGGACCGCTTGCCACCGTGTTTCTACAAGCGGGGAGCAACGGTTCCATCGGCTGAGAAAAAGCTGGCGAAATCGTTGCCGAGTGCACTGAAGACTGGGGGCCCCTTAGAGTCGCGTTCAGTGATGCAAGCGTCCCGGGTGGGACGTTCTTCCTCTTCGTGTTATTCGCTCGCAAGCGGTCTTGGTTGTCACCTACTGCGCAACGTTCCTCTCATTTTTGGCCGACTACCGGACGGTCGAGACCGTCGGGAGCTGATGGCTCTGCGTATTGACCAGGTGCCCTACTTGCCGCCAAATCAGGTGAGACACTAACGACCGGCGTATCCGAAAACACCGAATCGACGGTCTTCAGACTTCCACCTCACTCCGAGGACCCACCTAGCAGTGGCCTTCGATCTTCGTGTGCCGTCGCTGAGCATGAAAAAGATAGTCCAGGCGCGATATCCGGCTCCGCCTACCTCTGCGGCGGGACGCAGCACCTGCTTGGGCGCCGGGATAGCTTCCCGTTTGGCCGACGTCCCGACCCTTGGCTCTGGTCCGAGTTGAAACCGCGCTTGTCGACGGCACCGAATTAGCAAGTTCGCTGGGTCAAGCGCCGCACCACGAGGCGGAGAGCTACGCGCCAGCACCGAAAAGCGAGATTGGCAAGAATGTGCTCGCAGCAGATTGAAGCGATCATGCCTAGCCCGAGGGGAGATTTATTTATGAGCGACGACTTTACGATCAAGCACCGCGATGAGTTCGAGGCAATGGAGGGCTCGGGTGATTCAACCTGGCGATTGGCGCGCAAGGCACTTGGCACCTCTGCCTTCGGGTTCAACCTGGTGGAAATCGCTCCCGGGGGAAAGATTCCCGAGCACGATGAGAACGGAACGGGACAGCTCGAGCTCTACATCGTCCTCGAGGGCGAGGCAACACTGCAGATTGCCGGGGAAGATCACCCAGCGCCAGCCGGCACCTTTGCCTCGATTGAGCCTCCGGCCAGCCGTACCATTCTCAATCGCTCCGATGCCCCGGTCACCGCACTTTTGATCGGCGTGCATCCCGAGGGCAGATACGAACCGCCGTCATTTGCCTGAGACTGGTTCAGCTGCAAACTACGGCCCCGCCTCACGACCCACCTAGGGGCGATACATTAACCCTGTGATCGACCCCGACGGAATCGAGGCTCTGACTGAGAAGATCGAGCGCTACAACGACGCGTGGAACTCTCAGGACCTCAACGCGATCGTGGCAATGCACGCCGCCGACATGGTGTTCGCCAACCACACGGCCGGGGAGTCCGCTGAGGGCGAAGCAGTGCGCGAGCACATCGCCAATATCTTTGAGAGCTGGCCTGACATGCGGTTCGCGACCCGCCGGCTCTACGTGAGGGAGGGACTGGTCGTGCAGGAGTGGACGGCGACCGCAACCCACTCCCGCCCCATGCACCGTGGCGAGCTGACCGCACCGCCCAGCGGACGGACCGTGAGCTGGGATGGAATCGATTCGATCCCGTTTGAGAACGGACTCATAAAACGCAAGGATGTCTATTCGGACTCGGTCTCGATCCTGCGTCAGGTCAGCCTGCTGGATTGACCCATGAGGTTTCGCCAGTGGGACAGATCAATCAGAGGTGGCTGCAATCGACGTGGGCCTGAAACGGAAACAATCAACGGGCTTCTGTAACCAGGCAAGATCTTCCTGCTCCCCGCTGATACCGGCACTACCGTGGCGCCATCGTGCGTAGGTCCCCGGACCCAGCAACCCGCAGTCGCTCCCCAGCGACGGACGATTGGATCCCCGAAGCGATCCCGCGATACTGGTATCGCTGAACCCACCGCGCCGCCGGTCTCATGCTTGAGTCCACCCCCGGGCACCTGACCCCAAACCCCTCCTACAACTAGCATCGGGCAGATGGCAGATGAGTTTCGACCCACGGGGGTATTCGTCCCCCTTGTAACGCCGTTCGATGAGAGCCGAGAGGTTGATTTGGAGGCGCTCGAATCACTCACCGAGGAGGTACTCGACGCGGGCGCTCGTGGAATCGTTGCCCTCGCCACCACCGGCGAGCCAACCTCGCTCGATCCCAGGGAGCGCGATGCGGTCGTAGGCACCTGCGCCCGAATCTGCGGTAAGCGGGGGGCGACCCTGATTGTGGGGGCCGGGACAAACGACACCCGCACCACGATCGAGCGCCATGAAGCGCTAGGGGATCTGGCCGAGGTATGTGCCTCACTTGCCGTGGTGCCCTACTACATTCGCCCAACCGAAGCTGCAATCGTTGCGCACTTTCGGGCTGTTGCGGAGCGATCGCCAGTGCCCGTCCTCATCTACAACATTCCCTACCGGACCGGCCAGGGCCTTGGAGCTGAGTCGCTGCTGGAGCTGGCCGGGATCGCCGGGATCGCGGGCGTAAAGCAGGCGGTGGGGGGAATTGACCTCGACACCCTCATTCTGCTCGCCGGAGCAAGGGACAGCTTTGCGGTTCTCGGGGGCGATGACCCTTTTCTCTTCCCCCTGACTGTGATGGGTGGCAGCGGAGCTATCGCTGCCTCGGCCCATCTCTGCACGAGGCGTTTCGTCGAGATGATCGATTGTGGCCTGGGCGGCGCGCTGGCCGAGGGTCGAGCTCATGCCGAAAATTTGTTGCCGCTGGTGCGAGCGCTTTTCGCAGAGCCCAGTCCGGCGGTGATCAAGGCTGCCCTTCACGCGCTCGGTCGAATCCCGACGCCACACGTGCGGATGCCTCACGTCGATGCCTCCAAACAGGCCACCGCTGCGGCCCTGGAGGCAATCGCCTTCGCCCAGCAATCCGAGTAAAGCTCAAGCAACCGCCTTGGGGCCCCTGCTGAATCCACCGACCCCGCGGAAACACCAACAAGATTCCGAGTGGATCGAACTCGGCGGTGGCGAATTGGGTCACTAACCGCTGGGTGCAGCGATTGCGACCGCGACCTCGATCGCATTCATCAGCCGAACCCCGATGTTTTTGAGCTCGCTCTCGCCACGCTCATATAGGCCCGAAATTGCATCACGGACAAGCACGATCCGGAAGTCACGCTCGCTTGCCTCATATATCGATGTGCGCGGGCAGTTGGGAAAGTTACAGCCGCAAATGACCAACGTGGTCACCTCCTGCTCGCGCAGATGGCTCTCGAGGGGAGTGTTATAGAAGGCACCCCAGCGTGGCTTGTAGATGACGGCCTCCTGTGAACCCAGGCCCTGGACCTTGCCGGCAAGCAGCAACTCGTGATCGAGCACCAGATCGGGCGCGGGCAGAAGCTGTCGGGCAAGCTGGGAGCCTTGCGAAGCGCTCACCAGCATGCGCGCTCCATCCTCTACAGAGCGTCGGCGGCAGAGGTCCACATTGCCTCCATCGGCCTCGTAGAGACGCACGACATGAACGATTGGCCGGCTCGCCTTCCGAAACGCGGTCAACAGCACCCGGATCGGCTCGAGCACCGCAGAGGTCCCGGCCACCTCCATCGGGCCGCCGTCTAAGGCGTCGCGCTGGGTGTCGATCGTGATCAAGGCCGCCGCGGGAAAATCGGGAGCTGTGTAGGGATCACTCACCTCACCTGAGTCTAGATACCCCGCGATTAGCCGTGGCTAGCTTGTGCCATCCGGTGAATCGAGGAGCATCGCCAGATGATTCGCGAGATCATTCCTCCCGACAGCGGCCTCGCCTTTCCCGCCATCCAGGCATTGCGCACCGAGCTCGCCGACGAGGTGTCCTTCGCGAACCATATTGACGAGGTGCAGCGCCAGGAGGGCTACCGGCTCGTTGGAGCGTTTGAGGAGGGACTTGCCCACGCCGTAGCTGTGGGCGGATTCCGCATCGGACACAGCCTTGCCTGGGGCCGCTACCTCTACCTCGATGATCTCTCAACGCTTCCCCAGGCCAGGCGCCGCGGCCATGGGCGGGACTTGCTCGAATGGCTTGTCGAGGAGGGTGGACGACTTGGCTGCGAGCAATTGCACCTTGATTCTGGCGTCGGAATCGAGCGCTCCGACGCCCATCGGCTCTATCTAAACGCCGGCCTGATCATCGCTTCACACCATTTCGCGCGCTATATCGATCGTCCCTAGTCGCCAGCTTCAGCTGGAATTCCTGCCGACACGATCGACAGCCCACCCAGGCCCTCGATGGCCAGCCGAGGTCTGGGCGCGAGCCGGCGCTGATCTGCAGCCCTCTGGGTTGCCGGGAGAAACAATCATCCCTTCGGCGCGCTCCAGTGTGGCGCCAGGGTCGCGTATACAACCATGTCGAGATTGCGATCCCCAACCCGCTCAGCTTCCCGCAACCTTGCCTCCTCGCGAAACCCCAGCCGCTCGGGAATTGCCCGACTGCGCCGGTTCTCAACGGCGGCGCGGATTTCGATGCGATTGAGCTCCCAGTCCCAGATCGCGAGATCAACGAGGGCGCGCACTGCCTTGGTCATCGTACCCTCACCCTGATGGTCTTGATCGAGCCAGTAACCGAGACTGGTGGAGCGACTTGCCCAATCCACGCCGTGATAGCCAACCACTCCAATGATCTCTTCTCGCTCAAGGATGGCCGCTTGAAGTCCATTGTTTTGAACCAGCTGTCGCAGTGATTTCCCAATGAAGACCTCGGTGTCCTCGAGTGTCTGGCCGCTAGCCCAGGGCAGCCAGCAGCCGAGGTGTGAGCGATTGCGCTCTATCAACGCATGGAGCTCAATCGCGTCCGTTTCCCGCAGGGGACGAAGGCGATGCCTAGCGGAGATCGGCAGGCTGAGCACACGCCGAGTCTTCCCGACATTTCCGGTCCAGTCAACGGCCGCGATCGCCACTACCCAAACGGGTTCGATCTCCGCCCGTCGCGTTCAGGACGTTTTGTCCCCATGTCTCTCTGAGCCAGGCGCAACCGGGACGATGCCGAGACGATCAGGCTCATCGCACCGGCTCGTACCTGAGAACAATGATCCCGTCAGGGCCAACCGGTCTGTGCTCGAGCAGCCGCAGCGCGGTGCGGGTGCTGCCCTGATCAAACAGCAACTTGCCGACGCCGAGCAGGATCGGAAAGACCATTAGCCGGTACTCGTCGACCAAATCGTGCTCGGTCAGCGTGCGCACCAAATGAGCGCTGCCGGCGACGAGGATATCTCCCGCTACCTCGTCCTTTAGCCCTGAAATCTGGGCGGCGATGTCAGTCCGAATCACGGTCGAGTTGGTCCAGTCCGCGGCCTCATCTGTGAGTGTTGTCGAAACTACATACTTGGGCATCGCGTTCATCTTTTCGCCGAACCAGTCACCGCCCATCGAGGGCCATGCTTGAGCGAAGCCCTGATAGGTGACCCTGCCGAGAAGTTGCGCGTCAGCTGCCCTCAGCTCATCGGCCTTGAAAGCGTCGCCCTCCTCTCCGCGGTTGAACTCAAATGTCCAGCGAGGCTCCTCGAAAACCCCGTCCAAGCTAATGAACTCGGTTACGACTAAGTTTCCCATCAGTTTCCTCTCAATCTTGGGCCCGCCGCGCTCGGGCCGACGTTGATTTCAGATCTAAGACAGCGCTGGTGCCCCAAACTAATCGCCTCGAGATCTTCAGCCGCAGCTATAGCGAGGAGGCGACCATCTGCCGAACCATATGCACCCCGATCGGGGGTCCAGCGATCGCTGAGCGTCGATTCGCCGACGGGCCGTATAAATCCAACGGGAGATCCTTCGATTGGCACCGGGAAGGGGGGCGGCTGGCGATCTCACTCGATGCCAACAGGCGCACGCGGATCGCGCAGCCCGCTGCTGGCTCCATCTCCAGGCGTGGCGTGGCGCTCACTCGGCAGCTTTAGTAGCGATCCCTCTTTGGGGATCGGCGTGGGCAGCGCATTCTTCACCTCCTGGCGTTCGTCTGTGCGGCTGTCGTTTGGCCCACTATGCCCGAACCAAGGCAGGGAAAATTTTCATAGCTCCCCCAGATCTGTGCTTCATCGTAGGAGACGTAGTAGTTATCGGGGTCGGGTTCAAGGCCGATTTCGGGAGGTCTTCTAAGCTCGTAGTCCGTCACGCAGTCGGTCGGATTTGGCGCCCAGGAAAAGAAGCTGCCGCCGTCCCAGCGACCTTGTGCGCCAGCATGTGCGCCAGCCACACAGAATCCAGCCCCCGCGGCTGCTCCGCTTGCGGAGCCGAATGCTCCCGATTCGGGCCGACCGGAGCCCCCTTCTGATTCGGCGAATCCCCAGGCGCTCTCACCCCACTCGCTTGGCAGCGCGTAGCAGCGCCAACCCGGGGGACCCCCGTCTGTGGGAGTGAGCAGATCGTCGGTCCTACCTTGTTGCCCGAAGAGGAGCGCATATCTCTGCATCTCGACCTTGGAAATCGTCGCCCCATCGCTGGCGGGAGCGCTGAGCAGGAGCTTCTTCCCCAACTGCTTCGCTTGCGAGCAGAGGCTCGGCTGGCTCACTCGAACAAGCCAGTGCGCACCGACGGTCGCGTGCGCGTAGGTCAGCCAGTTGGTGAACTGAGGACTGAGGAAGCCCCCACAGCCCTTGGCGCGCTGCTGCCAGCTGGCGATGTAATGGGCGGGGTCGGCGTATCCGATCGACGCCTTTGCGGATGCTGGCGGCGCCGATATCGCTGCCGCGGCGATCGAAATTAGGGCAACGGCCGCGCCGTTGCGTGCCAGCCGCGGCCACGCCTCGACTGCTGAAACGCCACCGAGCCGGGCACGGCAAGGTCGGCTTGTGGACGGGACACCCATCGTCATTCAGGCTAGCTTTGTGGGGGGGTCGGGTCAACGGGCGAGCCAACCCTCCGGGCCAGCTTGGCGGAGCAGATCACGCCCCAAATCCTCCTCAGGAAATGCTCAAGCCAGGCCAGGGTGGCGGCTGTCCGATCCCTTCGACGAGGCCCAACTCAAAGGCGCGAGTCGCCGCATGTATCGCCCTTCCTCGTGACTGGGCATGCCCGCCTACGGTCGCGCTCGATCGTTTCGCCAGAGCGCCTTATCGATCAGGAGCGCCCTTGATGGGAGCGCCGCTGGTTGCTGGTTCACAATCCCTCGCTCGCGGTGCCGGCAAAGGCAGCATCGGCAAAAGGTACGAGCTCCGCGGCAAAGCCCTCGGGGTCACTGACCTGTGGGACGTGCCCTGTGTCAAGGGTGATCAGTCGTGCGGCGGGGATCAGCGCCTCGGCCCGACGGCCGATCCGCAGCGGGATCACGGGGTCCCGGCTCCCCCACACCAAGAGCGTGGGAGATGTGATCGAGGCTGCTGCGGCGCGCAGATCGTGTTGAGGGGAGGCGAAACTGCGCCAAAGCTGGCTGACCGCGCGCCGTCCGGGATCTTCGCGGGTCGTCGCCACGCCGACGTCACGCACGCGACGATCAGCGTCACTGCGCGGGCGCATGTAGAAGTTGGCGAATCTGGGGTAGATGGCGCGCAGGAAGCGGGGTCGACCCATCAGCGCGCAGAAGGCGCGCTCCCTGAGTGGGTGTCCCGCAAAGCCGCCGCTGTCGATTAGAACCAGGCCCCTGACCAAGGTTGGCCGGCGAATCGCCAGGCGAGCGGCGGCGAAGCCACCGACCGAGTTGCCGACCACCACGGCCCCCGCTGGCGCCAGCTTCTCCACCAGCTCTTCGGCCAAATCGGCGAAGCGCATCGCCGTCGTGGGACCTTCCAGGGCGGGCGTTTCCCCGTGCGCTGGCCAATCCGGAGCAATCGAGCGAAAACGGGCGGGGATCAGGGCGCGCAGCTCGTCATAGTCGTGGCGATCATGGGCGCCGCTGCTCAGCAAGATGATTGGGTTCCCGCTGCCCCGTTCGTCATAAGCAATGGGCACCGCCGAGGTCTGCAGCAGCGCCATGGCGGTCCGCACCCTAGCAAATACATGACCGATCGGTCATGTTTCACTGACCGATCGGTCATATACCCTCCTTAATATGGTCGCAGAAGCCGTCACGGCGGCAGGAACGCGGACCCGCGAGTCACTGCTCGACGCGGGCGTTCACGTCGCCGAGAACCACGGTCTCGCCGGTCTCAGCGTCAACCGAGTGGTCGCCGAGGCGGGCGTTGCTAAGGGCACGTTCTACGTGCATTTCGACAATCGGGAGGCCTTTGTCGACGCCGTCCATGCACGCTTTCATGCCCGCGTGCAGAGCGCCGTCGCGCGGGCAACCAATGGGGTACCCCCGGGCGCAGAGCGGATCGTGCGCGGTGCCGAGGCATACCTCGACACCTGCCTTGAGGATCGTGCGGTCAAGGCGCTCGCGCTCGAGGCGCGCTCGAATCCCGACCTCGCAGCCTCGATGGCGGTTCGCCACGAGCGCTTCGCTTCCAGCGCCATTCCGAGCTTCAAGGCGATGAATTGGCCCGAGGCAACTGCGGCCTCACAATTGCTCGCGGCGATGACTGCCGAGATCGCGATCCGCGAGCTGGATGCCGGTCGCCGCCTTCCCTCCGCACGCCGATCGCTGCGTCGCTTCCTATTGGCCGGCTCCGCCTAGCGGCCGGGTCCTTGTTGGGTTCACTCAGATCGAGCCGATTGAGAGAACTAGGGGTGCCAAAACCGGATCCAGACCACGATGATCCCCTCGAGGACTTCGATCACCGCCCGATCACCATCGACACGGTGACGAAGATGGTCCACGTCGCCGGCAGCGGGCCGGCGGTGATCGTGATGGCCGAGATGCCGGGCATCAGCCCGCACGTGGCTCGCTTCAGTCGCTGGGTCAGGGACGCCGGATTCACGGTCTACATGCCCTCGCTGTTCGGCCGCGACGGCTCTGTGCCCGAGGCCAAGGAGGGAATCACCGTGTTCCAAAGAGCCTGCCTCAGCGCGGAGTTTCGTGCCTTCGCGGCAAACGAATCGAGCCCAGTGACCACCTGGCTACGCTCGCTCGCGAAAATGGCTCACGGGGACTGCGGCGGCCCCGGCGTCGGCGCGATCGGGATGTGCTTCACGGGCAACTTCGCGCTGACGATGATGCTCGAGCCCTCAATGCTGGCACCGGTGCTGGCTCAGCCCGCACTGCCGCTCGACGATCCCGCCGGGTTGCACATCGCTCCGGAGGAGCTGACCGAGGTTCGAGAACGCCTCGAGCGTGAGGGGTTGACGGTGATGGCATACCGCTTCAAGGGAGACCGGTTCTGCAAAGCCCAGAGATTCGCGGCCTACTCAGAGGCACTCGGGGAGCGCTTCGTTGCACGTGAACTCCCCGACAGCGCCGCCAACCCCGACCCACCGCCGTTCTTTGAGCAGGTGGTGGCCAGTCCGCACAGTGTAGTCACCGCCCATCTGATCGACGAAGAGGGTCAGCCGACGCTGGCGGCCCGCGATGAGATCCTCTCGTTCTTTGCCACTCGGCTGCGCGGATGAGCGGCCGCGAAACCGGTCTCGCGCCGAGTGTGTGCCGCCCAACCATTGAGCTGCACTGCCGCCACGTTTCGGTCTCTGCACGGCTTGATCTTTAGGTCCGATTCCCGCTAGACGCCCAGCGCAAGGTGTGGGACTGTGCAGCGGTGTTCGTTGATTCAGACCAACTCTGGCGGGCCATCGAGGCCTGTGATCCTCGCTTTGACGGATGGGTCTTCTGCGGAGTAAAGACGACCGGGATCTACTGTCGCCCAAGCTGTCCGGCTCGCACGCCAAAGCGCGAGAACGTGGCCTTCTTCGCCACCGCTGCATCGGCTCAAAGCGCCGGCTTTCGCGCCTGTAAGCGCTGTCGGCCCGACGCCACACCCGGTTCTCCGGAGTGGGACCTTCGTGCCGACCTGGTGGGCCGGGCGATGCGACTGATAGCCGACGGAGTGGTCGATCGCGACGGAGTCAGCGGCCTCGCCAAGCGCCTCGGGTACACCGAGCGCCACCTCCGCCGCCAGCTGATCGCCGTTGTGGGGGCAGGGCCGCTCGAGCTCGCCCGCGCGCAGCGCGCGCAAACGGCTCGAATCCTGATCGAGACGACGCCGCTGTCGATCACCGAGGTGGCATTTGGAGCCGGCTTTCAGAGCGTAAGGCAGTTCAATGCAACGATCCAAGAGGTCTTTGCGATGACGCCGAGTGCCCTCCGCGCCCGCGCCAGGCGAGATGGGCGCTCCGGTGACAGCGGTGTACTGACCCTGCGGCTCCCATTCCGTGCTCCGTTTGACGCCGGGGGTCTGATCGCCTTTCTCGGATTACGCGCTGTGCCGACTGTGGAGGATGTGGTCGATGGGGCATTTCGCCGCAGTCTGCGCCTTCCGAACGCAAATGGTTCGGTCGAGCTGCGCGCGGCAGAGGGCCACGTTCAGGCTCGGTACTGGCTCGAGGACCTCCGCGATCTCTCCGTCGCAATGCAGCGCTCACGAGCTCTGCTCGATCTCGACTCCGACCCCGACAGCGTCGCGGCTGTGCTCGGCGGGGACCGGCTGATTGGGCCCATGGTTAATAGCGTGCCGGGACGGCGGGTGCCTGGACACGTCGATGGTGGAGAGCTCGCGATCCGAGCTGTCCTTGGCCAGCAGATCTCCTTGCGGGGCGCCGGAACGCTCGCCGGACGATTGGTCGGCGCACATGGAGACCGCCTCCAGCGCCCCCTCGGTGGCGTCACCCACGCGTTTCCGTCCGTCGAGGCGCTAGCTGGCGCGGACCCTGGCGGCCTCGGGATGCCGCTCGCGCGTCGCAGCGCCCTGTTGGGATTGGCAACTTCGCTTTCCAACGGCGACATAACCCTCGACTGCGGTGCCGATCGAGAAGAGACGCGGAGGCAACTGTTGTCACTCCCGGGCATAGGGCCGTGGACCGCCGACTACATAGCGATGCGCGCTCTGCGTGATCCCGACGCGTTTCTGCCGGGCGATCTCGGCGTCCGACACGCTCTGCAGCAACTCGGCGAGGATGGTAGCCCAGCGAGTGCAGGGCGCCTTGCACGGCGATGGCGTCCCTACCGTGCCTACGCCACCGTCCACCTCTGGGCCTCGCTGCAGCGCCCGCAGGTTGCAAGCGCGACGGCCTGAGTCTGACCCTATCCCGCGGGTGACCTCCGAGCTGAGATGAGCGAGGAAACGGCGCTGCCCCTCAGCAGGGTGGCGGCGATAAGTTTTGGATCGTCCCAGGTCGGCGTATGGCCGACCCCCGGCAGGACGAGGTATTGGGCACCAACGGGGCGGCGCTCGGGCCGTGGCGGGGTGACGATCCGGTCAAGCTCGGCCCAGGCGAGGGTGACGGGGATCTCGGGGTAACCAACTGGATCGAAGACATGGGTTCGCATCGCCCGATTCGCCGCGTCGTATCCGACTGAGTCGATCCAGCCCAACACCAGCGCACGCCCGTCGACGGAGGGAATCCGCTCAGGCCTTGCGGCAAAGGTGGCGAGCATCGCGCTGCGGGCCCGACGCGTCCGCAGAGCTGCCGAAACGAGCGGGCGCAGGCGTCGCGCCCAGCGACGCGAGTCGAAACGGCGATCGCCCAGCGGGCGCTGCCACAATCCCGCAGGCGAGAGCGCCGTCACCGAAGCGGCCCATCCCGCCCGGCCCATTTCGAGCCCGATCCAGCCCCCAAGCGAGTTGCCGGCAACGTGGGGACGCTCGACCCCCAGCTCTTTGCAGGCGCGGCGCAGTGCCGCGGCAAGATTGGCCGGGGTTGGCTCAATTCCCTCTGGAAGCGCCGGCGCGTCGCCGAATCCGGGCAGATCGAGGGCGATGGTGTCTCGTTCAGCGGCCACTAGATCGATTATGGGCGTCCAGATCCGCGCCGAGCCGCCGAGGCCATGAATCAGCAGCAGCGGCTCGCCCCGACCCTTTCTCATCGCAGGCCGGAGCGCTGTGCTGCAGGGATTGACCTAAACGAAGGCCCATGCTGAGGATGCGAGGGGTAAAGGAGCCCGACCGACGGCAGCTGAGCTCCTCGGAGTGGGTCGCTTTGAGCGGGCATGCGGCTGGTGATGACGCGGGCTACAAATGCAGTGAGGCGGTGATCACTCATACCGTGAGCAGCCCCTTAGCCAACCGCCGCCTCAGCAGGTCGGCTACCTGCTCGGCGCTTCTCCCGCCGCAGTCGAGGGCATTTTGCTCCAGCTCACCGAGATCCGTGAAGTCTCGCCACAGCTGCTCGATCACGCCAGGATCTATCGATCGTTCGCCGTCGCGGCCAGCTGCCCGCTCGACGCACACCGATAGCGGCGCTCGGAGCACCGCATAAGCGACCGCGTGGCCGGCTGACCGAAGAGCGTCGAACAGCGGCTCAAAAAACCAGCGCGGGCTGATGATCCCATCGATGATCGTGAAATAACCGGCCGCTGCGTAAGCGGCGGCGGCGGCGGCGGCGATTTGCATGACGGTTGTGTTCTGCTCGTGCGAATGCGGTCTCCACGGCTCGACATAGCCAGAGCGAATGAAATGAAAGAACGAGTCCGACTCAAGGTGAACTGCACGCTCGAACCTGGCAGCGACCAGGCGTGCGGTCGTGGTCTTTCCAGCGCCGGGTGCTCCGCTGAGAATCAGGATCGGCTCGACCACAGCAGGGAGATGCTATCGGCGTGCTAATGGTCAACCCCAGCCAGGCGCCAGTCCGAGGCGTCATCCAGGGGTACCCCACGTAGCCCGTTTCGCTGAATCCAGCGCTTTCATATGGCCGCTGGGTCAGGCGGAGCGGCTTGAGCTGGTGACTTCTGCTGAGCAACGAGGTAGAGCGGGCGTAGCCACTGAGCCAGCCTAGGTCAGAGGGCTCATCTGACACCTCGCGAATCCGTCCAGACCGCGGGCCTGCAGAGGTGATCTGGGCCGGGCTGCCGGGAGCGCCCCACCTACCATGTGGCTCCCGCCATGCCTGAACCTGTCAAGCGCGGCCAGCGCTACATGCCCGGACTCGACGGTCTGCGTGCGATTGCCGTGCTGGCCGTGATTGCCTTTCACCTCGAATTTGGCTGGGCTCCTGGCGGGCTGCTCGGGGTGGGCGTGTTTTTTACCCTGAGCGGTTACCTGATCACCGACCTGCTGCTCGCGCAGCTTTCTCGCACCGGCGGCATCCGGATCCTCAGCTTCTGGCTTGCTAGAGCGCGGCGCTTACTACCCGCTCTGTTTGTGATGCTCGCAGTGGTTGTGGCCTGGGTCACCGTGTTCGGACCGTCGCAGCCACCGAATTTCAGGGAAGCCGTCGCGGCGGCGGCGCTGTACGTGAGCAACTGGTGGCTGATCTTCCAGCACATCTCCTACTTCGCCCGATTCGGTCCAGCCTCACCGTTGAACCACCTCTGGTCACTGGCGGTCGAGGAGCAGTTCTACATCATCTGGCCCTTCCTCCTTCTGCTTGGACTACGCCTCGTAAGCGACTCGCGAAATCCCTCCGGAATCCGACCGCGACTGGCCGGCGCAACCCTGCTGGTCGCGTTTGCCTCAGCGATTGCGATGGCGGTTCTGTACCACCCGAGTCTCGACCCCTCGCGGGTTTACTACGGCACCGACACGCGTGCCTTTGAGCTCCTCGCCGGTGCCGCGCTGGCGATGGTGTGGCCTAGCCGCCAGCTGCGGTCGAGGATACGGTCGAGCGCCCGGATCACGATGGATGGCCTTGGCATCGCCGGGCTGGCGGTGATCGGTCTGCTGATCTGGCGCACCAACCAGTACTCGCCGTTCATATATCAGGGAGGATTCGTGCTGCTCTCCGCGGCGACTGTGCTCGTCATCGCCGCGCTTGTGCACCCCGCCTGCAGGCTGGGCCCGATCCTCGGCTGGTCGCCGCTGCGCTGGATCGGGGTGCGCTCCTACGGCATCTACCTGTGGCACTACCCGATCATCGTTCTCACCACGCCGACCGGTGTCCACGGGACCGACCTCTTTCGAGATGCACTGCAGGTGGGCGCGACGCTCGCGGTGGCTGCGCTTTCGTGGCGATTCGTCGAGGAGCCTGTTCGCCACGGCGCCCTGGCGCGGCTCTGGCGCCAGGTCAGATCGGGTTCATGGCGCATGGAGCGAATCCCTCGAGCTGGCTGGGTGGCCCTGACCGGTGGTGCCACCGTGGTTGTGATTGCCTGCGCGGGACTTGCTGGGGTCGGCTCCGGCTTCACAGGCACCCCACCCGCCGCGCTCGGGCACGACATCTCCAAGACCGTCTCCGTACCGATACCCAAAATGGCAAGCGCGGCCTACGCGGCGTCCTCCCAGCGCACCTCATGCCGCGCGGTGATCCACATCGGTGATTCAACCTCAGAGGGACTCATTTCCCCCGAATACCTTCCAAATCCCAACCAGCGGATCAGCGCCCAGTACGCTCGGGTCGGCGCCGGCACTCAGCACTTCGAGATCTCCGGAGCCCGTTCCATAGTTGAGAGATTCGAAGGACAGGCTAATGCCCGCGAAGTTGCCGAAGCCTGGAAAAACGAAGGCTATCGCGGTTGCTGGGTTCTGGCGCTTGGCACCAACGACGCCGCAAATATCTACGTCGGCTCATCCGTAAACCAGCTGGCGCGGATTAGGCAGATGATGTCGGTGATCGGCAATCAGCCGGTCTTGTGGATCAATGTCAAATCCCTAGTCTCCAGCGGCCCATACGCAGAGCAGAACATGCGCGCCTGGGATCAGGCGTTGGCAAAAGCGTGCGAGCTCTACCCCAATATGAGGATTTTTGACTGGGCCTCGGTGGTCAAGAGCTCATGGTTCATCGAAGATGGGATTCACTTCAACACGCCGGGATACGCGGCCCGCAGCCGCCTGATCGCCGAAGCGCTCGCCCATGCATTTCCCCACGGCAGCGGCGGCAGCCCAAGCTGCATCGTGCATTGAGCACCCCCCACCCCCCCTCTCCTGCCCTGCGGCTGCTCGTAGTTTGAGAGCTGACCGTCGAGCCCAGGGTTCGCTCGGTCGCCGCGAACCAGGGCGCCCGGCGGCATGCCGATACCGGGCATGGCGTCCACCGCGCCGGGTCTACTTAAGATCAGCGTCCCCAGCACTCACTAAGCTAAGAGCCCGCTTCACAAAGCGCCCCATCGATCGCTCGAAGGAGACGATCGGGGCAGTCCCACATCAACATGTGTCCGCAGTCAGGCCAGGTCTCGACCTTGGTCTGGCTCGGAAGCTGATCGATGAATCGAGATTTGGCGGCAATCGCGACCCGATCCCCCGCTCCCCAGATAACCCTGATCGGAACCTCGATGCCCTGACCATCGCGGAACCGCTGGCGCCGGGTCTCGGCGAAGTGGCGCGGAAAACTATCGGTGGCGATCGCCGAGCGCGCGCTCTTGATCGCAACGGCGGCGCTGACCTCGCCGGGTTTGGCGCTGACGGTGCGGAGGATCAGCCTTCGCAGCGGTCTTCGCTGCAGGGTCCGGGCGCCGCCCGGTCCGAACACGCGGCCGAGGCGCCAGTTCGCGCGGAGGATGCAGTTGGTGATCCTCGGTGATTGCTTGCGCCACAGCCCGGCGGGCGCCAGCGCCACCACGGCGGCTGCCCTCCCCAACTTCGCCAGCTCCAGCGCGGTCCAACCGCCGGATGAGTGACCGATCACCGTGACCTGCCCAAAACCATGGGCATCAAGCAG